>NZ_JALJWF010000001.1:5452132-6719448 GCF_024168645.1 Pseudomonas sp. GGS8 | reverse complement strand
CATACGAACTTTTCAAAACAGGCGGTGGAGGTGTCGATCTTGAGATGTTTGCAGTTGGTATCGAACTTGTATTTGATTGGCGGTTGAGCGACCCTCAGGAGCCAACCCTGCCAGCAAAAAAATGCAGTAATGGCCAACGATAATATAAAAGCAGACTTTCGAAGGGGCAGTTTGGTGATTGCTGCAATGAACGGGATGCAGAACAGGAATAACCCGCCAGCTTTCATATACCCAGTGAAGTTCCATATGACGGTATCACCAAAGCACAGATACAGTAAGCAAAGCGTAAGCGTAAATGCCCCGGCAGTATTCCTTACAATATTGCCCTCAAGGACGGACTTCACAGGTTTTGTTTTAGCAATGACTAACAGCGTCCAGCCCAGCAGTATGGCGAACAGCGCAACGCCGATCCCGGCTATATAGGAATAAAATCCAGTTGGCGTATTTGGGTAATTTCCCTGAAGTCCTGAAACTAAATGAAGAAGGAGACTTTTTAGCGGTAGCCCGAGAACAGAGGCGCTTTGTTCGGCAGGCGTCTGGGTGAAATGCAGCCTGATGAAAGAGTGCCAGGCAACGAAGATAATGATTGGGCAGAGTAGGAAAAATAGATCTGTATAGGGTTTGATCGACTTTTGTTTGATGAGGCGATCTAGAATTTGCGCACCGAAGAATATCGCAGGAAACGCAATATAGGCCTCTCTCGACAAGCAAGCAAAGGTAGCGGCAATGGCGTAAACCAGATATTTTTTTTGGTAAGCCGACACCATGGCGATGATGAGCAATGCATCAGCTGCACCATCTGGAAGCCCGTTCAACAGTGTGATCTGGGTTCCCATGCCTACCGACCAAGGTAAGATCCAATAGGCCGGTACGCCTTCTTTTATGAAAAAATGCGCGGCTACTGCGGTCCCAAGCAGGATTAGTAAAAAGTGAGTCAGATAATAGATAAAGGGACTAACCCAATCCTGAAAAAGCACCAAGGAAAACAGTTTCGCCAGTATTGGGATGCCGACTCGCTGATAACGATAGGCATCGGCATCGATGTGGCTCGCAGTATCCTTTTGCGCGAATAAATCATTCGCGATGTAGTAGTAGAACTGACCGTCCCAGCCCGAGTTCCACTCGTCCAGATAGAGGGGGGTAACGCCGCGCTCTTTGATAGCTTCGGGCATGCCCCAGCGATCTGCCTGCATCAGGTAATGATCGAAGTTACCATTGAGGGGGCCTTTCACGTAGGTCGCCATGGTGTAGATACTCACCATGGCTGTCAGTAGCACGCATGCAATGATGGACAGATACTGTTGACCGGTCAGGCGCTTACTTGGTGTCATTTAAGCCTCTTCTATACTTCTCGGCGTCCCAGTCGATCAGTTCGGAGATTTGCGCGTCGGTCAGCGTCGACAGTTGTGCATCGTCATTCAATTTTGTCATTACGTCGTAATAGCAAATCAACTGCGCCATTTTTGCTTTGTTCATTGTCTCTCTGGCAAAGGTCCCCAGATCGCGGACAAAAATGACGTCCGGCAATTCCGATTCCTGCTCTAAAGCGGATTTCGCTTCTTCAAGCGATCCGAACAGCCGTGGATGTGGCCCAAGGAAAACAATGTGATCGGGATAAAGCGCCCAGTTGTCATGCAGACGGTCTACCAGCGATGGCGTGACGGCAACTTCATGGAGTTTGGTCACACCAATGGGGGAGAACTCGACGCCATTGGCCAGGCGTAGCGACGTATCAGGTGTGGTGACTGGGATGGATACCGTAGGTGTTGCAAAAAAATGAGTCAGGTATTCCAGGGTTTTACTGATCTCATCAATGTTGTCACCACCGATAATGACGCCGTGATTCTTCAGAAAGACCACGCGCGTGTTCGAGGTGCCATCCAGTTGGTTCGCAACGGCTTCCGCGAGTTCTGCGCCAGGTTTGCAGTATTCAACGGTACGCGCGTCAAGTGCCTTGTCCAGAGCGGGGTAGTTGATGTGATCGAAGTCTTTGC
Source organism: Pseudomonas sp. GGS8 (assembly GCF_024168645.1). NCBI lineage: Bacteria > Pseudomonadati > Pseudomonadota > Gammaproteobacteria > Pseudomonadales > Pseudomonadaceae > Pseudomonas > Pseudomonas sp. GGS8. The sequence goes on along the minus strand of NZ_JALJWF010000001.1, from coordinate 6,717,454 downwards.
GAACCAGCTGGGCGAGTACTTCGATTGCATGCACGTGGACCACAATGCGATGGGGCATCAGCGCATGCAACAGTGTTTCAATCGAGGGCTTCAGTGGAGTGCTCTCGACCGTTTGTGGTATGACGGCATAGTCTCCACTTTTGAGCGCTGCAGTCAGGTGGTCGAGCTTTACGGGTACGAAGATATCTTTATCACCTGCGTCGGCCAACCAGGTTCCCGATGCCTTGATCCAGAGAACATTGTTCTCTTTCCAGGATACGTTCCCGCCAGCACCTTGCACGATCAGTGGGTCTTTACCGATTTCAGAGCAGAACTGACGAATCGATTCATGCAACCTCATTTTTCTCTCCCAGTCTGGAAATCAGGTGGCGCAACTCGCGGAACTCTGTAAACGCGGCGTCTGGTGCGTTTTCGTCCGTACCCAGCGGTGTGCCGGTATGGATCTTTTGCAGCGTCACGGCATTTATCTGTTCGCGGCCACCCCGGATGTCATTGATTGGGTTGTCGCCAATCATCCAGATGCAATCGCCTTTAGGGCGCATTTTTTCCAGGGCGATTTCGAAGGGGGCTGCGTGGGGCTTGTCGAAGCCGGCTTCTTCACTGGTCACGATGTAATCGAAGTAATGGTCGAGCCCGAAGTAGACCACCTTGCGAAACTGGATCTGGGCTGTCAGGTCGGTAACGATGGCAGTAGGGATGCCTAACAGTCTCAGATCGTCCAGCAGGTCTTTGACTTCATCGAACAGCACGGCATTGCTGAGGAAGGTTCGCCAGTAGGTCTGTTCGAAATCCAGGGCCAGTAGCACCTGAGAGCCCAGCCCCATGATCTCGAGCATGCGTTGCAGGTACAGGAGGCGACTATGGGAAGACGCGGTGTGTTTCAGGCGAGTCTTTACCTGCTGACGTGCTTCCTTGAAGGCGGCGTCAAACACTTCCGGTTTGATCGAGAATGTATTGACTACCTTATCCCTGACGGCTTGCTGCGCAGCGGCGTGCGCCGGATCGTAGGGGTACAGAGTATTATCGGTGTCGAACAGTATGGCGTCGGGGAGGCGATTGAACCGCTCTGGTGCAAAAATCTTCACTATATGAACCGTTTTGTCAGTGCTTGGTTGATATGGGAGAGGGTAATCAATTGCATTAACCCCATCACGCCGTCTTGCCACTCTGGCTTGAGGTCGAGGAATTCGAAGACTCGTGGGCAGATCATCCGCGCGGCCATTTCGATGTCCTGGGCCGACGTTTCGCCCTCTATGGTCAGCTCGACTTCAGTCGCGTCGTTACGTGTTGACATGTCGACATGCAGGCCGCAAACACCGACCAGAACTCGGGTGAGCGAAAGTTCGTTCAGGCCGTTGCGCGAGCGCGCCACGATCTTGAAGTGCAGAGGGTGGTTTTTGCTGGCCCCTTCCAGAATACGCGGATGGATGGGCTGCAAGGACAGCACTAGGTCTGCATAAGCTGCTTGTGGACGAATAAAGCGTGCCGAGTCCGGCTCTCTGCGTTCGAAGGAGGCCAGCACCTTCTCTTCGGTGTGCCCGCGCTGATGTACGTCGCGCTGAAGCTTGAAGTGGCGCCTCAGGCTTTCGTCGATATCGAGGTAGACACTCAGGTTGTAGCACTCACGAAGAATCGGCATATAGAGCGCGTGCAGGCCGCTGGCAATGACGAAGTCATTACTCTTGATCATGAAGGGGCGGCTCATGCGACCGGTTTGATGATCGTAATGCCGCGAATGGATATTCTTCGAATCGGTCAATGCCACCAGGTCATTGGCGAAGCCTTCAAGGTCGTTGGCCATGGGGTTCAAGTGAGTCATGACCTGCCACATCGGCTTCTGACGGTCCCACAAGTGGTAGTCATCACCGGAGAGGGTTGTGACCGAGTGGCCGCCAAACAGCCCTTTTATCGCATCCGAATAGGTATCCTTGCCCGCGCCAGAGTCGCCGGCCACGCCAATGACGAATGGCTTGCGGCTGAGACGGAAGTAATCGTTGCGGCTGACAGACTCTCGCCAGATTCGAATGGCCAGGACTACACCGGTCGCGACCATGGCGGTGTGGACCAACGACGACAGCTTGTCGCTGAACAACAATTGGCTGGCCGCTTGCGGCAGCCATGATGCCTGCTCGATGATCAGTTTGGTGTCCGGGGTTACCAGCAGAGCGCTTACCACATAGAGCAGCGAAAAAATCCCGGTGATAGCAATCGCAACCCGGTTGCTGGCTGCCTGATAGGCCACGAGGGATGGAATGGCCCAGATAAACCATCCCGGAGACGCCGGCGTCATCAGGACAACCAGCAGGAACACCATGCCGAGCATGGAGTGAAAGAGCTCGAAGTTCGGACGTTTGATCCGCCAGGCCGCATAGAGCATCAGCAGGTAGGCGAGGGGGACCACATACAGGGTGGTATCGCCGATGCTGAATGCCAGCTTGTAGACTTTGCCTATTTCCGGGTTGTTGAAGAGCATGCTGACGCCCGCGCTGGACAGCAGAAATGGCAGAACTGTCACGACGGCGCCTACGCTCAGACCGATCAGCAGGCGTGGCAGGTGCTGACGCAGAGGGCGGTTGTGTTGCAAGTAGATCAGGAAGAAAGGGAGTGCCAGCACCATGCTCAGCTTGGCTGAGATCGCGGTCACAAACACCAGGCCCGCCAAGATCAATCGCGCACGCTTGAGGAAGTAAAGCGACCCGGCAAGCAGAAGCACCGGTATAAGGTCGTTAAACCCGAGTACGTAACTGCCGACGATTACGATAGGCGACACCCAATACACCGCAATGAGCAATCGATCACGGTTGGGCACTATTTTTCGGAGCACTGTCAGGAGCAGGAAGTCTGCGCCTATTAGTGTCAGTCCATATCCGAGTATCAGGGGGAGCGAGAGCGCTTTACACAGCAACATCGCTGGCAGGAAAGCCGCCCACATGACATAGCCATAGGGGAATGCGTTGATTGCGCCACCTTGATCCAGCCATGTCCCCCACGGGTTCAGTGTCAGTATGTTGGTGCTGGTGTCCAGAAATGGCAGATACCACTCGGTCACCGGTGCAGGGGCTACCCATAGTACAAGCACAAGACGAAGCGCCAACCCGATCAGAAAGGTCGGGTGGCAGAAAAACTTTATATTCATGCGTTCGCAGCCAACGTTTCCCAGAGGTCCGGTCGTTTGGTGCAAACCGCTTCGGCAACAATATTCCGATCGGCCAATAGTTTCGCCAACATTGGAATCTCGGCCTCAGCATTACGGCCCTGGAGTTCCGGGGAGACGAGGCACAGTTTGAACCCCGCATCCTGCAGTCGCTTGGCGTCGTCATGGCTGAGTGGGAATTGGGTGAAGCAGTCGACCCACACCCAATCAACCTTGCCTGCCAGCGTCAGCGCCGTTTCGATCGATTCGAACTCGGACACACGGACGGCGCAACGGCGTTCGCCGGCTTTGGACCACTTGATCAGGAACGGAAAGGATTGATCGAGGAAGAAGTAATCTTCAATTCCTTTCTCTTTCATCAGCGCGATCAAGCGTGCTTCCAGGCCTTCTTCCTTGACGTTCAGAATCAGCGTGCCGTGCCGATAGTCGGCAATCCACTCATCAAACGATTCACCTGGCACGCAGGGGTCGTGGTGAATGATCAAGTCGTTACCGTAGCTGCGGATATCGACTTCAATGCCATATTTTTCTTCAGTAGCATTGAGTTCCTGGCGGGTGTTACGCCGATGCGATATGAGCTTCATGTCCTTAGACTCTTCTTAAGTTGCAAACTGAAATCGACAGTTCTGCGGATGAACTTCCGTTTCGCGGCCCAGTTCACGTTCCAATGCGAAACGCCATGGGCGCGCTCACCAAAATGCACAGCAAATCGATAAACTTTCAGCCCCTGAACATGGGCTTGGTAGTACGCATACAGATCAAGTGCAAAATCTGATGGTGCAGCCTGCCAGCGCTCAAAAAAAGCCTTGGAGAACATGGTGGGCTGCGCATTTATATCCCACATCGGTTTGCCGAGCAGAACCGTTTCGAAAACGCTCATGCCGAAGGTGAACACGACATCTGCCAATGGTCGGCCGAAGCGACGTCCTTTTACGAAAATGTCTGGCCCGTGCTGGTCAAAGAACGCCAGGCCATGCATGGCGTCCATTGGGTCGGTTTGCAGGTCTGCATGGGTCCAGCCGAGAATCTCGCCCTTGGCTGCACGCAGACCGGAAAGAATGCCGAAACCATAACCTTGATTGATGTCGACTCGAACGCTTCTGCATCCGGGATAGGTCGGCAAGAGACGCTCCAGAACCTGCGGGCTGTCGTCGGTGGAGCCATTGTCGACCAGAATCACCTCTACGCCAGGTTGTTCGACCAAGCCTTTGCAGCGTTCCAGCAGCAGCGGTAAATTGGCCGACTCGTTGTAGCAGGGGATGATGAGCGAAAACTTCATGACTTCTCCAGGTTGCTGGTCTTGAACACGAACAACTTCATTCCAAGGAAGTTGAGAACGGCCGATACACCCGTGGCAATCAAAAATGCAACCGGGACTGCAATGGACATTGTGCTGAGTAACGCCAGGCATCCGGCATTGACCAGAACGTTGGCGCTCAACGTGATTGCATACAGCAGGACGAAACGCCATACGCTGCCAGGTGCGTGCTCCTTGTGGCCGAAAGTCCACACCTTGTTGGCAAAGTAAGCAAACAGGGTGCCGGTCAGAAAGCCGGCCGCTTTGGCCTGGTCGACACTCATCCACCCAGTCCAGACCAGGCCGCGATAGGTCAGGAAGTCGATCAGGACAGTCAGCGAGCCTACGACCAGAAAGACTGCAAGCTCACGCTTGATCATGCTGCGGTGCCTGGTAATGCTGGCACCGTTGCTTGATAACGAGACTCGAGTTCGGCAACAGCGTCGCGCGGGATCCGACCATCGTTCTGCAGTCGATAAGGGTGACCTGCCCATTTGTGGAAACACGACTGCCAGTATTCGAACGTGCGCAGGTCATTCGGGGTGCCCCATGACAGGAAGCTGTCGACTTCGAACAGTTCGCAGTGCAGGCCCGATTCGATGGCATCATTAATTGTCGAGTCAATGTAGAACTCGCCATTGATACGACCATCACGCTGAACCAGTCGCGAAACCACTTGGCGGAAGTCTTCCGCGCGGCGGAATGTAAAGGTTCCCAGGACGATCGGATCTGTCGCCGGGGATTGCAGCGGTGTCTTCACGGAGATTTGACGAATCCGACCGTTCTCGGCATCAATCCAGCCAAACATTTGCGGATGGCGGACGGCATTTGCATGCCCCCTCGCGCCCCACACAATGACATCGACATCCGGATTGTCGATCAGGGCCTGAAATGCCTGCTCATCATAAAGGACACCATTGTCACAGGCGCCAAAGGTGATAGGGCCTTGAACATCCGCGACAGCACGCTCCAGAGCCTCCAGCCCGAGCAGCGCTGTGCAGGCTTGGCCTTCCGTTACTTGCGGGATTGTTTCAATCACAGTGCCAGCGAATACACGCTCGAGCTCTTTGGCGATCTCGGCGTAACCGGGCATGTCCTGGCGAAGAACGAAGGCATGGTGCTCGGCTTTGGGCAAGTCCTCAGTGGCCTGGGTAACCATGGGTTTGCCTGACACCGGGATCAGCGGTTTGGTCAGTGCATAACCCTCGTTTGCAAATCGTTGCCCCATTCCCGCCATCGGGATCACAAGAGCGCCTGTCGGGGAGGTCTGCGAACGTTTCGGTTGGCGGTTCATCGTTTCAAACGCTGCCGACCAGCCGTTGTATTCACGGACATCGTCCGGTGTACCCCACTGCATGAAGTGCTGGAGGGGGTATACCGCGACGGGTTGTTTTTCCGCCAGCAGAGGCTTGTAAGCCAGGCTGACGTAGTACTCGCCACCGACGTTGAGTTGCTGGTCCATCGTTTTGCGGAACGCTTCGCTCATGGTCTTGCCCGAGTCGAAATAGTAAGTCCCGCTGGATGCGAACTCCTCCATGCGATTGTCGGTGTAGGGTTGCTTCTCTTGAATGTCCTGCACCCAGCCCTGCGCTTCGCGGATATACGCATAGTTGGTACTGCCTAGGGTGTGCGGGTGAAAACCTTTGTAGGCCGGTATCGCACCAGCACATGCCGTCGTCTTCACGAACTGCTTGAAATGTTGCCAATCCCAGTAGCAGGTAAAATCGCAATAGTTAACGATCACCGGACTGTCGGGTTTTATCAGGTGCTCTACCTGACGTACGGCATGAATCGGACCAAGCTTATGAGCCGGAATGCCAATAATCTGACCGGTAGGGCAGTAATGTCGCAGGATGGAGGCCATGCGGTAATCAGGGTTGTCCAGGTGGTCCTGATTGCAAATAAAAATAAAATCCGTTTCACCCGGAAACATGTCAATGACATGCCCAATGATCGGTTTGCCGTCTATTTCAATAAGGGGCTTGGGCACTGCGTAACCGGCACGACGGAAGCGCTCGCCGAAACCTGACATTGGGATGATTATCTGCACAAAATACTCGTTTACGTACTGTGTTGACGTTAAAGTTGTGCACCGACAATGTGCCAACCGCGCGACCAAAGCAAAAAGTGGCATTTTAGTCCGAAGCTAGATGGAGCGTCACCTTTTTTACGGGTGTCTGGCCAATGTCGGACACCCGTACCTGGTGCTGTTCGGTTGATGCGGATTACAAGAGTCCGTGCCCTGCTAACCTCCCGTTTTTCAGGGGGTCGCGAAAACGTCCGGTCGAATGGGATCAGTGAAAGCTCCGTGATACTATTGACACGAATTTTTGCTCCGGCTGATCCTGCGGCAGCGGGGCAGGCCTTCCAGTTCAAATCCGGGAGATGCCGGTAAGTGTGGAAGTTCAGCAGCGCCTGGCAAGATCTACAATATTTGACACCTTGTCGACTTTTCTGAAAGTCCTTAGGTCGTTTTGTCCAGTATTTGAAATTTCGATGCCAAGAAAATCTGTCGATGTTTAAAGAGTATCGAAATGAGTTCTGAGTTAGTTCTTGTGACAGGTGGCTCGGGCTTTGTAGGAAAGAGCCTGATAAAAACCCTCTGCATGGATCAGCGGTATAGCCTTATTGCCTCCACCCGCCACCCACATGGCAGTTTTCCTTCAGGGGTGCGTGGTGTTTCCGTACAAGAACTTGACGGGGATACAGACTGGCAGAGTGCTTTGACGGATGTCGGTATTGTTGTTCACTTGGCGGCGCGCGTGCATGTGATGCGTGAATCGGATAGTGATCCGCTCATGGCTTTTCGCAAGGTCAATGTCGACGGGACCTTGAATCTCGCTCGTCAAGCTGCAAGGGCTGGCGTCAAACGCTTTGTTTATATCAGCTCCATCAAGGTCAACGGTGAAGTTACGTCCCGTGGCAAACCTTATACCGCCGATGACGTTCCTGCGCCGATGGATCCTTACGGTATTTCCAAATATGAGGCGGAGCAAGGTTTGCTTGCGCTTGCTGCCAGCACGGACATGGAGGTCGTGATCATCCGGCCGGTCCTGGTCTATGGCCCAGGTGTAAAAGCCAACATGCTCAGCATGATGCGCTGGCTTAGCCGGGGAGTTCCATTGCCCCTGGGTGCCATAGACAACCGTCGTAGCCTGGTAGCCATCGACAATTTGGTCGACCTGATCGTAACCTGTTTGGATCACCCGGCGGCGGCCAACCAGATCTTTCTGGCGAGCGATGGCGAAGATGTGTCGACAACCGGGCTATTGCGTCGTATGGGAGCCTCCCTGGGCTGTCCAGTCCGTCTTCTACCAGTACCTTCCGGGCTCTTGCGCTGTATTGCGGTTCTGTCCGGGAAAGGGGCGATGAGTCAGCGCCTGTTGGGGTCGCTGCAGGTCGACATTGAGAAAAACCATCGTTTGTTGGGTTGGTCTCCACCTGTGACACTGAACCAGGCGTTACTTTCCACCGCCCAACATTTTCTGGAATCCGGTCAAGCATGAATCTCTGGTGGCTTCTTCCAGCAGCAGGTGCTGCTTCGTTCATTCTCACCGCATTACTACGTCAGTACGCATTGGCGCGAAGTTTGATGGATATTCCCAATGCACGAAGTTCGCATTCCATGCCTACGCCCAGAGGCGGCGGGGTGGCGATTGTAGTGGTGTTTCTGTTGATGCTATGTGCGATGCACGTGCATTCGTTGGTTACGTCCTCATTCTTCTTCGCGATGGTTGGCGCAGGCGCTCTGATCGCCCTTATCGGATTTATGGATGACCACGGACACATCGCCGCCCGTTGGCGTTTGCTGGGGCATTTCGTTGCATCGATGTGGTTGCTGTTCTGGTTGGGTGGATTGCCGGCCGTCGAGATCTGGGGAGGGACTTTCGACCTCGGATGGTTTGGCCATGTGTTGGCAGCATTTTATCTGGTGTGGCTGCTCAACCTTTACAACTTCATGGATGGTATCGATGGCATTGCCAGCGTCGAGGCGATTTGTGTTTGTCTTGGCGCGTGTCTTCTGTATTGGGTGGGGGGGGCGACGGATCTGGTCTGGGCGCCATTGCTACTGGCCGTTTCCGTGGCGGGTTTCCTTTTTTGGAATTTCCCCCCCGCCAGGATTTTCATGGGGGATGCCGGGAGTGGATTCCTGGGCATTGTGCTCGGAGGGCTGTCGCTTCAAGCCGCTTGGTTCTCCGCCGACTTATTGTGGGGCTGGCTGATTTTGCTCGGTGTATTCATCGTTGATGCAACGTTCACCCTGTTTCGCCGTTTGCTCAGAGGCGATAAGGTTTATGAAGCGCACCGTAGTCATGCCTATCAGTTCGCCTCCCGCCGGTTTGGCAAGCATTTGCCGGTGACAGCAGCTGTTGGGGCGATCAATTTGCTTTGGTTGTTGCCAATTGCTCTAGGGGTTACACATTATGGCCTGGACGGTAGTTTGGGCCTGATTCTGGCCTATGCTCCACTGCTTGTACTGGCAATAAAGTTTCGCGCGGGAGACCTCGAAGCGGCATCAATGACTAACTGAGTAACGGTGCTGTCATTTGTGTCTAACGTGGATTGGATGCGCCTATAGAGTTGCGATAGGTGAGGAGAGGTGGCTGAGGTGTTTGAAGAGTTCATGGACAGGCTTAGAGCGCGCCTTGTAGGGCTTCCAAGGCGCCGCAAGCGACTGATACAGGTTGGCACAGACATTGTGCTGGTCTGGCTTGCGCTTTGGTTGGCATTCATCGTCCGTTTGGGCATTGATGACATGTACAACCCCCTCAAAGTCCATTTCTGGCTGTTTGTCAGCGCTCCTGTCGTCGCTATTCCGCTATTTATCCGATTCGGCATGTATCGAGCGGTCATGCGTTATTTTGGCAACGATGCCCTGATCGCAATCGTCAAAGCAGTTAGCCTGTCATCGCTTATCCTGGCGGTCGTCGTCTACTGGTACAGCAACCACCAAACCGTTGTCCCACGCTCGATCATCTTCAACTACTGGTGGCTAAGCCTCGTCATCATCGGCGGCCTACGCCTGTGCATGCGCCAATACTTCATGGGGGACTGGTTCACCGCCGCCCAGCACGTACCGTTCACCAACCGCGACGACGGCCTGACCAAAGTCGCCATCTACGGCGCAGGCGTGGCAGGTAATCAGTTGGTTGCTGCATTGCGCATGGGGCGAGTGATGCGCCCAGTGGCGTTCATCGACGACGACCCGAGCATCGCCGATCGCTCTATCTCAGGCCTCCAGGTCTACAAGCCCAAACACATCCAGCAGATGATCGACGTCACCGGTGCCCAGGAAATTCTCCTGGCACTACCGTCATCCACCCGCGCACGACGCAGGGAAATTCTCAATCTGCTGGAAGGTTTCCCGCTTCACGTACGAAGTGTTCCGAACTTCACCGATCTGGCCAGTGGTCGGGTCAAGGTTGAAGACATCCAGGAAGTGGATATCGCTGACTTGCTGGGTCGTGATGCCGTGCCAGCCCAGGCGGATTTGCTCGAGCGCTGTATCAAGGGCAAGACGGTGATGGTCACGGGGGCCGGCGGCTCGATTGGTTCGGAGCTGTGCCGACAGATTTTCTCGCTTGGCCCGACCACGCTTCTGCTGTTTGAGCACAGTGAATTCAACCTCTACAGCATCCTGTCGGAATTGGAGCAGCGCGCCAGCCGTGAGTCGGTCTCGGTCAAATTGCTGCCCATCCTCGGTTCCATCCGTCACCCGCACAAACTGCTTGATGTGATGAAAACCTGGCGCGTGGACACGGTTTATCACGCGGCCGCTTACAAGCATGTGCCGATGGTTGAGCACAATATCGCTGAAGGTGTGCTCAACAATGTCATCGGCACGTTGAACACCGCGCAGGCTGCCTTGCAGTCGGGGGTCGCCAACTTCGTACTGATCTCCACCGACAAGGCTGTACGACCGACCAACGTCATGGGCAGTACCAAGCGCCTGGCGGAGCTGACGCTTCAAGCCCTGAGTCGTGAAATTGCCCCTGTGCTGTTCGGCGATAAAGCCAATGTATCGCGCGTCAACAAGACCCGTTTCACCATGGTTCGTTTTGGCAATGTGTTGGGGTCTTCCGGTTCGGTGATCCCGCTGTTCCACAGCCAGATCAAATCCGGCGGCCCGCTGACTGTCACGCATCCGAAAATCACCCGCTACTTCATGACCATCCCCGAAGCCGCGCAACTGGTGATTCAGGCCGGTTCCATGGGGCAGGGCGGTGACGTGTTCGTGCTGGACATGGGCGAGCCGGTGAAGATTGTCGAGCTGGCGGAGAAGATGATTCACCTGTCCGGCCTGAGCATCCGCTCCGAGCGAAATCCCCAGGGCGATATTTCGATCGAGTTCACGGGCCTGCGTCCGGGCGAGAAGCTCTACGAAGAGCTGCTGATCGGGGATAACGTCGCTGCGACGCCGCACCCGATGATCATGACCGCCAACGAAGACCATCTGCCTTGGGACGTGCTCAAGGGTCGTTTGACTGAGCTGTTGTTGGCGGTCGAGCAGGACGATTACTCCCGTGTGCGCCAGCTCCTGCGCGAAACGGTCAGCGGCTACACGCCCGACGGCGAGATCGTCGACTGGATTCACCAGCAACGCCGCCTCGAACCCTGATTGTTTCACATCCTGTAACGGACACACTTTTGACAGCTCCATCACATGGCCTAAGTTTGGAAGGCAGCTTCGGAAAAGCTGCTTCTTCCTATCGATGTCATGGAGCTTCATTTATGCGTACTGGCTATTTCTACTCTCTGGTTTTTGCCCTGCTCACCAGCGCCTCTATTGCGGCCATTGCTGCACCGACGGCAGCGCCAGAGGCTGCCAAGGCACCCTTGATGCTGGACGTTGCCACCAAGGTGCAAACCGCCAAGGTCGATCTGAATGGGGCCGATGCGCCCACCCTGCAACGGGAATTGTCCGGGATCGGTGAGGCGAAGGCCAAGGCGATTGTTGCGTATCGGGAGAGTAATGGGCCATTTTCGTCGGTAGACGAATTGCTGGAAGTGAAGGGGATTGGCAAAGCCATTCTGGACAAGAATCGCGAGAAGCTGGAAGTGAACTAAGCTTGTAAATCCACACTAGGAGGCCGGTCATTGACCGGCCTTTTTGCTTATTGCTGCAGCGGGCTATCCGGGGCCTTTCATCGGGATGCAAAAAATTACGGCTATCATACGCTAGTAAAATTATGCCTATAATAAATTCGCCATTCGCTGAAGCGCTTTGACGCTGAGGCGGTCGCCTTCCCTTAAGCATCCTCCCAGGAGCACTGTCATGAATTCTGTCCAGGCCCAAGGTACGGCCCTTGTCACCGGTGCTTCTTCCGGCATCGGTGCGATTTACGCCGAGCGGTTGGCGGCGCGAGGTTTTGATTTATTGCTGGTAGCCCGTGATCAGGAACGGCTGGAGGCAGCGGCGAGCAAATTGCGCACGGCGCACGGTATTAAGGTGGAGGTGCTCAAGGCGGATCTGACGCAAAAGGATGACGTGCTGAAGATTGATCAGCGTCTGCGCAGCGATTCGAGCATCAGCCTGTTGTTGAACAACGCCGGTATCGCGGCGGATGGTTTGTTGGCCAACGCCGACATGGATCAGATGGAGCGTTTGATTCAGTTGAACGTCACCGCGGTGACGCGGTTGGCCTCGGCGGCGGCAGCCAGTTTTGCCAAAGCGGGGCGCGGGACGATCATCAATATTGCGTCGGTGGTGGCGTTGTTTCCTGAGCGGTTCAACGCGACGTACAGCGCGAGCAAAGCTTATGTATTGAGCCTGACTCAGTCGTTGAACGCTGAGCTGCAAGGCACCGGGGTCCAGGTGCAAGCGGTGTTGCCGGGAGTGACACGCACAGAGATTTTGGAGCGCTCCGGTATTGATGCGTCCCAGATTCCGGAGGACATGATCATGGAAGCGGGGGAGATGGTCGATGCGGCGCTGTCGGGGCTGGATCAGGGTGAACTGATCACCATTCCTTCGTTACCGAATGTCTCCGAGTGGGAAGCTTTTATGGCGGCGCGTCATGCGATGGCGCCGAATCTGTCCAGAAGCATGGCGGCGGCGCGTTACAAGTGAGGCGCCATGAATCGACTGAGGTATTTGCGCTATGAATAATCGTCGGGTGGTGGTCACGGGCATGGGCCTGGTGTGTCCGTTGGGTAGCGGCGTCGAAGCGGTTTGGGCGCGTTTGTTGGCCGGACGCTCCGGGGTGCGGGTATTGCCGGACGAGGTGGTTGCCGATTTGCCGGCCAAGGTCGGTGGCGCGGTGCAAACCCTGGCGGAAGATCCCGAGGCAGGTTTTGACCCGGATCGGGCGACGCCGCCCAAAGAACAGAAGAAGATGGACCGTTTCATTCTGTTTGCCATGGAGGCGGCGCGTCAGGCATTGGAGCAGGCCAATTGGCATCCGCAAGACGCCAATGCCCAGGAGCGCACGGCCACTATCATCGGCTCGGGCGTGGGTGGCTTCGGCGCGATTGCCGACGCGGTGCGCACCACCGACAGCCGTGGCCCGCGACGGTTGTCGCCGTTCACCATTCCTTCGTTTCTGGTCAATCTCGCTGCGGGCCATGTGTCGATCCAGCACGTTTTCAAGGGGCCTTTGGGGGCTCCGGTAACGGCGTGCGCGGCTGGGGTTCAGGCGATTGGTGATGCGGCGCGGCTGATTCGCTGCGGCGAGGCGGATATTGCTGTATGTGGCGGCGCGGAGGCGGCAATCGATCGGGTCAGCCTCGCCGGGTTCGCGGCGGCGCGGGCCTTGTCCAGCGGTTACAACGACACCCCGGAGCGCGCCTCGCGGCCGTTCGACAGTGGGCGCGATGGCTTTGTGATGGGCGAGGGCTCGGGCCTTCTGGTGATTGAATCCCTGGAACATGCCCTGGCCCGTGGCGCTCAGCCGTTGGCCGAGCTGGTCGGTTACGGCACCAGCGCCGACGCCTATCACCTGACCGCGGGGCCGGAGGATGGCAGCGGTGCGCGTCGGGCGATGTCGCTGGCGTTGGCCCAGGCGGGGATTTCACCGGCGCAGGTGCAGCATCTCAATGCTCATGCGACTTCGACACCGGTTGGCGATCTTGGGGAGTTGGCGGCCATCAAGTCGTTGTTCGGCTCGGACAACAAGATAGCGGTGACCTCGACCAAATCAGCCACCGGGCATTTGCTCGGTGCGGCTGGCGGGATTGAGGCGATCTTTACGCTGCTGGCTCTGCGCGATCAGGTGGTGCCGGCCACGCTCAACTTCGAAAATCCGGATCCGGCGGCGCAAGGGGTGGACATTGTTCACGGTCAGGCACGGCCAATGACCATCGAGTACGCGATGTCCAACGGCTTCGGATTTGGCGGTGTGAACGCCAGCGTGTTGTTCAAATACTGGGAGGGTTAGTTCACGGCAGGTGATGGCACGAATAGTGATTACTCATTCTCAGACGATTGTTGAACAATCAAGAGGCGTTGAGTATGAGCAGCGGACTGTCCCTGGCCGATCACATCACATTGGAATTACGCGCTGACATCATCGGCGGTCGTTTACTGCCCGGCATGGCGCTGGTGGAAAACGATCTGGTGTCGGCCTATAACGCCTCGCGCAATACCATTCGCGAGGCGTTGCACCGTCTGGGGCAGGAAGGGCTGACCCGTTATGTTCGCAACAAGGGCGTAATGGTGCGCAGGCTCGGAGTCGATGATGTCCGCGATCTGTTCAAGGTCCGGCGCACCCTGGAGCTGCAAGCCATCAGCGCCAGCCAGCCATTGCGTGAGTATCAGTCGGACCGGATGCTCGAAGCCCTGGAGGCCACCGAACTGGCCCGGGAGCGCGAGGACTGGCGCGCGGTCGGCACCCACAGCCTGGCCTTTCATCAACACATCGTCGGGTTGCTGCGCAGCCCGCTGTTCGATGAATTCTTCACCAATGTCGTCGCGCAACTGCGTCTGGTGTTTTGCACCGCGCCCGATGAATCCCGTTTTCAGGCGCCCTGGCTGGCGCGTGACCGGCAGATACATGAGTTGCTGGCCGACGGCGATAAACGCGCGGCCGCGGACGCGATGAGCCTTTATCTCGACGACTCCGAACACCTTCTGTTGCAGATGCTTGCCCCTTCTTTCCATCACTGATCGAGGATTTTGCGCCATGTACAAAGACTATCCGGCGGCCTATCAAGTCAGCAAAGGCTCGGCCTTGCAGGTGGACACAGCCTTCTATGAACGGATCCGCGACCAGAAAGAGGGACGCACGCTGATCGAGCAGTTTGAAGTGCCGATCCGCACCGGTCGCGCCTGGAATGTGCCGGCCGGGCATGTGTTCAGGGTCACGACCCCGGTCGGCCCGCAAGTCGGTGACTTCAATGTGTGGAATGCCCACGATCCACGCGAGCGCTTGTGGGCGGCGCGAACCCGGCAGTTGCAGGGCGCGCATGTCAGCACCCATGACCGGCTCTGGTCTAACCTGCCATTTTTACGGCCGCTGGTGACCATTACCGACGATAGCCTGGCCGGTTATGGCATCGACGAACACGGCGGGCGCTTGCACGATTTGCTGGGGACGCGCTGCGATCCTTACGTGAACAAAATGCTCACCGGCGAAGACTTCCACCATCACTGCCACTCCAACCTGACTCGAGCCGTATTACCCCATGGCCTGACCGAGTTCGACGTGCATGACGTGCTGAACATTTTCCAGTGCACCGGCCTGAACCATGACGACCTGTACTTCATGAAAGCCTGCCCGGCGCAGAAGGGCGATTACCTGGAGTTCTTTGCCGAGATTGATCTGTTGTGTGCGCTATCGACCTGTCCGGGTGGCGATCTGTCGCTGGCCATGTGGGGGCCGGGTGCGCAGGATCCGTTGAGCGTGTGTCGCCCGCTGGGAGTGGAGATTTACCGGTTGGAGGATTCGTTGCTTGAAGGCTGGAGCCAGCCGGAGCGTGCGGCTTACAAGGGGTTGCATGGCTTGCACATTGCCAAGGCGGCTTGGGAAAAGTGAAGGGCTTTTGTGGCGAGGGGGCTTGCCCCCTCACCACAATTTCGGTCAGCGGTCTTGCGCATCCTTGGCATCCGCTTCCGCGTTGCGTTCGGCGACGCGCTTACGTTGCTCTTCGGTCAATTCGACCTTGTTGGCAGAGTCGCGCAGCATCATCAAACCGCCAACGATCGAGCCGATGGCAACGATCAGAATCAACCAGGCATACCAGGGCATAGGATTCTCCTTGAGGGCAGGTCGGTGGGCGGGTTTCGCCAACCGATCCTGCATACCACTTTTGAGCGATGGAATTTCGCAGTGGTTCCATTCTATGCCTGATCTGACCGCAGCACGGCGACTGTTTAAAGCCCGGTCAACATCGCATCCGCCGGCGCATCGGCACGCAACTGCGCGGTAAGCATGAAGTACACGAAACCCACCACCATGAAGCCGAGGAAGATCAACCCGATCAAAGTATTGAACCAGGCCATCGCCACCAGGCACACCACCGCCAGCACCAGTGCAATGAATGGCACCAACGGGTAGCAAGGCGCGCGGAAGGTGCGCTCCAGGTTCGGTTCGGTTTTACGCAGTTTGAACAGGCTGAGCATGCTCATGATGTACATCACGATCGCACCGAACACTGCCATGGTGATCATTGCCGCCGTCAGCGTCATGCCGCCGAGGTTGATCAAACCGTCACTGTAGATCGCCGCGATGCCGATCACGCCTCCGACGATGATTGCCCGGTGCGGAGTCTGGAAGCGCGACAGTTTGGCCAGCGACGCCGGCAGGTAACCGGCCCGGGCGAGGGCGAAGAACTGCCGCGAGTAGCCGAGGATGATCCCGTGGAAACTCGCCACCAGGCCGAACAGACCGATCCACACCAGCATGTGCAACCAGCCTGAGCTTTCGCCGACCACGGCTTTCATGGCTTGCGGTAGCGGATCGTTGATGTTTGACAGGGTACGCCAGTCGCCGACGCCGCCGGCAAAGAACATCACGCCCATCGCCAGCAGCACCAGCGTCAGGATGCCGCTGATGTAGGCCTTGGGAATCGTGCGTTTCGGGTCCTTGGCTTCTTCGGCGGTCATGGCTGCGCCTTCGATGGCCAGGAAGAACCAGATGGCGAACGGGATTGCCGCGAACATCCCGGCAATCGCCGGCGCACCGAACACATCAGAACCGGCCCAGCCATTGAGCGCGAAGTTGCTGAAGCTGAACGCCGGGGCGACCACGCCCATGAACACCAGCAATTCGGCGACCGCCAATACGCAAACCACCAGTTCGAACGTCGCGGCGAGTTTCACGCCGAGAATGTTCAGGCCCATGAACACGATGTACGCTCCGACCGCCGCATGTTTCGGGTCGAGGGCGGGAAACTGCACATTCAGATAGGCGCCGATCGCCAGGGCAATCGCCGGTGGAGCGAAGACGAATTCGATCAGCGTCGCCAACCCGGCAATCAATCCACCTTTTTCGCCAAAAGCACGACGGCTGTAGGCAAAGGGGCCGCCGGCATGGGGAATCGCGGTGGTCAGCTCGGTGAAACTGAAGATGAAGCAGGTGTACATCGTGGCGACCATGAACGAGGTCACCAGAAAGCCCAGCGTACCGGCCACGCCCCAGCCGTAACTCCAGCCGAAGTACTCACCGGAAATCACCAGCCCGACCGCGATACCCCACAGGTGCAGCGTGCCCAGCGTGGGTTTGAGTTGTGTGTTCATGCGTTGCTCCCTGAACGGTTTGGAAAGCTCGGGGGGAGGGCGTGTGCAGCGGGCGTGCCATTTTTCAGGTGGGCGTCGTAAAGCGCTGAAAGCTGTCGTATCGGGGATGTTCGCGGCTGAGTGAGCGCTTTTTGTGCGCCAGTTGAGGGCGTAGGAGGCTGTTCTGCCGTCATCGCGGGCAAGCCCGCTCCCACAATGGAATGTGTTTGCCCGGAAATCACAAAAACCTGTGGGAGCGGGCTTGCCCGCGATGAGGCCCGCCTGGACACCGCCGTAACAAAGCCATAAACCCACTCTTTACACATTCTTTATGCCCCGCCGCCGCCCTCGATCTCGCGCCTTTACAGCCTCCCTGCCGACAATCACTCCACACGCGGCAATACGCCGTAACACGGAGAACTTCCATGAGCGTTCTGGACGGAGTGTCACTGCTATTGGCAGTGGGGCTGTTCATTTATCTGTTGGTTGCGCTGTTGCGCGCGGACCGGAACTAGGAGCGGCTATGCGCAGTTATGACTATTGGCTGATCCTCGCCTTCTTCGCCGTGGTGCTGATCCCGGCACCGTTTCTGGGGCGCTTCTACTACAAGGTGATGGAAGGGCAGCGCACCTGGCTTTCGCCGATCCTCGGCCCGGTGGAGCGTGGCTGCTATCGGGTGGCCGGCGTTGATCCGCAGGCCGAACAGAGCTGGCAGAAATACACCCTGGCCTTGCTCGCCTTCAACTTCGCGGGCTTTTTGCTGTTGTTCGCGATTCTGGTGTTCCAGGACCACTTGCCGCTGAACCCGCAAAACTTGCCGGGCCAGGAGTGGACACTGGCGTTCAACACCGCCGTCAGCTTCATGACCAATACCAACTGGCAGTCCTACAGTGGCGAAGCATCCCTGAGCTACCTGAGCCAGATGGTCGGCCTCACCGTGCAGAACTTCGTCAGTGCCGCCACCGGTCTGGCGGTTCTGGTAGCGCTGTGTCGCGGCATCGGTCGCAAGTCGACCAAAACCCTCGGCAACTTCTGGGTCGACATGACCCGCGCCACCCTCTACGGCCTGCTGCCACTGTGCTTGCTGCTGGCGCTGTATCTGGTGTGGCAGGGTGTGCCGCAAACCTTCGCGCAATATGTGAATGCCGTGACGATGCAGGGCGTCGATCAGGTGATCCCGCTCGGCCCGGCCGCCAGCCAGATTGCGATCAAGCAACTGGGCACCAACGGTGGTGGCTTCTTCGGCGTCAACTCGGCCCACCCGTTCGAGAACCCGACGGCGTGGAGCAACCTGTTCGAAGTCGCCTCGATCATTCTGATCCCGGTGGCGCTGGTGTTCACCTTCGGCCATTACGTGAAAGACCTGCGTCAGAGCCGCGCGATCATCGCCTGCATGCTGGCGCTGTTTTTGATCGGCGGCGCGACCTCGCTGTGGGCTGAATACCAACCCAACCCGACCCTGGCCAACGTTGCAGTCGAACAGACCGCGCCGCTGGAAGGCAAGGAAACGCGTTTCGGCACCACCGCCACCGTGCTGTGGTCGGTGACCACCACTGCGGCGTCGAACGGTTCGGTCAATGGCATGCACGACAGCCTCAACCCGCTGAGCGGCATGGTCGCGATGGTCAACATGATGGTCGGCGAAGTGATCTTCGGCGGCGTCGGCGCCGGGCTCTACGGCATGTTGCTCAACGTGTTGATCGCGGTGTTCCTCGCCGGCCTGATGATCGGCCGCACGCCGGAATACCTCGGCAAGAAACTGCAAGCCCGGGAAGTTCAGCTGCTGGTGGTGACCTTGCTGGTGATGCCGGTGGGCGTGCTGGTGCTCGGCGCGATTGCTGCCAGCTTG
Organism: Pseudomonas sp. GGS8; assembly: GCF_024168645.1. Classification (NCBI taxonomy): domain Bacteria; kingdom Pseudomonadati; phylum Pseudomonadota; class Gammaproteobacteria; order Pseudomonadales; family Pseudomonadaceae; genus Pseudomonas; species Pseudomonas sp. GGS8. The sequence continues at coordinate 6,698,499 of NZ_JALJWF010000001.1, read as the reverse complement.
CCAGGCCCGGTGGCGGCGGTGAGTAACCCTGGTGCTCACGGTTTCAGTCAGTTGCTTTATGCCTACACCTCGGCCAGTGCCAACAACGGTTCTGCCTTCGGCGGCTTTGGTGCCAACACCGCGTTCCACAACCTGATGCTGGGGCTGGGCATGTTGATCGGGCGCTTCGGTTACATCCTCCCGGTACTGGGGTTGGCCGGCAGCCTGGCGATGAAGAAAACCGCGCCGATCGGCCAGAACAGCTTCCCCACCCATGGCCCGCTGTTCGTGACCTTGCTGACCGTGACCATTTTGCTGGTGGGTGGTTTGACCTTCTTGCCGACGCTGGCGCTGGGTCCGATTGCTGAACACTTGAGCATGGGCTTCTGAGCCGCTTTTTTAGGAGCACGATGATGAATATGCCTGTAAGCAAAGCCGCCGTCGTCAAGGCGCCGGAACAACCGAAAACTGCCATCGCCGCGCTCTGGCGCCCGGCGCTGGTGCAAGCGTTCGTCAAGCTCGACCCACGGCAATTGCAGCGTGCGCCAGTGATGCTGGTGGTGGAACTGACTGCCATCCTCACCACGGTGCTGTGCTTCATTCCCGACAGCGCTGTGCCGACCTTCGTCGCCGCGCAAATCGCGTTGTGGCTGTGGTTCACCGTGCTGTTCGCCAACTTCGCCGAAGCGTTGGCCGAAGGTCGCGGCAAGGCCCGCGCCGACAGCCTCAAGGCCGGCAGTGTTGGCTTGAGCGCCCGGCGCAAAAGTGCCAATGGCAGCTTTCAGGTAGTGCCCGCCAGTAGCCTGCGCAAGGGCGATGTGGTGCGCGTCGAAGCGGGGGAGATGATTCCCGGTGACGGCGAGGTGATTGAAGGCATTGCGGCGGTCAACGAGGCGGCGATTACCGGTGAATCGGCGCCCGTGATTCGCGAGTCCGGCGGCGACCGTTCGGCCGTCACCGGCAACACTCGACTGGTGTCGGACTGGTTGCTGGTGCGCATCACCGCCAATCCCGGTGAGTCGACCCTGGACCGCATGATCGCGCTGGTCGAAGGCGCCAAGCGCCAGAAAACCCCGAACGAAGTGGCGCTGGATATCCTGCTGATCGGCCTGACCCTGATCTTCCTGCTGGTGGTGGTGACCCTGCAACCGTTCGCCCACTTCGCCAACGGCAACCTGCCGCTGGTGTTCCTGGTGGCGTTGTTGGTCACGCTGATTCCGACCACCATTGGTGGCTTGCTGTCGGCCATCGGTATCGCCGGGATGGACCGTCTGGTGCGCCTGAACGTGATCGCCAAATCCGGTCGCGCCGTGGAAGCGGCGGGGGACGTACACGTCCTGTTGCTGGACAAGACCGGCACCATCACCTTCGGCAACCGTCGCTGCAGCGCGGTTTATGCCGCACCAGGCGTCAGCGCCAAGGAACTGGCCGAAGGCGCGTTGTTTGCCTCGCTGGCCGATGACACCGCTGAAGGCAAATCCATCGTCGACTACCTGCGCGGTCTTCACCCACAACCGGAGCCGTCCTCCGATGTGCTGACCGCCGTGCCGTTCAGCGCTGAAACCCGCTTGTCCGGTGTCGACTATCAGGGCCGGGTCTATCGCAAGGGCGCGGTGGATTCGCTGCTGAATTTCGTCGGTCTAAAACGCGCTGATCTGGCTCCCGCCCTGTCCCGGGAAATCGACAAGATCGCCCAGAGTGGCGGCACGCCGTTACTGGTGTGCGCCGACGGCAAATTGCTCGGTGTGATCCACCTCAAGGATGTGGTCAAACCCGGCATCCGCGAGCGTTTCGCCGAGCTGCGCAAACTGGGGATTCGCACGGTCATGGTCACCGGCGACAACCCGCTGACCGCCGCCGCGATTGCTGCCGAAGCGGGCGTGGATGACGTGTTGGCCGAAGCTACGCCGGAGAAGAAACTGGCGCGCATTCGCCATGAGCAGAACGACGGTCGGCTGGTTGCCATGTGCGGCGACGGTGCCAACGACGCCCCGGCCCTGGCCCAGGCGGACGTGGGCATGGCGATGAACGACGGCACGCAAGCGGCGCGGGAAGCGGCGAACATGGTCGACCTCGACAGCGACCCGACCAAGCTGTTGGACGTGGTGCAGATCGGCAAGGAATTGCTGGTAACTCGCGGTGCACTCACCACCTTTTCCATCGCCAACGACGTGGCCAAGTACTTCGCGATCCTGCCGGCGCTGTTCGCCTCGATCTACCCGCAATTGGGCGTGCTCAACGTCATGCACCTGAGCAGTCCGCAGAGCGCGATTCTGTCGGCGATCGTGTTCAACGCCCTGATCATTGTGGTGCTGATTCCACTGGCGCTGCGCGGTGTGCGGGTGCAGGCGGCGAGTGCGGCGGCGCTGCTGCGGCGCAATCTGCTGATCTATGGGCTGGGCGGGATTCTGGTGCCGTTCGTGGGCATCAAGGCGATCGACATGTTGTTGACGGCGTTGCATCTGGTTTGACTCTGGCTCGGTGTGCCAGCCACACCGCTATCGCGGGCAAGCCCGCTCCCACAGGTTTCGTGGTCCTTTTGTGGGAGCGGGCTTGCCCGCGATGAGAACGACTCAGTGCTCCTGAGTAAGCACTTTACGAATTCGAGGATTTTGAAATGTCCACACTGATACGTCCGGCCCTGAGCCTGCTCGTGCTGATGACCCTGATCACCGGCGTCGCTTATCCCTTGGTGGTGACCGGTGTTGCCCAGGTTGCCTTCCCGGACCAGGCCAATGGCAGCCTGGTGCGCGACGCTGACGGCAAGGTCCGCGGCTCGTCGCTGATTGCCCAGGATTTTGTCGGTGATGCGTGGTTCCACCCACGGCCATCGGCCGGTGCCTTTGCCACCGTGTCGAGCAGCGCCAGCAACCTTTCGCCCAGCAATCCGGCGCTGGCCACTCGGGTGATCGAGGAGGCCAATAAACTGCAGGTGGCCGGGCAGGGGCCGGTACCGTTGGCCATGCTGACCACCTCCGGCAGCGGCCTCGATCCGCACTTGCCACCGGCCGCGATTGCCTATCAACTGGCGCGTGTCGCGGCCGCACGTAATCTGCCAGTGTCTACGCTTGAGCAACTGCTGAATGCGCACATCGAACAGCCGTTGGTGGGGCCGCCGGTGGTGAATGTGTTGGCGCTGAACCTGGCGCTTGAAAACCTGTAAATCGGTGGCGCCGCCAATCGCGGGCTTGCCCGCGAAGAGGCCCTGACAGTCACTGCATCAACATCAGAATGAGAGAGAACTTCAAGCATGAGTGACTCCGGCCGCGCCGACGCGCTGTTAGCAGACCTGCCCCGCGATGGCCGTGGCCGGCTCAAGGTGTTCCTTGGCGCTGCTCCGGGCGTCGGCAAGACCTACGCCATGCTCCTGGCCGCCCACGCTCAACTGCGCCAGGGCGTGAAAGTCCTGGCTGGGGTGGTTGAAACCCACGGTCGTGCCGAAACCGAAGCACTCCTCGCCGGTTTACCGCAACAGCCGTTGGTGCGCTCGGAATACCGTGGCGTGATGCTCGAAGAAATGGACCTCGACGGCTTGCTCGCCGCCAAGCCGAAACTGGTGCTGGTCGACGAACTGGCCCACACCAATGCCCCCGGCAGCCGTCACACCAAACGCTGGCAAGACATCCAGGAATTGTTGGCCGCCGGCATCGACGTGTTCACCACGGTCAACGTCCAGCATCTGGAAAGCCTCAACGATCAGGTGCGCGGCATCACCGGCGTACAGGTGCGTGAAACCCTGCCGGATTGGGTATTGCAAGAAGCCTACGAACTGCTGCTGATCGACCTGCCGCCGCGTGAGTTGCTGGAGCGTCTGCGCGACGGCAAAGTCTACGTGCCGGAGCAGGCGCGAGCGGCCATCGATGCCTTTTTCACCCAGACCAACCTCACCGCCCTGCGCGAGCTGGCGATGCAAACCGCCGCCGCGCAGGTGGATAACGATCTGGCGCAAGGGTATCGCCAGTTGGGGCAAGCGGCGCCAGCGGTGCGCGGTCGCTTGTTGGTGGGTGTCGATGGCGATGCGCAGGCGGAGCGTCTGGTGCGTCACGCCAGTCGCGTCGCCCAGCGGCGTCATCTGCCGTGGAGCCTGGTGCATGTGGACAACGGCCGGGTGCGCGACGAGCAATCGCGCCTGCGCCTGCAAAGTGCCCAGCAACTGGCCGAACGCCTCGGTGGCGAAGTGGTCTTGCTGCGTGCCGGCGAGGTGGCGAAAACCTTGATTCAACACGCCGCCGAACGTCGCGCCAGCCTGGTGCTGGTGGGCCAGTCGCGCCAGCGTTTGCGTCGACGCTTGTTCGGTGGCGGTCTGGCGTCGCGTTTGTTGCGCGATGCTCGCGGGCTGGAAATCAACGTACTCGACAGTGACAACGAACAGCATCAACCACGTCAACGTTCGACGCAGTCGCTGGTGTGGTTCGACTACGCCTTGGCGCTGGTGGCGACGGTGCTCGCCAGTGCCCTGGCCTGGGCAGTGTCGAGCGTCTTGCCGTTGCCCAACATCTCGTTGGTGTTCCTTGCGGCAGTGTTGCTGGTGGCTGTGCGCAGCAGCCTCGGCCCGGCATTGGCCTGCGCGGCGCTGTCGTTTCTGACCTATGACTTTCTGTTCATTCCACCGAATTTCTCATTTGCCATTCAGCGCGAAGAAGACGTGCTGACCTTGCTGTTCTTCCTGTTGATGGCGGCCCTGACCGGTAACCTTGCAGCGCGGCAACGACGGCAATTGGAAGCCTTGCGCGACACTCAGGAAGAGACCAGCGAACTGCTCGACCTGTCGCGCAAACTCACCGCCGCCACCGACCGTCAGGCCGTGGTCAGCGCCGCGGCCCAGCATCTCAACGGCTGGAGCGACCTGAAACTGTGCCTGCTCAATCGTGATGGCCAGAGCGGCTGGAAAGTCGAAACCGGTGGGCCGCTGGAGTTTTCCGAAGCCGAGCGCGCCGCCGCCGATTGGGCCTGGCAGCACGATCAACCGGCAGGCGCGGGCACCGGTACCTTGCCGTTCGGGCGCTGGTGGTGGTGGCCGTTGTCGGTGGACGACGGGCCGCTGGCACTGCTCGGCGTGTGCGCCAAGGAAGGCCAGACCCTGAGCGGCCAGCGTCGGCGCTTGCTGACAGCGCTGAGCCAACCCTTGGCCCAGGCGTTGGCCCGGGCGCAACTGGCTGATGACCTTGAAGCGGCGCGCTTGCATGGCGAAACCGAGCAGTTGCGCAGCGCGCTGCTGGCGTCGGTGTCCCACGATTTGCGCACGCCGCTGACCTCCATGCGCGGCAGCATCGACAGCTTGCTGGCGCTGGGCGAGGCGATTCCGCTTGCGGACCGCCGCGAACTGCTCGAAGGCACCCGCGATGAAGCCGAACGGCTGGATCGCTACATCCAAAACCTGCTGGACATGACCCGCCTCGGTCACGGCGCCCTGAAGCTGGCGCGGGACTGGGTATCGCCGGCAGACATCGTCGGCAGTGCACTTAATCGTCTGCGCGCGGTGCTGGCGTCGTTGCACGTCGTTACCGAAGTGCCGGCCGAACTGCCGCTGCTCTATGTGCATGCTGCGTTGATCGAGCAAGCACTGGTCAATGTGCTGGAAAACGCCGCGCGTTTCTCACCGCCCCACGGACGTCTTGAATTGCGCGCCGGCGCCACTGACAGCGAGCTGTTTTTTTCGGTGAGCGATGAGGGGCCGGGGATTCCGGAAGAGGAACGGGCGAAGGTTTTCGACATGTTCTACACCGCTGCTCGTGGCGATCGTGGCGGGCAGGGTACGGGGTTGGGGCTGGCGATTTGTCAGGGTATGGTCGGTGCCCATGGCGGGCGGATCAGCGTCGCCGACGGCATCGAAGGGCGCGGCACTTGCATCACGCTGCACTTGCCATTGCAGACTCAGCCAGGATTGGACAGTGAAGCCTGATCTCGCCTGCGCTACTCTCTTGCCACCTCTTTGTGTTGATACGAATTCATGAGCCAGACCGCGACCATTTTGGTCATCGACGATGAACCGCAGATCCGTAAATTCCTGCGTATCAGCCTCGCCTCCCAGGGCTATAAAGTGCTGGAGGCCGGCACCGGCTCGGAGGGCCTGGCCCAGGCTGCATTGAACAAACCCGACCTGCTGGTGCTCGACCTCGGCCTGCCGGACATGGACGGCCAGCAGGTGTTGCGCGAATTTCGCGAGTGGTCGACGGTGCCGGTGCTGGTGCTCTCGGTGCGCGCCGGCGAAGGGCAGAAAGTCCAGGCACTGGATGGCGGCGCCAACGACTACGTGACCAAGCCGTTCGGCATCCAGGAGTTTCTGGCCAGGGTTCGGGCCTTGCTGCGTCAGGCGCCGACGGGGGAGGCCCAGGAAGCGGCGCTCAGTTTCGGCCCGCTCACCGTCGACCTGGCGTATCGCCGGGTGCTGCTGGACGGCGCCGAAGTGGCGCTGACGCGCAAGGAGTACGCGGTGCTGGCGCAACTGGCACGGCATCCGGGGCGGGTCATCACCCAGCAGCAATTGCTCAAGGACATCTGGGGGCCGACCCACACCGAAGACAGTCACTATCTGCGAATTGTGGTCGGGCACCTGCGGCAGAAACTGGCGGATGATCCGACTCAGCCACGGTTTATCGTCACCGAGGCGGGGGTGGGGTATCGGTTGTTGAGTGAGGGCAGCCTTTAGGTTTTGTGATGCCTGATCCTGCGCCATCGCGGGCTTGCCCGCGATGGCGCAGGATCATTCACCGCCAATCTTCATTGCGCTCATTCTCATACCGATCCAGCGTATCCCGCGCAATTTCACGCCCCAGCGCGATCAACTCCGGCGCCTTGTAGAACTCGAAAAACCGGCATACGCGCTTGGGCACGTTGATCAGGATATCCGGCGGATACCCGGCAATCTTGTACTGCGCCAATGACGTCTGCATCACCTCGAAACTCTGGTTGATCAGGTCCAGCAAAGACGCTGGGCCGACGTTGTCGATGATGAACGACCCGGTGGCGGATTTCGGTGCGCCATTGCTTTCCGGGGCCGCCGCCGGTTGCTGGGCTTCGGGCTCGGCGGATTCGATCCACGGGTTGATCTCGGCCGCTTCTGCCATCAGCGCTTCCTTTTCGAGAAGCAGCAATTGTTCCGCCTGTTTGCGGCGGAAGGGCAGTTTCGAACCCAGCGAGCTGATCAGGCTGTCGAAGCGGGTCTTGAATGCCGCCGGGCGCTGGATCACCGGCAGTTGATAGTGACGCTGGTTGGTTGAGTTGAGGTTGACTGCGATGATCAGGTCGCAATGGCTCGACACCACCGGCACGATCGGCAACGGGTTGAGAATACCGCCGTCCACCAGCATTCGATTGCCCTGCATCACCGGCGTGAACAGGCTGGGGATTGCCGCCGAGGCGCGCATGGCCTGGTGCAGGCAGCCTTCCTGGAACCAGATTTCCTGCTGGTTGGTCAGGTCCGTGGCTACGGCCGTGTAGGGGATGCGCAGGTCTTCGATATTGATCTCGCCGACGATCTTGCGGATCTGCCCGAAGACCTTCTCTCCGCGAATCGCGCCCAGGCGAAAACTGACGTCCACCAGACGCAACACATCGAGGTAGTCCAGGCTCTCGATCCAGTCGCGATAATCATCGAGCTTGCCGGCGGCGTAGATCCCGCCGACCACCGCGCCCATGGAGCAACCGGCGATGCAGGCGATGTCGTAGCCACGCCGTTCGATCTCTTCAATGACGCCGATATGGGCGTAGCCCCGGGCGCCACCCGAGCCCAACACCAGTGCGACACGCTTTTTCATGAATCGACCTCTCTGACAAGGTTCAACAATGCACCCATCATGGGGCGCGCTTCAATCGCTATGGTCGTTCGACGGGAGCGGGCGTCGTTTTTTGACACTCAAACAAGACGAGTGGGTATCCTCGCGAGCGCTATAGTTTCCACTGCAGGTCCAAGGCACTTTTCGCGCGCCAGAGCGGTCTTACCTGCACGACTGTCTACTATCTTTGAGGTGTGAGTGATGAAAGCCTGGATTTGTGTGCCTTTGATTGCGTTGGCGCTTGCCGGTTGTGCCGGTAAAACCGCTTACCGTGACAGCTGCGGTAGCCAGCTCGACGCCGCCTGGCACGAACTGGATCTGGCCAAGGCCGAAGGTCTCGCCGGGACCGTCAGCTACTCCAAGGCACTGTCGTTGCTGACCGGTGCCAAGACTCAGCAGCAATTCGAAGCATACGAAGGTTGTACCAGGAAGGCCGAGAAGGCCCGCTTCTACATTCGTGAGTCGCGCGCCGGCCGTTGAGGCATGATGGAGCGTACTCAGGGTAATTCGATTCGGGGAGTACGCGATGTCTGCCTTGGTTGATCGGTTGGTGGCTCGTGTGCTGGGCCTGGAAGTCCGTTTGCTGGCCTGTCAGGCTCGCTTGAGTGCCCGCACCGATCCGGAAGCGTTGCACGATCTGCGCACCACCGTGCGCCGATTGCGCAGCCTGCTGCGGCCCTTGCGCGGTTTGCCCGGGGTCGAACAGCTGGAAGCCGCGTCGTCCCGGGTCGGCCAACTGACCACACCGTTGCGTGATTGTGAAGTGCTGGCGGCGTACTTGTTCCAGCACGATCAGCCCGAGGCCGCGCACCGTCGCATGGCGCGGATGGCTGAGGCTTATCCCGCCGTGGCGATGAGCCCGGAGCTTACGCAGTTGCTGATGATCCTCGACGCCTTTCCGCGTTTCCTGCGGGCCTCCCAGCGCCAGGGTTTGCTCAAGGGCTTGCGCCAGCGCATCGAAAAACGCCTGGCCAGACAATGGAAGAAACTCGACCAGGCCCTGCACGATCCCGCCCATGACCGCCATCTCCTGCGCCTGCTGATCAAGCGTGTGCGCTATGGCATCGAAGCCTACCCTGAACTGGATCGTTTGCCGGAGGCGGCCATGCCCAGGCTGAAATCGGCCCAGGCTGCCTTGGGTGATTGGCACGACAGCTGGCAGTGGCTGGCCCGGGCCAAGGAAGAGCCTGATTTGCAGCCATGTGTCGAAATCTGGAAAACCACCATGGCCCAGGCCGAAGAGCGCGCCGACCGCGTCCTCGACAAACTCAGCAGAGCCTGCTTCAAATCCTGAAACCCCATTGTTGTGTGTTCAATGCAGGCACGGCTCATCTGTCAGTAATTTTGGCCGGAATAAGCGCTGTGCCGGCCTTGCGGGCTGGTTAAGATCGCTCCATCCATTTCCCAGTCTCTGAGGTTCCCATGCGCTTTTCCGATCTGCTCGACGCTGTTCGCAGCCAGCCGCAGGAAGTGTCTATTCCACCCGAATGGGGCCAGGGGCGGGCGAGTTTTGGTGGTCTGATAGCGGCCTTGCAATACGAAGCCATGCGCGCAAAAGTCCCAGCAGATCGTCCGGTGCGCTCGCTGGCAATCACCTTTGTCGGTCCGGTCGAACCCGATGTGGCGGTCAGTTTTGAAGTCGATGTATTGCGCGAAGGCAAAGCCGTGAGTCAGGTGCTCGGTCGGGCGATGCAGAAGGGGCAAGTGGTGACGTTGGTCCAGGGCAGCTTCGGCGCTGCGCGACCTTCCGAAGTGGTGGTCACGGCCAACCCGGCTCCTGAGATGAAGCACTGGGACGACTGCCAGGAACTGCCGTACATCAAAGGCGTGACCCCGGAATTCATGCGCTACCTGGCCATGCGCTGGAGTGTCGGTGGCATGCCGTTCACGGGTAACAAATCGCGGGATATGGGTGGTTGGGTGCGCTTGCGTGGGGAGGGGGAGGGCGAGTCGGTCAGCGAAGCCCATATCCTCGCGCTGGTCGACGCCTGGCCGCCGTCCTTGTTGTCGCATCTGAAGAAACCGGCGGCAGGCAGCACGCTCACCTGGACCATCGAGTTCGTCCAGCCGTTACTGGCGTTGAGCACGCTGGACTGGTGCAAGTACCTGGTGGACATCGAGCATGCCGCTGACGGCTATGGACACGCCGCCGCCAAACTGTGGAGCGAAGACGGTCAGTTGATCGCCATGAGTCGGCAGACCGTCACGATTTTCGCCTGATCAATGACGACGGTGGCGCTCACGCCAGGCGCGCCACCAGCCGCCACTGAAGAAAAACCGTGGAAAGGTCAGGAACTGCTCGACCAGCAGGCGTGATACCGCGTCTTTGCGATCACTGAACGGCTCGCTGGCTTGCACCTCCAGGCTGTGACCGTGACGCTGCAGGCCCAGGGCCGCGACCAGGCCGATAACGCCAATCGCGAAGCTCGCCAGATCCAGGCTGAACACCCCCGAGACCATCAGCAAAAACGCCACGATGAACAGCGGCACGGCAATCAGGTGCAGCACCAGATTGGTCGGGTGCTGGTGATTGTGCGGGTACGCTCGCCATTGCCAGGCGGGAAGATTGGGGTGACGTTTGCCCATGATGCTTATCCTTGGTTCGTTGAGGCTCATGAACAAAGAATAGGCCTGGCCAAAGTCGGCGGCGAATCAAGGCTGGCTATCGGCGCGATAGGTGTAATGGTCAGAATTGATGTTGCTCGGTCTGACGCCATCGCGGGCTTGCCCGCGATGGGGCCGTCACAGTTTCAGTTGCCCGATGGCCTTGCTCAATTCCCCGGCCAACATCGCCAGCTCATTGCTGGTAATCGCCGAACTCACGGTCTGCTGCACGGTGTTTTCGGTCACGTCGCGAATGCTCACCACGGCCCGATTCATCTCCTGCGCCACATGACTCTGTTGCTCGGCCGCCACCGCGATCTGCGTATTGCTTTCACGCATCTGCGCCACCGCACCGGTGATTTCGGCCAAGGCCACACTGGCTTCCTGGGCCTGTTGCATGCAGTCGTCCGCCTTGTATGAACTTTCCTGCATGAAATCCACCGCATCCCGAGTTCCGGCCTGCAGCGCTGAAACCATGGTGGTGATTTCGTCGGTGGACGTCTGGACCCGTTTGGCCAGGTTGCGCACTTCATCGGCGACCACCGCAAACCCTCGGCCCATTTCACCGGCCCGGGCCGCTTCGATGGCCGCGTTCAGGGCCAGCAGGTTGGTTTGTTCTGCGATGCTGTGAATCACGCTGACCACGCCGTTGATCTTCTGGCTGTCCTCGGCCAGGCGCTGAATCATCTCGGCCGTTTGCTGCACGCCGGTGGACAACCCGCCAATCGATTTCTGTACCCGAGTCACCACTTCCTGACCGTTGCCGGCCAGGGTGTCGGCGGTTTGCGAGAGGTCGCGGGTGGCGCCGGCGTGTTGGGCGATGTGATGGACCGTAGCGGTCATTTCGTTGATCGCCGTGGCGGCCTGATCGGTTTCGCTTTGCTGGCCGAGCATGCCGTGACGCACCTCGTTCATGCTCGCGGCCAGCCGCGCGGCACCGACGTCCAGTTGCCGGGCGGTGCTGGCAACAGTGTTGACCACCCGCTGGTAGCCGGCCTGCATGGCATTGAAGGCATTGGCCATCTGCCCGACTTCGTCCTTGCAGGCCAGTGGCACACGGGCCGACAGATCGCCGCTTTTCTCGACGTGGAGCATCACGTCTTTCAAGGTGTTGAGCTGGCTAAGCAGGAAACGGATCAACAGTTGCGACGCGCCGAGCATCGCCAGCATCAGGATGAACACCGCTACCGCGTAGTGAGTGAAGCGCTCGCCGAACACCTGGCTCAGGGTCGGGCTGTAGGCAACTACCGCGACCTGTTGACCGTCAGGACGAGTGAACACCTCGGCGCCCATCAACGGATTTTCCCCGAATAGCGGCATGGCATCGATCTCGACCCAACCGAGGGTATCGGTCAGTTCCAGAAGCGGTTGCCCGTTCAGTAAAGGCGCCTGCCCACGATTGAAGGTCAGCAGGTTGTCGGCCTTGGGCAGCGGCTGCCCGACAGGCCAGGCGTTGAGCAATCGTGCCTGGGCCTGGGCCGAAACCTGAGCGGCATGACTGCGGGCCTGTTGTTCGAGTTGCACAGCGTATAGCACCAGCAACAGGGTGGTGACAAAGGCGACCGCGTTGACCGCCCAGAATTTGTATTTCAGCGAGATATTGCTAAGCCAGGCACCCATGGAGGTCTTCTCTGATAGCGGAAACAGTTTTGGCAAGGTGCCAGTATTGTGCCGCTACTCAGTGCGTCGAATTTTGATGTGGATCAACGGGCACCACCGCCAACCTGTGGGAGCGGGCTTGCCCGCGATAGCTGTGTATCTGGCGCGAGCGATGTCGACTGATATTCCATCATCGCGGGCAAGCCCGCTCCCACAGGGGGATGTGTGTTCATTGAGGGATTGAGGGCAACCCGAAGAACTGCCGTGCACTGGCGGTGCTGTGGGCGGCGAGATCTTCCAGGCTTTCCCCTCGATGCAACGCCACTTCACGCAATACTTCAGTCAGATATGCGGGCTCGTTGCGACCGTTTTTCGGCTTGGGGCGCAAGCTGCGGGGCAGCAGATACGGCGCATCGCTCTCCAGCATCAAGCGCCCTCGTTTAATCTCCTTGACCAACGGATGCAGGTGCGTGCCTCGGCGTTCGTCGCAGATCCAGCCGGTGATGCCGATGTGCAAATCCAGATCGAGGTAGCTGAATAGCGCCTTCTTTTCACCGGTGAAGCAGTGCACCACGGCAGCAGGCAATTGATCACGGTAATCGTGCAGGATCTCTAGCAGCCGTTGACTGGCGTCGCGCTCATGCAGGAACACCGGCAGTTGCAGTTCGACCGCCATCGCCAGATGTTCTTCGAGGACTTTTTCCTGTTGCGGGCGGGGCGAGAAATCACGATTGAAATCGAGGCCGCATTCCCCCACGGCCACCACGTTCGGCTCCTTGAGCAAACTGCGCAGACGTCGGGCGCTGTCGGCGTTCCAGTCGCTGGCTGAATGCGGGTGAATGCCGGCCGTGGCGAACAGTCGCTGAGCGCTTTCGTCCAGTTGCCGGCACAGTTCCAGTGCCCGTTCGCTGCCCTCGACGCTGGTCCCGGTAAGCACCAGTTGGCAGACCCCGGCAGCGTAGGCTCGGTCGAGTACAGCCTGGTGTTTGTCGGCAAAACTGGGGTTGGTCAGGTTGACGCCGATATCGATGAGTTGCATGGTGCTACCTCGGACCAAAGGCCGGAAAGCATATCAGAGCTGTGGATTTATAAGAAAAGCCAAGAACTACAACGAGTTAAAGCTGTCTGTTGAGGCCGCGAGGCAGGTCGTGTTGGTAGAATTGCCATCACTGTGCCACTCTCTCGCACTTTATCAGCGCTTCAAGCGCTCTGTTTCTGTTGCCCGATGTCATGAAATCACTCATGAGGTTGGCCAGTATTCTTTCCGGAGAGTGGATGACACGTCCCTCGGTTTTGTTGCTGCTGTGTTGTTCGTTGCTGCTGCCGATGCCGGCGGTTGCGCGTCTGGCCGGGCCGTTGCAAGCCGTACCGGCAGCCAAGGTTCGCGACCTGTCGGAGATTCGCAGCAGTCGTGTGCTGCGGGTGCTGGTCAACCAGAGCCGCAACAGCTCCGGCGAAATCCAGGGCCAGGCCATCGGCGTCGAGTACCACCGCCTGCGGGCTTTCGAGCAATACCTTAATGGCCAGGCCCGTGACGGCCAGGAAATCACCCTCAAGATCATTCCCAAAGCCAAGGATCAACTGCTCGGCGCGTTGCAGCGCGGGGAGGGTGATCTGGTCGCGCCGGGGGAATTGCTTGATCCACAATCGGGCCACGCGGTCAGCACCAGTGAACCGATTGCCAGCAACGTGCCGTTGCTGCTGGTGGGGATCAAAGGCGAACGACGTTACACCCACCTCGAACAACTCTCGGGTAAAACCCTCGCGCTGCCCACCGGCAGTGCTGCCGGGGATGCGGTCAGCCAGATCAATCAGAAGCTCGCGTTGCATAAACTGCCCCCGGTGAAGATCGAGTGGGTCGACCCAAGCCTGGCCGTCGAGGACGTGCTGGAAATGGTCCAGGGCGGGATCTTCCATCTGACCATCGTCGAGCAACCGATCGCTGAGCGTTGGGGCAAGATCCTGCCGAAGTTGCGCTTCGATCGACAGGTCCTCATCCGCGAGCCGGGTGAGGAATACTGGTTCGTGCGCCGCGATGCCTCGATGCTGCGGGCGAGCATCGACCGTTTCCTGACCAGCTACAAACAACCGTCGGACCAGGATGCGGCGTTCCTGCGGATCTATCGGCGCCTGTATCAAGTGCACTATCCCTTGGCCAAGGCAGATCGTCAGCGTCTGGAAAAACTTCGACCGGTGCTGCAAAAACACGCGCAAGCCCAGGACATGGACTGGCTGAACCTGGCGGCGCTGGCTTTCAAGGAATCGGCGCTGCAACCCATCGCCAGAGGTGGCAGCGGCCCCACCGGCCTGATGCAAATAACACCCTCCGCCGCGCAACGGGTTGGCGTCAGCGACATTCAGAATCTCGATGCCAATGTGCAAGCCGGTGCCAAGTACCTGGCGATGATCCGCCGCAAATTCTTCTCCAGCCCCAAACTCAATGAGCGTGAGCGCATGGCGTTCGTACTGGCGGCCTACAACATGGGACCGGAGCGGGTCCAGGGCATGCGCGCCGAGGCTCGGCGGCGGGGCCTGAATCCTAATCAGTGGTTTTTCCAGGTTGAGCGAATCGCCATGGAGCAGGTGGGAATGGGGGCTGTCAGCTATGTTAATAGCGTGAACAAGTATTACCTGGCGTTTGATCGGGAGCGGGAGTCGTTGGAGCCCCAGGGGCAGAAAGTTGCCTTACGTAAATGATCGACTAAGCTGATTGTTATGGTGAGTTTTTTGCGCTTTTAACATGAGTTTTATTGATTAATATAGCGGCCAACCAACACACATTCACAATGGATGACACAGCATGAGCACACTGATCAACAAGGTACTGTCTACCCGCGCAGGCTACGGTCTGACGATTCTGCGAATTTTCGTTGGCATCATCTTCGCGGCCCACGGCTCACAGAAACTCTTCGGGGCATTCGGCGGATACGGCATTGCCGGCACCGCGCAATACATGGAAAGCATTGGATTGGCACCCGGTCACCTGATGGCGATCCTGGCCGGTGGTACCGAGTTCTTCGGTGGTCTGGCGCTGATCATCGGCCTGCTGGCACGCCCGGCGGCGCTGGGGCTGACCTTCCTCTCGCTGGTCGCGATTCTCTCGGTGCACATCAGCAACGGTCTGTTCATGGCCAACAACGGTTATGAATTTGCCCTGGCCTTGCTCGGTGGCAGCCTCGCGGTGCTGATCGAAGGCGCAGGCAAGCTCTCGGTCGACCGCTCCATCGCCGGCTGACCGCTCTGGCTCGACGAAAAGGCCCGCGCAGTGTGATGCACTGTGCGGGCCTTTTTTTGTTGCTGGTGATTCTTGACACTGTCCGGTCAGCTTCTCTAGGATGCTGCTCATGCGCCGATTTAAACAGCTACTTGCGGGGCGCCAGGTGACTCATCGAGTTGCCGATAGAAGCTTGAAACAGGCTTCGAAATACCGCTAAAGCGCTGGTTCGGTGTTGCCTCTCACCTGCCATGCAGACTTTTGAGGCAGAGACACGACA
The DNA here is from genome assembly GCF_024168645.1 of Pseudomonas sp. GGS8. NCBI lineage: Bacteria > Pseudomonadati > Pseudomonadota > Gammaproteobacteria > Pseudomonadales > Pseudomonadaceae > Pseudomonas > Pseudomonas sp. GGS8. The sequence goes on along the minus strand of NZ_JALJWF010000001.1, from coordinate 6,683,048 downwards.
CAATGAATGCATTGAACCCCGTTGTACGCCCCGCGCCGATCACGGCACATCTCACCCAGCGCAATCCAAAAATCCTGCTTGGCGGTAAACATCAGCCGACGCTGTTGCGTTACCTCGATGGTTGGCCACGTCGCACCGGCGGTCCGGCAGCATTCCTGATCCAGTTTGTCGAAGATGGCGAGTCGCTGGAGCGTTTCGCGACTGACAGTTTCGATCTGGCAGTGATTCAGGCGCCCAGCGCCGAGGACGCGCCTGAAGTGATCAGGCAACTGACCCGCGTTGCGCGCCAAGGGCTGATTGCCCGCTGCTGAGGCTCAAAAATAGTCAATCGCCACGATATACACGCACTGCTCACCGGTCGGCGTCTGCACACGCACTTCGGCATCCAGTGCCTTGCCGATCAAGGCGCGGGCCAGCGGTGAGTCGATGCTGATCAGGCCTTGTTTCAAGTCCAGCTCATCCGGGCCGACGATGCGATAGCGTGACTCTTTGCCATCCTCGTCTTCGATCGTGACCCAGGCGCCAAAGTAGACCTTGTTAGGATCGCTGGGTTTTTCGCTGACCACCTTGAGGGCTTCCAGCCGCTTGGTGAGGAAGCGCACACGGCTGTCGATCTCGCGCAGCATCTTTTTGCCGTAGGTGTATTCGGCGTTTTCCGAACGATCGCCCTGTGCCGCCGCTTCGCTGACCGATTGCGTCACTTGCGGTCGGCGCACATGCCAGAGCTCATGAAACTCGGCGCGCATCCGCGCCTCACCTTCGGGGGTGATCAGCGCGGTGCCGGCGGTGCGGGGAGGGCGATAACGGCTCATGGCGACTTCTTGTGGTTGAGTTCTTGAATCAGTTTTTTAAACAAGTGTGCTTGAGTTTATCAACCCTCGCGCAAGACTGTCAGCGGGCTGGCGTTCAAGGCGCGACGCGTGCCGAAGACCCCGGCACCGCCGATGAGCACGGCGCCGATCAGCGGCAATATCAGCAGCCATGGATGCGGATGCCAGGGCAGGTCGAAAGCGTAGCGGTAGAGCACCAGACTCACCAATTCCGAGCCCAGTGCCGCCAATAGTCCGCTGACCGCGCCGAGCAAACCGAACTCGATCCGCCGCGCCCTGACCAGCAACTGCCGTTCGGCGCCCAGCGCTCGCAGCAATGCGCCTTGGCGAATGCGTTCATCGAGGGTTGCCTGCAAGCCGGAAAACAACACCGCCATCCCCGCCGCCAACACGAACAACAGCACGTATTCCACGGCCAGGGTCACTTGCGCGAGGATGCTGCGCAACTGCTCCAGCAACGCTTCGACTTGCAGAATGGTCACTGCCGGAAAGCTGCGGGACAGGTCGACAATCTGCTGATCGTGACCGGGTGCCAGATAGAAACTGGTCAGGTAGGTCGCTGGCAAGTCCTTCAGGGTGCCGGGCTGGAAGATCATGAAAAAGTTCGGCTGGAAGTTGTCCCAGTTGATTTCCCGCAGGCTGGTGACTGTCGCTTCCCGATTGACCCCGCCAACGCTAAACACCATGTGATCGCCGAGCTTGAGTTTGAGGCTTTCGGCGACTTTACCTTCCACCGAAACGCCGGGTACTTCATCCGCCGGTTGCTGACCCCACCAGTTACCGGCGGTGAGCTTGTTGCCCGCCGGCAAGTCCGCTGCCCAGGTCAGACTCAGGTCGCGTTGAATGGCTCGGTCACCGGCCGAATCCTTGCTGACGATGTCCTGCACCGGTTCGCCATTGATGCTGATCAGCCGCCCCGGCACCACCGGGTACAGCGGCGCCGATTGGGCCGACAGCTCCATCAGTCGATCGCTAAACGCCTGTTTGTCCGCCGGCAAAATGTTCAGGGCGAAATAGTTCGGGGCATTTTTCGGCAATTGATTTTGCCAGGTGTCGAGCAACTCGCCACGCAGCAAAGCGATCAGCGTCATGGACAGCAGAATCAAGCCGAAGGCCAGGGATTGACCCGCCGCCGCCAGAGGATGACGCAACAGTTGGCCCAACCCCAGACGCCATGGCAATGAGGCCCGTGCCAGCATCCGGCGCAGGCTCTTGAGCAGTAGCAAGAGCAAACCGCCAAGCACCAGCGCCGCGATCACGCCGCCGCCGAGCAGGGCGAAGGTCAGCACCAGGTCGAGGCTCAGGCGCCACATGATCAGGCCGAGGGCGCCCAACGCCGCGCCATAGACCATCCAGGTGCTGGACGGAATCGGCAGCATGTCCCGGCGCAATACCCGTAGCGGTGGGACTCGCCCCAACGCGGCCAATGGCGGCAGGGCGAAACCGGCCAGCGCGACCAGCCCGGTGCCGATCCCTGCAATGGCCGGCAACAGGCCTCCCGGTGGAACGTCTGTCGGCAGTAAATCATGCAGCAGCGCAAACAGCCCGAGCTGCGCCAGCCAGCCGAGCAGGGCGCCGCTGATGCTGGCGAGCAGTCCGAGTACCGTCAGTTGCAGACTGAACAGCACCATGGTTTCCCGACGGGACAGACCCAGGCAGCGCAGCAAGGCACTGGCATCGAATCGGCGGATGGCGAAGCGTGTCGCCGACAACGCCACCGCCACACCGGACAGCAATACCGCCACCAGACTGGCCATGTTCAAATAACGTTCGGCCTTGCCCAAGGCTCCGCCGATCTGCCGGTTGCCATCGCGGGCATCCTGGATGCGTTGGTTGGCGGCCAGGCCTGGCTTGATCAGTTGACGATAGGTTTCCAGCGCCTGGGCGTTGCCGCGCCAGAGTTCGCGGTAACTGACCCGGCTGCCGGGTTGCACCACGCCGGTCGCTTCAAGGTCGTTGAGATTGATCAGCACCCGTGGCGTCAGGCTGTAAAAGTTACCGGCGCGATCCGGTTCGTAAGTCAGCACCCGTGCCAGTTTCAGGGTTTTCATGCCGACATCGATGCTGTCGCCGATCTTCAAGTCCAGTGCAGTCAGTAGTCGCGCCTCAGCCCAGGCTTCGCCGGGTTTCGGACCGCCACCGGGCGCTTCTTGCGCGAACGGCGCGGGAGCGCTTTTCAGCTCGCCGCGCAACGGGTAGGCATCATCGGCGGCTTTGATGCTGGACAGCTGGATGCCATTGTCGGTGGCGATGACACTGGAAAACTCCACCACCTGAGCGTGTTCAAGGCCCAGTTCGGTGCCACTCTTGATCTGTTCCGGCCGCGCCGGAGAACTGCCTTCCAGCAACAGGTCGGCGCCTAGAAACTCGGTAGCGCGCAGCATCATGGCGCCGTTCAGGCGGGCACCGAAGTAACCGATGGCGGTACTCGCCGCCACGGCCACCAGCAAGGCGAAGAACAACACGCGTAACTCACCGGCGCGGGCATCGCGCAGGAGTTGGCGGATGGCGAGACTGAACAGGCGTAACAGCGGCAGGCGTGCCATCAAGGCTCCAGAGGGGCGACCAGCAGGCCGGCTTCAAGGCGGATCAGGCGCCGGCAGCGATGTGCCAGGCGTTCGTCGTGAGTCACCAGCACAAGAGTCGTGCCGCGTTCCTTGTTGAGTTCGAACAGCAGATCGCTGATGCGCTCGCCGGTGTGGCTGTCGAGGTTGCCGGTGGGTTCATCGGCGAACAGCACGTCGGGCTCGGCGGCGAAGGCGCGGGCAATCGCCACGCGCTGCTGTTCGCCGCCGGAGAGCTGGCGCGGTGAGTGGGTCAGGCGTTGACCCAGGCCGACCCGTTGCAACAGCTCGGTGGCGCGCTCACGGGCGTCTTTGCGGCCATCGAGTTCCAGCGGCAGCATGACATTTTCCAGAGCGTTGAGGCTGTCGAGCAGTTGAAAGGACTGGAAGACAAACCCCACGTGCTCGGCGCGAATGCGCGCGCGCTGATCTTCGTCGAGATTGCTCAGGCCTTGGCCGGCGAGAGTGACTTCGCCGCTGCTCGGCAGGTCGAGGCCGGCCAGCAGGCCGAGGAGGGTGGATTTGCCGGAACCGGAGGCGCCGACGATGGCCAGGCTGTCGCCCTTGTTCAGTTCCAGGCTGAGTTCGTGCAGGATAGTCAGTTCACCTTCCGCGCTGGGAACCACTTTGCTGAGGTTCTTCGCGGTGAGAATGCTTGCGCCCATGGAGAATCCGATGCGTGTGTGGTTTTTGAGTGCTGGCCTGGCCTTGATGTGCATGGCCCAGAACGCAGCGGCGGGTACAGTCCTGATCGTTGGCGATAGTATCAGCGCCGGTTTCGGCCTGGATACCCGGGTGGGGTGGGTATCGTTGCTCGAGCAACGGCTCAAGCACGAAGGTTTCGACGATAAGGTGGTCAATGCGTCCATCAGCGGCGACACCAGTGCCGGAGGCCGGGCACGCCTGCCGGCGCTGCTTGCAGAGCATAAGCCTGAGCTCGTCATCCTCGAGTTGGGAGGCAATGACGGCTTGCGCGGAATGCCGCCAACACAATTGCAACAAAATCTTGCGTCGATGATCGACAGCTCCCGCGTCAGTGGCGCCAAGGTGCTGTTGCTGGGCATGCAATTGCCACCCAACTATGGCGTGCGTTACACCCAGGCATTTGCCGAAGTTTTCACCAAGGTGGCCGACGAGAAAAAAATCCCGCTGGTGCCGTTTTTTCTCGACGGCGTGGGCGGTCATCCGGACCTGATGCAATCCGACGGCCTGCACCCGGCGGCGGGGGCTCAGGGCAAGTTGCTGGAAAATGTCTGGCCGACACTGAAACCGCTGCTTTGACGCTTTTCTAGCGGCGGTGTTTCGGCTAAGGTGGCGCCCCCGATTTGGAGCCCCCGATGCCGCGTCCTGCCTGGTCCCTTTTTGCCTATCAACTGATCGAGCCTGACGAACAGCTGGATCTGTTCGCCTGCCAGGAAGTGCGGGTGCATCTGGTGACCCGTCAGCTGGAGCTGGGCGGCTCGGCGGACCGAACCCTGTGCGGCAGCCTGTTGCCGGCGCAACCACGCTGGTCGAGCGTCGACCGTACGGTGTTCCAGGACCAGCGCTTGTGCTCGCTGTGCCGGGCCATTCTGGAATCGCAAAAACGCGGCACCTCGCCAATCTGGCCTGAGTTGCGGTTCGAGCTGTAGACCCTTGTGGTGAGCGGGGGGGTGCCTGTGGCGAGGGGGCTTGCCCCCGTCGGACTGCGGAGCAGGCCCAAATTCCGATCACCGCGAATTACCGGTTTCACGACGGCTACGCCGCCGAACGGGGGCAAGCTCCCTCGCCACAGGTCTTGCATCTCCCCGAAATAACGGGCGGCGGTGTACAATCGGGTTTTTATACCCTTGTCGATCATGCGAAGGATTTTCCGGATGTTGCCGCGCTTTCCCGCCGTCACCCGCTGCCTGTCTCTTGCTGCGCTCTGCGTGGCGGGTCCTGTTGCAGCATTGGAGTTGCCCCTGCCACCACCCGGTGAAGACATCGTCGGCCAGGTGCAGGTGATCAAGGCCAAATACGAAGACACCTTCGCCGACCTTGGCACCACCTACGATCTGGGCTATTTGGAAATGGTCGCGGCCAACCCTGGCGTCGATCCATGGCTGCCGGGCGCCGGTACCGAAGTCGTCCTGCCGACGCGCTTCATCCTGCCGCCTGGCCCGCGCGAAGGCATCGTCATCAACCTGGCTGAATACCGTCTCTACTACTACCCGAAGGGCCGGAACGTGGTGTACACCTTCCCGTTGGGTATTGGCCGTGAAGGCTGGGGTTCGCCGATTGCCCACACCAGTATCATCGCCAAGACGCCGAACCCGACCTGGACCCCTCCAGCGTCGATCAAGGCCGAGCATGCCGCCGATGGCGACCCACTGCCGAACGTAGTGCCGGCCGGCCCGGATAACCCGCTGGGGCCATTCAAATTCACCCTGGGCACTCCGGGCTACCTGATCCACGGTTCGAACAAGAAGTTCGGCATTGGCATGCGCACCAGCCACGGTTGCTTCCGCATGTTCAACAACAACGTGCTGGAAATGGCTAGCATGGTGCCGGTAGGGACGTCGGTACGCATCCTCAACGATCCGTACAAGTTCGGCCTCAGTGGCGGCAAGGTCTATCTGGAAGCGCACACGCCGCTGGATGACAAAGGCAACCCTTCGGTGGTGGACAAGCACACCGCCGTGATCAATGCGATGCTCAAACGTGAGGACATCACCAACAACTTGCGCATGAACTGGGATGTGGTGCGTGATGTGGTCGCCGCTGAGGATGGCCTGCCGGTGGAAATCGCTGTGCCGAATACGTCGGCACCAATAGTCTCCAGTTCGCCGATCGACCTGCAGCAGTAACGCGTTAAAGCAACCCGCCGATGCAGGCCGCATCGGCGGGTTTTTTATGGCCTGCAGAAACCTCAGGCAATAAAAAAGCCGACCCAAAAAATGGATCGGCTTGATAACAATCCCGAGGGATTATTACTTGCGGCTAGCTTTGTCCAGCATGCGCAGAGCACGCTCGTTAGCTTCGTCAGCAGTCTGTTGTGCTTTTTGAGCAGCAGCCAGAGCTTCATCAGCTTTACGGTAAGCTTCGTCTGCACGAGCTTGGGAGCGAGCTGCTGCGTCTTCAGTAGCAGTCAGACGTGCTTCGGTTTCTTTCGATACGCTGCTGCAACCGGTAGCCAGAACTGCGGCCAGAGCCAGAGCAGAGAATTTCAGAACGTTGTTCATCGTGTTCCCCTTCAAGGACTTTCTATTAAGTAGCTGTCTCCTCAGAGTGAGGAAATAGCCGGCGTACATACTACCCATTACTTGTAGTAAGTAAACTGACGTAGCGCAAGAAGCAAAAAAAATTGTAGGCGTTGATTCTTTTTCGAGCAACTTTTAACTGCATTGTATAAAAAATATCCAGCTGCGAGGCCCGAACTGAGCGAGCCGCTGGGGAAAAGTTCCCTGACTCGGTAGCTGTTTTTCGGTCTTGGCCAAAGTCCGCCTAGATGGGTTCGTCCACACTTTTGTTCGAATTTTGCGCAGTCGCTCGCATATCTTTATCCATGTTGAGGTGACTTAAACAAAGGGCGCTCGTCTTAAGTCTCAATATCCGGCAATGTTCAGGTTTTGACCCGTTCGGTCGAGCCGTCCCTGCGTAGTCCGCGGCAACACCCGCCACTCGAAGCACGATGACGAGCGTCCCTTGAGCATTTTTGCCAATGGTGCCTACTATTTATACGTGCTCGATTGCGCGAGATTGGTGCGGCTCTCTCGGTGTCCAATGAGGCACGGGGTGGCGTAGTTGTTCCTTCGCCGGAAAAACATCGGTAAGGTAGGGGTCAGAATTAAAGACCCGCGAGGAGTAGTGATGAGCGAGGCGTTGTCCATCCACCATGACCAGGCTGGTCATCAGTTCGAGACCACTGTGGACGGTTATCGTGCCTACCTGACCTATATGGATCTGGGAAAACAGACTCTGGATATTTATCGCACTTTTGTGCCCAACGCGCTGCGTGGTCGCGGCATCGCGGCGGCTTTGACCGAGCAGGCGCTGCAATACGCTGATGAAATGGGCTACACGGTGATTCCATCGTGCTCCTACGTGGAGCGCTACATGGAGCGTCACCAGCGGCATGCCGCCAAGCTGTGAGCAAAACCAACGCATAAAAAAACGCCAGGTTCGAACCTGGCGTTTTTTTATGCGTGAAACAGCGATCAGCTGCGATTACGCTTCGGCAGCACATCCTTGAGCTTGGCATGCATGCTGCGCAAGGTGTTTTCGGTAGCGGCCCAGTCGATGCAGGCATCGGTGATCGACACGCCGTATTGTAGGTCGGCGAGGTCTTTGGGGATTGCCTGGCAGCCCCAGTTCAGGTGGCTTTCGACCATCAGGCCGATGATCGACTGGTTGCCTTCGAGGATCTGGTTGGCGACGTTTTCCATCACCAGCGGTTGCAGGGCCGGGTCCTTGTTGGAGTTGGCGTGGCTGCAATCGACCATGATGTTCGGCTTGATGTTGGCCTTGTTCAGCGCTTGCTCGCAGAGTGCGACGCTGACCGAATCGTAGTTTGGCTTGCCATTGCCGCCGCGCAATACCACGTGACCGTAGGCGTTGCCCTTGGTGGTGACGATCGACACGCCACCTTCCTGGTTGATGCCCAGGAAACGGTGCGGGCTGGAAACCGATTGCAGGGCGTTGATGGCCACCGTCAGGCCGCCATCGGTGCCGTTCTTGAAGCCGACGGCCGAGGACAGGCCGGAAGCCATTTCACGGTGCGTCTGGGATTCGGTGGTGCGCGCGCCGATCGCCGACCAGCTGATCAGGTCCTGCAAGTATTGCGGGGAGATCGGGTCGAGGGCTTCGGTCGCGGTCGGCAGGCCCATCTCGGCCAGGTCCAATAGCAATTGACGACCGATGTGCAGGCCATCCTGAATCTTGAACGAGTCGTCGAGGTACGGATCGTTGATCAAGCCTTTCCAGCCAACGGTGGTGCGTGGCTTCTCGAAATACACACGCATGACCAGATACAGGGAATCGGACACTTCGGCCGCGAGAACCTTCAGGCGCTCGGCGTATTCGTGGGCAGCCTTGATGTCATGGATTGAGCACGGCCCGATCACGACGAACAGGCGGTGGTCGGTACCATCAAGAATGTTGCGAATGACTTCGCGACCCTTGGTGACGGTGCGCAGGGCAGCGTCGCTCAGAGGGATATCACGCTTGAGCTGATCGGGAGTGATCAGGGTCTCGTTGGAGGCGACGTTAAGGTCGTTGATCGGTAAATCAGCCATCGTTTACTCGTCAGGTCACGGGTGCCGGCCGCCAGCGAACCCGCGCGGCGGAGCACAGCAAATTTAAGCGCGTCGGGGAGCAGAACCTTAGCGCGTTACACCGTGGCTCGACAATGGGCAGACACCGGTTTAATAGGCATTCTCCATCAGTTTCCCCACCGCGGCGGGGAAACTGATGGCGAATGCACCCTAACCCGGCACTGGCTGTGCAAATGCCTTGCTAACCGTATCGTGGGAAAATTCGTCGGCGTGCTGCTGGACCCATTCGAGGGCCAGGGTCTCATTGTTCTGCTGTTCGCTTTGGGGTTCATGCTGGCGGCAGTAACGTTCGATCTGGCAGACCTGCTCACCCATCCGCGCGCAAAACAGTGTCTGTTCGTCGACGAAGGCGATCCCCACCAGATAGCCGCGTTTTCGTCGCAGGCACCATGCCACGTAGCCCAGGTAACAGACGGTGGTGCTCAGGGTCGGCATGCGCACTTCCAGTGCCGTGCCCCGTCGCCACGCGCGGTGGTAATTGCAAGCCATGCCGCCGAGGCTGATAGTGTGCAGCTCTTGCCGCGAAATACACTCATGTTTGAGCAACGTTAATTCGACGGGCACATCGTCAGGATGAGGAAGATAACGTCTCATGAACACGGACTCCCTGTGTCGGCCACTTGACACTGTTTCTCCCAGTATAGTGGTCGAATCGGAACTGACCGATTTCGACGCCGACCAACGGTTGCTGGCGATGAGCGGCATTTCACTGGTGATTTTCACCAGCGTCGGCTGCGCCAGTTGCCGTTTTGCCCGCGAGCAGTTGCCCAGGCTCGAACTGGCGGTCGATCGGCTGTGCTGGATCGATGCCGGGAGCAATGGCGGGGTGGTCGAGCGTTATCGGGTCTTTCATTTGCCGGCCCTGTTTGTGGTGCGCGACGGTGAGTATTTTGGGGCGCTACAGTCGCGCCTGACCTGCACAGCGCTCAACGAAGCGGTGGACCAGGCGCTGAATCGACCAGCAGAGGAGTTGCCATGACAGGCACAGTGGTCAGGCCGACAATCGGCATTATCGGGACCGGCGCGATCGGTGGTTTCTACGGGCTGATGCTGGCGCGCGCCGGCTTCGACGTGCATTTTCTGTTGCGCAGCGAGTTTTCAGCGGTAGCCGAACGCGGCTTGCATCTCGACCATGCGTCGTTGGGCCCGCTGACCTTGAACCCGGTCCAGGCGTATTCATCGGCGGCCGACATGCCGCCCTGTGACTGGCTGCTGGTGGGCGCCAAAACCACCAGTAACGCGGATCTGGCACCGGCCATTATTCAAGCCGCGGCCCCTGATGCCAAAGTGCTGTTGCTGCAAAATGGCCTGGACGTCGAAGACAGCCTGCACGAGTTGCTTCCTGATTCGCTGCACCTGCTCGGTGGGCTTTGTCTGATCTGCGTCCATCGCTCCGGCCCCGGGAGCGTCACCCATCAAGCGCTCGGTTCGGTGAATGTCGGCTATCACAGCGGTCCCGCCGTCAATGAACAGGCGCGCATGAACATCGTCGAGGCGGGCGCCGGGTTGTTCCGCGCTGCCGGCATCGACGCCCAGGCCATGCCGAGTTTGCATCAGGCGCGCTGGCAGAAACTGGTCTGGAATATTCCCTACAACGGTCTGTCGGTGCTGCTCGGGGCCAGCACCACACCGTTGATGGCGGATGCCGACAGCCGCGCGCTGATTCAGGCCTTGATGGCCGAAGTGGTTCAGGGGGCCAAGGCCTGCGGGTATGACATGCCGCCGGGTTACGCCGATTATCTGTTCATGATGACCGAGAAAATGCCCGACTACTGGCCGAGCATGTACCACGATTTTCTGCACCAGCGGCCACTGGAACTGAATGCCATTTACACTCGGCCACTGGCCGCGGCGAAGGCGGCGGGGTGTGAGTTGCCGCGAATCGAGGCCTTGTATCGCAGCTTGAGTTTTATCGACCGACGTAACCACTGAGTCGGTCAAGAGAAGGGGGAAGCATGGCAAATGTCATAGACGACAAACTGGTGCTGGCGATTTCTTCGCGAGCGCTGTTCGATTTGAGCGAGAGCCACAAGGTCTATCTGTCGAGCGGCGTCGAGGCTTATCGGCAGTACCAGATTGAACACGAAGACGAAATTCTCGAGCCCGGCGATGCATTCCCGTTGGTGGAAAAACTCCTGAACCTCAACGCCAGTCTCGGCCGTGCCCGGGTCGAGGTGATCCTGGTGTCGCGCAACAGCGCCGACACCGGCCTGCGGGTTTTCAACTCGATTCATCACTATGGCCTGTCGATCTCGCGTGCGGCATTCGTCGGCGGGCGCAGTCCTTACCCGTACCTCAAGGCCTTTGGTTGCGACCTGTTTCTTTCGACCCATGCCGAAGACGTGCGCAATGCGCTGGATGCCGGATTCGCTGCAGCGACTATTCTGTCGGGCGGTGCCAGTCGCGCCGCCAGCGATGAATTGCGCATTGCATTCGACGGTGACGCGGTGCTGTTTTCCGACGAGTCGGAGCGGGTCTATCAGTCGGGAGGCCTGGCGGCGTTTCAGGCCAGCGAGCGTGAGGCGGCCCGCGAGCCTTTGCGTGGCGGGCCGTTCAAAGGTTTTCTCGCGGCGCTCAATTTGTTGCAGCGCGAGTTCCCTGATGATGCCTGTCCGATCCGCACGGCGCTGGTGACCGCGCGATCGGCCCCGGCCCATGAAAGGGTGATCCGTACCTTGCGCGAATGGGACATTCGTCTGGACGAATCGCTGTTCCTTGGTGGCCTGACCAAATCGGCTTTTCTCGAAGCCTTTGCCGCCGACGTATTTTTCGACGATCAGGCGGGCCATTGCGAGCTGGCCCGTGAAGTGGTCGCCACCGGGCACGTGCCCCATGGCATCAGTAACGAGCCGTCGGTTTAAAGCCCGGTGGTTCAATGCGTTGCGCCGGACGCCGCACTCGCCACGGCACTGCTAAGCTGAATCAATCTCCGCCATGTTGGCATTCGAGGAGGTCATATGATTCGTTCGATGCTGTATGCCACTGACTTGGGTCTGTACGCACCATTGGTGATGCAGCATGCTTTGGAACTGGCTCGAACATTCAATGCCGACTTGTATGTGGTGCACGCGGTAGAGCCCATGGGGCTGTTTGCCGAATCCGTGTTGCAAAGCTATCTCGACGAGAAGGCCTTGAACGAATTTCACAGTCAGGGTCTGAACAATGTGATCGCCAATATTCAGCAACGGGTGCTCGACAACTTTCGCGAAGAGCTGGGGGATGAGGGAGAGCAGGATTTGCAGCGGATTCAGGCAGTGCGGGTGCTGCAGGGCGATCCGTCGCAGGTGATTCTCGACCAGGCGCAGAAACTCTCTGTCGATTTGCTGATCGTAGGGAGTCACAGCCATGGTGCTGGCGCGGAAACGCCGTTGGGTCGAACCGCTGCGCGCGTGTTGCAACTGGCCAGAGTGCCGGTCTATCTGGTGCCGCTGGTGGAGCGTCGCCGCAAAGAGGATCGCTAGAACACGAATAATGGCATTTTGACAAAAAGTTCTAGATTTATTGGTCTAACCATTAATATAGTTATATACCGTCGCTGATGCCCGTGGCGTCTACCTGCTTTGAGGGATTCATATGAAGCTTCAACAATTGCGCTACATCTGGGAAGTGGCGCACCACGACCTCAACGTTTCTGCTACAGCCCAAAGCCTCTACACCTCGCAACCGGGCATCAGCAAACAGATTCGTCTGTTGGAAGACGAGTTGGGGGTCGAGGTTTTCGCCCGCAGCGGCAAGCATCTGACCCGCGTTACCCCGGCCGGCGAGCGCATCATCACCACCGCCGGTGAGATCCTGCGCAAAGTTGAAAGCATCAAACAGATCGCCCAGGAATTCTCCAACGAGAAAAAGGGCACCCTGTCGATTGCCACCACCCACACCCAGGCGCGTTATGCATTGCCACCGGTGATCAGCAATTTCATCAAGCAATACCCGGACGTTGCTCTGCACATGCACCAGGGTTCGCCGATGCAGATCGCCGAGATGGCCGCGGACGGCACCGTCGATTTTGCCATCGCCACCGAAGCCCTGGAGCTGTTCGGTGACCTGGTGATGATGCCGTGCTATCGCTGGAACCGCTGCGTGGTCGTACCTCAGGGCCACCCGCTGACCAAGCTGTCGAAGCTGACCCTCGAAGCCCTGGCCGAATACCCGATCGTGACGTACGTGTTCGGTTTCACCGGCCGTTCGAAACTCGACGAAGCTTTCAGTCATCGTGGTCTGACACCGAAAGTGGTGTTCACCGCCGCTGACGCCGACGTGATCAAGACGTATGTTCGGCTGGGTCTGGGCGTGGGCATCGTGGCGAAAATGGCGGTCGATACCAAGCTCGATAGCGACCTCGTGGTGCTCGATGCCAGCGAGTTGTTCGAATCCAGTATTACCAAAATCGGTTTCCGTCGCGGCACTTTCCTGCGTGGGTTCATGTGCGACTTCATCGAAAAATTCGCTCCGCACCTGACCCGCGAAGTGATGGCCAAGGCCATTCAGTGCCACAACAAACAGGAATTGGAAGAGCTGTTCGACGGCGTCGAACTGCCGGTCCATTAAGCGTCAACAGACTCTAGACCACCTCGGTGACAGCAAACTGTTGCCGAGCGCCCGCCACCAGAATCTCCACTTCATCCCCTTCGAACTTGCCCAGCAGGCTTTTACCCAGCGGCGAACGAGGGGTGATGACAGTAATCAATTGCCCCACCAGATCAACCTTCAACCCGGCCGCGTCGGGGGCCAGGAACAGCCATTGTTCGCGACCTTTTTCGTCTTCAAGGCCGAGCAGGGCGCCGACTTCGATGCCGCGCCGTTCGTCATAAGGCCGCAGTGTCAGGTTCTGGCAAAGGGTCAATGACAGCCTGATTTCCTCCACTCGCCTCGCCTGTCCGGCCGCCAGATAAGACGCCTCCAGCCCCAGGGTGTCGTACTTGTTTTCGGCTATGTTTTCTTCGTGGGTCGCGGTTTCGTATGCGGTTTGTGCGGCACGTTCGGCGATGTCGAGATCGATCCGCAGCTTGTCGATAATCAGTTGGTGGACGGTCGGCTTGTGCATAGGGCGCTTCATGATCAATCGCAGAATTGCAGGACGTTGGCGCGGCTTTTTTCGCTCGGCGCAGTTTGGTCTTGTTGCAGCCAGAACTGGCATTTTGGATTGGCCAGATTGTGTTTGCTGCTTCTGGCCTGTTCCACCATTTGCTGCTGATCGTTCCTGCGCAGGTGTTCCTCGTACTGTTCGAACATCGGATTTTGCGGGGTGGGTTGCGCAATCACCGGCGGTTTGGCCAGTGGCTCCACCGCCTGGGCCAAGGGTGCCAATTGCTCGTTGAACAACAGGCGCCAGGCGAGCCAACAGGTCAGTGCGATCGCGATAAATCCCAGCCACAAACCAAGGGCGATGCTGCCGGTCAGTTGCAGCGCATTGAGCTGGACTGGCATGGAGCGGCGCGGGTGGGGACGGTAGGGCATGACTGCCTCCTGGCGGGTGGTCGCGGGCGAGTGGCGATTGTCGCACGAAGATTAATCGTCGTCGGCTCTTCTGCGCGGGGTAATTTATGCGGACAATCGGCGCTTTTGCCAACGGGAACCTGGTATGCCTGAAATGAAAACCCGCTGGGATATTTTTTGCACCGTGGTCGACAATTTTGGCGACATCGGCGTGACCTGGCGTCTGGCCCGCCAACTGGTGGCCGAACATTCAGTGACGGTGCGCTTGTGGGTCGATGACCTGCGGGCCTTCGAGCGGTTGTGTCCACAAATCGACATCCACGCCGCGCAGCAGTGGCAGCAGGGGGTCGAGGTGCGACAGTGGTCGGCGGACTGGCAACCCACCGACGCCGCAGATGTCGTCATCGCCGCTTTCGCCTGCCAGTTACCGAGTGCTTATATGGAGGCCATGGCCGAACGGGAAAAGCCGCCGCTGTGGATGAACCTCGATTATCTGAGCGCCGAAGATTGGGTCGTCGGTTGCCACGGCTTGCCGTCGGTGAAGTACAAGAATGTGCAGAAGTTCTTTTTCTTTCCGGGGTTCCGCAAGGGCACCGGTGGTTTGCTGCGCGAAAGCGGATTGCTCGAGCGGCGTCGGCAGTTCCAGCAAAGTCCCGAGGCTCAGCGAGAGTTTCTGCAAGGCCTGGGGGTTGAGCGCGCCCCGAAGGCACAGCTGATCTCGCTGTTCGCCTACGAAAATACCGGGCTGGCCAGTTGGCTCGACACCATGGCTGCCGACTCGACACCCACTCATCTGCTGGTGCCCGAGGGGCGGATTCTCGGTGACGTCGAGCGCTGGCTCGGGGTGAGCGGGTTGACGGCCGGCGCGGTGCATGTGCGCAACGCCCTGACCGTGCAAGTGCTGCCGTTCGTCCGGCAGGATCAATACGACTTGCTGCTGTGGAGCTGCGATTTCAACGCCGTGCGCGGCGAAGATTCTTTTGTTCGCGCCCAATGGGCAGGCCGGCCGCTGCTCTGGCACATCTATCGGCAGGACGAAGACATCCATCTGGACAAGCTCGACGCGTTCCTGGCTCTGTACACCCAAGACCTGTCCGAGCCTGCCCGTGAGGCGATCAGCGGTCTATGGCGGGCGTGGAACGCCGGTGAGACAATGGTCGAGCACTGGAAATCAACCCGCAAACACGGGCCGGAACTGCAAAAACATGCCGAGGCGTGGTGTCTGGAACAAGCCTTGCAGGCAGATCTTGCCGCAGCGCTGGTACAGTTTTACCTAAATTGGATATGATACGCGGCCTAGATTTTTGTAAATCCCATCCAAATTCGGATATTCGCAATGAAAACTGGTAAAGAACTGAAACCCGGTATGGTGATCCGTATCGACAACGATCCTTGGCTGGTTCAGAAAGCTGAATTCACCAAGTCGGGTCGTAACAGCGCGATCATGAAGACCAAGCTGAAAAACCTGTTGACCGGTTACAAGACCGAGACCGTTTACAGCGCCGACGACAAACTGGACGACGTGATCCTCGACCGCAAAGAAGCGACCTTGTCCTTCATCAGCGGCGACTCCTACACGTTCATGGACACCACTGACTACACCATGTACGAGCTGAACGCTGAAGACATCGAAGCCGTTCTGCCTTTCGTTGAAGAAGGCATGACCGATGTTTGCGAAGCGATCTTCTTCGAAGAGCGTCTGGTTTCCGTAGAACTGCCGACCACTATCGTGCGTCAGGTTGACTACACCGAAGGTTCCGCTCGCGGTGACACTTCCGGCAAGGTGATGAAGCCTGCCAAACTGAAGAACGGTACCGAACTGTCGGTTGCTGACTTCATCGAAATCGGCGATATGATCGAGATCGATACCCGCGAAGGCGGTTCCTACAAAGGCCGTGCTAAATAAGCACCGCTTGAGGAATGAAAAAGCCCGACCATTGAGTCGGGCTTTTTTGTGGGCGAATGATCGGGATCTGTTGCCCAGTGATCAAACGGTAACGTGCAGGCGCACATCGACGTTGCCACGGGTGGCGTTGGAGTACGGGCAGACCTGGTGGGCGGCCTCGACCAGGCTTTGTGCATCGGCTTGTTCAAGGCCAGGAAGGCTGATGTGCAGGTCGATGTCCAGACCGAAACCGCCAGGGATCTGACCGATGCCGACATGGGCGGTAATCGATGCGTCGTCGGGGATTTTGCGTTTGGTCTGGCTGGCGACGAATTTCAGCGCGCCGATGAAGCAGGCGGAATAGCCGGCGGCGAACAGTTGTTCAGGGTTGGTTGCCGCGCCGCCGGCACCGCCGAGTTCTTTCGGAGTGGCGAGTTTGACATCGAGGATGTTGTCGCTGGAGATCGCACGACCGTCACGGCCGCCGGTGGAGGTTGCGATTGCGGTGTAGAGAGTTTGCATGGTGTGAGCCTCGTTCGGGTTTGATTATTTGCGCTAAATGTTTGCGCACAAAGTAAGTTCGAGGTGAATGTAGCTCGCTAATATTTAGTGCGCAATATAAATTTTTGAAAAAGACTGACCCTGGCCATCGCCTGAAGATTCGATCAGGCGGGAGATGTTTGAGATAGACGCTTTCGTGCGGGATTTATGCGAAGTGAATTTTTTGCGACGGGGAGGACGCCTTCGCGGTCTAAAGGCTGTCTTGCAGGTGGCTGCGCAGTGTTTGAAGCTCCGCTTGCAGCTTCTTCAACTGTTCCAGCGTCTGCCCGCTGGCGCCGAGGATGCATTGGGGAATGCCCCGCGCTTTGTCTCGAAGCGCATGGCCTTGCTCGGTGAGCTCGACAATCACCACTCGTTCGTCTTCCCGGCTACGGGTGCGGCTCAGCAAACCTTCGGCTTCCAGGCGCTTGAGCAGCGGGGTAAGGGAACCGGGATCAGTCAGCAGTCGGGTGCTGATTTCGCCCACCGTCAATCCATCCTTTTCCCACAACACCATCATCGCCAGGTACTGCGGATACGTCAGGCCCAGTGCTTGCAGCAGCGGCTTGTAGACCTTGGTCATCAGCAGTGAGGTGGAGTGCAGGGCGAAGCAGACCTGATTGTCCAGCAGCAGTTCGTCGCAGTGGTCCGGGGTGTTGCGCTCGGTGTTCATTTCAAAGCCTTGATCAGTGATTGAATGAATCTAGCGGGCGAATCTTTAATGCGCCAGATAATTCTCGATCAGTGACGGTCCAGGTTGGTTTGCAGCGCCAGATCCCACGGCGGGATGGGGCTGAAACGAGTCTTCAGGTATTCCAGCAATAAGCGGCTACGCGCACTGGGTTGCTGCTCCAGGCGTAACGCATAAATACCGGTGCTTTCCGGTTTTGGCAGACCTTTTTCGCAGAACAGCGGCAGCAGTTCGCCGCGTAATAAATATTCGCTGGCCAGCCAGGTCGGCAGGTGTGCGACGCCCAAGCCGGCCAGTGCGCCGCAGACCAGTGCCTCGGCATTGTTGGCGCTCATGCGGATTCGTGCAGGCCGGTGCAAGTGCATCTGCCCATTCTGCTCGAAACGCCAGGCGAACGGCGGAGCCAGGCCGTCCCAATCCAGACCGTCGTGGTCGACCAATTGCGCCGGCTCGGTCGGCACGCCACGGCGTTGCAGGTAATCGGGGCTGGCGCAAGCGATGCGCACCATGCTCGCCAACGGCGTGGCCACCAGCCGGGTATCGGCCATTTGCCCGGCACGCAGTACCAGGTCGACCTTGCCCAGGTTTGAACCCTGCATATCGACAAAGCTGTCGATCAGGTGCAATTGCACGTCGAGGCCGGGATACAGCGTCAGGAAGTCGGCAATCACCGGCGCCAGATGGCGTCGTCCGAACGCTGCCGGCGCATCGACCCGAATCAAGCCTTCCGGCGCATTGCTCAGGGACACCGCTTCTGCCCGGGCCAGCCGCAGTTCCGCGACGATCCGCCGCGCGCGTTCGGCAAAGGCCAAGCCTGCCGGGGTAGCCCGCACCGCGTGGGTGCTGCGAATGAACAGCTGACTGCCGACAGCGCTTTCCAGGCTGTCGATGCGTCGTGCCACGGCCGATGGCGTCAGGGGGTGACGGCGGGATGCGGCAGAAAAACTGCCGGTTTCCAGCACATCAAGAAACAGCCCGAGTTGTTCGGTCAATTGGTTGGGGTTCATGGCTTCATCAACACTTGTGCGAATTTGGCACAGCCATTGTGCGTTGCTGTGCGTTTCCCCGCCAGAGCCGACTGCGTAGGATGAACAGTCTGACAAGAGGAAAATCGCCTGTGATTGAGTTCGTGATGTATCTGGTTTTTGGCGCTGCCTTGGGCACCCTTGGCGGGCTCTTCGGTATTGGTGGCGGGTTGGTGGCGATTCCGCTGTTGGGCGTATGGTGCGGTCTCGATCAGCAGGTCGCCCAAGGCACGGCACTGGTGATGGTGGTGCCGAACGTGATGCTGGCGCTGTGGCGCTATCACCAGCGCAATCGCATCGAATTGCGTCATGCGCTGCCATTGGCTTCGATGGGATTCTGCTTCGCCTGGATCGGTTCGATCTGGGCGGTGGGCATTGATGCGCAAACCATGCGTGTGGGCTTCGTCGCATTCCTGGTCGCGCTGTCGGCCTACAACCTGATGCGAATGTTCACTGCCACCGCGCCGGCGTCTTCGCAGATGCATTATTCATGGCCGTGGCTGGGTGTGCTCGGCGCGGCTTCCGGGACTATGGGCGGGTTGTTTGGCGTGGGCGGGGCGGTGGTGGCAACGCCGGTATTGACCAGTCTGTTTGGCACCAGCCAAGTGGTTGCTCAAGGCTTATCGCTAGCGTTGGCACTGCCGAGCACGGGCGTCACGTTGGCGACTTATGCGGTGCACCAACAGGTGCACTGGGCGATCGGTATACCGTTGGCGGTCGGTGGATTGATGAGCATCAGTTGGGGCGTGAGAGTCGCCCACGCACTGCCGGAGCGGCTGTTGCGCGGGCTGTTCTGTGGATTTCTGGTGTGCTGCGCCGTGATGCTCGCCTTTAAAGTTTGAAGCCTTCGACGATGTGCTCGGCCAGGCATTCGGTGATCGGTGAAGGGTTGTTCAGGTTGCGGATCAGCATGATGCTGCCTTCCGGCAACAGGGGCAGGTCCTGATCGGCGCCGAGGATGCGCATATCCGGCGTGATCAGGCTTTCCAGTTGCGCGGTGATGGCCAGGCCTGCGCTGACCACCGCCATCAATGCCGACAGACTGGAGCTGTTGTAGGCAATGCGGTAATCGCGGCCCATGGCGTCCAGGGCATTGCACGCCCAGGCGCGGCAGAAACAATCACTGTTGAACATCGCCAGCGGCAACGGTGTTTGCTCGTGGGCGTTGAAGCATTGGGCCTCGGCCCAGACAAAACGCTCCTTGCGCAACAATTGGCCGATCTCGTTACCCGGCTCGCGGGTGACGATGGACAGGTCCAGGTCCTGGCGCTGCAACAATTGCCGGGTCGATTCGCAGTGAACCTCGATCTGGATCAGCGGGTAGAACTGCGCGAAGCGCGACAGGATGCCCGGTAGAAAGCGCATCACGTAATCGTCGGGCGTGCCGATGCGCACCGTGCCGACCATGTGCGGCTCGCGCAGGGTATTAAAGACTTCGCTGTGGAGTTTGAGGATGCGCCGCGCGTAGCCCAGCAACACCTGGCCTTCGGCGGTCAGCTTGACTTGGCGCCCGTCGCGTTCGAACAGCTGGCGCTGCAACACGTCCTCTTCCAGGCGCTTCATCTGCATGCTCACCGCCGACTGGGTGCGGTTGACCATTTCACCGGCGCGGGTAAAGCCGCCCTGATCAGCGATCGCGACGAAGGTGCGCAATACATCGGTGTCGATACTGGGGTAGGCGGACATTCATCAATCTCCGAGATGTATGCCATCAGAAACATTCGTTGGATTGATCTTAACGCTGGAGCGAGACTGGATCCATCCCTAAAGGAGGGCTACACGATGAAAGGTCACAACGAGCATGTAATGGCAGAAAAATTCTCAATCCACGCGGTATCCGATCTGCTGCACAAGTTTAGTCGCTGGTACGAACTTCACCGTGAACGTGAAATGCTGGCGGGTTTGAGCGATGAAGCACTGAAGGACATCGGCGTGACACGTGCGGATGTGGAACATGAGGTAGTAAGACCGTTCTGGGATGATCCGATGCATAAATGATGATGCCATCGCTACACAAACCACTTTCGGGTGAGGTAGGTTGCGAGCAGACAAGGAGATGCTCATGCCTGCCACACTGTCCTTTTCCCTCAAACAGGCTCGGCGTCTGGCACTGGTTGCCCAAGGATTCAACGGGCGCCAGCCGCCGGCGGCGATCAAACCGGTTCAGCTCAACCGGCTGATCGAACGGCTCGGCATTCTGCAGATCGATTCGGTCAATGCGTTGGTGCGTTCGCACTACCTTCCCTTGTTTTCCCGTCTTGGTAACTATTCAACCGAGTTGCTCGATCAGGCTGCCTGGAGTCAGGGCCGTCGGCGCACGTTGTTCGAGTATTGGGGCCACGAAGCGTCGTTATTGCCGTTGTCGATGTACCCCTTGATGCGCTGGCGCATGCAGCGCGCAGTCCGCGGCGAAGACATCTACCAGCAACTGGCGCGTTTCGGTCGTGAGCAGCAGGACACGATTCGCCGCGTGCTGGCGTCGGTCCAGGAGCTCGGTGCGCTGGGGGCGGGCAGTCTGTCGACCCGCCAGGAACGGGCAGGGCCGTGGTGGGACTGGAGCGCCGAAAAGCATGCGCTGGAATGGTTGTTCGCCGCCGGTGAAGTGACCGTAGCCGGCCGGCGCGGGTTCGAACGGCTTTATGATTTGCCGGAGCGGGTGATTCCTTCAGCGATTCTTCAGCAGCCGTTGCTCAATGAGGCCGAGGCTCAGCGCGAATTGTTGCTGCATGCGGCCACGGCGTTGGGCGTTGGTACGGAAAAGGATCTGCGGGATTATTTTCGCTTGAGCCCGGCAGACAGCCGGCCGCGTCTGGCGGAACTGGTCGAGGGCGGTGAGCTGCTGGTCTGTGAGGTTGAAGGCTGGCGGCAACCGGCCTATTGCCTGGCTGAGTCGAAAGTGCCGCGCAAGGTTGAGACCAGTGCGCTGCTTTCACCATTCGATTCGCTGATCTGGGAGCGCAGCCGTACCGAGCGATTGTTCGATTTCCGTTATCGGCTGGAGATTTATACGCCGCAGCACAAGCGTGTCTACGGCTATTACGTATTGCCGTTTTTGCACAATGAGCGGATCGCTGCGCGGGTCGACTTGCGAGCCGAACGGGCGTCGGGCCGGTTGGCGGTGCATGCCGTGCATGAGGAAGAGCCGGGGCTGAATGATGAAGGGATGCTGGCGTTGGCGGTCAATCTGCGGCGAATGGCGGACTGGTTGGGGCTTGAGCGGGTTCAACTGAATTGCCCGCGGGCGAGTGCGGCGCGGTTGAGGGTGGCGTTGGCACAGATTGAGGGTGGTTGAACCGACACCATCGCGGGCAAGCCCGCTCCCACAGGGTTAGCGCCAGACACATAATTTGTGAACGACACGGTCATTGTAGGAGCGGGCTTACCCGCGATGGCGGCCTGTCAGGCAATAAAAAACCTACTGACTCACCGCCGGACTTGCTTCAGGGTCTCGGCAATCAAAAACGCCAGTTCCAGCGACTGATCGGCATTCATCCGCGGGTCGCAATGGGTGTGATAACGATCCGACAACCCATCTTCGGTAATCGGACGCGCGCCGCCGATGCATTCGGTGACGTTCTGCCCGGTCATTTCGATGTGGATGCCGCCGGCATAGCTGCCTTCCGCTTCGTGAACCTGGAAGAACTGCTTTACCTCGCCAAGGATCTGCGCGAAGTCGCGGGTCTTGTAACCGCTGCTGGCCTTGATGGTGTTGCCGTGCATCGGGTCGGAGCTCCAAAGCACCTGCTTGCCTTCGCGTTGCACCGCGCGAATAAGCTGCGGCAGGTGATCGCCGACCTTGTTCGCGCCCATTCGCGCAATCAGGTTCAGGCGACCGGGGTCGTTGTCCGGGTTGAGCACATCGATCAGGCGAATCAGGTCTTCAGGGTTCATGCTCGGGCCGACCTTGACCCCGATCGGGTTGTGCACCCCGCGCAGGAATTCGACGTGAGCACCGTCCAGTTGACGGGTACGGTCACCGATCCACAGCATGTGGGCCGAGCAGTCGTAGTAGTCGTTGGTCAGGCTGTCGCGACGCACAAAGGCTTCTTCGTAGTTCAGCAGCAGCGCTTCGTGGGCAGTGAAGAAACTGGTTTCGCGCAGTTGCGGCGAGCTGTCCATACCGCAGGCACGCATGAAGGCCAGGGTTTCATCAATACGATCAGCCAGGTGGCTGTATTTCTCGGCCAGCGCCGAGTTGGCGATGAAATCCAGGTTCCATTTGTGCACCTGATGCAGATCGGCAAAGCCGCCCTGGGCAAAGGCGCGCAGCAGGTTCAGGGTCGCGGTGGACTGGTGGTAGGACTGCAGCAGACGATCCGGGTCCGGCACGCGACTTTTTTCGTCGAAACCAATGCCGTTGACGATGTCGCCACGGTAGGCCGGCAGCGTCACGCCGTTGATGGTTTCATCGTTGGCCGAACGGGGTTTGGCGAATTGACCCGCCATGCGTCCGACTTTGACCACCGGGCAACCGGCGGCGAAGGTCATGACGATCGCCATTTGCAGCAACACTTTAAAGGTGTCGCGAATTTTCGCGGCGGAGAACTCGGCAAAGCTTTCGGCGCAGTCGCCGCCCTGCAACAGAAACGCCCGGCCCTGGGTGACTTCGGCAAACTGACGGCGCAACTCCCGCGCTTCACCGGCAAACACCAGTGGCGGATAGCTCGCCAGGGTTTGCTCGACGTGCAGCAAATGCGCCGCGTCGGGGTATTGAGGTTGTTGCTGGATCGGCAGGGCGCGCCAGCTGTCAGGGCTCCAGGGTTGGCTCATCGCAGTCTCTAGTGTTTTACGCTCGGACGGTTATGTTATCAGCAATTAGTGCGTGACCTGTTCCCGTCGCTTCGCGGACAATCGCGCCTTTGCTGCTTTATGTTGCGGTTTATCGCGTTGCCGGGGCCGGTAACGATCAGGAGACGAAATGACTGAGGAGCGCGTCGAGCATTTGCTCGCCGAGGTACAGGATGAGTTCGGCGTGATTCGCGTGCTGGAAGTGGCCGATTACCGTTTTCTGGAGTTCGGTGACGCCATCGAACAGAGCTGCGTGTTCACCGCCGACCCGAGCTGGCTCGAGTACGATTACACCCGCGCGATGTTGATTGGCGCGCTGTGCCACGAGCAACCGGACAGCGCGCTGTTCCTCGGGCTCGGTGCCGGCACGTTGACCCAGGCTTGCTTGAAGTTCCTGCCGCTGGAAGATGTCGAAGCCATCGAGCTGCGCCCTGACGTACCGCGTCTGGCCATCGAATACCTGGGGCTGGATGACGATCCGCGGCTGTACATCCGCGTCGGCGATGCGCTGGAGTTGCTCGATACGGCTGAACCGGCCGATCTGATTTTCGTCGACTTGTATACCGACGTCGGGCCGGGTGTCGGGCATCTGGCCTGGAGCTTTCTGGAAAACTGCCAGAAGCGCTTGAATCCGGGTGGCTGGCTGGTGATCAACCAGTGGGCCACCGACGACGGCAAACCGTTGGGTGCGGCATTGTTGCGCGGGCTCTATCACCGGCATTACTGGGAATTGCCGGTGAAGGAGGGCAATGTGATCCTGATCGTGCCATCGGAGCTGGATCAGGAGCTGGACATGGAGGGGCTGATCGCCCGCGCTGAAGGCCTGGCGCCGCGATTGGGGTATTCATTGCAGTCGTTGATCAAGGCGATTCGACCGGCGACATAAAATGGTTGTTCTTGAAGGCCTCATCGCGGGCAAGCCCGCTCCCACACTGATTTGCGTCGTTCACGAGACCTGTGGGAGCGGGCTTGCCCGCGATGAGGCCCTAACATGCGATGCATTCCTCAAATCCCTTTGAAGACGCCAGGCCGCTTCTCGATCATCGACCGCACACCCTCCTTGGCGTCCTCGCTATTGAGCAATTTTTTCACCAGCGCCGGCAATGACTGGGCCGCCACGGTCTCACCCTCGTAGCGCGCCTGCCGCGCAGACATCAACGTCGCCTGGACACCCAGTGGCGCTTGCCTCGCAATCCTCTCGGCCAGCTCGATCGCCCGTGGCAGCAAGTCCTCGCTGGCCATGACTTCCTGCACCAAGCCTAGACGCAAGGCGTCATGTGCATCGAATTCATCGCCGGTGAGCAGCCAGCGCATGGCATTGCCCCAGCCGGCGACCTGATGCAGGCGCAAGGTGGCGCCGCCGAACGGGAAGATCCCGCGCTGCACTTCCTTCTGGGCAAAACGGGTATTGCTGGCGCACAGATTGATGTCGGCGGCCAGCATCAATTCGATGCCCACGGTCAGGCAGTAGCCTTGCGCCGCGACAATCACCGGTTTACTGACCCGGGGGCCGACGAATACGCCCCAGGGATCGCAGCCACCGGGCGGTGCCTGCCAGCCTTCGGCCAGGGCTGTGCCAGCACTGACCAGATCGAGCCTGGCAGTGAAATGCTCGCCATGGCCGAACACCACCGCGACCCGCGCCTCACTGTCGGCTTCGAATTCGCCATAGGCCAGGCTGAGTGCATTGAGCAGGTCGAGGTCGAAGGCATTGCGTTTGGCCACCCGATCCAGGCCGATCATCAGGACATGATCATGCCGTTCACGGGTTACACGACTGGGGCTGGGCTGATTCATGGGAGCATTTCCTCGGGCGGGAAGGGTGTGTCAGGCCGAAGGTCTGTGTCACAAGGATGAACCGTTTTAGCGCCATCGCCAGCAGGGCCGGGCCTTTGCAAAATAGACGGTTGCACGATTATCCGCAAAGCCTGTGACACAACGGCGTACGCCGGTTTTTTCCGATAAAAAAAGCTCCCTTTTTGGCCGAATTCCGGTATAGTGCGCGCCGGCCTTTAACCGGGCCGCGTTTAGGTAGCGCAATTCCCCGAAGCCAGCTTCGGCTGCACGTTCGCCCCGCGAACTCTTCCTTGACGATTCTTTTCATTCATTCGTTTTCGCAAATCCCCGCCGACAAAGCTGCCAGGGCGACTCTTGAGTCTCAACACGGCATGCGCAGCTTTGGAGCATGGGTCTTTGCGGATGCACTTAGAGGCAGACCCATGACCCAGGAAATCGGCGGCTTCGCCGCTCTTGAACTTCACCCTAATATTGTCGCTGCAGTAGTCGCTACCGGCTATGAAGAGCCTTCGGCCATTCAGCAGCAGTCGATCCCGATCATTCTCGCCGGTCACGATATGATTGGCCAGGCGCAAACCGGTACCGGTAAAACCGCTGCCTTTGCCCTGCCGATCCTGCACCGCATTGATCCGTCCAAGCGCGAGCCGCAAGCTCTGATCCTGGCCCCAACTCGTGAGTTGGCGCTACAAGTTGCAACCGCTTTCGAAACCTACGCCAAGCAAATGCCGGGCGTAACTGTTGTGGCTGTCTACGGCGGCGCGCCGATGGGCCCACAATTGAAAGCAATCCGTAATGGCGCACAGATTGTTGTCGCCACTCCGGGTCGTCTGTGCGACCACCTGCGTCGCGACGAAAAAGTACTGGCTACCGTGAACCACCTGGTTCTCGACGAAGCGGACGAAATGCTCAAGCTGGGCTTCATGGACGACCTGGAAGTTATCTTCAAGGCCATGCCGGAAACCCGTCAGACCGTATTGTTCTCGGCCACCCTGCCGCAATCGATCCGTGCCATCGCCGAGCGCCACCTGCGCGATCCGAAGCACGTGAAGATCCAGAGCAAGACTCAGACCGTTACCGCGATCGAACAGGCTCACCTGTTGGTTCACGCTGACCAGAAGACTTCTGCCGTTCTCAGCTTGCTGGAAGTGGAAGATTTCGACGCCCTGATCATGTTCGTGCGCACCAAGCAAGCGACTCTGGACCTGGCCAGTGCCCTGGAAGCCAAAGGCTATAAAGCCGCTGCGCTGAACGGTGACATTGCTCAGAACCAGCGTGAGCGCGTAATCGAATCCCTCAAGGATGGCCGTCTGGACATCGTTGTGGCGACCGATGTTGCCGCTCGTGGCCTGGACGTTCCGCGTATCACTCACGTGTTCAACGTTGATATGCCGTACGACCCGGAATCCTACGTTCACCGTATCGGCCGTACCGGCCGTGCCGGTCGCGAAGGTCGCGCACTGCTGCTGGTCACTCCTCGTGAGCGCCGCATGCTGCAAGTGATCGAGCGTGTTACCGGTCAGAAAGTTGCCGAAGTTCGCCTGCCGGACGCTCAGGCTGTTCTCGATGCCCGCATCAAGAAACTGACCAACAGCCTGTCGCCGCTGGTGGCTGATGCCGAATCGACACACGGTGATCTGCTGGATCGCCTGACTGCCGACATCGGTTGCAGCCCACGTGCCTTGGCCGCAGCCCTGCTGCGCAAGGCTACCAACGGTCAAGCGCTGACCCTGGCCGCCATCGAGAAAGAGCGTCCACTGGTGCCGAACAATGCACCGCGTGGCGATCGTCCAGAGCGTTCCGGTGATCGTCCGGACCGTGGTGACCGCGAGCGTCGTGCTCCGATCCCGTTGGCTGAAGGTCGTGCTCGTTGCCGTACCGCGCTGGGTGCGCGTGACGGTATCGCTGCCAAGAACCTGCTGGGCGCCATCCTCAACGAAGGTGGTCTGGCGCGTGAAGCCATCGGTCGCATCCAGGTGCGTGACAGCTTCAGCCTCGTCGAGCTGCCGGAAGATGGTCTGGAGCGTTTGCTGACCAAGCTGAAGGACACTCGCGTTGCCGGTAAGCAATTGAAGCTGCGTCGCTACCGCGAAGATTGATCCGCTCTCGGGCTGATTAATCGCACATAAAAAATCCCCGACTGGTTCGGGGATTTTTTATGCCTGCTGTTTTGTGTCTGGTGTTTGAGCGGAGTCGGTCTACCTGTCAGCCGAAGCGATAGATGTCCATCCCCAGCGCTCCCATGGTGAACCCCTGGTGAGCAACACTGAACTCACCCCCGGCTGCGCGGGCGAAGTACAAGGGCAACAGATGTTCGTCACTCGGATGGTTGCGCACAGCGTTCGGAGCCTGCTGTCGATAGTCGTGCAACGCGGCTTCATCGTTCGCTTCGAGCTTCTCGATCATCCAGTCGCGGAATGCCTTGGCCCAGGGTTCGACGCTTTCCGGGCCGGCGTGCCAGTCCAGTTCGCGCAGGTTGTGGGTGATGCTGCCAGAGCCGATCAACAGCACGCCGTGCTCGCGCAGGCTGGCCAGGGCATGGCCGACGCGGGTTTGCAGCGCCGGGCCGCCACGGGTGGGCAGCGAGACCTGCACCACCGGGATATCGGCCAGCGGGTACATCAACGACAAGGGCACCCAAACGCCGTGGTCGAACGGGCGCTTGGCGTCGATACGCGCAGGCAGGCCATCGCCCTTCAGCAGCTCGACAACCTGCGCCGCCAGTTGCGGGTTACCGGGTGCGGGG
Organism: Pseudomonas sp. GGS8; assembly: GCF_024168645.1. NCBI lineage: Bacteria > Pseudomonadati > Pseudomonadota > Gammaproteobacteria > Pseudomonadales > Pseudomonadaceae > Pseudomonas > Pseudomonas sp. GGS8. The sequence goes on along the minus strand of NZ_JALJWF010000001.1, from coordinate 6,655,455 downwards.
TACTGCACCTCGAACAAGGCCTGGGGAAAGCCGCCGAAGTCGTGCCAGGTTTCGGGTTGAGGGTTGCCGCTGACCAATAATTCGCTGCTTTCCCAGTGTGCAGAGACGATCACGATGGCTTTGGGTTTCGGCATTGCGGCGGCCAGGCGCGCAAGGGCTGGCCCGCTGGCGCCAGGTTCCAGGGCCAGCATGGGGGAGCCATGAGAGATATACAGGCTGGGGAACATAATTGAGCTCCTGAGAGTAAGATGGCAGCATCTTCAGTCAGATCATTGATCTAAATCTAATATAAGTTTTAGAGTCTTTTGATCGAATTTTTCGGGGTTAATTATGCAGCCGGAGTTTTGGCACAAACGATGGGCGTCGAATCAGATCGGCTTTCATCTGCCGGAAGTAAATCCCTATCTGCAACGGTTCTGGCCGCAACTGGGTCTTGATGACGGTTCTCGTGTACTGGTGCCGTTGTGTGGCAAAAGCCTGGACCTGTTGTGGCTGGCGCACTGCGGTCATGAGGTGCTGGGTATTGAGCTGTCGGAAAAGGCCATCGAGGACTTTTTCAATGAGCATCAACTGGACCCGGCAATCAGCGAGCAGGGGCCTTTCAACGTCTATCGGGCGGGGTCTATCGAGCTGTGGTGCGGTGATTTCTTCGAGTTGACGGCAGGCGATGTTGCCGATTGCAGCGCACTGTACGACCGCGCTGCATTGATCGCCTTGCCGCCAGCGATGCGCGAGCAATACGCGGCTCATCTGATTCGGATTCTGCCGAAGGATTCTTTAGGGATTTTGATTACGCTGGATTACGACCAGGCGCAAATGGCCGGGCCGCCATTTGCTGTGCTTGATGACGAAGTGCAACAGCTGCTGGGGGCTTCGTGGGAGCTGAAGATCCTGGAAGACCAGGACGTCCTGGGTGAGAGCTGGAAGTTTCTCGAGGCCGGTGTCACGCGGCTTGAGGAGCGTGTGTATCGGGTTTCCAGTCGATAAAGGCTGCTGATTGTGCTGGCCTTATCGCGGGCAAGCCCGCTCCTACAGTTGACCGAGTTGTTCAGATGGGCGCTGTCTATGTGGGAGCGGGCTTGCCCGCGATGAGGCCCTGAAGAGCACCACGCCACTCAGCAAACAAAAAAAGGCCCGCATTCACTGCGGGCCTTTTCTTTTAGCGCGGAACCTCTCAGCCCCGGCGACGCAATGCGTCGATGCGTTCTTCCAGCGGCGGGTGGCTCATGAACATGCGGGCGAACCCTTGTTTGAGACCACCGTTGATGCCGAAGGCGTTCAGGGTGTCCGGCATGTGCACCGGCAGCCCTTGTTCTGCGCGCAGACGCTGCAGGGCACCGATCATTGCGCTGGTACCGGCCAGGCGTGCACCGGCATCGTCGGCACGGAATTCTCGTTTGCGCGAGAACCACATGACGATGGCGCTGGCCAGAATGCCCAGGACCAGTTCGGCGAAGATCGTTGCCACGTAGTAGGCAATGCCCTGGCCTTCTTCGTTCTTGAAAATCACCTTGTCGACAAAGTTGCCGATGATCCGGGCGAAGAACATCACGAAGGTGTTCACCACGCCCTGGATCAACGCCAGGGTAACCATGTCGCCGTTGGCCACGTGCCCGATTTCGTGGGCCAGAACGGCTTTCACTTCATCCGGTGAGAAGCGTTCGAGCAAGCCCTGGCTGACCGCGACCAATGCGTCGTTCTTGTTCCAGCCGGTGGCGAAGGCGTTGGCTTCATAGGCCGGGAAAATCCCGACTTCGGGCATCTTGATCCCGGCTTCGCGGGACAGTTGCTCGACGGTTTGCAGCAGCCATTGCTCGTGCCGGGTGCGCGGCTGGCTGATGATCTGGGTGCTGGTGCTCATCTTCGCCATCCACTTGGAGATGAACAGCGAGAACAGGGAACCGGCGAAACCAAAGACCGCACAGAAAATCAGCAGCTGATTGAGGTTGAGATCAACCCCGTTGGCCGCCATGAACCCGTTGAAGCCGAAAAGGCTCAGGGTGATGCTGGCAATCAGCACGACCGCCAGGTTAGTGGCCAAGAACAGCAATATGCGCATCATGGTTGTAGAAATCTCCTCGTGCTAAAGATGTAGCGTACTGCGGGGTATATAAGGTGCGGCACCGGGCTATTCAACTGGGTGACTATTTCAAACTGTGTCCTACGGCAACAGTCTAGCTGCTTGAAGGGCATTTCTGACGTCGACATGGGAAACGGTTGACAGCCGATTAGCGTCACAGGCCCCCGCCGTTATTGGGCGCGGGCATGAAACGTGTCGTCAGTCAGCATTTGCAATGGCGAGGCAGGGCAGGGCACACAGATGTGTTGCTGAATTAATCACCGTGCGACTTTTATCCGGGTCGCACGGTGACAGGCCATTTACTGGCGGTAGGATTTGAGGAAGTTGCCGATTCGGCCGATGGCCTGATCCAGGTCGTCGACCCGTGGCAGGGTGACCACGCGGAAGTGGTCCGGCCATGGCCAGTTGAAGGCCGTGCCTTGTACCACCAGCAGCTTCTCCGAGAGCAGCAGGTCGAGCACGAATTTCTCGTCGTTGTGGATCGGGCAGACTTTCGGGTCGATCCGCGGGAATGCATACAGCGCGCCCATCGGCTTGACGCAGCTTACGCCCGGAATGTCGTTGAGCAGCTCCCAGGTGCGATTGCGCTGTTCCAGCAGGCGCCCTTGGGGCAATACCAGGTCATTGATGCTCTGGTAGCCGCCGAGTGCTGTCTGAATCGCATGCTGGCTCGGCACGTTGGCACACAGGCGCATGTTGGCCAGTATGTCGATGCCTTCGATGTAGCTCTGAGCGTGGTGCTTCGGGCCGGAGATGGCGACCCAGCCGGAACGGAAACCGGCCACGCGATAAGACTTCGACAGACCGTTGAAGGTCAGGCACAGCAGGTCTGGAGCCAGCGAGGCGGAGCAGATATGCACGGCGTCGTCGTACAGGATCTTGTCGTAGATTTCGTCGGAGAACACCACCAGATTGTGCTGACGGGCGAGTTCCAGCATGCCCAGCAGGACTTCTTTCGAATACACCGAACCGGTGGGGTTGTTCGGGTTGATGATCACCAGAGCCTTGGTGTTCGGGGTGATCTTGGCCTTGATGTCGGCCAGGTCCGGCCACCAGTTGGCCTGCTCATCGCACAGGTAATGCACCGGGTTACCGCCCGCCAGGCTCACTGCGGCGGTCCACAGGGGATAGTCGGGGGCCGGCACCAGCACTTCGTCGCCGTTGTTGAGCAGGGCCTGCATCGACATCACGATCAGCTCGGAAACGCCGTTGCCCAGGTAGATGTCTTCAATGCCGACGCCTTCTACCTGCTTTTGCTGGTAGTACTGCATCACGGCTTTACGGGCGCTGAACAGGCCCTTGGAGTCGCTGTAGCCCTGGGCGGTCGGCAGGTTGCGGATCACGTCCTGAAGGATTTCATCCGGCGCTTCGAAACCAAAGGGCGCCGGGTTGCCGATGTTCAGCTTGAGGATACGATGACCTTCCTCCTCCAGTCGTTTGGCGTGCTTGAGCACTGGGCCGCGAATGTCATAGCAGACGTTGGCGAGCTTGTTCGATTTGCTGACCTGCATGGCGATGTGTTCCCGAAAATGAACGATCCAGGCGGCGTATGAACGACCGTACTGGGAATCCTGCGTATTCACACAGGCCTGACGCCTCGAATGGCGGCACTCATAATCCGTTTGAATGCACGTGGTCTGGCTGCCAGACTGGCGTTTGACGAGGCGCAATCATACGTGCCGCCTGATCCGTGGAAAAGATACAGATCAGGCTTTTTCAGCTGCTGAGGTGTATCAATGGAAAAGTTGGAAAAAACCCTGGAAGAATGGCGGGCCATGCTCGATCCGGAGCAATACAACGTTTGTCGCCTCAAGGGCACCGAGCGGCCGTTCTCCGGCAAATACAACGCCACCAAAACCGACGGTGTTTACCACTGCATCTGCTGCAACGCACCGCTGTTCGACTCAAAGACCAAATTCGATTCCGGCTGCGGCTGGCCGAGCTTCTACGCGCCGATCGGCGACAGCGCGATGGTCGAAATCCGTGATATCAGCCACGGAATGATCCGCACCGAAGTGGTCTGCGCCAAATGCGATGCGCACCTTGGGCATGTGTTCCCGGACGGTCCGCCGCCAACCGGTTTGCGTTATTGCATCAACTCGGTGTGCCTGGACCTCGTTCCCCGCGAATAATCTGCTGATGTCGTGCGTCTGACTGGTGTACGCAGGAGCAGCCTCCGGCAGCTCCTGCAATGATGTTCGCGTGTCGGGCATCTATTGATTTATTAAATTGCACACAATTCAATTGCTCGCTATGTTTGATCTTCCTTCATTCGGAGTTCGTGCCATGAGCGACAACCTGCTGAGCATCCCTTGCACCACCATCAAGGGCGAGCAAAAGACCCTGGCCGATTTCGCCGGTAAAGCGGTGCTGGTGGTCAACACCGCCAGCAAATGCGGTTTCACCCCGCAGTACAAAGGCCTCGAAGAGCTCTGGCAGAGCTACAAGGATCAAGGTTTGGTGGTGCTCGGGTTTCCCTGCAATCAGTTCGGCCAGCAGGAGCCGGGCAACGAAGGGGCGATTTCCGAGTTCTGCGAGCTGAATTACGGGGTGAGTTTCCCGCTGTTCAAGAAGATTGAAGTCAACGGTGCCGGCGCTCATCCATTGTTCGTGCAGTTGAAAAAGCGCGCGCCGGGGGTGCTCGGGTCTCAGGGCATCAAGTGGAACTTCACCAAGTTCCTGATCGGCAAGGACGGTCAGTTGGTCAAGCGCTTTGCTCCGGCCACCAAGCCGCAAGCCCTGCGCCGCGAGATCGAAGCCCTGCTCAAATGAACACGTTGTCAGTCGATTCGCTGAAGCTCGACAGTCAGCTCTGCTTCAAGCTGTACGCTGCTTCTCGGGCGGTGATCCGTGCCTACAAGCCGATGCTCGATCAACTGGGCCTGACCTACCCGCAATACCTGGCGATGCTGGTGTTGTGGGAATGGCAGGAGGCGGCGCCGGAGCAGCCGACGGTCAAGGCGTTGGGTGAGCGACTGGCGCTGGATTCCGGGACCCTCACGCCGCTACTCAAGCGTCTTGAGCAACTGCAACTGGTGCAGCGTCAGCGTTCGGCGCGTGACGAGCGCGAGGTGCACTTGAGCCTGTCACCCACCGGCAAGGCTTTGCGCGATCAGGTCGGGCCGCTCAAGGCTCGCCTGTTGTGTGATAGCGGTATCGATCTGGATCGCTTGAATGAGCTGCGCGATGGTCTCGATCACCTGTTGGGGCAAATCAAAGCGCTGACGTAGTGGGTATCCACAAGTCGAGCAGGGCTGCCAGCTCTTCCCGGCGGAAGGGTTTGGCCAGGTAGTCGCTCATGCCCGCCGCACGACAGCGTTCGCGTTCTTCGGACATGGCGTTGGCGGTCAGGGCGACGATGGGCAGCTGTGGCCAGCGCCCGCTGCGACGGATCTGCCGGCTGGCTTCATAGCCATCCATCACCGGCATGTTGCAGTCCATCAGCACCAGATCGAATTCGCTTTGTTCGAGCTGATCCAGAGCTTCGGCGCCATGGGCGGCGACGCTCACCTCGCACCCGAGTTTGCCGAGCATTCCCTTGGCCACCAATTGATTGACCGGATTGTCCTCCACCAGCAGGATGCGCCCGCGTCGCTGGGGTGAGAGCACTTCAACGCGGGCACCGTTGATCGTGTTGAGTTCCGGTTGCAGGATCCGCCGTAATGTCTGGTAAAGCGCATTGCGCGCCAACGGTCGCGCCTGTTGCTGCAAAGGTGCCAGGGCGCTGGCTTGCTCGCTGGGCAGGAAACTGCCGTAAGCGGTCACCAGCAGAATCGGCGCGGTTAAAGTAGGGCGCAGGCCAAACAGGCATTCAGGGCAGTCGGTGATCAACACATCCGGTTCCAGGCCGATCAATCGGTCATCGATGGAACGCTGCTGATAGTCCAGCCCCCACTCGGGCAGCAGACTGTTCAACAGTTCCGCCAGACCACTGCTGGCGGCGGTGATCGCGACGATGTTGCCCTGCAGCCGTGTCGGTGAAACGGCGCGAGTGTGGCAGGGCAGCGGCAGGTCGGCGCAGAACTGACTGCCGAAGCCCGCTTCCGAGCTGATCGTCAGACGCCCCTGCATGGCTTCGCAGAGGTTATACGTCAACGCCAGGCCCAGCCCGGTACCGCCGAATTGTCGGGTAATGCCGGCACCTGCCTGAGTGAAAGGCTGGAAGATTTTGACCTGCGCGTCCTGGGCGATGCCGATGCCAGTGTCGCAGACTTCGATCCGCACGCCGTCTTCGAACGTTGAAAGACGCACATCGACACGCCCGAAGCGGGTGAACTTGAGGGCGTTGGACAGCAGGTTGCTGACGATCTGCCGGACTCGGGTCGGATCACCGAGCACCAGCGCGGGAAATTGTGGATCGATCAGACACGTCAGCTCGACGCTTGGCGCGGCGTTCTGGGACAGCAGGTTGGCGGTGTCTTCGATCAGCGAGCCGAGATCGAATGGAATGTGTTCGAGTTCGAGCTGGCCGGCATCGAACTTCGACAGGTCGAGAATATCGTTGAGCAGTTCCACCAGCACTTTGCCCGAGTCATGGGCGATGGACAGCTGTTGCTGCTGTTCGGCGTTGAGCGGGCCGTCCAGCGAGAGTGCGATCATCCCCAGCAGGCCATTGAGGGGCGTGCGGATTTCATGGCTCATGTTGGCCAGGAACACCGAGCGTGCCTCGGCCATGTCCAGGGCAGTCCTGCGGGCGACTTCCAGCTCCTCGTTGGATTGGCTGAGTCGGGAGTTGATCGCCTTGAGTTCCGCAGTACGGGCCGAGACGATATTTTCCAGTTGTGAGAGGTAGTCGGTCAGACGGTTTTCGGCATTGCGCCGCTGCTGGATCTCGGTGGCAATGTTATCGAACTGCTGATTGGCGACCTTGACCAAGACTCCGATTTCATCATTTTCATGTCCCGCCGGATACTCCAGCCAGGTCGACTCCGCGCTGCGCGGATCACGACCACTGAGTTCGCGGATGACCCGCACCAGCGGTTTGGTCAGCATCACGTAAAACAGCGCCAGCAGAATGCCCGTGAGGATCAGGCTGCGTGCGAAGCCGTTGAGCAGGGTCACTTCGGCCCGGCGCAGGAAGCGACTGCCGAAGGTGTAGGTATCGACTTCCAGGTGCAAGGTCCCGAGGGACTCGTCCGGCAAGTGGTCGAGGTAGAGGCGGTCTTCGAACTGTCGGTTGGCGCCGAACAGGAAGTCGCTGAGCACCCGGTAATTGTTTTTCAGACCCGGGCGTTTGACGTTGGCCAGCACGGTATTGTTGTTGTCGGTCAATGTCGCGCCGATGATCGCCGGGGAGCGCAACAGGCCCAGGGTCAGCTCCTGGGCGAGTTCGGCGTCTATGTTGTACGCGATGCGGGACGCGGGGTTGTGGCTGATTTCCAGCAAAGACAGTATTTCGCGGTTGATGGAGGCGTCTTCGCTGGCATAATCGATGCCTATTTGCACAAGGCTGAGCAGCGTGCCCAGAATGAAACCGACCAGCACCGTAAGCTTGGCTTGCTTGTACGACAGCCGCTGGCTGAACTTGATATCCATGGGATGTTGAACCACTTCCGTTTCCCTTCGCTGCTCAAGCATAGTCGATCATCAATGGATACCGATGTTCTCGCAAAACACCTGTACGGGGTGTTGGCCGGGCATCGGATGCTGTGTTTCGTCGCTGTACCGCCATCATCACTGTGAACGTGCCCGAGGAGAAGACGTGGATTCCCGATTGAATGCTTTTCTTGAACGCGCCGATGCCGTTCTGGCCCGTATCGAACCGCTGCTGCCGGCGCCTCGGCAAACGCTCGACTGGACACATTGCCTGGCCGCACGCTGGCAACGCGAGGGTCGCAATGGTTTTCTGTTGCCGCTGCACGTCAGCCTCGACATGCGCCTGTCCGACCTGATCGGCGTTGACCGTCAACTTGAGCAATTGGGCCGCAATACTCAACAGTTCCTCGACGGCATGCCCGCCAACCACGCCTTGCTCTGGGGCTCGCGGGGCACCGGTAAATCGTCGTTGGTGCGCGCCTTGCTGGCCGAACACGCCAAGAACGGCCTGCGGCTGATCGAGATCGAGCGCGACCACCTGGCGGACTTGCCGCGGGTAGTCGAGCAGATTGCCAAGCTGCCTCAACGGTTTGTGCTGTTCTGCGATGACCTGTCGTTCGAATCGGGCGAGGGTGATTATCGCGTGCTCAAGAGCGTACTCGATGGCTCTCTCGAACAGGCGCCAGACAACGTTCTGCTGTACGCCACCTCCAACCGTCGCCATCTGGTGCCGGAAAAGGAAAGCGATAACGAAAACTGGAAAAGGGTCGATGGCGAGCTCCATCCCAATGAAGCGGTGGAAGACAAGATCGCGCTGTCGGACCGTTTTGGCCTGTGGCTGTCGTTCTATCCGTTTACGCAGGAACATTTCCTCAACGTCGTCGAGCACTGGATCGGCCAATTGGCCAACAAGGCCGGCCTCAAGTGGCAGCGTGACGAAGAGTTGGACATCCTCGCGGTGCGCTGGGCCACAGGCCGGGGTAATCGCAACGGACGTTGCGCGTATCAATTTGCCCGCTATTGGGTCGGGCTGAAGCTGTTGGAGCAAAAGGCATGATCGATTTACAAAAGAGCGGCCAGGGCCTTGAGGGCTACGGCATGCTGTGGGCACAGCTGGAGTCGTTGCTGGCGGACGAGCGTGATTTTATCGCCAACGCCGCGCAATTTTCCGCGTTTGTGTTCAACCAGCTCGATGACCTGAACTGGGCCGGTTTCTACCTTAATCGCAACGAAGAACTGGTGCTTGGCCCGTTTCAGGGGCAGATCGCCTGCGTACGGATTCCATTCGGTCGCGGTGTGTGCGGGGCTGCCGCTGCCACCTTGCAGACCCAGCGGGTCGAAGACGTACACGCATTCCCCGGCCACATCGCGTGCGACAGTGCATCGAACAGTGAACTCGTCGTGCCGTTGGTCAAGGATGGTCGACTGATCGGCGTGCTGGACCTCGACAGCCCGAAGCTGGCGCGTTTTACCGCTGATGATCAGGCCGGTATCGAGCAACTGGCGGCAATTTTCCTGCGTCTGACCGACTGCTGATCAGGCTTTCAAGCCGGCCTTGATCAGCAGGTTTGTCGGGTCGACAACAGGAACGTGAACATCACGCTGATATGGATGTGCAGGGGAAACCGGCGTTGATCCGGGCGCAGTGGGCTGGGCATTGCAACTTTCTCCCTGACGATGAACACAACGCTCAGCCTTCCAGCATAGTTAACGCTCCGTCATTCTGCTTTTTGTCGTGGCGTGCGAGCTGTTGTTGCAACGCGTGATCCAGTTCGAGCATGGCGCGCTCCATGGACTTGCTGCAATCGGCCACTTGGTCGTGGTGGAGCCTGTTGTTGCAGGCCTTTTCGAGTGCCTCGCAACTGTCGATCAGTCGGGAGGCCTGGACGATTCGCGCTGCACCCTTGATTTTGTGGGCGATGTCGAGGAGTGACTGCCGGTCGTTTGACCGGGACAACGTCAGCAGCGTTTGGTGATCCAGGTGGTTGCTATTGAGCAGCTCGGTCAACAATCGCCGGTTCAGCGTCGGGTTGCCACCGGTCAACAGGTGCAGCCCCTCCAGACTGAACGCCGGGTCACGAACCTTCGGCGCGATGCGTTCGATCCATTGGCTCAAGGCTGTCAGGCTCAGGGGTTTGAACAGGCAATCGTCCATCCCGGCTTGCTTGCAGCGTTGTCTTTCCTCCGGCTGCGCATTGGCGGTGAAACCCAGAACGGTACAGGGCGGGCGCTGCAGACGCTGTTCATGTTGGCGAATGGCACGAGCCATCTCATATCCATTCATGATCGGCATGTTGCAATCGGCAATCACCAGGTCGAATGGTTGATTCTTCCATGCCTCCAACCCCGTCTCGCCATCGGCTGCGACGCTGAACCGATGCCCCAGAAACTCCAGTTGCTGGCACATGAGCAAGCGATTGGCCGGGTGATCGTCGACCACCAGAACGTTCAAGGGCGCTGCGCTCTGGTGAATCTGTGGCTCGGCAATTTCCGGTATCTGTACAGGCGGCAGGGTCGCCAGGTTCAGCGAAACCCGAACCTGAGTGCCGACCCCTGGCTGACTACTCAATTGCAGGTTGCCACCCATCATTTCGCACAGATTGCGGCTGATCACCAGGCCCAACCCCGCCCCGCCCCTGGGTAACTGGCCGGAGTTATCGGCCTGGACGAAAGGCTCGAACAGTCGCTGCTGATCCTGCTCGCTGATTCCGGCGCCACTGTCCTCAACCAGCAATTGCAGTTGCACGTGGTCGGGCTCGTCGGTCGGTTGCAACTCGAGGCTGATCCTGACCTGACCCTGTTGCGTAAACTTGATTGCATTGCTGACCAGGTTGGACAGCACCTGCTTGAAACGCATCGGGTCCAACAGCACATCGGTCGTCGGTTTGGCAGGGTTGAATGCCAGGTGCAGCCCGAGATTTTTTTGCCGGGCCAGTCCGTCGAAGATCCGCACCACCGAGGCTGCGGTTTCAGCCAGATTGACGCGCTCCGGGCTCAGGCTCAGACGTCCGGATTCGATGCGCGCAATGTCGAGAATGTCTCCGATCAGTTCCAACAAGTCTTTTGCCGAGTGATACGCGACGTCGATGGCCGGTCGATCCGCATGGTCGTGATCGATACGTTTGAGTGTCAGCTCGAGCATGCCGATGATTGCATTCATCGGCGTGCGGATCTCATGGCTCATGGTTGCCAGAAAGGTGCTTTTAGCCCGGTTGGCTTCATCTGCGCGTTCTTTCGCCGCCTGCCGCTGTTTTATCTGGCGTCTCATATAGGCGTTCCAGGCAACGGATATCAGCAGCAGAACGCCAGCGCCGGTAACGATCTGATAGAACACACGGTGATAGTTGCGCCAGGTACTTTGCGAAGCCGCCGAATAACCCCGCCAGCGGTTATTGATGATGCCCAGCTCTTCCGGTGCAATGCTCAACAACGCCTTGTCGAGGATGGCATTCAGTTCTTTGGCGTCGCGCCCGGTCGCCAGGGAAAATGCCGCCTGTTGGGTGCCGATGGTGGTGGTGATCTGAAGTGTCTGCTCGAAAATCCGCGATGAGATGAAGTAATTGGCGATCACCAATGAGTTCACCGCACCTTCTGCCTTGCCCTCGGCGAGCAACTCCACGGCACTGAACGTGTCTGGAGTTTCAACCAGGTTGATCCGCGGAAACTCGCTGCGCAGGTAATCCACCAGCGGATTGCCCTGAGCAATGGCCAGGCGTTTGTCCTGCAGCTGGTTGAGGTTTGTCGGGCTGTCGGCCGCTTTGCGCGTCAGCAGGACAAAGGAGTTTTCCAGGTAAGGGCGGCTGAAGTTCAACAGCGTTTCACGCTGTGCGCTGGGGAGCAGGGCGGCGATCAGGTCGGCCTGCTGGTTAGCGATCTGCTCGACCATCTCGTCATCGCTTCGGCTGCGCTGGATCTCGAAGCGCAAACCGGTGCGCAATCTGATCAGTTCGAGCAGGTCAGCCGTGACACCCCGAAAGTTGCCGTCACCGTCAAAAAACGTCAGCGGCGCAAAGGCTTCATTAACCACCACCCGCACCACCGGATGTTGCGCCAGCCAACGTTCTTCGTGGTGAGTGAGTTGCAGTTTTTGATCGGTGAGAAGAATGTCGCTGCCGGCACTCCAGCGTTTGGCGATGTTTTCCCGCTCGCTGGTGGGGATGGCCTTGAGTACCGCGTTGATGATCCCGAGCAGGTCCGGGTTGCCCTTCTGTACGGCAAAGCTGAAACCATGGGCTTCGTGTTTACCGAAGTTGGCCATGCGGATGTTGTTCAGATACCCCTTGTTGATCATGTAATGAGTTGAAATGGTGTCACCGAGAAAAACATCGGCCTGGTCGAAGGCAACCGCGTTGATTGCATTCTGGTAGGACGGGTAGGAGGTGATGATTGCCTTCGGATACAGCGCCCTGACTTCGTCCAGGGGCAGATAGTGATACACCATGCTAAGCCGCAGGCCGGCAAGACCATCGGTCAGAGACCTGGTTTCTCCTTCCCGTGTCACCAGCACCGGTTGATCCACGGCGTAAGGTGTGGACAGGGCAATGTCGGCATTGTCGGCCTCATACCCATTGGCGGTGCCGAGCAAGTCGACCTGACCCTTTTCCAGCGCCTCGATCGCCGCCCCTCGGGACGCGAAGCGCTGAACCTTGACGGGCAACCCCGTAACTTTGCCGAGGATGCCGGCGTAGTCGGCGGTGAAGCCTTCGTAGTCGTGGCCGCTGAGGGTCAGGTCGAAAGGCGGATAATCCGGACCTGACGTGCCCAGGACCAATTCACGTTTGTCTTTGACCCATTGTCGTTGTGAGGTATCCAGTTGAACTTCCATGTGCCCGGTCGTTGAGCGACTGAGCAGGGTGTAGTTTTGGCTGGCTGTCTGCGCCGCGAGCACCGGGGTACTCAGGTATAAAGCCGCGACCGTGAGTCTTAGATAATCCTTCAAACGACTGGGCATCCTGTTCCTCACACTAACGCGTTACGTTTTGCCATATCGATGAGTTCAACCAGAGATTTGGCTTTGAGTTTCTGCATAAGTCGTTTTTTATAGGTGCTGACAGTCTTGTTGCTGAGAAACATGCCTTTGGCGATTTCCTTGTTGGTGCGACCTTGGGCAAAAAGTTGTAGTACCATCAACTCTGATCATTAACGGACTTGAACAAGTCCAGGTCTGCCCACTGTGCGTCGTCACAGCGAACCGGGTTCAAGGCCTCGCTGGGGAAGTAGTTGTAACCTGATAAAACTGCCTTGATCGCGCTCACCAGTTCACTGAGTTCTTCCTGTTTGCATACATACCCTGATGCACCTGATTGCATGCAGCGGATACCGAAAAGTTTCGGGCATTGAGCGGTTAACACCAGTGTCTTCAATGGCGTGCTCATTGCGTTGAAACGGGAGAGCACTTCCAGTCCGTCCAGTTTGGGGATACTGATGTCGAGGATGATCAGGTCGGGCATGCATTCGCGCACCATCTGCATGGCATCGACGCCATTGTCAGTTTCGCCGACGACTTTGTAACCTTCATGTTCCAGCAGCATTCGAACGGCAAGGCGGATGACAGGGTGATCGTCGACAATAAAAACGGAGTTCATAATCAAATCCCATACGTGCACAAATAAAGCGCGCACCTTAGCTCAGTAGTTGAGGGGGCGCATGAACTGACAAGCCGATAGCAGCAATATAGGAAAAGTCCTACAATTGAAAAAGAAATGGACTACGTACTAACTAGGTTCTGAATGAGGAAAGGTTAAAGTTTGGGTGGCGTTGTCAAGAGGGAGGAAGCGTTGGGTTATAAGTTCTAGTCTGTGTTTTTTGGTGTGGTTTTAGTGTGTAGGAAATGGCGTGTTTTATTGTGAGGCTAAGGTCAATAAGTTTCTAAAGTCTGATTGTTTCAATGGCTTGATCAAATAGCCGAGCAAAGGAAGTCCATGTTCGTAGGCCATTGTTTTAAGTTTTTCCAATTCGGCGAATGTCAGGCTGCTCAGCAGTATTGCCTGTCTGATCATTCCCCGGTGACTGGCAAACTCTATCAAGTCAAGACCGGGAAGGTCGGGCAGGCATTGGTCGCACAGAAGAATATCGAACGGTTGCGCAGCCTTGAGCATTTGTTGCAAGGCGCCTTCGGCACTGTCCGTGGTGGTCAGTTGGGTGAAGCCGTAACTCTCGAGCAGGTATTGAGTCGCTCTCAGCTGAAACGGATGATCTTCCACCAGCAATATGTGCCAATCGTGTTTGAACGTAGGAGTTTTCATGCTTCATCTGTCGAGCAGTGGGTGTGCAATTGTTTCGCGAGACGGCCGAACAATCGATCAGTCAGCTCTGCACAAGGTGTAGGGCGATTCTGTCGATGTTGAAATACAGATGAATGTCGAGACATTCGATCAGCCGTTCAGACGTCGCTGACGCGGCTGATCGATGCGCTGTTATCCGTGGCTTGAACGACCAGTCATTTCCAGCGCCATTTCACCGGCATAGCTGTCGGTCATGCCGGCGATAAAATCAATCATGCGCAAGAAAGAGGTGTGCAAAGGACCGTGGGGATCGGGTGCATTGTTGCCCAACAGATCAAGTATGCGCCGGTTCTTGAAGGAGGGCGTACGACCGTTGTGCTGCTCCAGTGCTGCGCCGCAAAAAGCATTGAGCAGGATTTCCAGGGTGGTGTAGGCGCCGATTTCGTGGAGCGTCTTGCGCTTGTCCTGGAAGATTTTTTTGCGTGCCATGTCCTTGGCATTCAGGACGCAGCGTTTGGCCGGGCCATGCATGTGTTCGACAAGGTCCCCCGGCAGTGTGCCGGACAGCAACGCGTCCTGCTGCTCGACGAAGGCTCGGGCTGCTGCGTTGGTCAGGTGTTCGATGGCCTTGCCCCGCAGAATCGCCAGTTTGCGCCGCCGCGAATCCTGTGGACCGAGCTGGCGATAAGTTTCCGGGAGATCGTCGCCCACCAGGTCCAGCAGCAGAGACTCGACTTCGGCGTACTCCAACAGCTCCATCTCCAGGCCATCTTCCAGATCGATCAGCGCGTAGCAGATGTCGTCCGCGGCCTCCATCAGATACACCAGCGGATGGCGCGCCCAGCGCTGCTCTTCCAGTTGGGGCAGCCCGAGTTTATGCGCGATCTGTTCCAGCAGCGGCAGTTCGCTCTGGTAGCAGCCGAACTTGTGCTTCTTGTAGCCCAGTGAGTCGGCGTGCCGGGCCGTCCACGGGTATTTCAGGTAGGTGCCCAGGGTGGCGTAGGTCAGCCGGGTGCCTCCTTCGAACTGGTGGTATTCAAGCTGGGTGAGCACCCGGAAGCCTTGGGCATTACCCTCGAAGTTGAGGAAGTCGTTGCGTTCGGCTTCGCTCATGGCATCCAGCCAGCCACGGCCGGCGGCCTGCTGGAACCAATGGCGGATCGCGTCTTCGCCAGAGTGGCCGAAGGGTGGATTGCCGATGTCATGGGCCAGGCAAGCTGATTGCACCACCATCCCCAGGTCACTCGGTTCGCACCAGTCGGGCAGGGCGCTACGGATGGTTTCACCGACGCGCATCCCCAGCGAACGGCCGACGCAGCTGACTTCCAGGGAGTGGGTCAGGCGCGTGTGAATGTGATCGTTACTGGAGACCGGATGGACCTGGGTCTTGCGCCCGAGACGGCGAAATGCACCCGAGAAAATGATCCGGTCGTGGTCTTTATGGAAAGGACTGCGACCGAGTTCTTCCGGGCTGTGCACAGGTTTTCCGAGGCGTTCGCGGGTAAGCAGGGTGTGCCAATCCAAGGCTGGTTTCTCCGTCAGTTGACTGAACCCCTAGCTTCCCGGTTCGCGCCGGTACCTGCAAGGAGAACTAGAGCCCCGCGGCATCGATATCGATGAGCAGTAGCCGTTCGCCGTTATCGAAAAACTGCCCTGCAGTGAGGCAATACTGATTGCTGGTGGCGTCGCGGTAAGTGTTGGAAAGCGTCAGACGGCGCTCATCCCAACCCTCGGCCAGCAAGTGATAAAAATAGGGGCGCCATGACCAGTTGTGACCCAGATAGCGGTTATCGGCTTCCCAGCCGTTGTGGCGCCATTCCAGGTTGGGGGTCAGTTGCGTGCCATGGCGGTCGCACTGATAAAAACGCAACAGCCAGGGAAACGCTTCCAGTTGCGGCAAAGCGCTGAGGGGGGCGTCGGCTTGAGCCCAGGCTTGCAGGATGGCCATCAGTTCGCTGAGTTGCTGGCGCATGATCATCAGGCGAGCACGTTCAGTCAGTTTTTGTTGTACGTAACGCTGGCGCAATTGCGCGAAGCGCTCGACAAAGGCGTCGGTGGCGAAGAAATCCGCTTGCGCTCGGGCGAACAGAAAGCCCTGTACGTAGCGTGAGCCGCATTCCAGGGCAAAATTCAGTTGAGCTTCGGTTTCCACGCCTTCGGCAATGATCCAGCAACCGGTTTTCTCCGCCATTTGCGCCAGCGCCTTGACCACATCGCTGCTGGGACCGCCCAACGCGGCGGCCTGAAACAACCGCATGTCGAGCTTGAGAATGTCCGGTTGCAGGGCCAACACGCGATCGAGTTGAGAGTAACCGGCACCGAAATCATCGATGGCAATCCGCGCCCCGGCTTGCCGGTAGCGGGCCACGACTTCAGCCAGACGCTGGCTGTCGCCGCCCAATTCGGTGATCTCGAAGACGATTCGCTGTGCGTCGACACCATGCCTGCTCAGTTGCTTGAGGCTCGGCAGTGCCTGGTCCCGGCGCAAGCGGCTGATCCAGCGGGGTGAGATGTTCAGGCTGAGAAACCAGTCAGCGGGCGCTTCATGCAGACGGCTCAGGGCGTTGTCGCGAATCTGGCGATCAAGACGCCGCAGGGCGATGGCCGGGGTTCGCGGATCGGCGAACAGCGCACCTACCGACATCAGTTGACCATCGGCCTGGCGCAATCGGCCCAGCGCTTCGACACCAGCGATACGGCCTGTAGCGGTATCGATGAATGGCTGAAAACAGGCGAGCGGTTGCCCGTCGATCACGAGGCCTCCTTATTAAGGTGTTGTTCTGGATAAAAACCTGGTCGCCAGGTAGGTACGCGGGATTAACCTCTCGATAAAGAGGTTAATCCCGGTGGTATTGCAAGAATGCAGCCAGACAAGACTGATTAGTGTTTGCGCGAAGAGTTCTGCATGACCAGCTTGATCAGCGGCCCTAATGTAGCGCCCAGGCTAACCAGTTTGGTCAGGCTGCCGATACCGCCACTCTTGGCACCCTTACCGGTCAGAAAGCCCAACCCGATCACGGCCGCGATGCCCCAGAGCGGGGCGTGTTTGATGCCGAAACTGTCTTGCAGGTTTTGCGTCATGCCACGTACCCGTTGCAGGGGCAGCAGCAGTTGTTGGGATTCGTGGCGAATTTCCTGGCGATGCATTTCCATGCGCAGGCGGATCAACGCCTTGCGCATTTCCGTGCGTGAGCTGTTACGGGGAAGTTCAGGCAGGCTCATGGCAACAGACGCTCCCGATCGTTGGCCAGCTCTTCCAGGGTGCCATGGAAGGGCGAGGACTCATCAAAAATCGCTGCCCTCAAGCGCATTGCGCAGAACAACGCCGCAAAGGTGTAGAACACACAGAGCCCGATGATTGCCGCCAGGCGATTGGTGTCCCAAAACAGGATCAACACCAGCGTCGACAACCCCACTAACAACAACAAGGCAAAGACCAGCGTCAGGCCTGCAAACAGCAACAGGCTTACGGTGCGTGCTTTTTGCTCCTGCAGTTCGATGCCGAACAGTTCGACATGGCTATGCAGCAATCCAAGAAATGCGGCACCCAGGCGCCGCGATGAAGAGCGGGTGCCCGTCGCGGACGAGCCGGATTCATCGATTGCCATATCAGCGCCGAGTGGCCAGCAGACCAATCAGGAAACCCACGCCGGCTGCGATCCCGACCGATTGCCATGGGTTGGCCTGGACGTAATCTTCCGTGGCGGTGACAGCCGCTTTGCCGCGCTCGCGCAGGGAGTCTTCGGTCAGCTTCAGGGTTTCCCGGGCGCGCAGCAGACTGTCGCGGATCTGCTCACGCAGCTCATCGGCCTGATCACCGGCCAGGGATGCGGTGTGTTCCAGCAACCGTTCGGTGTCGCTGACCAGTGTCTGAAAATCTTCCATCAGAATTTCTTGAGCAGTCTTTGCCTTGATGCGTGCCATTGGTGATCTCCGTAAGTGGCTTCTGAAGCGTTCGAGTATGAGCCTTGCGCGAAGGTTCAGTACAAATGACTGGTACATCTTTTGCTACGTCGTGGTGCGTCAGCCGGCGCTATTGCGCTGTTGCCGGGCATGATTTCAGGAAAACCCTAACTCAAACAATCAAAACTCGCGCAGAGGCGGCGGTCTTGTGCGCCAAAGCGGTTCATCCGGATCAGCGTCGCGGTCTGGATGAGCTGCAACTTGGTGCGTCGGTCATCTGTGCGAACTGCTTTGGTGCTTTTTTCAGCCTTCAGGTCTGCCAATCCATGGAAAATCTGCAAAGTGCTGTGGACAGTCTGGTCCATAGCTCCAACACGTTGTTCATCCTTATCGGTGCGGTCATGGTCCTGGCCATGCACGCCGGTTTCGCCTTTCTTGAGGTCGGTACGGTTCGCCAAAAGAACCAGGTCAACGCTTTGTCGAAGATCCTCAGCGACTTCGCCATTTCGACCCTGGCCTACTTCTTTATAGGCTATTGGATTTCCTACGGGGTCAGTTTTATGCAACCGGCGGCGGTGATCACCGCCGATCATGGCTATGGGCTGGTGAAGTTTTTCTTTCTGCTGACCTTTGCCGCGGCGATACCGGCGATCATTTCCGGAGGCATCGCCGAGCGCGCCCGGTTCGTCCCGCAGTTGTGCGCGACGGCGCTGATCGTGGCGTTCATCTACCCCTTCTTCGAAGGCGTGGTCTGGAACGGTAATTTCGGTCTGCAAGCCTGGTTGCTGGAGCGTTTTGGCGCCAGCTTCCATGACTTCGCCGGCTCCGTGGTGGTTCATGCCATGGGCGGCTGGCTGGCCCTCGCGGCGGTGTTGCTGCTGGGGCCAAGGCAAGGTCGTTATCGCGACGGGCGACTGGTGGCATTCGCGCCCTCGAGCATCCCCTTTCTGGCATTGGGGTCGTGGATCCTGATCGTCGGCTGGTTTGGCTTCAACGTGATGAGCGCCCAGACCCTGCAGGGCGTCAGCGGGTTGGTGGCGGTGAACTCGTTGATGGCCCTGGTCGGCGGCACGGTGGCGGCGTTGATCGTCGGGCGCAATGACCCAGGCTTCCTGCATAACGGCCCATTGGCCGGTTTGGTGGCGATCTGCGCCGGCTCGGATCTGATGCACCCGGTGGGCGCATTGGTGACCGGCGCCATCGCCGGGGCCCTGTTTGTCTGGTGCTTTACCGCGGCCCAAGGCAAATGGCGTATCGACGATGTGTTGGGTGTCTGGCCTTTGCATGGGCTGTGTGGCGTCTGGGGCGGGATCGCTTGCGGCATCTTCGGTCAAACCGCTTTGGGTGGTTTGGGGGGCGTAAGCCTGATCAGCCAGTTGATCGGCACTTCTTTGGGGGTAACCGTGGCACTGGCCGGTGGTTTTGCCGTGTATGGCGCGATCAAGGCAGTCCATGGCCTGCGCCTGAGCCAGGAAGAAGAGTATTACGGCGCGGACTTGTCGGTGCACAAGATTGGCGCCGTGAGCCTGGATTGAATCAGCGTTCTTCATCGCCGGTGCCGGGATAGAAACCGTGCAACAGGCGATAGCGGTCATGCCGTACCTGGTCGACCCGGTCCTGCACCTGCTGGCCGGGTATGCCCAGCATGATCAGCGCGTGGGAGGCGAGCATCAGGCTGGACTCCAGTAACTCGGGTACGACTTCGCTGGCACCGGCCGCCTTCAATTCGGCCAACTGGCTGTCATCCCGGGTGCGCACCAGGATCGGCACGGTCGGGTTGAGCCGCCGTGCTTCCTTGAGTATCAGCAGGGCGATGTCCGTCTTGTCCACGGCAACCACCAACAGTCTTGCGCGCTCCAGCCCTATCGCGATCAGCAGCTCGCCGCGGCGTGAGTCGCCGTAATGCACGCAGCTTTCATTGACGACGGCTTCCTGGACCCGCACCGGGTCGGTGTCCAGCGCAATGTACGGTTGCTGTACATGACGCAGGAAACGCCCGATGGACTGACCGACGCGGCCGTAACCACAGATCACTACATGATTGTGCAAGCTGGCGTTGAGCGCGCTGATTTCTTCGAGCTCGGCTGCTTTGTTGGGTTTGCGGTGCAGACGCATGGCGATGCGGGGAGCGGCGCGCAGCAGTAAAGGCGTTACCAGCATTGAGCAGAACGTGGCCGCCAGCAGCAGGCCGCCGAGGTCGGCGGGCATCAGTTGGTTCTGTTGCATCTGCGCCATCAGGGCAAAGCAGAATTCGCCGCCCTGAGCCAATGCCAGGCCGCTGCGCCAGGCGGTTTCACCATCGCTGCCGCGCCATTTGACCAGCAGCGCGACCACAGTGCCTTTGATCAGCAACAACCCCAGGGTCAGACCGAGAATCAGCAGGCCGTGGCTGGCAAACAGGCGCAAGTCGATCAGCATGCCGATACTGACAAAGAACACCCCGAGCAGGATGTCGCGGAACGGACGGATGTCGGCTTCGATCTGATGTCGATAGTGGCTTTCCCCCAGCAGCATGCCGGCGAGAAAGGCGCCCAGGGCAGGAGAGAGGCCGAGCAAGTGAGTCAGCCAGGCCGTCAGCAGAACGATCACCAACGCCAACAGGACGAACAGCTCCGCGGACCGGGCCGCGGCGACTTCATGGAACAGTCGTGGCAGAAACCAGCGACTGACCAGCAGCAGACCGACGAACAGCACCAGCGTCTTGGCCAGCGTCAGCGGCAGCGCCCAATACCAGGCCTGGTCGCTGCTGCCGGCGAACACCGGCACCAGAGTCAGCAGTAACACCGCGATCACGTCCTGAAACAACAGCACGGCGATGGCATTCTGGCCGTGACGACTGAAAATCTCGCCGAGGCTGCTCAGCTCCTTACTGACAATGGCGGTAGAGGACAGCGCCAGACCGGCGCCGAGTAACAGGGCCGGTGTGATCGGCACGCCGAACAGCATCAGCAACGCCCCCAGCACGATCCCGGACCCCAGCACCTGCAGGCTGCCCAAGCCAAATACCACCTGGCGCAGTGTGAGCATTTTCGACAGGGAAAACTCAAGCCCCAGGGAGAACAGCAAAAACACCACGCCTAATTCCGCCAGATCGGGTAAATCTTCATTTTCATTCACCCAGTTGAACGCTGTCGGCCCGATCATCAGCCCTACGCACAGGTAGCCCAGCACCGGTGGCAATCGCAGGCGCTGAAACAGTGCAATTACCACCAGGGAGGAGGCGAGGATGATCAACAGATTGGCGAACACAAAAAACTCCGTGGGGTTCTGGCTACTCAAGCGTAGAGATAAAAAAGACGTGAGCATCGCGCAAATGACCGTTGAGGCAAATGATTTGCGTCAGAGTTTTACCGAAACCTCTTGAAATCACCGTTGCTCGGACGTCGGCTCGACTGCGTTTGATGCCGGGCCTAGAATGAGCGCTTACTTCGTTTGGTCTTGTCGTCATGCCTCCTGAATGTCAGCTGTTCGGCACCGTTGGTTGCCATCTTTGTGAAGTCGCCGAAGCACTTCTGATGTCCTTTGTCGAAAACGGTTTGTTGGTGGAGTTGGTCGACATCGCGGAAAACGAAGATTGGGTCGAAGACTATGGTTTGCGTATACCGGTGCTGCGGCGTCTTGATAACGGCGCTGAACTTGATTGGCCCTTCGATGCGGATCAGGTCGTAGCGTTCCTCAGCCGTGACGCCAGTTGAAGACGTCCCACCCGTCGCTGTCCCCGCTTCATCCATTGGCGAAAGGTTGGTTATTCGGTTACTGTATGTGTATACAGTTATTCGGATTGCCTGCCATGCTTCGCCCTGTTCGGGTTTGGGCAGCCGATCCCGGACGTCAGAGGGATGAAATGTGGTCAATGTCGAACAATTGAAGAACAGTGTGAACCGGATGTCGGCCGACGTGGTACGCGAGGCGGTTCTCGAATTGCGTCTGGATGGCCTGGTCACGGAGGGGAAAACGCCCTTCAACAAACTGCATTTCAACACCTGCTTCGCCGAAATCGAAGCCTTGTTCCAGCGTGCGGGTTATCACCGGCAGCTCGATGTTGTGGGCTATCAGGGGTTGTTGTACGCGCTTTATGATCCGGGTCGCTGGGAAGCGGTCGATGTGCTGCGCTGGCTCAAGGAATTCACCGAAGCGGCCGCTCGAACGCAGTCGATACCGGCCTGAGGATTCTCTTCTAGGTTCGTTCCGGCCACTGTTGGATAATGCTGCCCTGCATTGAGGGTTAGAGCTTTTCGTATGTCCACTTCATCTTTTTCTGCTGCGCACAACCAGGCCAGCACGCTCTATCTGCCGCCAGGTCCGTGGCAGACCGTGTTCGATTGCCTGTGCGAACACTTCAGCGCCATCGGTCGTGAGCAATGGCTGGACAGAATTGCTCGCGGTCGTGTCCTCGATGGGCAAGGCATGCCGATAGCCCTGGATCTGCCTTACAAGGAAGGTTTGCGGATTCATTATTTTCGTGAAGTGCCGGACGAAAAACCCATTCCTGTGGTGGAGTCGATCCTCTATGCCGACGAGCATCTGGTGGTGGCGGACAAACCGCACTTTCTACCGGTGACGCCGGCTGGGGAGTATGTGGAGCAGACATTGCTGCGTCGACTGATCCGGCGACTGGACAACCCACATCTGGTGCCTTTGCATCGCATTGACCGGCATACGGCAGGGCTGGTGCTGTTTTCAGCCAACCCTCAGAGTCGGTCGGCGTATCAGTCATTGTTTCCTACACGCCAGATCGAAAAGCGCTACGAAGCAATCGCTCGGGCATTGCCTGAACTGACCTTCCCGATGGTTCATAAAAGTCGACTCATCGATGGCGAGCCGTTCTTTCGCATGCAGGAAGGTCCGGGCGTCAGCAATACTGAGACGGCTGTCGAGGTCAGGGAAAAAAAAGGTGAGTTCTGGCGCTATGCGCTTTACCCGGTAACGGGCAAGAAACATCAGTTGCGAGTGCACATGGCGGCCCTGGGGGCTGGCATCTGCAATGACCCGTTCTATCCGCAGGTGCTCAAGGACATGGAAGACGACTATGCCAACCCCTTGAAGCTGCTGGCCCAGGGGTTGCGATTTGTCGATCCGGTCACGGGGCAGGAAAGAGAATTCGAAAGCACCCTCACCTTGCAGTGGTGATAACAGGCGATTCTGTTTTTCTTCAGCCACGAAAAAGCCCGCGTGAAAGCGGGCTTCTCTGTATCTGGTTGTCGTCGCAAAGATTACAACTCTTTAACGGTACGAACCTGATCCTTGTTGATGCGGGTGTGCTTGCCATCCAACTGTTCAAACTCGTAAAAGCCCGATTCTTTATCGTACTTAGGCGCGTCGACGGCCTGGATTTCTCGACCGTCATTCAAGGTGATCACTGAAGGCGATGCACAACCGGCGAGGGTTGCAAGGCCCAGTGCGAGCATGAAAGTGGCGAGGGTCCGTTGGGTCATGAGTGTGTCTCCGAATGGAAAATCTTTTGATTACTGAGCTTGAGACGTATGCAGTGCGCGCAAGTTCCTTCGCGTGTCAGTCTGACACAATGTGATGCGTGCTTAACAGTTCCGGCGTATTGAGGTTGGCCAGGCGAGGGTCGTTGTCGGGGCATTGCAGGGCTGTGGCGCCCAATGCGCGCATCAGTCGGCCCGGGCTGCGCTCGCCTTCGTTCCAGGCCGTCTCGAAAGCCGCTGAAAGAATGACGGGAATCATGCACAGCAACGGTTCCCAGTGTTCGCCGTGGCGCAACATCAACGGTTTGTCCGGATGCTGCGCGGCGGTTTCACGCATGCTCTGGAGCAGCGCAGCATCGATGCGTGGCACATCGCAGGGCAATACCAGCAGGTGCGTATGGCGGGCGGCCTTCAGGCCTGCGCGAATACCCGCCAATGGTCCCGGAAAGTCGCCTTGGTCGTCATGGACCAACTGATCCGCATAAGGCGCATATTTCTCCAGGTTTCTATTGCAGGAGATGATCAGATCATCACTCAGTGGACGGGTCTTGTGGTGCAGATGTGCGATTAGTGGCTCGCCGTGCCATTCCAGTAAACCCTTGTCCTGACCGCCCATGCGTTGGCCACGCCCGCCAGCCAGGAGCAGAATGGAGCACGGCGCCAAAGGTGTATTCGAGGTCATCGCACTTCTCCATGGGGGCGGCGAAAAAATGAGGCGCTGTGATATAACACCGGGCTGTTTCTCCTACAACTGGACGAGCCTATGAAAGCCAAGGCTGATGTACCTTTCGCACCGCTCAACATCGCGGTGCTGACTGTCAGCGATACCCGTACCCTGGAGACCGATACCTCAGGCCAGGTCTTCGTCGACCGCTTGAGCGCTGCCGGTCATAACCTGGCGGCCCGTGTATTGCTCAAAGATGACCTCTATAAAATTCGTGCGCAAGTCGCCAACTGGATTGCCGATGAGGTCGTGCAAGTGGTGCTGATCACTGGCGGCACCGGGTTCACCGGTCGTGACAGCACGCCCGAAGCGGTGAGTTGTCTGTTGGATAAGCAGGTCGATGGTTTTGGTGAACTGTTCCGGCAAATATCGGTGGCGGATATCGGTACTTCCACGGTTCAGTCCCGGGCGCTGGCCGGTCTGGCCAATGGCACGCTGGTTTGTTGCTTGCCGGGCTCGACCAACGCTGTGCGCACTGGTTGGGACGGCATTCTCGCCGAACAACTGGATTCCCGGCACCGTCCGTGCAATTTCGTGGCCCATCTGAAACAGGCGGCACCTTGTGAATCCCGCGGGTAAGCCAGGCAAGACTGGCAGTCTGATGGCTGTCGAGGTGGCGCTCGCGCGGTTGCTGGAAATGGCCGACGCCTCGAGAATTCATGAGCACGAACGCTTGCCGTTGGCGCAGGTCCAGGGGCGTGTACTGGCCGCTGATCTGCTCTCGACACTTGATCTGCCGCCTTGGCCCAACAGTGCCATGGACGGGTATGCCTTGCGCGTTGCCGACTGGACGGGAGAGCCGTTGCCGGTCAGCCAGAAGATTTTTGCGGGCCAGGCTCCGGAGCCCTTGAAGCCGGGGACCTGTGCGCGGATCTTCACTGGCGCGCCTGTGCCCGCGGGTGCCGACTGTGTCGAGATGCAGGAGAACGCCGAGGTTCAGGCGGATGAGCGGGTACGTTTCACCGAGACCATGACCCTGGGGCAGAACATCCGTCCACAAGGCCAGGAAACCACCGTCGGTGAGTTGATCTTGCCTGCTGGTACACGCCTGGGCCCCATCGAACAGGGGCTGGCGGCATCGCTGGGATGCGCTGAACTGGACGTGGTTCGCAAGGTTCGTGTTGCGGTCTTGTCTACCGGGGATGAGCTGATTGAGCCGGGCCAGGCCCTTGGACCGGGACAGATTTACAACAGCAATCGAGTGTTGCTCTGCAGCTGGTTGCAGCGCTTGGGCTGTGAGGTGATCGATGCCGGCATTCTTCCCGATGAATTAGCGACCACCCGTGCCCGTCTCGGCGAGTTGAAGGATGTCGACCTGATTCTCTCGACCGGTGGCGTATCGGTGGGAGAAGCCGACTTTCTGGGTATTGCCTTGCGAGAAGAGGGCGAGTTGACCCTGTGGAAGCTTGCCATCAAGCCAGGCAAGCCGCTGACGGTCGGGCATTTTCGCGGCGTGCCTGTCATTGGTTTGCCCGGCAATCCGGCGTCGACCCTGGTGACTTTTGCTCTGTTGGCGAGGCCCTACCTCTTGCGTCGCCAAGGCGTAAAAGAGATCGAACCCCTGAAGTTTCAGGTACCGGCAGGGTTTGTCTGGCCAAAGGCTGGTAACCGACGTGAGTATTTGCGCGGACGTCTGGAGAATGGCCGGGCAATCATCTACAAGAATCAGAGCTCTGGCGTACTGCGCAGTGCCGCCTGGGCGGACGGTCTGGTTGAAGTGCTGGAGGACCGTACGCTGATCGAGGGTGATTGTGTGAGTTTCATCCCGTTGAGTGAAGTCCTGGGCTGATGCAGGCCCTGGTTCTGCCACGCAAGCCCGCTCGAAAGCGTTGGGGCTTGCGTGCATGACCGTTCCTTAATTTGCCAGAAGTGTCACGACCTGGTCGAAGCGACTGTTGGAGATCCAGCTCAAAAGCCCCAGGACCACGGCCGTTCCGCCAGCTGAATAAGCAAGCCTGTGCTTGATGGATTTGACGTCGCCGCGGACTTCATCCAAGTCTCTACGGATGTACTTGAGATGTGTCTCCAGTTCAGTGACGCGAGGTTCCATATCAACTTCTCCGGTGGGCTTTGCGCTGCTTTTGAATTCAGCCTGATGATTGGCGTGATTGTCTGAGAACGGCCTGGCCGGAGTTACCGGTAGTCTGAGGTCATGGCTTTGCATGGAATAACTGGCTCCATACGTTAAAACCATTCAGGTGGCCGATGCTGTTATTGCTTACGATTTTTGAGGACCTTAAAGGGGTTCCATTCATTGTTTGCACGTCCCTGTGTAATTTACGGGTGATGACTGATAACCGCTGACACAACGGTGTACCAATTGCCCTGATGGGTCAATTGAGCCGATTCCTCACGTTTTGTAAGAAAAAATACCGCCCTGTAGGACTCCCGTGTTCTTCCCCTGGAAATAATTGAAATCCTTGCGACTTTTATGAGGGGTTGCGAGGTCAACATCTCTCATACGGATTCGGAAAGGGGAGTGATCAAAATGAGCGAGCGCAAGGCGCTGTTGATTCTGCATGGCAAGCAGGCACTCAATGAACAGGTCCGTTCAGCTGTCGAAGGCAAGCGTCAACAAGGCTGGGAACTGGCTGTTCGACTGACGTGGGAGGCCGGTGATGCGCAGCGGCTGGTAGAGGAAGCGTTGACGGCGGGCTATACGCAGTTGATTGCTGGCGGCGGCGATGGCACCTTGCGTGATGTCGCCGAAGCCATGGCGGCGCATTCGACGCAGGCCAGCCTGGTGCTTTTGCCCTTGGGCACCGCCAACGATTTTGCACGCGCTGCCGGTGTGCCCCTGGAGCCTGCTGAGGCGCTGGAGCTTTTGGAGGCTGCCCCGCATGCCATTGATCTGGGGGAGGTCGGCGGGCAGATTTTTCTGAACATGGCCACGGGCGGCTTTGGCAGTCAGGTCACGGCCAATACTTCCGAGGATCTGAAAAATATTCTCGGCGGCGTGGCTTATCTCTTCACCGGTCTATCACGCTTCAGTGAGTTACATGCGGCCTATGGCGAGTTGCAGGGGCCGGATTTTTACTGGGCCGGCGAGCTGTTGGCGTTGGGTATCGGCAATGGCCGACAGGCTGGTGGTGGGCATATGTTGTGCCCGCAGGCGCTGGCTGACGATGGTCTGCTGGATATCAGCATTTTACCCGCGCCCCAGGAGGTGGTCGATACCTTGAAAGACCTGCTGACCGATGGCTTCGGAATCGACAACATGTTTGTGCGAGCCCGTTTGCCATGGGTCGAGATCAAAGTCTCGGAGGGCCTTTATATCAACCTTGATGGTGAGCCTCTGGAGGGTGACAGCCTGCGTTTTTCGGCACGTCCAGCGGCATTGCGGGTGCATTTGCCCGAGGGCTCGCCGCTGCTGAGCGGCTCGAGTCCGGCTAATCGTCCAGACTGATGATTTGCTCGCGCACGGCGAACAACACCAGGCCAGCCACATCGTAGATCTGCAAGCGTTTCATGATCTGCGAGCGGTGGGTTTCGACAGTCTTGATGCTCAGGCCCAGGCCATTGGCGATTTCCCGGGTGGACTTTCCGCGAACAATCAACCGCAGGATTTCCAGCTGGCGTGCCGTCAGGTTGTGCGAGTCCTGGGTGGGTACCTGATTTTTCTGGGTTCGGGTCAGCGCCTGGTTGATGACGGTGTGAGCAATGGCCGGGCTCAGGTAGCGTTCGTTATTGCGCAAGGCATCCAGGGCATGTTCGAGCTCGATGGCCGTGGTGTCTTTGAGCAGGTAGCCATGAGCCCCGGACTCGAGTGCCTGCATGATGAGCGCCGGGTCGGTGTGCATCGACAGAATGAGCACTTTGCACTGCGGACGTACTCGTTTGAGTCGCTGCAAGGCTTCAAGGCCACCGGTTTTCTTCATGGAGATATCCAGCAAGATGATGTCCGGGGACAGTCGCTCGACCATTTCGAGTAACTGCGAGCCGTCACTGGCCTCCCCAATGACCGCATAGCCGGGAATATCCAGCACCAGAGCGCGCACGCCAGCCCTGATAAGCGAGTGGTCGTCCACCAGAAGTAAGTTACAAGTCAACGCATAACCTTATTCGTACTGGCCCGTTCCAGCGCACGGGGCGCCCAGGGGAAGAGTGCTTCGATTTGAGTGCCTTTGCCCGGCTCGCTGGTCACGGTCAGTGTGCCGCCTAACTGATAGATCCGTTCCGACATTCCGGCCATTCCGCGTTGCCCCTCGCGAGCGGGATCTGCCGCTGGCTCGAAACCCAGGCCATCGTCGCTGATTAACAACGTCAGGCCTTGGGGCAGACGTTGCAGGCGAACCAACAGATTCCTGGCTTCGGCATGGCGCAGCATATTGGTAACCGCTTCTTGAGTGATGCGAAAGGCCGCCACCGCCATTTCTTCCGGTATGCCAGTCAAGCGTTGATGGCATTCCAGGCTCCAGTTCACGGACGTATTGGCCAGGGTTCTGAGTAAATGCGCACGCAGACTGGCTTCCAGCCCGAGGCTGGTCAACTGTCGTGGGTTCAGGATGGCTGATACATCACGAACCTTGGTCAGGGTTTCGTCCAGCGTATCGCAGAGTACCGAACACTGATCTTGCAGTTCTTCAGGCAATCGGCGTTTGAGCCATTCACTTTGAAGTTTTGCGGCGGTCAGCAATTGGCCAATATCATCATGCAGCTCCCGACTGAGCCGGTGGCGTTCGTTTTCTTGAACTTCCAGCAGACGGTCGGCCAGTTCATGAGGCTGAAACTTTATTGATTTGAGCGAGAGGCGATGCCCCACCCAGACGCAGGTCAACGCTACGCTATTGAGCACCAGAAGACTCACCGGCAGTGGCATGGACAAGCTGTAGACCAACAGGCTGCCAAGTGCCGAGCAGGTACACACGAAAAGCGTGAACCAGCGCGCGCTTTTTCGGGAGGGTGGCCACAGGGCGATTGACTTGAGGCTGGCGTACATAGCGGATGGAGCCAATGGAATGTTCGCTGCGGGCAGACCGGCCATAAGGGCTGGCGGGTCTGTGTGTGAAAATAGGTTGTATGAGTCGCCTTTAATGACTGCAGTGCAATGCTCGAAATAAAGCCTTCGATGTCATGGGCTTGCTCGCGCCAGGAGTCACTCTGCCATTATTTGGCGTCAACGAATGGGCGGCATAATACCACTTAAGATACCGTTGGTCGCGTTCGGTATAGAGGTCTGTACAGCAGGGAATACCGTTGCTGGACGATGGTTCCATAATGGAAAAAATGTTGATTTTTTATCTTCGAAGATATTGAGTGCCAAGCGTTTTATTCTGATTGACAGGCACTATCTGAAGTCGAAGTTGGGGTAACTATTTATTTCGAGCAGCTGCCAACAGGTATGAACTATTCAATGGCGACATGAACACACTCAAGTTACAGGGCGGCATCGTTGCAATAAAAAACAGCATCGGGTTGATGAGTTTAAGCCTGCCGTTCCGAGAACGAAACGAGCCTGAACTGTTTAGAGTGGCTGGGCGGCTGAAATTGACTTTGTCCCACTTGAAATGCAAACGCTTCGATCAGGGAAGTCTGTTCACTGTCATCAAGGCCGAGTTGGCCGGTGGTCTGGTCGATGAGTTCGAGTTGCCAGGCCATTAACGTGAAGCAATCCTTGAGCGCATCCAGGGCCTGATCGTGCAGGTCCATGTGATTCTGGGCGTGGCTCAGCAATTCATGAATGTGCAGCGAGAATTCCGAAACCGTTGCCAGTGCCAGGGCATCGGCCTTGCTCGCCAGCTTGAGAAGGGTGCTGAGCATGCAATCGATGGCGTCCTTGTCATTGCTGATCAACTGCAAATGACTCAGGCACTCCTCGGACTTGGCCAAGAGTGTTTCAGCCTCGACGAGAAACTCCGGAAATCGCTGGGCCCACGCTTTAGGGGTGTTCGGCATGCTTATCTCCACAACGTCATGTCAGATGAGGGAATGTCGTGTGTGTCGACGAGAACCTTACGTGTCCGGCGCTGCCATGCCTTCGTGAGATCGTGCTCCGGCAGGCTTGGGCACCGACTGGGGAACTCGGGAGGGTGGATGGTCACTGACCTGCGATCGCACACAAAAGCCTGACTCCGTTCATGCAATGAGAATGGCGTCACATTAATGGCTATTGGATATTGCGAATATCAGGTTGGGCCTGATTGTGCCTAGGGGAATCCCTTACACAGGGGAACCTAACGTGCAAACCGAGGTCGCGCCGCAAGGGATGAAGCAGATGGAATCACGGGCCAAGTAAAGCATGATGTTAATGTGACATCAATGCCTGGGCATGGCATTTTGTCCAGGGGTCAAGATTCGGCAAAAACTGCCGATAACTCTCTTTAGTGAATTCATCAGAACAAGCCCAGGAGTCATTAATGGCCGGCATTCTCGACACGGTAGACCAACGCACGCAACTGGTGGGTGAGAATCGCCTGGAAATTCTCATGTTCCGGCTGGCCGGACGGCAATTGTTCGCGATCAACGTCTTCAAGGTCCAGGAAGTGTTGCAGCTGCCGAAGCTGACCCTGATGCCGCAGCGCCACCCCTTTGTTTGCGGCGTGGTCAACCTGCGTGGCCAGACGCTGCCGGTGATTGACCTGTCCCAGGCCATCGGCATGCGTCCGCTGGTGCCAAGCCCCACCAGTACGATCATCGTCACCGAGTACAACCGCTCGGTGCAGGCATTTCTGGTTGGTGGCGTGGACCGCATCGTCAATATGAACTGGGAAGCCATTCTGCCGCCGCCGACCAGCGCCGGTCGCCAGCATTACCTGACCGCCATCAGCAAGGTCGACGATCAGTTGGTGGAAATCATCGACGTCGAAAAAGTCCTGGCCGAAATCGTGCCGTACGACGCCAAGGTCTCTCGCGACAAACTCGACGATCCGGTTCTGGAGCGCGCCCGTGGCCGTGAAGTGCTCCTGGTGGATGACTCGAACGTGGCCTTGTCGCAATTGCGCGACACCTTGGGTCAGTTGGGCGTGAAGATGCACATCGCCAGCGATGGCTTGAAGGCGCTGAACATGCTCAAGGCCTGGGCTGATACCGGCGTGAACATGACTGACAAGCTGTTGATGATCTTCACCGATGCGGAAATGCCGGAGATGGACGGCTATCGCCTGACCACCGAGATCCGCAACGACCCCCGTTTGCGCGGCCTCTATGTGGTCCTGCACACCTCGCTGTCGGGTAGTTTCAACGACTCGATGGTCAAGAAGGTCGGCTGCGACAACTTCCTCTCCAAATTCCAGCCCGACAAACTCGTCGACGTGGTGCGTCAGCGCCTGATGCTCGACGCGGTACCCGCCTGATAACGATCTGGAAGAGCGCGGTGGCAGTGTTTGGGGCCACTGCGTAATCCAACGGGGGGTAAGTCAAGAATTGTGAGCGACGAAAATCCTGTGGGAGCGCGGCTTGCCCGCGAAGAATGCACTGCGGTTTTTCAGGTATTGCGCGTCATTGTTCTTCGCGGGCAAGCCACGCTCCCACAGGTTCTGCGCAAGCCCCCCCTCGCCACAGGGCCTTTGATTCGGTAATCAAGCTCGTATAGGGTGGCGTTCTTTACCTACCAGGGAGCTGGCCATGCGTCTGAGCGCGCTTTATCGTTTTCCGTTGAAATCCGGCAAGGGTGAGACCTTGAATCAGGTCAGCCTGGACAAACTGGGGCTGGACGGCGACCGACGCTGGATGCTGGTGGACGAGGCCAGCGGGCGCTTTCTGACCCAGCGCGCGGTCGCAAAAATGAGTCAGTTGTCGGCATTGTGGAATGCAAGCGGCGGCTTGACCCTCAGTGCCCAAGGCCATTCACCGATCGATATCGCCTTGCCCGCCAGCGACGCTGAATTACGTGGCGTGACTATCTGGCGCGACACTTTGCGTGTCCCCGATGCCGGGGATGTGGCGGGAGCCTGGGTCAGTGAGTTCATCGGCAAGCCGACGCGTCTGGTGCATGTGCCGCTCGATCGTGCGCGGACCACCCAGGCCGGTTACGGCAAGGACGACGATCAGGTGGCTTTTGCCGACGGTTTTCCGTTGTTGCTGATTGGCCAGGCGTCACTGGAAGACTTGTCGCAACGGGTCGGTCGGCCGCTGGAAATGTTGCGCTTTCGGCCCAATCTGGTGATCGAGGGCAGCGAGGCCTATGCCGAAGATGGCTGGAAGCGTATCCGCATTGGCGATGTCGAGTTGCGCGTGGTCAAGTCTTGCTCACGCTGCATTCTGACCACCATCGACCCGCAAACCGGCGAGCGCAGTGACGACCGTGAACCGCTGGCGACCTTGCAGAAGTACCGGGCCCAGGAGGACGGCGCGATGTTCGGACAGAACCTGGTCAATGACGGTAATGGTCGGCTCGAAGTCGGCATGCCGGTGACGATCCTTGAATAGCAGTCTTTGAACGACTGCCCTTGAATGAAAAAAGCGCCCGTGTCCTTGGACACGGGCGCTTTTTTTATCGCAGTGAAAACCCTCGGGTTTTAGCCGCGGTATTCGCACAGGTAAGCGGTGTCGACGGCCACTTTCAGCTGGAACTTGCTGTTGGCGGGCACGTTGAACTGGCTGCCGGCGGCGAAGGTTTCCCAGCCGCTGCTGTCAGGCAGTTTGACGGTCAGGGCGCCGGACACCACGTGCATGATTTCACGCTGGCTGGTGCCGAATTCGTATTCGCCCGGTGCCATGACGCCGATGGTCGCCGGACCTTCAGCGGTGCCAAAGGCGATCGACTTGACGGTGCCGTCGAAGTACTCGTTGACTTTAAACATGGGCGATTCCTCGAAAAGGGCTAAAAAGGGCTGGCCAGTATGCACAAGGTGTCGATAGGCGTCACCTCCTGCACTCAAGGATTGGCGGGGAAAATCAGTGGTAACAGGCGTGCGGTATTGCGCGCATCCTCCAGCGCCCGATGCTGCTGACCGTTGAACTGCAGGCCCGCCAGTTGCAGGGCGCCATTGAGCCCCAGCGGGCGCTCCAGTCGACAGGCCTTGGCGAAACGTTGTTTGAGATTCAAGTGCTGCACTCGGCTCAGGGCGCTGTCGAGTTGCAGCCGCTGCCATTCCTGAAGCAGCTGCTTGCGGTCGTAATCGCCCCAACTGGCCCAGCCTTCCAGGTGCGAGAGATGCTGGCCGAGCCAGCGTTCGAACGAAACCCAGACGTCGCTCAGGGACTGGGCAGCATCGACATTGGCCTGGGTGATGTGGGTCAGTTCGCGGCAAAACGGGGTCAGCAGGGGGCGACGCAACGGGCGCACGAAGCACTGGAAGTGATCCAGCTCCCGGCCTTTGCGGTCCACGAGGGTGGCGCCGATTTCGATGATTTCCATTTCTGTAACTGGCCAGCCGCCCTCATCTGTGGTGGCTTCCAGATCAATGACCAGCCAGTGAGGCATTGCAGGTTTCCTGGTATCCGCATCCTGATAGGGCTTGAGCGTAGCCAAACCCGGCGGATCCGCCTAGCGGCTTATTCGACCTCCAACAGAATCTGACGATTTTTTACCTGGTCGCCAACCCTGACCTGTAAGCGCTTGAGCACGCCGTCGATACCCGATTTGAGTGGATGCTCCATTTTCATCGCTTCAAGCACCACCAGCAGCTGCCCTTTGCTGACCGGGCTGCCCTCACTGACCAATACGTCGACGATCGCCCCGTCCATCGGCGCCTTGAGCGTGCCGGAGCTGACACTGGCCTGGCCGCCGACCAGCGCCCGGGTCCGATCAACCAGCCGCAGGCTGCCGGGGCGCGTGAACAACCAGAGTTGACCGGCTTCGAGGCGGTAGGCATGGCGTTGGCGGATGCCGTCGATTTGCAGGGTGGCCCAGCGTCCGTCGCACTGGATGACCTGCAGTTCGAGGGTCCGGGCGCCAACCTGCACACGGTAGGGTTCGCCAGGTTCAGCGTGCAGCTCTACCGGCCAGGCCTGATCCTCCAGGCCGATCCGATAGTGCAGATGAACGCTGGCATTGTTGCGCCAACCGGCTAGCGGGGCACGGTGAACCTGCGCGCAAGCCTGATAAAACAGCGCTGCGGCGATGGCCAGCTCTTCGGCGCTGGGTACATGCGGATGGAGGCAGGGGTGGTCGGCGAAATTCATCGGGATGAACCCGGTGCTGAACTCGCCACGGATGAACTGCGGATGCTCCAGCAGATTGGCGAGCAAGCGCTGATTGCTCTGCACGCCCAGCAGCACGCTGTCCTGCACTGCCCGCAGTAACTTGCGCCGGGCTTCTTCACGGGTGGCGCCGTGGGCGATGAGCTTGCCCAGCAACGGGTCATAAAACGGTCTGACAGACTGGCCTTCGATCAGGCCATGGTCGATCCGTACGCTGCCCTGTAATGCTGGCTCCCAAACCACGATTCGCCCGGTTTGTGGCAGAAATCCTTGGGCCGGATCGTCGGCATACAGGCGCACCTCCATGGCGTGCCCGTTGAACTGCACCTGTTCTTGTCGTAGCGGCAGCGGTTGCCCTTCGGCGATGTGTAACTGCCAGGCCACCAGATCGAGGCCGGTGATCAGTTCAGTCACCGGGTGTTCCACTTGCAACCGGGTGTTCATCTCCAGGAAGTAAAAACGGCCGTGAGTATCCAGCAGGAATTCCACCGTACCCGCCCCCACGTAATTCACCGCGCGACCGGCCTTGAGCGCCGCTTCGCCCATGGCTTGGCGCAACTCGGCGGTCATTACCGGGCAGGGCGCTTCTTCGATGATTTTCTGGTGGCGGCGCTGGATCGAACAGTCACGCTCGCCGAGGTAGATCAGGTTGCCGTGCTGGTCACCGAACACCTGAACTTCAACGTGACGCGAATCGATCAAGGCTTGTTCGAGAATCAGTTCGTCGCTGCCAAACCCGTGCAGGGCTTCGGAGCGTGCGGTGCGGATCTGCTCCAGCAATTCGGCTGCGCTGTGCACCAGGCGCATGCCCCGACCGCCACCGCCAGCACTGGCCTTGATCATCAGCGGGTAGCCGATGCGCTCGGCTTCGCGGCGCAGGGTCGCGTCGTCCTGTTTGCTGCCCTGATAGCCTTTGATGCAAGGTACGCCCGCTTTGATCATGGCGAGTTTCGACAGCCGTTTACTGCCCATCAGTTCGATGGCTTCAGGGCTGGGGCCGATGAACGTGATGCCGGCCTGTTGGCAGGCGAGGGCGAAACCGGGGTTTTCCGAGAGGAAGCCGTAACCGGGATGGATTGCATCGGCACCGGTGCGCCGGGCGGCGTCGATGATGGCCGGGATGTTCAGATAAGACTGCTGCACCGGGGCCGGGCCGATGTTCACAGCTTCGTCGGCCATCTGCACGTGCAGCGCATCGGTGTCGGCGTCGCTGAATACGGCGACGGTGCGGTAGCCCAGGTTTTGCGCGGTGCGCTGGACGCGGCAGGCGATTTCACCGCGGTTGGCGATCAGGATTTTCTTGAGGGCCGGCATGGGGTATTTCCTTGGTTTTTGCGGTGAATGTGATGGCCCCATCGCGGGCAAGCCCGCTCCCACAGGGATCTGTGTCGTTCACAAAATCCTGTGGGAGCGGGCTTGCCCGCGATGCTTTTATGGCGCCCACCCCGGTTTACGTTTTTGCACGAAGGCCATCGTGCCCTCGACCCCTTCCGCCCCGGTCACCGCGTCGCTGAACCACTCGGCCGCCTGATCCAGCAGATCATCCGAGGGTTGTCCGGCACTCGCCAGCAACAGTTTTTTGGTCGCCGCATTCGCCCCCGGCGCACAACACAGTACATGGGCCAGCACCTCATCGAGGCGTTCGGCCAAGGCTTGTGGGTCATGTTCGACAAAATGCACCAGCCCCATGCGCCGCGCCTGAGTGCCGTCGAAGCGTGCAGCGGTCAGGGCCAGGCGACGGGCCTGGGTCAGGCCGATGCGCTGCACCACGTATGGCGCGATCTGCGCCGGCAACAGGCCCAGGCTGGTTTCCGGCAGGCCGAATTGCGCCTGATGATCGGCCATCGCGATGTCGCTGACGCAGGCCAGGCCGAGGCCGCCACCGAGCACTGCGCCTTGCAGCACGGTGATGACCACTTGGGGCGCGTATTGGGTTTCTTTCAACAGCGCGCCGAACGCACGGTTCAAATCGCGGTAGGCGTGCTGGCCTTGAGCGCGGGCGTTGGCCATGTCCTTGATGTCGGCACCGGCACAAAAATGCCCGCCGGCACCACCGATCACCAATGCGCGAATCTGCCGCTCATCGTGCACCGCTGCCAGCACTGCGCGCAGTTCGGTGACCATCTGCAAGCTCATGGCATTACGGCTGTCCGGGCGATTGAGGGTGATGTGCAGCACGCCGGTATGCAGTCCGAGTAACAGGGTGTGACAGAGGGGGAGGGTGCTCATTTGTTTTTCCCCGGCAGGATGCCCATGAGTTTGCAGATGATCCCCAGCATGATTTCGTCGGCACCACCGCCGATCGATACCAGCCGCACATCACGGTAAGCCCGGGCCACTGGGTTGTCCCACATGAAACCCATGCCGCCCCAGTATTGCAGGCAACTGTCGCTGACCTCCCGGCCCAGTCGCCCGGCCTTGAGTTTGGCCATGGAGGCCAGACGGGTGACGTCCTGGCCTGTGATGTATTGCTCGGTGGCCTGGTAGACCAGCGCCCGCAGGCATTCGATTTCGGTTTGCAGTTCAGCCAGGCGAAAATGGATGACCTGGTTGTCGATCAGCGCATTGCCGAAGGTTTTGCGCTCCTTGCAGTACTCGATGGTGCTGTCGACGCAATATTCCAGGCCCTTGATCATGTTCGCCGCGCCGAACAGCCGTTCTTCCTGGAACTGCAGCATCTGCATCATGAATCCCGCACCTTCGTGGCCGATGCGGTTGCGTTGCGGCACGCGCACATTGTCGAAAAACACTTGGGCGGTTTCCGAGCTGCGCATGCCGAGTTTGTCCAGGTGCGAGCTGAGGCTGATGCCAGGGCTGTTCATCGGCACCATGATCAGCGATTTGTTGATGTGCGGTTTGTCGTCCGAGGTGTTGGCCAGCAGGCAGATAAAATCGGCGCTCGGCGAATTGGTGATCCACATCTTGCTGCCGTTGATCACGTAGTCGTCGCCGTCCTTGCTGGCGGTGGTTTTCAGCCCGGCGACGTCGGAACCGGCACCGACTTCGGAAACTCCGATGCAGCCGACTTGCTCGCCGGTGATCGCCGGCCGCAGGAACTCTTCGCGCAGTTCATCGGAGCCGAAGCGCGCCAGAGCCGGGGTGCACATGTCGGTCTGCACACCGATGGACATCGGAATGCCGCCGCAATGAATGGTGCCGAACTCTTCGGCCGCCACAATCGAATAGCTGTAATCGAGGCCCATGCCGCCGAATTTTTCCGGTTTGGAAATCCCCAGCAAACCGAGCTCACCCGCCTTGCGGAAAATCTCATGGATCGGAAAGCGTCCGGCCTTTTCCCACTCCTCGACGTGAGGATTGATTTCATGATCGACGAATTGGCGGACGGTGCGGCGCAGTGCTTCGTGTTCCTGGGTGAAGATCATTTTTATTGTTCTCCTGATCGCCGCTTAGAAGCGGGCTACACCAAAACTGTTGGCTTGCAGCACACGCACCTCGGCCTCATGGCAGATGTCCAGCAAGTATCCGAGCAATGTGCGGGTATCCCGCGGATCGATCAGCCCGTCGTCCCACAGGTTGGCGCTGCCATACAGCGCGGTGGATTGGCTGTCGAGTTTTTGCGCGGTGACCTGTTCCAGCCTGTCGAGCATCTTCGGGTCGGGCACCAGTCCGTCCTTGAGTTGTTTGGCTTCGGTGACGATCCGCAGCACTTTGCCGGCCTGGGCACCGCCCATCACCGCGGTGCGGCTGTTGGGCCAGGCGAAGATGAAGCGCGGGTCGAGACCGCGGCCGCACATCGCGTAATTGCCGGCACCGTAGGAACCGCCGACGATGATTGTCAGTTTAGGCACCCGGGCATTGGCCACCGCTTGAATCATTTTCGCGCCATGCTTGATCACGCCTTGCTGTTCCGACTCGGTGCCGACCATGAAGCCGGTGGTGTTGTGGAAAAACAGCAGCGGCGTCTGGCTCTGGTCGCAAAGTTGAATGAACTGCGCGGCCTTGCTCGCACCCTTGGGCGTGATCGGGCCGTTGTTGCCGATGAAACCGCAGGCTCGACCCTGGATCTGCAAATGCCCGCACACCGTCTGCTGATCGAACTCGCCTTTGAATTCGAGGAAGTTCGAAGCGTCGGCAATCCGCGCGATGATTTCACGTACGTCGTAAGGTTTCTTCGGGTCATCCGGGATCAGCCCCAGCAGTTCGTCGATGGGGTAGAGCGGTTCTTCCCACCGACGTTCCGGTAACCACGGCAACTGATCGTTCCACGGCAACAGGCTGACGATCTCGCGCACCTGGCGCACGCCATCGGCATCGTTCTCGGCCAGGTATTCGGCGGTGCCAGCGGTTTGCGCGTGCATCTCGGCACCGCCCAGTTCTTCGTCGGTGGCGACTTCACCGGTGGCGGCCTTGAGCAACGGCGGCCCGGCGAGAAACAGCTTGGCCTTGCCGCGCACCACCACCACGTAATCCGACAACCCCGGCTGATAAGCGCCGCCTGCCGTGGCCGAGCCATGGACCACGGTGATTTGCGGCAAGCCCATGGCTGACATCCGCGCCTGATTGGCAAAGCTGCGCGCGCCTTCGACGAAAATCTCTGCGGCGTAATTGAGGTTGGCGCCACCGCTCTCGGCGAGGGTGATCACCGGCAGTTTGTTTTCCATGGCGATCTGTTGCAGGCGCAGGGACTTTTTCAGGCCGCTGGGGGAAATGGTCCCGCCCTTTATGGCACTGTTGTTCGCTACCACCAGCACCCGCACGCCGGACACGTAACCGATCCCGGCGATCAAACCGCCGCCGGCCGCGCTGCCGTCCTTGTCATCGTGCAGCTTGTAGCCGGCCAGGCTCGCCAGTTCGAGGAACGGTGCGCCGGGGTCGAGCAGCAGGTTCAGCCGCTCCCGGGGCAGCAATTGCCCGCGCTTGTCGAACCTGGGTTTGGCTTCAGCGGCTTTATTCAGCAGGTTCTGTTCGAGCTGGCGGACCTGCTCGATGCCGGCCAGCATGGCCGCCCGATTGCGGGCGAACGGTTCGCTGAACGGGTCGACTTGGGACTGGATGACCGGCATGGGTTATTCCTTGTCCTTGAGCTCGTCTGGTTTAGAGGCTTCGGGTCGAAGTACCTCGGGTAAATAGGCGCGGTGAAAACCGTTGTACGAGTGACTGTTCTGCGCCTTGTGCATTGGCCAGGCCCGCCCGCCGAGGCTGGCGGCACCGTCAATGCGCAACGTGCTGCCGCTGACAAACGCCGCTGCTGGGCTGAGCAGGAACACAATCGCCGCGCTGATTTCCGATTCGGTGCCGCTGCCGCCCCCGGTGACGATGATGTTTTGGCCGGCGAACAGGTCGGTTTTGAAAATCGAGTCGTAAGCCATGGCGACAGTCCTCTAGTTGAACTGATCGGCGATGCGCCGGGGCACCGGGATCTGGATCTCCAGCAGTTGTTGGGCGAACGCCTTGCCCTGCGGATCGATCCGCAGGCTGGCCACGCCACCGCCGCCGAGTGCGTTTTCCAGAAGAAAATTGAAGCTCTGAGTGCCGGGTAAATACCAGCGTTCGACGCGTCCGTGGATCGGGTCGAGGACATGGCTCATCCAGTCGACCATCACCTCGGGTGTCAGTGCTTCGGCGATCCACGGCAAGTAATCGGGGTGACGGGCCATGACGCCGATGTTGCTATGATTGCCCTTGTCGCCGGAGCGCGCTACGGCGAGTTTGATCAAGGCCACACTGGCGTCGGCGCGCTCTGTGGTTTTGGGCGGATCGAACGGTAGCGGCAAGTCAGCCGGGTTGAGCGCATCGAGGGCGGGCAGGGCACACGGATGGCGCTCACCGGCAAGGTCGATGGCCAGGGAGCAGGCGGTTTTGTCGATCAGGAACGAAAACAGCCGGATCACCGGATACACCGTCGGCCGCCCGCCGACGATCCCGGTCAACCCCGGCGCCATGCCGGTGGCGGCCTGGGCGATTTCCCGGGAGAACAGCATCAAGGCCTGTTTGCTCGGATGGCGCACGGCGAGCTTGATGACCACCTCGCGGCTGTCCTGGCGCTGGCCGTGGGGGCCGTAAGTGGCTTCGCTGCCCAGCAGTTCGATGTTCACTTCGCTGTAGGGCGCCCAGCCGCGCTGGCTGAACATTTCCGAGGTCTTGTTGATGATTGCCTGGCTGACCCGTCGGGCCTTGGGCACGGCATCGATCCCGGCAATCAGGCAACTGGCGGTGCAGCGAAAACCTTCCGGGTACGTCGCGCTGACCTTGTACTGAGCGGTCGGTGGCAAGCCTTTCGCGCCATGCACCTGAACCGCGTTTTTGCCTTGTTGTACGAGTTTGACCTGGCTGAAATCGCACACCACATCGGGCAGCAAATAGGCCTGCGGGTTGCCGATTTCGTAGAGCATCTGCTCGCCAACCGTCAGGGGCGTGACCAGGCCGCCGGAGCCGTCGGGTTTGCTGACGATGAATTGGCTGTCGGCGCCGACTTCGACGATTGGAAAACCGATGTGCTCATAGTCGGGTACGTCGTGCCAATCGGTGAAGTTACCACCCGTGCACTGGGCGCCACATTCGATGAGATGCCCGGCCAATGCGGCCTGGGCGAGTTTGTCGTAGTCGTGCCACGACCAGCCGAACTCATGCACCAGCGCGGCGCTGACCACGGCGCTGTCGACCACGCGCCCGGTAATCACAATGTCGGCGCCCAGGCGCAGGGCTTCGACGATGCCCGGTGCGCCGAGGTAGGCGTTGGTCGATACGCACATCGGCGGCAGGGGCGCGCCACTGAACATCTCATGGATACCAAGACTACTCAGCTGTTTGAACTGCGGTTGCAGGTCGTCACCCGACAGCACGGCGATCTTCAGCGCCACCCCGGCCTTGTCGCAGGCGGCTTGCAGGGCGGCGGCGCAGGCCTGTGGATTGACCCCCCCGGCGTTGCTGATCACCCGGATCTGTTGTTTCGCAAGCGGCTCGAGGAGGGGGGTGAGGACTTCGATGAAGTCGCAGGCGTAGCCGGTGGCGGGATCTTTCATCCGCGCCCCGGCCATGATCGACAAGGTGATTTCGGCCAGATAATCGAACACCAGATAGTCCAGCCGCCCGCCCTCCACCAGCTGCGCGGCGGCGGTCGAGGTGTCACCCCAGAATGCACTGGCGCAACCGATGCGAATTGTTTTCGGCACAGTCAACTCCATAGCCACCTGCGACAGAAGTGTTTCGAGGCTACCAAGCAAGCGCTTGGTTTGTAAATGCATTGATTATCTTCTACCCGAGCGCTTGCTTGGTCGCCCCCGCCAGCTTAAATTGCCCGCGCAACCCTGCTGTTTTAGCGGGTAGCGGCGCATTTGATTGATCGACTGTAGGAGAGAACCGGTGGACGAGCAAAAAGCCCTGAGGGTGATGCGCGAATTGGTCGACAGCGGCCAATTGACCGACCCCGACAGCGCTCGCGGCAAACTGCTGCAAGTGGCCGCTCACCTGTTTCGCAACAAAGGTTATGAACGGACCACCGTGCGGGATCTGGCCAGTGCGGTGGGCATCCAGTCAGGCAGTATTTTTCATCACTTCAAGAGCAAGGACGAGATCCTGCGGGCAGTGATGGAGGAGACCATTCGCTACAACACCGCGTTGATGCGTGCAGCGCTGGCCGAGGCGGGCAGTGTGCGCGAGCGGGTGCTGGCGCTGATTCGCTGCGAATTGCAGTCGATCATGGGCGGCAGTGGCGAGGCCATGGCGGTGCTGGTGTATGAGTGGCGTTCGCTGTCTGAGGAAGGCCAGGCGCAGGTTCTGGCGCTGCGCGATATTTATGAAGCCATCTGGCTGCAGGTGCTGGGAGAAGCCAAGGACGCTGGTTTTATCCGTGGCGATGTGTTCATCACCCGCCGTTTCCTGACGGGCGCGCTATCTTGGACCACCACTTGGTTTCGCGCTGATGGCAGCATGAGCCTCGATCAATTGGCTGATGAAGCGCTGATTCTGGTGCTTGAAGAACGGTAATGAGGCGTCTAACTCGGCCAGAAACTGGCTAAGTTGACGAAACCGCCTAGTTTGTATGCATTGATGAGTATTTTTTTTGGGGAGTGTGCTGTTTTGATGTCTTCGCCAATTCGAATGGCGTCGCGGCTTTTGCTGGCGGCGCTTGCGGTGTGCTGGGTGTTACCGTCTCAGGCCGCGCAACTGGTGCGGGTCGGTGCCGCGCATTTTCCACCTTATACCGTGCGCCCGGAGTCCGGTGCCGACACCGGTCTGCTACCGCAGCTGGTAGAAGCGCTGAATCAGTTGCAAACCGATTATCAGTTTGTGCTGGTACCGACCTCGATTCCCCGGCGTTTCAACGACTTCAAGGAAGGCCGGGTCGATATGGCAATTTTCGAGAACCCGGAGTGGGGCTGGAAGGACATTCCGCATACCGACGTCGACATGGGCCTGGAAGATGCAGAAATCTTTGTCGCGCAGAAGCAACCCGGTCGCGATGAGAACTACTTCAAGGATCTGGCGGGCAAGCGCCTGGCGCTGTACAGCGGCTATCACTACGAGTTTGCCAATTTCAACGCCGATCCCAAGTATCTGGCCGACACCTACAACGCCACGCTGACCTATTCCCACGACAGCAACCTGCTGATGGTGCTGCGCGGGCGAGCGGACATTGCCCTGGTGACACGCTCTTATCTGAGCGATTACCTGCTGCGCAACGAAAAAGTTGGCGAGCAGTTGCTGGTGTCGCAACGCATCGATCAGGTCTATCACCATTACGCGCTGATTCGTCCAGAGGCGCCGATTACGGGTGAAGCGTTTGGCAAGTTGCTGCAAGGCCTGCGAAACAACGGCCAGATGCTGAAGATTTTCAATCCCTACAAAATTGCCCTGGTGCCGGTGGGCAAGCACTGACAGATAGCGTTAACGGGGCGGGCGGCGGATGACCATTCATCCAGTATTCATGTTCTGTTGTTCGAATGGTCGAATTGACAGTAGACGCTTCGCCTAACGTGGTCTTAGCTCCTTTCCTGTGTCCGACCCCATGGAGGGGTTGGCGCTCATTCAGAAAGGATTTCTGCCATGACAAACCCCTCGTTGGTTTCTCTCTCCTGTGTGCCCGCTCCTGTGGTACCACAAGCCGTCAACGATGTACTCGTTCTGAAAAAGCCTGATGATTCGGCCGGTGTCACGGTCGAGGTGGCGCGTTGGCCGTTCATGGTGGTCAATCAAAAGACAACGCTGCATGTCTGCGGTCAACAAGCCGACGGCTCGCCAGTGATGCTGCGAGTGGCCGACGCCGAGCCCGTCACGCAACAAGAGTTCCAAGAGGGCTGGCGTCGCAATATTGCCTGGGCGTCTTTGCAAAATCTGAAGGACGGGAGCCATCTCGCGTTTGTTTTTCAGGCGGCGCTGGATGGAGGCAGTTGTGCTAGCCCGGTGCTGTTCCCGACATTGTGTCTTGAGGTTCAGGCGCCTTTTGACAATACAACGACCTTCTCGGAAAAAGACGGTACCAATAACTGGAATGGCTGGATGAGGGGGGAGGCGGCGGCTGATCCACGGGATCTCACCATCACCAGAGATGGGAATATCTACGTATTATTCGACAACACCTACACCAACAACTCTGCTGGCACGGTGTTGAAAAAGACCTTTCAGGGGCTGGAAGTGGGTCGATCCTATGAGTTCGGGCTGACCGTGCGCCGGTGGAATGACAAATATTCAGTTCCGGTGCTGTCACTCAACAGCGGAGCGCAAGTCATTGCCCCCGCGACGGAAATTTCATCGATGGCCTGGGTGCCGCTCAAAGGCACTTTCACCGCGAGTGCATCACAGATGGAGTTGCAGATCGTTAACCATGTCGCCACCGGAAACGGGAACGACTATGCCTTCCGCGAAATCTGGGTCAGGTCGATCTAACACCTGCGCAACGTCAATGGCCTGGAACTGATCCAGGCTGTGCATGCCACCGCGAACGCTGATTAAGGTTCGCGGTGTTTTTCGTTAAATTTTCATGGTTGGCTCACGTCCCCTCAGTTAACTGTCGACGATTATCGTGAGCCCGACCCATGCCCCATCTGAACGACCTGACCGCCCTGGCCCTGCCGTCAGGCAACCGTCTTGTAGCCGATGAAACGGCAAGCCGCCTGAGCCTCAGCCTGGAAGGGCAGCCGCTGATCGAGCTGCGGCTGACCCGCGAGCCCGAGTTGCATCTGCGGCTGGAAGAGCGCTTTGGCCGTCCTGACGGTCAAGCATTCTGGGCGGCCTGTTATTGGCTGTTTGCCCGTGATGCGCAGTGTCAGCGTCTGACCTGGCACCTCGATGAAGCGTCCACCGAAGCCTTGCTCAGCGGGTTGCTGATCCCCACCGATGTCAATGGTCAGTATCGTTGTGAACGCACGCTGTTCTGGCAATTGCCTCAGCCTTGGCTGGGCGAGTCGTTGACCGGCAGTTATCCACAGCAGATGGTCATCAGTGATGGCAAGCGCC
Source organism: Pseudomonas sp. GGS8 (assembly GCF_024168645.1). Lineage (NCBI taxonomy): Bacteria > Pseudomonadati > Pseudomonadota > Gammaproteobacteria > Pseudomonadales > Pseudomonadaceae > Pseudomonas > Pseudomonas sp. GGS8. Next base: position 6,611,058 of record NZ_JALJWF010000001.1, on the reverse strand, counting down.
ATCCCCTGCGTGCAGCGAAACCCCGTGGTGAGGTCTATCGACGCTTCGATGCGCGGCTCGGTGCGTGGGTCTCCCTGCGCACGGTGGAAATCGAGCATGACCTGGCGCGTTTCAACCGCTGGCAGAACAGCCCGCGGGTCGCGAGTTTCTGGCAGGAGGAGGGCAGCCTTGAGCAGCATCGCGAATACCTCGGCAAGCTTGACGCCGACCCGCACACCTTGACGCTGATCGGTTGCTTCGATGATCGGCCGTTTGCCTACTTTGAAGCTTACTGGGCCAAGGAAGATCGCATTGCGCCGTTCTATGACACCGGCGATTACGACCGGGGCATTCACATGCTGGTGGGCGAAGAACATCACCGCGGCCCGCACAAGGTGGCGAGCTGGTTATCGGCGCTGGTGCACTACCTGTTTCTCGATGATCCGCGTACTCAACGGGTGGTCGCCGAACCTCGCGCCGACAACGCGAAGATGATCGGGCATCTGCATAATCAGTGTTTTCACTGCGAAAAAGAGTTCGACTTTCCGCACAAGCGCGCGGCGCTGATGATGCTGGGGCGTGAACGGTTTTTTGATCGGTGTTCGTTGGCTTGAGGTGTATGGCTCAAGGTTTGTTGCGGTCTTGAATCGGTCTTCGCGGGCAAGCCTCGCTCCTGCAGTGTTGTGCCGTTTACAAATAATGTAATCGACACAGTCCTGTAGATACTCTGTTGCCGGTCAAGCTTTTAACGACGGACGAAGGTGTCCGCACGATTGCCCGACACCTTGCGGCAATGCACCAGCGCATCACGAATCATGAAGTTCACCAGGGTGGGCGAGACGCCGAGTTCCTTGGCGATGTCTTTTTGCGGCACGCCGTGCAGGCGGTACATCTCGAAGGCGTAACGGGTGCGGCTGGGCAGCTCTGTCAGCGCATCGGCAATGTTTTCCAGGGTCGAAAAATTGATATGCGAGGTTTCCGGCGAAGCGCCCTGGATCACCACGTTCAGACCTTCCTCTTCCGGGCCCGAATATTTCTGCTCCAGCGCCTGCTTGCGGTAGTGATCGATGGCCAGGTTGCGCACGATCTGGAACAGGTAACTGAGCTGCGCTTTGATGGATGACGTGATCTGCGGCGCCGATTGCAACCGGAAAAACGCATCCTGCACCACGTCTTCGGCACGGGATCGGCAGCCGGTAATGCGGGCGGCAATCTTGACCAGAATCAGCCGGTTGTCGACGAAGGCCTGAAGTAGCGGTGAATCGCACCTGCTTGTGGATACTTGTTCCGTCATGGAAATCACCTTGCTGCACATAGGGTCGTGGGACGACAGGAAGATCGGAGCCGTCCTACACATCGAGCGACAAATTATGTTGAATGATAATGATTGTCAATTGAGAAAGAGAATTAATGCTCCGTGAAGGTGCGGCATGAGAACGGCGACACGCTGACTCACCCACTGGCCGCAAGCCGGCCGGCGCTCAAGCCCGGCGACTAATTATTTCCAGACCTCATCCGTTCTCATTGGTGACTGGCTGCGGGTGCAAGCCCCGGCCAAAACAGCATTCCCAATGCCTTGCGCGGTCGGCGAAGACCGTGTCCTGCATGCCCATGAACGGGCATGACGTACGAAAACCGATTCCACTTGCAAGCCGAATTCAGGCAGGAAACCTCATGACCGACGCGTTCGAACTCCCCAGCACACTGGTCCAAGCCCTCCAGCGCCGCGCGGCCCTGACGCCGGACCGGGTGGCCTTGCGTTTTCTTGCCGAAACCCAGGATCAGGCTGTGGTGCTCAGTTATCGTGAGCTGGATCAGCGGGCGCGAACCATTGCCGGCGCGTTGCAGGCCCAGACGTCGTTCGGTGATCGCGCGGTGCTGCTGTTTCCCAGTGGCCCGGATTACGTCGCGGCGTTCTTTGGTTGCCTGTACGCCGGGGTGATCGCGGTGCCGGCCTATCCGCCGGAGTCGACCCGCCGTCATCATCAAGAGCGCCTGTTGTCGATCATCAGCGATGCCGAGCCGCGCCTGCTATTGACCAGCGCCGACCTGCGCGACGCCTTGCTGCCAATCAACGAAGCGCCGCCGCTGCTGTGTGTCGACACCCTCGACAACGCCCTGGCCGAACGCTGGGTTGCTCCGGATCTGCAAGGCGACCACATCGCCTTCCTGCAATACACCTCCGGTTCCACCGCGTTGCCTAAAGGTGTGCAAGTCAGCCACGGCAACCTGGTGGCCAACGAACGATTGATTCGTCACGGCTTTGGCATCGACCTCAATCCTGACGACGTGATCGTCAGCTGGCTGCCGCTGTACCACGACATGGGGCTGATCGGTGGTTTGTTGCAGCCGATTTTCAGTGGCGTGCCGTGTGTGTTGATGTCGCCGGCGTACTTCCTCGGTCGCCCGTTGCGCTGGCTGGAAGCAATCAGCGAGTACGGCGGCACCATCAGCGGCGGGCCGGATTTCGCCTATCGACTGTGCAGCGAGCGCGTCAGCGAATCGGCTCTGGAACGCCTCGACCTGAGCGGCTGGCGCGTGGCGTATTCCGGTTCCGAGCCGATTCGCCTCGACACCCTGGAGCGCTTCGCCGAGAAGTTCTCGGCGTGTGGTTTTACCTCGGACAGTTTCATGGCTTCTTACGGCTTGGCTGAAGCCACGTTGTTCGTGGCTGGCAGCCCTCGTGGCCGGGGCATTGGACATCTGTGCGTGGATGACCAAGCCCTGGCGCAAAACCGTGCTGAGCCGGGCGACGGCAGTCCGATCATGAGTTGCGGGATCAGCCAGCCGGATCACGCGGTGCTGATTGTCGATTCGGTAACGCTTGAAGAACTCGCCGACAACGCGGTCGGTGAAGTCTGGGCCGCCGGGCCGAGCATCGCCCATGGCTACTGGCGCAACCCTGAAGCCACGGCCGAGACCTTCGTCCAGCACGCGAGCCGCACCTGGTTGCGCACCGGCGACCTGGGTTTTTTGCGTGACGGCGAACTGTTTATCACCGGGCGCCTGAAAGACATGCTGATCGTTCGTGGTCACAACCTCTATCCGCAGGACATCGAGCAGACCGTCGAGCGCGAAGTGGAGGTGGTGCGCAAAGGTCGCGTGGCCGCGTTCGCGGTCAACCTTGAGGGGCAGGAAGGCATTGGCATCGCCGCGGAAATCAGCCGCAGCGTGCAGAAAACCCTGCCGCCCGAGGCGCTGATCAAAGCCATCCGCCAGGCAGTGGCCGAGGCGTATCAGCAAGCGCCGAGCGTGGTGGTGTTGCTTAATCCGGGGGCGCTGCCCAAGACTTCCAGCGGCAAGTTGCAACGCTCGGCCTGTCGCAATCGCCTGGCCGATGGCAGCCTCGACAGCTATGCGCTATTCCCGTCGGCAGACAGCGCAAGCCCCTCTGAAACTGAATCGGGCTCCGAGCTGCAGACCTTGATCGGCCAGATATGGTGCGAACAACTCAACGTCAAACAAGTCAGTGCCGATGACCATTTCTTCCTGCTCGGCGGTAACTCCATCGCCGCCACTGAAGTGGTCGCACGCCTGCGTGAGAAGCTGGGTCTGGAGCTGAATCTGCGTCTGTTGTTCGAAGCGCCAACCCTCGGCGCGTTCGCCGCCACAGTCGCCCGGCAACAACAGGATGGCGGCCTCGCCCAAGGCGCGATCACTCAGCTGTCGCGCAGTGAAACCCTGCCACAATCGCTGGCGCAAAACCGTTTGTGGATCACCTGGCAACTCGACCCGCAGAGCAGCGCCTACAACATTCCCGGTGCCTTGCGCCTGCGCGGCGAACTGGACGAAGACGCCTTGCGCGCCAGTTTCCAGCAACTGATCGAACGGCACGAATCCCTGCGCACGCGGTTTTTCGAGCGCGACGGTGTGGCCCTGCAACAGGTCGATGCTGCCGCTGAATTCAATCTTCAAGTGATCGACATCAGCGACGTGCCGGCCGCTGAACGTGAAGTCCACGCGCAACAAATCCGCGAGGACGAAGCCCGCACCCAGTTCGATCTGGAGAACGGCCCGCTGCTGTGGGTGACCCTGGTGCGCCTTGATGATGAAGACCATCAACTGTTGGTGACGATGCATCACATCATCGCCGACGGCTGGTCGCTGAACGTGCTGATCGATGAATTCTCGCGCCTGTATGCGGCGGCCTCTCAAGGCCAGACCGCCAGCCTTGCAGCCTTGTCGACGCAATACGCCGACTATGGCAGTTGGCAGCGCCAGTGGCTGGCGCAAGGGGAGGGCGAACGGCAACTCGCTTACTGGAAAGAGCAGTTGGGTGACGAGCATCTGACCCTGAGCCTGGCCACCGACCACCCACGTTCGGCGCAGCACACTTACAGCGCGGCCCGCCACACGCTGCGGTTGGACGCGAGCCTGAGCAACGCCATTCGCCAGACCGCCCAGGCCCATGAGTCGACGCCGTTCATGCTGTTGCTCGCGGCCTTCCAGAGCCTGCTGCATCGCTACAGCGGCCAGCGCGACATTCGCATCGGCGTGCCGAATGCCAACCGTCCACGCCTGGAAACTCAGGGGTTGATCGGGTTCTTCATTAACACCCAGGTGCTGCGTGCCGAAGTGGATTCGCGACTGCCATTCGTTGAGTTGCTGGCGCAAACCCGGCAAGCCGCCTTGGAGGCGCAAGCACATCAGGACCTGCCGTTCGAACAACTGCTCGAAGCTTTCCCGCAGGCCCGCGAACAAGGCTTGTTCCAGGTCATGTTCAACCATCAGCAGCGGGATCTCAGTGCGCTGCGTCGCTTGCCGGGGCTGCTCGCCGAAGAGCTGCCGTGGCACAGCCGCCAAGCCAAGTTCGACCTGCAACTGCACAGCGAAGAAGACCGCAACGGACGTTTGAGCCTGTCATTCGACTACGCCAGCGAACTGTTCGACGCGCCGACCATCGAGCGTCTGGCCGAGCATTTCGCCAACCTGCTGCGAGCCGTTTGCGAGCACCCGCAACAAGCGATCGGCGACCTGCAACTGCTGAGCGCCGCCGAACACGCTCAGCACAATGACTGGAGCGTTGCCCCCTGCAACCCGGCGCAGCGGTGGTTGCCGGAACTGCTCAACGAACAAGCACGCCAGACCCCGGAGCGCACCGCGTTGCTGTGGGACGGCGGCAGCCTGGACTTCGCTGAACTGCATACTCAGGCCAACCGCTTGGCACATTACCTGCGCGACAAAGGCGTCGGCCCGGATGTGTGCGTGGCCATCGCCGCCGAGCGTTCGTCGCAGTTGCTGATTGGCTTGCTGGCGATCATCAAGGCCGGCGGCGCTTATGTGCCGCTCGACCCGGATTACCCGGCCGAGCGCCTGGCCTACATGCTCAGCGACAGTGGTGTCGAGTTGCTGCTGACTCAAACCGAATTGCTCGACCGCTTGCCGGCCACCGATGGCGTCAGTGTGATCGCCATGGACGCCCTGCACCTGGAGAACTGGCCAAGCCATGCGCCGGGTCTGCACTTGCACGGCGACAACCTGGCCTACGTGATTTACACCTCCGGTTCCACCGGCCAGCCCAAGGGTGTTGGCAACACTCACGCGGCGCTCGCTGAACGTCTGCAATGGATGCAGAACACCTATCGCCTGAACGAAACCGATGTGCTGATGCAAAAAGCCCCGATCAGTTTCGACGTGTCGGTGTGGGAGTGTTTCTGGCCGCTGATCACCGGGTGCCGCCTGCTGATCGCCGGTCCCGGCGAACACCGCGATCCGCAGCGCATCGCACAACTGGTTCAGCAATACGGCGTGACCACGCTGCACTTTGTACCGCCATTGCTTGCCGTGTTCATCGACGAACCGCTGACCGCCGAATGCACTAGCCTGCGCCGGGTGTTCTCCGGTGGCGAAGCCTTGCCCGCTGAGCTGCGCAACCACGTGCTGACGCAACTGCCAACGGTGCAATTGCACAACCGCTATGGCCCGACCGAAACCGCGATCAATGTTACCCATTGGCATTGCACAACCGCCGATGGCGAGCGCTCGCCGATTGGCCGGCCATTGGGCAACGTGCGGTGCCGGGTGCTCGACAGTGACCTCAACCCGGTTCCGGCCGGTGTGCCGGGTGAACTGTGCATCAGCGGCATCGGTTTGGCCCGAGGTTATCTGGGCCGTCCGGGGCTGACCGCCGAACGTTTCGTGGTCGATCCACTGGGCGAGCAGGGCGCGCGTCTGTACCGCACCGGCGACCGTGCGCGCTGGACCGCCGACGGCGTGATCGAATACCTCGGTCGCCTCGATCAGCAGGTCAAACTGCGTGGCTTTCGTGTCGAGCCGCAAGAAATCGAAGCGCGGCTGTTGGCACAGTCCGGTGTCGCCCAAGCGGTGGTGCTGGTGCGCGAAACGGCGGCCGGCGGGCAGTTGATCGGTTACTACACCGCCACTGATTCCACTGAAGACGTCGACGCTCAAAGCGTACGCCTGAAAGCCGCGCTGGCCGCCGAGTTGCCGGAATACATGGTCCCGGCGCAACTCATGCGTCTGGACGAAATGCCCCAGAGCCCGAGCGGCAAACTCGACCGTCGTGCCTTGCCGGAACCTCGCTGGCAAGTCCGCGAACACGTCGAACCGGTCACTGCCCTTGAGCAACAAATCGCCGGTATCTGGCGTGAAGTGCTGGGCCAGACGCAGATCGGTCTGCACGACGACTTTTTCGCCCTCGGCGGCCATTCTTTGTTGGCCACGCAAATCATCTCCCGCACCCGCCAGGCCTGTGACGTCGAGTTACCGCTGCGGGCGCTGTTCGAAAACAGTGAACTGGGTGCATTCGCCGAACAGGTTCGCTTGATCCAGGCCAGCGGCAAAACCAACCGGCAGCCACCGATCGAGAAGGTCGACCGTAGCCAACCGGTGCCGTTGTCCTATTCCCAGCAGCGCATGTGGTTCCTGTGGCAGATGGAACCGGACAGCCCGGCCTACAACGTCGGCGGCATGGCGCGGTTGCGCGGGGTGCTGGATGTCGGGCGTTTCGAAGCGGCACTGCAAGCGCTGATCATGCGCCACGAAACCCTGCGCACGACGTTCCCGAGTGTCGACGGCGTGGCCCGGCAACAGGTGCATCCGGACACCGGTATGCGCATGGACTGGAAGGATTTCTCCGCGCTGGCGGCCGATACCCGTGAGCAGCGCGCCCAGCAACTGGCCGACAGCGAGGCGCACAAGCCTTTCGATCTGGAAGCCGGACCGCTGCTGCGCGCCTGCCTGGTCAAGACCGCCGAGCAGGAACATTACCTGGTGCTGACCCTGCACCACATCGTCACCGAAGGCTGGGCGATGGATATCTTCGCCCGGGAACTCAGTACGCTCTACGAAGCGTTCGTCGATGACCGCGAATCACCGCTGCAACCGCTGCCGGTGCAGTATCTGGATTACAGTGTGTGGCAGCGTCAGTGGCTGGAGTCCGGCGAGCGTCAGCGCCAGCTCGATTACTGGACCGCACAACTGGGCCGTGAACATCCGCTACTGGAATTGCCCGCCGATCGTCCGCGCCCGCCGGTGCAAAGCCATCAGGGCGAACTGTTCCGTTTCGACCTCAGCGATGACCTCGCGGCGCGGGTTTGTGCTTTCAACGCAGACAACGGTCTGACCCTGTTCATGACCATGACTGCCGCGCTGGCGGCGCTGCTTTACCGCTACAGCGGCCAGAGCGATTTGCGCATCGGTGCGCCGGTGGCCAACCGCATTCGCCCGGAAAGCGAAGGGCTGATCGGCGCGTTCCTCAACACCCAAGTGCTGCGTTGCCAGCTCGACGGGCAGATGTCCGTCGGCGAGTTGTTCGAGCAGGTTCGCCACACGGTGATCGAAGGCCAGTCCCATCAGGACCTGCCGTTCGATCACTTGGTCGAAGCCTTGCAGCCTCCGCGCAGCGCCGCTTACAACCCGCTATTCCAAGTGATGTGCAACGTGCAGCGCTGGGAATTCCAGCAGCGCCGCACCTTGGCCGGAATGACCGTCGAGTACCTGGCCAACGATGCGCGGGCGACCAAGTTCGACCTCAACCTGGAAGTCACCGACCTCGACCATCGCCTCGGTTGCTGCCTGACTTACAGCACCGATTTGTTCGACGAGCCGCGCATCGCGCGCATGGCCGGGCACTGGCGCAATCTGCTGGAAGCGTTGCTGGCCGATCCGCAACAGCGCTTGAGTGAACTGCCGTTGCTCGACGCCAGCGAACAGCAAAACCTGCTCGACAGCCTCGGCATCGAGTCGGGAGAACATCGCCTCGACCAGTGCATTCATCAGCTGTTCGCCGAACAGGCGCGGGTGCGCAAGGACGCGCCGGCGCTGACCTTTGCCGGGCAAACCCTGAGTTACGCCGAGCTCGACAGCCGCGCCAATCGTCTGGCCTGGATGCTGCGTGAGCGTGGTGTCGGGCCGCAGGTGCGGGTCGGCCTTATGCTGGCGCGTTCGCTGGAGATGGTTGTCGGTTTGCTGGCGATCCTCAAGGCGGGTGGCGCCTATGTGCCGCTGGACCCGGAATACCCGCTGGATCGCCTGCACTACATGATCGAAGACAGCGGTATCGGTTTGCTGCTCAGCGATGCGGCGATGTTCGCGGTGCTCGGTGAATTGCCGGCCAGCGTCGGTCGTTGGTGCCTGGAAGACGATGCCGCGGACCTGGCCAATTACCCGGCCAGCGAACTGCCGTTTATCAGCTTGCCGCAGCATCAGGCGTACCTGATTTACACCTCGGGCTCCACTGGTAAACCGAAAGGTGTGGTGGTGTCCCACGGTGAAATCGCCATGCATTGCCGTGCGGTGATCGAGCGTTTTGGCATGCGCCCCGATGACTGCGAGTTGCACTTCTATTCGATCAACTTCGATGCCGCGACCGAGCGTCTGCTGGTGCCCCTATTGAGCGGTGCGCAGGTGGTCCTTCGCGCTCAAGGCCAGTGGGATGCGCAGGAAATCTGCGGGCTGATTCGTCGCCACAACATCAACATCCTCGGCTTCACCCCAAGCTACGGCAGCCAGTTGGCGCAATGGCTGGCGACCCAGGGCGAAACCCTGCCGGTGCGCATGTGCATCACCGGTGGCGAAGCCCTGACTGGCGAACACTTGCAGCGGATTCGCGCGGCATTCAAGCCGAGCCTGTTTTTCAACGCGTACGGCCCGACCGAAACCGTGGTCATGCCGCTCGCCAGCCTGGCGCCCGAGCAATTGGAAGAAGGGCTGGGCAGCGTGCCGATCGGCAGCGTAATTGGCGCGCGCGTGGCGTACATTCTCGACGCCGATCTGGCGTTGCTGCCACAAGGCGCGACCGGCGAGTTGTATGTCGGCGGCGCCGGTCTGGCGCAGGGTTATCACCAGCGTCCGGGGATGACCGCCGAACGGTTTGTCGCCGATCCTTTTGCCGCGAACGGCGGACGCTTGTACCGCACCGGCGACCTTGTCCGTCAGCGCGCCGATGGCCTGGTCGAGTACCTCGGCCGCATCGACCATCAAGTGAAGATCCGTGGTTTCCGCATCGAACTGGGCGAGATCGAAACCCGTCTGCTGGAACATGAATCGATCCGTGAAGCGGTCGTGCTGGCGCTCGATGCGCCGAGCGGCAAGCAACTGGTGGGCTATCTGGTTACAGACGTGGCCGAGCAGGATGAAGCGCAACAAACTGCACTGCGCGAAACCCTCAAGGCTCACTTGAAGGCCCAACTGCCGGACTACATGGTGCCCACGCACCTGATCCTGCTGGCCAGCATGCCGCTGACCGCCAACGGCAAACTCGACCGCCGCGCACTGCCGGCACCGGATCCGGAGTTGAATCGTCAGCAATACGTGGCGCCGCGCAACGAACTTGAGCTGACCCTGGCCGGCATCTGGTGCGAAGTGCTGAACGTGCGGCAGGTAGGCCTCAACGACAACTTCTTTGAGCTGGGCGGCGATTCGATTCTGTCGATCCAGGTGGTCAGCCGTGCGCGGCAGCAGGGCATTCACTTCAGCCCGCGCGACCTGTTCCAGCACCAGACCGTGCAGACCCTGGCTGCGGTGGCGACTCGTACCGAGCAAGTCATCGCCGAGCAAGGTTTGCTCACGGGGGAATCGCGTCTGACGCCGATTCAACACTGGTTTTTCGACACTGAAATCCCGCAGCGTCAGCACTGGAACCAGGCATTGCTGCTGGAACCGACCGGAGCGCTGGAACCGCATCGCCTGGAGCAAGCGCTGTTGGCGGTGATCGAGCAGCACGACGCTTTGCGCCTGCGTTTCACTGAGGTCGCCGGCTGTTGGCAAGCCGAGCATCAGGCCGTTTCCGACGCCGCCGTGCTGTGGCAAGTGCAAGTGCCGACAATGGACAAAAGCGCGGTGCTGTTCGCCGAGGCCCAGCGCAGCCTCGACCTTGAGCAAGGGCCGCTGATGCGGGCGCTGCTGGTCGATGATCCCGAGGGGCAGCAACGGCTGTTCATTGCCATTCACCACCTGGTGGTGGACGGGGTGTCGTGGCGGGTGCTGCTGGACGATCTGCAAACGGTCTATCGGCAACTCGAGTCCCGGCAGTCGGTAAAATTGCCGACGAAAACCAGCGGCTTCAAGGACTGGACCGCACGGTTGCAGGCTTATGCCGGCAGCGAATCCCTGCGTGAGGAATTAAGCTGGTGGCAGGCGCAACTGGCCGGCCCAAGCGCTGAATTGCCGTGTGATCGGCCTCAGGGCGGGCAGCAGAATCGTCACGCACAAACCGTCAGCGTGCGCCTCGACAGCGAGCGCACCCGTCAACTGTTGCAACAGGCGCCGACGGCCTATCGCACTCAGGTCAACGATTTGCTGCTGACCGCGTTGGCCCGTGTGTTGTGCCGCTGGAGCGGTGATGAATCGGCATTGATTCAACTCGAAGGCCACGGCCGCGAAACCCTGTTCGACGAGATCGACCTGACCCGTACCGTCGGCTGGTTCACCAGCGCGTATCCGCTGCGCCTCACACCGGCGAATGAGCAGGGGGCGTCGATCAAGGCGATCAAGGAGCAACTGCGCGCGGTGCCGCATAAAGGCCTGGGGTATGGCGTGCTGCGTTACCTGGCCGATGACTTGTGTCGGCAAACCATGGCCGCGCTGCCGGTGGCGCCGATCACCTTCAACTACCTTGGCCAGTTCGACCAGAGCTTTGGCAGCGATGCGCTGTTCCGTCCGCTCGATGGGCCGGTCGGCGCGGCCCATGATCCGCATGCGCCGCTGCCTAACGAGCTGAGCGTCGACAGTCAGGTGTACGGCGGTGAGCTGGTGCTGCGCTGGACCTTCAGCGCCGAACGCCACGACCCGCAAACCATCACCGACCTGGCGCAGGCGTACCTGGGCGAATTACACAGCCTGATTCAGCACTGCCTGAGCGACCACGCGGGCGGCCTGACGCCATCGGATTTTCCGCTGGCCCGACTGACTCAGCCGCAACTCGACGCATTGCCAGTCCCGGCGGCGATGATCGAAGACGTCTACCCGCTGACCCCGATGCAGGAAGGCATGTTGCTGCACACCTTGCTCGAACCGGGCACCGGCCTCTATTACATGCAGGACCGCTACCGCATCAACAGCGAGCTCGACCCCGCGCGCTTCGCCCAAGCCTGGCAAGCGGTGATCGCCCGTCACGAAGCCCTGCGCGCCTCGTTCTGCTGGAACGTCGGCGAAGACATGCTGCAAGTGATCCACAAACCGGGCAGCACGCCGATCAAGTATCTGGACTGGAGCGCGGTTGCCGAAACCGAGCAAGAGCCGAAGTTGCAGGCGCTGCTGAAAAGCGAGCGCGAGGCCGGGTTCGATCTGCTCAACCAGGCACCGTTCCATCTGCGCTTGATCCGCGTGGGCGCGGCGCGCTACTGGTTCATGATGAGCAACCACCACATCCTCATCGATGCCTGGTGTCGTTCGTTGTTGATGAATGATTTCTTCGAGATTTACACCGCCCTTGGCGAAGGTCGCGAAGCACAACTGGCCGTGCCACCGCGTTATCGCGATTACATCGGCTGGCTGCAACGCCAGAGCCTGGCCGAGGCGCGACAGTGGTGGCGGCAGAACCTGCAAGGTTTCGAGCGCACCACACCGATTCCGAGCGACCGACCGTTCCTGCGTGAACACGCCGGGGACAGCGGCGGCATGATCGTCGGCGACCGTTACACAAGGCTTGATGCCCGTGACGGTGCGCAATTGCGCGAACTGGCCCAAGCTCATCAGTTGACCATCAACACCTTCGCCCAGGCGGCGTGGGCGCTGGTGCTGCGCCGCCTGAGCGGTGATCGCGACGTGCTGTTCGGCGTCACGGTGGCCGGGCGTCCGGTGGAGATGCCAGAGATGCAGCGCACCGTCGGGCTGTTCATCAACAGTATCGCCCTGCGGGTGAAAATGCCCGAGGACGATCAGCGTTGCAGCGTTCGTCAGTGGCTCAGCGGTTTGCTCGACAGCAACATGCAGCTGCGCGAATACGAGTACCTGCCGTTGGTGAGCATCCAGGAAAACAGCGAACTGCCGAAAGGCCAACCGCTGTTCGACAGCCTGTTCGTGTTCGAAAACGCCCCGGTGGAAGTCTCGGTGCTGGACCGTGCGCAAAGCCTCAATGCCACTTCGGATTCGGGCCGCACCCACACCAACTTCCCGTTGACGGCGGTCTGCTATCCGGGGGATGACCTGGGTTTGCACCTGTCCTACGACCAGCGTTACTTCGACGAATCTACCGTCGAGCGCATGCTCGGTGAGTTCAAGCGCCTGTTGCTGGCGCTGGTCGAAGGCTTCCATGGCGACATGGCCGACCTGCCGCTGTTGGGCGCAGAGGAACAGGACTTCCTGATCCACGGCTGCAACCAGAGCCAACACGACTATCCGCTGGAGCAGAGCTATGTCTCATTGTTCGAAGCGCAGGTTGCCCGGCATCCGCAGCGGATTGCCGCCAGTTGTCTCGATCAGCAACTCTGCTATGTCGAGCTGAACCAACGCAGCAACCGTCTCGGTCATGCGCTGATTGCAGCCGGCGTCGGACTGGATCAACCGGTGGCGCTGCTCGCCGAACGTAACCTCGATCTGTTGGGCATGATCATCGGCAGCTTCAAGGCCGGTGCCGGTTACCTGCCGCTGGACCCGGGCCTGCCGAGTCAGCGTCTGAGTCGGATCATTGACCTGAGCCGCACGCCGTTGCTGGTTTGCACTCGGGCGTGCAGTGAACAAGCCGTCGCGCTGCTGGAGGAATTCGGTTGTGCCAACCGGCCTCGATTGCTGGTCTGGGAAGACGTGCAGGCGAGCGACGTTTCGGTGGCCAATCCGGGTATTTACAGCGGCCCGGACAACCTCGCCTACGTGATCTACACCTCGGGCTCCACTGGCCTGCCGAAGGGCGTGATGGTCGAGCAGCGCGGCATGCTCAATAACCAGTTGAGCAAGGTGCCTTACCTGAAGCTGAGCGACGCCGATGTGATCGCCCAGACCGCTTCGCAAAGCTTCGATATTTCGGTCTGGCAGTTCCTCGCGGCGCCGTTGTTCGGTGCTCGGGTAGACATCGTGCCGAACAGCATCGCCCATGATCCTCAAGGCTTGCTGGCTCACGTCCGGAGTCAGGGCATTAGCGTGCTGGAAAGTGTGCCGTCGCTGATTCAGGGCATGCTCGCCCAGGACTGCATGAGCCTCGATGGCCTGCGCTGGATGTTGCCGACCGGTGAAGCGATGCCGCCGGAACTGGCGCATCAATGGTTGCTGCGTTACCCGGAGATCGGTTTGGTGAACGCCTATGGCCCGGCGGAATGCTCGGATGATGTGGCGTTCTTCCGCGTCGACCTGGCCTCGACCCGCGGCAGTTATCTGCCGATCGGTACGCCGACCGACAACAACCGTTTGTACCTGCTCGATGGCGCGCTGGAGCTGGTGCCGTTGGGGGCGGTGGGTGAGTTGTGCGTGGCCGGCACCGGGGTCGGTCGCGGTTATGTGAGCGATCCGTTGCGCACGGCGCAGGTGTTTGTGCCGAACCCGTTCGGTGCGCCAGGGGATCGCCTGTATCGCACCGGCGACCTGGCCCGGCGGCGCAGTGATGGCGTGCTGGAATACGTCGGGCGTATCGACCATCAGGTGAAAATTCGCGGATACCGCATCGAACTGGGCGAAATCGAAGCGCGTCTGCATGAACAGCCGGAAGTCCGCGACGCGGCGGTCGGGGTGCAGGAGGGCGTCAACGGCAAGCATCTGGTCGGCTATCTGGTGGCAGCGGATTCGGCATTGAATCCAAGCGAACGCCTGGAGCGGATCAAGCAGCGTCTGCGTGCCGCGTTGCCGGAATACATGGTGCCGCTGCACTGGGTGTGGCTCGACAAGATGCCGCTCAACGCCAACGGCAAACTCGATCGCAAGGCCTTGCCGGCACTGGAGATCGGCCAGTTGCAGAGCCAGGACTATCAGGCGCCGGGCAATGAGCTGGAGCAAACCCTGGCGGATATCTGGGCCCAAGTGTTGAAGGTCGAGAAGGTCGGCGTGCGCGACAACTTCTTCGAGCTCGGCGGGCATTCGCTGCTGGCCACGCAGATCGCCTCGCGGGTACAAAAAGCCCTGCAACGCAATGTTCCGCTGCGGGTGATGTTCGAGTGCAGCACGGTGGCGGAGTTGGCCGGGTACATCGATGGGTTGGCGGCGAGCGACATTACCGAAGAGAAGGTGGATCGGTTGAATGACCTGATGGCGGAACTGGAGGGGCTTTGATTCTTTAGCGCGAAGGCGTCATTGAAGTTTTCGCCGATTTGCGCGTTGACTGCCGCGTCTTGCCGGCTCAGGCTTCCCGTGGTTTTTAATGGATCCGACTTCAACAGGGAGACAATCGATGCCCTTCGTAACGGTTGATGGACAAGCGCTTCACTACATAGATCAAGGCACAGGCCCGGCGGTATTGCTGGCCGGCAGTTACCTGTGGGACCAAGCCATGTGGGCACCGCAGATTGTGGCCCTGTCGCAGCACTATCGGGTCATTGCCCTGGACCTGTGGGGCCATGGTGAATCCGGGCGGATGCCCGAGGGCATGACGTCGCTGAATGACGTGGCGCGTCAGGCACTGGCATTGCTCGATCACCTGGGCATCGATCGCGTCACGCTGGTCGGTCTTTCAGTCGGTGGCATGTGGGGCGTTCGCCTGGCGCTGTCGGCGCCGCAGCGGCTCAACGGGCTGGTGCTGATGGACACCTACGTCGGTGTTGAACCGGAACCGACCCGCCAATACTATTTTTCGCTGTTCAAGCAGATCGAAGACAGCGGTGAAATCTCGCCGCAACTGCTCGACATTATTGTGCCGATCTTCTTCCGGCCGGGCATCGATCCGCAGTCGGCGCTGTATCAGGAATTCCACGCCAAACTGGCGGCGCTGCCAGCCGACCGTCTGCGTGAAAGCATTGTGCCGATGGGGCGAATTACCTTTGGGCGTGATGATCTATTGCCGCGCCTGCCTCAGCTGAACCCTGAAACTACGCTGTTGATGTGCGGCGACCAGGACAAACCGCGGCCGCCGTCGGAAACCAGAGAGATGGCCGAGTTGATCGGTTGTCCGTATGTGCTGGTGCCGGAGGCGGGGCATATCTCCAATCTGGAGAATCCGCAGTTTGTGAGTGAGGCGTTGCTGGCATTTCTAGCCCAGAGAAATTAGTCGGTCATACAGACGCCATCGCGGGCAAGCCCGCTCCCACAGGGTTATACGACCTCCTGTGGGAGCGGGCTTGCCCGCGATGGCGTTATCGCCGTCACTACAAATCCGACGGCTGAATGACTTACTTCGGTCCGAGAATCTTCAGCAACTTGTCCGGCGACGGCGCACCTTGCTGTTGTTGCAGCTGGCCCTTGTCATCCATGTAGAAAATCGCCGGGGTGGCGGCCAATTCCAGGTCTTCCATCAACTTCATGTTCGCCGCCAGTTTCGCCTGAACCGCCGGTGGCACGTCTTTCAATGCCTTGAGCGAACTGCCCTTGCCGGATTTTTCGTGTTCTTCCAGGGCTTTCTGCGGGTCCTTGGCGGCCAGCAGCGCGGCGGATTTGCCGGGGCTGTCTTCGCGAATGATGCCGACCATGATGTGCCGCAGCTGCACCTTGCCGGCCTGGACCCACGGCCGTGCCTGTTCCCAGAACATGTTGCAATACGGGCAATTCGGGTCGCTGAACAGGTAGACGACCCGCGGTGCGTCTTTATTGCCGTCACCGATCCAGCTGCTCGCTTCCATCTTGCCCCAGACTTCCTTGGCCATCGGCGCGTAGACCAGTTTCTGCAACGGCGCGCTGCTCAGGTCATTGCCGTCGGCGTCGTACAGATTGCCGAGCAGCACGTGTTTGCCGTCCGGGGTCAGGTACAGCGTCATGCCGCGGTTCTGGTACTGCGCCGCGTAACCGCGCAGGCCATCGGGCGCGTCGAAGGTGCCGACGATTTTGGCGCCCTTGGCTTCGATCTTCTTGATCGCGTCAGGCAGTTCTTCGGCCTGTACCGACGGCAAATGCAGCAGGGCAGCACCCAGGGTCAGTGTCAGCAGGTGGCGGAGGCTGAGCATGGCAATTTCCTTGAAGGCGTGGCCGAGGTGGCCGGGTTCGGGGTGTCGAAGCTTTCCAGGGCGCGGGCCAGGCTGGCTTCAGAGAGTTCGCCCAGATGACTTCCCAGCAGATATCCGTCAGGGCTGTAGAACAGCGTAGTCGGCAATGCCATGGAACCCACGGCCTGACTCAATCGACCGCTGCCATCGAACAGCACGTTGGTCAGGCTCAGGCCCTGGGTTTCAAGGAAGGTGGCGACGCTCTGCATGCTTTCGGTCTGGTTGACGAACAGGAAGGTCAGGTCCGGGCGCTGTTGCTGGGCGTTTTCCAGCACCGGCATTTCCCGGCGGCACGGCGGGCACCAGGTGGCCCAGAGGTTGATGACCAACGGGCCGCCCTGGTAGTCGCTGAGTTGTATGGTCTGGCCAGCGGCATTGCGCAGGGTGATTTGCGGCAGGCGCGTGCCTTGTTCGTAAATACTTAGCGAGAGCGTCGCCAGCAGCCAGAATGCCAAACCGCTGGCTACGCCGAAGCCCAGCGGCCGACGCAGGCCCGGTCGACGCCAGCCTCGGTACAACGCAGCCAGCAAGAGCACCACCACCCCCGGCCAGGCGAGAAAACCGCCGTCGCGCAGGTCGATGATCTGCCACGGATCGTTGCGATACTGCGCCCAGTAGGCGACCACGAAGCCGACCCTGGCCGCCAGCATGCCCAGCAGAAACAGGCTGAACAGCACCGATTCCGGGTTCTCGCCGCCACGCTTGGCCACCCGCCAGCCGACAAACGTCGCCAGCGCCAGGGCACTGATCAGCAGCAAATGGTTAAGCGCGATGGCAAAGGTGCCGAGGGTAAAGGTCAGCATTAACGAGCATCTCGGGTGGTGGTCCAGCGTTGCAGGAAAGAGTCGGCATCGACCTCGCCGGTGATGCGCTGGCTGCGGCGCTCGATGCCGTCGGTGCCAAGCCACAACAGGCTGGGTGGCCCCGGCACTTTATAACGGCCGAGCAGTTCACGGCTGGCGGCATTGTCGGCGGTGACGTCCAGCCGTAGCAAGCGCACATCGCTGAGCGCCTCCAGCACCTGGGGTTTGCCGAAGACCTGTTTTTCCATGACTTTGCACGACACGCACCAGTCGGCGTAGTAGTCCAGCAGCACCCACTGGCCTTGAGCCTTGGCTGCGTCGAGCTCACGTTGCAAGGCAGCGGGCTCCTTGATCGTAGTGAATGCATCATGAGCGCTCGGTGCGACAGCGCCGGTACGGCCGGCGCTGTACACCTGCAACGGCTGATACGGATCATCACTGCCCCCCGCCGCACCGATCACCAACAGACTGCCCCATAGACCCAACAGCAGCGAACTGGCGCCGAACAGGTGGGTAACT
Source organism: Pseudomonas sp. GGS8 (assembly GCF_024168645.1). Lineage (NCBI taxonomy): Bacteria > Pseudomonadati > Pseudomonadota > Gammaproteobacteria > Pseudomonadales > Pseudomonadaceae > Pseudomonas > Pseudomonas sp. GGS8. Next base: position 6,593,240 of record NZ_JALJWF010000001.1, on the reverse strand, counting down.
CGGCCAAACCCTTGCGACTGCTTCCAGGCGCTGTAGGCGGCGATCAACAGCAAGGCACCGCACAAACCGAGCCATAGCGATTCATCCAGCACCGGACGCAGCATCAGCAAAGCCGTGGCGAGGAACAGGAAGCCGAACACGCCCTTGAGCAGGTTCATCCACGCGCCGGGTTTGGGCAGGAAGCGATTGCCAACGGTCACCAGCAGCAACAGCGGCACGCCAATGCCAATGCCCATGGTGAATAGAATCAGCCCGCCGTGCAGCGCATTGCCGCTTTGCGCAATGTAGAGCAGGGCGCCCGCCAGCGGCGCGGTCATGCACGGGCCAACCAACAGGCCGGATAACGCCCCGAGTACACCGGCACCGATCAAACTGCCACCGCTGCGGCTGCGCGAAGCATGTTCCAGCCGGTCACGAAGCGCCACTGGCAATTGCAGCTCGAAGAACCCGAACATCGGCAGCGCCAGCACCACAAACACTGCTGCAAAAGCACCGAGCAGCCACGGGTTCTGCAGCCATGCCTGAAGGTTTGCCCCCAACAAAACCGCTACTACCCCCATCGCTGCGTACACCAGCGCCATGCAAATCACATAGCTGCTGGCCAGCACGAAGCCTCGTCGCGGCGTGGCGCCGCTGCCGACAATCATTCCGGCGAGGATCGGCAGCATCGGCAGCGAACAAGGCGTGAACGCCAGCAGCAGGCCAAGGCCGAAAAATACCAGCAGACTCCAGCCTGGCGCCCGCTGCTGCAGGTTGCTGGCCAAGGCTTGATCCGGTGCTTCGCCGCTCATCGCCGCTGTCGCGTTGCCACCGAGGTCGATGACCCGGGTCTGCGGCGGGTAACACAAACCCGCGTCGGCGCAGCCCTGGTAACCGACCTTGATCTGGCCGCTGGCCGTCGCCGGAATTTTCAACTCCAGTCCCTGGCGATAGACCGGTTGCTCGCCGAAAAACTCGTCACTGTGGGACTCGCCTTCGGGCAATGCCGGAGTGTTTTCTATGGCGAGCCCGTCCAACTTCAAACGCTTTTGATACAGGTAATAGCCGTCGGCAATTTGCCAGAACAGCTGGGTCTCACCGGATTCCAGACGTTCGGAGGCGAGAGTGAACGCCTTGTCGACCGGCAGAAACTCAGGTTTGGTGTCAAAAGGATTATTGGCGGCCTGAGCCAGGGCCGACATCAACAGAGTCAACAACAGAAAAAAATGACGCATGAATGAAACCCCGTCCCTGTGCAAGTGAGGTGCACAGTGGCGAGCGGCGATTAACCAATGATTAACCACCTCCCGTTTGTACGTCGACAGGATGAGTCTTCACTCCAATGTTTCGGATCTCTGTCGGCATTCAGTCGCGCAACAGCCCGGGCCAGTTTGAGTGAGTGATGGTGGTCGCACCTTGGATCAGCCGGTTTTGCTGGATGTTGTAAATCAAGTACTGGTTGTTGGTCAGAAAGATATACCAGTAGCTGTCTGCGAAAGTTCGGTCGTTTTGTGCGGCTGTGATGATTCGGTCTTTATAGTGCTCCAGCCCAGGCATCGTGTTGTAAGTAATGGCTTCGTGAGTCAGCTTTTGTTTGCGGTAATCGAAGTTTAGATAGTATCCGTCATTCAGAAGGAATTTAAATAACTTCGGGTGTCCGGTGATTTGCCACCATGTTCCGGCAACTATTTTGTTGAAGTACGGGAGGATCGGGGCCCAGATTGAACTGGCCACCTTGGAAACATTGGCGACCTTGTCGGTATCCTGATCGTATTTGCACACCATGGGGGTGCCGTCTTTAGTATAGAACAACCATGCAATATCCTCGTCGGTGCCAGTACCCCAACCTATCGAAGTAGTCGTGAAGCCAAAGCGTAACTCTTCAATTTGGTCAATAGTGTCCCACCTGCCGGCGACAGAAGTCGGATATCCTGCCGGTACTTCATTGTCGCCAATGTTAAACCGAGAGTAGGTATTGGTGTTCTTGAAGAAGAAAAAAATGCGATCCGGGCCCGAGCGCCAGTCGACGGCGACAAAGTTTTTTAATTGCGGCATTAATTAAGTCCTTTTAATGAATATGGGTTGGTTAGTTGCGGGGCTAGACTAGCTTTAAGTGGTGAGGTGTTAAATTCGATTTATAAGGCATTTTGTTTCGGCTGAATGATTCAACACGACAATGTGCGATTCCTCAGTCAATGGGTTGACGCGTTTCTGAAAGGAGCGATACTCGCGACCTGCTTCTCGTCAGTGATGATGCTTGCCATAATTGCGGCTTAATCTTCCTCTGTTTAACTCGCGTTTTTGGCTCACGGAGCTCCCATGCACGTACTGGTTTGCGAAGACGATGAGCTGATCGCCAGTGGTATTGTTGCCGGCCTGACCGCCCAGGGTCTGACGGTTGAGCACGTTGCGTCTGCCTCAAAGGCTCGAGCGATGCTCAAAGTCGCGGAGTTCGACGTCATGGTGCTCGATCTCGGCCTGCCCGATGAAGACGGCCTCAAGCTGTTGCAGCAGTTACGCCAGCATGGCCTGGAAATCCCGGTGCTGATTCTCACCGCCCGGGATTCGGTCACCGACCGGGTCGACGGCTTGCAAGCCGGTGCCGACGACTACCTGCTCAAACCGTTCGACCTGCGTGAACTGGCTGCGCGCCTGCACACCTTGCTGCGACGAGTGGCGGGGCGCAGCGTGAATCTGATCGAGCACGGTCGTTTGACTTACGATCCGAGCAGCCGCGAAACCCTGCTCGGCGGCCAGCCGGTGGATCTTTCGCGCCGTGAACAATCGCTGTTGCAAGCCTTGCTGCACAACCGGGGTCGCGTACTCTCAACCGAGCAACTGAAAGACTGCGTCTACGGCTTCAACGATGAGCTGGAAAGCAACGCCCTTAACGTCCATATCCATCACCTGCGGCGTAAACTCGGCAACGGCATCGTCGAAACCGTACGCGGCCTGGGTTATCGCCTGGGGCCGGCCGATGGCGGGGAGCAATCGAAGTGATGAGCCTGCGTCTGCGCCTGAGCCTGACCCTCGGCGCTGCATTCGCGCTGATCTGGGCCTTGGCGGCAGCCTGGATGCTCAGCGATCTGCGCAACCAGATGATGTTTTCCCTCGACCAGCGGCTGGTTGCCTCGGCGCGGATGGTCGCCGGGCTACTGGAGCAACTGCCGGCGTTGCCGAGCAAAGGCGAGGGCACCCATTTCAGCGCTGAACAGCTGAATATCCCCGGCGGCATGGCCTGTCAGGTCAGCTCGTTGCGCGGCGAGATTCTGGCTCGCAGCCACAGCAATCCCGAGCAAACGCTGGAAGCCGAAAAAATGGGCTTCCACGATCAGATCATCGACGGCGCGCCATGGCGCAGCTTCACCCTGGCGCGGGGCGATGTGCGCATCACTACCGCTGACCGGCAGATCGAGCGCGAAGCGCTGAACATGTCCATTCTGCTGGCGGCTTCGGTGCCGGTCGGCGTGGCGCTGCTTGGCTGCCTGTGTCTGTTGTGGCTCGGCATCGGTCAGGGGCTGGCACCGCTCAATCGGATGCGCGATGCGTTGATGCGACGCAGCGCCGATTCTCTGGAGCCATTGCAGATCCAGCCGTTGCCCAGCGAATTGCAACCGCTGCTGGAAACCCAGAATCAGTTGTTCCAGCGCATCGGCAAGACCATCGAACGCGAACGGCGCCTGACCGGTGATGCTGCGCACGAATTGCGTAGCCCGCTGACCGCGATCAAAACCCATCTGCAAGTGGCACGCATGACCGACGGTGCCGCTCGGGATCAGTCGCTGGCCCGGGCCGAAGAGGGCGCGGACCGTCTGCACCGTACCCTTGAACAATTGCTGCTGCTGGCGCGTGTCGAGGGCAGCCTGTCGTTCGATGATGGCGTGCAGTGCAGCGCCGAGCAGGTGGCGAAACTGGCGATTCAGGATGCGGCCAGCGGCGATCGTCAGCGAATCAAGTTTCAGGTGCCGGCCAAATTCTCCGATGCGCCGTTGCAAATGCCCGCCGTACTATCGATTGCTGCATTGCGCAATTTGCTCGACAACGCCCTGCGCCATACGCCGGGCGATGGCGCGGTGGAGTTGAGCCTGGAAACCAATGGCAATCGTGTGCGCTTTCTGGTCCGCGACCACGGCCCGGGAATTGCCAAAGACGATTTGCAACACCTGACCCAGCGCTTCTGGCGCAACGGCCAGAGCACCGGTTGCGGCCTCGGCCTGGCGATTGTCCAGGCCATCGTCCAGCGCTGCGGCTGCACGTTGCATTTCGACAGCCGGCCAGATGGGTTGCGGGTTGAATTGACGATGCCGTTGCAACCGGTCTAACCAACAACACAAAACCCTGCGGGAGCGGGCTTGCCCGCGATGGCGGTATAACAGTCAACATAGATGTTGGATGTTATGGCCTCATCGCGGGCAAGCCCGCTCCCACACTGTTTCTGTGTCACACACCAAATGTAACGTCTCTCCATTAGCCACCCGATCCCCACAGCGATATCGTCCTCGGCAGCTTTGACTCAATGGATTGAGGTAACAGCGCCATGGATGCATCGATACACATCTGCAAGGCAACGTCTGCCGATGCCGGCATCATCAGCCGGATCGTCGAGCGTACCATTCGGGTCGGCTGTGCGCTCGACCACCGTAACGACCCGCGAACCGTTGCCACCTGGACCCACAACAAAACCATCGAACACGTGCTGCCCTGGCTGGGCGACCCGCGGTTGTACCTGAATATCGCCCTGTTACAGGACAAACCGGTTGGTGTCGCCATGGCGGCGATCAGCGGCAAGGTCGCGTTTTGTTATGTGCAGCCAGAATGGTTTCGACGAGGCGCCGGACAAGCCTTGGTGCACGATCTCGAAAGCTGGTTGATGGCTCAGGGGCTACCTCAGGCGCGCCTCAACAGCACCCGAACCGGCGAAGCGTTCTATCGGCGTTTGGGTTACCGGGCTTGCGCTGAAACCTTCAGCGTGGCGGGACTCCTTGCTATTCCCATGTACAAGGCACTGTCGCCACCTGCATAGAAAGCCGGGCGAGGGGCTAAATCCTTGACGTCCTGATGCGTTTCCAGAACAGGAAAACCTGCAAGTGCGCACCGTGAGCGGAACGCGCATTTGCCCGGTGTGCAGTTTTGGTCACTATCAACAGTGTATTGAGGGGTCGAGAGATGTCAGTCGCTACCAGCCTTATCGAAGATCAGCCGGCCCGGATTGCCCCGACGCCCGCCGAGACGCTTTATCAGTTCGACGAATCGCCGCTGCTGGCCCGTCAAAGCCAGCAGGAATCGAATGCCCGCAGCTACCCGCGACGCATTCCCCTGGCACTCAAGCGTGCCAAGGGCATTTATGTGGAAGATGTCGAAGGCCGCAGTTTCATCGATTGCCTGGCCGGTGCCGGAACCCTGGCCCTGGGGCACAACCATCCGGTGGTGATCGAAGCGATCCAGCAGGTGCTGAGCGATGAACTGCCGCTGCACACCCTCGACCTGACCACGCCGGTCAAGGATCAGTTTGTCCAGGATCTGTTCGCTCTGCTGCCGCCGGCGTTGGCCGCGCAAGCGAAGATCCAGTTTTGTGGCCCGACCGGCACCGACGCCGTGGAAGCTGCGCTGAAACTGGTGCGCACCGCCACCGGGCGCAGCACGGTGTTGTCATTCCAGGGCGGTTACCACGGCATGAGTCAGGGCGCGCTGAGCCTGATGGGCAGTCTGGGGCCGAAAAAACCGTTGGGTGCCTTGCTCGGCAATGGCGTGCAGTTCATGCCGTACCCCTACGATTACCGTTGCCCGTTCGGGCTCGGTGGCGCGCAGGGCGTGCAGGTCAACCTGAATTACCTGGAGAACCTGCTGAACGATCCAGAGGCAGGCGTGCAATTGCCCGCTGCGGTGATCGTCGAGGTGGTGCAGGGCGAGGGCGGGGTGATTCCGGCCGATCTCGACTGGCTGCGCGGTTTGCGGCGCATTACCGAGAAGGCCGGCGTGGCGCTGATCGTCGATGAAATCCAGAGCGGTTTTGCCCGCACTGGCAAGATGTTCGCCTTTGAGCACGCCGGAATCATTCCGGACGTGGTGGTGATGTCCAAGGCCATTGGCGGTAGTCTGCCGCTGGCGGTGGTGGTCTATCGCGACTGGCTCGACACCTGGCTGCCGGGCGCCCATGCCGGGACCTTCCGTGGTAATCAGATGGCCATGGCCGCAGGCTCTGCAGTGATGCGCTACCTGACCGAGCACAATGTTTGCGAGCACGCCGCCGCCATGGGTGAACGCCTGAGCGAACACCTGCACATCCTGCAGCGGGACTTCCCGCAGCTGGGCGACATTCGTGGACGTGGCTTGATGCTGGGTGTCGAACTGGTCGATCCGACGGGTGCGCCGGACGCTCAAGGTCATCCACCGATCTTCGGTCGTCTGTCGCCGCTGGTGCAGCGCGAATGCCTCAAGCGCGGGTTGATCCTGGAGCTGGGAGGGCGTCACGGCGGTGTGGTGCGTTTTCTGCCGCCACTGGTGATCACCGGCGCCGAAATCGATCGGGTGGCCGACATTTTCGGCAGGGCGATGGTCGCGGCCACCGCCAGCCTCTAAATTTTCCGGCGCCTCGAACGTTCTTTTTACATAACGGCTGCGCACGGCGTGCAGCCCACCCGATAGTGATGGAGAGACAGCATGACGTCAGTATTCGACCGTGAGGACATCCTCTTTCAGGTCGTGGTCAACCACGAAGAGCAATACTCGATCTGGCCCGACTACAAAACCGTGCCACAAGGCTGGCGCACCGTGGGCAAGAGCGGCCTGAAAAAGGACTGTCTGGCCTACATCGAAGAGGTCTGGACCGACATGCGTCCGCTAAGCCTGCGTCAGAAAATGGAAGAGCAGGCGGCCGTGGCTCACTGAGCTGTCAAGTGAGACGCGGAGCGTCTCTGGCTGCATTCCCGCGCAGAGCGTGGGAACGAAAAGCCCGCTGAACCGGTAAGGTCAGCGGGCTTTTTCAGGCCCGGAGGTATATGTCGCCTGTCAGATCGCCATCGCGGGCAAGTCCGCTCCCACATTGGACCTACGGTGTGGCACAACCCCCTGTGGGAGCGGGCTTGCCCGCGAAGAACGATAACGCGGTCCAACTGACGTTACACCCCGCTCAATCCCTTGATCACCAAATCCACATTCCCTTCCAACTCGGCCACCGGATCCGCCGCATCGACACTCAACACCACCAACCGGCTACCCGCCCCGGCAATCACCGCTTTCACCGCGTCCGATGGCTGGCGATGATGTAACACCACCGCCACGTCATGGTCCTTGAGCGTCACACTCAACTGCTTCAGCGCTTCAGGCGTCCACTGGGCATCCGGCCGTGCATCGAGGCCGATCAGCTCCAGGTTGAGGCCGCCGATCAGGTAACCGAAATGATCGCTCAGGCTCATCACACTCAGGTTGTCGGCACTGGCCAGCCGCGCTTCGCTGTCGGCACTGAGTTTGAGCAGGCGCTGTTTAAGCGCCGCCAGGTTGGCCTCGATGGTCGGTTTGGACGCCGGCGCCAGGCGCACCAGGTCCGCCGCCATGACATCCGCCATGCGCCCCATGTTGTTGCTGGAAAGCCACTGCTGACTGTTCAAGCCATCAACCGGGTTGTCCGGTTGCACGGCGATGCCGGGCAGGGCGCCGTCCACCGGGCGGGCGGCGTCGACTTCGACGATACGAATATTGCTGCGCCGGGATATCGGGTACAGCGGATCATCCGCCCACAGCGAACGCAGACCAATCACTGCATCGGCTCCGGTCGCCAGTTTGGCCAGCGCCGGAGCGCCACGACCAGTGAAATAGGCGGTCTGCCGGCTGCCGGGCAGATTGTCCGGCGCGGCCCGTTCCAGTTTGACTTCGGTGCCTTTGAGCAACACTTCGCCCAGACCATAGGTGATCGGCAAGGACGCCAGCACGTGCAGCGGTTTGGCGCTGTCCGCCGCAAAGCCAGTATTGGCCAGGCCGCACAGGGGCAATGTGAAGGTCAATGCCAGGGTCAGTTGACGCAGAGAAAAACACATTTATCCGAGGTTCCCTTTCAGACTGGGGACGATGCCGCGAGCGATCGCGGCCAGGGCGAAGGCGATACCGGCCACCAGAATGATCGCGGCACCGGAGGGGATAGGCAGGTCAAACACAATCGGCGCGAGAATGCCGCACAGCGTACTCACCGTGGCAATCAGCACCGAACACCAGAAGAACCCCTTCAACGACTGGCTGAGCAAGCGCGCGGCCGCCGCAGGGATCACCAACAGGGCGCCGACCAGAATCGCGCCGATGACTTTCACTGCTGCCACCGTGATCAGCGTCACCAGGATCACGAACAGGTAATCCAGGGTTTTCACCGCCACCCCGCGTACCGCCGCCAGTTGCGGGTTGAAACTGGCGAGCATGATGCGGTTGTACAGCGGCAGGGCCAGTGCCATCACCAGCGAGCCGACGATGGCCAACACCAGCAGGTCGTTGCCGTTGACCGTCAGCACCGAGCCGAACAGTACGTTCTCCAGAATGTGCACGTTGATCTTGCCCGCCAGAATCAGCAGCAGGCTGGCACCCAGCGCCAACGACACCGACAGAAACACACCGATCAATGTATCCGGCGCCAGTCCCGTACGGTTGCGCAGGTAGTTCAGCAGAATCCCGAACAGCAGGCAGTAACCGAACAGGCTGCCGTAAGGCCCGGTGTAGGGTTCGCCGAGCAGAATGCCGATCGCCACGCCAGTCAACGCCGCATGCCCCACCGCCTCGGAGAAAAACGCGAAGCGCTTGACCACCACCAGCGTGCCCAAACCGCCCAGCACCGGGCCGATCAGTAATCCGGCGAGCAGGGCGTTGACCACAAAGCCATAGGCCAGCGCTTCCGGCAGGTAACCCGACGAGGCCCAACCCTGGACCATCAAACGAAAGGCGTCGTAACTCATCAGGCAGCGCTCCGGGGATGGGTCGAGAACAAGGTCAGCAGTCGCTCCGGGGTCAGTGCCTGTTTCGGCGCGGCATCGAACAACACTCGGCGATTGAGCCCGGTGACCCGATCCGCCAAACGTGCAACGGCGTCCAGGTCATGCTCGATCCACAGCACGGTGATGCCGCTCTGGCGCCAGTCGCCCAGCAGCCGTTCGAACACTTGGATGCCGGCCTCATCAAGCGCCGACATCGGTTCATCGAGCACCAGTAACTGTGGCGCCGGAATCAGCCCTTGGGCCAACAAAACGCGTTGGCGCTCGCCGCCGGACAGCGCGCCCATGCGCCGTTTGCGTTTGCCTTGCATACCGACCCGTTCCAGCGCCACGCCGATGGCCGCAGCGTAATGCTTGCTCAACCCGAGAAACGCAGGGCGCCGCTGACACATGGCGGCCATGAAGTCATCGACCGTCATCGGCAAGCCGCGATCAAACTCCAACGCTTGCGGCACGTAGCCAATGGTCCCTGGTTCGCCGGGCCATTGCAGGCTCAAGCGCCCCTGATGCGGCATCTGCCCGAGCAGGGTCTTGATCAGCGAACTCTTGCCGCCACCGTTGGGGCCGACCAGGGCATGTACGCTGCCGGGCTGGACCTCGAAGGTCACTTTGTCGAGGATCGTGGTGCGGCCAAGGGTCAGACAGATTTCAGCGAAATCCAGCGTCGGTCCCGAAACCTGCGGGAGGGTTTCTTTAGCCGTCATGCGCCTGACTCCTGAATCGCCCGAACCACGGTATTGAGGTTGCCGGTCATTTCTTTTTCGTACTTGTCGGCGGTGTATTCGCCATAAGAAATGTGCGACAGCGGATACAGCTTCACCCCGGATTCGCGCTGGATGGTCTCGACGTAAGTGGATGGGAAATCCATCTCCGAGAAGATCACTTTCACGTCCAGTTCCCGCAGTTGATCGATGGTCTTTTTCAGCTGGCTGGGGCTGGGTTCGATGCCATGGGCCGGCTCGACCACGGCGGTGACTTCCAGGCCGAACTCACGCAGCAGGTAGTCGTAGGCGGCATGGACCGTGGCCACGCGCAGCTCGGCGTTCGGCGCCTGGGTCAGTCTGGCCAGGGCATCGGCGCGCATCTGCCGCAGGCGCTTGCCGTAGGCGCGGGCATTCTGGGTGTAGGTTTTGGCGTTGGCCGGGTCGAGCTTGCCCAGTTCCCGGGCGATGTTGTTGACCTGGGCAATCGAGGCGCTGATCGACAGGAACGTGTGCGGATTCACCACTTTGCCGGCACCGCGAGCGGCGACGCCGGTGGCGGCCAGCAGGGGCACGTTTTCGTTGGCTTCGATCACTTTGATATTCGGGGTTTCGCTGGCGGCGATCATGCGGTCGGCGAAGTCGTCATGACCCACACCGTTGAGCACGATCACGTCGAGCCCGCTGATGCGTTTGATGTCCTCGGCGCGGGGTTCGTAGGCGTGCGGGTTGAAACCGGCCGGGATTAGCGGCACCACGTCGGCCTTGTCGCCGACGATATTGGCCACGTAGCTGTAATAAGGGTGCAGGGTGATGCCGATGCGCAGGCGCTTGGCTTCGTCGGCACTGGCCAGAGGCGTCAGCAAACAGGCAAGCAGGCCGATCAGCAGCAGGCGCAAAAAAGGACGTTGAGGTGAGCTAGGCATGGAAAGTGGTCTTCTCTCGGGGGGAGGGCGAAGGTTCAGTGCCGATGCTGGCGGGTGACCCCGGCATCGAATTGCGCGACGATCTGCTGCCAGCCGGCGCTTTCGAGCGCGGCGTCAGTCAGATCAGTCGGGGGCGTGAGGGCTTTGCCGCGATTGAGCCAGACGTCTGGCGCATCGTCGTCAGCGGTCAAACGCATCAGGAACGAGCCGGCCACGGTGGGTGTCTGGCTCTGGCCGAAGTACGCCTTAGCGTCCAGCAACTGCCAGGCATGACCGCCACGGCTGACGGAGCTGGCGTCCTGGGCAAACGGCGCGAAACCTTCATCGGCGAGGGTGGCGGGTGTGGGCAGTGCTTGCTGTTCCTGACGCAACAGATGGATTTCATCCAGTGTGACCCGCAGGTCTGCGTAAATGCCTTGCTCGGATGCACTCAAGTCACGACGGGCATCCAGTTGATGGCTGCCAACGTTGCTCACCTCCCGGGACTCGCCGCGCCAGGCGACCACCGAGCCGGCCACCGCCAGAATCATCAGGCACAACAGCAACACATAGAGGGTTTCATGGCCGGCACCGGCCGGGCGCACCACTTGGGTGGTTGGCGTGATCATGCTCATGTTCAGGGCGCCTCGATGTCGGCTTGGTCGATCTCGACCACGTGACCGGGACCGGCATCGAACAGCACGTAGAACTCGGCGCCGGGTTTCTTGAACGTCAGGGTCGAATCGGCGTCGAGCTTGCCCGGCAGCAGAATGGTTTCGTCGTAGCCGATCACATCCAGGGTCACGCCCGGTGCGCCGCTGCCGTCGGAGAAACCACCGGTGCAGCGGATCTGTTCGGCGTCGATGGCCTTGCATTCGCACATCGGGTTGTGGGCCAGGGCGCTGGCGCTGAAGACGGCGCTGAGCACCAGTAAAACGGGGCGAAAAACGCTGATCATGGTTTGCCTCCTTGTCTATTCAGCCATGCGATGGTGGCCGGGGATGCCTGGCTCAGAGGAATGGAGGCTTGATGCATGGCGCCGTCCCAACCTTCCATGGTGATCCACAGCTCAGCGTCGCTTTTGGTCTTTTCGGGTACCGGCAACGCGGCGCCCATGTGGTAGGGCGTACCGAAAAAAATCACCCCGGCTGCGCGCAGGCTGCGCGGTTTGCCAATGCGCAGGTATGTCGCCTTGACCTGATCGCGACAGCTGTCGCAGAGCGCAGCATTGAAGAACTTCAAGTAGCCGGCCGGCCCATCGGATACCGGGGCTGCATTGCGCAATTCAGCCAGGCGCAGGCTCCAGGGACCGACCTGAACTTCAGCGACTTCACGCTCACCCAGGCCGGTGTCTCCGCGAAACAGCGCTGCGTCGGCAAAGTATTTGGGCATGAACCCCAGCGGCACCAGCACCAGCAGCACGTTGATGTGGAAGCGCCATGTGTGCCAGAAGCGGCTTAGCGGCGAGCGCGGCTTTTCTGCTGCGACCTGGCTCATCGGCTGCCCTCGGTGGCTTCGCGGCTCATGGCCGGGGCGGGCTGAGCGGTCACCGCTGCCCGTGGACGCGTGTTGCTGCGCTTGAGGGCGTTGGCTGTGGCCAGGGCGGTGCGTTTGGTCCAGATCAACAGGCCGCTGAGGACCATCATGCTCAGGATCAGGCCGAAGAAGAACCAGATCAGTTTGATCCAGATACCGCCGAAATCGCCGGTGTGCAGCGGACGCATGGATTCGGTCACCAGCTCCAGACCCGAACGATCCGACAGCAGGCGCATGGCGGAAATGTCACCGGTGTAAGGGTTGACCTCGGCGCTCTGGTAGATCAACGGGTACCCGCTGCGTCCGCTCACCGAAAGGTGGCTATAGGCATTGGCGGGCAGGCTGACAGAGCTGTCTTCCAGGCCGGGAATGCGTTCCTTGGCCTCGCGGATCGCGCTTTCCAGGCTGATCATCGGTGCCGGTGCGCCATCGACGGTGAGTGGCACGCTCTCACGCGGGACGACGGGGGCGACCGGTGCGGTGGAAATCGAAATGTGGTTATCGAACAGGATTGCCTCAAACATGAACCAGGTGCTGGTGACGGAAATCACCGCAATGAACCAGATCGACCAGATGCCGCTGAGCCGATGAAAGTCGCCCCAGAAAATCCGCGCGCCATGACGAATGCGCAGGGTCGGTCGCAAGAAGCCTTTCCAGAACCGTTTGTAGACCACCAGCCCCGTCACCAGCGACGCCAGCATCGGCAACCCGAGGAACGACACCAGATACCAGCCCCAGCTGTAGCCATTGGTGAACGGCACCAGCCACCAGCCATGCAGTGCGCGAGTAAAGGCCTGGAAGTTGAAGGGTGGAGCGGTGCCCTGAATCACCCCGCTGTAGGGGTTTACATAGACCGTCACCGAGCGTCCGTCCGGGTAACTGACCTTCACGTCCAGGGCGAAATGCGACTCGTCGGGACGGTTGATACGCTCGACCAGCGTCTGGGGCTCGGCCTTCTTGATGGCGGCGATGATCTGGTCATAGCTGAGCAGTGGCGCGTCATCCGAAGGCGGGCTGGCGCGCATTTGCGGGTTGGCCAGCCAGACGATTTCCTGGCTGACCACTGCCAGCGTACCGGTCACGCAGACGATCAATACAAAAAACCAGATGGGCAGGGCCAGCCAGCTATGGACCAGAAACCAGAGTTTTGAGCGGGATTTCTTCGACATGATTAAAGGTCTTGTTTCGATGAGAGGACCTCTGCTGCGGGCTTCCCAGCGTTATGGTCCATGAAAGTCGGTCGTGGCTTTTGCCTACGCGACCGACTGCATCTAAATAAGACGTATGAGCATCGGAAATCCCGAAAGGGGATATGAAAGTAAATGTTTCGTGTTTCTGCGTTGTGGGGTGGCAGGTTGCTGGCGCGGTCTGACGGTCAACATTGATGGCGAATGTGATGGCCCCATCGCGGGCAAGCCCGCTCCCACAAGGATTGCGTAAACCCTGTGGGAGCGGGCTTGCCCGCGATGGGGGCCCGATCACCTACCGAAGCTCTCAACCCTGCTTGAACATCTCCTTAGCCCGCTGTTCGATCTGTTCCTGAGTCAAATCCTCCTTGCGCGTGGCCAAAAACCACAGATGCCCATAGGGGTCCTTCAACGTCCCCGAACGGTCGCCATAAAACTGATCCTTGACCTCGGACACCACCGTGGCACCGGCATCGATGGCCTGTTTATAGGACTTGTCCACATCGTTCACATACAAATGCAGGCCCACGGACGGCGACTTGTCCGGGTTGCTCAAAGGGCCCTGGTCGCAGGGTGTGCCCAGCATGATCGGGCAGTCGCCAATACGCAGTTCGGCATGCCCGATGCCGCCATCGGGCATGGCCAGGCGCATGACTTCGGTGGCGCCAAAGGCTTTCTTGTAGAAGTCGATGGCTTCGGCAGCTTTCTGAATGCCCAGATAAGGCGTGATGCTGTGATAGCCCTCTGGAATGGGTTTGACGCTCATGACGGTTCTCCCTGTTTTGTTGTGGAGTTAGGGTGTTCCTTCGCCGTTTTCCGGTCGATTAACTATAGGTCAACCCCTTCACCGCAACCGAGTGCCCGACGAGTAGCCGGCGCGGCCCTGAGCCACGACAGCGCGCTGCACTGCACACTGATCGGCTAAATCGACAACTGCATTAAACGCTCACCCTGCAGGTTTTCCGTGGGACGGCGTTTATTCACCGCCAGTTCACCGATCTTGATCAGTCGCGTGCGCGTCACATTGCGGCTTAATCCCAGAAGCGCGGCGGTGTGCACCTGGTTGTAATGACTGAAGCGATAAGCCGCCCTCAACAACGCATCTTCGACTTTCTCGTGCAGCGCGCCGGCCTGTTGCTCAAAGAGCTTTTGAAAGGCCCGATCGAGCAAGGCTTCCGGTGAGTCGTCGATGCTGGCGTGGTAGTCGTCCTGACGCTCGATGCGCATGTTCGACAGGCGCAAGTCATCGCGCTCGATCACTCCGTTGCGGCAGATCAGCAGGGTGTGATGAATGACGTTTTCCAGTTCGCGGATGTTGCCCGGCCAGCTGTAGCTGCGCAGTTTGTGTTCGGCCTCTTTGCTGATGGTGATGCTGCCGTAACCCAGGCGCTGGCTGTAGGCTTCGATGAAATGCCGGGTCAGCGGCAGGATGTCGCCAGGGCGCTCGCGCAACGGGCTCAGTTCCAGGCTGACCACGTCGAGACGGTAATACAGGTCTTCGCGAAAGTGCCCGGCATTGATGGCTTTCTCCAGTTGCACATTGGTCGCCGCCAGCACTCGCACATTGATCGGAATGCTCTTGCGCGATCCCAGTCGCACCACTTCGCGCTCCTGCAGCACCCGCAGCAATTTCACCTGGATAGCCATCGGCAGATCGCCGATTTCGTCGAGGAACAAAGTGCCGCCATCGGCCTCCTCGAACCAGCCGGCCTTGGCGCTCAGTGCCCCGGTGAAGGCGCCTTTCTCGTGGCCGAACAGCTCGGCCTCCACCAGCGATTCGGAGAATGCACCGCAGTTCACCGCAACGAACGGGCGGTTGCGGCGGGCGCTGAGGTTGTGGATATGCCGCGCCACCAGTTCTTTGCCGGTGCCGGTTTCGCCGATGATCAGCACGCTGGCTTCACTCGGCGCGACCTGTTGCAAATGAGCGAGCAGGGCCTGGGATTTCGGGTCTTCGAACACCTGCGCCGTGGCGCGAATCGAGGTGGCCAGGGCGGGCGAGGGTGGTAAGGTCAGCAGTTGCATGGGCAGACTCCCTGAATGGAAAACTATGAATAGAAGGTCGGGATCGGCAGGGACTGATTCAGCGCCCACTCGCCCAGTTCATGGAGTTTGTAATCCACCGGGTCGTGCAGGGTTTGCGTGCGCAGGTTGCGCCAGTGACGGTCCAGTCGTAGTGAGGCGTGAGTCGAGCGGGCGCCGGTCACTTCGAACAACCGGCTGCACAACTCCAGGCCATTGCGCGTGGCGGCGACCTTGGCGGTGGCGATCGCGGTAGCCAGATGTCCGCGTTCCTCGGCGCTCAGATTCGGCCCTTTGGTCCAAGCCCTGTCGAGCAATTCGGCGGCCCGTTCCACCAGCAAACGAACACCTTCGAGGGCCACCCAGAACTCGCCGTAATGACCGAGTATGTAAGGATCCTGGCGCACATCCGGAGCGCTGGACTTGTGCCATGGACGGGTCTCGGTGAGGGTGTATTGCCGCGCCTCTTCAAAGGCACCTTCGGCAATGCCGAGGAACATGTGGGTGAACGTGAGCTGGGCGATCAATGGGCGCAGGCAGGCGAACGGTGTGCTCAGCGGGCCAGGGTCCAGCAGCAATTCCGACTCTTCGACCCGCACCCGCTCAAACGTTGCGCTGCCACTGTCGGTCTGGCGCTGGCCCATGTTGTTCCAGTCATTGTGCAACGTGATGCCGCTGCGCCCGCTGGGAATCGCGGCGATCAACAACTTGCCGCCGGCACTTTCATCGACGGCCGAGGCGATCAGCATTTCCGAGTCGCTGGCGCCGGAGCAGAAACTTTTCTTACCGGAAAACTCGCGCCAGCCCCCGAGGTTTTTCACCACGGTGCGGGTGTCCAGCGGATTGAGAGCATTGCCCCAGAACCAGTGCTTGCGCGCGGTCTGCTCAAACCACGGTTGCCACTGCTCAGGCCGGGCGAACAGGCGCACGGTGGCGAGCATCAGGTGATGGAAGCCGAAGACATGCGCGATCGAACTGTCGACCTTGGCGAACTCGCGCACGATGGTCAGGGTGTCGCTCCAACTGGCGCCGAGGCCGCCGTACTGGGTGGGAATGCTTAAAGCGAGCAGGCCACTGTGGCGCAAGGCGTCACGTTCGGCTTTCGGCGTACCGCCGCGTTCATCGCGCTCGACAGCGGTCAGGGCAAACTCGCCGGCCAGTTGGCGGGCGGTCTGCAAGGGGGGCAACAGGGCGCTTGGCGGCTTGGCAGTCACGCGGGTGTTCCTCATTGAAGTCGGCGCAAACTCCTGTAGAAAGGGCTTTTGTGGCGAGGGAGCTTGCTCCCGCTCGGCTGCGAAGCAGTCGTAAACCGGCTGATGCGGTCTCTCAGTAACGCTGCATTGGCCTGTTCAGGGACTGCTTCGCAGTCCAGCGGGAGCAAGCTCCCTCGCCACAAAAATTCTCATCCACAGAGATGGTGTTCAGGCTTTGGCGTGAGCGGGCAGCACATCATTGGCAATCATTTCGCCAAACGGCCCGGTGAGGTTGGTGACGCCACGTCCGGCCAGGCTGGCGTACGGCTCGGGCAGTCGTGGAAACACCAGTTCGGCAAAGCGATAAGCTTCTTCAAGATGTGGGTAACCGGAGAAAATGAAACTCTCGATTCCCAGGTCCGCGTACTCCTTGATCCGCGCCGCCACTTGCTGCGGGTCGCCCACCAGCGCCGTTCCGGCACCGCCACGCACCAGACCGACACCGGCCCAGAGGTTGGGGGCGATTTCCAGGTTGTCGCGACGGCCGTCATGCAACGCGGCCATGCGTCGCTGGCCTTCGGAGTCGAAGCGCGAGAACGACTTCTGCGCCGCCGCGATCGTCTCGTCGCTGATGTGCTCGATGAGTTTATCGGCGGCCTTCCAGGCCTCCTCGGCGGTTTCGCGGACGATCACGTGCAAGCGAATCCCGAACTTCACCGTACGACCGTTGCGCGCCGCGCGTTCTCGTACATCGGCAAGCTTTTCAGCCACGGCGGCGGGTGGTTCGCCCCACGTGAGGTAAACGTCGACCTGCTCGGCAGCCAAGTCATGAGCCGCATCGGACGACCCCCCGAAATACAGCGGCGGATAAGGTTTCTGCACCGGTGGATACAGCGCCTTGGCGTTCTGCACCCGCAGGTGCTTGCCTGCGAAATCCACCGCTTCGCCTTGCAGAACGCGGCGCCAGATCTGCAGGAATTCGTCGGTGACTTCGTAGCGTTCGCTGTGATCGAGGAAGCTGCCGTCGCCACGGTTCTCATCCGGGTCGCCGCCGGTCACCACGTTAATCAGCAAGCGGCCGTTGGACAGTCGATCCAGGGTCGCGGCCATCCGCGCCGAGACCGTCGGCGAAATAATCCCCGGACGGATCGCCACCAGATACCGCAAGCGCTCGGTCAGCGGCACCAGGGCCGAAGCGATCACCCACGAGTCCTCGCAGGAACGCCCGGTGGGGATCAGTACGCCGTGATAACCCAGGCTGTCGGCGGCCTGGGCCACTTGTTTCAAATAGTTGAGGGTCACCGGGCGCGCACCCTGAGTAGTGCCCAGGTAATGGCCATCGCCGTGGGTTGGCAGAAACCAGAAAACATCCATGAAGAAATCCTTAAGCGATTTTCAGCAGATTTTTGGGGTGCACGCCGAACAACGGCACTGCACGTTCTGCAGCAAGACGAATGCGGGCCTTCAAGGGCTCACTGGTTATTTGGTAATTGGAGAAGTCGGCTTCGGTGGCGTACACGCCAATCGGTAAGGTCAGAGCCTGGAAAAAACTGAACAGCGGCCGCAACTGATGATCGAGCACCAGTGCATGACGTTCGCTGCCTCCGGTGGCGGCCAATATCACCGGGGTGTCGATCAACGCGTTGAGGTCGATCAGGTCAAACAGGTGCTTGAGCAAACCCGGGTACGAACCGCGATAAACCGGCGCGGCGACGATCAGCAGGTCGGCGCTTTCGATGGCTTGCAGTTCGGCTTCGATGTCGGCGCTCAGTTCCTGGCGCGACAGCGCGGCGCCCAGCGGTCGGGCGATATCGCCCAGTTCGATCAGCTTGCTCTCGATCGGCAACTGCTCGGCCAGTTCGGCCAACAGCGCCTGGGTCAGCACCAGCGTGCGGGACGGACGCCAGGTACCGCCGGAGAGGGCAACGACTTTCAATGGACGCGACATGACCAGTTCCTTTTTAAACAGTTGCTCAGCGAGCAGTGAGTAGTCACCAGCATTGAGCAAGAGCTGTACCAATCCTTCGGAGCCCCGTGTTCCGCGGCTTTCAGCGCGTTGGTGGGCAGACGCTGTGCGATTTGACGGACGCTTTGTTGATCGACTGTTGCCAGGCAAACAGTTGCGTGAGCAACAGTGCATGACGTGATGGGGTTGTTTATAAAGGCTCTCTGTTATTCCTCAAAAGACCGTAAATTAATATTTATAGATTGTTTAGGTATAAAAAGCTTGCCATAGGTGCTGCCGAAGGCTGCGCTCTTTTGATCCGATACCCACTATCGAGAGCATTGATTTCTGCCCGTCAGGGCGCGCGGGTAGCCTGTGTTCATTGCCCCGAACCCAGCTACCCGGACGCTCGAAATGAAACCTCTACTCACCACTTTCTTGTTGCTCGCCGTTTCCGTTCTCGCCGGATGTGCCACTCATGTTTCACCGGAACTGCGCCCCTACACCGCTGAAGAAACCCGGGAGCTGGCGCTGGAAGCCCTGAATCGTCGTGGCTTGTCCTTCGAGGAGTACCACGCCAAGAAAGCCGAATTGCTCGGCCAGCCAGTCAAGTCGTTCAGTTTCGACAAGCAAGGCGAGATGAACGCCGAACACGCAGTACAGCTGCACGATCGCCCAAGCTGAGCGACAACTGTACTGTTCGAACTTTCACGCAACTGTCCATGGGTTTCCCTCAAGGCGTGCGATAGGGTCAACGCCTGACTGACCCTGATGGACTGCCCCCATGACACTCTCACTCGACCTGCTGCTGGGCTTTGCTCTGTTTGCCCTTGTCACCTCGATCACCCCCGGCCCGAACAACACCATGTTGCTGGCCTCGGGCGTGAATTTCGGCTTTAGCCGCACCATCCCTCACATGCTGGGCATTACCTGCGGCTTCTTCGTGTTGGTGGTGGCCGTCGGTTTCGGCCTGGGCACGGTGTTTCAAACCTATCCATTGCTTTACACCGTGCTGCGTTATGTCGGCGCGGCGTATTTGCTGTACCTGGCCTGGAAGATTGCGCATTCCGGGCCGGTCGCCGAGGGTGAGCAGGGCGAGGGCAAGCCGATCAGTTATTTGGGCGCGGCGGCGTTTCAATGGGTCAACCCCAAGGCCTGGATCATGGCCATCGGAGCCATCAGCACCTACACGCCGATGCAGGGCTATTTCACCAACGTGATTGTGATTGCTGCGGTCTTCGCCCTGATCAACCTGCCAAGCGTCGGTGTGTGGGCTGGTTGTGGCACGCTGTTGCGCAATGTGCTGCGCGATCGCCGCTGGTTACGCCTGTTCAACTGGGGCATGGCCTTGTTGCTGGTGGCTTCGATGTATCCGTTATTGCTTGAAAGTTTTAGCTGACGCATTGCTTCAACCGGTTGCCCGATGCCTGTTAAGCTCAACTTCAGGAGCGTTCCTACGCACTTTTAAATGAAGTTGTTCTTCTTTAACGGCCTCCGATCAGGTATTGCTGTCGTTCTGAAAGTCGGGCGTTGCTCATGAGGCGGCGCATTGACATTTCCAGTAACGAGCTTCCTGATCCCGGGAACACGCTCTGCGAGTCTTCTATGAATAAACGTCCGTTGTATTTCGACTACGCCGCCACCACGCCGGTGGATGAGCGGGTCATCAAGGTGATGGTTGAGTGTCTGGGCTTCACGGGTAACTTCGGCAATCCGGCGTCCAGCACCCACGCCTTCGGCCAACAGGCCCGGCAAACGGTAGAGCACGCACGGCGCCAGGTCGCCGAACTGGTGGGCGCCCAGGCCGAGCAGATCGTCTGGACCTCTGGCGCCACCGAATCCAACAACCTGGCGCTCAAGGGCGTTACCCAGGCCCGCGGTGTGTCCGGCGGCCATATCATCACCAGCCAGATTGAACACAAGGCGATTCTCGATACCGCCAGACAATTGCAGGATACCGGCGTTGCCGTGACGTATCTGGTGCCCGATGCCGAAGGCCTGATTACCCCGCAAGCGGTCAGCGAGGCGATGCGCGAAGACACCTTTTTGGTGTCGCTGATGCTGGTCAACAACGAACTGGGCACCGTCAACGACATCCCGGCCATCGGCCAGGTGGTGCGTGATCGCGATGCGTTGTTCCATGTCGACGCGGCTCAGGGCGCGGGCAAAGTGGCGATCGATCTGGTCCGGTGGTCGGTGGATCTGATGTCGTTCTCGGCGCACAAGGTCTACGGTCCCAAAGGCATCGGCGCGCTGTATGTCGGGCCTCGCGCGCAGCAGCGCCTGCAAGCGCAGATCCACGGCGGCGGTCACGAGGGCGGGTTGCGTTCCGGCACTCTGGCGACACACCAGATCGCAGCCATGGGTGTCGCTTTTGCACTGGCGGCCGCTTCGTTCGATGAAGAAAAGGCCACCATCGTGCGCCTGCGTGAACGATTGCTCGACCAGCTGCTGAGCATTCCCGGTATTCGCGTCAATGGCAGTCCGACCCAGCGCATTCCCCATACCTTGAGCCTGACGTTCAACGAAGGTGAGTTCAATTCCGCGGCGTTGAGTGCCTCGATCGCATTTTCCGCGACGTCGGCCTGCAACTCCGCCAGTAATGCGCCATCCCATGTGCTGCTGGCGCTGGGGCATGACGCGCGATCGGCCAGTCGCACCATTCGCTTGAGCCTGGGGCGTTTCACCACCGAGCAGGATATCGACCAGGCTGCGCACCTGATCAAAACGGCCGCCGCCAGTGCCCCGGCATTCTGGGCGACAGGTCCTTAAGCGCCGATTCTGATCGGCACCAAACAATAATGATGAAGTGGTTAGCAGGAGACACGATGAGTACGCAGCCTTCGATCAATGGATTGGTACCCCGGCGCCTGGCGCAAACTCGCGAGCTGATGAGCCGGGAGGGTATTCATGCGCTGCTGGTGCCGTCGGCCGACCCGCACCTGTCGGAATACCTGCCGGGCTATTGGCAGGGGCGGCAGTGGCTGTCGGGTTTCCATGGCTCGGTCGGCACGCTGATCGTCACACCGGATTTCGCCGGCGTTTGGGCCGACAGCCGCTATTGGGAACAAGCGACCAAGGAACTCAAGGGCAGCGGTATCGAGCTGGTCAAGCTGCAACCGGGTCAACCCGGGCCGCTTGATTGGCTGGCCGAGCAAACGCCTGAAGGCGGTGTCGTCGCAGTCGATGGCGCGGTGATGGCCGTGACGTCGGCGCGTACCTTGAGCAGCAAACTCGAAGGGCGCGGCGCACGTCTGCGCACTGACATCGATTTGCTGAGCGAAGTCTGGAGTGATCGCCCGAGCTTGCCGAACGAGCCGATTTATCAACACTTGCCGCCTCAGGCGACCGTCAGCCGTGGCGAAAAACTCGCCCAACTGCGTGACGCGTTGAAAGAGCGCGGTGCTGAGTGGCATTTCATTGCCACCCTCGACGACATCGCCTGGCTGTTCAACTTGCGCGGCGGCGATGTGTCGTTCAACCCGGTGTTCGTGTCCTTCGCGCTCATTAGCCAGCAACAGGCCACCTTGTTCGTCGCCCTGAGCAAAGTGAGCGCGGAGCTGCGTGCCATTCTCGAACAGGACGGCGTGACCCTACGCGATTACAGCGAAGTGGCCACCGCCTTACGTGCCGTACCAAGCGGCGCGAGCCTGCAAGTCGATCCGGCGCGGGTCACGGCGGGTTTGCTGGATAACTTGAACAGCGGCGTGAAACTGCTCGAAGGCCTGAACCCGACCACCCTGGCCAAGTCACAAAAAAGCCTGGCCGATGCCGAGCACATCCGTCGGGCCATGGAGCAGGATGGCGCGGCGCTGTGCGAATTCTTCGCCTGGCTGGAAGCAGCGTGGGGGCGTGAGCGCATCACTGAACTGACCATCGACGAACATCTGACCGCGGCCCGCACCCGGCGTCCGGATTACGTGTCGCTGAGTTTCAACACCATTGCCGCGTTTAACGCCAACGGTGCGATGCCGCATTATCACGCCACCGAGGAAGAACACACGGTCATCGAGGGTGACGGCCTGTTGCTGATCGACTCCGGCGCCCAATATCTGGGCGGCACCACAGACATTACCCGAATGGTGCCGGTAGGTACGCCGACTGACGAGCAGAAGCGCGATTGCACCCGTGTGCTCAAAGGCGTGATTGCACTCTCCCGCGCACAATTCCCGCGGGGCATTCTGTCGCCGTTGCTGGACGCTATTGCCCGCGCACCGATCTGGGCCGAAAGCGTCGACTACGGGCATGGCACCGGTCACGGCGTCGGCTACTTCCTCAACGTTCACGAAGGCCCGCAAGTCATCGCCTATCAGGCGGTAGCCGCGCCGCAAACCGCAATGCAGCCAGGGATGATCACTTCCATCGAACCGGGCACCTACCGTCCGGGTCGCTGGGGCGTGCGGATCGAGAACCTGGTGTTGAACCGCGAGGCAGGCAAGAGCGAATTCGGTGAATTCCTGAAGTTCGAAACCCTGACCCTGTGCCCGATCGACACCCGCTGCCTGGAACCGTCGCTGCTGACCGAAGACGAAAAGCAGTGGTTCAATGGTTACCACGCCGAAGTGCGCGAACGCTTGAGCCCGCTGCTCGATGGCGCGGCCCTTGAGTGGTTGAACACCCGGACTGCGGCTATTTGATGGGCTTGAACTCAGGCGCTGTTTCCAGCGCCTGGCTCATGCCTGGTTATTGCGCACGCAGGGCTTCAAGGACGAAGTCCAGTCGGTCCTGGCCGAAAAAGAGCTGATCCCCGACAAACATGCTCGGTGCGCCGAATACACCGCGTTGCACCGCTTCCTCGGTATTCTGCTTGAGGGCGGCTTTGACGTTCTCATCGGCAGTCAGCGCCAGCACCTCATTTGGATCGAAACTGTTTTGCGTCAGCACGGCAGCAACAGTCGCGGGATCATCGAGGCTGCGCCCTTCCACCCACAAGGCGTGAAACAGGCAATTGATAAACGCCTGAAAACGTTCCGGATGGCGCAATTGAATACCCGTGACTGCGCGCATCAACATCAGGGTATTGATGGGGAAGTGCGGGTTGAACTTCAGCGGCACACCATAGCGTCTGGCATAGCGATCCAGGTCCTGAAACATGTAGCGACCCTTGGCTGGAATGGTTACCGGGGAGGCGTTACCAGTGGCTTTGAAGACGCCGCCCAGCAGCATCGGTCTGTAGATCAGCTGACTATCGGTCTGCGCGCAGATTTTCGGCAGTTGGGTGTAGGCCAGGTAGGTGGCGGGGCTGCCGAGGTCGAAAAAGAACTCCACGGTTTTGCTCATGGTCGATGTGCTCTTCTTTTTATCGTAGGGGGAGGGCTTACCAGTGTTCGTTCCAGGGGCGCAAATCCAGCTCGAATGTCCAGGCGTCCCGTGGCTGGTTGTGCAAGTACCAATAGTTTTCGGCGATGTGCTCGGGGTTGAGGATGCCGTCCTGATCCTTGGTCGCGTATTTTTCCGGAAAACTGTCGCGGATAAAGTCGGTGTCGATGGCACCATCGACCACCACATGGGCGATGTGGATGTTCATCGGTCCCAGTTCGCGGGCCATGCTTTGGGCCAGGGCGCGAATCCCGTGCTTGGCGCCGGCAAAGGCTGCAAAACCTGCGGCACCGCGCAAGCCGGCGGTGGCTCCGGTGAAGAGGATCGTGCCCCGTTGGCGGGTGACCATGCGCTTGGCCACTTCGCGAGCATTGAGAAACCCTGAGAAACAGGCCATTTCCCAGATCTTGAAATACTTGCGGGCGGTTTCTTCTAGAATGCTGCACGGCACATTGGCGCCGATATTGAAGACAAACGCTTCGATGGGGCCGATCTCGGTTTCGATCTGCTCGATGAGCGCAATTACGTCCTCTTCTTTGCGTGCATCGCAAGCAAAACCGTGAGCCTCGCCGCCGCTGATCGTGATGGCATCTACCAGAGGCTGAAGTTTGTCTGCGCTACGACGTGTGACGCAGGCGACGTAACCTTCGCGGGCAAAACGTTTGGCGATGGCGCCACCGGTGGCATCGCCTGCGCCGACGACCAATACGATTTTCTTGTTATTGATAGTGGTGGTCATGGATGTCGCCCTGTGCTGAACGGTCAGTGACTGACGAACGTTAGCAGCATCCAGGGCGAAGCGCCTATCGGGCTAAGCAGGCCCGATAGACGTGGAAGGTTATTTGCAGATGACGATCATGCTGCGGCTGGTATAGCCGGCGGGGTTAAGTCCAAACGGATAATCTCCGGGCTCTTCGACCGCATCCCCTGACTTGGCGATCACCTTGTAACCCTTGGGTGCGCACGAATTGGCGGCGCTGGCGTAGCACTTGTCCCAGGAGGACGACAGCCCTGAACAGTTGATATGCAGCCCTTTCTTGCCGTGTTTGATCTGGGTTTTCGAGGTCGCCGCGCAGCCCGCAACTGCAAGCACGGCGATCAGTATCAAAATTCGTTTCATTGCTGTCCTTATAGAGGCCCCGGATCTTTGTGCCCGGGTCTGCCTGCATTCGCTTTTGCTTGAAGCGTTCTGATATCCCTATCTGAAAAAATCCATGTTTGACACTGAGTTACGTGGCCTAAACATGGCCTAATTGAGCGGCAAATACCAGACCTTCGTCAAATCTCGTTTCAATCCGCCGCAACTGCGGGCTTGGCGGTGCTTCCCATCGTCATGGTCGCGCCGACGGAAGCCAGAATGATGCACAGGATAGCCATCCACTGTGAGAGGGAAAGGTATTCATGGAGGAACAACAGGCCGGACAACGCACCTATTGCGGGTTCGATGCTCATTAAAGTACCGAAGGTCCGGGCAGGCAGACGTGTGAGGGCAACCATCTCCAGGGTGTAGGGCAGGGCGGTGGACAGAATGGCGACCCCAATGGCGACGGGAATCAGCGAGGGTGTCAGCAATGCAGCGCCGGCGTGGACGATACCGATGGGAGCTATGAACAGTGCGGCAATCATCACGCCCAATGCAGCGGTCTGGACGCCGTTGTCAGCACCGGCCTTCTGCCCGAACAGAATGTACACGGCCCAGCAGACACCGGCCCCCAGCGCATAACCGGCACCGATCAGATCAATACCTGCACTTGTGGCGCCTGTCGGAATCAACAGCAGTAAACCTATGGCTGCCAGAGCGATCCACAGAAAGTCGATCGCCCGGCGTGAGGCATAAATAGCGACGGCTAATGGGCCGGTGAACTCCAAAGCTACTGCAATACCCAAAGGGACAGTGCGCAAGGACATATAGAAGAGGAAATTCATGCCACCTAGCGCCATCCCGTAGACGATAACGGTGCGCAGGGATTTTGCGGTGAGCTTCGCTCGCCATGGGCGTAACAGCACTAGCATGATCAGGCTGGCGAAGATCAGCCGCAGGGTGGTGGTCCCTTGAGCGCCGATAACCGGGAACATGCTTTTGGCCAGGGAGGCTCCGGACTGGATCGATGCCATGGCTATCAAGAGCAGGCCAACCGAGAGCAGGGTCGAGGCAAGGCTGCGGGGGTGGTCATTCATTGCGTGGCATCGTCCGAGGTGGGAAACGAGAGTAGTTTGTTATGTATTGGGCAATATACTGCGCATTCGTTGTGGTTGCGTCTATATATAAGCAGGGATTTTGAACATCCTGATAGAAAAGCGTAATCAGGGGTTGACGGCAGATTCTGGACGTCTATAATTCGCCCCACTTCCGGCGCAGTCGAAACGGAAAACTCCTTGGTAAACAACGAGTTACGCAGTTTTCGGCAGCGGCTACGCTTCAGTTCATCGAGGCCAGAAGGAGTTGATAAGGCAGAGTGTTGTCGCCTTATTGACGGTTCGATCCTCTCGGTCGAAAGCGGAGAAAAAGAGGTGTTGACAGCAGCGACTAACGCTGTAGAATTCGCCTCCCGCTAACGAGAGATCGGAAGCGCAAGTGGTTGAAGTTGCTGATGTTTCTTACGGGAAGCTTTGAAAACTTCTGAAAATAACCGCTTGACAGTAACAGAGGCTGCTGTAGAATGCGCGCCTCGGTTGAGACGAAAGATCTTAACCAACCGCTCTTTAACAACTGAATCAAGCAATTCGTGTGGGTGCTTGTGGGGTCAGACTGATAGTCAACAAGATTATCAGCATCACAAGTTACTTCGCGAGAAATCAAAGATGTAACCAACGATTGCTGAGCCAAGTTTAGGGTTTCTTAAAAACCCAAAGATGTTTGAACTGAAGAGTTTGATCATGGCTCAGATTGAACGCTGGCGGCAGGCCTAACACATGCAAGTCGAGCGGCAGCACGGGTACTTGTACCTGGTGGCGAGCGGCGGACGGGTGAGTAATGCCTAGGAATCTGCCTGGTAGTGGGGGATAACGTTCGGAAACGAACGCTAATACCGCATACGTCCTACGGGAGAAAGCAGGGGACCTTCGGGCCTTGCGCTATCAGATGAGCCTAGGTCGGATTAGCTAGTTGGTGAGGTAATGGCTCACCAAGGCGACGATCCGTAACTGGTCTGAGAGGATGATCAGTCACACTGGAACTGAGACACGGTCCAGACTCCTACGGGAGGCAGCAGTGGGGAATATTGGACAATGGGCGAAAGCCTGATCCAGCCATGCCGCGTGTGTGAAGAAGGTCTTCGGATTGTAAAGCACTTTAAGTTGGGAGGAAGGGCAGTTACCTAATACGTAATTGTTTTGACGTTACCGACAGAATAAGCACCGGCTAACTCTGTGCCAGCAGCCGCGGTAATACAGAGGGTGCAAGCGTTAATCGGAATTACTGGGCGTAAAGCGCGCGTAGGTGGTTCGTTAAGTTGGATGTGAAATCCCCGGGCTCAACCTGGGAACTGCATTCAAAACTGTCGAGCTAGAGTATGGTAGAGGGTGGTGGAATTTCCTGTGTAGCGGTGAAATGCGTAGATATAGGAAGGAACACCAGTGGCGAAGGCGACCACCTGGACTGATACTGACACTGAGGTGCGAAAGCGTGGGGAGCAAACAGGATTAGATACCCTGGTAGTCCACGCCGTAAACGATGTCAACTAGCCGTTGGGAGCCTTGAGCTCTTAGTGGCGCAGCTAACGCATTAAGTTGACCGCCTGGGGAGTACGGCCGCAAGGTTAAAACTCAAATGAATTGACGGGGGCCCGCACAAGCGGTGGAGCATGTGGTTTAATTCGAAGCAACGCGAAGAACCTTACCAGGCCTTGACATCCAATGAACTTTCCAGAGATGGATTGGTGCCTTCGGGAACATTGAGACAGGTGCTGCATGGCTGTCGTCAGCTCGTGTCGTGAGATGTTGGGTTAAGTCCCGTAACGAGCGCAACCCTTGTCCTTAGTTACCAGCACGTAATGGTGGGCACTCTAAGGAGACTGCCGGTGACAAACCGGAGGAAGGTGGGGATGACGTCAAGTCATCATGGCCCTTACGGCCTGGGCTACACACGTGCTACAATGGTCGGTACAGAGGGTTGCCAAGCCGCGAGGTGGAGCTAATCCCACAAAACCGATCGTAGTCCGGATCGCAGTCTGCAACTCGACTGCGTGAAGTCGGAATCGCTAGTAATCGCGAATCAGAATGTCGCGGTGAATACGTTCCCGGGCCTTGTACACACCGCCCGTCACACCATGGGAGTGGGTTGCACCAGAAGTAGCTAGTCTAACCTTCGGGGGGACGGTTACCACGGTGTGATTCATGACTGGGGTGAAGTCGTAACAAGGTAGCCGTAGGGGAACCTGCGGCTGGATCACCTCCTTAATCGACGACATCAGCTGCTCCATAAGTTCCCACACGAATTGCTTGATTCATTGAAGAAGACGATAAGAAGCAGCCCGAAATTGGGTCTGTAGCTCAGTTGGTTAGAGCGCACCCCTGATAAGGGTGAGGTCGGCAGTTCGAATCTGCCCAGACCCACCAATTTTGTGTGGGAAAACCTGTAGAAATACGGGGCCATAGCTCAGCTGGGAGAGCGCCTGCCTTGCACGCAGGAGGTCAACGGTTCGATCCCGTTTGGCTCCACCACTACTGCTTCTGTTGTTGAAAGCTTAGAAATGAGCATTCCATTGTGATGATGGTGAATGTTGATTTCTAGTCTTTGGCTAGATCGTTCTTTAAAAATTTGGGTATGTGATAGAAAGATAGACTGGATAGCACTTTCACTGGTGTTTATTCAGGCTAAGGTAAAATTTGTGAGTTTAATCGCGAATTTTCGGCGAATGTCGTCTTCACAGTATAACCAGATTGCTTGGGGTTATATGGTCAAGTGAAGAAGCGCATACGGTGGATGCCTTGGCAGTCAGAGGCGATGAAAGACGTGGTAGCCTGCGAAAAGCTTCGGGGAGTCGGCAAACAGACTTTGATCCGGAGATGTCTGAATGGGGGAACCCAGCCATCATAAGATGGTTATCTTGTACTGAATACATAGGTGCAAGAGGCGAACCAGGGGAACTGAAACATCTAAGTACCCTGAGGAAAAGAAATCAACCGAGATTCCCTTAGTAGTGGCGAGCGAACGGGGACTAGCCCTTAAGTGGCTTTGAGATTAGCGGAACGCTCTGGAAAGTGCGGCCATAGTGGGTGATAGCCCTGTACGCGAAAATCTCTTGGCCATGAAATCGAGTAGGACGGAGCACGAGAAACTTTGTCTGAATATGGGGGGACCATCCTCCAAGGCTAAATACTACTGACTGACCGATAGTGAACTAGTACCGTGAGGGAAAGGCGAAAAGAACCCCGGAGAGGGGAGTGAAATAGATCCTGAAACCGTATGCGTACAAGCAGTGGGAGCCCACTTTGTTGGGTGACTGCGTACCTTTTGTATAATGGGTCAGCGACTTATTTTCAGTGGCGAGCTTAACCGAATAGGGGAGGCGTAGCGAAAGCGAGTCTTAATAGGGCGTCTAGTCGCTGGGAATAGACCCGAAACCGGGCGATCTATCCATGGGCAGGTTGAAGGTTAGGTAACACTGACTGGAGGACCGAACCGACTACCGTTGAAAAGTTAGCGGATGACCTGTGGATCGGAGTGAAAGGCTAATCAAGCTCGGAGATAGCTGGTTCTCCTCGAAAGCTATTTAGGTAGCGCCTCATGTATCACTGTAGGGGGTAGAGCACTGTTTCGGCTAGGGGGTCATCCCGACTTACCAAACCGATGCAAACTCCGAATACCTACAAGTGCCGAGCATGGGAGACACACGGCGGGTGCTAACGTCCGTCGTGAAAAGGGAAACAACCCAGACCGTCAGCTAAGGTCCCAAAGTTATGGTTAAGTGGGAAACGATGTGGGAAGGCTTAGACAGCTAGGAGGTTGGCTTAGAAGCAGCCAC
Source organism: Pseudomonas sp. GGS8 (assembly GCF_024168645.1). Lineage (NCBI taxonomy): Bacteria > Pseudomonadati > Pseudomonadota > Gammaproteobacteria > Pseudomonadales > Pseudomonadaceae > Pseudomonas > Pseudomonas sp. GGS8. Next base: position 6,563,518 of record NZ_JALJWF010000001.1, on the reverse strand, counting down.
CCTTTAAAGAAAGCGTAATAGCTCACTAGTCGAGTCGGCCTGCGCGGAAGATGTAACGGGGCTCAAACCATACACCGAAGCTACGGGTATCACTTAGGTGATGCGGTAGAGGAGCGTTCTGTAAGCCTGTGAAGGTGAGTTGAGAAGCTTGCTGGAGGTATCAGAAGTGCGAATGCTGACATGAGTAACGACAATGGGTGTGAAAAACACCCACGCCGAAAGACCAAGGTTTCCTGCGCAACGTTAATCGACGCAGGGTTAGTCGGTCCCTAAGGCGAGGCTGAAAAGCGTAGTCGATGGAAAACAGGTTAATATTCCTGTACTTCTGGTTATTGCGATGGAGGGACGGAGAAGGCTAGGCCAGCTTGGCGTTGGTTGTCCAAGTTTAAGGTGGTAGGCTGGAATCTTAGGTAAATCCGGGATTCTAAGGCCGAGAGCTGATGACGAGTGTTCTTTTAGAACACGAAGTGGTTGATGCCATGCTTCCAAGAAAAGCTTCTAAGCTTCAGGTAACCAGGAACCGTACCCCAAACCGACACAGGTGGTTGGGTAGAGAATACCAAGGCGCTTGAGAGAACTCGGGTGAAGGAACTAGGCAAAATGGCACCGTAACTTCGGGAGAAGGTGCGCCGGTGAGGGTGAAGCATTTACTGCGTAAGCCCACGCCGGTCGAAGATACCAGGCCGCTGCGACTGTTTATTAAAAACACAGCACTCTGCAAACACGAAAGTGGACGTATAGGGTGTGACGCCTGCCCGGTGCCGGAAGGTTAATTGATGGGGTTAGCTAACGCGAAGCTCTTGATCGAAGCCCCGGTAAACGGCGGCCGTAACTATAACGGTCCTAAGGTAGCGAAATTCCTTGTCGGGTAAGTTCCGACCTGCACGAATGGCGTAACGATGGCGGCGCTGTCTCCACCCGAGACTCAGTGAAATTGAAATCGCTGTGAAGATGCAGTGTATCCGCGGCTAGACGGAAAGACCCCGTGAACCTTTACTATAGCTTTGCACTGGACTTTGAATTTGCTTGTGTAGGATAGGTGGGAGGCTTTGAAGCGTGGACGCCAGTTCGCGTGGAGCCATCCTTGAAATACCACCCTGGCAACTTTGAGGTTCTAACTCAGGTCCGTTATCCGGATCGAGGACAGTGTATGGTGGGTAGTTTGACTGGGGCGGTCTCCTCCTAAAGAGTAACGGAGGAGTACGAAGGTGCGCTCAGACCGGTCGGAAATCGGTCGTAGAGTATAAAGGCAAAAGCGCGCTTGACTGCGAGACAGACACGTCGAGCAGGTACGAAAGTAGGTCTTAGTGATCCGGTGGTTCTGTATGGAAGGGCCATCGCTCAACGGATAAAAGGTACTCCGGGGATAACAGGCTGATACCGCCCAAGAGTTCATATCGACGGCGGTGTTTGGCACCTCGATGTCGGCTCATCACATCCTGGGGCTGAAGCCGGTCCCAAGGGTATGGCTGTTCGCCATTTAAAGTGGTACGCGAGCTGGGTTTAGAACGTCGTGAGACAGTTCGGTCCCTATCTGCCGTGGACGTTTGAGATTTGAGAGGGGCTGCTCCTAGTACGAGAGGACCGGAGTGGACGAACCTCTGGTGTTCCGGTTGTCACGCCAGTGGCATTGCCGGGTAGCTATGTTCGGAATAGATAACCGCTGAAAGCATCTAAGCGGGAAACTAGCCTCAAGATGAGATCTCACTGGGACCTTGAGTCCCCTGAAGGGCCGTCGAAGACTACGACGTTGATAGGTTGGGTGTGTAAGCGCTGTGAGGCGTTGAGCTAACCAATACTAATTGCCCGTGAGGCTTGACCATATAACACCCAAGCAATTTGAGTCGAAAGGCCAGATTGCGGTGTGTGAAGACGCAATGAACCGAAAGTTCGCACAACACACAAACTATCGCATACCCAATTTGCTGAAGCGTCGAAAGACGGTTCGGTACCCGAATTTCTTGACGACCATAGAGCATTGGAACCACCTGATCCCATCCCGAACTCAGAAGTGAAACGATGCATCGCCGATGGTAGTGTGGGGTTTCCCCATGTGAGAGTAGGTCATCGTCAAGATTAAATTCCGAAACCCCTATCTGCGTACGCAGGTAGGGGTTTTGTTTTGTCCGCAGGAAAGTGCTTTGGCAATTGAGGGCTAGCCGATGGCCATCCCTGGTATCGGTCGCATCGTTCGTGAAACTTCGGCAGAGCGCGCAAAAAACCACGCCGTTTTTGGTATGGTGCAGCTCGTTTCAACGGACTGATTGCAAGCCTATGGATCGGTACTCCCGTTTATAGTCAAAGAGTTGCTGCAGAAATGCCCGAACCGATACCGATCAAGGACCACGAAAAAGAGACGCGCTTGGTCAATAAAAGACTGATGGCCTGCGCCTTATTCGTCGCCGCCATTACTTGCGCGCTGGTGGTACGCATGTACGTCCTGCAGGTCGTCGAGTTCGACTATCACTCGACGATCTCCGAAAACAACCGCGTCCATGTCCTGCCGATCACTCCAACTCGCGGGCTGATCTACGACCGCAATGGCGTAGTCCTGGCAGACAACCGGCCCAGTTTCAACCTGACCATCACCCGCGAACGCGCTTCCGATGTCAAAAGCGAGCTGGATGAAGTGGTCAGCCTCCTGCACCTGCCGACCGAGGACCGTACGCTGTTCGACAAGGCGATGAAGCAGGCCAGGCACCCCTTCGTCCCGGTCACGCTGTTCTACGAGCTCAACGAAGAACAGATAGCCGTACTCGCGGTCAACGAGTTCCGTCTGCCCGGAATCGATGTAGAGCCGCAGTTCGTTCGCCACTACCCCATGGGCGCTCACTTTGCCCATTCGATCGGCTACGTGGGTCGCATTAACGAAAAAGAATCCAAAGCCCTGGACACGATCGAGTACCGTGGTACCCAATCCATCGGCAAGACCGGTATCGAGAAATTCTACGAATCAGAATTACACGGCCATGTGGGTTACGAAGAAGTCGAAACCAATGCCCAGGGGCGGGTGCTGCGAGTGCTCAAGCACACCGATCCGGTCCCAGGCAAAAACATCGTCCTGAGCCTCGACGTCAAACTTCAGGAAGCCGCCGAGGAGGCGTTGGGCGATCGTCGTGGCTCGGTGGTCGCTCTCGATCCATCGACCGGCGAAGTATTGGCCATGGTCAGCAAGCCAAGTTTTGACCCGAACCTGTTCGTGACGGGCATCAGCTTCAAGGAGTACGCGGCGCTGCACGACTCCATCGACCGGCCGCTGTTCAACCGCGTGCTGCGCGGGCTCTACGCACCAGGCTCGACCATCAAGCCGGAAGTGGCGATCGCAGGCCTCGACGCCGGGGTGGTCACCCCGCAGACCCGCGTCTTCGATCCGGGCTATTACCAGTTACCGGATTTCGATCATAAGTATCGTAACTGGAACCATAGCGGCGATGGCTGGGTAGACATGGACGCGGCGATCATGCGCTCCAACGACACCTACTTCTACGATCTGGCCCACAAGCTGGGCATCGACCGTCTGCACGACTACATGGCGATGTTCGGCCTTGGCGAGAAGGTCTCGTTGGACATGTTCGAAGAGTCTCCCGGGTTGATGCCGTCTCAGGCCTGGAAGCGCGCCACGCGGCGACAGGCATGGTTCCCCGGCGAGACCGTGATCCTCGGCATCGGCCAAGGCTACATGCAGGTCACCCCACTGCAACTGGCCCAGGCCACCGCGCTGATTGCCAACAAGGGCGTGTGGAATCGTCCGCACCTGGCCAAGACCGTGGACGGTGTCGCACCGGTGGACGAGCATCCGATGCCGAACATCCTGCTCAAGGATCCGCGTGACTGGGAGCAGGTCAACCACGGCATGCAGATGGTAATGCATGATGCGCGCGGGATTGCCCGAGCAGCAGCGGTGGGGGCCCAGTACCGCATAGCCGGCAAAAGCGGTACCGCGCAAGTGGTGGCGATCAAGCAGGGTGAGCGCTACAACCGGGCGAAAACCCTTGAGCGCAACCGTGACAATGCCTTGTTCGTCGGTTTCGCCCCGGCTGAACATCCGAAGATTGTCATCTCGGTGATGATCGAAAACGGCGAGGCCGGTGGTCGCGTTGCCGGCCCTGTGGTGCGGCAGATCATGGATGCCTGGCTACTCGATCAGGACGGCCACCTGAAGCCGCAATACGCCGCGCCGAGCAAAGCGCCGGGCAACCCTCACGTCTAAGGATCAAGGCTTCACAGCACAGGCTCACGGATGCTGAGCATGTGCTGGAAGCTTTCCAGGAACACGGTTTCGGCCTGACTCATCTTTTGCTCGCGATTCCACAACAGCTGGATATCGAAATCCACCACGCCATCTTCCGGCGGTAAACGCCAGAGCAAACCTTGCTCGACGTCTCTACGCACCAGATGAGTCGGCAAACACCCAATACCAAACCCGGCGCAGATCAAGCGGTAAATCTCTTCGAAACTGGTAGATGACGCAACGATCTTGCCGGTAAAACCCTGCTGGTCGCGAAACAGTGTCAGGGGGGAGAGGTTGCCGCCGAGCTGATCGCTGGTGAAGCTGACGAAATTCTCTGCAGCAAGCTGTTCCAGGGTCAGATTCTCTTGTCCGAAAAGTCGATGACGCTGTCCGCAAAAATACGCATAGCGCTCGCGAAACAGCACTCGCTGTTCCAGCCGCGGTTGCGGTAAACGGCATAATCCGACGCCGATGGTCGCGGTCTTTTGCAGCAACGAACTAATGATGTTCGAGCTCCCCATCACTTCGACTTCCAGCTCGATTTTCGGGTGGGTTTCATGGAAGTCAGCGAGGAACTCATCGTAGTGCCGTGCCTGCAGGCCGCTGACCGTGAGGATGCGAATCTTGCCCACTACGTCGTCGTACCGACTCTCCAGCACCGTTCCCAAGCGCGAAATATCGCCGTAAATGTCTGTCGCAATGCGCAGGACTTCTTCCCCGGTTTCCGTCAGGTCGAACCGCCGCCCGCTGCGGGCGATCAACACACACTCCAACTGTTCCTCCAAACGTTTCAACGCCTGGCTTACCGCCGACTGGGTGATGTGCAGTCGTGCGGCGGCTCGACTCATGCTGCCTTCCTGACTGATCACCAGATAAGTGCGCAGCAGGTTCCAGTCGAGACGGTCATTCAGAAAGCGGCGACCGACCCATGGGTTGGAAGTGGAGGGCATAAAGTTTCCATTTAGTAGCAGTGCTAATAGTAAAGATAAGAATATGAAAATTGACTAATCCTGGCATGGAAGCGATAAAGCCCACAAGCGCCACAGAGTGCAGCCGTAACCGGCCGGGCATTGGCTGCCATTGGCGGTGTTCTTCACATTGCTGTCGGCCCTGTCCTTGATCGGTGTTTGCGGTCTGGCCCGTCTGCGCGCCAACCCGGTCGTCATCCACGCTGCTAAAGAGGTGTATTCGTGAGTAAACCTGAACACATCGGCCCGGTTGAATGGCAAGCCCGTTGCGAACTGGCCGCGCTGTATCGCCTGGTCGCGCACTTTCGCATGACCGACCTGATCGACACCCACATTACCCTGCGGATTCCAGGGCCTGAGCATCACTTTCTAATCAACCGCTACGGGGTGATTTTCGACCGCATGCGTGCCTCGGATCTGGTGCGCATCGATCAGGAAGGGCGAGTGGTCGATCCGGCCTATGAAGGTCATCGGGTCAATGCCGCAGGCTTTGTGATTCACTCGGCAATCCACATGGCTCGCCCTGACCTCAATTGTGTGATCCATACCCACACCGCCGCCGGCATGGCCGTCGCCGCGCAGAAGCACGGCTTGTTGCCGATCAGTCAGCACGCGTTGAAGTTCTACGGCAAGTTGGCGTATCACACCTATGAAGGCATTGCGCTGTCGCTGGATGAGCGTGAGCGTTTGATTGCCGATCTGGGGCCGCACCGGGCGATGATCCTGCGCAATCACGGCCTGTTGGTCGGCGGCTCCGGCGTGGCGCAGGCGTTTCAGGAAATTCACTTCCTGGAGCGCGCCTGTCAGGCACAGGTTAAAGCGCTGGCGGGTGGTTCGGCGCTGGATTACCCGTCTCCGGAAGTCTGTGCGCACACCGCCGAACAGTTTGACCGCGATGAACAGGACAACATCATCGACCTGGCCTGGGAGGCCGCTCTGACCCTGATCGAGTCCCAGCGCGAGTCCTACTTATCGTAAATTCTGTCATCAACACCATGGTTTTGCTGTCCCGCGAAGTCGTCAGCACATTCCACATCGACATTGACTGACACACCGCCTTCGCGGGCAAGTCGGGTCGCCGCATCGCTCGCTCCTACAGGAGGACATGTCCGATTTCAGAAGACCTCTTTCGCGAGCAAGTTTCCGCAGGATAGATGCTCACCCCGTGGGGGTAAGCCTGCTCGCAATGACGATCTGACTATCCCTGCTACTTATCAATTTTTTCCGGCAGCGGCGCAAACAACGCCTCGATATCATCGCTCTGCAACTTCCAGTCCCCGGTCTTGCGTCCATCCAGCACGCCTGCGGCCAGATCGGATTTTTCCTTCTGCAAATGCTGAATCTTCTCTTCCACCGTGCCTCTGGCAATCATCTTGTAGACGAACACCGGCTTCTCCTGACCAATGCGGTACGCACGATCCGTCGCCTGATTTTCCGTCGCCGGATTCCACCAAGGGTCGTAGTGAATCACCGTATCGGCTTCGGTCAGGTTCAGGCCCACACCGCCAGCCTTCAAACTGATCAGAAAAATCTGACGCTTGCCGCTCTGGAACTCCTTCACCGGTGTGCGTCGGTCGCGGGTCTGGCCGGTCAGGATCGCATACGCCACACCACGTTTGTTCAGTTCGTCCTCGATCAGCGACAACATTGAGGTGAACTGCGAGAACAGCAGAATCCGCCGGCCTTCCTCGAACAGCTCTTCAAGCATTTCCATCAGGCTATCGAGTTTGCCCGAGGTGCTGCCGCGAGCGGGCAGGGCGGCGTCGTTGACCAGGCGTAAATCACAGCACACCTGACGCAGCTTCAGCAGTGCCTCAAGAATGATGATCTGGCTGCGCGCCACGCCTTTGCGGGTGATCTCGTCGCGGACTTTTTTGTCCATGGCCAGGCGCATGGTTTCGTACACGTCGCGCTGGGCTTCGTTGAGCTCGACCCAATGGACAATCTCGGTTTTTGGCGGCAGTTCGGTGGCCACCTGTTCCTTGGTACGACGCAGCAGGAACGGTTTGATCCGACCGTTCAGGTGTTGAAGTCGTACTTCACTGGCACGCTTTTCTATCGGCACGCGGTAATCGCGGTTGAAGCTTTTCACGTCACCAAGCCAGCCGGGCAGCAGGAAGTGGAACAGCGACCACAGCTCGCCCAAGTGGTTTTCCAGCGGGGTGCCACTCAGGCACAGGCGCTGGCGAGCATTCAGCTCACGGGCGGCATGGGCGGCCTTGCTGTTGGGATTCTTGATGTACTGTGCTTCATCCAGTACCAGTACGTGCAACGGCTGCGCGGCCAGGCGTTCGACGTCCTTGGGCAGCAGCGCATAGGTGGTCAGGATCAGGTCGTAATCGGCCAGATTGTCGAAATGCTTTTTGCGACTGACGCCGTACAGCGCCAGCACTTTGAGTTGCGGCGTGAAATGCGCCGCTTCGTCGAGCCAGTTGGGAATCAGGCTGGTGGGCATGACCACCATGCACGGCCGGTCGAGGCGCCCGGCATTCTTCTCGCTGAGAATGTGCGCCAGGGTCTGTAGGGTTTTGCCCAGGCCCATGTCGTCCGCGAGAATCCCGCCGACTTCCAGTTGTCGCAACGACTGCATCCAGCTCAGGCCTTCGAGCTGATACGGGCGCAAGGTGGCATTCAGGCCTTCGGGCGCGACGGCGGTGTGGTCCTTGATGTCGCGCAGGCGCTGGGCAAAGGTGCGGATCTGCTCGCCACCTTCCCAGAGCAGCGGCAGGCCTTCCAGCGGGTTCAGTCGCGTGGCGTCGGCCTTGCTCAGGCGCAGCGTGGTTTCGCCGGGCTCTTGCAGATAAAACTCGCCGAGGGTGGCCAGCACCGGTTTCAGCCGGCCGAAGGGCAGGGCGACCTGCAGCGGGCCCTGGTCGGTGCTGCGGCGTTGCGGAATGTTCACCAGGATCAGTTCGTCGTCGCGACGTCGGGCGAGCCGTTCCGGGTTGAGGATTTCGGTGTGGGAGCGCATCAGGTTCAATAGGATCGGCAGCAGGCTCAGGCGTTCGCCGTTGACGATGATCCCCAGCTCCAGGTCGAACCAATCGCGTTCCGGTGCCTGCTCGACGGTGGCGTACCAGTCGTCCACGGCAGTCAGGTCGAAACCGAAATCCTCGTCGATCTGCAACTCCCAACCCTGGGTGCGCAACTTCGGCAGTTCGTTGAGGGTGAAGGTCAGCCAGGCGCTGTCGTTGACCATCTCATAGAGTTCGCCGGCACTTTCCGGCAAGGCCTTGCTTTGTCGGGTGGCGACTTTGAAACCGAGAATTCGCAGCTGTTCCCTGTAGGTCTGTTCGACTTCCGGGTGACGTTTTATCCGCAGCGTCTGTGTCTCCTGACGAATCAGGATGTCAGCGTTCTTCTGTCCGCTGACGTATTCGTCCAGATAGCTGAAGGACAGCGCCGCGCGATGCTGAATGTAACGCTGCATTTTGCCGTTGCGCGGTTCGAAGGCGCTGAACTCGATGCTCGCCAGCCACAGGCGCGGCACCGGTTGCACGTTGTCCACCAGCACTTGCGGCGGCGCTTTCGGGCTACGGTTTTCCAGTACGGCTTGAAGTTTTTCCAGCAATTCAGCGTCTTTCGCAGCGGCCGGGTACGCGAGGGTTTCCTGCACTTGTAGCAACACCGCTGCGCAATGTTTGCAGTTGCTGTGTACCGGGCAGGTGCACGTGGCGTCGATCATCAGCAAGGTGCCTTTGGCCGACTCGCGCAGGCGAATGGTCTGACGGTAAACGTTACCGCCAGAGCCTTCGCAACTGGCGGTGATGGTGGCGTCGCCGACTTCGACGATCCTGACGCGGTTCTCCAGTGCGTAGCGACGGCCACGTTCCAGGCTCTGTTCCTTGAATCGGCTGACCCAGGATGTTGCCAGGGGTTTGCTCAGGGTCGCGGAGGACATAAGGGATTCAATCAGTCCGGAATTTCATCGGGGACTGGCCGAGGCGCAGGGGCGGTCAGCGAGGTGATCTTGATCAACAGGCCCAGGTGGCCATTGTCGAGGAAGTTCAGCAAGCCGTTCTTGGTGTGGCTTTCCTGCTTCAGGCGTTCGCTGGCGGTGACCATGCCATTGGCGTCAATCTTATTGACCCAGAAGTCGGCGTCGACGTCGGTGAAACGTCCCAGTTTCAGGCTCAATGTACCTTCGATCGGGAATTGGCCAAACTGTTCCTTGCCCTCGCTGATCGCAATTTTGCTGGTTTCTTCACCCAGGTTCTGTTGCCAGGCCTTGTGCAGCAATACCGTGTATTCGTTGCTGGCGGTGAGCTTTTCCACTTCGGTATTCAGGCTCGGTGTGCGAAAGCTGTTGGGGCTGATGTGTTGGGCGCCGGCAGCCCAGTCTTCCGGCGCGGCGCGGCTGATGATGGCGGGCACGGCGTTTTGCCGTACCAGAATCATTTCAACCTGATACAGATCATCGGCAAACGCGGTCGAGGCGAGCAGCGACATCAACAACGTCATCAACAAGGTCAGTGAGCGAAACAGGCGCATGCGGCGTCCTTCAAGCAGTGGTCGGGATGAGGCGCTCGAATAGCGCCTCTACTGTATTAAAGCGTTCTTCCGGGCGCTCCATCGGCACGAGGAATTTGAACATCGTGGCGCCTTCGAACTTGTAGCGTTTGGGCTGGCTCTGGATCAGTTTGATCAGTGTCAGCGGGTCGACCGGGGTCTGTGCCGCGAACTCGATGCGACCGCCTTGCGGGCCGCCGTCGACTTTCTTGATGCCCAGCTGTTCGGCCTGCAATTTCAGCGCCGTGATCCGCACCAGGTTCTTGGTCGGTTCCGGCAACAGGCCGAAGCGGTCGATCATCTCCACTTGCAGATCCTTGAGGCCTTCCTCATCGGTGGCCGAGGCGATGCGTTTGTAGAGAATCAGTCGAGCATGAACGTCCGGCAGGTAGTCTTCGGGAATCAACGCCGGTACACGCAGATTGACTTCCGGGCCGCCCCCCAGCGGTTGATCGAGGTTCGGCTGTTCGCCCTTGCGGATCGACTTCACCGCGCGCTCGAGCATTTCCATGTACAGCGTGAAGCCCACGGCCTGGATCTGCCCGCTCTGGCCATCGCCCAGCAGTTCGCCGGCGCCACGGATTTCCAGGTCGTTGGTGGCGAGCACGAAGCCCGCACCGAGGTCCTGGGTATTGGCGATCGCTTCCAGGCGCTTTTCCGCATCGGGGGTGATTTGCTGGCGCGGCGGTGTCAGCAGGTAAGCATACGCCTGGTGGTGACTGCGACCGACCCGGCCGCGCAACTGGTGCAACTGGGCCAGGCCGAACTTGTCGGCACGCTCGATGATGATGGTGTTGGCGCTCGGTACGTCGATGCCGGTCTCGATGATCGTTGAGGCGATCAGCACGTTGAAGCGCTTGTGATAGAAGTCGCTCATTACCTGTTCGAGTTCACGTTCGCGCATCTGCCCGTGGCCGATGCCGATCCGCGCTTCCGGCACCAGTTCGGCGAGGTCGGCGGCGCATTTCTCGATGGTCTTCACGTCATTGTGCAGGTAGTAGACCTGGCCGCCACGCAGCAACTCACGCAGCAGGGCCTCTTTGACCGTGCTCTTGTTCTGTTCCATGACGAAGGTGCGCACCGACAAGCGACGGGCCGGCGGTGTGGCGATGATCGACAGGTCGCGCATGCCCGACACCGCCATGTTCAGCGTGCGCGGAATCGGCGTGGCGGTCAGCGTCAGGATGTCGACTTCACTGCGCAGTGCCTTGAGCTGTTCTTTCTGACGGACACCGAAACGGTGCTCCTCGTCGATGATCACCAGCCCCAGGTTTTTGATTTTAACGTCGTCTTGCAGCAGCTTGTGCGTGCCGATGACGATGTCGATCTTGCCTTCGGCCAGGTCCGCAACCGCGGCGTTCACTTCCTTGGCCGACTTGAAGCGGCTCATCACTTCCACGGTCACCGGCCAGTCGGCAAAGCGGTCGCGGAAGCTGTTGTAGTGTTGCTGGGCGAGCAGGGTGGTCGGCACCAGGATGGCCACCTGACGACCGCCGTGCACCGCGATGAACGCCGCGCGCATGGCCACTTCGGTCTTGCCGAAACCGACGTCGCCGCAGACCAGGCGATCCATCGGTTTCGGCGCGAGCATGTCTTCGCGCACTGCTTCGATGGTGGTCTGCTGGTCCGGGGTTTCTTCGAACGGGAAACCGGCACTGAAGGTCGCGTAATCGGCTTTCGGGTCAGCGAAGGCATAACCCTCACGAGCGGCGCGGCGGGCATAGATGTCGAGCAACTCGGCGGCCACATCGCGCACCTGTTCGGCGGCTTTGCGCTTGGCTTTCTGCCAGGTCTCGGAGCCGAGGCGGTGCAGCGGCGCGAGGGCATCGTCACTGCCGGTGTAGCGAGCAATCAGGTGCAGGTTGGCCACCGGCACGTACAGCTTGGCGCCTTCAGCGTATTCGAGGGTCAGGAACTCGGCGGCCTGGCTGTCGATTTCCAGGATCGTCAGCCCCAGATAGCGGCCGACACCGTGATCGATGTGCACCACCGGCGCACCTTCGCGCAGCTCGGTGAGGTTTTTGATCACCGCATCGTTGTTGCCATCGGCGCGTTTCTCGCGGCGACGGCGTTGCATCACGCGCTGACCGAACAGGGGGCTTTCGGCAACCAGTGCCAGGGCTGGGTCGTCCAGCAACAGGCCTTCGTCGAGCGGCGCAATGGTGATCGCCAAGCGCTCTTTGCTGGCGACAAAGTCCGGCCAGCTGTCGACGGTTTTCGGTCGCAGCTTCAAGCGTTCGAGCAATTCCAGCAGCACTTCACGACGGCCTGCGGACTCGGCGGTAAACAGCACGCGGCCGGGGAATTCGTCGAGGAAACTGGCCAGCGCCGCCAACGGCTGAGTGGCCTTGGCTTCGATGGCGAGGTTCGGCAGCGGCTGAGCCGGGAAACGCTCGCGGCCGACACCGGTTTCGACGTCCTGTTGACTGGCCACCACACGGGGCCAGTTCTTCAGGCGCGCAAAGCAGTCCTCCACCGGCAGGAACAACTCGGCCGGTGGCAATAAAGGACGGGACGGGTCGACGCGGCGCTCTTCATAGCGGTTGCGCACGTCGTTCCAGAAATTCTCCGCGGCCTGTTCGATGCCCGGCAGGGAAAACACTTGCGTGTCCTGGGGCAGGTAATCGAACAGCGTGGAGGTTTCCTCGAAGAACAGCGGCAAGTAGTACTCGATACCCGCCGGGGTGATTCCGCTGCTCAAGTCCTGAAAGATCGGGCAGCGACGGAAGTCGACATCGAAGCGCTCGCGAAACCGTGCCTTGAAGCGGGTCACGGCTTCTTTCTGCAGCGGGAACTCCTTGGCCGGTAACAGCTTGACCGAGTCGACTTTGTCGATAGAGCGCTGGTTTTCCGGGTCGAAAGTGCGCAGGGTTTCGATTTCGTCGTCGAACAGGTCGATGCGATAAGGCAACTTGCTGCCCATCGGGAACAGATCGATCAGCGAGCCGCGCACGGTAAATTCGCCATGCTCGTAAACGGTATCGACGTAGCGATAACCGGTGGCTTCAAGCCGGGTGCGCATCTGCTCGACATCGAGTTTCTGGCCGACATCCAGCACCAGGCTGCTGCCGAGCAGGAATTTGGTTGGCGCCAGGCGGTGCAGGGCGGTGGTGATCGGCACCACCAGCACACCGTGCACCAGCTCCGGCAGCCGATACAGGCTGGCGATGCGTTGCGAGATGATGTCCTGGTGCGGCGAGAACAGGTCGTAAGGCAGGGTTTCCCAGTCGGGGAAGTGCAGAACGGGCAAATCCGGGGCGAAGAAACTCAGCTCCTGTTCCAGCCGTTCGGCACTCTGGCTGTCGGCGGTCAGTAGCAGGGTAAAGCGCTTGGCAGCGCTGGCGGCCTCGGCGATGGCCAGGCTCAGGGCGGCACCGGGCAGGTTGCCCCAATGCTGTTTACCTGCCGCGGCAGGGAGAAGCGGTAGACGCAGAACGGGCACGGAAGGTTGAGCTCCAAGCGTTGCGACAAAGTCGGTAATTGTAGCGGTCTCGGGTGCCGGCTGTCAGTTGCAGACTGTGTCTATATACACAGGTTGGGCAAAATGTAGTGGTAATGACAAAAATTGGCGATTCAATACTGAAAATGTAGTGCCAAAACCGCTCAGTGTTACGGAGGGTTACGGACACCGTGGCGTTGTCGTCGAAAATTTGACTGTGCTGAAAGCCCCGTATTTACTGGGCTGGCGCGGGGCGTGATTTTTTTGAACGGAATTTTGTTACCGCTCGTACGACAGGCGCGCATTGCTACGGGAGGCACTCGGCGGCATAATGTAGCCCCTTTTTTCTGCCCCTACATGTGGAAGGTTCCCGTGACTCAGAAGCCCGACCAGTGTCTTGGTGAATGGATCGACCGTGAAGCACTCGCAGAAGCGATGATTCCGCTTATCGGTCAGCTCTACCGCAATAACAACGTGGTGAGCTCGATCTATGGCCGCAGTCTGATCAACCAGTCTGTCATCGCGATCCTCAAAGCTCACCGCTTTGCTCGCCATCGCCAGTCCGATGACAGCGAATTGTCCGTCCACGAAACATTCCCGCTGCTCAAGGCAATGAGCGAGCTCAAGCTCGGCGCTGCTTCGGTGGATCTGGGTAAGCTGGCTGTCAAATTCAAAGCCGAAGGCAATGGCCGTACCGCTGAAGCGTTCGTCCGTGACGAACTGGCCGATGTGGTCGGCAAGCAGAATGGTTCCGGCCGTACCGGCACCGACGTTGTTCTTTACGGCTTCGGTCGTATCGGTCGTCTGCTGGCGCGCATCCTGATCGAGAAAACCGGTGGTGGCGACGGCCTGCGTCTGCGCGCCATCGTTGTCCGCAAGGGCGCCGAGAACGATCTGGTCAAACGTGCCAGCCTGCTGCGTCGCGACTCGGTGCACGGTTCGTTCAACGGCACCATCACCATTGATGAAGCCAACAACACCATCACCGCCAACGGTAACCTGATCCAGGTTATCTACGCGAAGAACCCGACTGAAGTGGACTACACCCAGTACGGCATCAAAAACGCGTTGCTGGTGGACAACACCGGTGTATGGCGTGACGCCGACGGCCTGGGCCAGCACCTGGCCTGCCCGGGTATCGACCGCGTTGTTCTGACCGCACCTGGCAAAGGCAAGCTGAAGAACATCGTTCACGGCATCAACCACGGTGAAATCACCGCTGACGACAAGATCGTTTCTGCCGCTTCCTGCACCACCAACGCCATCGTGCCGGTGCTGAAAGCTGTCAACGACAAGTTCGGCATCGTCAACGGTCACGTTGAAACGGTTCACTCGTACACCAACGACCAGAACCTGATCGACAACTTCCACAAAGGCGATCGTCGTGGTCGTAGCGCCGCGTTGAACATGGTTATCACCGAGACCGGTGCTGCCACTGCTGCCGCCAAGGCGCTGCCTGAACTGGCTGGCAAGTTGACCGGCAACGCGATTCGCGTTCCGACGCCAAACGTGTCGATGGCCATTCTCAACCTGAACCTTGAGAAAGCCACCACCCGCGAAGAGATGAACGAGTACCTGCGCTACATGGCGCTGCACTCCGATCTGCATAAGCAAATCGACTTCGTCAACTCGCAGGAAGTGGTTTCCACCGACTTCGTGGGCTCGCGCCACGCAGGCGTAGTGGACGCTGAAGCGACCATCTGCAACGACAACCGCGTTGTTCTGTACGTCTGGTACGACAACGAATTCGGTTACAGCTGCCAGGTAGTTCGCGTGATGGAAGACATGGCCGGTGTAAACCCGCCAGCATTCCCGCGCTAAGCCTTAGCTGCACATGAAAACGCCCCGACTTTGGTCGGGGCGTTTTTGTTTGTGCGCCCGGCAAGGGCGTAATCTGCCGGGAGAAAGTCCTGGCAGCCGGTTAGCCGCAGGCCTTCATGTCTACGGGCCCGACAAACTCGTTGCCGTGGCCCATCACGCACGCCACGCTCTGGTTGCGCTGACGTTCCCAAGCCTGAACCGGGTAGGTCTTGTTCCAGGCTTCGTACAATTGCCGATCCTGTTTCGACAGGCGCAAGCCGTACTGCTTGCTCATGTAGAAATACGTCCGGGCGATCATGCCGCGGATGGAAGGGCGGGGCATGACCTTCTTCGCCTTGAAGTCGATCTGAGTCAGACACGAGCCATATTGACCCGACTGCACGGGCAGCCAGCCAAAACTGAAATTGCTCCGATCGCCATTCACCTCGCCGATGCTGGGTACCAGGTTGTGCAGGTCGGCCTCAGCTTTTTGATAGGTCGGGTCGTAGCGCGTGCAGTTCTTGCGACCTCCTTGTTGCCAGCACTGACGCTGATGGCCGATCTGCCAGGCCGGAACAATGTGTTCCCACTCGATGCGCGAGGCGCGCTTGACGTTTTTGCGTGGCACATAACCGCAGGCGGCGAGGTTCACACGGTTGCCGGTGTATTTGCAGCCGCAATAAAACTCGGTGGATTGCGGAGCGTACAACGTCCAGGCGACTTTCTTGGCTTCGTTGAAGGTGCGTGGGGCGCCAGCCTGGGCGCCAAGGGTGATGAGCAGAAACAGCAAAGCAAGCCAGCGGACGCTCATTGACTCAATCTTCCTTCGGCACAACCCAGAAAATCTGCACACCGCCATCGTCGCGATGGGCGAGGGTGACGTTGTCGTTCTCGTCGATTTCTTCGAGCAAACGCTCCCACTCATCCACGGGTTCGTCGGGAAGACGGAAGATCAGTGCAGCTTTGGCTTTCTGGGCGGTAGGGGAATTGATGATTTTCTGAACGCGCATACCCAGGCGTTCGTAAGCGTCAGGAGAGGCAGAGGTAGTGGCCACGGAGTTATCCTTATTAAGCTGTACGTGCATACAGTATTTAACTGTAGGCATTTTCGCAACTGCTTAAAATTCAAGAAAATCCTCTGACAGTGGTTTTTTCCGTTTGGTGTAGGGCTGGGAGGGATTTTTTATCGGAAGAGGTCGTGAACCACTCGCCAAGGCTGACGAGTGGTGACAGCGGTGCCCGACCGCGAACGGGTCGGGCGAGGGCGAATCAGTATTCCCAGAACATCCGTTGCAGCTCTTTGCTGTCGTTGGTCTTGGTGAGCGCGACCATGGCCAGGATGCGGGCTTTTTGCGGGTTCAGGTCGTGAGCAACAACCCAGTCGTACTTGTCGTCAGGCTGTTCGGCGTTACGCAAGACGAAACCGCCGGCATTGACGTGAGAAGAGCGGATGATCTGCACGCCGTCCTTGCGCAAGGCCTGCAAGGCAGGGACCACGCGGGACGATACCGAGCCATTGCCGGTGCCGGCGTGGATGATGGCTTTGGCGCCCGATTGAGCCAGGGCTTTGTAGGCGGTGTCGCTGACATTGCCATAGGAGTAGGCAATTTCGACGTCAGGCAGGCTCTTGATGGTTTTGATGTCGAATTCCGAGTCCATGGTGTGGCGCTTGGCTGGCAGACGGAACCAGTAGGATTTACCTTCGACCACCATCCCCAATGGGCCCCAGGCGCTTTTGAACGCCTCGGTCTTGATGTTGATCATTTTGCTGACATCGCGACCCGACTGGATTTCATCGTTCATGGTCACCAATACGCCTTTGCCGCGCGCGTCTTTACTGCTGGCCACAGCGACGGCGTTGTACAGGTTCAGCATGCCGTCGGCCGACATGGCGGTACCAGGGCGCATGGAACCGACGACGATAATCGGCTTGTCGGTTTTTTCCACCAGGTTCAGGAAGTAAGCGGTTTCTTCCAGGGTGTCTGTGCCATGGGTGATGACAATGCCATCGACGTCTTTGCTGTCGGCCAGTTCAGCCACGCGGCGACCCAGTTGCAGCAGGTTGTCGTTGGTGATGCTCTCGGACGCGATCTGCATGACTTGTTCGCCGCGAACGTTGGCCAATTGGCTCAGTTGCGGAACCCCTGCGATCAATTGTTCGATGCCGACTTTCGCCGCTTGGTAGGTGGCGCTGTTGGCGGCGCTGGCGCCCGCGCCGGCAATGGTGCCGCCGGTGGCCAGGATCACCACGTTCGCCAGTTTCTGTTGGGTTTCGACTTCTTTTGCCTGAAGGGCTGTAGGCAGAAGCATAAGCAGGGCCAAAGCGCCCGGAATAAAAGTGTTGAAGGCAGATTTCATTATTGTTTTCTCTAGTAGTGAGACGGTGCAGATGCAGGTTCATCTAGAAGCGCCCCAAGCAGATCTGAACGCCGGGGGTGTAGAAGAACAGCAGGATCTGTACCAGCCAGACGCCGAACAGGAAGATCTCTTAACATGATGATTTTTATCAATATTGTTTTGATGGCTGGCGACACTTTCGCGCTCGGTCGTCCGGGTTTCCGAATATGTGCAGCTTTTTCGTTCGGCCCTCCGATTTCCATGGAGGAAATCGTCTTGCAAAATCGAAAATCGGTGCTAAAGAAACCCGCGCGCAGGTCGATGCTCCTTTATAGGGATCTTTTCTTTCTGGAGTTCACATGTCGTTTACTGTCGGTTTTGCTAATGCGGGCGCAATCACGATCGGGGGTAAATCCCCAGCGACCATTAGCGATTTGAGTGAAGCAGCATCCGATGCCTCGGCCCAGGCGCTGGGCGAAGAGCAGGGTAGCGACAACCAAGTTAGAACCGGCGGTGGTGCGGCGGCTCAGGGCGAAAGCAAATCCGAGAAAGCCAGCACTCAAAGTATTGCGGTGCAGGTATTGCTCAAGCGCATGCAGGAACTGCAGCAGCAGCTGCGCGAACAGCAACAACAACTGGCGGCCGCTCAGGCAGCGAATTATCCGACTCCGGAAGCCAAGGCCAGCGCAGTCATGACGATCCAGGGGCAAATCGCCGATACCAGTGCTGCGCTTGCGCAAGTGACAGGCAATCTGGTCAAGGAGCTGGCCAAGGATTCCAGCGGTGGCGGTCTGGTCAACACCACGGCGTGATGTAAAACGGGTTGGTTTTTGCCAGCCGAGACACAGAACGGGCCGTTGACAAATCTCGACAGGGTTCGCATAGTTCGGTCTACGCAAACGTTTGCGCGATCGCCGTCGATGGGCTGATCCATTGATGATCCAGCGCAAGCGTTGCTAAGAATAATCATAAGATCGGAGTGAACCCATGAAGCTGCCATTCGCTGGACGTCTTCTCGCTGTCGCTATGTTGGCTGCCGCATCAGCCGCGTTGCCTGTCTCTTCGGCGTTCGCCGAAACCCCTGAAAAACCTAAAGTCGCGCTGGTCATGAAATCACTGGCCAACGAGTTCTTCCTGACCATGGAAGACGGCGCCAAGGCTTACCAGAAAGACCACTCCGGCGACTTCGAGCTGATCTCCAACGGCATCAAGGACGAAACGGACACTGCCGGCCAGACGCGTATCGTCGAGCAAATGATCCTGTCCAAGGTCAACGCACTGGTCATCGCTCCGGCAGACTCCAAGGCCATGGTCCCGGTCATCAAGAAAGCAGTCGATGCCGGCATCACCGTGATCAACATCGATAACCAGCTGGACCCGGCTGTCGTCAAAAGCAAAAACATCACCGTTCCATTCGTAGGCCCGGACAACCGCAAGGGCGCGCGTCTGGTGGGCGAATACCTGGCCAAGGAACTGAAGGCCGGTGACGAAGTCGGCATCATCGAAGGCGTTTCCACCACCACCAACGCCCAGCAGCGCACTGCCGGCTTCAAGGATGCGATGGAAGCGGCGCAGATCAAAGTCGTGTCCCTGCAGTCCGGCGATTGGGAAATCGACAAGGGCGGCAAAGTGGCCTCATCGATGCTCAGCGAATACCCGAACATCAAGGCCCTGCTGGCCGGCAACGACAGCATGGCGGTCGGCGCGGTCTCTGCCGTGCGTGCCGCGGGCAAGGCCGGCAAGGTGCAAGTGGTCGGTTACGACAACATCAATGCGATCAAACCAATGCTCAAGGACGGCCGCGTCCTGGCCACCGCCGACCAGTTTGCTGCCCGGCAAGCGGTGTTCGGCATCGAGACCGCGCTGAAAATCATCAAAGGCGAGAAAGTCGATAGCGGCGCCAACGGCGTCATCGAAACTCCGGTAGAGCTGGTTACCAAGTAGTCTTTCTGGCGACACAACGGTGCTCGCCTCTTGGGGCGAGCACATGGAGAGTTTTTATGTCAGTTTCCGCCCCGAACGCTGTCCTCTCGGTCAGCGGTATCGGTAAGACCTACGCCCAACCTGTCCTGACCGGTATCGACCTGACGCTGATGCGCGGCGAAGTGCTGGCGCTGACCGGCGAGAATGGCGCCGGCAAAAGCACGCTGTCGAAAATCATTGGCGGACTGGTCACGCCGACCACCGGCCAGATGCAATTCCAGGGGCAGGATTACCGCCCCGGCAGCCGCAGTCAGGCCGAAGAGCTGGGCATCCGCATGGTCATGCAAGAACTCAATCTGTTGCCAACATTGTCGGTGGCCGAAAACCTGTTCCTCGACAATCTGCCCAACCACGGCGGCTGGATCAGTCGCAAGCAACTGCGCCGGGCGGCGATCGAGGCTATGGCCCAGGTCGGCCTCGACGCCATCGACCCGGACACCCTGGTCGGTGAACTGGGTATCGGCCACCAGCAAATGGTGGAGATCGCCCGCAACTTGATCGGCGATTGCCATGTGCTGATCCTCGACGAACCGACCGCGATGCTGACGGCACGTGAAGTCGAAATGCTGTTCGAGCAGATCACCCGCCTGCAGGCGCGCGGCGTGTCGATTATCTACATTTCCCACCGCCTCGAAGAATTGGCGCGGGTGGCCCAGCGCATTGCGGTATTGCGCGACGGCAACCTGGTGTGTGTCGAGCCGATGGCCAATTACAACAGCGAGCAACTAGTCACCTTGATGGTCGGCCGTGAACTGGGCGAACACATCGACATGGGCCCGCGCAACATCGGTGCTCCGGCCTTGACGGTCAAAGGGCTGACTCGCTCCGATAAGGTTCGCGATGTGTCCTTCGAAGTGCGCGCCGGCGAGATTTTCGGGATCTCCGGTTTGATCGGGGCCGGGCGCACCGAGTTGCTGCGCCTGATCTTCGGTGCCGATACAGCCGACAGCGGCACCGTCGCGCTGGGGTCGCCGGCCCAAGTGGTAAATATTCGTTCGCCGGCCGACGCGGTCGGTCATGGCATTGCGTTGATCACCGAAGATCGCAAGGGCGAAGGGCTGCTGCTGACGCAATCGATCAGCGCCAACATTGCCCTGGGCAATATGCCGGTAATTTCCAGTGGCGGCTTCGTCAACAACGGTGACGAGATGTCACTGGCCCAGCGTCAAATCGACGCCATGCGCATTCGCAGTTCCAGCCCGACACAACTGGTTTCGGAACTGTCCGGCGGCAATCAGCAGAAAGTGGTGATCGGCCGCTGGCTGGAGCGCGACTGCACGGTGATGCTGTTTGACGAGCCGACCCGGGGCATCGACGTCGGCGCCAAGTTCGACATTTATACATTGCTCGGTGAG
Source organism: Pseudomonas sp. GGS8 (assembly GCF_024168645.1). Taxonomy (NCBI): domain Bacteria; kingdom Pseudomonadati; phylum Pseudomonadota; class Gammaproteobacteria; order Pseudomonadales; family Pseudomonadaceae; genus Pseudomonas; species Pseudomonas sp. GGS8. Next base: position 6,542,896 of record NZ_JALJWF010000001.1, on the reverse strand, counting down.
TTGACCCGTCAGGGCAAAGCGCTGGTGGTGGTGTCCAGCGACCTGCGCGAACTGATGCTGATCTGCGACCGCATCGGTGTGCTGTCGGCAGGGCGTTTGATCGAGACCTTCGAGCGTGACAGCTGGACCCAGGATGAGTTGCTTGCCGCCGCGTTCGCCGGCTACCAAAAACGTGATGCGTTGCTCAATGAAGCAGCGCCTAGGGATCTTCCATGAATACTGCAACTCTGGTCGGCAAACGTAGTGGCAATTTTTACGGCCTCGGCACTTACCTGGGCCTGGCCGGTGCCTTGCTGGCGATGGTCGCGCTGTTCTCTGTGTTGAGCAGCCATTTCCTGTCTTACGATACCTTTAGCACCCTGGCCAACCAGATTCCCGATCTGATGGTGCTGGCGGTCGGCATGACCTTCGTATTGATCATCGGCGGCATCGATTTGTCGGTGGGTTCGGTGCTGGCGCTGGCGGCGTCGACGGTTAGCGTGGCGATTCTCGGCTGGGGCTGGAGTGTGCTGCCGGCAGCATTGCTGGGAATGGGCGCCGCGGCACTGGCGGGCACCATCACGGGCTCGATCACCGTGGCCTGGCGGATTCCGTCGTTCATCGTGTCTCTCGGGGTGCTGGAGATGGCGCGGGGGCTGGCGTATCAAATGACCGGCTCGCGCACCGCCTATATCGGTGATGCCTTCGCCTGGCTGTCCAACCCGATCGCATTCGGCATCTCGCCATCGTTCATCATTGCCTTGCTGATTATCTTTATTGCGCAGGCTGTGCTGACGCGTACGGTGTTCGGTCGTTACCTGATCGGTATCGGCACCAACGAAGAGGCGGTGCGTCTGGCGGGGATCAATCCAAAGCCCTACAAGATTCTGGTTTTCAGTCTGATGGGATTGCTGGCCGGTATCGCTGCGCTGTTTCAGATTTCTCGTCTGGAAGCGGCGGACCCGAATGCCGGCTCCGGTCTGGAGCTGCAAGTGATCGCCGCAGTGGTGATCGGCGGCACCAGCCTGATGGGCGGGCGCGGTTCGGTCATCAGCACCTTCTTTGGCGTGCTGATCATCTCTGTACTGGCAGCTGGTCTGGCGCAGATCGGCGCGACTGAGCCAACCAAACGCATCATCACCGGGGCGGTTATCGTGGTGGCGGTGGTGCTCGATACCTATCGCAGTCAGCGCGCAAGCCGGCGGACCTGAGTCATGGCAACGATCAAGGATGTAGCGGCACTCGCGGGCATTTCCTACACCACGGTTTCCCATGTGGTGAACAAGACGCGGCCGGTCAGTGAGGAAGTGCGGATCAAGGTCGAGGCCGCGATCAAAAGCCTCGACTACGTGCCCAGCGCCGTGGCCCGCTCGTTGAAAGCGAAAACCACCGCGACCATCGGCCTGCTGGTGCCCAACAGCCTCAACCCGTACTTCGCCGAGTTGGCCCGTGGCATCGAGGATTACTGCGAGCGCAATGGCTATTGCGTCATTCTCTGCAACTCCGACGACAACCTGGACAAACAGCGCAGCTACCTTCGCGTGCTGCTGGAAAAGCGCATCGACGGCTTGATCGTTGCGTCCGCCGGTGGTGACAGCGGTCTGGCTGAAGGTCTGACCGGCGTGCGTACGCCGATGGTGATCGTCGACCGTGACCTGGAGGGCGTCGACGCGGACCTGGTGCGCATCGATCACGAATACGGCGCCTATCTGGCAACCCGGCACTTGCTGGAGTTGGGGCATCGGGACATCGCCACGATTGGTGGGCCGGCGAGTACCAGCGTGGCACAGATGCGTCTGGCCGGTTATTGCCGGGCGTTGAAAGAGGCGGGCGTCGAGGTGCCGCGCGAGCGCATGCTGGAAAGCGACTTCACCAGCACCGGCGGTTACAACGCCGCCGCGATCCTGCTGGAAAAGAACCCGCCCAGCGCGATCTTCGCCGGCAACGACATGATCGGCATCGGTGTGTTGCGTGCCGCTGCCGAGCGCAATATTCGTGTGCCCACCGAGCTATCGGTGATCGGTTTCGACGATATCCAGATGAGCCGTTACGTCTATCCGGCGCTGACCACCGTGGGCCAATCAATCCTGCAACTTGGCGAGATGGCGGCCGAGGTGTTGCTGCGCCGGATCGCCGCGCCGGATCTGGCGACCGATCAGCGCATCGTGACGCCCAGTATTGTCCTGCGGGAATCGACCGCGCCGCTGGCCGGTGTGTTCGCCCAATATCGCTGAGCCGAAAGCACCGCTAAACAAAAAAGCACCGCTGAAATCGAATTGATGAGTAAAGATGTATGCCAGCAAAAGTAGTGGTAATAGGCAGCCTGAACATGGACCTGGTGACCCGGGCACCACGGCTGCCCCGTGGTGGTGAAACGCTGATCGGCCAGTCATTTGCCACAGTTTCCGGCGGCAAGGGCGCGAACCAGGCCGTGGCCGCGGCGCGGCTGGGAGCGCAGGTGTCGATGGTCGGTTGTGTCGGCAGCGATGCTTATGGCGAAGCGCTGCGCGGAGCGCTGTTGGCTGAGCGGATCGATTGCCAGGCAGTCAGTATGGTCGAGGATTCCAGCGGTGTGGCGTTGATCGTGGTCGATGACAACAGTCAGAACGCGATTGTGATTGTTGCCGGTGCCAACGGCGCGCTGACCCCTGAGGTGATCGACCGTTTCGACAGCGTATTGCAGACGGCGGATGTCATCATCTGTCAGCTGGAAGTGCCGGATGCCACGGTTGGCCATGCCCTGAAACGCGGTCGTGAGCTGGGTAAGACCGTGATCCTCAATCCGGCACCGGCCAGTCGCCCGTTGCCGGCGGATTGGTATGCGGCCATCGATTACCTGATTCCCAACGAAAGCGAAGCGTCGGCCTTGAGCGGTTTGCCGGTGGATTCCCTGAGCACTGCCGAAGCCGCCGCGAACCGCTTGATCGCCATGGGCGCCGGTAAGATGATCATCACCCTTGGCGCTCAGGGATCGCTGTTCGCCAATGGCATCACCTTCGAGCATTTCACGGCACCGAAAGTGAAGGCGGTCGATACCACCGCGGCCGGCGACACGTTTGTCGGTGGTTTCGCAGCGGCCCTGGCGGCCGGCAAAAGCGAGGCCGAGGCGATCCGTTTCGGTCAGGTCGCCGCTGCGCTGTCGGTCACCCGGGCTGGCGCGCAACCTTCGATTCCTACCTTGTCCGACGTACAGGCGTTTAAAGCACCATGAAAAAGACACCTCTGCTCAACGTCGCGTTGTCGCGGCTGATCGCATCCCTGGGTCATGGCGACACCGTTGTGATCGGCGATGCCGGCTTGCCAGTACCGCCCGGCGTAGAGTTGATTGACCTGGCCTTGACCCACGGCATTCCGGATTTCATCAGTACCTTGAAGGTTGTGCTCAGCGAAATGCAGGTCGAAAGCCATGTGCTGGCCCATGAGATTCTGGACAAAAAGCCGTCGACCTTGAGCACGCTGGATGAACTGAATGCCGACGGTGCGCTTGGTCGGCGTGAATTGCTCAGTCATGACCAATTCAAAGCGCTCAGCCGACAGGCACGGGCGATTGTTCGTACAGGCGAATGTCAGCCGTACTGCAACATCGTTTTGGTGGCTGGCGTAACGTTCTAGCTTTCCGTTCTTCCCCACGCACAAGGAGTGCGCTATGCACCGCTACGCTCAGAAACTGCATCACCTGCTTCGGAGTCTGCTGCTTTTGTCCCTGATTACCGTAACGAGCGCCCAAGCGGCGGAAAAAATCGACTTGATCATCGACACCGATCCGGGTGCCGACGACGTGGTCGCCTTGCTGTTTGCCCTGGCCTCGCCGGAAGAGCTGAACATTCGTGCGCTGACCACCGTCGCTGGCAATGTGCGTCTGGACAAGACTTCGCGTAACGCGCGCCTGGCCCGCGAATGGGCGGGCCGCGAAGAGGTGCCTGTTTACGCGGGCGCGCCGAAACCGCTGATGCGCACGCCAATTTATGCCGAGAACATCCACGGCAAGGAAGGCCTGTCAGGTGTCACCGTGCATGAGCCGAAGAAAGGCCTGGCCGAAGGCAATGCGGTCAATTACCTGATCGATACCCTGAAAGCCGCCAAGCCCCATAGCATCACCATCGCCATGCTCGGCCCGCAGACCAACCTGGCCCTGGCGCTGATCCAGGAACCTGAAATCGTTCAGGGCATCAAGGAAGTGGTGATCATGGGCGGTGCGCACTTCAATGGTGGCAACATCACCCCAGTGGCCGAATTCAACCTGTTTGCCGACCCACAGGCGGCGGAGGTGGTGCTGAAGAGTGGCGTCAAGCTGACGTATCTGCCGCTGGACGTGACTCACAAGATCCTGACCAGTGAAGCGCGCCTGAAGCAGATCGCCGCACTGAACAACAATGCCAGCAAACTGGTGGGCGATATTCTCAACGAGTACGTCAAAGGCGACATGGAGCACTACGGTATTCCGGGTGGCCCGGTGCATGACGCCACGGTCATCGCTTACCTGCTCAAGCCAGAGCTGTTCACCGGGCGTTCGGTCAACGTAGTGGTTGATAGCCGCGAAGGGCCGACCTTCGGCCAGACCATCGTCGACTGGTATGACGGCCTGAAGGCGCCGAAGAATGCCTTCTGGGTTGAAAATGGCGACGCTCAGGGTTTCTTCGACTTGCTGACCCAGCGTCTGGCTCGTTTGAAGTAAGTCACAGGCCCGCAGCTGCCGGCCTGCGGGTTTTACATTCACTCGCTATCTGGCAGGCCCATATAATCGGCGGGGTATTTCTCGAGTATCTGGGCGATGAAGGTCTGGGCAGCTTGTGTCCCCAGTTCCTTGACCAGCAAATCGATACCAATGATTGCCAACTCTTCCGGGCTGCCCGGACTGTAAGAGCTATGGCCCTGTGGCCACTTGATTGTGATGTTGGCGTCGATGCTTACGGTGGTCATGATGGCGCTCGTGAAATCGAGATGTCTGAGTGTCGAGTTAACCATTTTGCGAGACGTTTGGCACTCCGACTTAGGCATGAAGGGAGGGCTATGCGACACTTGGTCTTTGACGAATTTTCAAGGATTGTGCTGTGCAGATCGATTTGAACACTCCTGACAGCTTGACCCTCGAAGCGGTGCGTCAGCTACTGGCCTCTGCCAGCGACGATGAGCACACCCAGTTGCGGGTCACCAAAGGCGGCATCGCCTACATTTCGTCGGGTGTCGTTGGCGGTACTGATATCGACGGGCTGCTGTTTCGCCTGGAAACATGGGCCAAGGGTTCGGGTTATGTCGGACGGGTCGCAGCCAGCGACGAGGTCTGGGTCATGCAGATCTTCAATGCGCTGAAAGAGAACTGGCCGAATCCGCCGTACGACTACATCGACGTCTATTGAACGCTGTTCATATTCAGTCACGATTGCGGGATGAACGGTAGGGCGATGCTCAGGCAAACTCGCCGCTTGTCCAGACCGAGGGCAGGGTGATAGCGCCCGGCTTGAAACCAAACACCCAAATGGCGGTCGCACGATCTCTGCTTAATTTTTGAAAGAAAGGAGGCTTCATGCCTTGGAAGCTCGCATCACTGGGTACTTTGTTGGCCGCCACTCTGCTGGCCGGTTGCAGCAGTACCTCCACCGAGTCGGCAAAGGACCCTGTGGCGACCGATACCGGCCACAGCCGTTGTGAAGCAAAGGCTGCCGAATTCACCATTGGCAAAAAGGCCTCGCCCGAATTGCTGGAGCAGGCACGTACTCGCTCAGGCGCGCAGAATGCCCGTTTCCTCAAGCCTGATGACATGGTGACGCTGGAATACCGTTCCGACCGTCTGAACCTGAACACCGATAACAACCTGGTGGTCACTCGCGTCAATTGCGGCTGATTGTTTCAGGCTTTTGTTTCGCCCATAAAAAACCCCGTCACATGGACGGGGTTTTTTTAGTGCGCCAGAAAATTACTCTGGGCGAACTTGTGCAGCTTGCATACCCTTTTGGCCTTTCTCAGCCACGAAGGAAACGGTTTGGCCTTCTTTCAGGCTTTTGAAACCGTCGCTTTCGATAGCTTTGAAGTGTACGAACAGGTCGTCACCGCCACCTTGAGGAGTGATGAAGCCGAAGCCTTTTTCATCGTTGAACCATTTAACGGTGCCGGTTTGGCGATTAGACATGGTGTATCTCCAAGAAACATATATTTTCAGTAGTACTGTGCTGCTCAGGCCAACTGGGCACACCGGAGTATCATAGTCGAAATGTTCGCTTTGGGAGCCCCCCAGACGTGCTGTTTGCCCTACAGTCGCGTTCTCTTTGTCGCTTTGTGTGGCTGAAAGCCCCGTTTTAAAAGGCTTTCAGCCGAAATTAAAGACAATAAAAAAAGCTGTAAAACCTGCATAAATCGTACGAAAAAGCTGAAAACCGTCATTTTTTCTCAGCGTTGGGCCGAGTCAAAAGGGCTTTTTTCTCACTTTTTCGCCGGTGGATTGGCCCTGCATTTGGCGATTTTATCCAGTGCCGTCTTTTGCATTTCCGGGCTGGCCTTGTTGTCCATCAGGGCCTGAATGTCGCCGGCCGGATACGATTTGATCGCGTCGGCACCACAAGCACAGTGAGCTTTTGCCGCAGCGGCACCGATCTGAGGGGCAGCCGCTTGTGTGCATTGAGCCATGTACTTCTCACGCTCGCCCTTTGGCCAATCGGCGTGGGCGGCCAGCGGCAGCAACAGGACGAGGGGGGCGACTACTGCGAATAAACGATTCAGACGCATGCTGAGATGCTCCTTTCGGGTCAATGTCTTTTATCTGATGGGTGACGTGGGGTTCAAGTTCAGCACTCTGGCATAAAAAAGCCTTATTTGCCCTAGCAGAAAACCTCGGTGCATCGACGACCGTTCATCTGTGCTAGCATGCCCAGCTCGGGTGTTTGCAGGCTCCGGATGACCTTCAGTCCCGGCAGCGGCAAATGCGCGAATAACCCTGATTTGAATCCCAGTCACTCTGGTTCGGTTTTCCGGTTGGCCGCAAGGCTCCTGCCGCTGTAAGGCAGGCGTTCGTCATTGAATGGCCTGGATCGGATCTTGTACTGGCTCATCCCAACCCACGTGACCTTTGGTAGGGGTCACCACTAGGAGAGGAGGCGCCATGCCAACTATTACTCTTCCCGACGGCAGTCAACGTTCATTCGATCACCCGGTTTCCGTAGCCGAGGTCGCCGCATCCATCGGTGCCGGTCTGGCCAAGGCCACCGTGGCCGGTAAAGTCGATGGCAAGCTGGTCGACGCCAGCGACATCATCAGCAGCGACGCTTCGCTGCAAATCATTACGCCAAAGGATGAAGAGGGGCTGGAGATCATTCGCCACTCTTGCGCCCACCTGGTTGGCCACGCGGTCAAGCAGCTGTACCCGACGGCCAAGATGGTCATCGGTCCGGTCATCGAAGAAGGCTTCTATTACGACATCGCCTTCGAGCGTCCTTTCACGCCCGACGACCTGGCCGCCATCGAACAGCGCATGCAGCAGCTGATCGAAAAAGATTACGACGTGATCAAGAAAGTCACTCCGCGCGCCGAAGTGATCGAAGTGTTCAAGGCGCGTGGCGAAGACTACAAACTGCGCCTGGTCGAAGACATGCCGAACGAGCAGGCCATGGGCCTGTACTATCACGAAGAATACGTCGACATGTGCCGCGGTCCGCACGTGCCGAACACGCGTTTCCTGAAATCCTTCAAGTTGACCAAGCTGTCCGGCGCCTACTGGCGTGGCGATGCCAAGAACGAGCAATTGCAGCGCGTTTACGGCACCGCGTGGGCGGACAAGAAGCAGCTGGCGGCTTACATCCAGCGCATCGAAGAAGCTGAAAAGCGCGATCACCGCAAGATCGGCAAGCGTCTGGGCCTGTTCCACACCCAGGAAGAATCGCCGGGCATGGTGTTCTGGCACCCGAACGGCTGGACGCTGTACCAGGTGCTCGAGCAGTACATGCGCAAGGTTCAGCGCGACAACGGTTACCTGGAGATCAAGACTCCACAAGTCGTTGACCGCAGCCTGTGGGAGAAATCCGGGCACTGGGCCAACTACGCCGACAACATGTTCACCACGCAGTCGGAAAACCGCGACTACGCCATCAAGCCGATGAACTGCCCGTGCCACGTGCAGGTGTTCAATCAGGGCCTGAAAAGCTACCGCGAGCTGCCAATGCGTCTGGCCGAGTTCGGTGCCTGCCACCGTAACGAACCATCGGGTGCGTTGCACGGCATCATGCGCGTTCGCGCCTTCACTCAGGACGATGCTCACATCTTCTGTACTGAAGAGCAGATGCAGGCCGAATCCGCCGCGTTCATCAAACTGACCATGGACGTCTATGCCGACTTCGGCTTTAAAGAAGTCGAAATGAAGCTGTCCACTCGTCCGGAAAAACGCGTCGGTTCCGACGAGCTGTGGGATCGCGCCGAAGCGGCATTGGCCGCAGCCCTTGATAGCGCGGGCCTGCCGTATGATCTGCAGCCGGGCGAGGGTGCGTTCTACGGTCCGAAGATCGAGTTCTCGCTGAAAGATTGCCTCGGCCGTGTCTGGCAGTGTGGTACCCTTCAGCTCGATTTTAACCTGCCTGTCCGTCTGGGAGCCGAATACGTCTCTGAAGACAACAGTCGCAAGCACCCGGTGATGTTGCACCGGGCGATCCTCGGCTCCTTCGAACGTTTCGTCGGGATCCTGATCGAGCACTACGAGGGAGCATTCCCCGCGTGGCTGGCGCCGACCCAGGCAGTGATCATGAACATCACTGACAAACAGGCCGATTTTGCCGCTCAGGTTGAAAAAACTCTCAACGAAAGCGGATTTCGTGCCAAGTCTGACTTGAGAAATGAAAAGATCGGCTTTAAAATCCGCGAGCATACTTTGCTCAAGGTTCCCTATCTCTTGGTTATCGGAGATCGGGAAGTCGAGATGCAGACTGTCGCTGTGCGTACTCGTGAAGGTGCTGACCTGGGCTCGATGCCCGTCGCCCAGTTCGCTGAGTTTCTCGCGCAAGCGGTTTCCCGGCGTGGTCGCCCAGATTCGGAGTAATTACTATTAAGCGTGAAATGAGACAAGATAAACGAGCTGCACCGAAAGCCCCGATCAACGAGAATATCTCGGCACGCGAGGTTCGGTTAATTGGGGCTGAAGGTGAACAGCTTGGGATTGTGTCAATTGAAGACGCGCTTCTTAAGGCTGAAGAGGCCAAACTGGATTTGGTGGAAATTTCCGCCGATGCAGTACCCCCTGTTTGCAAACTGATGGACTACGGCAAATCGATCTTCGAAAAGAAGAAGCAGATTGCTGCGGCCAAGAAAAACCAGAAGCAGATTCAGGTTAAAGAAATCAAGTTTCGTCCAGGGACGGAGGAAGGGGATTACCAGGTAAAACTGCGCAACCTGGTACGTTTCCTGAGTGACGGGGACAGGGCCAAGGTATCCTTGCGATTCCGCGGCCGTGAGATGGCCCACCAGGAGCTGGGGATGGAACTCCTCAAGCGAGTTGAAGGTGACTTGCTCGAGTACGGTTCGGTCGAACAGCATCCTAAGATGGAAGGACGCCAGCTGATCATGGTCATCGCCCCGAAAAAGAAGAAGTAATCAACAGGGCACGGCAGGCCTTCTGATTATGTTTATCAACTGAATGCGGAGTATCCGAACATGCCAAAAATGAAAACGAAAAGTGGTGCTGCTAAGCGGTTTTTGAAAACTGCTAACGGTATCAAGCACAAGCACGCTTTCAAGAGCCACATCCTGACTAAAATGTCGACCAAGCGTAAGCGTCAACTGCGCGGTAGCAGCTTGCTGCATCCGTCTGACGTGGCAAAAGTCGAGCGCATGCTGCGCCTTCGTTAATTTTAGTCAAGAATAGAGGAAGTAACTCATGGCTCGTGTAAAGCGTGGCGTCATTGCCCGTAAACGTCACAAAAAAATTCTGAAACTTGCTAAAGGCTACTACGGCGCTCGCTCGCGCGTATTCCGTGTTGCCAAGCAAGCGGTAATCAAGGCAGGCCAATACGCCTACCGTGACCGTCGTCAGAAAAAACGTCAGTTCCGCGCTCTGTGGATCGCTCGTATCAACGCTGGTGCACGTATCAACGGTCTGTCCTACAGCCGTTTCATCGCCGGCCTGAAAAAAGCGTCCATCGAGATCGACCGTAAGGTTCTGGCTGATCTGGCAGTGAACGAAAAAGCGGCGTTTGCTGCGATTGTCGAGAAAGCTAAAGCCACCTTGGCTTAAGTACCCCCGACAGTCACCCGGCCTCACCTCTGTGGGGCCAGGTGTTAAACGTCATAAATAGGGGAAGAGCCTTCAAGCTCTTCCCCTATTTTGTATCTGGAGTCTGTACATGGAAAACCTGGATGCGCTCGTCTCTCAAGCACTAGAGGCTGTGCAAAGCGCTGAAGATATCAATGCCCTGGAGCAAATCCGGGTTCACTACCTTGGCAAAAAGGGTGAATTGACTCAGGTGATGAAGACCCTGGGGAATTTGCCGGCAGAAGAGCGTCCACAAGTCGGTGCGCTGATCAACGTTGCCAAGGAGCGTGTCACAGAGGTTCTCAATGCGCGCAAGGCGTTGTTCGAGGAGGCCGATCTTGCGGCCAAGCTCGCCGCCGAATCCATTGACGTGACCCTGCCTGGCCGCGGCCAGACCTCAGGCGGTCTGCATCCGGTTACCCGGACTCTGGAACGTATCGAGCAGTTCTTCACCCACATCGGCTACGGCATTGCCGAAGGCCCTGAGGTCGAAGACGATTACCACAACTTTGAAGCGCTCAACATCCCAGGCCATCACCCGGCCCGGTCGATGCATGACACCTTCTATTTCAATGCCAACATGTTGCTGCGCACCCATACCTCGCCGGTACAGGTCCGCACCATGGAATCGAAACAGCCGCCGATCCGCATCGTCTGCCCAGGCCGTGTGTACCGTAGCGACTCCGATATCACCCACTCGCCGATGTTTCACCAGGTCGAAGGCCTGCTGGTCGACCGCGATATCAACTTCGCCGACCTGAAAGGGACCATCGAAGAGTTCCTGCGCGTGTTCTTCGAAAAAGAGCTGGCCGTGCGTTTCCGTCCTTCGTACTTCCCGTTCACCGAGCCATCCGCTGAAGTCGACATGGAATGCGTGATGTGCAGCGGTAAAGGCTGCCGTGTCTGCAAGCAGACTGGCTGGCTGGAAGTCATGGGCTGCGGCATGGTTCACCCGAACGTGCTGCGTATGTCCGGGATCGACCCGGAAGAGTTTTCGGGCTTTGCCTTCGGCATGGGCGTTGAGCGTCTGGCCATGCTGCGTTACGGCGTGAACGACTTGCGTCTGTTCTTCGACAACGACTTGCGGTTCCTCGCGCAATTTCGCTAGTCGTAACGAATTCTTAGGAGAGCAGGATGAAATTCAGTGAACAATGGCTGCGTGGCTGGGTAAGCCCGCAGGTAAATCGCGACGAGCTGGTTGCTCGTCTGTCGATGGCCGGTCTTGAGGTCGATAGCGTTACGCCGGCCGCCGGTGAATTCAGTGGCGTGGTAGTGGGCGAGGTGCTGAGCACCGAGCAACACCCGGACGCCGACAAGCTGCGCGTTTGCCAGGTCAGCAGTGGCGCGGAGACCTTCCAGGTTGTGTGCGGTGCGCCAAACGTGCGCCCGGGCCTGAAGATCCCGTTCGCGATGATCGGTGCCGAACTGCCAGGCGATTTCAAAATCAAGAAAGCCAAGCTGCGTGGCGTTGAATCCAACGGCATGCTGTGCTCCCAGGCTGAACTGCAAATTGGCGAAGGTAACGACGGCCTGATGGAATTGCCGGCCGATGCGCCGGTCGGTCAGGACATTCGTGAATACCTGAACCTGGAAGACGCCAGCATCGAGGTCGACCTGACCCCGAACCGCGGTGACTGCCTGTCTTTGGCCGGTCTGGCCCGTGAGGTCGGTGCGCTTTATGCCGCCGCGGTGGTGCGCCCGACTGTTGCCAGCGTTCCTGCCGTGCACGACGAAGTGCGTTCGATCGAAGTGCTGGCGCCAAACGCTTGCCCGCGTTACCTGGGTCGTGTGATCCGTAACGTTGATTTGTCCAAGCCTACGCCACTGTGGATGGTTGAGCGCCTGCGTCGCGCCGACGTGCGCAGCATCGACGCCGCCGTCGACATCACCAACTATGTGATGCTGGAACTGGGTCAACCGCTGCACGCATTCGATCTCGCCGAAATCAATGGCGGCATCCGCGTGCGCATGGCCGAAGAAGGCGAGAAGCTGGTACTGCTCGACGGTCAGGAAGTCAGCCTGCGTAGCGATACGCTGGTGATCGCCGACCACACCCGCGCCTTGGCGATCGCCGGCGTCATGGGGGGCGAGCACAGTGGCGTCAACACCGCGACCACGCGCGATATTTTCCTGGAAAGCGCGTTCTTCGACCAGATTGCCGTCGCTGGCAAGGCGCGTTCCTACGGCCTGCACACCGACGCTTCGCATCGCTACGAGCGTGGCGTGGACTGGAAGCTGGCCCGTGAAGCCATGGAGCGCGCCACTGGCCTGCTGCTGGACATCACCGGGGGCGAAGCCGGCCCGATCGTCGAAACCGTCAGCGAGCAGCACTTGCCGTCGATCGCACCGATCACTCTGCGTGCCCAACGCATCACTCAGATGCTGGGCATGGAAATGGATTCGGCCGAAGTCGAGCGTCTGCTCAGCGCTTTGGGCCTGACCATTACTGCCGATGGGGCAGGGCAGTGGCGCGTTGAAGTGCCAAGCTTCCGTTTCGATATCAGCCTGGAAGTCGACCTGATCGAAGAGCTGGCCCGTCTGTACGGTTACAACCGTCTGCCGGTTCGCTACCCGCAAGCCCGTCTGGCGCCACAAGCCAAAGCTGAAGCGCGCAGCGATCTGCCTGAACTGCGTCGTCTGCTGGTGGCCCGTGGTTATCAGGAAGCGATCACCTACAGCTTCATCGATCCGAAACAATTCGAGTTGTTTAATCCGGGTGTCGAGCCGCTGCTGCTGGCTAACCCGATTTCCAACGACATGGCAGCCATGCGTTCGTCCCTGTGGCCGGGCCTGGTCAAGGCGCTTCAGCACAACCTGAACCGTCAGCAGGATCGCGTCCGCCTGTTCGAAAGCGGCCTGCGCTTCGTCGGTCAGCTGGAAGGCCTGAAGCAAGAGCCGATGCTGGCTGGTGTGGTGTGCGGTAGCCGTCTGCCGGAAGGCTGGGCGCAAGGTCGCGATGTTGTGGATTTCTTCGACGTCAAAGCCGATGTTGAAGCGGTGCTGGGCTTCGCCGGTGCACTGGACGCGTTCACGTTCGTGCCGGGTAAACACCCTGCGTTGCACCCGGGTCAAACCGCGCGCGTCGAGCGTGATGGTCGTCTGGTCGGCTACGTCGGTGCTATCCACCCTGAATTGTCGAAAACCCTCGGTCTCGACCGTCCGGTCTTCGTTTTCGAGCTGGTACTGGTCGAAGTGGCGTTGGGGAAAATGCCAAAATTCAGCGAGTTGTCGCGCTTTCCTGAAGTGCGTCGTGACTTGGCATTGATTGCGGCCACGGACGTGGCGGCCAGTGCTGTGCTGGATGTAATCCGTGAAAATGCAGGCGAATGGCTCACGGACCTCAGGCTATTTGACGTGTATCAGGGTAAAGGCATTGATCCTGATAGAAAAAGCCTTGCGGTCGGCTTGACCTGGCAGCATCCATCGCGCACTCTTAATGACGATGAGGTGAATACCGCAACGCAAAACATCCTCACCTCGCTCGAACAAAGGTTGAACGCCACGTTAAGGAAGTGACGTATGGGGGCTTTGACGAAAGCTGAGATGGCGGAACGTCTGTACGAAGAGCTGGGCCTGAACAAGCGGGAGGCCAAGGAATTGGTCGAACTGTTTTTCGAAGAAATCAGGCACGCGCTCGAAGACAACGAACAAGTCAAATTGTCCGGTTTCGGCAATTTCGACCTTCGGGACAAACGCCAGCGGCCTGGCCGCAATCCAAAAACGGGAGAAGAAATCCCGATCACGGCTCGCCGTGTGGTCACCTTTCGTCCAGGGCAGAAGTTGAAGGCCCGAGTTGAGGCTTATGCTGGAACCAAGTCATAACGACGAACTACCCGTCATCCCGGGCAAACGCTACTTCACCATTGGTGAAGTCAGCGAGCTGTGTGCGGTAAAACCACACGTGCTGCGCTATTGGGAGCAGGAGTTTCCTCAACTCAACCCCGTCAAACGCCGCGGAAACCGCCGGTATTATCAGCGCCAGGACGTGCTGATGATCCGGCAGATCCGCGCGCTTCTTTACGATCAGGGGTTCACCATCGGCGGCGCACGCTTGCGTTTGTCCGGCGATGAAGCCAAAGACGACACCACCCAATACAAACAAATGATCCGCCAGATGATCGCCGAGCTGGAAGATGTTCTGGTAGTCCTCAAGAAATAAATTCCTGCTTTTAAATACTTCCAGTTTTCAAAAGCTTGCGATATATTCTTGAGCGTTCCTCGAGATGAGGGACAGAGTCAACGCCTAGTCGGGGCGTAGCGCAGTCCGGTAGCGCACTAGCATGGGGTGCTAGGGGTCGAGTGTTCGAATCACTCCGTCCCGACCATATATTCAAGGGGTTGCGAGATTTTATCTCGCGACCCCTTTCTATTTAAAGTCGTTTTCCCCCCACAAAACCACTGGCTCTGGCTGGAATCTCAGCGGATATCAAGGAGCTGGTTGGTGTTCTGTCGCACTATCAGCGCACCAATAGAGGCCTGCACCTGCTTTATTTAAGTCGGTGACATTGCCTATGGCGGTTTCGGCGTTCATTGAGCCGGTGATACCTCAGACTCAAGGCATTTCCGCGTTTAACATTCGTCGAATGGTTATTGATGAACTACGTTCGCTGGGCATTGATAAAGTCTATAAATGCCCTCAGAGGCGAGGGCAGATAGCGTCTACCAGGGTAATAGAGAAACGGCCCGGTAAAGCTCTGCCACCATGGTTCCAGCACCGGTTCAAGTGCCCCACTGTCCAGATGGGGCTGAAGCCAGTCCTCAAACAGGTAGACGATACCCAGCCCATCAATCGCAGCCTGAACAGTCAGGTCCACGGCGCCTCCCACCCTGACAATCAACGGCCCAGTCGGGTCCACGCTCACGGTTTCGCCATGACGTTCGTACTCCCAGAGCGGCATCGCGCCACTCGGAAATCTGCCCCGCAGGCATGCGTGTTTCAACAGATCTCGTGGGTGCTCTGGTCGACCTCTGGCATCGAGATAAGCCGGTGATGCGGCCGTCGCGAAGCGTTGAAGTCGTGGGCCGATGGGGACTGCAATCATGTCCTGCTCAAGGCGTTCATCGTAACGAATACCCGCGTCACAACCTGCCGCAAGCATGTCGACGAAGCTCTCCTCGATCGTCACTTCCAGGCTGATGTCGGGATAGGTTTGCAGGAAGGGGGTAATGATCGACGGCAGCACAAGTCTTGCGGCGCTGGCAGGAACATTCAGCTTGAGGGTGCCCGAGGGGCGGTCGCGGAAGTCGTTCACCACATCAAGAGCCGACTCGACTTCGCCCAATGCGGGCACGATGCGTTCCATCAGCCTTGCGCCAGCTTCAGTCGGAGCCACGCTCCGGGTGGTGCGATTGAGCAGCCTCACACCTAGCCTGGCTTCCAGGCGTCGCACCGCGTCACTGAGGCTTGAAGCGGATTTACCGCAGGACTTGGCTCCTTCGCGGAAACCTCCTGCGTTGACCACTGCTACAAAGGCCAGCAAGTCTTGAATGTTGGTTTGCATTGTTCTCTCAGCCGTACAACCTGTGCCGATTGCACCCTATTACCAATGAAGTGGTCAATGCCTATAGTGCGTCACACATACTCTGATTGAGGTAGACAAAATGAGCAAAGTGGCCAAAGCAGGTTCGTTCTTATTGGGCGATCGGGCGGTAAATCGTATGGGCTACGGTGCGATGCAATTGGCGGGACCTAACGTTTTTGGCCCTCCCAAGGATCCGAAAGCGGCCATTGCCGTGCTGCGTGAGGCGCTGGCGTCGGGTGTAAACCACATTGATACCGCAGATTTTTACGGCCCTCACGTGACCAACCAACTGATCCGTGAAGCTTTACACCCTTACGCTGAAAACCTGGTGATCGTGACAAAGGTCGGCGCACTCCGCGGTTCTGATGGCTCTTGGAATCCAGCGCAGAGCCCCGCCGAATTGACCCAGGGCGTGCATGACAACCTGCGCAATCTTGGTGTGGACGTACTGGATGTGGTGAACCTTAGGGCAATGGGCAACCAGCAATCGCCCGCCGAGGGGTCCATCGAGGAATCATTTACCACACTTGTAGAATTACAACGCCAGGGGCTCATTCGCCACTTGGGCGTAAGCAATGTCACGCCATCGCAGGTCAAGCAAGCGCAGGGGATCGCTGACATCGTCTGCGTGCAGAATCACTACAATCTGTCTCATCGTGAAGACGAGACACTTATTTCTGAGTTGGGTCAGCAGGGCATTGCTTATGTGCCGTTCTTTCCTCTAGGTGGTTTCACGCCGTTGCAGTCGCAAGTACTCTCGAACGTAGCGACGCGCATGGGAGCTTCACCTCTGTGCGTGGCGCTGGCGTGGCTGCTGCAACGTGCTCCTAATATCTTGTTGATTCCTGGTACTTCCTCGGTGGCACACCTTCGAGAGAATCTCACCGCGAGTGAATTGGTCATCGCGCCTGACATGCTGGCCGAGTTGGAGGCGCTGGGATAGCGGACGGAGAGTCCAGGGCTGATTAGTTGGAGCTTTTACTAAACAGCCCTGTAAGCGCCAGCGAATGGCTCGTGATCGCCGTGAGACATTACGCTGACTGACGTCTAATCCAGTATTTTGCTCATAGTGTCTATCGGGATTGCGCCATGCTCGGATAGTCCGTGTAACCGCGTTCCTCACCTTGGTAGAACGTCGTTGGGTCTGCTTCGTTCAAGGACTCGCCGTGTTTGAATCGCTCCACCAAATCCGGGTTGGCCAGGAACCCGGTGCCAAACGACACCAGATCAGCATCGCCTAAGCTGAGCGCCGTTGCGGCTCGCTCTGCGTCATAGCCACCATTGGCGATATAGGTGCCACCGAAACGACGCTTTAATTCCCTGAAATCGAATGACCCTGCACCGAGTTCCACCACGTGAAGGTAGGCCAACCCATAGCGACTGAGCATCTTCGCCGCGTAGTTGAAAGTTGCTTGGGGATCGCTGTCGCTCATGGAGAAATAATTGAAGATTGGCGACAGGCGAACGCCTACGCGGCTGGCCCCGAAGACCTCGATGACGGACTCGACTACCTCCTTGAGAAATCGAGCGCGATTCTCTACAGATCCGCCGTAGGTATCGGTTCGGGTATTGGTGCCATTGCGTAGGAACTGGTCGATCAAATAACCGTTTGCACCATGGATTTCAACGCCGTCGAATCCAGCACGTATTGCGTTTTCAGCACCTTGGCGAAAATCAGCGATCACGTCAGGAATCTCATCGAGATCCAGAGCTCGTGGCAATTCGTAAGACTTCAGTCCCTCAGGCGTATAGATCTCGCCATCAGCCTTGATCGCTGAAGGTGCTACTGGCAGGGCGCTGTTGATCTGCACCAATGGATGTGAGAGCCGTCCGACATGCCAGAGTTGCAGGAATATCCGTCCACCTTCTGCATGAACAGCGTCGGTCACTTGTCTCCAGCCGGCGATTTGTTCGGAGGTGAAGATGCCCGGCGTTCTCATATAGCCTTTGCCTTGTGCCGAGACCTGAGAACCCTCGGTGATGATGAGGCCGGCACCGGCACGTTGCCGGTAATACTCAACCACGGTGGGCGTCGGAGCATCACCTTCACCGGCGCGGCTTCGCGTCAAAGGCGCCATGACCATGTGGTTTTTCAGAGGGAGGGAGCCGATTTGTGCAGGGGACAAAAGCAGGTCGAGATTGCTCGTGGTCATGATGTATCTCAGTAGGTGAGGATTAATAATTCGGGATTGATGGGATGTTTAGCTGGGAGTCGTATCGACTGAAGGCGCGCCTCAGGGGCTAGCTCAGTCGTCCCTCCTGCCGCAGGCGTTCGCCGATGCGCTGTATCTCAGTTTCGCCCTGTGCCAGAGCTGCCCTGCTCGTGTGTACCGAGTAGTAGCCCGTCACCAGTTCGTGCGGATGCTTCACTGCTGAGCCCAGTACGAATGAGCATTCACCTTGAGCCACGAAATCGATGTATTGTTCGGACTCCTCGAATACGGCGAGTTCGCCGGCATTAATCAGGCTCCCTGTGTCCAGCCGTCCTGCATTAACCGCGAGCCAGGCCACGGTGTGTCCGGACGGCGGGGTATACCGCCAGCGCTCGCCGTCTTTCAAATTCACGGCGAGATAGTTCATGTCACTCGGCGCTTCAATCAGGCTCTGCGCATTACCGTAGCGGCCCAGGAGCACGCGCGCCGGGCCTGATTGCGGAACTTGGGAGGGCGCAAGATAGACACTCAGCGCGGGGGCGTTTTCCAACGACGGCGGTAGTGCCACCCAGAGCTGGAATCCTTGCATTGAGGACTCGTTGGCTAGCGTAGCGTCGTGCCAAACCCCGTTGCCGGCGCGCATCCACTCAACACCACCGGCAAGCAATACACCTGCCGCGCCAGTGGTGTCTTCATAGGCGACGTCGCCTTTGGTCATGAAGGTAACCGTCGCGATCCCTGAGTGCGGGTGCATGCCGAAATTGGACTTACCGCGACTGGCGTTCAAACTGAAAATATCAAGGAAAATGAAAGGCTTCAAAAGCTCGCCCAGATCGCCCGGGCTCATAAGCCGCGTTATAGGGCCATGGGTGCTGCCTTTAGTGCGATGGACAATGGCGCGTTGCAGAACAGCGACGGTGGCGGTCATATGTTTTCTCTCGGGGGTTTGAGCGCCTGGGCCCACCAGACAATGTCATCGAGCAGCGCTTTGGCTGCCTGGGAGGTCAAATGCAGCAATGCCTGAAGGATATGCGTCTTCGGATTGCTTTATTAGATGGCATAATTGGATTGAACCAATCCATTTAACGAAGGGGTGGCGATAAAGTGATTGACCTGAATGACGTCGCCTTGTTTGTACAAGTGGTACGCAACGGCAGCTTTGCCGAAGCGGCGCGGCAGCTTGGAATGCCGTCCAACACCTTAAGCAGACGCGTTCAGCAACTCGAGGCGCAGCTCGGCACACGGCTGCTGCAACGCTCCACGCGCAAGCTCACACTTACCCATTCAGGTCAGGCTTTTCATGACCGCTGCTCTGGCGCGGTAGAAGGCCTGATCGATGCCGGACAGCAATTAATGACGGGAAACCAGGAGCCGAGTGGCATCGTGCGCATTGCGGCGATGGCTGATTTCTTCGACTTCTTCCCTATGGAATGGGTGGCCGATTTTCTAGCCTTGCATCCACGGGTTCAGGTTGACTTCGTGCTAAGTGATGCACGCGCCGATTTGATCGCTGATCGGATCGACATCGCGTTTCGAGGGGGCACTTTGCAGGATTCGGGATACGTCGGTCGCCAACTCATTGGAGCAGGCAATGAAGGTTTGGTCGCCAGCCCCAAGTACCTCAATAACCGAGGTGTGCCCGCTACGCTAGAGGATCTGGTCAATCACGACTGTGTGAGTTTCGGTCATCCTAGCGGCGTCACCACGTGGCGTCTTAATGGGCCAAACGGTGTTGAGGAAGACGTGCAGATTACCAGCCGTTTCAATGGAAACACGGCTCAGGCATTGCGTAAGGCCACGGTGGCTGGCTTGGGAATTGCGTTGCTGCCGCCCACGATAGTTGATTTCGATCTTCGGGCTGGCCGCCTTGTGCCTGTGCTACCGCATTACCATCGCACTGGATACGGCCTGCATGTGCTTTATCCCAGTCGGCAACATTTGCCGTTGGCGGTATCAGCCTTTATAGGACTGGTGATGGAGAAGCTAAAAGTGGAAGCATTCCCAGCAAGGGTTTTACCTGAGCAGGTTTGACACGGTATTTGGGCTTATGACTTTCACACAGCGGGACGGGTAGTAATTTCCTCCACCATTAGTCACGTCATCTGTATTTACGGACCGAGATTCGACCGGCCAAATTGCCATCCTCCCTGAGGAACAGGCCGGCATCGTTGGCGGTCAACGACTCGAGTTCTGTGATGGTGATTTTGGCCATGAGATGGGTTTACCCTACTTTTCCCCCCACAAAAACGTCGGCTCTTGATGGACGTTACTGGACTCTCGTAGAGCAGAACACCGCTGGAGCTCAAGCAAATACTGGCTTGGAAAAATCCAGAGTAAAATTTTGGAAGCTTTCAAGAAGTATGAAAAAGGAGATGGGGTGCTAGGGGTCGAGTGTTCGAATCACTCCGTCCCGACCATATTATTCAAAGGGGTCGCGAGATTTTATCTCGCGACCCCTTTTTGTTTTTAAGTGTTTTTACTCCCACAAAACGGCTGGCTCCGGGTGAATTTTTCGGATGTGATACCAAGATCGGAATTTGTCCCGCGGACTTTGGCCCCAGCTTGATAATTGAGCTGCTTCGGTCTCCGTAGCCGGACATTCGATGATGGGATGAGAAATCAGTGACGACCAAAGGCACATTACGGCTCTCACTAGAAGGGATATCATCCCGCCATCAGCTCAAGAGGGGCTCCCAGGCCGGCCGATACCGACACTCCCTTGGGCATAACGACAAGGATGGTTGCACATGGACGACATCGTTCAGCCCCTCATGCCCCAAGAAGACGTCCAGTCTAAAGAAGTAAGAATCCTTGCCACCTTGGTGGCGAAGCTGAACCTTGCAGATTTCCAGAACGCCATCCCTGTGATTCGCGAGCTTCGCATCTCGAACGAGACGAGTGATCGTTTCGTCAATGCCACGCTTACCCTGACCTCGGTGCCCGAAGTATTTAAGTCCAAGATCTGGCGGATTGACGAGATTGCTGCGGATAGCTTCCGGGTCATACCAGGGCTTGATCTTGTCCTGGACGGCCCGTTGTTGAGTCGTCTGACAGAAGCAGAGATGTCGACCTTTACCTTCGTCCTTGAAGCCGATGACAAGGAGGCGGAGAGAGGTCGCAAGGAAGTTGCTAGGCTTGAACAGGTCGTAGACCTTCTGCCCAGAAACCAGTGGGGCGGATTGCGGCACATACCAGATATGACTGCAGCATTTGTTCAGCCGAATGATGCAGCGGTTGAACGGTTGCTCAAACAGGCGGCTGAGTTGCTTCGCCTTAGCGAAAAACCATCCGCCCTTGACGGATATCAAGGTGGTCCCAAACGAGCCTGGCAGTTGGCATCGGCAGTGTGGGGAGCTGTGGCGCGCATGAAGCTCGACTATGCCTTGCCACCGGCTAGCTTCGAACAATCAGGACAGAAGATTCGTAGCCCCAGTCAGATTGCTGACTCCGGCTTGGCCACCTGTCTCGACCTGACTCTGCTTTTCTGTGCGGCATTGGAGCAGATCGGCCTGAACCCTGTGATCGTATTCACCTATGGTCATGCCTTTGTTGGTTTGTGGCTTAAGCCTGAGGAGTTTACAACTGCGCTAGTGGATGATGTCACTGCCATACGTAAGCGAGTGAAGCTCCAGGAGCTCGTGCTGTTCGAGACCACCCTTGTAACCCACAACCCAATACCACCGTTTTCTTATGCGGTGGAAAGGGGAGCGAAACAGATAGCCGAAGACGCTGAAAGTGTTTTCGAAATGCTTTTGGATATTCGTCGCGCCCGTCTGCAACGTATCAAGCCTCTCGCCAGCTCAGAGGCTCAGATTGCGCGTGTTGCCGTTGCTGAGTCTGATGAAGCTCCATCGCTTCTGGTGGAGGAAGGGATCGGCATCGCCGATGACAACATTGAGGTGCAGGTTGAGGATCTGTCCAAGCTCGACCCAGAAGATCGCCTCGGTCGTTGGCAGCGTAAGCTTTTGGATCTGTCGCTTCGAAATAACTTGCTCAATTTCAAAATGGGTAAGCGAGCGCTGAAGCTAGAGTCTCCTGATCCAGGTGCGCTCGAGGACATTCTTGCAAGTGGACAGGCGCTGAAGCTGCTTACCAGGCCTGACCTGATGGATGGAGCAGATCCGCGAGAGCGCGCACTCTATGAACAGCGTGAGCGAGAAGATGTCCGTCGTCGTCATGCTGAAGATGCTCTCAAGCGTAGGGAAGTATTCGTTGCGCTGACGTCCGCCGAAATGGATGTCCGGCTAACTGAGTTGTATCGAAGCGCTCGTACTGCTTTGCAGGAAGGTGGCTCCAACACGCTGTTCCTGGCCATCGGTTTCCTTAGCTGGACGCGTGAGGATAGGGCCGGGCAGAAGTACAAAGCACCGCTGGTCCTGGTTCCGGTCACTTTGGAGCGTAAGAGCGCTCGCTCCGGATTCACCATGGTGCTGCACGATGATGAGCCTCGTTTTAACCCAACTCTGATCGAGATGCTGCGTCAAGATTTTGTGCTGGGCTTGGGTTCGCTGGAGCAGGAGCTGCCTCGGGACGACTCTGGTCTGGATATCGCAGGCATTTGGAACAAGGTTGGTCATGCGATCAAGGATATCGCTGGTTGGGAACTGAACGAGGACGTTGTGCTCTCGATGTTCTCGTTTGCTAAGTATCTCATGTGGAAGGATCTTGCCGAGAATGCAGAGCACCTTCGACAGAGTCCTGTAGTCCAGCACCTTCTGGATACGCCACGCGATTCGTTCATCTCCGATACCCCGTTTCCGGAGGCTGAGTCGTTGGACCGTGATTACGGCCCGACTGAAGTGTTCTGCCCACTGCCATCTGATTCATCTCAGCTTGCGGCTGTGATGGCAGCAGCCAAGGGCAAAGACTTCGTTCTCATCGGCCCACCTGGCACGGGTAAAAGCCAAACGATTTCCAACATGATCGCCCAGTCGATAGCTCAAGGGCGCCGTGTGTTGTTCGTGTCTGAGAAAATTGCTGCCCTGGATGTCGTGTACCGGCGCTTGCGTGAAATCGGTCTGGGTGAGTTCTGCCTTGAGCTTCACTCCAGCAAAGCTCGAAAAACGGATGTCCTTGCTCAGTTGCAGTCGGCTTGGGAAGCGAAAGGGCAGGTAGACGCTGCCGCATGGGAGGTGGAAGCGCAGCGGCTCGCTTTTCTGCGTGACAGCCTCAATATTTATGTCGAGCGTCTGCATCGCAGGCACCGCAATGGCTACACCATTTACGATGCCATCGGGACGGTGACATCAAGTGTTGATGAAGCAGTAGCTCCACTTGGTTGGCCATCTCCAGACACGCATGATCAGAAGGCCATGCTTGAGCTTCGAGAGCTGGGCGACCGCCTTGAAGTGAACGCCCAGGCTGTGGGTTACAGCCAGTTGGCAGGTAACGCTTTGTCCGTGGTAGGCCAAACAGAGTGGTCGCCTCATTGGCAGCAACAATTCGTGCAGGCTGCTCGTGACGTGCTGCCCGCTGTGCTTGAGGTCCAGCGAACTGCTGATCGCTTTGTTGAGCTGTCCGGGCTTCCTGTTATGGAATACACCCCAACAGCGCTTGAGGGTTTATCGATTCTTTCTCGAGCACTTCCTGCTGCCGCTGGGCAGGATTGGCGTTTCGCACTTCGACCCGATGCTCGCTCGATTTCTCAACGTCTGAGTGACGGTTGTACTTGGGTCGATGAGCACCGGGACATTAACTCCAGGCTCTCAGCTCTCTGGCCATCTCGTATTATTGCTGAAGCTAAACAAGGCATTGATCTGCTGCAGCAACGCCGCGCTATTTTCGTTGATCTAGGCCCGGCCTGGCCACAAAGCGGCACTGACGTTATTGGGCAAGCTGTCACATTGCTGGGGCAGATAGACGACCTCAAGCGTCAGCTAACGGCGTCCTACGGTGACGCCATTGAAGCACTTGATGCCGAGCTACTGCTGCGTGAGTGGAAAGACGCGGAGGAGTCTTTCTGGCCTAAGTCTTGGTTCGGAAAACGCCGCATCGCTGGGCTATTGGCTCCGACGCAGACGTCAACAGGTGAAGTCGACAATGGCAAGGATCTCGCTATTTGGGTAGAGATTCGGTCGGTGCGTCGAGCAATCGATGAGCTGGAGCCAGGTCATGAGTGTGTTGCTGTTTGGCAAGGTGCCAAATCCGAAGCAACGCATCTCGCGACAGCGATCAAGCTGCAAGAGGCCATTAGGCTTCAGAAAAGTGACTCTGCCTGGATCGATGACGGCTTGCAGTTGGTTGAGCAGGGCCAGCTTGGTGATGAATTGAAGGAGGAACTCCGCCGGCTGCGTGCGCTGACTCGCCTCGATGCTGGGTTAGGTGAGCTGGTTGATCTCAGCTCAGCAACGAGCGCTCTCTGGAGCGGTTTGACCACTGATATTGACGTGCTGACTGCAGCGCTGCGCTTCCAGGCTGAACGACGTGACATCGAAGAACGCGGTCGGCTTGTCGACGACCATCCTCATGTAGAGGAGGGACGTTGTGGCTCGTCGTTAAAATCTGATTTTGAGCTGCTCAAGCAAAGAGCAGCAGTTGAACGAGAGTTGGTGGATCTGGCTGATCTGCGAGAAATCGTTCCTGTCTGGAATGACTTGAAAACGAAGGTTGATGTCGTACGTAGGGCGGTAGCGTTCCAGGGGGAGATGGCTACCGCGGTGGCGAAGCTAGCACTCAATCCTGATCAGGTCGCGGCCTACAAAGCCCCGCTTCAAACCTTGCTGGGTGATGGTAACGCACTGCTTGAGCCGGAGGCTGCTATAGCCATTGCCGGCGTTACCCTGTGCGAAAAGCTTGAGCTGCTCCAAGAGCGAGCAACGCAGTTGACTGCCGTCGGTCATTTCACCGAAATGGGCGTCATCGAAACTGCTCACCTGGCGCTAAGTGATATCAAGAAAAACTGCGAAACTGTCGTCTCGTCTGAATCGCGCCTTAAGGCATGGTGCGCTTGGCGGAGGGTTCGAGATGAGGCCTACGCTGTCGGCCTGGCTCCGATTGTTCAAGCGATGGAAACAGGAGCCATCACCTCTGGAAAAGTCCGTCGTGTATTGGAAGTAAATTATGCTCGCTGGTGGCTGAACACGACAGTGGACAACGAGGAGGTGATCCGGACGTTCGTCAGCGTGGAGCATGAACAGCGCATTCGTGATTTCCGGGCTTTGGATGACAAGTTCACCAAGTTGACCAAGGACTGGCTCCGAGCTCGGCTGTGTTCCGACCTACCAAGCCAAGACAGCGTAAGTCGCTCTTCAGAATGGGGAGTCCTACGCCATGAGATGGGCAAGAAGACCAAGCACATTCCATTGCGGGAGCTGATGAGTCGTGCGCCAGAAGCGCTAACCAAGCTGACTCCTTGCTTGCTCATGAGCCCTCTCTCTATCGCTCAGTATCTGCCGCCTGCCTCAACACCATTCGATCTCGTTATCTTCGATGAGGCATCTCAAATACCTGTCTGGGATGCCATTGGCGCCATGGCCCGGGGAAAGCAGGTGGTGATGGTGGGCGACCCCAAACAACTCCCTCCAACTTCGTTCTTTAACCGAGCTGAGTCGACCGCTGAAGATGAGGATGTAGAGGCTGATCTTGAGAGTATTCTGGACGAGTGCATCAGTGCCAACCTGCCGATGCGTAACCTGAACTGGCACTACCGTAGCCGCCACGAGAGTCTGATTGCTTTCTCGAACCAGCGTTACTACCAGTCGAAGCTGGTGACCTTCCCATCACCGTTTACGGCCGACAAAGCAGTACGGCTGTGCCCTGTCCCGGGTGTATATGACAAGGGCGGGGCGCGAACCAACTTGATCGAAGCAAGATCTTTAGTGGCTGATCTGGTTGCTCGTCTTCAGTCGCCGGTCTTCCGCGAAAGCAGGCGAACCGTGGGAGTTGTAACCTTCAACGGAGAGCAACAGAAGCTCATCATGGACATGTTGGATGAGGCATGCCGGAAAGACTCAACACTCGATTCGTACTTTGCAGAGTCCGAGTTGGAGCCGGTATTCGTCAAGAACCTGGAGAGCGTTCAAGGTGATGAGCGAGACATCATCTATTTCTCGACCACTTACGGGAAAGACGCTGCCGGTGTGCTGTCGATGAACTTCGGCCCGATGAACCGCCCTGGCGGTGAGCGTCGGCTGAACGTGGCTATCACTCGTGCTCGACAGGAGCTTGTGGTGTTCTCGACTCTCCGACCAGAGCACATTGATTTGGCTCGTACGCAAGCGATTGGGGTGCGAGACCTCAAACACTTCCTAGAGTTCGCAGAGCGTGGCCCGCGGGCTCTCGCAGAAGCTGACTTTGGTAGCGTGGGTGGTTTCGACAGTCCATTCGAAGAGGCGGTTGCAGCAGCCTTGGCCAAAAAGGGGTGGCAGATTCATACCCAGATTGGCGTTTCCTCCTTCCGAGTAGACCTTGGGGTTGTTCATCCTGATGCTTCTGGTCGATTTCTTGCCGGCATTGAATGCGACGGTGCTACCTATCATCGCAGCGCGACCGCTCACGATCGTGACAAGCTCCGTGAATCTGTACTGCGTGGACTTGGCTGGGAGGTCGTTAGGATATGGTCGACGGACTGGTGGGTGGATGCAGTTGGAACTGCCGAGAAGGTACATCAACGTCTGAACGAGATCCTTGCTGAGTCCCGAGCCAAGCAGGCTGTCATCGATGCTGCTCAAGAGGCAGAGCGACTGAAAATCGACGCGGTTATGGCTGAGGTCATTGAGGTAGTGGATCAGGTTGCTGTGGTCGCCGCAGCGGATGGTGTGGCTGAAGCCAATGATCCCTCAGGCGCTTTGGATGAGTTGAAGTACGCCAAGGCGGCATCTATCACGCCAGTTGAAGATGTCCTGACCTTTGCTCGTCCCTTTGTAAATTTGGTTTATAAGGAAGCCGATCCTCGTCAAGCGGTAGGGTTGGTCGATCCAGATCAGTTCTTTGAGCCGAGTTACACAGAAACGTTGGAGCAGATGATCGCTCACGTGGTTGCGGAGGAGGGGCCGGTTCTGGACACCGCGCTCGCAAGGCGCATTGCCCGGGCGCATGGCTGGGTACGAACCGGCTCGCGGATTCGTGATCGGGTTGACCAAATTGCCCGGGCACGATTCCGGTCGCATGAAGAGGAACAAACTGGAGTTTTCTTCTGGCCCGCTCATATCGAGTCGGACACCAGTGTCGTCTTCCGTAGGCCCGGCGACGAAGACTCCATGAGAGCGCTAGCTGAAATCTGCCTACCAGAACTGTGTGCTTTGGTTGATGAAATGGTGCGGCGGGGGCACGAAGGGGAGGCCTTGATATACGCGGTCGCTAAGGAAGTTGGTGTGAGCAAGCTTGCTCATGCGGGACGTCAGCGAATTGAAAAGGCCATACGTCAAACAGTGTAGTAGCGAGAAGGAGGGGTGCCGTGAAGGTACCCCTTATTTAGAGCAGTCCGCAAACTCCGCGGTTCATTACTGTACTGTGGGCGGAGGCCGAGCATTCTGTAGTCTTCAACGACAAACAGAGGCTATTTATTCAATCTGCCTTTGTGCCGTTTCTGTGGCGATGGTATGCACCCTCGCCACAGGGCACGACGATTACTCCTTCAATTCGACGTGATCCAGTGCCTGGTTCACCGCCAGTTCACCGAGCATGACCACTTGCGCAATGCCCAGCAGGGTCTTGCGATGTGAGGTCTCCAGCAATGCTGCGAAATTGGTGAGCATGACCGTGGCCGAGCCGAGTGTTTCGCTGGCGTTGGCCAGCAAGGATTCGGTGTTGTACTTCGGATTGGCGAAGTACATGGGCTCGGGTTCGTTGGCAGTGGCCATGATCTGGGCGGCGGGATTGAGATAATGGTCGAGGGCGCGTTCGGCGGCCGCGTGGAGCTTTTTTGAATCGAGTGATTCGTAGGGGGATGTCGGGTCTGTGATCGGCGGATTGGGTGTAGGTTTGAACATAGATGAAACTCCTCATGCCATAAGTAAGGAGCCATCCACCCTCGCTACCAAACGGGGTGGCGGCCATGCGCAGGTTGGTAGACCGGGACATGAGGAGGCCGGCGCACCCGAAGGTGCCCTGTGCATGACCACCATAAAGCCGAGACGACAAAACGCCGCGAATGGTGATGCTGTGCAAATCTCATGTACGGGCTACCAAACCCGATCACTGTTTTTCAGTGACCGGGAAACGATAAAACCCGAGCCCAAAGCGCACAAGCCGGCGGATTCTGGCGCAGGCGTAGGCAACGACGCAAGGCGTTGTAGCCTCGATGAAGTAACACCGGGTGTACTTAAACACGTAGCTAAACATCTAGGGTGAGGCGAGCGGATATACAGAGCTACGGCCTGCCTACGCACCAGGCTGGTAATATTCAGCAACTGCTGCCGCATAGGTGGCAACGGGTATCATTAGGCAGAACAGTGTTCCCGGCACATCAGACCACCACATTCCCTTACTACGACGAAAGAGCTAAATCCCCATGAAAATGACTGTTAGCTGCACGTTTCAGATAACTGGCTGGGACGAGAAGCCGTCTCAAGAACTTGAGGACACTCCGAAACTCTCACACGCCAAAGTCACGCAGTCCTATGCTGGCGCCATCGAGGGAACAAGTAGCGTCGAATACCTTATGTCTTATAGCGTTGACGGCACAGCTAGCTTTGTTGGTTTTGAGCGGATTTGTGGTGTGGTAGCAGGTAAGAGCGGAACATTTGTTGTTCGGCATTCGGGATCATTTTCGGAGGGAAAGGCGCGCAGCACTTGGAGTGTCGTGAAGGGTGCAGGCACGGGGGATTTAGTAAATCTTAGCGGTAATGGTAACTACGTTGCTGGTCACGGTGAGCCGGCACAAGTGTCATTTGAATACTCGTTTGAACCTGACAGCTAAAGTGTATTGGCTGGACGCATCCCCGTTTCTGCCAAAGCTTATCCGAAGCTTTTGACGTGAACGAAGTCTTGAAGGGCTAAGGGTTGTATGGATTCACGGTCGCAGTAACGGCGATTGCCTGGAGATGACGAACACCATTCGATTGAAATGAGGTCGTCAAGGCGTGTCTCCCGGACGCTTACGAAAGATCAGCCTTAAAGTCGTCAGCGTCATAATCACAGAGAGACCCAGCGAGGCTGGAATGTCAGCCCCGCAACGCCAAGACATTGATCCTATTTTTGGCTGAGTGCCGCTATCGATACTCCCGAAGCGACGAAGGTGAGTCCTGCCCCTACGTTCAGGCCATTTACCAGCCGTGGGCTCTGACGCAAAAAACGGGACAGTGCAGTGGCAAATACGCCCATAAGTGCGAATCCCACTGCCGTAAGTGCGGCGAACCATATGCCGTACACCAGCATCTGCACGCTCACTGAGCCGCGTTGTGGGTCGACGAACTGCGGGATGAACGCAAGGACGAAAAACCCAGGCTTCGGAT
Organism: Pseudomonas sp. GGS8; assembly: GCF_024168645.1. Taxonomy (NCBI): domain Bacteria; kingdom Pseudomonadati; phylum Pseudomonadota; class Gammaproteobacteria; order Pseudomonadales; family Pseudomonadaceae; genus Pseudomonas; species Pseudomonas sp. GGS8. Next base: position 6,513,624 of record NZ_JALJWF010000001.1, on the reverse strand, counting down.
TGAGTGCTGCCGAGAGTAATCCCGTGAGGAAAATGCTCGGCAGTGATTGCCGAGTTGCTGGCTGGAAGCTGATCAGGCTACGAGAGCGTAGGACTTTTATGCCAAGCCAAAGCAAATAACCGGCGCCGATAAGCTTGACGACCCAGAAGGCAACTGCGGACGTCTGCATAAGCAACGTCAGTCCTAGCGAAGCGGTTGCCACATGAAAGAGAATTCCCGCCCCAGAGGCCATCCCCGACACGATAGCGGCTATCCTGCCCTGACTGAGTCCTCGGCCTACGGCCAGCAGATTGTCCGGGCCTGGTGCGAGTACCAAAAGCAAGCACGCGGCAGTATAGGCAAGCCAAATATTAATCGGAAACACGGCATTCTCCTTAAGCCTCACCGAGGCATCCATCCTCACGTAGCACCAGAATGTGCTCGTACCCGGCTGCAAAGTCAAAACCACTGCATTTGAGAGTAACTTCAACCGCCGATTGACTCATGCGTCTTAATGCAGAGTCGCAATCCTTCGACTCTCTCCAATTCTGATCCGATCAAGCGCCCGGTTTAGTGCGTCCAAGGCATCAAGGAGGGCTTTCGCTTCAGCTTCCCGGCCATCACCCCAAAGGCGTTCTGCCATTTTGTTCAGGGCCTGGATGGAGCGCTCAATTTCAGCAGCAGTCGCTGCTTTGCTTTCCGGTTGTTTCTTCAGCATTGAGTAACCTTTCTGCAGGGCAGTACTTGCCTTCAGTTGCCAGCTCAGAGTATCGGCCACCAGAACACAGACGAACAGCCTCGGTCGTGGGCATCGGCACCGCATCGATCTGCAGGTTAGTCCAGTCCCCAACATGGGGGCGTCCGAATCGCTCCATCCCGCCCCTGAAATTAAGAAGGGGCGCGAGACTTTACCTCGCGACCCTTTTTATTTGTCTCGGGTTTGACCCCTTTGCCTTTGGCCTCGATTTACGCGCAGATCGAAGCGGGCGTGCTCAGTGCGGCACCGTTGGTCGACCCCATTCCGATGCGCAAATTGGTCTTGGTCTTTCCCGCGGACAGGCGAGTCAGCCCTGCCGCGAAATTTGTCGGGGAGGCTTTTATCGAAATCGCAGCCGATTTGGTCAATCGCAAGATATGGGCCGGGCACTTGCTTTGAGCAACTCCTGTGACAGGGGCAGCCGTGCCACCAGAAGCACACTGGGTGACGATGCGCATCACCCAGTGTGTCGGCTTTTATAGAATGTTCAGTGGGTAGCTGATGATCACCCGATGTTCGTCGCTGTCCCGTTGCGTGGACACTTCGGTGCGCAACGAAGCGTGGCGCAGGGCAATGCTCAGGTCTTTGAGCGGCCCTTGCTGGACCACATAACTCACGGTCAGGTTGCGCTCCCATTCGCTTTTGTCGCCGGTGGGGGTACGGATGTTCGAACCGCTTTCGTACATGCCCATGAAACTCAAACCCGGAACCCCGACCTTGGCGAAGTCATAGCCGTAGCGAACCTGCCAGGTGGTTTCGCCGGCGCGCTGGAACTTGCCGATCATCGACTCCGTCATGAAATAGGCGGTCGAGCCGTCACCCTGGTTCAGCCAGACCGCGTCGCTGTCGCCGCTGACTTGCTGCAGGCCGGCGGCGAGGGTGTGGCCGTTCACCAGGTAGGTGAATTGCGCGCTGCTCAGGCGACTGTCGACTTTGCCTTTGGTGACGCCATCGCCGTAGTAGCCAAACGTGTAGAAGTCGGGGTCATGACCGTTGGCGCCATCGGAGCGGTTGTCGAAGTGACGCAGGTCGGTGCGCAGGGTGCCGGGACCGACCTGCCAATCGTATTTGAGACCCAGAAAATTCTGTTTGTAGAAGTCCTGCAGGTTGCCGTAGTAATACTGCAAGGTCAGGTCTTTGGTCGCTTTGTAGTCCACGCCGCCGTAATAGAACTTGTTGACGAACTCGCCCGTCTGCGCGTTGTTTGCACCGGGAATGGACATGCCCATCTGGTTGCTTGAGCCGCGACCTTTGACATGCTCCAGTTGGCCGAGGGTGAAGGTGAAGTTCTCCAGATCCTTGGACTGGATCTGCCCGCCATTGAAGGTTTGTTGCAGCATGCGGTCAGTGGACATCACCACCGGCAACATCGGGACCAGCGTGCCGTATTTCAATTCGGTGTTGGAGAACTTGGCTTTGGCCGTCAGGCCCAGGCTGCCGAACTCATCCACGGCACGCCCATCGCTGTCGGTCGGGAAGATGTTGCCGTTGAAGGCTTTGCTTTCGGGGTTGTAGTGCCGGCCTTTGCCGGAGTCCAGCCGGATACCGTACATGCCAATGGCGTCGACACCGAACCCGACAGTGCCCTGGGTATAGCCAGACTGAAAGTTGGCGATGAAACCCTGGCCCCATTCCTGGGTGTAGTTGGGGTCGGCGGCGCCGCTGCGGTTGTCGGCATTACTGAAAAAGTTGCGGGCCAGCACACTGAGCTTGCTGTCTTCTACCAGGCCTGCGGCGTAACCCTGTTGAGCGATGATCAGGCCGCAAATGCCGGCCACTACTTTAGGTGCGCGATTGAAAAGCTCCATCGGAGTCATCCCCATGAGTTGTCGAATGTTGTGAGAGGCAGTCAAAAGCGGCAGTAAAGGTTTTTATTGTTTTTCAGGAGCAGCGGTGGCCGGCAAGACGTTCAGTCTCACGGGCGGCAAGCGGTACAGGATGAACAGTGCGAGCACGCCGATGCCGGCACAGAGCAGCAGGCCGACGCCCACCGACTGGGCCAGCGCATCGCGGGCCAGGCTCAGCCATTGCGGGTGTTCGAGCAGTACGGCGTCGGGGTGTAAAAGGATCTGCGGGTCGGCGTACAACGCCAGTCCGTCGGCGTGCCCTTGGGCGATAAAAAGTCGCTGCAGGTTGGCGCTGTAAAGCAGGTTGACCAGCACGCCCATCGAGGCGGTTCCGAGCAATCCGCCAACCAGTCGCAACGATTGGGTCAGTGCGGTAGCGATCCCGAGGAACTGGCGCTCGGCGAGGGTTTGAGTGAATACCGTCAGGTTCAGCAGGATGAATCCCAAGCCAAGACCTGCCAGCAGAATCAAGCCGAGCAACGCATTGAATGAGGCGCTACGTCCGGCGAGAGCCAGGCAGAAACATGCCAGCAACAGCGCCACAAAACCGCACAGCGGCAACAGGTTCGGATTACGCAAGCGGGTCACGATGCGGCTGTTGACGATCGCCCCCAGGGTGATGCTCAGCGCCAGTGGTGTAATCAACAGGCCGGCCTCTTGCGGCGAGTAGCCATAGCTGCCTTGCAGCAACAGCGGCAGATAGAACAGCAGCGAAAACATGATTGCGCCGGCCGCCATCGACAGCAGAAACAGCAGGCGCATGCTCGGTAGTCGCAGCAATGCCGAGGGCAGCAATGCATGCGTGCAGCGCCGTTCCCAAACGCACAGCGCGACAGTCGCCGCCACGCAGATCAAACCCAGCGCCGCACTCAACATCAGGCTGGAATGCCCCAGCCACTCGACGAACAACTGCAGACTGCCCAATGCCAGGGCAATCAGCAGCGCACCCGGCCAATCGAGGCTGATCTTTGTCAGTTGCTGTGGGCGGTAATAAGGCAGGTAGCGCCAGGCAAAAAACAGCGCCAGGCAACCCAGCGGCAGATTGAGATAGAACACCGAGCGCCAGCCAAACGCCCCGGTCAGATAACCACCTAAACCCGGACCGACGGCGTTGACCACGCTGAAGAGCGCGCTGAGCAGCATCTGCCAGCGCAGGCGTTGTCTGGTGTCGGGAAACAGTTCCGGAATGCAGGCGAAGGCGGTGCCGATCAGCATGCCGCCACCGACACCCTGCAAGGCGCGACCGATCACCAGCAATAGCATGTCTGTGGCCAGTGCGCAGGCCAGTGAAGCCAGGGTGAAAATCAGGGTGGCGGCGATCACGAAGGGCTTACGCCCGTAGTAATCCCCCAACCGGCCGAAGATCGGGATGGTGACGATAGATGCCAGCATGTAGCCCGTGGCAACCCACGCGTAAAGCTCAAAACCCTTGAGCTCGGCGACGATGCTTGGCAAGGCGTTGCCGATCACCGTCTGGTCGAGCGCCGAGAGCATCAACACCAGCGAGATACCGAGCATTGCCAGCAAGGCCTGTTTGAAACTCAGGGGAGGGTGGGTCGCCACGGCCATCGTCGGTCCTCAGCTCAAAGCCGCAACGGCAGCAGCAATGCGCGAGCAACCTTCGTCGAGGGTCTTGATGTCGGTGGCAATCGACATCCGGAAGAACGGCGCCAGGCCATAAGCGGTGCCTGCCACCACGGCCACGCCCTGGCTTTCCAGCAGGTACATGACCACGTCGTAGTCGCTGTCCAGCTGCTTGCCCTGGGCCGTGGTTTTGCCGAGTAAACCCGAGCAGTTCACATAGAGGTAGAACGCCCCGTCGGGCTTGCGGCAACTCAAACCGTCGATGGCGTTGAGCAGTTCCAGACAGCGATCCCGGCGTTGCTGATAGACCGCCACGCTGTCCTTGACGAACGCCTGGTCGCCATTGAGCGCTTCGACGGCGGCGGCCTGGCTGATCGAACAGGCATTGCTGGTCGATTGCGATTGCAGGGTCGCCATAGCCGCGATCAGGTCGGTCGGGCCTGCGGCGTAGCCGATACGCCAGCCAGTCATGGCATAAGTCTTGGACACACCGTTGACCACCAAGGTGCGCTCGGTCAACGCCGGTTCGATGGCGAGGATGTGCGGGTTATCCAGGCCTTCGTAGCGAATGTGCTCGTAGATGTCGTCGGTCATCAGCAACACCTGCGGATAAGCCAACAGCACATCGGCCAGGGCGCGCAGTTCGGCGGCGCTGTAGCTGGCGCCGGTCGGGTTGCTGGGCGAGTTGAGCAGCAGCCAGCGAGTGCGCTCGGTGATTGCGCCGCGCAGTTGCGCCGGGGTCAGCTTGAAGGCGTGTTCTTCCGGGCAGGCGAGGGTGACGGGTTCACCTTCGCAGGCCAGCACCATGTCGGGGTACGACACCCAGTACGGCGCCGGAATCAACACTTCATCGCCCGTGCCGAGGGTGGCGGCGAAGGCATTGAAGATCGCGCTCTTCGCGCCGCTGGTGACCAGGATCTGATTCGCACCGTAGGTCAGGCCGTTTTCTCGGGCCAGCTTGGCGACGATGGCCTGGCGCAACTCCGGGGTGCCGGCATTTTGCGTGTAACGGGTTTCGCCGCGCTCGATGGCGGCGCTGGCCGCTTGCCGAATGTGCACCGGGGTATCGAAGTCCGGCTCGCCGACGACCAGGTTGATGATGGACTTGCCTTGCCGGCGCAGTTCGTTCGCACGGTCAGAAGCGGCGCTGCTGGGCGATGGTTTGATACGTTGCACACGGGCGGCGATGCGGGAGGCGGTCACGTGTCGTTCCTCGTTGATGACGTTGACGAGGCCCTACAGTACGAGTCGCTACCCGAGCAGCCATAAGACGAGATCGTTCTGGTCGGATAGGCATCGCTTATGGCTGGAACTGAACAGTGCTTGCACCAAGGTGGTGCGCTCAAGCCTGTATGCCCTTGGCGGGTATTAGTCCCGTCATCAATGATCAAGCCATAGCAAAGGCTTATGGTTGAGACACAGAACCTGTAGGAGCGAGCTGTGGCGAGGGGGCTTGCCCCCGTTTGAGTGCGTAGCACTCACAAGAACTTTGGTATATCAGAGATTTTAGGACTGCTTCGCAGCCCAACGGGGGCAAGCCCCTCGCCACAAATGACTGGAATCAGGGCTGGCCTGGCTCTTGCTAAAGCGTGTGGGCAGCCCCCCTTTGTTGAGCAAGAGCATCGCCACCGTGAACCTGCGTCGTTTGAAGTATTTCGTGAAACTCGTCGATATCGGCAGCATGACCCAGGCCGCCGATGTGCTGCATGTCGCCCAACCGGCACTCAGTCAGCAACTGGCCACGCTGGAGGCGGAGCTGCAGCAACAATTGCTGATCCGCACCAAACGCGGCGTCACCCCGACCGAGGCGGGGAAGGTGCTCTACGGCCACGCGCAAATCATTCTGCGCCAGTGTGAACAAGCTCAGAGTGACATCAATGCCACGGGGCAGGCCTTGTCCGGACAAGTGTCGGTCGGCCTGGCACCAGGCACCGCTGCATCGACGCTGTCCCTGCCGCTGTTGCGCAGGGTGCGCGAGCGTCATCCGGGCATTCTGCTGTACCTCAATGAAAACTTCGGCACCACCTTGAGCGAGTTGATCATGAATGGCCGGATGGACATGGCCGTGCTCTATGGCGGGCGTGAAGTTCATGGCTTGAGCTTCGTCTCGCTGCTGCGCGAGCACCTCTATCTGGTGAGTGCCGACCCTGCTGTCAGCGTTCTCGAGGAGATCCCTCTGGCCGACCTGGCGGACATGGACATGCTCCTGCCGCGTCCCTACAACGTCATGCGTCGACTGGTGGATGAAGCCTTCCTGCGCATTGGCTTGAGCGCGCGGGTGGTGGCTGAAATCGAATCGTCGATCACCCTGACCGCTGCGGTCGCCGAGCACTTCGGTTCGACGATCCTCCCCGAATCCTCGGCGCGGGTGATGGTCGCCGCCACCTCGATGCACATGTGTCGCATTGTCGAGCCCGAGGTCGAGGCGCCACTGGCGCTGTGTCTGTCCGGTCACTTGCCGCTGTCGGTGCCGGCCCAGGCGGTCAAGGCGATCTTGCTGGAGTTGGTCGCCGAGATGCGCGGCAGCTTGATCTGAGTGGTCATAAGGACGGCTTATCACCCCAAAGCCAAAGCGTCTTGGTCGTCGTTCGGCGGGCTCGCTACATTGACCCCATCCACTTAAGACAGCTCGACAGGCAGGGGCCCACGCATGGATTCAGAACGCATCAAGGGGTTGATCGATTTGCTCGCCGAATCCGATCTGCTCGAACTGAGTCTGACCGAAGGTGACAGTACGGTTCGTCTTTTCAAGCAGGCCGGAAAGGTTTTGACCGCAGAGCTGTTGACCGGGCAATCGCCGGTATCGACAGCACCGCCATCCACGGCAGATACCCCGGCGGTGCAGGCCATCGAGGTCAAGGCCAGTCTGTACGGCGTGCTGCATCTGACGCCCGCCGCAGGGCAAGCACCGTTTGTCACGGTCGGCGAGCAGGTCGAAGCCGGGCAGACCCTGGCGGTTATCGAGGCGATGAAAATGTTCCACCCGGTCAAGGCCAAAGCCGCCGGACGGATCGCCGCGATCCTCGCCCAGAGTGGCGCCGAAGTCGAAGCCGGTCAGTCGTTGTTCCGTCTCGACTGATCCCAAGCCCATCCTCTCTCAGGTGAATTCAATGTTCGACAAAGTGCTGATCGCCAACCGTGGCGAAATCGCCCTGCGCATTCAGCGTGCCTGCCGTGGCCTGGGGTTGCAGACCGTGGTCGTGCATTCCGAGGCCGATCGCCACGCCCAGTACGTGCAAAACGCCGATCAGGCCCTGTGCATCGGGCCGGCGTCACCCGGTCAGAGTTATCTGAACCAAGCGGCGCTGCTGTTCGCAGCCAAGGTCAGCGGCGCTCAGGCGATCCATCCGGGTTATGGCTTTCTGTCGGAAAACGCCGGGTTCGCCGAGCGCATTGAAGCGGCCGGGCTGACTTTTATCGGGCCGAGCGCGGCGTGCATTCGCACCATGGGCGACAAGGTCGCTGCCAAACGGGCGATGCGCGAAGCCGGCGTACCGTGCGTGCCGGGTCCGGATTCGGTGATGCCCACCGATGATGAAAGCATCCAGGCCATTGCACGTGAAATCGGTTACCCGGTGATCGTCAAAGCAGCCGGCGGTGGCGGTGGTCGCGGCATGCGGGTGGTGAAAGAAGAGGGCGAACTGCTTGATGCCATCGCGCTGACCCGTGAAGAAGCACGGCTGGCCTTCGGTAACCCGGAGCTCTACATCGAGAAGTTTCTCGGTCATCCGCGGCATGTGGAAATCCAGGTGTTGTGCGATGCCCATGGCCATGCGATCTGGCTGGGTTGCCGCGATTGTTCCTTGCAACGTCGGCACCAGAAAGTCCTGGAAGAAGCGCCGGCACCGGGCATCGACCCGGAACTGATTGCCAAGGTCGGCGAACGCTGTGCCGCCGCTTGCCGGCAAATCGGCTATCGCGGCGTCGGCACCTTCGAATTTCTGTATGAGGACGGTGAGTTCTTCTTCATCGAGATGAACACCCGGCTGCAAGTCGAGCACCCGGTGACGGAGATGACTACCGGCATCGACATCGTCCAGCAGCAGCTGCGCATGGCCCGGGGTGAAGTGCTTGAGCTGCGTCAGCAAGACGTGCAACTCAATGGCCATTCGCTGGAATGCCGGATCAATGCCGAAGACCCGATCACGTTCATGCCGACGCCGGGGCTGATTCAGCGCTGGGAAGTCCCCGGGGGCTTTGGTGTGCGGGTCGACTCTCATGTCACCACCGGCTATCGGGTGCCGCCTTACTACGACTCGATGGTGGCCAAGGTCATTACCCACGGCGCGACACGCGATGAGGCCATGGCCCGGATGCGCCTGGCCCTGAGTGAACTGTGCGTGGAAGGCATCTCGACCAATATCCCGCTGCACCGCGACATTCTCGACGACCCGGCGTTCTGCAGCGGTGGCGTGGACATTCATCACCTGGAGCGCTGGTTGCAACAACGGAGTCCGACATGAGTACTGCTTCTGTATCGCTGCGTCCGCACATCAGCCTGCTGGGATCTACGGCTTTGCTGTTCGAAGCCCCCGGCGAGCTGGATCTGGCGCCGCAACAACGCATTTGGAGCCTGGCTTTGCAGGTCGGGCAATGGGCCGACATACACGAAGCGGTTCCCGGCATGAACAACCTGATGCTGACCTTCATCAAGCCGCCGCGTGACCTCAACGGATTGTGCGAGCGATTGCTTGAGGCCTGGGAGCTGAGTCAACCGCTGCCGCTCGAAGGACGCATTGTCGAGTTGCCGGTGGTGTACGGCGGTGAATTCGGCCCGCACATGGCTGATGTGGTGGCGCACACCGGGCTGGATATCGACACCATCGCCAACCTGCATTGCGAACCGTTGTATCCGGTGTACGCCTTGGGCAGCCATCCCGGTTACTGCTACCTCGGCGGCATGGACCCGCGTCTGGCCACACCACGGCGGCAGGTGCCGGTGATCAGTATTGCCGCTGGCTCCGTGTCGATCGGCGGGGTGCAGACCGGTGTTTCGGCATCGGCCGGTCCCAGCGGCTGGAACACCATCGGCCGCACCGAAATGTCATTTTTTGACCCGACCCAAAACCCTCCGGCCATGCTGAGGCCGGGCGATATGTTGCGCTTGCGCATCGAGAGGATCATTCGATGATCGAGATTTTATCGGCCACCGCCCTGGCCACCGTGCAGGACTTCGGCCGCTTCGGCAGCCTCGGTTACGGGGTGGGCACCTCCGGCGCGATGGACCATCTGGCGCTGGCGTTGGGCAACCTTTTGCTGGGCAATACCGAAGATGCGGCGGCGATCGAGATTCCGCTGTTTCCGTTCGAGGTACGGTTTGTTCAGGACTGTGCTTTCGCGGTGACCGGTGCGGCGTGCGAGGCTTCCCTCGATGGCCAGCCATTGCCGCCGTTCTGGGTGGCAATGGCCCGAGAAGGTCAGGTGCTCAGCCTCGGCTATCCAACCTCGGGCAGTCGCGCCTATCTATGCCTGGCCGGTGGCGTCGATGTACCGCAGGTGCTTGGCTCGCGCAGCACTCAGTTGCGCGGTGAGTTTGGTGGTTTGCAAGGGCGGGCCCTGCAGCAGGGCGACCGGCTCGCGGCGCTGCGTGCGGGAATGAGTGCGCTGCCCACTGATTTCGGGGTCGTGTCGCCGAGCCAGGCGTTGCCATTGCAACGCGACGGGCTGCCGGCCATGCGCGTCCTTCCAGCGGCTGAGTACGAGTGCTTTCTGGAGGAGTCCCGTGCGGCATTCTGGGCTGGCGAGTGGAAGGTCACGACCCAGAGCAACCGTTACGGCTACCGGCTCGAGGGCACGCCGATCTTGCCCAAAGCCGCCATGGAAATCCGTTCCCACGGCATCGTCCCCGGAGTGATTCAGGTGCCCCACGGTGGCCAACCGATCATCCAGATGCGCGACGCGCAACCCAGTGGCGGCTATCCGAAATTCGGCACGGTGATCGAGGCCGACTTGTGGCGGCTGGGGCAGACACCAATCGGCAGCAAAGTGCGGTTTATCGAGTGCAGTTACAGCGAAGCTGTCGCGGCCCTGGAAGACAATCAGCGCTATCTCGAGGAGGTTCGCCGCTTGGTCGAGCTTCACGGGCTGGCCTCGCGTTAAGGACATTTGAACATGACAAATCAGGAAATCCGCCAGTTGGCGGTATGGCTCAAGGAGACCCACCTGGCTGGCGCGGAAATAAGTCGTCCGGGGCTGCATCTGCTGCTCAAGCGCAGTGCTGATGAAGTCGCCGTACCGGCTCGAATCGCGATGCCAGAGGCATCCAACGCAACCGATGAACAGCTATTGAAGACCCCAGGCCTGGGCCGCTTGCTGCTGACGCACCCCGAGCAGAGCGAGGTGCTGGCATCGGTCGGCAGTCGGGTGGAGCAAGGGCAACTGATTGCCCTGCTGCAAGTCGGCGACCTGCTGCTGCCGGTGCGCAGCCACAAGGCAGGGCGGGTCACGGCGGTGCTGGTGCCTTGCGGCACGACGGTCGGTTATGGCGAGGCGTTCATGCGCCTGGATGCGGCATGAACGGGCGAGGAAAGCAGTGATGAACATTGATTTGAACGCTGATCTGGGCGAGGGCTTCGGTCCGTGGCGCATGGGCGAGGATGAGGCGTTGATGAGCCTGATCTCCTCGGCGAACGTGGCGTGCGGTTTCCATGCCGGTGATCCGCTGATCATGGACAACACCGTGCGCCTGGCCAAGGCCGGTGGCATCGATCTGGGCGCTCATGTGGGCTTCCCCGACTTGATGGGTTTCGGTCGGCGGCAGATGAACATCGAGCTCAAGGAGCTGGCGACTTATGTGGTTTATCAGCTCGGTGCGCTGGCCGGGATGGCGGCGGTCAATGGCCACCGCATGACCCACATGAGCTTTCATGGCGCGCTGGGCAACATGGTCGCCGCCGACGCGGCACTGGCGGAGCCGTTGGTGTGTGCGGTGGCCGCGTTTGATCCGACGCTGATCATCAGCTCGTCGAGCAGTCGCGCCATCGAAAACGCTGCTGAAAAATGCGGACTACGGGTCGCCACGACGTTTCTCGCCGACCGCGCCTACGACGATGACTGCCTGCTGGTGCCGCGCAAGGTTTCAGGCTCAGTCATCAAGGAACCGGCGGCCGTGCTGCAGCGGGTTCGGCAGTTGCTGGAGGAGGGCACGGTGACCAGTCTCAATGGCAAACGCATTGCCGTGCCGGCGCACTCGATCCTGTTGCACGGCGACACGCCTGGTGCGGTGGAACTGGCCCGTACCCTCCGTCGTGAAATCGAGCTGGCGGGCGGCTGTATCACGCCGATTTCGCAGCTGTTGGCGTAACGGTTGCACGGTCATAAGCAGGGCTTATTGCCACACAGTCATTCCGTCTTGGTCCAGCGCTTCAGGGCTGGATAGAGTCGAAGTCATCGCGATCACTCGAGTGATCCGCACACGTAATATGAGGACAGATCCATGCCATTTTCAGATTACAAAACCGCGCTGGTGACCGGCGCCTCTTCCGGGATTGGCGCCGCCGTCGTCGAGCGTCTGTGTCAGGAAGGCGTGCAGGTGCATGCCTTGGCCCGCAGCGCTGACAAGCTTGAAGAACTCGCGGCTAAAACCGGCTGTATCGCGCACGCCATCGACGTCACCGACCTGGCCGGGCTGACGCGTCTGTTCGAAACCCAGCCGTTCGACATTCTGGTGAACAACGCCGGTGTCGACAAACCGGGCTCGATTCTTAAGGCCGACGCCGAAGGCATCGACTTGCTGATCGACGTTAATTTGCGTGCGGTATTGCACCTGGCGCGTCTGGCGTTGCCGGGGATGGTCGAGCGCGATTGTGGCCACATCATCAACATCAGTTCGATTGCAGCGGCGTACAACTTCGGCGGCAACTCGACTTATCACGCGACCAAAGCGGCGGTGAGCATGCTGTCGCGACAATTGCGCATCGATGCCTTCGGCAAACGGGTGCGGGTCACCGAGATCTGCCCAGGCCGAGTGGCCACCGACATCTTCGCCCACGTCCACGGTGACTCCGAAGAGACCTACAAGCGCTTTGTCGAAGGGTTCGAACTGCCTCAGGCCAAGGACATCGCCGACGCCATCGCGTTTGCCATTGCCGCACCGATTGCGGTCAACGTCGGGCACATGGAAATCACCCCGACCCTGCAAGTGCCCGGCGGCCTTTCCACCGCCCGTCCGCAGGATTACCAGGGCTGAGTTCCCCCCGCACGAGACGCTACAGAAGAACGGATCGATCCGTCATCGCGATACCCACGCCAAGCCTGTGCCTGGCGCCTTATCCCTGCCCTTATCCCAATGCCGATGGGGATTGACCATGAAGCATGACTTCGATTTGGCCGCGGTTCTGCAAGGCGAATACGCCGAGCTGATCGTCAAGGGCATCGAAATAACTCTGCAGCTGGCGCTGTTCGCCTGGCTGTTGGCAATGGCCCTGGCGCTGTTGCTGGTGACCGTACGCCTGACCGGCAACAAGTATGCCGACCGACTGGTGGCCGGTTACGTGTCTTACCACCGCAACGTGCCGACACTGGTGCAATTGATGCTCTGGTATTTCGGTGTGCCGACCTTGCTCAGCGAGTCCACGCAACTGTGGCTGGCGAACTACAGCACTGAATACCTGTTCTCGGTGATTGCCCTGGGACTGTGTCAGGCGGCGTATTTCTGTGAAGACATCCGCAGTGGCTTGCGCGCCATTCCAGCCGGGCAGACCGAAGCCTCCAGGGCGCTCGGGTTGGGTTATGTGCGCTCAATGCGCTACGTGATCCTGCCGCAAGGCGTGCGCAACTGCCTGCCGTCCCTGATCAACCACACTGTGCTGTTGTTCAAGAACACCAGCCTGGCCATGGCCATCGGTGTGGTGGAGCTGACTTACGCCACCCGCGAGGTCGAGAACTACACCTTCCGCACGTTCGAGTCTTACCTGGTCGCCACGGTGTTCTACCTGGTCTTTTCATTGCTGTTGATGGGGCTCGGCGCGCTGTTGGCGCGACGCTTCAACAAAGCGCTGGCGAGGTAGACGACGATGTTCGATGTCTTTTCGATTGTGCAGCAGAACTGGACGTTGTTTCTGATCGGCCAGTACCCGCACGGCCCTTTGGGCGGGTTGGCGAGTACGTTGATTCTGGCGGCGCTGGCGCTGTTGCTGGCATTCCCTTTCGGCTTGCTCCTGGCGTTGGCGCGGGTTTCGCCATGGACCGGATTGCGCTGGGCTGCCACGGTCTGGGTGTATGTGCTACGGGGCATCCCGCTGCTGATGGTGATCTTCTGGACCTACTTCCTGGTGCCGTTGTTGATCGGCCATAACATCACCGGGTTCGTGACCATGCTTTGCACGCTGGTGATCTACCAGAGCGCCTACCTGTGCGAAATCATTCGCGGTGGTATTCAGGCGCTGCCGGCGGGGCAGTACGAAGCATCCCGGGCGCTGGGCCTTGGTTACCTGCGCACGACGATCTGGGTGATCTTGCCGCAGGCGCTGTACAACGCGCTGCCCAGCCTGATCAGCCAGTTCATCTCAATCATCAAGGAAACCTCCCTGGGTTATGTGATCAACGTCCAGGAAGTGACCTTCGCCGCCAACCAGGTCAACAACCAACTGCTGACCAAGCCGTTCCAGGTGTTTTTTATCCTGGCGATCATCTACTACCTGCTCTGTTTCGGCCTGACCCATGTGGCCGGCTGGGTGGAACGCCGTATCGCTCGCAAGCGTCTGGGCAACGGCGGACCGGCCGTGGCTGCCGACCCCTTGCTGGCCATCGATAATTGAAGAGGGTTGCGTCCATGCATCCAATGATCATGTTTTCCAACATCAATAAATGGTACGGCGAGTACCACGCGCTGACCGACATCACCGCTGAAGTGAAACCCGGCGAAGTGGTGGTGCTGTGCGGCCCGTCGGGGTCCGGCAAGTCGACGTTGATCCGCACGGTCAATCGTCTGGAAGACATCCAGAAAGGCCAGATTCTGTTCGACGGCCAAGACGTGCACGGCACTGATGCTCACATCAATCGGCTGCGCAGCCGTGTAGGTTTCGTGTTCCAGAGTTTCAACCTTTTTCCGCACCTGTCGGTGCTGGAAAACATCACGCTGGCACCGACCAAAATCCGCAGTCTTAAAGGCTCGGCCGCGAAGCAACAGGCCATGCAATTGCTTGATCGGGTAGGGCTGGCACACAAGGCCGGCGCCTATCCGGCTCAGTTGTCCGGCGGTCAGCAGCAACGGGTGGCGATTGCCCGGGCACTGGCGATGGAGCCGCCGGTGATGTTGTTCGATGAACCCACCAGTGCCCTCGACCCGGAAATGGTCGGTGAGGTGCTGAACGTCATGAAGAGCTTGGCCAAGGACGGCATGACCATGATGTGCGTGACCCACGAGATGAATTTCGCCCGTGAAGTCGCTGACACCATCTGGTTCATGGACGCGGGTCAGATTCTGGAAAAGAGCACGCCCGAGAGCTTTTTCAATCAGCCCTCGCACCCGCGAGCACAACGTTTTATTGCCGATCTGCGCGCCCATTGAGCTGCAGTGATTTTGTTCCTTCTGCCATCCGACTTTCCAATCCCAGGAGTTTTTCCATGCGTATGAAGCAACTGTTTGTCACGCTGGCGTTAGGTCCTCTGGCTGTTGCGGTAGCGCAGGCCGATCAATTGAGCGACATCATGGCCAAGAAGTCGTTGAGCTGCGGTGTGTACGCCGACGTGCCGCCATTTTCCGCCCCGGACCCGAAAACCCGTGAGCTGGTGGGTATGGACGTCGACCTGTGCAAGGCCCTGGCCAAGACCATGGGGGTTGCATTGGAGCTCAAACCGCTGTCTGTCGAAGCACGGATTCCTGAAGTGAAAATGGGCCGCGTCGACGTGATCTTCGCCAACCTGGCCTACACCAAAACCCGGGCCGAACAGATCCAGTTCAGCGATCCGTACTACATCGCCAAGGAAACCCTGGTGGTGCGCGCGGCCCACGCCGATCAGCCCAAGAGCTACTTCAAGGACAAGCGCATCAGCTCCACCAAGGGCTCGACCTCCGAGCAGTCGATCCGCATTGCCGGGGCCACACCGGTGACGTTCCAGGACACCGGTTCGGCTTACATGGCCTTGCAGCAGAACAAGGTCGTGGGCCTGGTGACCAACACCATGACCGCTTTGAAACTGGTCAATCAGGCCAAGGCCAGCGGTGTCGAATTGGCGCTCGCCAAGGAGCCGATGGCACTCGAACCGATAGGCGCGGGCATGCGCAGGGATGAGCCGGCATTCCTCGCCAAGGTCAACGAGTCATTGGCGACCATGGAAAAAGCCGGGGAGATCGACGCGATCTGGGATCGCTGGATTGGCCCGAACACTGAATACAAAATGGTCCGCGAGGACAAAGTGCAGAGCCTCAGCAGCTTGAAGTTCGATCCTTTGCCTTGAACCGATACACCGTCATTGCCGGGCAATGATGGAAAAAGCCCGGCGAGCGTTCCTGCGTCGGGCTGTTTCCCCTCCAACCCTGTGCTAATTTCGTCACCCCCCGCGCCCAAACCCATCAAGCCACACCTCTGCGAATAGACCACCCTGACCGGTCTGTCCAAGGAGATGACCATGATCCGATTGACCCTGATCGAAGCTCGCGAGCTGGCCGAATCGATCCTGCTGCACAACGGTTTTAATCTGGCCCATGCGCACGCGGTGGCGGCGACGGTGATCGCCGGCGAGCGCGATGGCTGTGCCTCCCACGGTTTGTACCGGATTCTGGGCTGCGTGAATTCCCTGCGGGCCGGCAAGGTGTCGGCCGATGCCGAGCCACGGGTGATCGACCAGGCGCCGTCGATTGTGCGGGTGGATGCCGGTGGTGGTTTTTCGCAATTGGCGTTCCAGGCAGGTTTGCCGCTGCTGGCGGAGAAAACCCGGGCCAACGGGATTGCGGCGTTGGCGATCAATCGCTGCGTGCATTTCTCGGCGCTGTGGGTGGAGATCGAGCAGTTGACCGCCGTTGGTTTGGTGGCGTTGGCGTGTAATCCGAGTCATGCCTGGGTGGCACCCGCCGGGGGACGTGTGCCGGTGTTCGGCACCAATCCCATTGCCTTCGGCTGGCCGCGTGCGGGGCAGGATCCGTTTGTGTTCGACTTCGCCACCAGTGCGATTGCCCGTGGCGATATCGAACTGCATCGGCGTGCCGGCAAGGCGATTCCCGAGGGCTGGGGCGTGGACGCCGAGGGGCGGCCGAGCACCGATGCCAATGTCGTGCTCGACGGCGGCGCGATGCTGACGTTTGGTGGGCACAAAGGCTCGGCGCTGGCGGCGATGGTGGAGTTGATTGCCGGGCCTTTGATCGGTGACCTGACCAGTGCCGAGTCGCTGGCTTACGACGCGGGCAGCAAGTCATCGCCGTACCATGGCGAGTTGATCATCGCGCTGGATCCGCGACGTTTTCTGGGGGCGGCCACTGAGGAGCACTTGGCCCGGGCCGAGGTGTTGTTTCAGGGGATTGAAGGGCAGGGCGCGCGCTTGCCGTCGCAACGGCGTTATGCGGCGCGGGCACGCAGTGTGGTGGAGGGAATACAAATTCCCGAGGCGTTGTACAACGATCTGAAAGCACTGCTGACTTGAATGCGATGAAAACCCTGTGGGAGCGTGGCTTGCCCGCGAAGAATGCGCCGCGGTTTTTCAGGTATTACGCGTCATCGTTCTTCGCGGGCAAGCCACGCTCCCACAGGAGGTCGTGTTGTTAAACCGGTTCGCGGTGGATGTTGCCATCGACCAGTCGCGCAATGCCTAACGGGTTGGCGTTTTTCAGGGCGTCGGGCAGCAAGGCATCCGGGCAGTTCTGGTAGCACGCCGGGCGCAGGAAACGCTCGATGGCCAGGCTGCCGACCGACGTGCCACGGGCGTCGGAGGTTGCCGGATAAGGGCCGCCATGCACCATCGCGTCGCACACCTCAACGCCGGTCGGGTAGCCATTGAACAGCACCCTGCCGACCTTTTGTTCCAGCAGCACCAGCAGATCGGCGTGTTCGTTCAGGTCCTGCTCTTCGCCAATCAACGTGGCGGTGAGTTGACCGTGCAAACTGTTCAGCGCTTGTTGTAACTCGGCTTTATCGGCCACTTCGACGACGAGGGTGGTCGGGCCGAACACTTCTTCTTGCAACAGCGGATCACCCTTGAGCAGCAGGCTGACGTCGGCCTTGAACAGTTGCGGCCGGGCTTGATTGCCGTGCTGGTCCTGGCCTGCCAGATGGCTTATCCCTGGATGGTCGACTAACGCCTGTACGCCTTTTTCGTAGCTGGCGAGGGTGCCAGCGTTGAGCATGGTTTGCGCCGGTTGTTCGGCCATCAAGGCGCTGAGCCGCGCGGTGAACGCGCTGAACTGCGGTGAGCGGATACCGATCACCAACCCCGGATTGGTACAGAACTGACCGCACCCCTGAACCACCGACGTCACCAGTTCACCGGCGATTTTTTCGCCCCGTGCGCGCAGGGCTTCAGGCAATACGAGCACCGGGTTGATGCTGCTCATTTCGGCGAACACCGGAATCGGTTGTGGCCGTGCGGCGGCCATGTCACAGAGGGCGCGACCGCCTTTGAGCGAGCCGGTGAAACCGACGGCCTGGATCGCCGGATGCTTGACCAGCGTTTCACCGACGCCCGCGCCGTAGATCATGTTGAACACGCCTTTGGGCATGTCGGTTTGCTCGGCGGCGCGCAGGATTGCATTGGCCACACGTTCGGCGGTCGCCATGTGTCCGCTGTGGGCCTTGAACACCACCGGGCAACCGGCGGCCAGAGCAGCCGCGGTATCACCGCCAGCGGTGGAAAAGGCCAGCGGGAAGTTACTGGCGCCGAACACGGCCACCGGACCGACGCCGATCCGGTATTGGCGCAGGTCGACCCGTGGCAGAGGCTGACGTTCGGGCAACGCGCGGTCGATACGCGCCCCATAGAAATCGCCCCGGCGCAGCACCTGGGCGAACAGGCGCATCTGGCCGCTGGTACGACTGCGTTCGCCTTGAATGCGCCCGGTCGGCAGCGCGGTTTCGCGGGTGACAAGAGCGACGAATTCATCATCCAGGGCATCCAGTTGCGCGGCAATGGCCTCAAGAAATTCTGCACGGCGCGTCGCCGGCAAGTTGCGAAAGGCGGGGTAAGCGGCAGCGGCGGCTTGGGCAGCAGCGTGCACTTCCTCGGCGGTGGCTTGCATGAACGAATAGGGCAGCGCTGCGCCGGTGCTGGCGTCATGGCTCTGCATCGCGATGTTGCCAGCGGCGCTGCGGGCACCGCCGATGTAGTTATGGCCGATGATCTCGGGCATAGGAAACTCCTGTCGAAAAAGGGCAGTTTTGATTGAGGAAAAGGCGCGCCGAACACAAAACCCGTGGCGAGGGGGCTTGCCCCCGTTGGGTCGCGAAGCGGCCCTGAAAGGGATTTGCGACCGCTGCGCGGTCGAACGGGGCGATACGTCGTTCCGACAAGCCCCCTCGCCACAAATGTTTGCCGGACTAAAGATCCAGGCTCAAGCCAACGAATCACCCCGGCGCGCAGCGGCCGGCACGGCGTTATCCAGGGCCGCAATACGCGCAGCGGATTCGGCATCCACCTGATGCAACGACTTGCCACGGGTTTCCCGGGTCAGGCCGACGGCCACGATGGAGATCAACGCGGCGCCCACCAGGTACCAGGCGATCGGTGTCGAGCTGTGGTACTTGTTGAGCAGGGTGATGGCGATCAGCGGTGCCAGGGAACCGGCGAAGATCGGCGCCACCTGGTAGCACAGTGAAAGGGCGGTGTAGCGCACGTGGGTCGGGAACATCTCGGCCATCAGCGCCGAGTAAGGCGCATAGGTCATCGACTCGATGCCCAGACCCAGGATGATGGCCGCCATGATCAGCCAGTTGTTGCCGGTGTCCATCATCGGGAAACCAACAAATCCCCAGAACGCGGTGAGCACTGCGCCGGTAAGGTAGATCGGTTTGCGCCCGACGATATCTGACAGATAGCCCATCAACGGAATCAGGAAGAAGTGCACCAGGTGCGCGCCGAACATCAGCAGCAGAATTTCCGAGGTGTCCTTGTGCACCACCAGTTTCAGGTAGGTGATCGAAAAGGTGACCACCGTGTAATAGAGGATGTTTTCGGCAAACCGTGCGCCGATCCCCACCAGCACCGAGCGCCAGTGATGACGCAGCACTTCCACCACGCCCAGTTGTTGCTGTTTGGTTTGCGTTTGCCGGGCCTGGGCCTCCTTGAAAATCGGCGCGTCATCGACACTGGTGCGAATCCAGTAGCCTATCAGCACCACCACCGCCGAGAACCAGAACGCCACGCGCCAGCCCCAGGCGAGGAATTGTTGCTCTGACAGGTTCGACGACAACAGCAGCAGGGCGACGGTGGCCACCAGGTTGCCGGCCGGCACCCCGGCTTGCGGCCAACTGGCCCAGAACCCCCGGCGATTGTCCGGGCAGTGTTCGGACACCAGCAGAATCGCGCCACCCCATTCACCGCCAAAGGCAAAGCCCTGGATCAGGCGCAGCAACACCAATAACACTGGCGCGGCATAGCCGATGCTGTCGAAGCCGGGCAGGCAACCCATCAGGAACGTGGTGATGCCGACCACCACCAGGCTCAGTTGCAGCAGGCGCTTGCGACCGAATTTGTCACCGTAGTGACCGAACACCAGGCCGCCCAACGGACGGGCAAGAAAGCCGACCGCGTACAGGGCGAAGGCGGCGATGATGCCGTCAATCGGGCTGTCGGTCTGGCGGAAGAACAGCTGGCCGAAGACCAAGGCCGAGGCGGTGCCGTAGAGAAAGAATTCATACCACTCGGCAACGGTGCCGGCCATGGCGGCGGCCACCACGCGTTTGAGTCCCGAGGGGGTGGTTGCGCTTTGCGTGTGTAGAGGATTGGACATGCTGGCGTTTCCTGTAGAGGCGCAAAAACAGGGCAAGCCGTAATGCCGGAAAGTTATGGACCTTAGCCTGTGTGGCGAGGGGGCTTGCCCCCGTTCGGCTGCGTAGCAGTCGTAAAACCATTGCATGCGGTACCTGATGCACCGCGATTGCAGGTTTTGGGGCCGCTTCGCGACCCAACGGGGGCAAGCCCCCTCGCCACACAAGCCCCCTCCCACAAGTTCGCTCACCTTAACTTACCGGGATTAGGGCAAGCCGGGCTGGACCCGCAAGGATCCGCCCGGCAATCACTCAGAGACCGACGTCTGGCAACTCCGGACGATTGGCCAGGGCCTTGGCCATGATCTGCTCGACGAACACCCGATCGGCTTCTGGCAGCGCCAGGCGTGGCGGACGGGTCAGGGCGCTGCCGCGACCGGCGATGGCTTCGCAGAGCTTGATGCACTGCACCAGGTCGGCACGGGCATCGAGGTGCAGGATCGGCATCAGCCATTCGTAGATCGGCATGGCCTCGGCAAAGCGACCGGCCTTGGCCAAGCGGAAGATGGTCTCGCCTTCTTTCGGGAATACGTTGGACATGCCCGAGACCCAGCCTTCGGCCCCCACCGCGATGCTTTCCAGCACCACGTCGTCGAGACCTGCGAACAGCACGAAACGGTCGCCGACTTCATTGCGCACGTCGATGAAACGGCGGGTATCGCCGGAGGAGTCCTTGAAGCACACCACGTTGTCGCAGTCGGCCAGGGAAATCAGGATGTCCGGGGTGACGTCGTTTTTGTAGATCGGAGGGTTGTTGTAAACCATCAACGGTACGTCGGCGTTCTTCGCCACGTAGCGGTAATGCTCGGCGGTCTCGAACGGCTTGGAGCCGTAGACCAGCGCCGGCATCAGCATCACGCCGTCGACACCGACCCTGCGCACCGCGTTGGCCACCTTGGCCGCTTGCACACTAGTGAACTCGGCCACACCGCAAATCACCGGCACGCGGCCGCGGGAAGCGTCGACCGCAACTTCGGTCACGGCGATTTTTTCTTCGGCGGTCAATGAGGTGTTTTCCCCCACCGAACCACACACCACCAGGCCCGATACGCCGTCACGGATCACGTTGGAAATCACCTGGTGGGTTTTTTCCAGGTTGATGGAGAAGTCATCGTTGAATTGAGTGGTCACCGCGGGAAAGACGCCACTCCAGTTAATGCGCTTGCTCATTGTTGCCTCCGGTTTGTTTATTGTATTTCGTATACGATATTTTAAATGCCGAGACTCGGCCAGTGGTTTTTTCAATCAATCAGGTTTTTTTATAGCCGTTGGTCTGGGGAGTTTCAGGCACCGGGCCAGGTGTCTGACAGGCGATAACCCTGTGGCCACGGATCGCTGGGGTCGAGCAGCAATTGGTGGGTGCCGGTGATCCAGGCCCGGCCGGAAATGCACGGGTAGATCGCCGGGCGGCCGGCCACTTCGGTCATCGAATCGATGCGGCAATGGAATTCGGAACCGAGGATCGAACGGCCGATAAAGCGCTCGCCGACCTGCATCAATCCCTTGGCCTGCAACACCGCCATACGCGCCGAACAACCAGTGCCGGTGGGCGAGCGGTCGATCTTGCCGGGTTGAATCACCACCGCGTTGGCCCCGGTGGCAATGCCGTTTTCAACCACGATGGGCGCGGCAATCTGGCAGAAGGAAATATGCGACCACTCGGGGTTCAGCGGATGGACGAAGCCCAGTTGTTCATTGGCGGCGCGGGTGATTTTCAACCCGACCTCGACCAGCTCGGCCGCCTCGTCAGGGCGGATGGCAAAGCCCAGGCGTTTGGCGTCGGCGATGACAAAACTGTCGCCGCCGTAGGCGGTGTCGACCTGCAATGAGCCGAGGCCTTCGACTTCGATCCAGGCGTCGAGGCGGTCCGCGAAGGAGGGCACGTTCTTGATTTCCACCCGTTCGACCTTGCCGTCGCGGCAGTCGGCCACGACCTCGATCAAGCCGCCGGGTGCTTCGAGCACCAGCCGGGTTTGCGGTTCGGTCATCGGCAGGATGCCGCTGTCGAGCAGCACCGTGGCCACGCACAGCGAGTTGGAGCCGGACATCGGGGGCGTGTCCGCCGGTTCCATGATGATCCAGGCCATCTGCGCTCGAGGGTCCTTGGCCGGCACCAGCAGGTTGACGTGGCGGAACACGCCACCGCGAGGTTCGTTCAGGACGAAATTGCGCAGGGTTTCGTCTCGGGCGATCCAGCGCGATTGCTCCCACACGGTGGCGCCCGGTGGTGGGGCGACACCGCCGACGATCACATCGCCGACTTCGCCTTCGGCGTGGCAACTGACCACATGAATGACTTTCGATGAGCGCATGGTTTACTCCTTTTATCGCCTGTCCGGGCCTCATCGCGGGCAAGCCCGCTCCCACAGTGATTTGGGTTGAACACCGATTTTGTGTACACCACCAAACCCTGTGGGAGCGGGCTTGCCCGCGATGAGGCCATCCGTTATTTCACCGATTTCAGAAACGCCGCCGTCTCCGCATGCACCGGATTGCCAATCACCTGATCCGGCGAGCCGATCTCGTGCACCAGGCCATTGCGAAAGAACGCCACGCGGTCGGACACATCCCGGGCAAAACGGATTTCGTGGGTCACCAGCACCATGGTCATACCGTCTTCGGCAAGCATGCGCATGGTGTCCAGTACCTCGCCGACCAATTGCGGGTCGAGGGCCGAGGTGGCTTCGTCGAACAGCATGTAGTCCGGCGACATCGCCAGGGCGCGGGCGATGGCCATGCGTTGCTGCTGGCCTCCGGACAACTTGCCGGGGAAGGTCTTGAGCTTGTCGCCAAGGCCCACGTGGGTCAGCTGCTGCACCGCCAGTGCCTCGGCTTCGGCCTTGCTTTTGCCCAAGACCTTACGCGGCGCCAGCATCACGTTTTCCAGCACGGTCAGGTGCGGGAAGGCATTCCATTGCTGGAACACGATGCCGATTTTCTGCCGCAGGCGGTTGAGGTCGGTGGCGCTGTGATGGACCTCGACGCCGTCGACGCGGATGTTGCCTTTCTGGATCGGTTCCAGGCCGTTGATGCACATCAGCAGGGTCGATTTGCCGGAGCCCGAGCCGCCGATGATCGACACCACTTCGCCCTTGTCCACCGTCAGGCTGACACCCTTGACCACGGCCAGATCGCCGAAGGATTTATGTACGTTGTCGATCTCAATCATTTTCTTGCCACCTTCTTTCCAGACGAGCACCCAGGCGTGCAACCACCAGGCTCATGACGTAATAGATAAGGCCCGCGACGCACAGCACCAGCAGCGGTTCCTGAATGCGGGTGACGATGGTTTGCGAGGCGCGCAGCAGTTCGACGATGCCGATCCACATCACCAGTGCGGTGTCTTTCATCACCCCGAGCACCAGGTTCAGCCAGCCGGGGAAGGCTACTCGGGTGGCCATCGGCAGGACGATCCAGCGCAGGTCCTGCAAAAAGCTCAGGCCCAGCGAACGACTGGCCCGCCGCAGGGTGAATGGCACTGACAGCACGCCGCTGCGCACGATCTCGGTGAAGTACGCGGCGGTGTACACCCCCAGCACAATGCAGCCGACGCTGAAGGCGCTGAGGTTCAAGCCGACGATGCTTTTGAGTGAGTTGAACAGCACGAACTGAATCAGCAGCGGAACGCTGCGAAACACGTCCAGCACCCAGGCCAGGGGCAGGCTGGCGCGTGGCAACAAGGCCCGCAGCAGGCCAAACAACAGCCCGGCGAAGGAGCCGAGGATGATCGACCAGAACGTCAGTTGCAGGGTGACCCAGGCGCCATCGAGCAGGAACAGCAGGTCATTCCAGGAAAAACTGGTGGAAAACATGGTCAAGCCCTCAGTAACGGAACAACCGCCAGGCCATCAGCCGGGCTGACGCGACGATCGCCTTGGCAATCAGGTAATACAGCGCCGCGGCGATGGCGAAGTATTCGAAGGTGCGGAACGTTTTGACGTTGTAGTCCTGGGTCACCCCGGTCAGGTCATTGTTCAGCCCGACGATCACCCCCAGCGACGTCATTAGCACTGCCCAGACCATCTGATTGGTCAGCGGGTAGAAAACGATCCGCAGCAACTGCGGGACGATGATCATGCGGTAGGCCTGGAAGGCACTCATGCCCAGCGAACGTGCGGCGCGCACTTGGGTGTCGGGTACGGCCTTGAGGCCACCGCGAAAGTTCTCCGCCAGATACCCGGCATTGTTGAAGGTGATCCCGGCGAGCAGGGCGAACCATGAGCTGACATGCAGGCCCAGCGAACCGAGGCCGAAGTAGAGGACGTAGATCTGGAACAGCGACGGGGTGTTGCGCGCGATTGATACCCAGCCGTTGCCGATGCCGCGCAGCAGCGGGGTTTTGCTTTCGCGCATCACCGTCAGGGCCAGGGCGATCAACACGCCGAAGATCATCGACAGCGCGGCGGTCTCGAAAGTGACCCAGGCGCCGGCGAGCATGTCCGGCAGGGCGCGCAGGGTGGCGCGCCATTGGAAGGTGTAATCAAACATGCGCGAGCGTCTCCAGAGGGGTGGCAATGTTCAGCCAGGCCGGCAGACGACCGCTGGCCGTGGCACTGCAAGCGGTGTCGACGCATTCAGCCAGGCTGGCGAAATGCACCTTGCGGCCCACCAGGCCAGGGGCGTAATGGGCGTATTTGCCGGAGTTGGTCATCAAGGTTGTTGCGCCCGGCGGGATCACCGGTTCGCCGAGCATGCACCAGCAGGTATCGGTGACCAGGGTCGCGCCGAAGGCTTCGATCACGGCGATATGCCCGGCTTCGCGAGCCTGCTCCAGCACGGCGCGGCCGCAGGTAATGGCGAGGACCACCTCAGGGTGCTTGTGACGACCGAGGCACAGCCGCGCCAGGTGGGCGAACTCGCTGAGGGAGAAATGCGGGTTGCCCAGCGAGACCACATCCACCCGGCTGTCGCGGGCACTGTTGAGCTCGCGCCAGCTGACCAATAGATCTTTGAGTCGGATTGTTTCCACGGGTAGGGCTACATCCACCTCCAGCACCTGCGCCGGGTCGATAGCTTCCGGGGTGATCCCGGCGATATGGAACAAGGGGGCAGAGGAGGTGGTGGCAAATGCCGCGCCGAACGCCTTGAGGTCGTCCAGGCTCGGTTTGCGGTTTTCCAACCCGCGCACCAGTGGAATCCGGCTGCCCGCCAGCGCGCCGATGTGGTAACCGAGCAGCGGGTAGAAGGCATCGTCCAGTTCACCCAGGGCGAGCACCTCCACCTGCAATCGGGCCTTGCGTTGCGCGTCCAGGTGACAGCCGATCAATGGCGCGCGACCGGTCAGGGCAATGCAGATGTCCAGGTAATCCGGGTACTTCAGGGTGCGTGCACCCAGCACACTGTTGGCGTAGACCACCGCGTTGGATTCGGCCCAGACGATCTGCTCGCCCGCCTTCGGCGCGCTGTCGAGCAGGTAGGGCGCACAGGTGAAACTGAGTTGCGCACCCATCGCCATATAGGCATCGCCCAAGGCACTGGCCGGTTCGCCGAGCGCCGGGTCGATGCCCAATTCGCGCCAGCGGCGCTGGTCCACGGAAATCGAATTGAGGGTGGTGGGCACCCGCACTTTTGCTCCCCATTGCACCAGTTGCTCGGCAAAGCGCAGGCTCGCCGGTCCCGTGTAAATGCAGCCGTCAATGTGCGCCTGGGTGACATCCACCAGACGGCGGGCGCCTTGCAGTTCGGCCATGCGCAGGACGATCTGCATGGCCACTTGTGCAGCCTTGCCATGCTGGCCGTCGAGCAGCGCCCGGTCGTGTTCGGTGAGTTCGAGCGGGGCGCTTGGGTCTTGCGTTTGCAATGGGCTGTCGAGTGCCTGCCAGGCATCGCCCGGCAGGTGTTCGAACACGGTTACCGAGGCGCCGTCGACTCGAGCGAAGGCCTTGCCGCGCAATGCGGCGAAGGCCTCTCGGCCGATGCACAGCACCGGCAGGGAACGCTCGAAAATGGTCTGCGCCACGAGCACGCCCAAGGTCAGGATCTCATCGGGTTCGGCCAGCACCAGTGCGGCCGGTGCGTGACCGTTGCTGATCAATTCCATCAACACGCTACTGCCGGTGCACGAGCCGCGACCGCTGGGAATGGCCAGCACGCGGCCGGCCAGGTATTCGCCGCTGAGCGGGTGGTGACGATCAATGATCTCACCGCTAACCGGATCGACCCCGCCCCAGAAACTCAACCCGATATCGGCGAACAACAGAGCGCCCTGAGCGGCGCCCGCGACCAGGCTGCGGCCGGTCAGAGAAGTGGGCCTAGGCATGCCGGACACCTCAGTAGTAAACCTGTGGCACGGTCAGGTTGGTCGGCGGGATTTCAGTGCCGACCCATTTGACGAACAGCTCCTTGTAACGACCGGTGCGCACCTGCTGGTTGACGAACAGGTTGAGGTAATTGAGCAGGCCATACTCGTTGCGCTTGGCACCGAGGGAAACGTAGTCGATCACGTACGGCGCGTTACCGGCGACTTTCAGGTTTTTGTATTTGCCCGACTTGAGGGTGGCGGCGGCCACGGTGTTGGTGACCACGGTGGCGTCGATATGGCCCTGGGCGACGGCCAGCAGGGTGTCGTTCTGCGACTGATAAGCGCGGAAGGTGCCGGTGCCCCAGTTCTTCACGTCTTTCTCCAGGGCGATGGCCTCATAGGTGCCGCTGGTGTTGCCCACGGGTTTGCCCTTGAGGTCATCGAAGCTGTTGATGCCGGTGTCGTCGCGAGTCAGCACCACCATCTGGAAGGCAAAGTAGGGCACCGTCAGGCCGACAGTCTTGGCCCGTTCGAGGGTGTCGGAGGTGGAGGCGACGATCACATCGGCCCGCCCGGAGACCAGCGCCGGAATACGGTCCGGGAACGGCGTCTCGACCACTTCGGCCTCGACCCCGAGGATTTTCGCCAGGTCACGGCAGTAGTCCACGTCGAAACCGGCTGGGTTGTTACCGGCATCGCGGAAACCCATGGGCGGGAAGTCCAGGGTCACGGCGCAGCGCAGCTTGCCCGAACCGATGATGTCGTCGAGCTTGTCGGCCTGGGCGGTGGCAATGAAGGAGGTACTGAGAACAGCGCTGAGGGCTACGGCAAATGCGGGGTTTTTCATAGAGGCCTCGTTGGTGTGAAGTGCTGTTGGATATCGTATTGGGGATTTCGTATACGATATTAAATATAGCAATCAACGTGCCCGTTTCCAGGCCAGGGCGTGAATTTGTTGGCAGGCCTTGGAGTAGAGGTGTTGCGGTGCGTCAGGGGGATGTTGTGAGGGGCGAGGTCCGCGATGGCGGGTGTTACAGATGGGAGCAATGGTTGTGCGGGGCGCCCCTTTAAGGAACATCGGCGCCCTGCCATCTTTTGATAGACCAACCCGTGCTCTGACACACCCATGTGGCGAGGGAGCTTGCTCCCGCTGGGTTGCGAAGCGACCCCAAAACCTGTAACCGCGGTGTATCAGAGAAATCGCATACACCGGATTGACGACTGCTGCGCAGCCGAACGGGGCGGTGCGGCGTTCCGACAAGCCCCCTCGCCACAACAAGCCCCTTTGCCACAGATCCTCGCTAGCCCTGCGGATCGAGGTTATCCAGCACTCGGTTCACCGCCAGCTCACCGAGCATGACCACCGATTGAATCCCCAACATCACGTTGCGATGGGGCATGTCCATCAGCCCGGCGAACTCACTGAGCATCATGCTGGCTGACGCCAGGGATTCGCAGGCGTTGACCAGCAGGGTTTCGTTATCGACCTTGGGGCCGACGTGGTAAATGGTGCTGGGTTTGCGCTGGGTGTCTTTGGGGATGGGTGGTTTGAGGTAGTGATCGAGGGCGCGGTCGGCGGCTGCGTGGAGTTTTTTGGAATCGAGGGATTCGTAGGGGGAAACGTCGTCGGTTTCTGGAGGATTTGGCGTTGGTTTGAACATAGATGGAACTCCATATGTGATTAGAGGAGCCATCACCCTCGCTACCAAACGAAGAGGTGGTGGCCATACGAAGGTTGGTAGACCGGCCCACATGGAAAAACCGGCGTGCCCGAGGGCACCCTACGCATGGCCACCATAAAAACAAACGCTGAAAGCATCTGCATAAGGTGAAGCTATGCGACATGTGGACGGCGGGCTACCAAACCCGATCGCTGTTTTTCAGCGACAGGGAAACGATATAGCCCGGGCCACAGGCGCACTAGCCGGCGGATTCTGGCGTAGTCGTAGGCAGCGGCGCAAGGATGTGTAGCCTGGGTGAGTATCTGGAAGTGTCGTTTAAACAGTGCTTGTTTATCGGTCTGACATTGAGCCTTGTGGTGGCTGTGCAGGCCTCATCGCGGGCAAGCCCGCTCCCACAGGTATTTGTATTGAACAAAGGATTCGTGAACGACATCGATCACTGTGGGAGCGGCGGTGCGGCGATCCGACTTGCCCGCGATGAGGCCCGTAAGAACACCCACATTCCCTAACGCTGAGTATCGCGATACTGGCTCGGTGACAGACCGGTCAACGCACGAAACTGCCGGCTGAACGCACTGTGATCGGTGTAACCGCAGCGCAGGGCGATCTCGGTGATCGGCAGTTCTGTGTGCAGCAACAACCGTGAACCTTCTTCCAGGCGTGCCTTGTTGATCATCTGCCGTGGGGTGAGCTGGAAGACCCGTTTGCAATGACGCTCCAACTGCGCCACGGAATAACCGGCGATGGCGGTCAGTTCGGCGAGGCTGATGGGGCGGGCGAAGTGGCTGCGGATGTGCGCGTCCACCGCGGCGAGTTTCTCGAACGCGGGGTGATTGGACTGCGGCGATTGCAGATCGCGGGAGATCCCCGCCAGGCCCACGATGTGACCCTGTTCATCCTTCAAGGCGAGTTTGTGGGTCAGGCACCAAATCGGCTGGTTGCCGTAATACAGGTGCAGCTCCAGTTGGTCGGCCATCTCGCGACCGCTGGACAGCACCCGCCGATCCTGTTCGGTGTACAGCGGGCCGAAGCGTTCCGGGAAGACCATTTCGGCGGTGCGCCCCAGCAGTTCCTCGCGATGTTTGAAACCGCAACGCCGGGCCAGGGTCTGGTTGACGAAGGCGTAGCGGGCTTCGCGGTCCTTGATGAAAAACACCACGTCCGCCAGGGTGTCGAGCAGCGGCGCAATCGGCTGCAGGCTGTTCAACAGCGTGGGCAGATCGCAGGGTTTGAAGGTGCTGAGCGAGGGATACATGGCGTCGGGGTCTGGTGGCGACCCCGGGATCATAGAGGCTCGACAGCGCGCCTGAAACCCCCGAGGGGGTTTCAGGCCGGCGGGGTGTCGTCCAGGCACATCAAGGTCTCGATTCGTGCCGGGCTGAAGGGCGGGCGGGGCGCCGAGGGTTGCCAGCCGAACAAGTGCTGCACCGCGCCACCACATACCCGGCCCTGACAAGCGCCCATGCCGCAGCGACTGGCCAGCTTGGCTTCGCGCCAGTCAGTGTGCCCGGTCAATGCGCCGTAGGGCACGTCTTCGCAGCGGCAGACCAGGGTGTCGGGGTGGGCCAGGGATTTGAGTGGCGGGTCGAGGGCGAAGGCCTGATTCAGCGCCTTGGCAAAACCCTGCCAGCGTGCCCGGCGTGGCCACAACTGACGGGCCGCTTCAAGGTTACCGACCGCCGCGTGCCCAGCAATGGCACCTTCGACCAACGCCAGTTCACTGCCACCAAACCCGGTGCATTCACCCGCCGCATAATGATCGGCGCGACTGGCCTGCCAGGCATCCACGGCCAACGCCTGACCTTCGATGGCATAACCCAGTGCCTGGCCCAATTGAATGTTCGGGATCAAGCCGAAACCACAGGCCAGCCGATCACATTCCAGCTCGACGATATTGCCTTGCTGTTGCAGGCGCACGCCTTCCAGCCGGTCAGTGCCAAGGGCGGCCAGCACATGCGTCGCGGTGCGGTAATGGCGGTCGAACAGGCCGAACGATTGCAACCATTTGCCAGGCCAGCGGGGCAGTTGCGCGGCGAAACCGGCGACGGCGGTGCGCGAGGCTTGCTCGGCGATGCGCTGGATCTGCGCGCCGTGTTTTTTCGCGGAGGCGGCACTCGCCAGCAACAGCGGGCCGCTGCCGGCAATCACCACGCGCTCACCCTGCACCGGCAGGCCCGCCTTGATCAGCGCCTGCAAGCCCCCGGCGCCGGTCACGCCGGGCAACGTCCAGCCGGGGAAGGGCAGCAGCAACTCGCGGGCGCCGGTGCACAGAATCAATCGGTGATAACTGATCAGCCAGCCGTCATCGTCATTTTCGACCAACAGCTGTTTCGGACCGGGATTGGCGATCACCCGGGTGCCGGCGTGGCGGCGGATGTTGCTGCACGCCTGCAAACGTTCACGCAGGCGACGGGCCTGATCGGGTACGTTGGCTTGCGGACCGTCACGCCAGATTTGCCCGCCCGGCAGCGGATTGTCGTCGAGCATGACGATGCGTGCGCCACTGGGCGCGGCGGCAAGGGCAGCGGCCATGCCGGCGGGGCCGGCTCCGATGATCAGCAGATCGGCGTATTCGTTCATGGGCATGTCTGCACCTGCATGCCGTCGCGGCACAGAGTCTGGCAGGCCAGGCGTCGCCGGCCGTCGATGGTCACCCGGCATTCCTGGCAAATGCCCATGCCGCACAGCGGTGCGCGGCGCTGGCCACTGACCGAAGTGCGCGTGCATCCGTCGCTGCCCAGCGCCAAGGCTGCGGCGACGCTGGTGCCTTCGGCCACCTTCAAGGCGCGGCCGTCCAGCAGTAATTCAGGCATAGGCGGGTTCTCCGAGGAAACGCTGGGGCAGATAGGGTTGCGCGGCCAGTGGCGGGGTTTCGTTGAACAGCTGCGCCACCAGCAAGTCGGCCGTGCCAGGGGCGGTGGTAACGCCCAAGCCTTCGTGACCGACGGCCAGCCACAAGCCTTGGCGCTGCGGATGCTGGCCCACCAGCGGCAGGCCGTCGGGGCTGGCGGCGCGAAAGCCGGTCCAGGCGCGGATGCCGTTGAGCCGGGCCAGCCCTGGCATGTACTCGGCGGCACGCTTGAGCATTTTCGCCAACATCCAGCCTTCGACCTGCGGGTCGGTGGTGCCGAATTGCCGCGAGGCACCGACGAACAATTGCCCGGTGGGGCGCGGCTGAATATTGCAGGCGGTGGATGGCCCCGTGGCGTTGTGGGCGCTGGTGACGTAACCCAGTTCCACCAGGGTGTGGGTGACGGTGCCGGGGTAGCGGTCGGTAATCAGCAGATGGCCTTTTTTCGGCTCGATGGGCAATTCCGGGCACAGTTCGTTGGCCTGAACACCGTTGGCCAACACCACCGCTTCGGCCCGCAACCACTGACCGTCATCGAGGCAGACGCGATTGCCATCGACCGCGCTGACCCGTGCCCGATGCTGACGGATGTTCGGCGTGTCGAGCATCCAGCGGGCCGTCGCCGGCGCATACAGAATGCCGTCGCCATTGATCAGCAAGCCGCCTTCCAGATCCTCGCGCAGTTCCGGTTCACGCTGACGCAAGGCGCTGGCACTGACCAGTTCGCACGCCACGCCCTGGGCTTTCAGGTTCAGGTATTTGCTGTGGGCGACCGCCATTTCTTCGGCGTTGGCCGCCAGCCACAGCGTGCCGTTGTTGCGGTAGGCGCAGCCGTCGGGCAGGTCCGGCGCCAGTTCGCGCCAGCGTTGCAGGGAATATTGGCTCAGGGCCAATTCGGCCGGGTTGTCGTCGAGCACCAGCAGGTGGCCCATGCCCGCCGCCGTCGCACCGTGCAGGCCGGCGTCCAGCACCAGCACTTGCAAGCCACGACGGGCTAACGCCTGGGCGCAGGCGGCGCCGATGATGCCGGCGCCGATCACGATCACATCGGCCACCAGGCCCTCGCTCATGGACGAATGCCCCAGGCGAACGGGTCATCCTGTTCGATGATCAAACTGGCTTCGGCGCTGATAAAGGCACGGCCGCGAATGGTCGGCACGATGCGCTCGCCTTGCCATTCGTAAGAGCCTTCGAACTCGCTGCCGATGACACTGGCCTGGCGCCAGATCTGCCCCGGTTGCAACTTGTCGTCGGCGGCCAGGCAGGCCAGTTTGGCACTGGTGCCGGTGCCGCACGGTGAGCGGTCATAGGCCTTGCCGGGGCAGAGCACGAAGTTGCGGCTGTCGGCTTGATCGTCATCGGCGAACAGTTCGATATGGTCGATCAACCCGCCGTCTTCGCCACGAATGCCCTGGGCCTCCAGCGCTTGTTGCACGGCGTAGGTATAAGCGGTCAGCGCGTCGAGGTTGTCGCCGGCGACCCGCAGGCCATGCTCGGCGATCAGGAAAAACCAGTTGCCGCCCCAGGCGATATCGCCAACCACCTGACCGATGCCCGGTACCTGCAACGCCAGCGCCTTGCGGTAACGGTAAGCGGGCACATTGCGCACGCTCACCGAATGGTCTTCGTGCAGGGTCGCCTGCACCGTCCCCACCGGCGTCTCGATGCGGTGCACACCGGGGCCGATCTTGCCCAGGTGCGCCAACGACGCCACCAGGCCGATGGTGCCGTGGCCGCACATGCCCAGGTAACCGCTGTTGTTGAAGAAAATCACCCCGGCACAGGCGCTCGGGTCTACCGGTGTGCAGAGCAGGGCACCCACCAGTACGTCGCTGCCTCGTGGTTCCAGCACGCAGGCGGCGCGCCATTGATCGTGATGGTCGGCCAGCCGCTTGCGCCGTTCGGCCATGCTGCCGGTGCCCAGGTCAGGAAAGCCGGCAGTCACCAGACGGGTTGGTTCGCCGCCGGTGTGGGAGTCGATCACGGTGATGCGTTTCATGGGAGGGCCACGTCCATTCAGATGAGTGAACGCAAGAGTGGCCTGTGCAGCGGGGTATCGGCTTGATGGATTTATCCCGTGCCGATGACGAAATCGGCACAGCATCCGCAATGATCAGTGGGCGTGAGGCAGGTGCTCGAACAGGGTCTTGCAGACCCCGGCAATGTGCTCGTCCAGCAGCTTCACCGCCAGCTCCACATCGCCGGCACGACAGGCCGCGAGAATCTCACGGTGCTCGTGATCGGCCCGTTCCTTGCCGGCCGACAGGCTCATTTGCATGCGCAGGTAGCGCTCCAGCTTGTCGTTGACCGAACGAATCAGGCTGACCAGAAACGGCCGTTGCGCTGGTTCATAAAGGCAGGCGTGCAGCTCCCAATTGAGCTCGGCCCAGCGGCCCACGTCGTCCTCGCCGATGAACTCCTGGCAGATGCGCTCGGCACGGGCGAAGGTTTCTTCGGTCATGTTGGGGATGGCCAGGCGCAGTATTTTGTCCTCCAGCAACATGCGCACTTCGAACATCTGCGCCAGCTCGGCATCGGAAACCCGCGTGACCATCGCCCCTCGATTGCGCTGGAACATCACCAACCCTTCGGCTTCCAGCCGCTTGAGGGCCTCGCGCACCGGAATCTTGCTGACGTTGAACTGGCGAGCAATGTCGTCCTGGCGAATCGGCTCATCTTCGGCGAAATGCCCGGCGACGATGGCGTCGCGCAGATGACGGGTGATGATTTCCGAGGTCGACGGTGTATTGCCGAGGTCGGGAGCGTTGAGTTTGGGTAGGTTCACGGCGGCGGTCGTTTGGAAGTGAGATAAGCGATAGGGTATACGAAATCCTTTCGCTGATCTTCCTTGGGCCGTACCTGCCAGCAAAGTGCGTAAACGTGTGGGAGCGAGCTTGCTCGCGATTGCGGCGGGTCAGCCGACATTGATGCTGAATGTACCGCCGTCATCGCGAGCAGGCTCGCTCCCACAAGGGCTGTGGTGACGTTGGCTACTGCGGCTGGTGCTTTACCGTACATGCGGAAAAACATATATTCGGTTAAGCGCATATAAGCTGATGCTCCACTGTGACGCAAAGCCCAAACCAGCGAGAACCGAAATGTCTGACTCTCTGACGCCGACCGCCGTTTTCAAATGCCTGGCTGACGACAACCGCGTCCGCATGATGCTGCTCATCGCCCGTGAGGGAGAGTTGTGTGTCTGCGAGCTGACCTGCGCGTTGAACGAGAGCCAGCCCAAAATCTCCAGGCACCTGGCGCAGTTGCGCACCTGCGGATTGCTGGCGGACCGTCGGCAAGGCCAATGGGTTTACTACCGACTGCACCCGACGCTTCCTGACTGGGTCAATCAGATGCTGATCGTGGCGCTTCAAGCCAACGCGCACTGGTTGAGCCCCGATGCCAAACGCCTTGAACAAATGGGCGACCGTCCTGAACGGGCAGCCGCCTGCTGTCCGGCTTGATGATTGCCAAAGCACCCTCCCTGACAACCGCTACAGAGCACCTCAACATGACTATCAAAGTGGGCATCAATGGTTTTGGTCGCATCGGTCGTCTCGCCATGCGCGCCGCCTGGCGCTGGCCAGAGTTTGAATTCGTGCAGATCAACGACCCGGCAGGCGACGCGGCGACGCATGCGCATTTGCTGAACTTCGATTCGGTGCATGGCCGCTGGCATGATCAGGCGGATGCCGAGGGTAACTGCATTGTCATCGACGGCAAACGCATCAAGGTCACCGCCAACAAGGCGATTGCCGAAACCGATTGGTCGGGCTGCGACCTGGTGATTGAAGCCAGCGGCAAGATGAAAACCGTCGCGGTGCTTCAGGCGTACCTCGACCAGGGCGTCAAGCGCGTGGTGGTCAGCGCTCCGGTGAAAGAGGAGGGCGCGCTGAACATCGTCATGGGCGTTAACCATCAGCTGTTCAACCCGGCTGAACATCGCATCGTTACCGCTGCATCGTGCACCACCAATTGCCTCGCGCCAGTGGTCAAGGTGATCCATGAAGCGCTAGGCATTCGCCACGGCTCGATCACCACCATTCACGACCTGACCAACACCCAAAGCATTCTCGACCAACCCCACAAGGATCTGCGCCGTGCGCGGGCTTCGGGCATGAGCCTGATCCCGACCAGCACCGGTTCGGCCACCGCCATCGCGGAAATTTTCCCGGAGCTGCGCGGGCGTCTGAATGGCCACGCGGTGCGTGTACCGTTGGCCAATGCTTCGCTGACCGATTGTGTGTTCGAGGTCGAGCGCGTCACCACGGTCGAAGAAGTGAATCGGTTTCTCAAGGACGCGTCCGAGAACGAACTCAAAGACATCCTCGGTTTCGAGGAGCGTCCGCTGGTGTCCATCGACTACCGCACCGACCCGCGCTCATCGATCATCGATGCGCTGTCGACCCTGGTCATCAACGGCACCCAGGTCAAAATCTATGCCTGGTACGACAACGAATGGGCTTACGCGAACCGCACCGTTGAATTGGCCAGGATGGTCGGTCTGGCCGTTTAAGGAATGTTGATGAAAGCCTTGTCAGCCCTCGCACCGTCAGTGCGGCAATACCTGCTTGTGACCGGCAATTACTGGGCTTTTACCCTCACCGACGGTGCCTTGCGCATGTTGGTGGTGCTGCACTTTCATGCGTTGGGCTACAGCCCGCTGCAAATCGCGGCGTTGTTTCTGTTCTATGAACTCTTTGGCGTGATCACCAACCTGGTGGGCGGTTATCTTGGCGCGCGACTGGGTTTGAACCGGACCATGAACATTGGACTGGGAATGCAGGTTGTGGCGTTGTTGATGTTGACGGTGCCGGTGGCCTGGCTGACGATTCCTTGGGTGATGGGGGCCCAGGCGCTGTCGGGGATCGCCAAAGACCTGAACAAGATGAGCGCCAAAAGCTCGATCAAGCTGCTGGTGCCCGACGGGCAACAAGGCAAGCTTTATCAATGGATAGCCGTCCTCACCGGCTCGAAGAATGCCCTCAAGGGGGTCGGTTTCTTTCTCGGCGGGGCATTGCTCGCCCTGATCGGCTTCAAAGGGGCGTTGCTGGCCATGGCAGGTGTTCTGGCGCTGATCTGGCTCAGCAGCCTGGTCCTGTTGAAAAAGGACCTGGGCAAGGCGAAAGCCAAGCCCAGATTTCGCGACATCCTGTCCAAGAGCCGGGCCATCAATATTCTGTCAGCGGCGCGGATGTTTCTGTTCGGTGCTCGCGATGTCTGGTTTGTCGTGGCTTTGCCGGTGTACTTGAGCAGCGTGTTTGGCTGGGACTTCTGGGAGGTCGGTGGATTCCTGGCGGCCTGGGTGATGGGTTATGGCATCGTGCAATCGTTCGCGCCACGGATCACCGGCAAGCAACGAGGACATGTTCCTGATGGCCGCGCGGCGTTTCTTTGGGCGTTTGCTTTGGCAGGCCTGCCGGCGGCAATCGCTCTGGGTTTGAACACCGGGTTGTCGCAACAGTGGGTGCTGTTGGGCGGACTGATGGTCTTTGGTGCGTTGTTCGCGGTGAACTCCTCGCTGCACAGCTACCTGATCGTGTCTTACGCCAAGGAAGACGGCGTGTCGCTGGACGTGGGCTTCTACTATATGTCCAACGCCATGGGGCGGCTGATCGGTACCGTGCTCTCTGGCTGGGTTTATCAGGCCTTCGGGCTTGGAGCATGTTTATGGATATCCAGCGCATTTGTTATTTTCGCAGCACTGATTTCGGTTAGGTTGCCGAGGCATTCCAAAGTGCCCTAATTCGCGCTAAATCGCTCTAAAAGTGCTGTTTCACGCGCTTTACACTTATTAAGTGCAACTTCCATTTTTATTTATTTCGGCGTGCCTGACATTTTTCAGGCGCCAAATATTTGAAGTTTATTATATGTAACGAAAAGCGATTGTTCTTAGCGCAATTAATTCATACCCACGCTTACAACCTAAGCCATACATTACCCACCAGAACAGGCAGCGAGGAAAAACTACAACAACCTAATCACTAAAAACCTGACACAACAAAAACTAAAATCTCCTTATAAGTCGGTGAGCATCATGATTAAAATCATGGCCTACTTTTTAATAGGAGCTGGTATTGCAGGATGCAACGGTATGGTAAAACCCGACTTGTCGGGACCTGCCAATGATTCATATTTTTCCGTCTTCTCAGGCTTTCCCTTGCCCTATCTGTACACGGCCTCGGCTGTGCAATGGAACGAGGACTACGCCGTCACCACCCGCCACACGCCACTCATATCCAACGTGAAATACAGCTGCAGCACCGGTTGCGACCTGGTCTTCATCAAGCACAAGGCCAACGGTCACTATCCGTCATGGCGCGCGCCTCGCGTGGGTGAGCACATCACTGCCGTGGGCACGAGCCCGTATATGACGACTGTCAGCGGGCAAGGCAAGGTCTATCCGACGCCCTTCATCAACAGTGATGAAGGCAGCGGCGAGCGCTATGCCATCCATGATGCCCCGATGATCAAGGGGATGTCAGGTGGCCCCGTCATCGCCAATGACGGCAGTATTGTCGGTATCAATGTCGGTTTTTTCTCCACCACACTTCACGATGTAAGTTTTCATCCTGGGGTAAAGGGCGCTGAGCGGATCAGTATCTTTATTCCTTACTCGATCATTCAGCGTGAGTGGCGGTTGATGCAGGCGCAGTTAGATGATCCGCACGGCGCGAAATATGCGCAGAAGTAGTGCAGGGGTGTCACCCAGTGGGTAGGGGTGACAGCGCCTTAGCTCGTTATTGAGTCCAAGCGTATATTGATAGTGTCGATCCCGTTAGTTGAGGCGATAGCCAAGTGTCGGTGGTGTGACAGTCCAGAGCGTTGGGGGAGCATGTTCTGTATCTGCCCACATCTTCGCTGTCACGGGGCCAGCGGATCAGTGAATGGATTCGTTGTTGAATGACTCGGCCGGGACGCGTCGACGACCGGGGCGGGATTTTTTGAGGGCGCGTGCCGAGATGTCCTGGAAGGTATCGCAATCGGTCGCAGCCAGGAGCTTGCCACCGTCCTTCAGGGTGGCCATGAAGGTCACCTCGGTGTTCTTGCCGGCAAGCAGATAGCCGGCGATGGCTCCGACTGGACCCAGCAACAGGGCCCCGGCAAGGCCCAGGCCTATGGCGCTCTTGATATTTTTATTGCAGTCGGTGTTCTGGACCGTCAGGTCTTTAAATTCCGAGACCGAGAAACTTTTCCCCAGTCGTGGCTTGAGGGCCGTTTTGAGCGTGATGGTTCCCGAGTGATACTCTCCATCGCCCTGCGGGAAGTCACCGGCGAGCACTATGATCTTTGCCATGTGGAGTGGTCTCTGGGCGATCATTTTTGGGGTAGACATTGCGCGCGTCCAAACTCAAAACGTCAACGAGCTGACGATGAGTGGCAGTCATGGATTTGCGACACACAAGCATCAGTCTTCCGGGTCAATTTCTTCTTCAGCGTCCATCTGGCGTC
Source organism: Pseudomonas sp. GGS8 (assembly GCF_024168645.1). Lineage (NCBI taxonomy): Bacteria > Pseudomonadati > Pseudomonadota > Gammaproteobacteria > Pseudomonadales > Pseudomonadaceae > Pseudomonas > Pseudomonas sp. GGS8. The sequence goes on along the minus strand of NZ_JALJWF010000001.1, from coordinate 6,475,320 downwards.
GAGCAGGGCGGGGGTAGGATCGTCCGGCATGGTTATTCCTCCAGTCATGAACGCAAAGCGTAGCAGGCGGGTGGGGGTCGTAGAGGTGGTCATGGCCCTGGTCATGGACGTTTTCTAACGTTTGGCTCAAGCCGGCGGATAATGCGTTTTAATTCTTCGTTGACCCGACAGATGCTCGGAACCAACAACAGACCTTTCAGCCGAGAGGGGTTAATGGGGGATTAATGGATTTCTGGACCACCACGCAAGTATCGATTCTAGGGCTGATTGAAGGACTCACAGAGTTTTTGCCGATCTCCAGTACGGGCCACCAGATTATTGCTGCGGACTTGCTCGACTTTGGCGGTGAGCGAGCCATGGCGTTCAATATCATTATTCAGTTGGGCGCTATTCTGGCGGTCGTCTGGGAGTTCCGTCGCAAAATTCTGGACATCACCACGGGTTTGCCGACCCAGCGAAATGCGCAACGTTTTACGCTGAATTTGTTGATCGGTTTCTTGCCGGCGGTTGTTCTGGGTGTGATGTTCGCCGACAAAATCCATGAGTATCTGTTTAACCCGATCACCGTGGCCGTGGCGCTGGTAATCGGTGGGATCATCATGTTGTGGGCCGAACAACGCGAGCATGTGGTGGTGATCGATCACGTTGACGAGATGCGTTGGACCGATGCCTTGAAAGTCGGTTGCGCACAATGCCTGGCGATGATCCCCGGCACTTCGCGCTCGGGGTCGACGATTATCGGCGGGTTGCTGTTTGGCCTGTCACGCAAGACGGCCACCGAATTTTCGTTCTTCCTGGCGATGCCGACCATGGTGGGTGCCGCGGTGTACTCGGGCTATAAATATCGCGACCTGTTCCAGGCTACAGACTTGCCAGTGTTTGCATTGGGATTTGTCGCCGCGTTTGTCTTTGCGATGGTTGCCGTGCGCGGGTTGCTCAAGTTCATCGCCAACCATAGTTATGCGGTGTTTGCCTGGTACCGGATCGCCTTCGGTTTGCTGATTCTGGCGACCTGGTTTTTGGGTTGGGTTGACTGGAATCACCTCTCGGAAGGGGCGTAGGTTTTCCTGTGCTGATAAAAAACGCCGCTTGTTGTTGAGCGGCGTTTTTTATGTGAGCAGCTAAAAGCCTCTAAAGCTTGTTGACCCGCGCCAGTGGCAGGCTGATTTGCTGTTCACGCTGCAGGAGATTCATCATCAGCAGCACCCGTTCCTCGCCGTCCATGGCCAGGAACACCGCTTCGAGATCGCAGAGCGGGCCTTCAGTGATGCGCACAGCATCTCCGTGTTTCAACAACGTGGTCACGATCGCCTGGCTGTCCCGTTCCTGGAGTTCGTCGATCAGCGTATCGCGGATCGGCAATGGCTGACCGCCGAACCCGACGACCCGCGAAACGCCGCGAGTCGAGCGCAGTGGACCCCAACTGTCTTGATGGCTCAGTTGAATGAACAGGTAACCTGGAAACAGCGACTCGCTGATCACTCGACGTTGCCCGCGCAACATGCGTTCGCGTCTATAGGTCTTGCGAAAGCAGGCATAGCCCTGGCGCTGCAAATGTTCTTCGGCGCGCTCATCTTGTTTGGGCTTGCACTGGACCAGGTACCAGGCTTTGGTGGGGTGTTCTGCAATCGCGTTCATTCAAATGCCCTCCCTGCATCGATCTGCTCCAACAGTTCGGCGGTTTTGCGCTGCAGGAGCGAACTGTCGCCGCGACTTTCCACGATCAGGCAAGCAACACAACCCTTGCCCGAGAGGCGCAAGCTGAAGCGCCAGTCGGCAAAGACCAGGTTCAGCCCGTCGCTCTCGTTGAGGTCGAGGGTATCGCCGGCGTAACGCTGCTTGATGCTCGCCAGCAGCGCCGGGCCATCCTCGACTTGGCGGCGGATCTCCCCGGAGGAGGGAAACGCGCCGATGCGTTCCACCAGCAGTACCGGTGGTTTTCGCACACGGGGGAAAATCAGTTCCGACGCATAGGCGCGCACGATGCGGTACGCGAGGTTGTGCTTAAGGTCAGCGCTATACGGGTGGCGACTGTCATCTGCCTTGAAACCGCTCAACGTATTCATAGAGGCTTCGTCCATAAGGTAGTAAAGACCATATCGGGGGACAGCAACATCACAGGGCGTTTTGATGCAGATGCTCGAAGCAGAAGTTGGTGGCTTCGATGTAACCTTCGGCACCGCCGCAATCGAAGCGTCGACCCTTGAACTGGTAAGCCAGTACGCAGCCGTTCTGGGCCTGCTTCATCAGCGCATCGGTGATCTGGATTTCACCGCCCTTACCCGGTTCGGTGTCAGCGATCAGGTCGAAGATGTCGGGAGTCAGAATGTACCGACCGATGATCGCCAGGTTGGACGGGGCGTCTTCCGGACGGGGTTTTTCGACCATGCTGTTGACGCGGTAAATCCCCTCGCGAATCAACTCGCCGGCAATCACGCCGTACTTCTGAGTCTGCTCGCGGGGCACTTCCTGGATCGCCACGATCGAACAGCGGAACTGCTCATAAAGCTTGAGCATTTGCGCCAGGACTCCATCGCCCTCCAGGTTCAGGCACAGGTCGTCGGCCAGCACCACGGCGAATGGCTCATCACCGATCAACGAGCGGCCGCTGAGAATGGCGTGCCCCAGGCCTTTCATCTCTACCTGACGGGTGTAGGAAAAGCTGCAGGTGTCGATCAGTTCGCGAGTGCCATGCAGGAACTTTTCCTTATCGGTGCCACGAATCTGGTGCTCCAGCTCGTAGCTGGTATCGAAATGATCCTCCAGCGCACGCTTGCCGCGGCCGGTGACGATGGCCATGTGTTGCAGGCCGGCGTCACGCGCTTCCTCGACGGCGTACTGGATCAGCGGCTTACTGACGATCGGCAGCATCTCCTTCGGCATGGCCTTGGTGGCGGGTAAAAAGCGGGTCCCATAACCGGCGGCGGGGAACAGGCATTTACGAATCATGGAAGCGTCCTTGAAAGTAGACTGATGGAATGGCTAGTGGCAGTAGGAAAGATTCGATCCAGGTTGGCCGAACCGGTCACGCCGGGGAGTGCGGGCTCGAAACGGTCCGATCACTCGAGAAAAATGTTCGCAACGCGCCAGGGGCTGCGAAAGGTCTGCACGCCATGCTTCTCGCCAGGGCGCGGGCAGGGGAGATATCGAGCAGCTGATTGGCCAGCGAGAATGCCCGGTTGTTCCACGGCATGCTCGTGACGTAACCCGCTGTAAATAAAGTTATTGCCCAAGGCGTCCCTTACCCAACTACTAACCAAATGTTCGACACCCTGGCAATGCACTAGCGGAACGGCTATACATAAGCCATTCGCTATTTCGGTGTAATTTAGATTGAACAATCACCGGAAAACGGTAACTGTTATAAATTGTCTGAATAAATTCGCTAATTGTTATTTTCACACTTCGAAGAGTGAATGTTATTTTTTGTCTGTAGAAAAAGTTGAGGGTTGTTCAAACGTCATGGTAATAAATACGCACTGATTGTTTGAAAGTTTCAGCTGCAGTTACCGGCCATTATAAATGCCCGGGCTCATTCGTAGTTTAAAGCTCTTATGTTCGGCAAGTGCTAGGTCACCGCCAATGTTGACAAGACGGGGAAGGTTATCTTGCTTAAAAGGGTTTTGATTGTCTGCGTCGGCAATATTTGCCGCAGTCCCACCGCGGAGCATTTGCTGCGCGGGGCACTCGTCCATTCCAATATTCAGGTCAGCTCGGCTGGCCTGGCTGCCTTGACAGGCAAACCCATCGAGGCGACGGCACACGCTGTACTCAAGGAACATGGTCATCTGCCGCATGAGCACCAGGCCGTTCAACTTACCTCTCAAGCCGTCAGCGAGGCGGACTTGGTTCTGGTGATGGAGCGGCGGCATGTCCGCGGGGTGCTCGACATTGCCCCTGAAGCGCGAGGCAAGGTGCTGCTGCTGGGTAAATGGCAGGACGATCGCGAAATCAGCGACCCCTACCGTCAAGGCAAACCTGCTTTTGTGCACGCTTATGCGTTGATCGAAGAAGCCGTACACGCATGGGCACAGCGTCTCGCACGCTGATGGCCACTTCCTTTTTGAATCGTAATCAAGGCAAAGAATCCGACTTATGCAGCAGCAAGCACCGGTAGTCAACGTGCGGGACGACAACAATGACGAGATTGATCTTCTCGGCCTGTTTGGAACACTCATCGACCATAAATGGCTGATTGCCGCGATTACTGGCGTCTTCATGGTGGCTGGGGCCGCATATGCGGTGCTGGCGACGCCGGTATTCCAGGCGAATGCGCTGTTGCAGGTCGAAGCGAAAAAGAACGATTTGCTGGGTTTCTCGGATATCGGCAGCATGCTGGGTAAGGAGTCTCCTTCAGCCACCGAAATCGAGTTGATCCAATCCCGCTCCGTGATTGGTAAAACTGTCGATAACTTGAAACTTGATATTGTCATACAACCGAAGTATTTCCCGGTTGTTGGTGAGTTCCTGGCGCGTCGATTCCAGAATAGTAATCCCGGTCAAATAGCCGACACCTTGTTGGGATTGAACAGTTTCGCCTGGGGAGGGGAGTCGCTGAAGATATTCAAACTGGATCTCCCTGACTCGCAACTGGGCAAGAAATTGACCCTGACCGCGGGTGAAAATGGTCATTTCACGTTGGTGGATGAAGATGACAACCTATTGGCGGCCAGCCGGGCCGGAGAGCTTTTCGAGAAAAATGGCGTTACGTTTCAGATAGAGGAACTGCACGCTAATCCTGGAACCCGCTTCCGCATTATCCGTAACTCCCGCCTGACCAGTATCCTCGACTATCAAGAGGCCCTGGATGTAGTCGAGCGCGGAAAAGAGTCGGGCATGATCGGTCTGGCACTGGAAAGCACCGATCCGGACCAGGCAATTAAAATACTCAATGAAATCGCCGCTATCTATGTTCGGCAAAACGTAGAACGCACTTCAGCAGAGGCTGCGCAGAGCCTGGCGTTTCTAAAAGAGCAACTTCCTGAGGTCAAGAAGGACCTGGAAAAAGCCGGAAATGCGTTGAATGAGTACCAGACGCGCAGCAAGTCCGTGGACATCACGCTCGAAACCAAAGCCATTCTCGATCAGATAGTCGGGCTCGACACCAATATTTCCGAATTGAAGTTGCAGCAAGCCGAGATGGACCGCAAGTTCACCCGCCAACATCCCGCCTATCGCGCATTGCTGACCCAGATCGGTGAGTTGAGCAGCAAGCAGAAAAGTTTGGCATCCAAAGTCGAGAGCCTTCCCTCTACCCAGCAAGAACTGCTGAGCCTTACCCGGGATGTAGAGGTCGGCACGGCCATTTACACCCAGCTGCTGAATAAGTCTCAGGAACTGGATGTGATGCGCGCGGGCACCGTCGGTAACGTACGCTTGATCGACACCGCGGACGTCAATTTCCTCAAACCGGTCAAGCCGAAAAAAATCCTGATTGTATTGATTGCCACGATTCTTGGCGGCTTCCTGGCAGTGGCCCTGGTGCTGGTACGCAAGGCGCTGAACCGCGGGCTGGAAAGCCCGGAAGCCATCGAGCAACTTGGGTTGCCGGTCTACGCATCGATTCCCTACAGCATTTTGCAGAAAGCCGAAGAAGATAAAGTCTCCCGCGGACGAGGACGTTCCGGTGGTTCTTCATTGCTGGCCGTCAGTCATCCCACCGATCTGGCCATTGAAGCATTGCGCAGTTTGCGTACCAGTCTGCACTTCGCCATGCATGAGGCCGACAACAACCGCCTGATGATTTCCGGGCCTAGCCCTCAGGTGGGTAAAACGTTTGTCTCGGTCAACCTCGCGGCGGTGATAGCACAAACCGGGCTGCGGGTATTGTTGATCGATGTCGACATGCGCAAAGGCTATTTGCACAAAGTGTTAGGTGTTTCCTCAGACAATGGGCTCTCCGATATCCTGGCCCGGCGCTGTGATGTGGCCACCGCCATCCACAAGACCCCAATCGATAATTTTGATTTTGTCAGTCGAGGCCAGATTCCGCCCAATCCTTCCGAGTTACTGATGCACGCCAATTTCAGCGCGCTATTGGAGCAGGTGAGCGAACTTTATGATCTGGTGATTCTCGATACGCCGCCACTACTGGCGGTGACAGATGCGGCGATCGTCGGGCGCCTGTCCGGGACCAATCTGATCGTGACGCGCTATGGCCTGAACCCGGCGAAGGAAATCGAGTTGACCGTCCGCCGGTTCACCCAGAACGGCGTTGCCATTAAAGGCGCGATCTTTAACGGCGTGGAGAAAAAGGCCTCCAATAAATATGGCTACAGTGATTATGGTTATTACCACTATGCCTACGCCTCTGACAAAAACTGATGGGTATTGAACAGGTCGCATCATAAGTTCAGATGTTCGATAGCGCTGTTGTTGTGCTTGGATTTTTATCGTTATTGCTGCACCGGATCATTAGCCAATGGGCATGATCAAACCGATATTTCATGGAAGCACTACGTCCTGAGGAAGATGACGAAAAATCCTGGGGCGGTAGCGTGTCAAATGACAACATCAGCATAAAGAATATCAAACTATGTTTTACCTATTGTCTCTTATGGCTTTGTCCGCGGGTTTGCTTGCAGTAAAAGCCCCAAAATACTCAATTATATTTTTTGGTGTAATGCTGTCTGTTATCCCTACCGGGAATTCCTATAGCGAAATAATATCCTTAAAGGGAATCTATTTTTTCGATTTCTATATAGCTGGCGGACTGGGGGCGCTGTTAATAAGGCAGGTCATGACACAAAAAACTCAATTAACAACGCCTGCCGGCCTTCTTTTTGGATGTGGGCTCTACGTGGTGTTGCTCGCGTGTGGCTTAATAGGGTCTCCGAGTAAATATCTATTAAAAGACACTCGGCCATTTATAATGATCCTGTCATTTGTTGTGCTCACGAATATTGTCACGTTGGCAGCGAAAACGTTGACGCTACAAACAGTACTGAAAATATTGATTGCGATGACCGCCTTCAATATATTGGATATCGCTTGGCTGCGATTGGGTCTGTACAGTTTTCAAGACGTCTACTATGAGGAAAACGCCTACAGGTACCTTGATGGCGGCACATACGCAGCCGTTGCATATATAATTTATTACTTTATAGATCCCCGCTTATTTGAAGATAAGAAAAATCTAGCGAGAATCTGTTTGATGACCTCATTCCTCTGTCTGTTCATCGCCAATTCGAGATTCATCTTCGTTTCTGTTTTTGCAGCTATCATTATTCACCAATATACAAAGCCTGCCCGAATGATAGGCGTCATGCTGTTAGGTTCGGTTGTACTATTGGCTTTTATTGAAGTCAGCAACATGATCGGTGCTGATCGAATCAATGATGCTTTGTCATCTGAAGGTTTGGCCGTTCAGCTAACCACTCGCTTTAGCCCTGCGCTGGACTTGATAAGAAATATGAACCCCGTGCACTACTTTGTCGGGCTAGGGGCCGGAACCCCTTTTGAAATTCCCTGGTTTGAATACCGTGGTCTCGATGACAAAAACTCGAATATCGACAGTGCGTACTTAACGTATTTTGTCAAATACGGGGTCATCGGTTTGTACTTGCTATTCGTATTTACTACGTCCATAACTCATCACTTGAAAACCCGGGTAGCGGTATCAATAGCCACCTTCCTGGCGGTGATGTTTATCGTGTCGGCCACACCTTATCAGCCGTACGCTATCGGAATCGCATATAGCGCAATTATGTTACGCGCCCTTTCGGAAAACACCGCCAGGCAACGTAAAAAAATACTGACACTTCATCAACCGCTGATCACTCCACCTTTACAGGTTGAAGCCAGATGAACAATATGCTGTTGAAAAAATTTGTCTCCAGCACTGCGTGGAGTTTCATATCAGCAGTGGCTACGAAAGTCTCGGTTGTCATTACGGGCATCTTGGTCGCCAGAGTGCTGGGTGCACAATCATTTGGAGAGTATGGCCTGATACAAAGCGCCATTGTCATGCTCGCCAATGTGGCCGCCCAAGCCACAACGACGGCGACGGCTAAACATATTGGTCAATTTAAAGAGACCTCCCCGGAAAAAACGGGCAGGGGTATCGCTTTAACGCTGATTTTTTCCTTATCCTTTAGTTTAATGATCATTGGTGTCGCTCTATTTTTTCCACTTTTCTTCTCCACCATCATTCTCGGCTCCGACAATCTGAAATATGTATCACTGATTGTATTGAGCACCATCACCTTCATCATTTTATCTGGATGGACCCAAGGGTGTTTAACCGGCTGGGGGCAGTATCGGTCTATTGCGACAATCAATGGAATTATCGCCATCGTTGCGATCCCGGCAACGTACTTCCTGACGACAAAATTCAGACTCAATGGTGCGCTGCTGGGGTTGGCGTGTTCTCAGCTGCTAATCGTGTTGTTTAGCGCGCTTGCATGCTGGAAAACATTAAAGGCAAAGAATACTGCGCTCAGTTTCAAAGGTGCAATGACTGAAAAACATACTGTTCTTTCGGTCGGACTGCCGGTCTTGCTGACAGGGCTGATGGTCGCGCCAATGAATTGGTTCGCGAATAAGTTGCTGGCGGAAACGAGTAACGGGTTCGCCGCGTTAGGTATGTATGCAGCTGCCATGCAATGGAATGCAATATTCTCACATGTTTCCGTGGTATTAGGCTCCGTACTTGTCCCGATGCTAGCCGCAACGCTAGGAGGCAAAAACAGAAAATTAGACGCCTTGAATTTTCTGTCCGGCTGGCTAATTGTATTGATCATTATACAACCCGTTATCATGTTCCCCGAACTGCTGGCAAAACTCTATGGCAATAGCTTTCTCGGTCGGGATTTTGAAATAACGTTGATTCTGGTCATTCTGGGCTCGCTGCTAAGTGCATTTAAATCCGGCGTTTCAAGAAAAATGATCGTGATGGATTTAGCTTGGTACAGCGTCATGAGTAATGTTTTATGGGGCGTATTGTTCATATCCGGGGCCCTGATCCTGAGGGAGGAAGGCGCCATCGGAATTGCCAAAGCATTCATTGGCTCGCAATTAATACATTTCCTGCTAGGCTTACCCTATTTCATATACAAAAAAATATTACCCTTGGAATTACTCATCTCCCCTAGAATATTGATCTTATGGACGTTGCCTTTTGTCAGTTTCATATCAAGTTCTTACGTTGAAAGTGTCCTGTACCGATTAATGATAGTGGTCGTGATTTTTATCTACATTCTTGCGACAACATTTACCTTGAATACTATGTTCAATGAACCCGTAGAAATTGGAAGCCCAGCATGAATTCCAGTAAAGTTTATATCCGGGGTGCTTACGGCCCAGGTAATCTTGGTGATGACATATTGATGTTGTGTGTCATCAATATCCTGAAAAAAAGATTCAAAGAGTCGGACATTGCTGTGGGAGTGGATCATCCGGCTGTCGCCAAAAACTTCAACTCACGCATAAACTGGTTGCATATCAAGGAGCCAGTCAAAGCCGATCTGGTTGTTTTAGGCGGCGGGGGTCAGTTTTTCTCGTTCGTCCCTCCCTCCAAGAAGGCATCCTCAGTTCAACTTAAAGTGTCAAAACTTTACAAGAGCATAAAAGCCCAAACGGATTTAAAATCTACACTTTTACGTTTGTATGTAGGGATGCGCGGAGGGATAGACAAAATATTTTTCCATCGCCGTCTTGCTGCATTTTGCATTGGTTTAGGCCCGTTTGATGGTGGCGGCAAACTGCTGACTCGCGCAGTCAATGTCATTAATCGTTGTGACTATATTTCCGTCAGGGATGGTACAAGCCAAAAGCATTGCAATGCGTTTGGGAAATCGGATGTAGATGTATACACCGATCCAACCTTGCTTTCTAATCTATGGATCTCTAACACCGATCTTAAAATAAACAGCATAAATAAGAATAAATACCTATCATTTATCCTGCGGGATTGGCCGCATGATGCGAATGGGCAACAATTCATCGAGGCAATGGTTCAGGCGGCTCATGAGCTGTCCAAGCGTGGAGAGCATGTTCGTCTGGTGTCACTGTATAAAGAACGTGACCAGCATCTTATCGATAAGCACCACACGTTTGAATGGTTGTGCTGGGATGCCGCCGTCGATACGCCAGAGACGTTCATGGCGAAATTGATAGTCGAATCCGACGTCATTATCAGCGCCAGGGCGCACGGTGTACTTTTGCCTGCTTCCTTAGGCTATCCAACCATTGCAGTTGAAATCGAAAACAAGTTAAAAAAAGTACATGAGATGCTGCCCCGCGGCACCAAACTGGTCAGCGCCCCTGACCATAACCTGATCATGGCGACCATTGGCGAATTCAGGCAAGACAGAGAGCAAATGGCAGAGCACCTCAAACAAGAGATTTCACAGAGATCATCCATCGCACAAAATGCTGTTGATGATTTTTTGGCATGGGTCGATAAGAAGTAAAATCAGAGGGGCAACTGACGTGAAAAAAAAAGCCTCGACGTTAATCACTTTAGCCTTCTCTCTGCATGTGGCTACGAGCAGTGCATCCGATATAAATGACCGCTGTGAACAAAATGTTGAAAACATCTACCCAACACTTCCAGATGTTTCACAGGTGTTCGCCCGCCGTCATGGCAACAGTCGTGCACAGGACAATATAAAAGGCAGTGCTAATTTAACAAACAAAACCTACAGTCATGAAATAAAAGACATTACGGTGCATTATCCCGCCGGGTCGTACGATCCAGGTTCGATGGTCCGGTTGGGGTTGCCCTATGGGGGGATTGAATTCAAATCCAGGCTAAAGCAGCCGGGTAGGGAATGCCTGATTCTTACTTATGAATTGAAATTCGATAAGAATTTTAATTTTGTAAAAGGCGGAAAACTTCCAGGGCTCTACGGCGGCACAGGCAATACAGGAGGAAAAATACCCAATGGTCATGATGGTTTTTCCACTCGCTACATATGGAAAGAGAACGGTATCGGCGCAATCTATGCTTATTTACCCACTAGCAAAACATGGGGGACAGCGATAGGTCTGGGTTCCTGGACGTTTAGTGTCGGCCAGTGGCATACATTAGAACAACTCGTAAAGTTGAATACGCCGGGTCGCGCCGATGGCGTGATTTCTATTTGGTACGACAAGAAATTGGTGCACTCCGAAACCGGGTTGACGTTCAGGGACACTAAAAACCTGACGATCGATGGATTGCTATTTTCTACGTTCTTCGGTGGAAACAATGCATCCTTCGCCACACCTGCCAGTACCAATATACAGTTCAGAAATTTCGTAATGAGTTCACATCGCATCGCTAATACATCAGGGCAGAGTGTAGGTAACTAGATGAAGAACTTGAAGCTCAATATCAAGAAGGTCGCCGTGGCCTTGTTTAATACGGCGCTTAACCTGGTTTTCTTTTTCAGTTTGAGACGTTCACTGCTAAGGGCGACGGGATGCCGTGTTGGCGTTAAAACTACTGTCCATAGAAAGGTCGTTTTTTTTTCATTCGGTAAATTCTCAGTAGGAAAAAACTGCACCATAAATTACAACTGTTATATGGATAATAGAGCCGGAATTCGTATCGGCGATAATGTCAATATTTCTCATAACACAAAGATTTATACACTGGGGCACGATATCGACGACCCCATGAGTCACACGGTCGGGAAACCGGTTGTCATTGAAGATAACGTTTGGATCTTTCCCAGTGTGATGATTATGCCAGGCGTCAAAATAGGAAAAGGCGCAGTCGTTTATCCGGGTAGCGTTGTCACGCGTAATATTGAAGAGTATTCGATTGCGGGAGGGAATCCGGCTAAACATATTCGTTTCAGAAATAAACGCATTCAGTACAGCGCTGACTTTCCTATTTGGTTTGCATTGTAGTACTCAGTTTTCTTTACTATTCTTACGCAGGATTCAGAAGTGAAATCATTAATGATCGCATGGGTCGGCTATCAACGACGCGCCGACACAATGAAACAATATTGGGCGTATGACATTCTGCATCTACCTAATAAATTCAAAAAGAAATATGCACGTCCATTGGATTATTTAATTAAGGCTTTTAAAACTATTAAATCGCTTTTTATCGGTTCGCCGGAGATTCTTTGGGTCCAGTTGCCACCGAGCCCTGTGTTGCACATAGCGCTGGCCTACAGGTTTTTTATTAATAGGCGCCTCAAGATTATTGCTGATGTGCATAATAGTTTGCTGCGCAAGCAATGGATAACCTTCCCAGGGACAGTGTCCTTGCTCAATAAAATTGATGCTGTTGTAGTTCATAATTTTAAAGTCAAAGAGGAGTTGTCCCGCCAAGGTGTTCATGCAGAAAACATTTTCATACTGGAGGATTTGCCGTGTGATTTTGATATTCCTCCCGCCAGTGATCATCAGACACCCTATGTGCTTTTCCCCTGTTCTTTTGATGTCGACGAGCCGATAGAAATCGTTATTAAGGCAGCCAGAGAAATGCCGCATGTAGACTTTTTTATCACCGGGAGGTATGCAGGGAAGTTGTCCGGAGCTCTCATAGCGTCAATGCCAGACAATATAAAGCTTACGGGTTTTCTGAGTAAATTGACTTTCGAACAACTGCTGTGCAACGCAAACGTCGTTCTCGGCCTGACAACGCGCGACAATGTCCAATTGAGTGTGGCAAACGAAGCGGTTAGCGCCGGCCGGCCGATGGCACTTTCGAACACACCAGTACTGCGATCATTGTTTTCGGACGCTGCTGTATTTGTTGATACGTTAGACCCCCTGTCAATAAAGTTCGGGCTTTCTCAACTCATCGAAAATGAAGAACTCTATAAAGAAAAATCAGCGTTGTTGAAAGCCAAGCGAATAACACGTTGGGAGGGGCAGGCGGAGTTGTTGAAAGCAGCTGTTGTTATCTAATGATGTCTATTAATCCTGACAGAAAGGGATCCGTCATGAGTCAATCGTATGATGTTTTACTGATTTGTTCCGGAGGTGGGCACTGGGTACAAATGAGCAAACTGCTTCCAGCGTTTGACGGCCAAAAAGTCAACATTGCCACCGTCGATACAAGTGTTCACTCACAGTACCCACTTCACGATTTTGTTAAAGTTCCCGATTTCAATAGAAGTGAGCCCTTCAAGATAATTAAGGGGTTCTGTCAGATCTTCAATATTGTTTACCAAAGTAAAGCGAAATATGTCATCTCTACGGGGGCTGCACCGGGTCTGCTGGGTTTGATCACGGCAAAGATCATGGGAAAAAAAACGCTCTGGATTGATAGTATCGCGAATCCAAAAAAAATATCTTTGTCTGGCAGAATCGCTTCTTATTTTGTAGATGAATTACTCACGCAGTGGCCCACTCTTTCGGAAAACGGCAGGGCTCAGTATAAAGGGAGGGTAGTTTAAATGATATTCTGTAGCGTTGGTACTCAAGCACCCTTTGAGAGAATGCTCAGCTATTTAAGTGAATGGAGTCATGCAAACCCCCATGTCCCTATTGTTGCCCAAGTCGGCAATGATGAAAGGGACTTGGGTCGCATTAACGCATTCAAGACAATAGCCGAACCTTTTTTCTCCGAAAACTTCAACGCCTCAACAGTCGTCGTTTCTCATGCGGGCATGGGTAATATCATTCGCTCGCTTGAACTGGGAAAGCCAATAGTTGTCGTGCCCAGGGATAGCAGCCGTGGGGAACACATTAATAACCATCAGTACGACACTGTCGAGAATTTTTCGGGCTTTCCATCTGTTTTCATTGCCCATGATAAAGACGAGTTTTTTTCGGCTATCGATTCGGCACTTAATTACAGCAATGCTGAAATTCCTTTGGATTTCACAGAAAGAGATCGTTTAATCAGTTATATAAGGTCATTTGCGTCTTGACTCTTTGCTGTTTGTCGGCCCTCTCTTATCACTTTTAATTATTGAGTAATCGCTATGATTCCAGTTATTTTGTCTGGTGGCTCGGGCACACGTCTGTGGCCGCTTTCAAGAGCACTCAAGCCAAAACAGTTTATGTCGATACACGGTGATCTGAGTTTATTTCAAGCTACTTTGGATAGAATAAAGAATCTGTCTGCAGAGGGAGATAGCTTAAGTCCTCCGATAATCGTTTGTAACGAAGATCATCGTTTTATCGTGGCTGAGCAAAGCAGATCACTGGATATAGAACCACAAAAAATACTCTTGGAGCCCTCTGCACGAAATACCGCGCCCGCTATAGCGGCTGCGACACTGACAGCCTTGGAGGACGGGAATGATCCTATCCTGTTGGTTTTGGCTGCAGACCATGTAATAGCCGACGTTGATGCTTTTAAAGCCTCCCTGGCGTTGGCTAAGTTGGAAGTCAACAAAGGTAGAATTGTCACCTTCGGGATTGTACCCACTAAGCCAGAGACTGGTTACGGCTATATCCGTACTCAAACGGGTGCTGCCGACGGCACTGCGCACGTCGATGCTTTTATAGAAAAGCCCGATCTGGAAACAGCGCAAAGGTACCTTGCGCAAGGAAACTATTTCTGGAATAGCGGAATGTTTATGTTCCGGGCTTCCGTCATGAAATCGGAACTGGAGCGCTTGAGTCCTGACATCGTTGTCGCTGCAGAGCTTTCTCTCGCCAACGCAACGCATGACCAGGATTTTACCAGGCTCAGTCAGGTGGACTTCGTGAACGCGCCCAATGTGTCCATTGATTATGCGGTCATGGAAAAAACCGACATCGCTTCAGTCGTGACCCTCAACTCCAGTTGGAGCGATCTTGGTGCATGGGATTCGGTTTGGGAGGCGGGAACGAAGGATGAAAATGAAAACTGCACACAAGGGGATGTGTTGCTGCAAGGCGTTACTAACAGCTATGTCCACTCCAGTCATCGGCTAGTCACTGTTCTGGGTATAAGTGATGTCGTTGTCGTCGAGACATCGGACGCGATATTGGTGACGACTAAGGACCACTCTCAAGACGTCAAGAAAATAGTGTCTGAACTCACTAAAAATAATCGAGTCGAGGGTGCTAGTCATCGTGAAGTCTATCGGCCGTGGGGGAAATATGACTCAGTGGACCAAGGCCATAGATATCAAGTGAAGCGAATCACCGTCAAACCGGGGCATAAACTTTCCGTTCAGCTTCACCATCATCGGGCAGAACACTGGATCGTGGTTTCAGGAACCGCAAATGTGCAAATCGCTGACAAACAGGTGTTGTTGACCGAAAATCAATCTACCTTCATACCCATCGGGGTTGTGCACTCCCTTGAAAACCCGGGGAGAATTCCTCTTGAGTTGATAGAAGTTCAATCAGGTTCTTACTTAGGCGAAGATGACATCGTTCGTTTTGAAGATCGCTATGGTCGCCTCGAGCTCGTTTAAAGGATTATTAAAATGAATGTTACGGTTTTTGGAATAGGTTATGTGGGCCTCGTGCAGGCGGCTGTACTCGCTGACGCAGGTCATGACGTATGTTGCGTAGACGTCGACGCTATTAAAGTCGAGAATCTGAAGAATGGAATTATTCCTATCTATGAGCCTGGGTTGAGTGCCCTTGTAGAAAAATGCCATGAAGCAGGGCGTTTACATTTCACAACGGATGCAGCACAAGGCGTGCACCATGGTGAAATCCAATTTATTGCAGTCGGTACGCCTCCAGACGACGATGGCAGTGCTGATTTAAAATACGTGCTGTCTGTTGCCACCACCATCGCACTCAACATGACGGAGGCTAAAATTATTGTTAACAAGTCTACTGTGCCTGTTGGTACGGCGGATAAAGTCAGGGCTAAAGTTTCCGAAGTATTGACGTCCCGGGACCTTGAGGTGGAGTTTCACGTTATCTCCAATCCCGAGTTCCTGAAGGAAGGTTCTGCAGTAGCGGACTGCACCCGTCCCGATAGAATTATCATAGGCAGTGATAGCAGTTACGCGGTGGACCGAATGAGGCAACTTTATGAGCCTTTCAACAGAAACCACGAAAAAATAATCACGATGGACATCAGAAGTGCCGAACTGACGAAGTATGCGGCCAACTGTTTATTGGCAACAAAAATTTCATTCATGAATGAAATGGCTAATTTTGCCGAACGATTGGGCGCAGACATTGAGGCCGTTCGCAAAGGCATTGGCTCTGATCCAAGAATTGGCTACGATTTTATCTATCCCGGCTGCGGCTATGGCGGTTCCTGCTTCCCTAAAGATGTACAAGCCCTGGAACGCACAGCGTCGTCGATCGGCTATAAGGCAACGCTTTTGTCAGCCGTCGAAGAAGTCAATAAACGACAAAAGGAACATCTATTCGGGCATATCCAACATCACTTCGACGGGCACTTGGAGGGAAAAACATTTGCGATTTGGGGCTTGGCTTTCAAACCCAATACAGATGATATGCGAGAAGCATCCAGCCGCGTCTTGATTGAACAGTTGCGGAGCGTTGGCGCCAGAATACAAGCCTTTGACCCCGAAGCGATGGCCGAAACACAACGAATTTATGGAATGAATGAAGACTTGCTTTTAATGGGCACAAAAGAAGCCGCGCTTCAAGGTGCTGACGCTTTAATCATTGTGACAGAGTGGCGCGAGTTCAAAGCCCCTGACCTGGATTTTATAAAGGAAAAGCTGAGTACTCCTGTCATATTTGACGGCCGTAACATATTCGACCCTCACCGTATGAAAGCTAATGGGTTCGACTATTATGGTATTGGTCGTGGGCTATCGGTACGGCCACTCATTTAATGCTGTTCAGGCCCAAGAAAACGCCATAGTTCCTCTCCAAACCCTGCAACGGACAAGTCCGATAGTCAAAAGGCCGGGATAATGCTGACCATTATTAACAATGCGTCAGCATTCGCGCTCCACCAGGAGCGCTGAAAAGCGGCTAACGCTCTGCTAATTTCGTTGAAATTCAGCAAAAATCACCGCTTCATCTTGCTTTGCAAGCGATCTGCGCAGGCTTTTTGGAGAATGTTGGCCACTGGTTTACGTTATCTACGAGTGAGATGATTCTGAGGAGGTGACGTGCGTGATCCGACAAGATCTTTCTGCAGTTGTCATTGCCTCTTCATCTCCGTTCCATCCCAGCTCCCTTATTCTAGAGTTTCATAAGGGTTTAATATCGAGAAGGAGTCTGATATGAGGAAATTACTTTTAGCGGGCTTGCTGGCTGTCATCAGTACCGCGGCATTGGCAGCGGATGAACCAGTGAGCGAGATGGCGAGCGAAAGCGAGCCATTGTCGTTGAGCACCCCACTGGTTGGGGACGTGACGGTCGCTGAAACTATGTTGCTCGGCACGGCTATTATCGGTGCAGCAGCGGCCGCTTCAAACTCCGGTGGCAGTTCCAATGGCGGTACCTCTGGAACAGGCGGCACTACTGGCACAACCGGCACAACCGGTACCAACTAATACCCCGCGAAGTGTGTTGTTCAAGATCACTCAGAACTTTCTGGGTGATCTTGTTTTAGACTTGCCCTCGACTAGCGTAGTGCCATTATGATTCGTAGATTTTCTGTTGTTATGCTGGCAAGTATCAGCTTGCACGGCTGTATGTTTTCGCCTGGTCAACACATGGACACCAGTCAAATGGTCAGTGACGGCTCTCCGGAAAGTAGCCGGGTGGAGCTTATTCCCATCACGCCTAAATTGATTGCCATGGATGCCGCCACGCAAGTTCGCGAATCGGTTTCCTCGGCATTGTTGTCCTATGTTCCAGGCGGTTATCGCGTGGGTGCCAACGACCTGTTGTTTATCACGGTCTGGGATCACCCCGAGTTGACGGCGCCTTCGGGGCCGCAACAGCAACTCGATGCCAACGGGCGTCTGGTGCGTCCGGACGGCACGTTGTTTTATCCCTACATCGGTAATATTCCTGCCGCCGGTAAAACCATCGAAGAGTTGCGAGCCTTTATTGCCGAGCGCTTGTCGCAATTTGTCGAAAGCCCTCAGGTCGACGTCAGCGTATTGCGCTTCGCCAGCCAGACCGTGGTAATTTCCGGTGCGGTGCTCAAGGCTGGCCAACAGCCAATCACTACCACGCCGCTGAGCGTGGTAGAGGCCGTTGGCGCGGCCGGTGTGGACCCCTCGAACGCAGACCTGTCAGGCCTGACGCTGACCCGGGACGGACGCGAGTACAAGCTCGACCTGGACACCCTCAATCGCCAGGACTCACAGCTGCAGGGCGTTTACCTCAAGGGCGGCGACCGATTGTACTTGCCCTATAACGACCAAAAGCGGATCTATGTCATGGGTGAGGTCAACTTGCCTCGCGCGCTGAGCTTCAAAGGCAAATCGATCAACCTGACCGATGCGCTGGGCACAGTGGGGGGCTTGAACCAGACCACCTCCAACGGCAACGCGGTGTACGTGATTCGCGGTGCCGACCACCTGGAAACCGAACCGGCCAAGGTGTTCCAGCTCGATGCCGAATCCCCTTCGGCCCTGGTACTGGCCACCCGTTTCGACTTGCAACCGCAAGACATCGTCTATGTCGGCCCGGCCGGCGTGACGCGCTGGAACCGTCTGATCAGCCAGCTTCTGCCTACGGCCAGTGTCCTGGGGACCGGCGCCAGCTCTCTCAATAACCTCAGCGAAGCCAACAGCAGATAAGGCTCTATCCCGCCGTGAAAACTTTGCCTATCTTCGCCAGTCTGACGATGGCGCTCTTGTTGTGCGGGTGTAACCCGTTGATGAAGGCCTCCTGGGACACCCTCGAAACATCCGTCGCGGGGCCTGCCTCCATCAACTTGACCCGTGCTCAGGTCGACGCCGTTCCGTATCCGCAGATCCTGGTCATCACCCCCTCCAGTGAGGGCGTGATGGCCATGGCTCGTCGGCGGGGCGACCTGCAGTTCTGGGTTGCTTCTGGCAAGCAAGTGCTGATGATGCGCGACGGTTTGGTGGTGCGCACTGTCGGGCTGGGCGTTTCCCTGGATGGCACTCGCTTCACTGAAGAGTCGCCCTTCAAGCGCGGCCTTCAGCATTTGCCCGACGGCTATACCAGCACGCGCTGGATCGACATCTATAACGGCAACCGAATCGGTATCGCGGTCAACAGCCGTTTCAGCCCTCACGGTATCGAGACCATCCGCATTCTGGACAAGGATTACGCCTTGCTGCGCATCGACGAGCAGGTGGATGCACCCACCCTGAATTTCCGCGCCACCAACCGCTACTGGGTCGACCCTCAGGACGGTTTCATCCTGCGCAGCGAGCAGCATCTGACGCCGCAGCTGTTTCTGAAAATCGTGCAGGTGCGCCGTGATCGGGGAGCTGCCCGGTGAAGTGTTCAAACCTTTTCTTGCTTGGCTTGCTGTTGATCGGCCCGGGCGTGGGCCAGGCTGCCGTCACGGTCACTGGTGACGTGCGCAGCCCTGGCCAATTCGATATCAAACCTGGTGCTCGCTTGCTGGATGTCATTCGCGATGCTCAACCGAACGCTGAAAGTTACTGGCTGGGCGCGGCGTGGCTGCGCCATTCATTGGTGGATAAGCAGACGCGGTTGAAGGCGGGCGTCCTGTTCGATCTGAAACTGCTGCAACGGGGGGCTTTGCTCGATGGCAAAAACACACGAGCAGAGTTGAGTGCACGCCTATATGAGCAGGTCGCGCAACTGCCGGTCACCGGACGCCAGGTCGCGATGCTCGACCCGATCGCTGTGGAAGTGGGGTTCGCCCGCAACGCGCTGCTGGATGATGGCGACCATCTGATTTACCCCCAGCGGCCGTCCACCGTGGAAGTTTTCGGGGCGGTCGCGCAGCCCTGTCAGGTGCCTTACCGAGCCCTGCAGGAAGTGCGTGCCTATGCCCGTGGCTGCGCCATTCTTGGCGACGCCGAGGGTGATTATTTGTGGCTGATCCAGCCCGACGGGCAGGTGCGGCGCCTGGGCGTGGCCGCATGGAATCGTGAGGACGGCGTCGTGGCGGCGCCCGGCAGCAGGATCCTGGTGCCGATCAGGAGCGACGATCTCGAGACACCGACCCCTGAGCTAAATCAACAACTGGCTGAGTTTCTCGCCACTCAACCGCTGGCTGAGGTGGCCCCTTGAAGTGCCCGTTGAAGTTACGTTTTGCTGCTGCATTGATCTTGCCCTGCGGATTGGCTCACGGTGAACCGCGCTACACCCAAAGTGATTTTGGTGGCGTCGGTCTGTTACAGACCCCCACCGCGCGCATGGCCCCGGCGGGAGAGTTGAGCGTCACGGCCAGTCGTACCGACCCTTACTCGCGCTACAGTTTTTCCTTGCAGCCACTTGAGTGGCTGGAAGGGTCGTTTCGTTACACCGCGATCACCAACCGTAAGTACGGCACCGAGCAATTGAGCGGCAACCAAAGCTTTAAAGACAAGGCCATCGACTTGAAAGCGCGGCTTTGGGAAGAAACTCACTGGGCACCGCAGGTCGCTATTGGCGCCCGGGACATCGGCGGTACCGGGCTATTTTCCAGCGAATATTTTGTCGCCAACAAGCGATATGGCGACCTGGATTTCAGCCTCGGCATCGCTTGGGGTTATCTGGGTAATCGTGGGGATTTCAGTAACCCGCTGTCGGTATTGGGCAGCCAATTCAACGACCGGCCGCAGAGCACCGCGGTTGTGGCCAGGGCAGGGGACGTGAACACCAACGCTTACTTCAGGGGCCGCCCTTCGTTGTTTGGCGGGATTGCCTATCAAACGCCCTGGGAACCACTGAGCCTGAAGATCGAGTATGAGGGCAACGATTACAAGAACGAGCCACTGGACAATCCGCTCAAGCAAGACCTGCCGATCAACTTCGGTGTGGTCTACAAGCTGGCCGACAGCGTCGACCTGAGCGCCGGTTGGGAGCGTGGCAATACGGCAATGTTCGGCATCACCTTGCACACCAACTTTGTCAGCCGCAAGGCACCGGCCAAGACCTATGATCCTCCCGCCGAGCGGCTGCCGGCGCAGGCACCATCGACCCCGCTCGATCAAGTCAACTGGGCCGATGTCTCCAACCGGCTGCAGCAAAATGCCGGCTACAAGGTTAAACGGATCACCCAACGCGGTTCGGAGTTGATGGTGTATGGCGAGCAGTCTCGCTATTTTTATCCGGCCAAGGCCGTCGGGCGAGCCAACCGGATTCTCGATAACAGCGTCAATCAGGACATCGACTGGTTCACCTTGGTGAATCAGCGTTATGACATGTCCATCGAAGAAACCAGCGTGCCGCGGGAAACCTTCCGCGCGGTGGTGAACAACGACCAGCCGCTGAAGGATCTGCACCGTACGACCGAGGTCAATCCGGCGATTGCGCACCGTGAAACCACGCTCTACACCCAGGCACTGGAGCCGTTCAGCTATGGTGTGGGCCTGGGCTACAAACAGAACATCGGCGGCCCCGACGGCTTGCTCTATCAGTTCACCGCCGATGCCGACGCGGAGTACCGATTCACCCGCAACACCTGGTGGAGCGGCCTGCTCAGCGCCAACCTGCTGAACAACTACGACAAGTTCACCTACGACGCACCGAGCGGGTTGCCGCGAGTGCGCACCGATTTGCGTCAATACATGACCACCTCTGATGTGACGATGCCGACGTTCCAGTTCAACCACGCGGCGCAGCTGGATCGGGACTGGTATGGCATGGTCTATGGCGGCTATCTGGAATCCATGTATGCCGGGGTCGGCAGCGAAGTGCTGTATCGACCCACGGGGAAACGCTGGTCATTGGGGGCCGATCTGAACTTCGTACGCCAGCGGGATTTCGATCAGGGCTTTGGCCTGCGCGATTACCAGACCATAACGGGGCATGTCACCAGCTATACTGAATTGCCCAATGACATGCTTGCAGCGGTCAGCGTCGGGCGTTATCTGGCACGGGACTGGGGCACCACCGTCGACTTGTCGCGGGAGTTCAAGAACGGCGTGAAGTTTGGCGGCTGGGTCACCTTGACCACTGCGTCGAAGGCGGAATATGGCGAGGGCAGCTTTGACAAAGGCATCTACATTTCCATTCCGTTCGACGAGCTGTTGAGTACCTCGACCATGCGCCGTGCCAGTATCGTCTGGGCTCCGCTGACTCGCGATGGCGGTGCGCGCCTGAACCGTGCCTACTCATTGCAGACCATGACCGACGGGCGTGACAGCAGCTTGTTCTACAACAACTTCGAGAAAATTACCGAATGATCACGTGGCTCAAAGGCTTGGTCGAGTTGCCATTCTGGTTGCGGGGCTTGGTCTTTGCCGCGGTGACTGTGATTCTGCTCTACGCAGGTTTGCGTCCTCAGCCGATCCCGGAGCTGTTCGTCGAAGAGGACAAGCTCCATCACTGGATCGGCTTTCTGGTATTCACGTGCAGCTGCCGTCTGGCTTTCCCCAATGTGAAGTTTGTCTGGACAGCCTTGGGGTGTTTGCTCACTGGCGTACTCATTGAGCTCGCGCAAGGTTTGATGCCGCTGCGCACGGCTTCGCCCTACGACATGCTGGCAAATAGTGTCGGCGTGTTCATGGGGTTATTGATTTCAAGGTGCTGGGTGCGTTGAAAGGCATGAGGCACCCTGGCAGTTTGTCGGCATGTTGTAACCGTTGATCCTCGCTACATCTCCCTCCAGCAACACCTCTTTTGCCACTCCATCCGGCACATGTCAGTCAGTTAATCCGTAATGCAACCTGTAGCAGCTGCCTAGCCTGCGAGGTTGCGTTCGGCTGCGCAGCGGTCGTCCAACCAGAACTTGTGGTGCATCAGGCAAACTGCGTCAGCCGGATGCACGACTGCTGCGCAGCCTCGCAGGCTCGGCAGCTGCTACAAAACAGAGGGCGAATGGGGGGGAGGCGGGGAGAGAGGCTCGGGCAGTCAGAGATCTGACTGCCCGGACTGCGGCTTTGTTAGCCGCAAGCTGAAGAACAGGCGGGGGGGGGCGAATCGCAGCAGTTAATAGATGTCCTTGGAAAACAGCGTGAAAGGAGTCTTGATCAGAATCTTGATATCAAGCCACAACGACCAGTTGTTGATGTAGTTGAGGTCGATCTCCACACGCTTTTGCATCTTGTCGAGGGTCTCGGTTTCGCCACGGCAGCCACTGATCTGCGCCAGCCCGGTGATGCCCGGTTTGATTCGATGGCGGGCCATGTAGGCCTGGATCTTGCCGGTGTAGTAGTCGTTATGGGCAATTGCATGTGGCCGCGGCCCGACCAGCGCCATATGGCCTTGCAGCACGTTGAAGAACTGCGGCAGTTCATCGATGGACGTGCGTCGAATGAAGCGGCCAACCGGGGTAATGCGTGGGTCTTCACGGCCGGCCTGGCGGACTTGATGGTCGTCGTGCAGGCGCATGGAGCGGAACTTCCAGACCTTGATGATCTTGCCGTTCCAGCCGTGCCGTTCCTGTTTGAAAATGATCGGCCCCGGGGAGGAAATCTTCACTGCGACGGCGATCACCAGCAGCAGTGGGCTGAAGCCGATCAGCGCGAGGGCGGCGAGGCTTCTGTCCAGCAGGGTCTTGCTCAGTGCCGCAGTCGGGTAACTGGTCAGCGGGCTTTCATTGAGGTGGATGGCGGGCAGGCCATCCAGCTCGCTGACGGAGTGATTGAGCAACGTCATGCTGCCCAGGTCGGGAACCCAGACTACATCCACATTCGAATCGAGAAGGTCGATGTACAGCGCTTCGACCTGTTTGGCTTCGCTCAAGGGCAGCG
Organism: Pseudomonas sp. GGS8; assembly: GCF_024168645.1. NCBI lineage: Bacteria > Pseudomonadati > Pseudomonadota > Gammaproteobacteria > Pseudomonadales > Pseudomonadaceae > Pseudomonas > Pseudomonas sp. GGS8. The sequence goes on along the minus strand of NZ_JALJWF010000001.1, from coordinate 6,451,747 downwards.
CGATGTACAACCGCCGGACATCGTGCACCCGGATCAGCTCGCGCAGTTCTTGCAACTGGCCCACGATCCGGTGGGTATTGAGGTTGGTCGACAGCTCGTTGGGTTTTGAGCTGATCAGGCCGACCAGCGGTGGAAACTCGGTTTTGGCCAGTTTATCCGCCAGATTCACCGCCAGTTGGTCGGTGCCGATGATCAGGGTGTTGTATTGACTGTGCAGTTGCCGATGGTAGTGCCTGGAAAAGCTGTGCAAAGGCAGGTACAGCAAGGCCTGTACGCAATAACCGGCGATGGCCCAGACCAGAATGATTTCCCGGGAGAACAATTCGCTGGTCTTGCTGAGAAAGCCGATGCTGGTCAGGCCGGTCAGTGTCAACAGCCACCCCAGCAGCAGTCGACCCAGGCCGGAGAGATAACCATGTTGCTTGTGATAAACCAGCAGCAGGGAGTAAGAAGGCACCGAGCCCAGGAAAGTCAGCACTGCAAGCACACGATAACGAGCTTCGATTTCTCCTGTCTGGTACAGCGCCAGAGCAAATAACAATGCAGTGACCGACGTGATGGCAATTATCCATTGCCCCCAGAAGGTCAGTCCTTTGGAGATGCTGTTTCGATTAATACGATTATGTACCATCGCGGTGTCCCTCGGGCGTGCGCCACGTTGTGTATCAGTCGACGGTTAATAAATGGCAGCCGCGCGCAAAGGCTGAGCGAGCGCAGTTCGGTCAGAAGTTGTTTTTATTATTGGAAGGGAATAACGCGGGCTATCGCTGGCCGTCCGAATGTTGTTTAAAGTCAGCTGATACGGTTGTCTCAGTGTCCGGCTTTTATACTAGTACCTTAATCTTTGTGGGTGTCTGACGAATTATAACGGGCGCCACTTTCGGTGCTCCTGTTATAAAAGGTCGTGCTCTTTTATTAGGAGGGCATCGCTAAATCGCCTATATAATTGCAGCATTCCGTTAAGCGCTTGCCCGCCATGGGAGGAAACTCGGCGGGAATTATGGAGGGCAGGATGTGCAAGGGACAGGCGGAGGAAGTGCAAGGCGAGGTGGCTAGGCAGTCAAGCGGTATCGGGTGAGGTGGGAAATCGCATTTATTGTTGTTATTTTTTGCGATTTCGCTCAGTAAGCGATTCTTATCCTTTGCGCCAGGCAATAACCACGGTTTCTGACCGAGCGAATCAGTCGTTCTCCGTTGGCGGCAGTCTTGAATTTTTTCTGCAGCCGGCTCAAGCACATTTCAAGGCCGCTGTAATTCTCCGGATCTTTATCGATGCGTAGAATAAGATCGTTTTTGCTGAGGACCCGTCGATCACTGATGACCAGTTGGGTGAGCATTAACGATTCGGTGCCGGTCAATGGGATGGTTATATCCTCCTTGATTAATGTTCTGTCGTCGGCATTAAACCACCAGATGTCGGGGTTGCCCTGCGACTCTTTAACCCGGCTGACGGCAGAGATGAACTCTTCGTCTGCCACCGGTTTTTTGAGAAAGCCATCAACCCCGAAGTGCGAGAAGTGATGGAGTTCTGAATGCTCCGAGTTGGGAGTTATGAGTATGATTTCCGCATCTTTTTGATTCTTGCGGATAAAGCTGACATCGCTCAGCGAGATATCGGCCTGGTCGAGCAGGATGTGCGTGAATCGATTCTTTCGGATGCGTTCACTGCTGAGTTTGCCAGATTCGATTTCAAAAGATAAATGCAGGCGTTGTGCGAGAAGCGATTCTATTGCTTGTCGTGCCAGTTGATCTCGGGTGAAAATTAAAAAGCTGTTGTTTGACGTATTCACAATAAGGCTCCTTCCTAGTTTGGTGAAATTTTTAAAGCTTAAATAACCTCGGTCGGAGAGTAATATCTCCCCTGGAAAAAATCGAAAGGCATGCTGCGGGCCAGTGTGTGCAGTGCTTTGTGCTCGACCCGGTCCGCGATGAACTTGATCTTGCTGTCATGGATCATGCCGCTCAGGCAGTCGTAAGATCTGTTGAAAAAGTCCTGGCTGTTGTCGACCATGATGTCGAAATTGGATCGGGTCAGGTCCACTTTTATGTAATCGAACAGCTTCGGGCTGATCAGTTTTTCAGCGCTGTCATCGCTTAAGTCATAGCCATCGAAAGCAATCTCGATCCCGTTGTCCTTCAATAAATGGATGTGATTGATAATGGTTCTTTTTTCTTTGAGATTGAACGAAAGGAGCGAACCGCCGTTAATGCTGGGGATTAACTGTTGTTCATGCTTCTTGAGTGTCGTTTGAGCGTCGTTCAGTTCTCGGATGAACGCTTTATCCAATAACGCGGATTGGTTCATGGTCACGAATAATTTATTGGGTATCTGTACGGATGGGGACGACGTGGCCTCGATCTGTGAAAGGGCATTTAATTGGATCCGCATCAGTACTTCACGATAAATCGCCAGCGGGTGATCGGGATGCAGTGGTTGATACCCCTTGTTCAGAGGTGTCTGCTGTTTGGTCGCTTTGGCATAAATCTCACTGCCGAACAATTCATCGTTTCGTTTGAGAATTGATTGCCTGAAGAAAACCAATGCGAAGTTATCTTGCACGGTATATTGCCTGCTGGACTCCATTGTTTAGTCCCTTTAAGAATGAAAGTTTGTTTGCTTTACTGAAACGATCCCTCGAAGCAATCGATAGCCATAACCGCGAACGCTGTGAATGATGTTAATGCCGAAGTGTTTTTTGATTTTGTTTCGAAGGCGGCTTATGGATTTCTCCAGAACACGTGAGTCATAGAGCTTGATATTCAAACCCATGGATTCGGCCATGCAATCGTGGTGCAGAATATTACCTTCTGCATTAATGAGTGCATCCAATGCTTTCATTTCCTGATAGGCCAGATCCAGTTTGAACTCATCGTTGTATAAGTGCAGGCATGTTTGGTCCAAGGTCAACTTAACGGCAGGCTGCCATTCAGGTGTTTCGAGCAGCTCTGAAATTAACCTGGCTTTTTCATCCTGGTCGTTAGGTACATTGATACAGTGATCGGCGCCGGCCAAGTAACATTCAATTTTGGTTTGCGGAGCACGAAAATTGATTGCAACGATAATGGACAGTTCCAGTGGAGTTGCACGTAACTTTTTGATGAGTGCCAGACAGTCATTAAGAATGGAGGGGCTTTCAATATCAATTAGTACGGCGTCGTGGGCTTGAACTTCGCTATCTGAGTTTGACGGGTTTGTGTAGTCTAATGTATAAACATACGTGCGATTAGGTACAAATAACTGCCGAAGTTTCTCTGTCGAGCGCCAAGTGCGCCCAATAGCGAGAATACCCCTCTGGCTATTTTCGATTTTGCTCTCAGTACTCATCATGCAAATTACTCATATGTGCTGGCGTTGCAATCTTAATACACAAAATACTGAAGTTATCTGACTTTTTATAACATTTTGAGCTTGTCAACAGGTGTCATTCCATCGTCAGTAGTTTCAGCTGATCAATGACATAGCCAACTGTGTCGGCTTTAGCCAATTTGATTTTCTGATATCGGACTTAGTTGGTGGGCGCCATGGTATCGGACTAGAGCCTTTCGGTTGACTTTTCTTTGAACAACACAGAAGCGTGGCTGATCCGCAGATCAGGCTACAGAACGAGGCGTCACTGAGAAGTCTTGCGTATAAATTGTGCGAAAGTCCGCATTTTTGATATCTGGAGTTGATTTATAAGGATATTCCACGGTGTTCTATGGCGGTGTAGGTGCGCGCTCGAAAGGCGCCAGTTCAACTGTTGCCTCTTTTTAGGGCGAATGAGAGCGGGGGGGGCATATTAATTGACTCCTTTTGCATTGTATTCGTAATATTTTATGTCAAGAGCTGATTTTTTGAACGATGTAGTTGTTCTGTCTGGTTATTGAATAGAAAAAGCTAAAGTTGATATCAGGGGGCCATTATACTTAAGTATTAGTCATGGGCCCGTCATCGGTCCTTTTCGCAATTAATCATCCATGACACGCCAAACCGATCGACCAGCATCCCGAAGCGCGCCGCCCAGAACGTCGTCTCCAATGGCATTTGAATACTCCCGCCTTGCGCCAATCCCGCAAACACTCGCTGCGCCTCAACCACACTGTCGACATTCAACGACACCGAACAACCACTCATGCCGGCGCTGGGGCGATCAGGTGTGGTATCCGACCCCATGATCGACTGATCCCCGACCAGCAGGCGCGTATGAATGATCAGGTTGTGGCAGTCCGCCGGCACATGGTCGCGAGCCGGGGTTTCGCCGAAGGTCATCATGACTTCGATCTGGCCTGGCAGGTTTTTGGCGTAGAAGTTGAAGGCATCCTGGCAGTCGCCGTTGAAGATCAGGTACGGGGTGATTTTCATGTTCTGCTCCCGGTGATGGAGTGGTGCACATCGGGTACCGTATGACCTGCCGCGCCCCTCTACATCCGCCACCGAGTTCATCGCCCTATGCCTGTCCTTACCCGTTTCGCCTCTTTGCTCGACCAGGCGAGGCGTGCCTTGCTGCTGGTCTGGGGAACGTCCCGCGGGCTGTTTCTGGGGTTGGTGCTGGCGACGCTGATCGCTGGTGTGCTGCCGGCACTCGCGGCCTGGTTGGGGCAGCGGATTGTCGACGCGGTAGTTACCGCAATGCAGTTGCACGCGCAACAGGGCAGCGCGCCGTTGTGGCCGGTCGTGCGCTATGTGCTGTTTGAAGCGGGCGTGCTTGCGTTGCTGTCCGGGACGCAACGCGCCCTGTCAGTGCAGCAGTCGCTGTTGCGGGTGCAGTTGGGACAGAAGGTCAACACGATGATTCTGGAGAAGGCCCAGACGTTATCGTTGGTGCAGTTCGAGAATTCCGAGTTCTACGACAAGCTGGTTCGGGTGCGGCGCGAGGCATCGACCCGACCGTTGGCGCTGGTGATGAAATCGCTGGGGCTGATCCAGAACCTGATCGTGTTGATCAGTTTCGGCGTGTTGCTGGTGCATTTTTCGCCCTGGGCGCTGGTGCTGCTGGTGGTCGGGGCGTTGCCGGTGTTCTTTGCCGAAGCGCATTTTTCCGGAGATGCCTTTCGGCTGTTCACGCGCCGGGCACCGGAGAGTCGGCAGCAGAACTACATCGAGACACTGCTCTCCCATGAGGGCTACATCAAAGAGGTGAAACTGTTCGGCTTCGCGCCGCTGTTGTTGCAGCGTTATCGGGACACGTTTGCTCGTCTCTACGCCGAAGACCGGCGCCTGACGTTGCGTCGCGATGGCTGGGGATTTGTGCTGGGACTGCTGGGCACCGCGGCGTTTTATCTGGCCTATGCGTGGGTCGTGGTCGATACCGTTCATGGCAGCATCAGCCTCGGGCAAATGACCATGTACCTGGTGCTGTTCAAGCAGGGGCAGACGGCGGTGAGCAGCAGCTTGAGCGCGATCAGCGGTCTCTATGAGGATGGCCTTTACCTGTCGAGCCTCTATGAGTATCTGGCCGAGCCGGTGGTGGTCGATAACGGAAGCCTTACCGTGGGCGCGGTGCCCGGCGATGGCTTGCGTTTCGAGAATGTCGGTTTCCGTTATCCGGAGGCGAGCCGCGCCGCGTTGCAGGGCATCAATTTGCACCTGTTGCCCGGACACAGTGTCGCGCTGGTGGGGGAAAACGGCTCGGGCAAAACCACGCTGATCAAGTTGCTGACGCGGCTGTATCGCCCTGATCAGGGCCGCATTCTGCTGGACGGCAGCGATTTACAAGCCTGGGAAGAAGAGGCGCTGAGACGACGCATCGGCGTGATCTTCCAGGATTACATTCGCTACCAGTTCTCCGTCGGTGAGAACATCGGTGTGGGCGACACCCTGGCGTTCAACGATGAAACCCGTTGGCAGCAAGCCGCCGCCGAAGGGATGGCTGCGCCTTTCATCGAGCGTCTGGATCGCGGTTACGCCACGCAATTGGGGCGGTGGTTTGCTGGTGGGCAGGAACTGTCCGGGGGGCAATGGCAAAAGATCGCCTTGTCTCGCGCTTACATGCGCCGTGACGCCGATATCCTGATTCTGGATGAACCGACCTCGGCCCTGGACCCGGCGGCGGAAGCGGCGGTGTTCGAGCATTTCAGCCAGCACACCGAAGGGCGCATGACGTTGCTGATTTCTCACCGCTTCTCCAGCGTGCGCAATGCCGACCACATCATCGTGCTGGACCAGGGCTCGATCCTTGAGCGGGGCGATCACGATAGCCTGGTCGCGGCGGGTGGGCGCTATGCGCAGTTGTTCAATGTGCAGGCTCGTGGTTATCGATAGCCGCAAACGTGGTGTTGCGCAATCATGAACAACTCACCGGCACCATCCGGTCGCGGCGGTCCAGCAAGCGCAAGGCCTGTTCCAGCAAGAGCGCGACGACGATGGCCCCCGCGGCGATGACGAACAGCAACCCGTGATGACCGCCGCTGGCGTTGAACAGCGCCGAGTAGGCAAACCCGGCGATGGCCTGAAAGGTTGCGAATGAAACCGTGGCGCGGCTCCAGGCTACTTGCTGCTGATGGTGTTGCGGTACGAGCTCATGCACCCGGGCCAGCGCCAGCGGCACGATGCCCGGCGGGAACGAACCGAGGATTACTGCCAGCAGGGCCAGGGCGGTGAACGAACTCGATATAGCCAGCAGGCCGACGGCAATCGCCTGCACCACCAGCACCAGGCGGATGCTCAGCTTCGCCCCCAGTTGATCGGCCAGAAAGCCATAACTCACCGGCCCGACTATCGCGCCGAGGCCGTACATCACCCAGATCAGTGCACCGACATGGGGCCCGGCACCGAGGCCGCGTGCCACGTAATCCACCAGAAACACCATGGCCGGCACCAGCCCGGCAGCCATGAACGCGTACTGCGCAAACAGCAGATAAAGGTTGGGATCAAATGGCGATTTGGTGTGCTGAGCGTGCGGTGCAGCCGTTTCATTGGCAACGGATGACGGCCAGCCAAACCAGCTGGCGGCGGTCAGAATCAAGGCCAAGGCGCCGAGCCCAAGCCAAGTGTTCTGCAGACCAAGGCTCAGCAGCGGCGGAACGAGGGTGCCCGAGCCGGCAATGCCCAAGCCGATGCCGAGGAAAATAGCACCGCTCGCCAGGCCTCGGCGCGAGGCCGGCACATGGGGCAACACGGTCGCCGCCACCAGGACCATGATCGCGCCACCGGCAATCCCCGACAGCAATCGCCAACCGAAGAACCAGCTCACCGATAACGGAAAGGCACAGGCAAAAAATGCCAGTGTCACCGCCAGCATCATCAGCCGCAAAGCGGTTTTGTTGGAGGTGCGACGGGCCAGCGGATGACCGATCAGTGCGCCGATCAGGTAGCCCACCAGATTGGCGGCGCCGAGGTACACCACGTCGCTGGCGGAAAACCACTGGGCTTGAATCAACGACGGAATCAATGGCGTGTAGGCAAAACGCGCCAGACCAATGCTGACCAGGCTGGCGCAGAGGCCGGCGAAGATCGGCAGCCAGATTGCGTTGCGCCCAGTATCAAGGGATGTGCTGTGCATGGGAACGGTCCTGTAGATTTACGCTTGGCCTCCAGCATATCGGGGAACACTGATGCAATAATGCTGCGATTTCGCACTATGATGATGCGTATATGCATCGCTACAGGAAACGCTATGAATTGGGATGATGCGCGAGTGTTTTTGGCGGTTTGTCGCGAATCGACATTACGTGGTGCCGCGCGGGTGCTGAAGGTCGATCAGGCCACCGTCGGCCGGCGCATCGCGGCGCTGGAAAAGTCGTTGAGCGCGACTCTGTTCCTGCGCACCTCCGAGGGCTATGCGCTGACAGCCGTCGGCGAAGCAGCGTTGCAGTCCGTGGAAAAGATGGAGCATTCGGCGCTTGAGCTGGAGCGGCAGATTCAGGGCCTCGACGAACGATTGATTGGCAATGTGCGCGTCAGCACCACCGATTCTCTGGCCGTCGATTTTTTGATCCCGGCCATTGCCCGTTTGCATGCCGTGCACCCCGACGTGCGGGTGCAGCTGGACGCCTCCACGCAGATACTCAGCCTGGCCAAGCGTGAAGCCGACATCGCCGTGCGTAACACCCGGCCGGACAACCCCGACCTGATCGCCCGGCGCATCGCGCGCTGGTCGGTGGGGCTGTTCGCCTCGCGAAGTTATGTCGAGGCCAACGGCATGCCGAAACCGGGCTCGGCCTTCGAGGGGCATGATCTGGTGGTGTATCAGCCGTACTTGCAGGGCAACAAGAACATGACGCTGGTCTCGGAACCACTGAGCCGCGGGCGGATTGTCGCCAGCCTGAGTTCCAGCCTGCTGGTGCGTCGTTCGATTGCCGCAGGTCTTGGGGTGGGGGAGATCCCGGTGTACATGGGCGAGCGCGATGGGCTGGTCAGGCTCTGGCCGGAACGCACGCGCCCGCTGCCGTATGAAGTATGGCTGGTGACCCATGCGGACCTGCGTCACACCGCACGGGTGCGGGCGGTGATTGAGCAGATTGTCGAGGCGTTTGCGCTGGAGAATGAATAAATCATAGATCCGAAAGGCAACTCAAATCCCCTGTGGGAGCGTGGCTTGCCCGCGAAGAACGATGACGCGTAATACCTGAAAAAACCGTGACGCATTCTTCGTGGGCAAGCCCCCTTGCTACCGGAAGGCCCATTAGCTCAGAAACAAATCCCCCATCCTGCCGGCCCCCGACCACTCACAGCCCTCCAGCGTCAGCAACCTCTCTTTCGCCTCGAGCCCTCCGGCAAACCCCGTCAATTTCCCCGACGCCCCAATCACCCGATGACACGGCGCGACAATCGATAGCGGATTTTTGCCGTTGGCCGCGCCCACCGCCCGAACCGCGCTGGGATTGCCGATCTGCCGCGCTATTTCGCTGTAGCTGCGCGTCTCGCCAAACGGAATCGTCAGCAGCGCCTGCCACACCTGCTTCTGAAAATCCGTGCCGGCAAAGTCCAGATCCAACTCAAAACGATTACGCGTGCCGGCAAAGTATTCCTGCAACTGCTGTGAGGCGCGAATCAGGATCGGGGTGTCCGCCGCTTCACTCATCGGCCCCAGCCTTACCCGGCCAGGTTTGTCGTTTTCCCAGAGAATAGCCGCCAGACGCGAGCCTTTCGCGACCAGCTTCAACTCGCCGATCGGCGACGCCAGGGTGGTGAAGGTGTAGGTCATGCCGGCGGACTCCGCACATGTGCTGAACAGGGGGCCCAGCATACTGCCTCGCCGGGGAGGCGCAATACGCAATTGCAGCCATACTTGCCTACTGCTTTTGAACCGTTCCCTCTGTTTCTGCACAGAGCCTAAAAACAAAAAAGAGACCGACTCATGAAGTTCGAACCTTTTGCCAAATCGCTCATGGCGACCACGTTGGCGCTGAGCTGCCTGATGGCCCATGCGGCCTCCGTTGCTCCGGTTGCGGCCGAAAACGGCATGGTCGTCACCGCCCAGCATCTGGCCAGCCACGTCGGCGTCGATGTTCTCAAGAATGGCGGCAACGCGGTCGATGCCGCAGTCGCGGTGGGTTATGCGCTGGCGGTGGTGTACCCCGCGGCAGGTAATCTGGGCGGCGGCGGTTTCATGACGATTCAATTGGCGGACGGGCGCAAGACCTTCCTCGATTTCCGTGAAAAAGCCCCGCTGGCCGCCACGGCCGACATGTACCTCGACAAGCAGGGCAACGTCATCCCAGATCTCAGCACCCGTGGGCACCTGGCCGTTGGCGTGCCGGGCACCGTGTCTGGCATGGAGTTGGCGCTGAAGAAATACGGCACCAAACCCCGCAAGGAAGTGATCGCCCCGGCGATCAAGCTTGCCGAAGACGGTTTTGTGCTGGAGCAGGGCGATGTCGATTTGCTGGAGTACGCCACAGACGTGTTCAAGAAAGACATGCGCGACTCGGGCTCGATCTTCCTGAGCAACGGCGAGCCGATGCAGGTCGGGCAGAAACTCGTACAAAAAGACCTGAGCAAAACCCTGCGGGAAATTTCCGAGAAGGGCGCTGACGGCTTCTATAAAGGCTGGGTGGCCGACGCCATTGTCACCTCCAGTCAGGCCAACAAGGGCATCATTACCCAGGCCGACCTCGACAAATACCAGACCCGCGAACTGGCACCCATCGAGTGCGACTACCGCGGCTACCACGTGGTCTCGGCGCCGCCGCCAAGCTCCGGCGGGGTGGTGATCTGCGAGATCATGAACATCCTCGACGGCTACCCGATGAAAGAACTCGGCTACCGCTCGGCGCAGGCCATGCACTACCAGATCGAAGCAATGCGCCATGCGTATGTGGACCGCAACAGCTACCTCGGCGACCCGGACTTCGTGAAAAATCCGATCGCCCATTTGCTGGATAAAAACTACGCGACCAAAATCCGTACCGCCATCGATCCGCAAAAGGCCGGCGTGTCCCGCGAGCTCAAACCCGGTGTAGCGCCCCACGAAGGCAGCAACACCACCCATTACTCGATCGTCGACAAGTGGGGCAACGCGGTGTCGGTGACTTACACCCTCAATGACTGGTTCGGCGCCGGCGTGATGGCGAGCAAAACCGGGGTCATCCTCAACGACGAAATGGACGATTTCACCTCGAAAATCGGCGTGCCGAACATGTACGGCCTGGTACAAGGGGAGGCCAACGCCATCGCGCCCGGCAAGGCACCGCTGTCGTCCATGAGTCCGACCATCGTCACCAAGGATGGCAAAGTCGTCATGGTCGTCGGCACGCCCGGTGGCAGTCGCATCATCACCGCCACCTTGCTGACCATCCTCAACGTGATCGACTACGGCATGAACATCCAGGAAGCGGTGGATGCGCCGCGCTTCCATCAGCAATGGTTGCCGGAAGAAACCAACCTGGAGAACTTCGCCATCAGCCCGGACACCAGGAAAATGCTCGAAAGTTGGGGGCACAAATTTGCCAAGCCGCAGGACCCCAACCATATAGCAGCTATTCTGGTAGGGGCGCCTTCGCTGGAAGGCAAACCTGTGGGCAAGAATCGCTTTTATGGGGCGAACGATCCACGGCGTAATACCGGGTTGTCACTCGGTTATTGAAACAGGTGATCAACGGCCACCCCGACTCCCTGGATGGCCTCGATCCCGGGTAGCAGCAGCCGTAAAGTCGGTTAGCCGCGTTCATTCAGGCAAACCGCATTCGCTGATATGGCGAGCGCTGCGCACTCGAACGCAGCCTCGCAAGCTCGACAGCTGCTACAGGCTAAAAGGGAGTTGAAATCCATCGTTCCAGCGACCTCTCTAAGGAAGGAAGCCATGAGCACCGCACTCCTGATCATCGATGTCCAACGCGCGCTGTGCACCGGTGAGTATGAATGCTTCGACATCCAGCGCGTCATCGACACCATCAACGGCCTCAGCACCAAAGCCCGAACCGCCAATATTCCGGTGATCCTGATCCAGCACGAAGAAGAGGGCGACCTGCTGCAATACGGTGGTGAAGGCTGGCAACTGGCCGAGGGCTTGAAGACGTCACCCCAAGACCTGCGGCTGCGCAAAATAACCCCGGATTCGTTCTACCAGACGCACCTGCATGAGCAGCTGCAAGAGCTGGACGTCGACCGCCTGATCATCTGCGGCCTGCAAACCGACTACTGCGTCAACGCCACCGTGCGCCAGGCGCATCAATTGGGCTACGACGTCGTGCTGGCGGCCGACGCCCATTCCACTATCGACAATGGCACGATGAGCGCCGAAGACATCATCGCCGAACACAACAAGGATCTGGCGCATCTGACCGGTTCCGTGGCACGGGTCGATGTCGTGCCGGCCAGCGAAATCAATATCTAGGGGCGATGTCAGTCAGTTAAGGCGCAAGACCTGTGGGAGCGAGCCCGGCGGTACATTCAGAATCAATATTGGTCTGACGCGTCGCTATCGCGAGCAGGCTCGCTCCCACAGATTCTGCGTTTTGATTGACTGGCAGTGGGGCCTTTATCAATCCGTCTGTAACCGCCGCACCACCGCCTGAAAACGCTCCGACGCGATCCAGTCCGGATCCGCATCCTCCACCAGCAGCATGATCCCCAGATAATGTTCCAGATGCAGCGTAATCGTCTGCCCTTCGACGGCCAGGTCCCAATAACGCTGGTCCAACCCATTGATCTGTGCCGTCCAGGTCCCGCCCAGCCCTTGTGCCAGTTCACTGGCAAGGCGATTGAACAGTGCCGGGTCGGAGGTCTCCGAGAGATAAATCTCCCGTAGCGGTGAGGGCGACGGATGAGCCATGTTTTGCTCCTTAAGGATGAACGTGACTTTACGCGTTCTGCGAGATCTGTGGCCACACCAAAACAAGCGCCTTTTCGCGCGTGTCTCGGCATACTGGCGCGCTCAAAGAATGGAATCTGCCCATGCCCCCGACCTTGTTCTGCTCTAACGTTCGCTGCGCTTTACTGCTGGTGTTTCTCGCATTCTCTGCCGTAGCCCACGCCAGTAGCTTCGATTGCACAAGTGCTGCCAGCCCCAGTGAAAAAGCCATTTGCGCCGACCCTTACACGTCGAAGCTGGACCAAAAACTGGGCACGGTCTGGCGCTCGACGCTGGAAAAAGTCACCGACCCTAAAGCGTTAAAAGCAGACCAACGTCAGTGGCTGAAACAACGCAATCGCTGTGCAGGCCAAATCGATTGCCTGCGCCAACAGTACTTGATGCGCATCACTGAGCTTGAGCACGCGGCCATTCCGTTTACCTGGGACGCCACTTGGCAGCGCATTCCCTGGGGCGTTTCGACGGGAGCTGAGTTGAAGACAAAGCGCCGGGACTCGACGCATGTCGGCTTCGAAGTTTCTGCGGCGAGCGGCGCCAACTCTGGCGACCTGGATGGCGTCGCCACACTCGACGGCGCTCAGGCGCATTACGTCGAAGGTGCATGCGCGTTGACCTTCCAAGCCGTCAACGGCGTGCTTGATGTCACCCAGGACGGCGATGATGCCGATTGTGGTGCGGGCATGGGCGTGTTCTATGCGGGGCGCTATATCGCGTCGGAACAGCCCTTGGCTCTGGACAACGACTTGCTGAGTCTGGGGTTGGCGCATACGCAGCAGGAAGATGATGCGTTGCGGCAATTGCTCAAGGGCGATTACCAGACGCTGGTGGACAGCAGCAGTTCCAGGCTGATCGGCGACGAGTCGAATGACCTGCCAGGCGCCGAAGTGACTGAAATGTGGGTACGCGGGCTGGGCAATACCAATGCCGCCATTCTCATGCGTGCAGCAGACGCACGATTTTGGCTGGTGCTGCTGGTGTTCGATGAGCAGAACCATTCCCGGGCCCGTTACTACACCAACGTGTCGGGCTGGAAAGGGCATTTACCCGATGTGCTGCAGCGTTGGTATGACGAGCGAACGAAAGGCCAGGTGATGCCATTGGATCTGATGCCTTAATACGAGCGCCGTTCGCCGGCTTGAATGCCCGGTCATCCAAGCAGGGCGGAGCAGGCGCGCGGCTAACTACCGGGTCCTCAAGCGTCTCCTATACTGATCCGCGTTGACGGTTCAACACAGACACCGAAGGCCACCGGAACAGCAGCCAGCGTTCCGGCGGCTTCCCTACGACTCAACTGTAAGGAGAACGAACATGGCAATCCGTATTGGCGACGAAGCACCGGACTTTACCGCTGAAAGTACCGAAGGCCCGCTGCATTTCCATGAATGGATCGGTGACAAGTGGGCGATTCTGTTCTCGCATCCCAAGGACTTCACCCCGGTGTGCACTACTGAGCTCGGCTATATGGCGGGTCTCAAGCCGGAGTTCGATAAGCGCAACACCAAAATCGTCGGGCTCAGCGTCGACCCTGTCAGTAACCATAAGACCTGGGCCAAAGACATCGAAGAGACCCAGGGGCATGCGGTCAACTACCCGATGATCGGCGACGAGAACCTAGTGGTGGCGAAGCTCTATGACATGATTCATCCCAATGCCAGTGGCGGCGCACGGACTGCCGTGGACAATGCCACGGTGCGTTCAGTGTTCATCATCGGCCCGGACAAAAAGGTCAAGGCGATGCTGATCTACCCGATGAGCGCCGGGCGCAACTTCGATGAAGTGCTGCGTCTGCTCGATTCTCTGCAACTGAACGCCAAGCACACCGTTGCCACGCCGGTGAACTGGCGTCCGGGTGAGGACGTCATCATTCCCACGTCGGTTTCCGATGAAGACGCCAAGAAGAAATACCCGGATGGCTTCAAGACGCTGAAGCCTTATTTGCGCACGGTGGCGCAACCGAAGTAACCCCTCTGTTCGGAGACCACCCACATGGCCGTCCAGGTCCTGCGCGTTGATGCAACCCACATCGACAAAGTCGCCAGCCTCTTCGACGCCTATCGAGGCTTTTACGGCCAACCCTCGAACCTGATGCAGTCCCGCGATTTCATCGCCGAGCGCATCGCCAGGGACGAATCGGTGATTTTCTTCGCCGAGGACTCCCCGGGCGAAGCGCTCGGCTTTGTCCAGTTGTACCCGACGTTCTCCTCCATCGACGCCCACCGTACCTGGCTGCTCAGCGACCTTTTCACCACGCCGGCTGCCCGAGGCAGAGGGGTGGGGACGTTGCTGATGAACACCGCCCGAGCCTTTGCGCTGTTGACCGGCGCCAAGGGCATGGTGCTGGAAACGGCTACGGACAATCACCTCGCGCAACGGTTGTATGAGTCATTGGGCTATGTGCGCGATACGGGTTACTGCACCTACTGTCTCGACTTGAGGCAGGGCTGATCCTAGGTCAGCATCCGATTGGCGCAAATGCCCGGCGCTGCCCACCATTCGTCAGTCAGGTGTCATACCGCACCTTGACAGCCAACCTGTCTGGGGAAATACTCGCCACAATATTCATATATATGACTAGATAACAAGGTGAATAAAGTCGATGAATGCTCTTTCCAGTGATGTTCGCCTACCGCTTTACCAACGCCTGCGTGACCACTTGGCTGAGCAGATCGCCAATAATCGCTGGCGCCCGGGGGAGGCTATTCCTACCGAAGCCGCGCTCTCGGCGGAATACCAACTGTCCACCGGCACCGTGCGCAAAGCGGTCGACGCATTGGTCAGCGAAGGCATTCTTGAGCGTCAACAAGGGCGCGGTACTTTCATTCGTCGGCCTCAGTTTCAGTCGTCACTGTTCCGGTTCTTCCGTTTTCAAACCGCTGCCGGCGAACGTCAGGTGCCGGAGAGTCGCATCCTGTCCATCGAACCGGTGACCGCGCCGTCGGCGGTGGCGGAGGCGTTGGGGCTGCCGCTCGATGCCCCGGTGATTCGCATTGTCCGCCTGCGTCTGCTCGACGTTAAGCCGGTGCTGGCCGAAGAAATCTGGCTGCCGCGCAGTCGTTTCCAGGCGTTGCTGGACGTCGACCTGAGCAGCAAGGGGCCATTGCTGTATCCGATCTACGAAGAGGTGTGCGGTCAGGTCGTCGCTTCTGCCGAAGAAACCCTGACCGCCGAATCGGTGAATGAGGTGCAAGCGCGGTTGTTGCAAGTACCGGTCAATAGCCCGGTGGTGGTGATCGAGCGTTTGGCGCGGGACTACGCCGGTCAGCCATTGGAGTGGCGTCGCTCGCGAGGGCACGCCGAGCACTTCCGCTACAGCGTGGACATTCGCTGACTTCCCGCAGCTGAAAAAGGGGCGAGATGCGCGCCTCTGATTTCAATTCGATGTGTTTTCAAACTGGCCCTGTAGCGGTGCGGTTCGCTCTCGGCTGCCTCATGTTCCACTTATAAGGATAAGAATCATGTTCAGCTGGTATCGCCAAGTCACTCCTCGAGAGCGCAAAACGTTTTGGGCCTGCTTCGGCGGATGGTCGCTCGACGCACTGGAAGTGCAAATGTTCGGCCTGGCGATTCCGGCGCTGATCGCCGCGTTCGCCTTGACCAAGGGCGATGCGGGACTGATCAGTGGCGTCACGCTGGTTACCTCGGCCATCGGCGGCTGGGTAGGGGGGACGTTGTCCGACCGCTATGGCCGGGTGCGCACGCTGCAGTGGATGATCGTGTGGTTCTCGTTCTTCACCTTTTTGTCTGCGTTTGTCACCGGTTTCCATCAGTTGCTGATCGTCAAGGCGATGCAAGGTTTTGGCATTGGCGGTGAGTGGGCGGCCGGCGCGGTGCTGATGGCCGAAACCATCAACCCGAAATACCGTGGCAAGGTCATGGGCACTGTGCAAAGCGCCTGGGCCGTGGGTTGGGGCCTGGCGGTCGGCGTGTTCGCGCTGATCTATACCTTCGTGCCGCAAGACATGGCCTGGCGGGTGATGTTCATTGTTGGCTTGTTGCCGTCGTTCCTGATCATCTGGGTGCGCCGTAATGTTCAGGAGCCCGATAGTTTCCAGCGTCTGCAAAAAGAACAAGCCATCCCGCAAAGCTTCTTCAAATCCCTGGCCGGCATCTTCCGCCCCGAACTGCTGCGCGTAACGCTGTTCGGCGGTCTGCTGGGCCTGGGCGCGCACGGCGGTTATCACGCCGTGATGACCTGGCTGCCAACGTTCCTCAAAACCGAACGCAACCTGTCGGTGCTGAACTCCGGCGGCTACCTGGCGGTAATCATTTTTGCGTTCTGGTGCGGCTGTGTGGTTAGCGGATTCTTGATCGACCGTATTGGCCGTCGCAAAAACATCGTGTTGTTCGCGTTGTGCTGCGTTGTCACCGTGCAGTGCTACGTGTTTCTGCCGCTGACCAACACGCAAATGCTGTTTCTCGGTTTCCCCTTGGGCTTCTTTGCGGCGGGCATTCCGGCGAGCCTCGGTGCGCTGTTCAACGAGTTGTACCCGGCGGACGTTCGTGGCGCCGGTGTGGGGTTCTGCTACAACTTTGGCCGAGTGCTCTCGGCGGTGTTCCCGTTCCTGGTCGGCCACATGAGCGATTCCATGTCCTTGGGGTCGGCGATCGGCATCGATGCCGGGATCGCCTATGGTGTGGCGGTGATCGCAGCCCTTTGCCTGCCGGAAACCCGTGGTCGCAGCCTTGAAGCCGCGAGCACGGCAGCGCCTGTCAGCGTCAATGGCAACGAACGCGCCCGGGCCTGATGATCATTACTTTCAATAGATGAAAACCATGTCTGAAACCTGTTCTGCGCCGATCACCGGCATTGATTCCCACGCTCATGTGTTCAGCCGTGCGCTGAACCTGGCCTCTGTGCGGCGCTATACCCCAGGGTATGACGCCACGCTTGGCGAGTATTTAAAGCACTTGCAAGCCCACGGCTTGAGTCATGGCGTGTTGGTGCAGCCGAGTTTTCTCGGCACCGACAACCGTTATTTGCTGGCGGCGCTGCAACAGGCGCCAGCGCAGTTGCGTGGGGTGGTGGTGCTGGAGCGAGAGGTCAGTCGCGACCTGTTGAACGACATGGACCGAGTGGGTGTGGTTGGCGTTCGTTTGAACCTGATGGGCAAAGCGTTACCCGACTTTCGCGACTCAGGCTGGCGAGACTTTTTTGGCCATCTCGCTGAACTGGGCTGGCATGTCGAGTTGCATCGTCATGTGGAGGATTTGCCGCAGCTGATTCGCCAGCTGATCCCGTTCGGTATCAAGCTTGTAATCGATCACTTCGGTCGTCCGGACGCCCGTTCCGGCATCGATCAGCCAGGATTTGTCGAGTTACTGGAGCTGGGGCTGAGCGGGCAGATCTGGATGAAGGTGTCGGGTATCTATCGTTTGGCCGGTACCCCCCAACAGAATCTCGGATTCGCCAGGGCGGCATTGCCGCTGCTGGAGCAGAGCTTCGGCCGACGCCGATTGGTGTGGGGCAGCGATTGGCCCCATACACAACATGAAGACAGCGTCGGTTTCGGTACGGTGATCGAACAACTGCAAGCACTGGGGTGTTCAGCGCCGCTGATGCATTCGTTGCTGGTGGAGGCGCCTCAAGCGTTATTCGGGTTTGAGAACAGGACCGTCTGACCCTGTTCTACAGCAGGTCTCACTTCAAGGCGCGCCAAACAGCATCGTCCAATACACCCCTTTGTTGCTGCGCGACTCGGCGGCATACGCCGCGCCGACCTGGGTAAACATCGGATTCATCAGGTTGGCGCAGTGCCCGGGGCTGGCCAGCCAGCCGGCCATCGCCTGGCTGGGTGAGCCTTGCCCGGCGGCGATGTTCTCGCCGATCTGCCGGCCGCGGTAACCGGCGGCTCTGGCGCGATCCGCTGGCATATCACCGTCGGGGTCCTGGTGGGCGAAATAGTTGCCGTAGGCCATTGCCTTGCTGTGGCCTTGCGCGGCGGCGCCCAGGGCGGCGTTCCAGGTTAATGGCCGTGCGGCTGCGAAGCGTTGGCGCCCACACATGCGTGGCCTGGCCCGTGCTGCGTTGACCTGTGCCAGCAACGTCTTGCCCGCAGCGCGCGAATCGCCGATACGCCCATCGAGCACCGGTTGCGCCAGCACCACCCGCCATTCGCTGCGGGCGCGAGTAACGCCGATGTCGGCGTATTGAGTATCGAGCAGTGCCCCGCAGTAGTCGCTCTGAAGCATGTCGAACGCCTCATCGGCGTCTTGCGCGCCGACCAGGCGGATGGTCCGCACTGTCACCGCCTGATAGCCGTTAGCCTTCAAACCATCCCGCAAACCACCGCCATAGCCGATCGGCAAGGACAGGTCCGATTTCAGCGACAACGGCCGCAACGGCTTGACCGCACGCCCCGCGCAGCGGTCGGGATCGGCGCGGTAATCGTTGATGACTTCCACCAGTTGCCGCTCCCCGCTGGCAGGGGCGGGGCTGGCGAACAGCGCAAATAAAGGCATCAGGCACAGCGGGATAAAGCGGCGGCAGCGGACGGTTGGGCGCATGAACAGACAGCTCTGATGAGTTTACGACGATAAGGGTGGGATAAAGATGAACAACAACCGCACGAGCGCTTCGTTGGGCGAGCTTCTTTTACGGCACGGCTATGACTGCGGGTCTCAAAACTGGTTCACGAGGGCAACGGACAAATTTGGTGGCGCCGCCAAGAGGGTTGATTCAGGCGGGTCACGAGCCTGGGACAGCAGACGTTCGCACTGGTAACGTACTGACATCATTCGGGCGGTATCGGGACATGACTAACACCAAGGGCGACAAGGACTGGGTCAAGTGTTCGGCGCAGCCGCTGAAGATGGAGCGCATCGAAGCCTTTTTTGGTGGCCATGGCTTTACGCCACATCGTCACGACACTTACGCCATCGGGCGGACGCTGTCGGGTGTACAAAGTTTCCAGTACCGCAAATCCCAGCGCCACGGTCTGCCCGGGAAAACCATCGTCTTGCACCCGGACGAGGTGCATGACGGTGAGGCCGGTACCGAAGCGGGCTTTCATTACCGGATGATCTACATCGAACCGGCCTTGATTCAGCAGGTGCTGGACGGCAAACCCTTGCCCTTCATCGAGGGGGGCTTATCGAGCGACCCACGGCTTTTTGCCGCCACCCAGGTGCTGCTGCAAAATCTCGACGCTTGCATCGAGCCCCTGGAAGAAGACGATGCCATTTACGATCTCGCACAAGCGCTGGATGCGCTCTCTGGTCAGCGTGGGCGACGCAAGTCGTTTGATTTTGCAGCGGCCGAGCGCGCGCGTGCGCTGATTCATGACTCGCTGGATCGAGTCATTACCCTGGATGAATTATCCCTGGCGAGTGGTCGAGACCGCTGGAGCCTGAGCCGTGATTTTCGGGCGCTGTACGGCACCAGCCCCTATCGGTACATGACTCAACGCCGGCTCGATCTGGCAAGAGCATTGATGTTCGGCGGCCACTCGATGGCAGAGGCGGCCGTATTCGCAGGTTTTTTCGATCAAAGCCACATGACGCGTCAATTCGTCCAGACCTACGGCGTCTCCCCTGGCCGGTGGCTGAAGAGGTTGGGCCTTGGCTGAGAATGGTCCCGGCCAACTTGCACAATCATGCAATACGCAGCGTTAGGTCATCCCTAGAGTCAGGGCTCGATATCTTGTCCAGTGAGGGTGACTTAAATGAATTCCAAGGCCTGCACCACGATTAACTTTGCCGATAAATTTGCGTTGTTCAGCGAGCAATGGGCGCCCAAGGTCATTGCCGAAATGAACGACTATCAGTTCAAGGTGGTGAAAATCGAAGGCGACTTTGTCTGGCATTCCCATGCCGATACCGATGAAGCCTTCATCGTCCTTGACGGTGAGCTTCGCATCGATCTTCGGGAGGGTGCCATCGTGGTTGGGCAGGGAGAAATGTACGTCGTCCCCAAGGGCGTCGAACACAAGCCTTACGCTGAACGCGAGGTGAAGCTGTTGCTGATCGAGCCGCGCGGTGTGCTCAATACCGGCGATCAGGACGGAGAAAGAACCGCAATCAATGATGTCTGGATTTAGACGCTTCGGTGGTTGTTGTCGGCCTTTTTATTGAAACGATTCAATGGAGGGTGGCTAAATGCCTCTCGTCGGGAGATAAGGCTGCTATTTCGTGCTTTTCAGCTATTCTTGCGGCATCTGGAGAGTGCCATTACTTACTGGCACACGATGCGCAAGGAAGGGAAAGACAAAATGGATGATGAGCATTGCGTGCAAGTTATCGCTGTGACCGGCGGCAAGGGTGGCGTGGGCAAGACCACGGTGGCGGTTAACCTTTCGTTGGCATTGGCGAAAATGGGGCGGCGCGTCGTACTGCTGGATGCTGATCTTGGCCTGGCCAATATCGATATTCTGTTAGGGCTGTCCCCGCGCTACACGCTGGCCGATGTTATTGAAGGGCGTTGCGAATTGTCCGAGGCGCTGGTGCCGGGGCCTGGAGGCATTCGAGTGGCTCCGGCCGCTTCCGGTTTGCAGAGCATGATTCATCTGGAACCTGCGCAATACCGTGCGCTGATCCACTCCTTTAGCGATATCGGCGACAAACTGGATGTACTGATCATCGATACAGCCGCCGGTATCGGTGGCTCGGTGATCAATTTCATCCGCGCAGCGCAGGAAGTGATGGTGGTGGTGTGCGATGAACCCACCTCGATCAGCGGCGCCTACGGGCTGATCAAATTGCTCAACCTGAGCTACGGTCTGCACCGTTTTCGCGTGCTGGCCAACATGACGGGCAGTCCGGCGGAAGGCCGCAATCTGTTTGCCAAGCTGGAAAAGATTACCGAAATGTTCCTGGATGTCTCGTTGCAATACGTTGGCGCGGTGCCGAACGACGAAAGTGCGCACAAAGCTGTGCAGAAGGGGCGTGCAGTATTGGAAGCCTTCCCTCGTTCCAGGTGTGCTCAAGCTTTCCAGGCACTTGCTCACAACGTCGACTCCTGGCCATTGCCGACTCATCCGAGAGGGCATGTGGAGTTCTTCGTTGAGCAACTTGTGCAGAATTCAGGCAGGTGAGGTTGTCGACGGCGGCAGCCCATCGTTAGCTCAGCAGCGAAACGTGTTTCACAGCTTGTAGCCGATCTGCCGCAACAGATTCCTGCGCCACAGGATGTCTTCGTCGCCTTCAATGCCATTGGCACAGAAGCCATCCACGACGCCCAGGATCGCGCGCCCCTGTTCTGTCTCCGCGAGAATCACTTCGGTTGGATTGGCGGTCGCACAAAAAATACGGCACACCTCTGGCACCATTTTGACGGCGTTCAACACATTCAGCGGATAGAAACCGTCTCCGAGGAAAATGATGAAGCTATGGCCGGCGCCAATGGCTTGCGCGTTTTTCTGGGCAAGCTCGATCATGGCGGTGTCGGTGCCAGACCATCGCACCAGGCATTTGCCGGAGGCTTCACAAAAAGCCACGCCAAACTGGATACCTGGCACGGCGTTTATCAACGCTTCGTGGAGGTCTTCAACGGATTTGACGAAGTGCGTCTGACCCAAAATGAAGTTCGTCGCTTCCGGCTTATCGATTTTCAGCGCGATGAGCTGCATCTCGAGCGCCTCCTCTCATGAAGTCTGCGATCTTTATCCGAGCCGGGATGTCTGAACCGAGCTCAACACCAAGGTCAGCAGTGACAGGATACCGGCTGCATATTGGAGCCATACGGGCGATGCGTCACTGATAGAGCCGAAGACGCTGGCGCTGACGACCGCCGACAGCACCACGCAAGGGATGCCCAGCTTCCAGCTGAATTTCTCGAAATCCCGGGCACTGATTTCGTGCTCGATCTGCAACCGTATGATCATGCGATTCCATTTGGTCAGTAACTCGAGCCGGCTCATGGTTGCAGTCCTTTGCAGAGGAATACAGATGAATATTAGCTCCTATTTGACCACCAGCCAGGGCGACGGGATTCAGTCTGTGGGCTGTCGTCGTGCCTTAACGCTGACTCATTCGATAGGCTGTCGCGCTCCAGTACCGATTGCCATTGCTTATATGGCGAGTCCATCCGGTAGCTTCCAAGTGCTTGGCAATCATTCGATTCATCAGTCCATGACCGAGCAGTAGAACGGGTCCTTCGTCGGCAAGGGATTGCAGTCGTTGAGCTGCCGTATTGGCCCGCATTCTGGCCTTACTGGCAGACTCGACCTTCCCCGAGAAACCGCACAACCATAAAACACGAAGAATAAATGCCCACGTAAACGGTGAAAGGCGCGGCAGTGTCCATCGTCCATGGGGGAGTTGCGCTTCGCAGAAAATATCATCGACAAGGCTGGCTTGAAGGCCTAGCGCTCGAACAGACGTCAGCGCCCGGGGCGCACTGCTCGACACGATCGTTCTGGCGGTAAGCGCCAGCGCCACACTCGCCTGCGGGGCGGGTTGGTCGATGACTTCTGATAGGTCGTATTGCTCGATCCAGCGTTTCATATCGCGCGCTGAAACTTTGTCTTGCACGGCCAGATTTGGCTGGCCATGACGCATCAAGATGATTTCCTTGTCCACTGTTGTTACGTCCTTGTTTTTCCCTTTCGTGAGTACACAGGATGCACCCATCGGCGATTTGAAGACAAACGCCCCATTAATAGAGGGCGGTCCATCGGCGAATCAAGTATTCCGCCGAGGAATGTGCCCATAAAAATCATCCATTTCATTTATCGCTATGGATCTCGTAGGGTGTCTGCTCAAGCATATGGAGATCACCCATGAACAATGCCCGCCTGCGTCTATACGTTGACGCTCAATTCACCAGCCCCTATGCCATGTCGGCCTTCGTGGTACTTCGCGAAAAAGGCATCGAATTCGAGATGAGCCCGCTCAACCTCGAAACGGCCGAAAACCAGGCGGCGGACTATGCCAGCCTCTCACTGACCCAGCGTGTACCAACCCTCATGCACGGCGACTTCGCTTTGTCTGAATCGTCGGCGATCACCGAATACCTGGAAGACGTTTTCCCGCAGACGCCGGTTTACCCGCAAGACTTGAAGCTGCGTGCGAAGGCACGGCAAGTCCAGGCATGGCTGCGCAGTGACCTGCTGCCCATTCGGCAGGAGCGGTCCACACTGGTGGTGTTTTATGGCCTCAAGTCGGAGCCTCTGTCGCCGGCGGCCGAGGCGGCGAAGCGCAAGTTGTTCGGCGCCGCACAAGCGTTGCTGGCTGACAGCCCCGAGTACCTGTTCGGGCAATGGTCTATCGCTGATGTGGATCTGGCCTTGATGCTCAACCGGCTGATCCTCAATGGTGACTCCGTGCCACCGGCGTTGGTTGAATACGCACAGCGCCAATGGCTGCGACCTACCGTTCAGGAGTGGGTCAAACTGCAACGCCCTGCGTTGTAGTCCAGTCAGCGATACTCAAGAGGCGGGTGAACGACAATCATCATGAGGAGGGATAACCACCATGAGCAAGGGGACGGCCGGTTCAACGGAAACTGAGGGGCAAAGCTCTGCCTCTGCGCTGATCGAGGCGAAAATCAAGGCGCTGGATGATTGGCGGGGCGAGACGCTCGCCCGGGTTCGAACGCTCATCAAGCAGGCCGACCCCGACGTGGTCGAGGAACTGAAGTGGCGGGGCGTTCCGGTGTGGTCCCATGCCGGCATCCTCTGCACCGGCGAGACGTACAAGAATGCCGTAAAGATGACGTTCGCCAAAGGCGCCTCGCTGGAAGACCCTTCAGGACTGTTCAACGCCAGCCTTGATGGCAACACCCGGCGCGCCATCGATATTCATGAGGGCGACAGCATTGATGAGACAGCCTTGAAGGCGCTGATTCGCGCCGCCGTGGCGCTCAATCTGTCGTAGCTCTGTTCAGTCGAGCACAGATTGCGGTTCTTCCAGATGATCGATGTGCTTGAAGCGCTCGCCCAGAAAGTCGATCAGGCTGCGCACTCGCGCCGACAGGTGCAACTGTTAGAAACAAACCCTGAAGCGCAATGCCAGTCAGTCAGGCGCGGAACCTGTGGGAGCGGGCTTGCCCGCGATAGCGGTCTGGCAGGCGATATTGATGTTGAAGGTGATGGCCTTTTCGCGGGCAAGTCGGGTCGCCGCATCGCTCGCTCCTACAAGGGATTGCGTTTGATCAGAGGGGCGCTTGGGCAACCAGGCCTTCTTCCCCTCGCAGCTGACGGCTCATGTCGTCGCAGCTTTGCGACCAGGCCGTCAGCCACATCGACATCTCGGGTGACTGTTCGGCCAATCCCAACTCGCGGACGAACTCGACCGGTGCAACCGTGCCTTTGGCCGAGCGGAACAGACCCCGCATGATGACGACGCCAATCACTCGTCCTTTGCTCACGAAGCGGTGTTCCATAAAGCTCCATTTATCGTCCCAGCCGAGTATGCGGGTATGAATCTCGAACGATTCGAACAGCTTCAGCTCACGACGAAACTTGCCCCAGGTATCGCCAACGATCGGCACGGCCTTGTTGCGCAAGGCTACTCGAAAGGCGCCGCTGCGTAGCACAAAATCCATGCGACCTATGTCGGCCAGGGTGAAATAGCGGCCATTGGTGACGTGCCGGTTGAGGTCGAGGTCGAGCGGCCAGACGCGCAGGCGGATGACGGTGGTGGCCAGGCCGTCAACCGGTTTGCGCCACGGGCGACGGAACAGCATGAGGAGAAGTCGGAACCAGAGATTCATAAGTACGCCGAGGATTGAATGACCGGTGCACTTTAGGGGGGAGAAATCAGATAAGGTAGGTGCACAAATGACTTTTTTCATGCGAAAAGCGCAATCCGGATCATTCATGCACGTCACCCTGCTACTGGCTGATCAATGCTCCGCCGCCAGCGCCACCCTGGCGTTGGAGGTGCTCAGTGCCGCCAACCTGTTCGCCGATACCACCAGCGCGCCGTTTGAGGTGGTTGCCGCCTCACTGGATGGCGCCAATGTCGCCGCATGGGGAGGGCAAACGCTGCGCGTGGAACGATCCATCGTCGACATCCCCCGAACCGATCTGGTGGTGATCCCGGGGTTTCTCTTCACATTGAAGGACGCCTTGCCGGCATTTCCCGGTTATGGGCCGTGGCTGCGTCAACAGCACGCCCAAGGTGCCGTCGTGGCTTCCATGTGTACGGCGGCGTTCATGCTCGCCGAAGCGGGAATGCTGGACGGCATTCGTGCCACCACGCACTGGGCCTTCGCCGATTTTTTTCGGCGCCGGTATTCAGAAGCCTGTCTGGAAGAGGCGCAGATCCTCTGTGAAGACAATCGCGTGATCACCTGCGGTGGCGCGACGGCTGCCATGGATCTGTTGCTGCATCTGATCCGCCGCTTCGCTTCACTGGAGCTGGCGCAGAAGTGCGGCAAATACTTGCTGGCCGACAACGTACGCAGCGAGCAATCGGTCTATGTCATGTGGTCGATGCCGAAGAACCATGGGGATGGCGAAATCTTGCGGGTTCAAGCGTGGCTGGAAGATCACTTCCATCAACCGCTGCTGATCAATGACATGGCCGAGCGATTCGGATTCGGCGTCAGGAACTTCAAAAGGCGTTTCAAGGAAGCCACCGGTTACACGCCGCTGACCTACCTGCAAACGCTGCGTCTGGAAAAGGCAAAGCAGCTGCTCGAATCCACACGAATGACTCTGGACAGCATCACTTACAAAGTGGGTTATGAGGATGGCAACTCGTTTCGCCGGCTTTTTCGGCAGCGCGTGGGCCTGCTACCGGCGGCTTACCGGAAGAAGTTTCAAGCGAGTGGAGGTTGAGTGACATCCGCTCCTGATCGAGGCGGTGTAAAAAAACTGGGTCAAGGCGCAGCGCTCGGACGAACATAGTAATGGTCGAACTCGCCGCTTTCGACGAATTGGAAGCCATGACGGATGTAAAACCGATTCGAAGCGCTCTCTTTGAGCGCGCCCACCCTGAGAGGGAGCGCGGCGGCATCCGCTTCTTTGAAAATCTGTTTGAGGACAGCAGAGCCTATACCTGTTCCCTGAGCATTCGATCGCACATACAAGTGGTCAAGCAGCAATTCATTCAGGTGAGGCTTGACCACAATAAAACCGACTCGCTCACCGGCCAGTTCAATGTGATGCGTGTTGCGGCAATCAAAACCGTTGAGAAAACGCTCACGTGCACGTACCGGATCAAATCGCCCAATCCGTTCAAGACTTTCGCGCATGGCCTCAATTCGAATGGCCACAAGATTGTCCAGGTCGGCGGGTTGAGCCGCGACCAAAATGACTGGAAGATTTTGAACAGGTATGACGGACATCGTTTGCACTCTAATTATCATCATGGGGAGCCAGCGCCAGTTCGATGGGTTTCATTCTGGCCCTCCTGCAGCGGCGTTAAAGGAGCAAAGAGAGTTATAGATTAGCTTCAAGGCTTCGGTGTAGCAGCCAGTCGTGATGAAATAGCCGCCCGCTTTGGTTGTCCGCAACACCTGATTTGGAGCCGAACATGAAAAACGCCGCCGTACTCACCTTCGCCTTGATGCTCAATACCGGGTTATTCAGCACGCAAGCAGCCGCGGCCGGCGATGCTGAGGCAGGTGAGAAACTGTTCACGCGAATCTGCGGCGGCTGCCATCAAGTGGGGAGTTCGGCGCGGGGTTCTTTCGGCCCGCAGCTCAATGCGATTTTCGGGCGCCCGGCGGGCAGCACGACGGACTACCAGTACTCGTCCGCCATGAAATCATCAGGCGTCGTCTGGACCCGCGAAACCCTCACCGCCTACATCCAGGCGCCGAAGGAAGTGGTCCCCGGCACCCGCATGATTTTCTGGGGAC
This sequence comes from Pseudomonas sp. GGS8, assembly GCF_024168645.1. Lineage (NCBI taxonomy): Bacteria > Pseudomonadati > Pseudomonadota > Gammaproteobacteria > Pseudomonadales > Pseudomonadaceae > Pseudomonas > Pseudomonas sp. GGS8. The sequence goes on along the minus strand of NZ_JALJWF010000001.1, from coordinate 6,424,768 downwards.
TCAGCGATCCGGAAAAGATCGAAAACCTGTTGGCCTATCTGCAGACGTTTCAGCCGCAATGATTGGTCTCTTATCGATCCGTTTTTTCAGTGTTGAGTGATGGCGTCATCCCGATCCAGCAGAACAACCGCTTCATTCGCGCTCAGGACGCGGCGATCAAAGCCAAGGGCGGCGACGCCATGATCAACACCCAAGTGCAGGAAAACTGGTTCTGGGCCTGGGTCCTGACCGGTTACACCACCAAAATCTCCGGTGATGTGGTCAAGCTGAAAACCGTTCAGTAAGCGCAGTGCGCCGCCTTAAGCCATTTCAGCTGCGGCGCACTCCTTGTAGCCGCTGCCTCGCGAGCTCGGCAGCTGCTACAGATCGCATTACGGCTTAGCACATCGACCGAGGGTGAGGCAAATCCAGATGCCATCACCCGGCTCATTGATCTAGCCTCACGCCCACGCTTTTCCGAGCTCCTCCAGACCGGCGTTTTGCAGGTCCTGCGGGTTCATGACCACACGGAATTTGCAGTTGGCCTGGAAGTTGAGGAAGAAGGGTTCCGCATATCCGGGTATCTCGGAGGGATCCACGATATCGATCAGAAAAATCCCATTTCGCATGCCATCTTGCTCAGTGAAATAAGTCGCCTCGGGCTTAATGGTGTCCAGGATACGGTTCATGATTTCGCCGACCTTCCCGGACCGGACAAACGCGTTGAAAGGTTCATGGGGAAACTCGACCATCAGTAGCATTTTCATTATTCGATACTCTGTTGAAGTGGCGTACTCCTTACCCGGATCCTTACTCCTGGTTTTGATGCCGCAAGCCGTGCCCGCGGCGTGTGTGGTTAAGAATAGCGAAGGGTGAGAGGCCGTCGGGGCGGGGTTACGGACGGTCGCTCCTGCAGAGACGATGCCGACTCACCGATCCTCCAGTCACTGCTGTACGGGTGTGCAGAGTTCTACCAGCGTTCCGTCAGGGCATCGAACGTAGGAGACGGTTTGCCCCCAGGGCTTGGTGCCTGGCGCGGAAATTTCGGTGGCACCCGCCTTCAACGCTCTGGCATGCGCCGCCGGAACGTCCTCGGTCACCAGGCCGACTTCGATTCCGAGAGGTTTGGCGGAAGAGTGCGCCGAGACATGGCCCGTGCTGAAGTTCATCGCAGCCAATTCATCGGCGGCGAATGCCAGCGCGGTTTCTCCTGTTTCGAGTTCGCCATAGGTCTTGGATTCATGGAGGAAGCGAACGCCAAGCCCGAAGGCTGACGAAAAGAACTGGAGCGAGGCAGCAACGTCCGGGACGTAAATGATCATGTAGCCAAATTTCATGAGCGGCATTCCTTGTCGTGTCACTTGGGTGGCGAATCTGGATGGATAAGGGTGTTTTATTGGGTTGTTGTTTGCTCGGATGTCTGTTTTTCGATTCAGGGAGGGCAGACCTGCCGTCCTGTTCGAAAGTCCTGCGCAAACTATCAATGACCTGATTGATCGTAGCAAGCGGGCTCAGGAACATAAGAATGGAGACTCCAAGCCTGCATTCTCGACAATAACCCCTTTGAAGATCCAGTCAGGCAGAAAAAAAGCATGAAAAAACCCGGCTGATGAGGCCGGGTTCTTTGGTCGAGTCTTGCGGTAAAGCCACTCATTCATGCGGCGCGGTTTTCGATCAGACGATCCGAACCCCCTTCAGCGACGCGATTCTCGATCAGACGATCCGAACCACCTTCAGCGACGCGGTTTTCGATCAGACGATCCGAACCACCTTCAGCGACGCGGTTTTCGATCAGACGATCCGAACCACCTTCAGCGACGCGGTTTTCGATCAGACGATCCGAGCCACCTTCAGCCACACGGCTTTCAATCAGGCGATCCGAGCCGCCTTCAGCGACGACCGGGTGAGTAGAAGAAGCGGCAAAAGCGTTAACTGCAAAAACCGAGAAAGCGATGCTGAGAAGGGTTTGGCGTTTCATGATGGTGTGCTCCGGGGTGTTATTGGTTGGGTATGGAGCGGATGTTACGCCGAGGAATTTTTATGAGAACTTCATTGACATGATGGTGACTATCGACGCCAGCAATGGTTGAAGCGTGGTGGGCAAATGCCGTGTCCACGCGTCATGAGCCCACACCTATCGAACATTGGATGCGGGCTGTTTTCCTCAGGTTTACACGAACAGGTCGTAGGACAGTTTGCCGATCAGGATCACCAGCAACACCAGGAACAGCGCCCGGACAAAGGGCACGCCTTTATGAACCGCCAGCCAGGTGCCGGTCAGCGCGCCGAGGATGTTGAAGGCCGCCATGGGGATGGCGATCAGGTAGAGCACGTTACCCGTTGGAATGAAGAACATCAGCGCCGCTACGTTGGTCGCGATGTTCACCAGCTTGGCCGACGCCGAGGCATGCAGGAAGTCGAAGGCGAAGCAGCGGATGAACAGGAAGATCAGGAAGCTGCCAGTGCCGGGGCCGAACAGTCCGTCGTAGAAGCCGATGGCACCGCCAATGACGATCGCCAGCAGTTTCTCCCTGGTACCAATGTGCATGGGTTTGTGCAGGGCGCCGAAGTCCTTTTTCCAGAAGGTATAGATCGCCATCAGCACGATCAACACCAGCACCGCCGGCCGGATCACCGACTGGGGGACGGACGACACCGTGGCCGCTCCAAAGAAGGACATGACAAACGCCGCACAGGCGGCGGGGATCACCAGACTCCAGTTGATCACCACCTTGCGCACGAAGGACCGGGCCGCGAACGCGGTGCCGCAGGCTGCCGCAACCTTGTTGGTCCCCAGCAGCGCCGCCGGTTGTGCCGTGGGTAGCACATTGAACAGCGCGGGAATCTGGATCAGTCCACCGCCGCCGACCGCCGCATCGATCAGGCCGGCGGAGAAGGCGAACACACAAAGGATGACAATATCGACCATGAAATCAGGCTCTGACGTTGAAGGGTGGGTGAGCGTCCGGCGGCTTCTACGTGTTTCATCGCATCGGCTTGCCTGCGTCCTTGAGCAGGAAGGTTAACGGAAGGGCTTTTAATGTGTTGCAATACCACGTTGTGAAAAGTGCAACGAGGTGGCGCATGGCATTGGATATGTTGGGGGAACTTGAAGCCTTCGCGACGGTGGCTCGCAAGCGCAGCTTCGTCGCGGCGGCACGTACGCTGGGGCGCTCTCCCAGTTCGCTGACCCGCGCCGTTCAGGCTCTGGAGGAAAGTGTCGGGGTCAAGTTGTTCAATCGCTCCTCCAATGCCGTGAGCTTGACCGAGGCGGGTGAGCGCTTGTTGCCCCACGCTTACAAAATGCTGGATCTGCAACGTGAGGCGGATGAAGACCTGGCCGGCATCAGTGGCCAGGCTTACGGCTGGGTGCGCTTTTCCGCCCCCGAGTTTCTCGGCCACGGGGTATTGCCCCGGCTGATCGCGCAGTACGCCGAGCGTTATCCAGACGTGAACGTCGATGGGATTTTCACCGATGAGACCATCGACCCGGCCAAGAGCAAGCTGGACTTCTCGATTCGCGGCGGGTATCCGCAATCCAGTGACCTTATCGGCTTTGCGCTCTGGAGTTATTCACGTTACCTGTATGCCAGCCCCGGATACCTGGAGCGGTGCGGAATGCCCGACTCCATCGAGGCGCTGGAGTCGCACTCGCTGATCCTGCACACGGCGCCGCGGATTCTCAAGGAATGGAATTTTCGCAGTGAGGTGCAGGCCATCAGCTTTCGGGCTGATCCCAAGTTTCGCTTCAACTCTGGTTCGGCGGTGTTCCAGGCGGCCCTGGCGGGCCTTGGCATCGCCCGCCTGGCGGACTGGCTGGCGGAGCCCGAAGTGCAAGCGGGGCGCCTGATCCGGGTCTGTCCCGAGTACAAGCTTACCTCCAGCAGTGGTGAGAGCCCGCAGATGCACGCGGTGTACCCGGCCGGGAATCTGCCGCTGCGAGTGAAGTCGTTGTTGGAGCTGATCCGTGGCTTTGGCGAAAGCCTTGATCGAAAGCATGCAGTAACGCTCCAGGGTGGCTGATGCATCACGAATCGCGGACAAAAAAACGGGCGCCACTCGGGTGCCCGCTTTCATTTCACTTCGCCGCTTGCGCCCGCAAGCGCCAAACGACCGGTTTCAGCGCTTGATCCGGGAAATCTTGGTTCCTTCGATGCTGACCCCAGCCATTAACCCCTGCTGGTCGAAAATGAACGCGTAAGCATCGTCCTTCAGCGTCGAGCTGGACAGATTCTTCGCCACCCCTTCATCAACCACAACAACAGTGGGGCCTACGCCAATTTCCCAACCCTTGGTTTCACGTAAATAGTTCACGGCTTTATCGGTCATCAGGAACACCGCATAGCCATATGACTGAGCGCCTGCCTGCAACCCCCAGGACCCGGTTACGGAGTTGTAATAATCCTCGACTTTCTTACCCATCAACAATTCGCCTTCGCCATAGCTGCCGCCAAACACCAGGCCCGCTTTGATGATTTTCGGGAAGACAAGAATCGCTTTGGCGTTGTGTGACATGGTTTCGGCAACTGGCCTGGCCTTGTAGAGCGTTTGCAACGCTTGCCGAGAGTCGGTATTCAGATCCTCGGCGGTTGCCGCACCAGCAGTGTTCAGGAAGCTCGCCGATGCCAGTGAGGCTGTCGCAAGGACGATCGATAGGAAGAACCGCATTGACTGAGTCATGTTAGTACTCCGATACGGGAGCATTGGATGTGAGCAGCAGTCAGCACCTGCCCTCGGCAGAATCCGAGCCTGCTGAAATTATCCGGCGCACCCTAAAGTATATGAGCTACTGGCTTCGCCCTTGAATGAAGCAGGCCAGAGGCCTGTGATCAGTGGCAATGTCATCACTTGTTTCGACATCTGTGTGTTGGCCAGGTTCGAAAAAAACAAAACGGGCGCCTGGCAAGGCGCCCGTTTTCATTTATTCCGCGGAATGTACTCGCAGCACCAAGTCGAAGCGGGTGACGAATTCTTTTTTGCATTCAGTTTTGAACACGTTTAATTGCATTGGCGAGCGTTGCGGTTTCACCTCTTAGTGAATCGAACTTTTCGTTCAGCTGTCCTCTCGCTTTGCGCATCCACTGACTCCAGTGAGTGGCGCCGTCGCTTTCAAGCACGACAGCGAGCTGATCGAGCGCCTTAAGGGCAAATAGCCAGAGGCCAACCGACGCGCGCTGCACGGAGGAGGCTGGCCTTAACAACCAAGCGGTGAAATGGGGCAATAACGAAGATGTAGGCCCGGCCTAGACGGTTGTGGCACTGGACCACGGTTGAAAAAACGAGTTGGCGACTGCCTTCTGGCTCTGCCTCTCCAGAACATAGGATCGATATCCGGAAGTCGAGGTGCTTGTCATCCTCTCCCAACACGATTTCAGTCTGGTTCGTGCTGTAGACCTTGAAGATTCCAATCCGATTAGCAAGTGATGCCAAATGTCTGGCTGTCTTGAGACCAAAACAGGCAACGATAGTGTCTCGGACTTTCATGAGCCATCCGATCCAGGATGGCTGGTGGGAAAGGATGAATCGAGCGAGCAAAGCTGGATTGCTGGACGTGCCCGCAGGGAGCCGGATCGCAAAAGCGTCCGCTAGGTGCATCGGCTTATAAAGGTGGGTGATGCCGGACCTCGAGGGGACTGGCACGGACATAATGAGCTCAACTTCTCGGGGCATCGGGGATCTCTCCTGAGTTCTAACTACTAATTAGGCGACATGCCATGTCGCGTTTCTTGTTGCGATGGTTTGTCGTACAACGCTCCTTGTCGCCAGCGAAGCTCGCATGGGTCGTGGCGATGCCGTCCGGATAACCAGTGTCCACGCCTTGATGAGGTCCAGAGCCTCGCTGAGCGAGCATGGATTAACTGGATGTTGTTGAGGCGCCAACTTCACCTTGTCGGATACTGAGCCCGATCAAGGCATCATAGAGCTCTTGCTGCCCAGCTGGCAGAACAGGGAGCAACGTCGCACGGCGCTTGTCGACACCGAACCAGGATTCAACCAACCATCCCACCAGATAGAGCGCCGAAAGACATCCGCCAGCGGTTGCAATGTTCCCCTGGCATACAAGAGGCTGGTCCATGGACTCAAGCCCCAGAGCTTGCAAGCTTGATCGTGCATCCGGGTGTGTAGTTGCTTGGCCGCTGAGCAGCCCAAGCCGTTCGAGAATGAAAGCTCCGGCGCATATGGAGCCGATTCGCTGGCGTCTGGAATCAAGTTCAAACGACGGCAGGAAATCTGGGGCGGCAAGTGCAGCGGGTATCCCTTCCTTGCCGCTGACGAACAATACCGCGTCGGCACTATTGGCCTCGGACAGCGGACCGTGCACCGAAACAGGCAGGCCGTGCGCCGATCGCACGATAGAGCTAGAGCCCAATATTCGGACGTGCCAGTCCTCGGTGTTGCGGCCTAAGATGTCCCACATCAGGAATAGGTCGATATCAGTGAATTGGTCGAAAGCAACCAGAACGATTTTCTTCAAGGCGAGCTCCATGAAAAGTGCTGGCGTGCAAAACGCAACGGCCGTCTTTGCTGGTGTTCGCAGCGTATCAATCGGTTGCGCACCCTACACAGTCTGTATGGCGCTAGATATGGAGCGAAATAACGGGTGAGAAAACTAACTCGTAACCATTGGATCGCGGCTGGTTTTGAGGCCCTCGACCAAATAGGGCATCTTGGCGTTTCGGCCGAGAGTCTATCGCGCCGATTGAATGTGACCCGCGGATCGTTCTATCACCATTTCCGCAATCGCGAAGACTTTGTCCGCACCTTGCTGGCCGCTTGGGAAGAAGACTACACGGAGCGCATGCTCGCCTATGCAACGCAGGGTCGTAGCGCGGGCGAAACCTTGACACGCTACTTGAGTATTGCCGCTGAGAAACAACCTGGGCGGGAAGTTTCCATCCGAGCCTGGTCGCTGCACGATCCGTTGGTAGGCGAGTTCCAGCAGCGTGTCGACACAAGGCGACTGGACTTCGCGATACGGACGTGCCGCCGCTTGGTCCATGTGCCAGGCGGAGCAGAAGTGATTGGTCAGGTGGCCCATCTGTGCCTGATTGGTGGTCAACAGGCAGGGCTGCGGCGTGGCGCCGAAGTCGGAGCTCCGATGGAAGGACAAGGCCTCCCTGATATCACCCGTGAATTTGCCCGTTGCTCTACAGGCCCCGGGGGGACTGAATATTCCATGCCCGTCGTGATCGCTGTAATCGCCAAGCGGTTCTTGCGGGGCGCAGAACGTGGGGACGAAATTAAGTCCTAGCTTTATGCGGCAACGCCACCTGATTTATCGGTAAGCTACGCTTTTAGCTCGCTGTAAATCCCCTCCTAACCACACCCTGATGACCAATATGCTTGACTGGGACAGCCTCCGTTTTTTCTTTGCCTTTGTTCATGAGGGCTCCTTAGCCGCTGCGGCTCGCTCGCTGGGGGTGGAGCACGCGACTGTGGCTCGCCGAATAGCTGCCCTTGAAGCCTCTTTGGACATGAAGCTGGTAGATCGTAGGGGCCGCGTCTACCAACTGACCGAGGATGGTGTGAGGGTCGGTGAATATGCAGCGCAGATGGAGTCTGCGTCACTTGCGCTCAGGCGATTCGCTGACGGGGGAGAAAGCCGTATTGAGGGTGCAGTGATCTTGTCCGCACCTCCTGCATACCTCGGAACGTTGGTAGCTCGTCGACTTGGGGTATTGCGCGAGCGTCATCCCCGGTTGCAGCTGACGCTCGTCGGAGCCAAGTCCACTGCGTCGTTGGCAAGGAAAGAAACCGATATTGCCATTACCTTCAGCAGGCCGGATGAACAGAGTGTCGTCGCCAAAAGTCTCGGCTGCTTGCGATTTTACCCTCATGCTAGCGAGGACTACATCAGTCAACGTGAACCTGAAGAGTTCGAATTCATAGGCTACGACCGTAGCATGGACGATTCGGTACAGCAGCAATGGCTCCTGGATCGGCTGGAAGGAAGACCGCTTTCTGTCACCAGCAACGACCTGCGCATCCAGGCATTAGCTGCCGTAGGCAATGCTGGCATAGTTTTCCTTCCGGATTTTTTAGGCAAAGAATATGGGCTGGCAAGGGTTGATATGGATCACACACCTCTGGAACTACCCATCTGGTTGGCGTTTCATGAAGATTTACGCAGCTCTCTAAAAATCCGGGCAGTGCTTGATTTCCTCATGGAGGGATTAGTGCCGTCACAGGAGCTGTGAATTTTTTCACATCCGGTTTGTGACTTTGATGAATGGGCCATCACGAAACATTTCTCTACTCTGGGCTCCGAATTGAATTCCTGCCCACTGAGAGGCCCTTCACCAATGAGCAGTTCCCATCCCATAAAAAGCTCAAAGGCTGTGTACCGTACAGCGTGGATCGTGACCGCGATTTTTATACTTTCAAATGCCGCTACGCCACTCTACAGCTTTTGGCAGCAGTCCCTCGACTTCGCGTCGGGGGTGCTAACCGTAATTTTTGCCTGCTACATCATCGGTCTTCTTCTAACGCTCACCGTCGCTGGGCAGCTGTCCGACCACTACGGGCGCAAAGCGTTGCTTCTACCCTGTGTGGGGCTGGCTATCATTGCAGCGATTCTGTTCGACCAAGCGCACAGCATCGGCGTCTTGATGCTCGCACGCTTCCTCACCGGCGTTTCGGTGGGCCTCGTTGTATCTGGGGGGATGGCGAATGTCGTCGAGCATGCTCAGCCTCATCGCAAGCATTTTGCTTCGCTAATGGCATCTGTCGCGATGGTGGCCGGAGCGGGCACCGGGCCTCTATTGGCAGGGGTCGTTGCGCAATATCTTCCGAACCCGATCCACACAGTCTTCCGAGTGGAGATCGCGATTTTGTGCGTGGCGCTCCTAGCGTTACTCAACCAAAAGAACCAGAAGCTTGGGGTCGGTACGTTTAAACCGCACTTGCCCACCGTCGCTAAGGAAAACCTCGGCATCGTGCTCTTGGGGATAGCGTTCTTCGGCCCTGGAATAACTTCGACATCATTCATCCTGTCGCTCGGCCCCAAGCTGATAGCGACTTTTCTAGGCGTGAATAGTCCCCTTGTCACGGGTTGTATGGCCTTTTCAATGTTCCTCGTCGCCGTGGGCGTGCAGTTTGCGGCGAAGCGATACAGCAGCCATACCGTGTTTTCGCTTAGCGGGATCGGTACTGTCTTCTCAATGATTTTCGTGTGGATCGCGATGGAAACCGGTTCCGCTCCATGGCTGATCGTTTCCGCTCTGTTGGCAGGCGCCGGTCAAGGCTTGGGCCAGTTAGGTGGACTGACCCTTATTGCTGACCGCGTGCCTGCGCAGCGCAGAGCCGAAGCCAACGCAGTGTTCAACATGGGGGGGTATGTGCCCGCCGGGGCGATCCCGGTGTTAACAGGTTACTTGATCGACTTTTGGGGGCTGAGCATTGGAATAAGTTCACTTGCGCTCATTATCGCGAGTCTTGCTTCTTTGGCGCTCATGCAGCATTGGAGGCACGTCCCTAAGCAAAGTCAAACTCGTACACACGGCGAGGCTTAACGAGCCCACTTATGTGGCAGCAGATCGATAATCTGACTGGCGCGCTGGGTTGGCAAGCGCGTGAGGACGTCTTTCAGATAGGCGTATGGATCGTGCCCGTTCATGCGCGCAGCCTGCATCAGGCTCATGATTGCCGCCGCCCGTTTGTATGCGCCCGGGCATCAGGCCTTGCGTGATTAAACAGGTTGCCACTTATGCGGCAACAACTGGTCGATTTCACTCGCCAGCTGCGTCGGCAGCCGCGTGAGTACGTTCTTCAAATAAGCATACGGATCATGCCCATTCAGCCGCACCGACTGGATTAAACTCATGATCGCCCGCTCGTTTGCCGACCCATTGCGCCAAGGTTGAGCGAGCGATGGCCAAACCGGCTCGACCAAAAATAGATTCCTGGCGATAGGGCGGTAAGTGGTCGGCAAACTTCGCGATCATCACATGGGCCAGCAGCCCGGCGGTTGGGATACCCATGTCGATGACCTGCGCCGGAACCGGTGCCTGGATCAGACTTTTCAGCACACACGCTACCAAAGCGTTTATGGGAAGGCATTCACGGTCCTTGCGAAGTGGGAGCGAGGTGAGCGATGGATTCTATGCCTGCGCGTTCTCCGACAGAAAAACGGGTGCTCGCAAGACACCCGTTTTCATTTACTCCGCCGCCTGCGCCCGCAAGCGTCTGCCGATCACATCCATCAAATCACAACCATCGCGCAACGGTATGGCCAGCAGTTTGGCAAAATCCGACAACACCACCGTGTCGCAACCGATCTCGGCGCGGAAGGCGATGTTTTCCAGCACCTGCGTGACCGTGCGGATGCGGTAGTCGGCCATGGCTTGCAGGACGTCGAGCGGGGCTTGGGTGTCGATGAGCAGGGAGGCCGGGATCAGGTCGATTCCGGTGAGGGGCATGTATCTATCCATGTTTGAAAACTCCGATCAATGCAAAGGTTGACTGTTCCTCCATCGTCGCCAAACGAGTGGGTGACAGCTGTACGCAGGTTGGCGAACCGGGATCGGAATACCGGCAGACCCGAAGGTCTCCCGCGCACAGCTGCCATAAAGACAGCTTTGCGAGCGTGCAACAGCGTCTGCAATAAAGCACAGAGCTTTTGCACCCGATCGAACAGGTCGCCAAACCTGGTCGCCATTTGGGCGACGGGCGGACTATAAACATCATTGGGCTAGGCGGGCAAGGTGCAGGGACTGAGCTTGGTGTAGGAAATACCCTTCCTTGCGTCTTTTGGAATCATATGCTGCATAGGTTTCAGAGAAGAGAGAAGCTATACTCCTGCGCCATGCACAATCCAGATCATATTCGCGAACTGCTCAAAAAATGGGTCGCCAAGACCATGCCTCATGGTGAGGGCGATGTCTTCATTGGGGAGCTTTGCTTCATCAACAAAGCAAGGCGCGCAGATCTTGTGCATGCCAACGGCCAGCTAACGGCGTTCGAAATAAAATCAGCCTCGGATAGTTTGTCCAGATGGCAAGGGCAGCAAGATGCGTATCTCAGTTGTTTTGACCAGGTTTGGCTTTGCTGTCATTCCAAACACCTAGAGAAAGCATTCGGTGTAACTCATCGGAGCGTCGGAATTCTTGTGGTTGATGATCTTGGAACTATCGCCGTGGTCAGGAAAGCAACCCACAATAAATTGCGCGATAAATTTACTCTCACAGGGCTTTTGTGGCGGTCGGAATTAGATGAGATTTGCAAAGAATTTAAACTTGAAACGAAAAATACTATGAGGATAAAGGAGGTGCGCCTCGAAGTGGCCGAGGCGCTAGAGTGGGAGCTTATTCGAGATAAGGTTTTAAGCAGGCTTAAGATTCGTTACTCTGGAGGTCAGAATATGTCGTCGATGGAGACGTTATCGCCATCATCTTCGTGCTGAAGGAACTGGAGTGTCGCACAAATATGTTGGTTGGCTCTAAGGCCGTTCCACACTCCGTTGTTACCATATCGCTCACTGGTTTGACTGATACGTCCATATTCTCTGGTGGCCCAACAAAAATCATCGCCGTGGTAGTCGGGTAATTGACGAATATCTCTTGCTAGCTGAACATAATTTTCGAATTCTTTATCTCTTCCCAAACGTTTCAACCACCATTCATTAGGTGTGTAATAGCTGGCAAAGGGTATGACGGCCATGCCTTGGATATACTCTACTGCGGCGCCAGGGCTGGTGCCCGCATAGTCGCCATAGATTAAATTTATTGAGCCATTTAATTGTTTGGCCTCAGCTTGCCAAACAATGTCGTGACATATGGCGGTGCTGGAGCTTCCTGATTGAGGTTTTTGACTTGGGAATGATGAACTGATAAGGGTTGTGCCGTGAACTTCGTAGTTTTTTAAGGCGGATAGAATGTGATCGAGAGTGCCGCCATTGATAGTGGATATTGGAGACCTATCTCCAAAATCCAAAATGACAAGTATTTTTTCTGGGGCTGATATGGCGTCTAGAATGTTTATGGCCCTGTCCCAGCTTGGGCCTACTATTCCAGCGGGGCAAACAACCCTGATTGCAATGATGTTGAAGTTGCCTAGCAATAGATTTGCCAGTTGTATGACGTCTCGGGTATTGTCAGTATCCAGCCAGGATACGACTGGTATCAATGAATTGTTTTTTGCTTTCACCTCCGCAAACCAATTTCGCTTATTTTCGAAGTGGTTGTTGGGGTTGTGCAGGTCTCTTTCACCTATCAGGTCGCTGGCAATGTCAAGCGGAGATCTAGATAGATCCATCAAATAAGGGTAGTCACCCCAGCCTGTGAGGAAATCATTAAGATGGCGTTCTATGCCTCTCATGTTGAGAAGAGGAGATACCAATTCTTTACGAGTATCTTCCAAGTTTATCAGTGCTTTTACATCGTTCTGGCCTACCCTCATACATGGTATATAAAGCATGCATACCTTCCTTTGGTTGTTTGTGTAACTCGACTAGGTGTGGATTAAGCGTAGGCGTCTTTTTCGCTATCGAGATTTCAGTGATGTATCTGCGTATTTCTGCTTCCATTTATTCATGCCGACGCAAATCCCATTACAATCCTCCCGATCACATAGCGCCCCATTCCCACCCGAGACGGACCCTCAATGCAAACCCCAGCCAAACCCCAACACCCCCTCTGGCAAACCTACCTCCTGTTCCTCGCCCCCATGGTCCTCTCCAACTTTCTCCAGGCCATGTCCGGCACCGTCAACAGCATCTACATTGGCCAATTGCTTGGCACCCAGGCGTTAGCGGCGGTATCGGGCATGTTCCCCGTGGTGTTCTTCTTCATCGCCCTGGTCATTGGCCTCGGTGCGGGTGCTGGGGTGTTGATCGGCCAGGCCTGGGGCGCTCGTGAGCCGCATCTGGTGAAGGCCATCGCCGGTTCAACGTTGCTGTTGGGGGCGATGATCGGGTTGGTGGCGGCGGTGTTGGGCAGTGTGTTTGCCCGGCCGGCGTTGCAGGGTTTGGGCACGCCGGGGGATGTGCTGGACGATGCGGTGGCGTATGCGCATGTGATGATGTGGATTTTGCCGTCGCTGTTGGTGTTTGTGTTGTTCACGCAGTTGCTGCGTGGGGTGAGCGATACGCTGTCGCCGTTGTTGGCGCTGGTGGTGTCGACGTGTGTGGGGCTGGCGCTGACGCCGGCGTTGATTCTCGGGTGGCTGGGGTTGCCGCCGATGGGGATTCAGAGTGCGGCGTGGGCGGGGTTGGCGGGTAACTTGTCGGCGATGGGGTGGTTGGCGTGGCGGTTGATTCGCAAGGGGCATCCGTTGGCGCCGGATCGGGAGATGTTTGCGGCGATGCGGCTCGACATGCTCATCCTCGGCAAGGTGTTGCGTATCGGGCTGCCGACCGGGTTGCAGATGGTGGTGCTGTCGTTGTCGGAGTTGGTGATTCTGGCACTGGTGAACCAGCACGGTTCCCAGGCGACGGCGGCGTACGGGGCGGTGACGCAGATCGTCAACTACGTGCAATTCCCGGCGTTGTCGATTGCGATCACGGCGTCGATCCTTGGCGCGCAGGCGATCGGGGCAGGGCGCATTGAGCGCATGGGGGCGATTTTACGCACCGGATTGTTGATCAACGTGTGCCTGACCGGTGGTTTGGTGGTGTTGGGTTATCTGCTGTCGCACTGGTTGCTGGGGTTGTTCCTCACGGAGGATTCCACCCGGGCGATGGCGGAGCACCTGTTGCACATCATGCTCTGGAGCCTGCTGGTGTTTGGCTTTCAGGCGATTGTCGGCGGCATCATGCGCGCCAGCGGCACGGTGTTGGTGCCGGTGGCGGTGTCGATCGTTTGCGTGGTCGGGGTGCAGTTGCCGGTGGCCTATTGGCTGGATACGCGCTTCGGGCTGCCTGGGGTGTGGATGGCGTTTCCGGTGGCGTATCTGGGCATGCTGATGCTGCAGACCCTGTACTACAAAATGGTCTGGCAGCATCAGAAGATCGAGCGGTTGGTGTAGGCCCTCGACGGCCCTTCAAGTAGTGCTCTTGAGCCAGGTTTCGAAGCGCGTCGGCCCGACGATGGGGTGTTCTCCCGGCGTCAGCGAGTGGTCATCGATCGGCGCGCCGAAGTAGGGGACCGTGTCATCCGGTTGGGCCTGGCGCGGGTCATTGGTGTGTTGCAAGAACAAGCGCACGAACTCCACCAGCGGCCAGCGCTCAGGCCCGGCCACTTCCAGGGTTTTATTGCTCGGCGTTTGCACCGCGACTTTCGCCAGCGCCGTCGCGACATCGAACGCGGCAATCGGCTGCAACGCGGCGGAGGTCAAGTGCACGGTGTCGCCTTCCTGCACGCCCGAGTGGGAAATGGCCCCGATGAACTCGAAGAACTGCGTCGCCCGCAGGATTGTGTAAGGAATGCCGGAGTCCTTGATGAGTGTTTCCTGGGCCATTTTTGCCCGGAAATAGCCGCTGTCGAGCATGCGCTCGGTGCCTACCACCGACAGCGCGACATGGTGTTTGATGCCGGCGGCCTTCTCGGCGGCGAGCAGGTTGCGCCCGCTGGTTTCGAAGAACTCGAGCACGGCGGCGTCTTCGAAGGAGGGTGAGTTGGCCACGTCGACCACCACGTCGGCACCTTGCAAGGCGCTTTGCAGGCCTTCGCCGGTGAGGGCGTTGACGCCGGTGCTGGGTGAGGCGGCCAGGGTTTCATGCCCCAGGTCTTGCAGGTTTTTGCAGAGCTGCCTGCCGATCAGCCCGGTACCGCCAATCACGACGATTTTCATGACGAGTCTCCCGATGCGTGCGCAGTGGGTTGCGGACTGTCAGCCCCGCTTGCGCGTCGTGTGGCTGGACGGGTGAGGGGCTGGCTTTGAATCCTGCATCCATTAAAGACCCTGAGTCGGCTTAGTGGTGCAAGGAGCGGGAGGTTGTCCGATAGGTGGTCGCAGGCGCCATTAACACGGTGGCTACGGATACTCCAAACGCGCGGGAAATTACTTGTCTGGCGGTGTGGCCGGTGGTTGGAGGAGGGGGGGCGGGCCTCATCGCGGGCAAGCCCGCTCCCACAGAGGGCTGCTGTGATCACGAAATTTGTGACCAGCACAGATCAACGGTGGGAGCGGGCTTGCCCGCGATGAGGCCGTTCCATCCAGCACAAAACCCGTCAGTACTGCTGATTCTCCGCCACAGCAGCCTTCGATTTACTGAACCGGTAGAACAGGTTGGGCTCGCTCACAATGTAGAGTTCGCCGGAAGTGTCCATGGTCATGCCTTCGGCTTGCGGTATGGTTTTTTTCAGGTCATTCAGGCCGAGTAGGGAGCGGAAGCTGACGAAGTTGCCGTCCTGGTCCACTTCGGTCACGTTGCTGGATTGCTCGCTCAGTAACAGCAAGTGACCGGTCCGCGGATCGTAGTAACCCTCGGATAGATCCAGGCCGAAGACGCTACGGTCGATCCAGTGGGTCAAGTCCTTGATGTGGACCTGCAACGGGCCGCCGATGGACGCCAGCATGCCCGTGACCGTAAACAGCTGCCGCGGATCGCGTTCCTTGATCGCGAAGATACGATCGTTGGCCGCATCATAGGTCACGCCTTCAAAGCCTTTGTTGTGTGTGCTCAGGTTGATCTCGATGGCAACAAACGGGGCGTTCTCCACATGGATCGGGCCAGGGCTGTCCGGCAAGGTGACGACGTACAGTCGCTGCAACTGTTCATCGGCGATCACTACGCGTCCGTTGCCTATGTAAGCAAGGCCTTCGGTGTCCTGAAAGCCGATCAGCGGGTAACGTTCGAGCAGGTCGCCGTTGCGGCTCATTGCCACAATCTGCATCGGCGCACCATTGGTGATGCCCAGCAGACGATCGTGCTCCGGGTCATAGGCGATGCCGGACAGATTGGTGATGTCCGCGACAGGCTTGGCCTGGATCACCGCTTTATAGTCCGGCAGCCAGATATTGTTATCGGGCGCCTGATTGCCATGCCAAAGGTTTTTCCAGTACGCGTACAACTGCTGGTGGACCATGAAACGTGCGGAAACCGCGTAGGCGCCAAGCAATACAACAATGAAAAATATCCCCAGCTTCCCTCTCTTGCTCATGACTTATCCTTGTCCCAGCTGAAGCGGTAGACCTTTGCGGGTTGTCCGGGCTGGCATTTACCGTTATCGGCATCGGCGCCGACGATCGACCACTGCGCACGAGACGTTTCGCCGAGCTCATGTGCGGCCTGGGGATTGAAGCACTGGCTCAGCACTTCGTCCGGAACCAAGGCGTAGGCATCACGGTGCTCGCGCAGCCACTGCGCCGCCAGTTCGACCGTGGAGTTGGTCATCCCGAAATGTACGATCGGCTGCCGGGCGAATAACCAGTGGCCCTCGCGCCAGTTGACCAACACCAGGTCTGCGCCGTGGGTCATGGTTGCCGCCTGCGCCATGATCGCTTCATGGGGGTTGGGGCCTTCCTTGATCGGCTCGATGAAGCCGCGGGCGAACCACAAAACAAACCAGCTCACTACCAGCGCCTGGAATACCCGCATACCGCGCGGGCGCTTGGCGAACCAGCGCTTGAGCAACCAGGGAATCAGCGGCGCCGCCACCAGCACCAGACCGGGCAACGCCGGATAGATGTACAACTTGCGTTTGCCGGTGCTCAGGCAGAAAAACAACACCACCAGCACGACCCAGCTCAGCAGCACCAGCACTCGACCGTCGTGCTTGCTCAGTTGCTTGCGCCAGGCTGGCACCAGCCACGGCAGGGCCAGCACCAACGGCAGCCAGTATTGCGGGATCACGTTGACGAAGAAGTACCAGAACGGTTCGCGATGGTCCCACGCGGCGGCATAGCGTCCCGCTGTCTGGCGCAGCAGGATTTCTCGCGCATAGGCGATTTCATCCGCGCTGCCATTGAGCACAATGGACAGTGCCAGGGGCAGCAGCCAGATCGCGATGGCGCCGAGCGCCACCAGAAAGCCGAGGAACCACTTGCGCTTCTGACCGGGCATAGCCACCACACCGGACCAGTTTTTGCGCACCGCATAGGCATATGGAATCAGCATCAAGGCCGGGACGAAGCCGACCCCTTTGGTGATCACGCCAATGCCCATGGCGGCGCAGCCCACATAAAACCAGCGCCAGGCCGGCCCGAGCAGCAGGTGCCGCGTCAGCCCGTACAGGCCCAGGGAGGTGAACAGAATCAACAGGCTGTCGATCTGGCCGGTACGCAGGATGCTGTAAGTCTGGTACGTGGCCAGGTACAACAGCGCGGCTATTCGACCAATGCGCTGATTCCACAGCCGGCGACCCAAGTCGTAGACCACGGCCGTGACCGTCGCGGCCGACAACATCCCCGGAATATACAGGGCGAGGGCGGGCAGGCCGGTGAGCCACGTGAAGAACGCCACCATCCACATGAAGACCGGCGGTTTATCGCCGTAGATCTCCGCAGCGCGGTGTGGAATGAACCATGAGCCGTTGTGCAGCATTTCCAGCGCTACGCCGAGGAAGCGTTCCTCGTCGACGTTTTGCGGTTGACGCAGCCCCAGGCCCGCGCCGATCAGCAGCAAGGCAAGCAGCACCAGGCCCAGGCATTCAATGCCAGGCGACAGGGTTTTACGCATGGCTCAGTCCTTCAGGTGTTTGCTGCGGGCAATCAATTGCAAATTGCGCAGATAGACGATGGAGCCAAAGGCCTGGCCGGCGATGAACACCGGGTCTTCCCGGTAAATGGCATAAGCGAGCAGCAGGGCGCTGCCGACAATGCTCAGGTACCAGAAGCTCACCGGGATCACGCTGCGTTTTTTGTATTCGCTATACAGCCACTGCAGGATGAAGCGACCGGTAAAGGCGATCTGGCCAGCGAAGCCGACTACCAGCCACAGGGTTTCGCGGGAGAGGTTCATCCTTCGATCTCCTGCGCGTTGGTGTTCAACCGCGTGCGCTTGATCAGCCACCACACACCGAACAGGTCGAGAATGCCGACCAGGGCGCGGTCAATATTGCCGTATTTGGACACCCCGGCGGTGCGAGGCCGGTGGTTGACCGGGTGGACGATCATTCGGCCGTTGTGCCGCTGGATCAGCGCGGGAATGTACCGATGCATGTGGTCGAAGTACGGCAGGCGCAGAAACGCCGCGCGCTCGATCAGCTTCAGCCCGCAGCCGGTGTCCGGGGTCGAGTCATTGAGCAGGCGACTGCGCAGCCCGTTGGCGAAGCGCGAAGCCCAGCGTTTGCTCGCGGTATCGCGGCGGTTGACCCGGTGGCCGGCCACCAGCTGAACGTCGACCAGACCTTTTTCGCCGCGCACCAGCGCCAACATCCCGGGGATGTCCGCGGGGTCGTTTTGACCGTCGCCATCAAGCGTGGCCAGCCATTGCCCCCGGGCGGCGATTGCCGCGTGGTAGAGCGAGGTGCTTTGCCCCAGCGAGCGCTCATGGCGCAGGATGCGCAACGCGTCCAGGCCGCTGTTTTTCAGCTGCCGCAGTTCATGCAAGGTGGAATCGGTGCTGCCATCGTCCACCACAATGATTTCGTAGGCCTCATCGGCCAATGCGACGCGGATTTCCTCAAGTAATGGTTTGAGGTTGTTCGCTTCGTTCTTTGCTGGAATCAGTACAGATACAAAAATGTCTTGGCTCATAGAGTCCCCCCCTTGCTCCTTGGTCTTTTACTTATCAAGGGCTCACGTTTCATATCTGATAGAAGTGGCGATACCACTTCACAAATTCTGCCACACCGGTCTCAACCGTCACTTGAGGACGGAAGTCGACCCACTCGGCCAGTGCCGAAATATCGGCCCAGGTCTTTATCACATCGCCTGCCTGTAGTGGCATGAAATTGCGTTGGGCCTTGATGCCCAGCGCCGATTCCAGGCAGTCGACGAACTCCAGCAGCGGCACTGGCTGGCCGCGGCCTATGTTGAAGATTCGGTTTACGCCATTGCCTGGCTCGTTCGGCACCGGTGGCTTGGAGCGCAGGCGGGCGACACTTTCGACGATGTCGTCGACGTAGGTGAAGTCGCGCGACATCTGGCCATGGTTATAGATGTCGATCGGCAAGCCTTTGATGATCGCCTCGGTAAACTTGAACAGTGCCATGTCGGGGCGCCCCCAAGGTCCGTAAACGGTAAAGAAGCGCAGGCCACTGGCTTTCAGGCCATAGAGGTGGCAATAGCTGTGCGCCAGCAGTTCATTGGCGCGTTTGCTGGCGGCGTACAGCGAAATAGGATGATCGACGGCGTCTTCGACACAGAACGGCATTTTGCTGTTGGTGCCATACACCGAGCTGCTCGAGGCATAGATCAGATGGGCGGGGCGATGGCGCCGGCAAGCTTCCAGCACATTCAGAAAGCCCACCAGATTGGACTGTGCATAGATGTCCGGGTTGTCCAGTGAATAGCGAACACCCGCCTGGGCGGCCAGGTGCACAACCTCGGTGAAAGCATGAGCCTGGAACAACGCCATCAAGGCCGGTTTGTCGACGATGTCCAGAGCCTGGAAACGAAAGCCCGGCAAGGATTCCAGCTCTTTGAGCCGTGCGTGTTTGAGTTCTACGCTGTAGTAGTCGTTGAGATTGTCGATACCGACCACTTCAAGGCCTTCGCGACACAAACGCTTGACGGTGTGATACCCGATGAAACCGGCGGCGCCAGTGACCAGAACCGTCATGAGGCCTGGGCCTGTGTGCGACTGATTCCCATCCTGCGCAAAGGACGCCTTTGCATGACAACCCCCTGTAAGTGTCTGCTGATCAACGTATTTTTTTGAGTCGATACCACCGTTGGCTCCATGCCACGCTCCGTTGTTCTATTAAAGGTCTGGGCAATGCTTATCATGGGCCGCAGAACTCGCAGCCGTATACCCTGCCAGTTGAATTGTAAAAAAAATGTTAAGTATTTACTTGGTTTTTCTGATCGCCTGCTTAAAGGCGTGCTGATGTGAGGGTGCTCACAACGCGGCGCCTAGCATTTTCAGGTAGTTGGGGCTCTCGGAGATCGAGTTGTGGCCCGTGTCCGGTATGACCTGCAGCGATGCTACACCCTTGGCGAAATGCGTGTAGAGCTGGTCTGTGCTTGCGCGCGGTATGACTTCGTCGTGCTCGGCCGCAACCAACAGCGTCGGGACGGTGATGTGAGCGGCGTATTTCCAGGATTCGAATTTGTCCTGCAACAGCCATTTCACCGGGAACCAAGGAAACTGGCGGGCGGCGAGGTCTTCAAGGCTGTTGTAGGGCGTGATCAGAATCAGCCGCGAGGCCGGGCGTTGGCTGGCCAGGCGCACGGCAACGCCCGAACCGAGGCTGCGCCCGATCACGGCGATATCGGGGTGGGTGTTGTAGACAACGTCGAACAAGGTCATGGCATCACGCTGAATCGCCTCCTCGGAGGGCGACCCGGTGCTACCACCGTAGCCTCGGTAATGAAGCAAGTAGATCGCATGATCCGCAAACGCCTGCGAAAACCCGGGCAGGCTTCGGGAAACGTCCTCGGCATTGCCCCCGAAGTAGATCAACGCCTTTGGCCCGTCGTGCGGCCTGACGGTCACCCGCACCTGCGCGTCGGCGACTGACAAGGTAAGAAGCGATTCGGGTGTGTCGATGGTGCGAGGTTGCGGGTAGTAGATGAGGGCACGCTGAAACACGAACAGCGCGGCGCAGAGCAGCAAGTATGCAACGGCAATGAAAGCGAAGAGAGACACCAGGGTTCGCGACATTCGGCTAAGTTTAGTGGACGACATGGACTGCTTCGGGCCTTGAGACAGCGATTGCTGGAGCGTCGCCAGAGTGTAGTCCAGCAATTTCGGCTGTGCAGGAGCGCCGCATCGCCCCGTTGGGGCGCGAAGCGGCCCCAAAAACTGCAGTCGCGGTGTATCAGGTACATCGCATGCAGTGGTTTTACGACTGCTGCGCAGCCGAACGGGGCGATGCGGCGTTCCGACAAGCCCCCTCGCCACACAGGAGGTAAGAACATGCTGACCCGAGCCATTCCTTCCAGCAACGAGCCGTTGCCCATCGTCGGCTTGGGCACTTATCGCGGTTTTGATGTCGCGCCTTCCGATGCCGCTTACAAACAACTGCACGCGGTGCTCAGCGCGTTGTTCGAGAAGGGGGGAAAGGTGATCGACAGTTCGCCTATGTACGGTCGTGCCGAGCAGACGACCGGTGAGTTGCTGTCGATCCATCGGCCGCGTTCGCCGGCCTTCCTGGCCACCAAGGTCTGGACCCGTGGCCGCGAAGAAGGCATCGCGCAGATGGAGCACTCGTTCAAACGGTTGCAGACCGACCGGATCGACCTGATGCAGATTCACAACCTGCTGGACTGGAAAACCCATTTGCCGACCTTGCGTCAATGGAAGGCAGAAGGGCGCATCCGCTACATCGGCATCAGCCATTACACGGCGTCGGCTTACGACGAAGTGGAGGCGGTGTTGAAAGCCGAACCAATGGATTTTTTGCAGATCAACTATGCCCTGGACGACCGCGCTGTCGAGAAGCGAATCCTGCCGCTGTGTCGTGAGCGCGGTGTGGCGGTGATCTGCAATCGGCCCTTCGGCGGCGGTGGCTTGCTCGCTCGATTGAAAGGCAAGCCGTTACCGGGATGGGCTGCGCAAGTGGGGATCAACAGCTGGGCGCAGCTGGCGCTCAAGTTCCTGCTGGCTCATCCGGCGGTGACCTGCGTCATCCCCGGCACCGGCAACCCGCGCTACATGGCGGAAAACGCCGGTGCCGGTTTCGGCCCGATACTCACGGATGCGCAGCGCCAGCAATTGATTGCTTTGGTGGGGTAGTCAGGTGACGGCACCTGCTACAAGCGAACGCAAGCTCGGCAGCTGCTACAGGCTTACGGCGGTAGGCAACGCGTTCGCCGTCTCCAGCGGAATATCCAGGGTAAAAACCGCTCCCTGGCCGGGTCCATCGCTATGGACGCGAAGGTGCCCGTTCATTTCCACCGCGGCGAGTGCGCAACTGTGCAGGCCAAAACCATGACCTTCCTTGCGCGTGGTAAAGCCGTGATTGAAGATGCGGGCCATATTCTCGGCGGCGATCCCTTCGCCCTGATCCTCTACGCTGAAGCGTAGCGTTGCGTTATCGATAATTCTGACGCCCAGCGTCATGCGGCGCTCATGATCGCAGACCCTGGACATCGCATATTTGGCATTGCTGATCAGGTTGATCAGGATCAACAGCAGTCGGTGTTTGTCGCCGATGATGGTCGGTGTGGCCTGGTAGTCTTTGATGACTGTGACATGGTGCCGATTCAAGGCACCGGAATTCATGCGTAACGCATCTTCGAACAGATCGACGACATTCAACGGCTCGACCAGCCTGGCGGCGCCGGCATAGGCCTGTTGTGTGGCGACGATGTCCTTGATGTGATCGATGCTTTTGGTGAGTTGCGCCAGCTCGTCAATGATGCTCGACTGCTCGGCTGCGATGGAATCGACCAGTTGATTGAAGTAAAGGGGCAGCAGTTTGCCTTTTTCATCGTGCGTCATGAACTGCCCCAGGTCTTCGGCGTGTTCATTAATCATTTTTACCGCTTTACCCAAGCCGAGGGTTTTGCTGGTCGATAATTTGCGGGTGATCAATTCCGCAGAGACGTTCACGCTGTTCAGTACATTACCGACGTTGTGCAGCACGTTGGTCGCGATCTCTGCCATGCCGGCCATCCGCGCGGCATCAATCAGTTCGCGTTCGGCTTCCAACAGTTCGCGGGTGCGTTCCTCGACGCGTTGCTCCAGTCGCTCGTTGGCGGTCTGCAATTGGTTGTTCATCTTGTTGATCAGCGCATAACTGCGAATCAGACGGGTGGCCAGGTACAGCAACAGCAGCGCCATGATGCCGGCGCAGACTCCCAGGTAAAGGTGGTATTGGCGGTCTGTTGCGCCTGTGCGCCGTTGTGTTTCGTTCAATAGCTCGTTGATGCTGTCCAGTTGTTGTGCGACCGGAATGACACTAATGCGATCGACCAGGTCATTGACGATGGGTTGCTCTCGCACAATCGCATTTACAGCATCTACCAAGGCAGTGAAAGACGGGCGCTGTTCCGGCGGCAGTTGATGGATGTATTCATCCAGATATTTCAGATGTCCGGAGATTTCATCAGCCCTTTCGCTGGTGACATAGAGGGCGTATTCAAGGGTGTCCAGGGTAAGATTGAACACCACCGAGGCTGCCCGGGCATCCACCAACGGGCGTTTTTCGCTGGAATCTTCCAGCAACACCCGAATGGCATCTTCCTGCGTAGGCAGGGCCTCGAATGCTGTTCGCAAGGCCGTGTTGTGCTGTTTGAATTGCTCGACCAACCGGGTTTTGTTTTCTACCGCATCCAGATAACCCTGGCGTCGGGTTTGCCAAAGGGGAGCGAGAGGGCCGAACGCATTCAGGCTATCGAGCTGTGCCCAGCGCTCTTCCGCTTCAGGAGGCGCCACCAGCAACAGGTTGTTGTTCATGCCGATTTTGGCTCGCAGAATCTTCACGTTCCAGTTGGCATCGTATTGCTTGAGTTGACGCACGAAGTCGCGCGACTCGAAGTAGGTCGATGTGTCGTACGTGTAGGATTTGATCAGCAAAAATATCAATACGCTGAAGAGGGTCAGCGCAATGGCGGCCAAGGCAGACCATTTGTAATGATTAGAAATTTTCATGACGGCATTCCACCCTCATACGGGCCGTTCTGAGGGAGAGAGGCTGCCAACGGTTCATTAATTCCATTTTTGCGCTCCCTGCAAAATGGCGAATGATTGGCCACATTATCCGTAAGCCTAGCGGTATTGGCAGATAGCGCCGGAAAAAACATCGAATGGCTGGATCGGGCGTCAGGGGACGAGCACGATCGCTCCTTTGACCTGACCGGCTCTGAGGCTCGCCAGCGCCTGATTGGCATCGTCCAGAGCAAAACAGGTGACGTCGCTGTGCACGGGCGTGTGACGCAGCTCTGCAAAAAACGCGATGCCGTCTTCGCGGGTCAGGTTCGCCACTGAACGGATGCTGCGTTCGCCCCACAACAGTCGATAGGGGAAGCTGGGGATGTCGCTCATGTGGATGCCGGCGCAAATCACGCAGCCGCCCTTGACGCTGGCCTCCAGCGCCAGTGGCACCAGCGCACCGACGGGGGCGAAGATCAGGCTGGCGTCGAGCGGGTGTGGCGGCGGCTGATCCGAGGGGCCTGCCCACACGGCGCCCAGCGTCCTGGCATAAGCCTGGCCCTCGTGGTCATCCGGGCGGGTGAAGGCATACACCTGCTGTCCCCGGCCCCGCGCCACCTGAATCGCCAGATGCGCCGCCGCGCCGAAGCCATAGAGGCCCAGATAGCGTGCGCCTTTGGCCATTTGCAAAGCGCGAAAACCGATCAACCCGGCACACAGCAACGGTGCCGCTTCGGTGGTCGGGAGCGAGTCGGGGATGGGGAAACAGAAGCGCGCGTCGGCAACCGTGTAGTCGGCATAACCGCCATCCAGATGACAACCGGTGAACTGTGCCCGGTCGCAGAGGTTTTCCCGGCCTGTGCGACAGAACGTGCACTCACCGCAGGTCCAGCCGAGCCAGGGAACCCCGACACGCTTGCCGACCCAGTCGGGCACGACATCGGCACCCACCGCCGTCACTTCACCGACGATTTCATGGCCCGGCACCCGCGGCAGCACGGCTTGCGGCAATTCACCGTCCACCAAATGCAGGTCGGTGCGGCACACGCCACAGGCTAAAACCTTGATCAACAATTGCTGCGCGCCGGGCTGCGGCACGGAACGTTGTTCCCGTTGCAGCGGCTGGCCGGGGGCATGCAGAACCATGGCGCGCATAACGATTCTCCAAAACCGATGCACCGCAAGGCGTCAGAGGGGCGGCTCCCGGTGGCAGCCGGCGACCAGTTGCTTAAGCCCGTCCAGATTCAGCACTTTGACGTTACGCCCGGAAATCTCGACCAGGGCCGAGTCCCGCAGATGAGCGATGCCCCGACAGATGGTTTCCAGGCGCAGACCCAGATAGGAGCCGATCTCTTCGCGCCGCATCTTCAGCACAAAGTCTCGGGACGAGTAACCCCGAATGCTCAACCGTTGCGACAGGTTCAGCAGGAAGGCGGCCAGGCGTTCATCGGAGTTCATGTTGCCCATCATCATCAGCAGGTTGTGCTCACGCACGATTTCCCGGCTCAAGATCTTGTTCATGTTGTGCTGCAACGAGGGCAGTTCCAGAGCGAGCTTCTCCAGTTGGGCGAAGTTGAAGGGGCAGACTTCGCTGTCCTCCAGGGCAAAGGCACTGCAGGTGTGCCGATCGTCGCTGATGGCATCCAGTCCGAGCATCTCGCCGGGTATCTGAAAACCGGTGACCTGCTCGCGACCGTCGACCGACAGCATGCTGGTTTTGAATGAGCCGATCCGTACCGCATAAAGCGAGCGCAACGGATCGCCGGCCCGGTAGAGGGCTGCACCTTTTTTAACCTTTACACGCTGAATGATCAGGGTATCCAGCCGTTCGACTTCGTGGCTGGTCAAGCCAATCGGCAAACACAATTCCAGAACGCTGCAATTGGAACACGCGGCTTTCAAATAATGATGTTGATACGGCCGGGTTTCAGGCATTGCAAAAGTCCCCCTCATAGGAGCCTAAAGCATAGTTCGGATCCCCCGTTTCAATCGGGCGTTTACAGCTGGAGTCGATGAGCGGGGAAAAGCTTGTTCCTGTTGAGCCGGGACAGACGGCCCAAGACTTGATGTAAATCAAGTCCTGGGCGGTGCAGACACCCAGAATCGACGCATGTTTATCGGTATACCGAGGCCCTGGCGGAGGACTTCATGAGCGATTTTCTGAGTGCCGAGCAACTGGAAGGGCTGGATGCCTACTGGCGGGCGTCCAATTACCTGGCGGTCGGGCAGATCTACCTCAAGGACAATCCGCTGATGAAGGTGCCGCTGACGCTGGCGGATGTAAAACCAAGGCTACTGGGGCACTGGGGCACGACGCCGGGGTTGAACCTGATTTATACGCACCTTAATCGCTTGATCACGGCCTATGACCTGAACATGATCTTCATCGCCGGTCCTGGGCATGGCGGGCCGGCCATCGTGGCGCAGACCTACCTGGAAGGCACGTACACCGAGTTCTACCCGTCGGTGGGGCGCGATACCAACGGTCTGGCCCGATTGTTTCGGCAGTTTTCCTGGCCTTACGGC
This sequence comes from Pseudomonas sp. GGS8, assembly GCF_024168645.1. Classification (NCBI taxonomy): domain Bacteria; kingdom Pseudomonadati; phylum Pseudomonadota; class Gammaproteobacteria; order Pseudomonadales; family Pseudomonadaceae; genus Pseudomonas; species Pseudomonas sp. GGS8. The sequence continues at coordinate 6,398,682 of NZ_JALJWF010000001.1, read as the reverse complement.
ATTTCCAGCCATGTGTCGGCGCAGATTCCGGGGTCGATCCATGAAGGGGGCGAGTTGGGCTACAGTCTGGCCCACGCCTACGGCGCCGCATTCGACAACCCGGACCTGATAGTGGCGTGTGTGATAGGCGACGGCGAGGCGGAAACCGGGACGCTGGCGGCCAGTTGGCACTCCAACAAGTTCCTCAACCCGGCGCGAGACGGCGCCGTGCTGCCGGTTTTGCACCTGAACGGCTATAAGATCGCCAACCCGACAGTGCTCTCCAGCATCAGCGAGGAGGAGTTGTCGGCGTTGATGTACGGCTATGGCTATGACCCGTATTTCGTCGAAGGCGATGACCCGGCCGAGGTTCATCAAGCCCTGGCCAGCACGCTGGACACCATGGTGCAGGAGATTCGTGACATTCAGCGGGCCGCGCGTCAACGATCGTCGTCCCGGACGCCGGAGCGGCCCCTGTGGCCGATGCTGATCTTGCGCACGCCCAAGGGCTGGACGGGGCCGACGTTCGTCGATGGCCTGCGGGTCGAAGGCACCTGGCGGGCGCATCAAGTGCCCTTGGCCGACTTCCAGCAGCCGCAACATTTGCGGCAACTGGAAGAATGGCTCCGCAGTTACCGCCCTGACGAATTGTTTGACGCCAATGGCGCCTTGTTGCCCGAGATCGCCGCGTTGGCGCCCACCGGCCACCGGCGGATGAGCGCCAACCCGCACGCCAACGGTGGGCTGCTGTTGCGTTCGCTGGATCTGCCACGGTTCACCCGATATGCGGTGAACGTCGAGGCGCCCGGTGGCCTGCGGGCAGAGGCCACGCGGGTGCTGGGCAGTTTTTTGCGCGACGTGATGAAATGCAATCTGACGTCGAGCAATTTTCGCCTGTTCGGCCCGGACGAAACCGCCTCGAACCGGCTGGATGCGGTGTATGAAGTCAGCGCCAAGGCGTGGATGGAGCCGCTGGGCCCCGATGATGTCAATCTGTCGGCCGATGGCCGAGTCATGGAGATTCTGAGCGAACAGGTGTGCGAAGGCTGGCTCGAAGGTTATTTGCTGACGGGTCGCCATGGCGTGTTTTCCTGTTATGAGGCGTTCATCCACATCGTCGACTCGATGTTCAATCAGCATGCCAAATGGCTGAAAACCGCCGCCGAAGTGCCATGGCGCAAACCCGTGGCCTCGCTCAACTATTTGCTCACCTCCCATGTCTGGCGCCAGGACCACAACGGCTTCTCCCACCAGGATCCGGGGTTCATTGATCTGGTGGCAAACAAAACGGCGGACGTGGTCCGGATCTATCTGCCGCCCGATGCCAATTGCCTGCTGTCGGTGGCCGATCACTGCCTCAGGAGCCGCAACTACATCAACGTGATCGTGGCCGGCAAGCAACCGGAGTGGCAGTGGCTGGACATCGATGCCGCCATTCGTCATTGCCAGGTCGGTATCGGGCGCTGGGACTGGGCCTGCCGGGATGACAGCGATCCGGATGTGGTGATGGCCTGTGCCGGCGACGTTCCGACCCTGGAAACCCTGGCGGCGGTCACTTTGCTGCGCGAATACGTGCCGGATTTGCGGGTGCGGGTGATCAATGTCGTCGACCTGATGGTCCTGCAGCCGTCGTACCACCATCCCCACGGTTTGCCCGACAGCGCTTTCGATGAATTGTTTACCGTCGACCGGCCGGTGATTTTTGCTTTCCACGGCTACCCCGCGTTGATCCACCGGCTGCTGTACAAGCGCACCAATCATGAAAACTTCCATGTTCGCGGCTTCAAGGACGAGGGGGCCACCACCACGCCGTTCGACATGGCGGTGCTCAATAATCTGGATCGGTATCAGTTGGCCCTGGATGTCATCGAGCGCGTGCCCCGGTTGCACGATCAGCTTCAGACTGCTCGGGCGCGCTACTGGGCGACGATGGAGAAACACAAGCTTTACCTCATCGAGCACGGGCAGGACATGCCTGAAGTGATGCAGTGGCAATGGACGCCTGCACCAGACAATCAGGGTTGATGGAAGGCGCCGGGGGCTATTTGCTCTTCCAGTATTTCTGCATCTCCAGAAACAGAAACGAGGCGGTCCAGGAAATCAGTACCAGCCCCGTCAGTGCCTCCAACCCGGTCAGGTACTTGAGGTTGCCCATGGGTGAAATGTCGCCGAAACCGATGGTGGTGAACGTGGTGAAGGAAAAGTACACGCAGTCCATGTACGAGCCATCGAAATTGCCACTCAGGCTGCCCCATTCACCGGAGCGGATCAGCAGGTAATAGACCAGCGCGAAACACCAGACTTCTATCGCATGGGCCGCCATCGCACCGAATACCCCGACGACGATCCGAAAGCGGCTCCAGAGTTTGAGCCTGGGCAGCCAATCGTTCAGGCGCAACAGGCATTCGTAGTGGATCACCACCGTGATGATCACCACTAACGTGTTGATTAGCGTGACTGCGAACATGATGGGCCTTCAGCGATTGGGGCAGGCAATTAGGGCAGGGCGCCGTCTGCGGGCGATTGATCGCAGTGTCACGGTGCTGGTAATGCCGGGGTGGGCTTGAATGGCATCAGCGGCGGGAACTCCTCGGGTGTGAGGGTTTCCTTTTCCAGCAACAGGCGGGCCCCCTCATCCAGGTCGGCCCGACGACCCTGGAGCAGCGCCTTGGCCCGTTGGTAGGCTTCATCGAGCAGGGCGCGAATACCCAGGTCGATTTCCCGAGCGGTCTGTTCCGAATAATCCTTTTCGCCCATCGTGGCCATGCGATCTCCCAGGTACGTTGGGGTTTGCTTCTCCAGCACCGACTGGCCGAGCTCGGGGCTCATGCCGAAGCGGGTGATCAGTTGCCGGGCGATATCCGTCGCGCGGCCCAGATCGTCGGCGGCCCCGGTGGAAATCTGGCCATAGACAAGGTCCTCGGCGGCGCGCCCGGCCATCAGCACGACAATCCGGTCCTTGAGCGTCTGGCAACTGATCAGGAAATGATCCTCGGTCGGTCGCTGCAAGGTATAGCCCAGCGAGCCGATGGCGCGGGGCACGATCGAGACTTTATGCACCGGGTCCATGGCCGGCAGGCTGCTGGCGGCCAGCGCATGCCCCATCTCATGATAGGCCACCACCCGGCGCTCGTCGGGATCGAGCAGGCTGCTTTTGCGTTCGAGCCCTGCGACAAGGCGCTCTACCGCGGCGGTGAAGTCGTTCAGGCTGACCGCCTCGGCGGCGCGACGGGTGGCGACGATGGCCGCTTCGTTCACCAGGTTGGCCAGGTCGGCGCCGGTGAAACCGGTGGTGATCTCGGCGATACGTGCGCTATCGAGGCCTGGTTCCACGGTGATTTTCTTCAGATGAACCTTAAGAATCGACTGCCGCCCTTTGCGATCGGGGCGGTCGATCAGAATCTGCCGGTCGAAGCGCCCGGCCCGCAACAGCGCCGGATCAAGAACCTCCGGCCGGTTGGTCGCGGCCAGTAACACCACGCCCTCACGGGGGTCGAAGCCGTCCAGTTCGGCCAGTAACTGGTTGAGGGTCTGTTCTTTTTCGTCATTGCCGCCTAACACGCCGACGCCACGCATCTTGCCCAGCGCGTCGAGTTCATCGATGAAGATGATGCAGGGCGATGCCTGGCGTGCCTGCTCGAACAGGTCGCGGACCCGGGCCGCGCCGACCCCGACGAACATTTCGACAAATTCGGACCCCGAAATCGAGAAAAACGGCACGCCGGCTTCACCGGCGATGGCTTTGGCCACCAGGGTCTTGCCGGTGCCTGGTGGGCCGACCAGCAAGGTGCCCTTGGGAATGTGTGCGCCCAGGCGTGCATATCGGGCCTTGTCCTTGAGGAACGAGACGATTTCCACCAGTTCGGCCTTGGCTTCGTCGATGCCCGCGACATCGGCGAAGGTCACCCCAGTGTCGCGTTCGACAAAGATCCTGGCCCGCGACTTGCCGACATTCATCAACCCGCCAAGGCCTTGTTTGTCCGCCATCCCGCGAAACAGGAAATGCCAGAACACCATGATCATTATGAACGGCAACAACCAGCCCAACAGGCTGTTCATAAAGGTGTTTTCGTTGACTCCGGTAAAGCCGACGCCCGATTGGGAGAGTTCGGTCGCCAGCGACGGATCGACCCGCACCGTAGAGAACCGGTCGCGTCCGTCGATGGGCTCCACCAATTTGCCGCTGATCCGGTCCTTGTCGATCTGCAAATCACTGACTTTCTGCTCGTTCAACAATTGCATGAACTGGCTGTAGGGGAGGGGCTGCACCGCTTGGCGCTCGACAAAGAAAACCTGCATGAGGCCCATGACGATAAAAGCGATTGCCAAGTAGGACAGGTTCCACCGGTCGTTCTTTTTCATGGCCTTGGCTCAGAGTGGAAACGCATATCGGTAAGCCAGCGGCCAACCCGTTTAATAAAGATAGCCTGCTTCAGCGTCTCCCTCGCGCAGGGCGCCATCCATCGGCAATGGATGACGTTGCGGGCAGCTCAATACAGCAAGCTCTCTTGCCGTAACCGTGCGAAGCGCGCAAGCGGCACCGCGTCGAGTGCCTGCGCCGTGTCAGGTGTCGCGCCGTCGCGAATCGCCTGCCACACGCTTTGCGAGCCGATCGAATCGCGGGTCGCCACCAGGTCGAGTACGTGGGGATAAAGCGTGTGCAGGGTGGCGAGTAGCGTCAATCCCAGGCTGGCTACGGGACGTTGCGCAGGCGTTTGGATGCGGGTGATGCTCACACCATGGCAGAGCCGACCGTGCCAGTTTGATTCGGTGGGGACGAAGTCGATCGGCTCGAAATGCGCGCCGACATCAAACGCATTCAGCGCATTGGCGAGCCGGGTTGCGTCGATCCACGGTGCGCCAACCCACTCGAACGGGTGCGGTGTGCCGCGCCCCACACTCAGATTCGCACCTTCGAGCAAACCGATATCCGGGTACAGGTCCAGCTGGGAGAGCGTGCGCAGGTTCGGCGAGAGCGGCACCCATCCCAACCCGGTGTCGGCAAAGGTCATCGCGCGCCGGTATCCCTGCATCGGCACCACACGCAGATCCGCACCAATGTGCTTGTTGCGGTTGAATAGACGCGCCAGCTCGCCGACGGTCATGCCGGGCTGCAGCGGTGCAGGGAAATAGCCGGTAAACGATTCGCGGCGACTGTCCATTACCGGGCCGCCGAAGCGCTGTGCGCCGAGTGGGTTGGGCCGGTCCAGTACGTACAGCGCAATGCCTTGTGCTGCGGCGGCTTCGAGTGCGTAGCCGAGTGTCGTCTCGTAGGTGAAGAAGCGCACGCCGGCGTCCTGAATATCGAAGATCAGCGCATCCAGCCCTTTGAGCGAACCGGCCGGGAAGCGCCGCGTTGCGCCGTAGAGACTGTGCACGGTGAGGCCCGTCGCCGGGTCGCGGGTGTCACCGACCCGCTCGTCCACGTCGATGTTCAGCCCATGTTCCGGCGAAAACAGCGCCGCCAGCCTGATGCCTGGCGCGTGGGCGAGGATGTCGACGGTGCGTCGACCTTTGGCATCGAATCCGCTGCGATTGGTGATCAAGCCCACGCGCATGCCGGCGAGCGGGGCAAATTGCTGTGCCTCAAGCACGTCAATGCCTGTCTGCACCGGGCCCGTCGAGGTGGGCAGGCGATCGGCGGCACGCAGCGCCGGCAACGCGGAGGGCAGCAACCGGCCGATTTGCGCGCCGCTTGCAGCTGCCCCGCGACTGGCCATCAGTGCAAGCAATTGCGCACGAAGCGGGCGAGCATCACCGCGGTCATCGGGATACACCCGGTTGCTCAGGATGACGATGAATTGGCGGGTCACCAGATCAATCCACAGCCCCGTGCCGGTGTATCCGGTATGGCCGATGACGCCAATCGGCGGCAGACGATCATGGTTCGGCACGAACGGTGCGGCCAGTTCCCAGCCAAGGCCGCGCCACGGCACGCTGTCGAACGGCGAAGCGGCGCTCGCCAGGGCGGCGATGCTCGCCGGCCGCAGGATCTGTCGGCTGCCTGCGCGCCCCTGGTTCAACACCATCTGTGCGAAACGCGCGAGATCGTCCGCCGTGGAAAACAGCCCGGCGTTGCCCGAGACGCCGTCCATCCATTGCGCCGTCGGATCATGCACGCGCCCCCGGAGCGTGCCGGCCTTGGTGGCGAGTGTCGGTGCGCTGCGTATCGCTCGCTGGGCATCCGGCAGAAAAACCGTGTCGCGCATACCCAGCGGCCCGAAGATGTGAGCCTGACAATAGACGTCAAGCGGGCTGTGGGTGATGCGCTCGACCAGCTCGCCGAGCACCACGAAATTCAGGTCACTGTAAATGACTTGGGCACCCGGTGCGTTGCGCAGCCGCTGCGCCGCGATGGCGCTTAACACAGCTTCCCGGCCCGCACGGGTTGGCCGCCCAGGTAAATCTGGCCGCAGTCCGGACGTGTGCGCAAGCAGGTCACGCACCTTCACCGCTGCTTTGTCGTGCGACCCAAAGGCCGGCCAATACCGCGCAACGGGTGCGTCCAGGTTGATGCGGCCCGTTTCGGCCAGTTGCAGGATGGCCGTGGTGGTCGCGACGACCTTGGTCAGCGATGCCAGATCGAACTCGGTGTCCAGCGTCATCGGCTCGCGGGGGGGCGTCGTCGTGCGTTGTCCAAAGGCCTGGCGATAGAACACCTGCGTGGAGTCACCGATCAGGACAACCGCCCCCGGAACGCGTCCGGCAGCGATCTGGCCCTCGACGATCTGTGTGGCTTGCAGGCGCGTCGTCGCGTCGAGATCGGCGGCGCAGGCCATGTGCGCCGCCATCGCCAGGCCAAGCAGCATCGCCCAGCGCTTCAGCGCTGTGGCAGATCGGCGGCATCGTAGTGATTGCGTGGGTTCCATAACATCCATCCATCGGTGCCGGCTGCATTGGCGGCGTTAACCTGCGCACTGATCGCGGCGGCGTCAAACAGGCGACGATCGAAGGCATAGTCGCGAAAGGCCTGGAGCCAAGGACGAAAGCGCACGCCCGGCAGATGGGTGCGCTTCATCGCCTCAGTCAGGGTACGCCTGACAATCTGGTCGGGGTCGGCTGTCGGGTTGGTAAAGCCCGGCAGCCCCCATGTGAAACCGGACGGGTACAACATCGGAGAAATGTAGTCGAGCTCCGCGCCCAGCAGTTCGATTTGTTGCCCGATCGCCGTATCGTCGAGGTTCCAGCAGACGTAGCCGAAGATGTCTGCGGAGATGAACACGTTGTAGGGCGCGAGCCGCGCGTGTGCGGCCTGCAGAAAGCCGATGATCGCCGCCGTCCGGTTGGCGCGGTTGTTGGGGAGGGCAAAGCGTAGCCCACTCTTGTCGGGAAAACGCACATAGTCGAACTGAATCTCGTCGAAACCCATCCGCGCGGCCTCCTCGGCGATATCGAGATTGTGCTGCCAGACCTCGTGCGAAAACGGATCCATCCATTGCAGCTTTTCGAGATCCCGCCACGGCTGGCCATCGGCGGTGTGCACGCTCCACTGCGGATGAGCATCGGCAAGTGGATCGTCCTTGAACACCACGATGCGTGCGATCAGGTACAGGTGTTGGGCATGCAGCTTGGCAAGCAACGCCGGAAAGTCGCGCATCTGAGGTGCCCGTGTAGTCAGATGGGCTGCGGCGCCGATCGTCTCGCGCGCCACACTGCGATAGGGCGTCAGGCCACGGTCACCCTTGACGTCGATCACCAATGCATTGATCTCGGTGTTTTCCGTAAGGCTGACAACGTTGTTGCGCAGGGTCGAACTGGTCACGCCGAACACCGACAGATAGACCGCTTTGGGGCGAAACGGGGTCAGTGCGAGCGTCACGGACGTGTCGTCGCCCACTTTGGCCTCGGTGCGCAAATACCCAGGGGCGCGGGCGGCGACACTCTCGACTGCCTCGGCCGTCTCGAACCGTCCGTTTTCGTCGGTACGCATCACGCCGGCCGATGTCGTGATGATTGCGTCGGCGAGCGGGTTCTGCGTGCTCGAGTCGAGCACCACACCGGTGACGGCCAGTGCGCCTCGCCCGGTCAGCAGGGCAGTGACGGCGAGTAGCGCCGGGATCGCATAGCGCCTCAGCGCGCGGATGAAGGTCATCGCGGGTTCCCCTCTGCGGGTGTCGGCGCAGTGTTCGGTTCGCCGAGCAGCTGCGCGAACGCCCGTGCGCCGTAGGCGTCACTCATCAGAAAGCGCGGCAGGGCGAGTAGTCGCGCGTGCCGATCGGCCTTGCGCGCGTCTAGTGTGAAGGCCACTGCGTAACCCTCGTCGGAGGCGAGTGCGATCAACTCGTCGTCGTAGATACCGAACGGCCACGCGAGCATGTCGACCTGCTGCGCACCGGTTTGCGACTCGATGCGTTGACGTGATTTTTGCAGTTGGGTACGGACGAATTGCTGGAAATCCGCCGGTGTGCGGTGCCTGCGCTCGACGTTGAAATTGGGATGCCAGTACGTATGCGACTGGATGTCGATGAGTCCGGTCTGTTTCAGGGTGCGCAATTGCTCCCAGGTCAGTGCATAGGACGCGTTCGAGATTGCCGATGGATAGATAAACAGGGTCACCGGAAAACGCTCGCGCAGCACCACGGGCAGCAGTTTGTCGAACACCGAACGATGCCCGTCGTCGACGGTGATCACCACCGGCTTCGACGCTAATGTCGCATCGGGATTACGCAGCCAGTCGACCACCTCGCGCAGCGACACAATGTGATAACCGTGCTCGTGCAGGACGCGCAACTGGGTTTCGAAGGTGCTCATGCGCACGGTCATCGAGTCGTCGGCCGTGTCCGAGAACCGGTGGTAAACGAGGATCGTGACGCGTGGTTCGGCGCTCTGTGCGGCGCCGTCCGCGCCCCAGGCCAGTGCGCAGACGCACACCAACATGACGCGGATCAGCAGCCGCAACGCGACGCTGCCACCGATACACACCATGATCTTCCCGCACATGTCAGCGCTCCTGCGCAAGCCGTTTTCACTCGCGTTGCCTGTCGCGAGAGCGAGCCAGACGCATCCAGTGTGTATTGAGCGTTCATCGTCTATCTGATGCAGATCAATTTCGCGCAATGTGGTTCGCTCCGAGGGGGCGAGTCGTCAGACAAAACGGGAGGCCGGTTGTGCCTTGATTAGATTTAGATCAACAGCAAGCCCTCGTGGGCGAATGACTTTATAAAGGATATGACACTCTTTTGAGGTATGCCCCCCATGAACATCGATAAAGCGATCTCGGGCCGCCCGCGCCCGTACCCGTCCCCCGGAAGGAGCCAGTGATCCGCTGGATTGGGTGACAGCACCGCCGATAACGATTGCTGGCTGCTTTTCCAATGACGGGGGCCACTCGACCGTCTATCCGCTTGCTCGGCCGCCTGTCTGTTTTCTGATGTGGATCAGATACTCCCTCCGGCCGACTCCTATGCTCGAATCAACACCACGGTGTCGAGATGAACTGAAATGAACAGATCAAGCCTGATCGGCCAATGCATGTTGATGGCGGCAAGCGTGTTGCTGGTGCCATCCTCCAGCGTCTTCGCCAACCCACCGATGCCTGCGCAAGGTGGCATGTATCATCGTTCTCAGGATTTCGATTGGGTCAAATACACGCAACAGACCCTGGACGATCTCAAGGGCAAGCTCAATCTCAAGCCGGAGCAAATGGCCGCCTGGGGCACATGGGCCACGGGGGTCATGACGGACGCCAATCAGCATCAGGAAAAGGCCAAGGCCGGACGTGATGAAATGGCGAGCACGAAGACGGCGTCGATGGATGAAACGACCCCCGAAAGAATGGCCAGAGAGATAGAGCGTTTGCGCGCACAAACCAAGTGGATGGAGGCGCATCTGGAGCGCCTGGATGCTGCGCTGGTGCGTACCAAAACCTTCTACGAGGTTTTGGATGCTGAGCAGAAAACCATTTTCGATCTGTTCTGGACGGTGGTGCATCACCGGCTCTTTGGCGATGACCGTTGGCAGATGCCGATGCACATGTTCAGACCGCGAATGATGCAAGGCGAGCAGGACGACACAAGCAAACAGTAAGCGGTATTCACTGTTCGATTACGCTGCAACCGTTGCCCGTCATCGCGCGGCGCCATGACGCCAGACCTCAATACAAAACTCCGTTTCGTAAGGGTAATGCTGTTCACTTAAGCAATTTCAGCCGCGACGCATTCTTTGTAGCAGCTGCCGAACGCAGGCTTCGCCAGCTGCTACAGATCGCATTCTGGCTTAAGTGATTGCAGTCTCCCACAGAGAGCCGCTGCGGCGCGGCGCTTTCCACTATTGGCAACGTAATCCATTCAGCCCAAGCCTGATTGATATTGATCAACAACGGCGAAATGAGAAATGCCAAACCCTTGCGCGTCCATGGCGGGCCTTGCGCGCGAGCTTGATAAAAATCAACGACAAGGAGACTCCAGCGGAGGACTTTTAATGAAAGCTGATGCTTGATCCCGCAAGGACGTGGAGAGGTCAAGGCTGTGTGATATGAACCGACAGGTGTGATCGCCTGGGGAGGTTTTCAAGTGATTCAGAGTCCCTCGACGCAAACCCTCTTGCGTGACCGGGTGGATGCCGGTCGACGGCTGGTGGAGCCGCTGCTCAAATACGCTCATCGACCCGATGTCATCGTTCTCGCCTTGCCCCGTGGCGGCGTGCCGGTTGCCTATGAAATTGCCACGGCCCTGGAGGTTCGCCTGGACCTGATGCTGGTCCGCAAGCTGGGGGTGCCATTCCATCAGGAGTTCGCCATGGGCGCGATTGCCAGTGGCGGCATCCAGATCGTCAATGACGATACGCTGCGGGCGAACCGCATCGATCAGCGCACGCTCGATAACGTGGTGGCACGGGAAACCCAGGAGCTGTTGCGTCGCGAGCGCCTGTACCGGGGCTCGCGTGCCCCCGTGGCGCTCAAGGATCAGGTGGTGATTCTGGTCGACGATGGCCTGGCGACCGGGGCTTCAATGATGGCGGCGGTACAGGCGGTGCGCCTGCAAGCACCGTCGCGTATTGTCGTCGCCGTGCCGGTGGCGCCACCCGAGACGGTAGAGGCGCTGTATAGCGAAGTCGATGAGGTGATCTGTCCGCTCACCCCCGAGTGGTTGATGTCGATCGGCAATTGGTACATGAATTTTTCCCAGACCTCGGATGAAGAAGTCATCGATCGTTTGCAACGGGCCTGGCGCAGAGAATCCGCTACGCGTGTTTGCGGTCAGGAGGATTCCGATGTTTGAGCCTCGCTATCGAAAGCTCGACCTGGGGAACGTGGAGCTGTCTGCCGACCTGCGTCTGCCGGTGCACGCTGGCGGCCTGGTGGTGTTCGTTCATGGCAGCGGCAGTGGTCGTTCAAGCCCGCGCAATCAACAGGTCGCACTCTCTCTGGCTCAGCGGGGGTTGGGCACGTTGCTGTTCGATCTGCTCACGGAACCGGAGCAATACCTGGACAACCAGACCCGGGAATTGCGTTTCAATATTGCGCTGCTGTCCAGCCGACTGGTGAAGGTGATCGACTGGATTGGCCGGGACGCCGAACTGCAACCGCTACCGATCGGATTGTTCGGCGCCAGCACCGGTGCAGCGGCGGCGCTATTGGCCGCGGCCGAGCGGGCGGACGTGGTGCATGCGGTGGTGAGCCGGGGAGGGCGGACCGATCTGGCGGGTGCGGCGCTGTCCCGCGTGAAGGCCCCGACCTTGCAGATTGTCGGTGAGCTGGATCCGGCGGTGCTCAATCTCAATGTGCAAAGCGGTCGCGCCTTGCAGTGCGAGCAGCGCCTGGAAGTGGTGGCGGGCGCGACACATCTTTTTGAAGAGGCAGGAACCCTCGAAGAAGTCGCCAGACTGGCCGGCGACTGGTTCGAGCAGTATTTGCGACGGTAGTCATCCAAAGCCGACAACCACCGTCTGATGCCTGTCATATGCCGAATGGAAAGGTTTCGTCTTCCGGTTCCAGCGCCTGGCTTTTCGGCAGCGGCAATGCCGTTACCGGTTGCGTCTGTTCAATCCAGACCATGGCGTCGAATTGTTCGCTCAGCACTGATTCGAAGTAGTGGCTGCTGCGCTCGCTGGCGGGTCGATAGATCACACCGATGGCCCGCTCCAGCAGAGGTTTGGACAAGGCCCGGCGCAGCTCTTTTCGCTGTGGATCCCGCCAGTCGGTCAATGAAGCCGGGACACCGGCGTCGAGGAACTTGCGCTCCCAACTGTCTGGCCGAGACGGCCGGATGTCCTTGATAAGCATCTCGCCATCCCAGTCATTGGCCGCGGCCACTTGGCCATGGTCGGTGCTCATGCCGATCAGAACCACATCGCGCCCATAGGCATTGCGGCACAGCTGACCGATATTGAACTGACCCTTCCAGCCCATTTCCGTGGCGGCCGCATTGCCGATATGGGAGTTGTGCGCCCACACCACGGCCTTGGCTTGCGGGCCGCGGTGTTCGAGCAGCGCACGTAATGTGTCGAACATGTGCCTGTCGCGCAGGTTCCAGGAGGCCGTCGAACCTCGATAAATCGCTCGGTAATATTGTTCCGCCGCCTGGATGACCCGGGCGTTCTGGGTCGCATCGAAGAACGCTTCATCATCTTTGATGGCCCCGGCCAATTGCTCGGCCAGCATGGCATTGAGCTGTTCGACCACTGCATGCTCGCAGGGCATGATTCCGTCGCGTTCGACAAAGTGGCCGTACAGCGCAGGATCATCCTGCCACGGGGTCAAACAGCCATAGCGACGCCGAGCTTCGTGTGCCAGCTGCGGGTCGACACGGTCCAGATAGCCCAGAACCTCGTGGATGGAATTGCGCAAACTGTAAACGTCCAGACCGCGAAACTCGACGCGCTGTTCAGGCGCGTGTTGGTGGTTGTACTGATGCAGCCAATGGGTGAACGCTTTCACATCGGTGTTGCGCCACATCCAGGTCGGGAACCGGCTGAAAATGTGGCGTGCCCAGGCCGAGCGTGCCAGCCCCCGGGCGTAACGGTCCACATGACCCGCGTCTGGCCAGTCTGCTTCAACGGCCACGATATTGAACCCGTGCTGCTCGATCAGCCGTTGGGTAATCGCTGCCCGGGTCCGATAGAAATCACTGGTGCCATGGCTGGCTTCACCGATCATCACCACGCGCGCATCCGCGTAGCGGTCGAACATTTCACCAAAGGCTTGTGAGTTCAGTTCCGGCAGGGGTTCGGCGTATTGACGCAGGAGCGGGACGATGGACGCCTCGTCTATGTGGGTATGCGTGCCATACAGTTGGTTCAGCATGTTTTGGGAAGGTGTGTTCATGAACGTCATCCCCATAATGTCGGGTTAGTCGACGTGCAGTGCTGCGTCGTGTCATGTCGACGGCCTCCTTTAATGATCAGACAACCGTTGGACAGTTTGAGCTCGATGTTCTCCTGATCCATGCCGGGCAGTTCGGCACGAAATAGCGCTCTACAGTTCCTCAGGTGAAACCACCCAGACACTGCACGGCATTTTGTACAGCAGATGCTCCACCGTGCTGCCCACCAATCGGCCCACGCCTCGGTGGCCGACCCGGCCCATGAAAATCACGTCGATGTCGTAGGCGTCGGCGTATTGGGTAAGGACCTTGGTCGGGTTGCCCATGATCATGTGCTGTTGCTCTGGCGCAATACCATTGCGCTCGGCCAGTTCGCGGAAGGCATCGGCCTGAGCATCAAATAACGTCTTGGCTTTGCCTGGGGAAAACAGTGCTGAACTACTGTCGTAATCGAACTCGTCTGCGCTGATGGATGAAAGGTCGTGGGCGTAGATCACGTCGAGTTGAGCGTTACAGGCGCTGGCCAGTTTTGAGGCCTCGCGCAAAATCCTGTCGTTGAAATCCTTGTACTGGGTATTGCTATGGAAGGGATCGACCGCGGCGACGATTCTGCGCGGCAGCGCGTGCTTCACGTGGCTGACAAAATGCAGCGGCACCGGGCATTCACGCAGCAAATGGATATCCAGGGGGGTGAACATGATGCGTGACAGCAGCGACTCGTATTCCAGTGCCTTGATCAGTACCGCCATGGGTTGTTCTTTGAGATGAATGAGGATTTCCTGCAAAGGTCGTTCAACCCAAATCACCTCCGTGGTGACGGGCACCCCGATTTTACGCAAGGGACGAGCCTGTTCTTCGAGCCATTGCCGATGGCGCTCGACATACCCCAGCCGCATCTCCTCCAGCGCTTGTTCGTTGACCATGCTCGCCGTTGCCAAGCCTTGCAGGTAATCGAAGGCGACGATGTGCAGGGCTGCGTCCGAGGCCTTGGCCAATGCAGCGGCGCGGTCGAACGCGGGGCTGTTTTCCATAAGGGGCGAGACGACCAGCATGAAGCGTAATTGCTCAGACATGACCAAACTCCCGTCAATAATCGTAGATATTCCTGTACTCACTGGCACCCCTGCGTTTGGGCAGTGGTCCTCTGGCTTTTATCCTGCCGTTGACCGAGGGGGCGGGATTGATCTTTATCAATCTGGCGAGTGATCCAGCCCTGCGTCCCGACGTGTGGCGGGGTGCGCCACGTCCATCTATAAAACATTGACCACTATCAACCTCTGCTGCGTCATGCCGGTGCAGTCTTGGGGTTGTGGCTTACCCGGACAGGAATCACATGAACGACACCTTGGGCCTGGCAGGGGCGGCAGCTGCGCTGGGGATCGGCATGCTCATCGGCCTTGAACGTGAACGGCACAAGGGGCGGGGGGATAGTCGCGCCTGTGCCGGATTACGCACATTTGCGATCACCGCATTGCTGGGGTATGTGGCGATGCAGGTCGGTGGCGGTCTGCTGTTGGGCACCATGGCGATCTGTCTGGCCTTGCTGGTCACCGTGGCTTACTGGCGAAGCCTGAGCCATGATCCTGGTGTCACCAGTGAAGTGGCGTTATTCACGGTGTTGGTATTGGGGGCGTGGTGTGGCACCGCGCCGGAGTTGGCCATTGCCATTGGTGTGGTGGTGGCGGGGCTGCTGACGTATCGTCAAAAGCTGCACCACTTTGCGCGTAGCCAATTGACTGAAGCGGAAATGCGCGACGGTCTGGTGCTGTTGGTCGCCGCGCTGGTGGTGTTGCCATTGGCGCCTGACCGTTTTATCGGTCCGTATGCCTCTATCAATCTGCGCACCATTTGCAGCTTGACCGTGTTGCTGATGGCCGTCGGAGCGATAGGGCATATTGCCGTTCGTATCCTGGGCGCGCGTTACGGCTATGCAGTCAGCGCCATCGCTTCCGGATTCGCTTCCAGCATCGCGACCATCGCCGCGATGGGGCATCTTGCCGCCAAGGAGCCAGGCAACATCAAAATCCTGAGCGCGGCAGCGATGCTGTCCAACCTGGCCACCATCATTGAGGTCGGCCTGATCCTGGGAGCGGTCGACACCGGTTTGTTGCGGCACATGTGGGGACCGCTGTTGTGTGGTGCCGCCGCCACGGCGCTGTATGGCCTGAGCCTGATGTTCCCGCAACCTGCGAGTGACGCCCAT
This sequence comes from Pseudomonas sp. GGS8, assembly GCF_024168645.1. Classification (NCBI taxonomy): domain Bacteria; kingdom Pseudomonadati; phylum Pseudomonadota; class Gammaproteobacteria; order Pseudomonadales; family Pseudomonadaceae; genus Pseudomonas; species Pseudomonas sp. GGS8. The sequence continues at coordinate 6,383,238 of NZ_JALJWF010000001.1, read as the reverse complement.
CAGCCGGTCAAGGTCGGCGGTGCATTCAACCTCAAGCTGGCGTTGGTCATCACACTGACCATGACCGGCATCACCTTTGTGTCTTCGATGGTGCTCAGCCACTTTGGTGAAGTGGGCGTGATGGTCACGACGACGCTCACCGGTTTCGCCGATGCCCATTCTTCGACGGCGTCCATTGCCGCTCTGGCCAAGGCCGGGCTGTTGCCGTTCGACGCCATTGCCGGGCCCACGCTGGTTGCCGTCAGCAGTAACTCCCTGAGCAAATGCCTGGTGGCCTGGGTCAGCGGCGGGCGACGGTTCGCCGCGTATATCATTCCCGGCCAGGTCTTGCTGACGTTGGCAATGTGGGCGGGCATGTTGCTGCATTAACGTGCATACGCGCGCTGTAGCTGACAAAGATCAAGTCGCCCGAATCTGTCGCGATCACTCTAGGGTTCTACTCATTGCATCGAGATGGCCGCGTGCCGAGGTGTCCCATGTCGCAGACTCAGCGTTTACTGTTGATCGCCCCCCATTCCATGACCCGTACTCCGGCGTTCGACCGGGCCGCCGCGTTGGCCCGCGCGATGCAATCGCCGCTGCACATCGTGGCATTCGATTACTTGCAGGCCTTGGCCGTCGCCGGCCTGTTCGCCCCCGAGCAAATTGCCCAGGCCCGGGAAGGCTATTTGCAAACCCATCGGCAATGGCTTGCCGAGCAAGCCCAATTGATAAGCAAACACGGCGTCGAGGTCACCAGCGAGGTGGTGTGGGTACAGCACCCTTACGAGGAAATCCTGCAATTCGTCAACGAGATGTCGCTGAGTCTGATCATCAAGGACGCCCAGGAAGAGTCGGCGTTGAAACGGGTGTTTTTCACACCGCTGGATTGGCAGTTGTTGCGCGATTGCCCGGTGCCGGTGCATCTGGTGACCAACGCCCGGAACGCGCGGCCACGTAACGTGCTGGCCATCGTCGATGTGTTGCGTAGCGAAGAGCAGGACCTGGTATTCAATGACCAGATTATCGACGCCGCCACCAAGCTGGCTGAACAGTGCGAGGCGCAAATCGAGTTGGTGCATGTGTATGACTGGACGGCCGTGTATGCCCTGGACATGGGCGTTGGCGCACTCCCGTTGGCCTCCGGTCTTTACGAAGCCATGGGCACGGCGCAACACCAGACGTTTACGGCGCTGGCCGAGCGTCACGGCGTGCCGTCGGAGCGTCGGCACTTCATCGAAGGTGTGCCATTGCCGAGTATTTGCAAGTTCGCCGAGGACCATCACACCGATGTCATTGTGATGGGGACGGTGCAGCACTCGGGGTTGAGCAAGCTATTGGGGACGACTGCCGAACAGCTCTTGCACCGAGCCCCTTGCAGTGTGCTGGCGATCAAACCCGACAGGTCGTTATGACCCTGAACATTGACTTGCCCCACGGCGGACTGTTGGCCGGTACGTCGTGGGGCAATCGGCTTTACGACATATACAGACGATGAATGACCTGGCGACTGTCGTTGGGATCATTGTGCCGCTCGAAACCCAAGGCTTTGGTCAGGTCGCGCATGAGGGTGTTGCTTGCGGCGTCGATCGAATACATCTGATTAAAACCGTTTCTGCGGGCCGCCTTGATCAGATGTTCCATCAAAATGGTGCCCAGGCCCAAGTGCTGCCATTCATCAGCGACCGTCACCGCGCACTCACACTCATGTTCCGCTGTGGCGGCGTAGCGACTGACGCCGATTTCGATCAATTTGCCGTTTTCGTGAACCAGCGCGATGTAGGCCATGCGCTGTTTGTTGTCGGTGTCCATCAACTGATCGAGCATGGCGGCGCCGGGCTCGTTGATCTGCGCGAGAAAACGCATGTGCCGGGACTCGGGTGACAGGCGCTTGATGAAGGCGTATTCAAGTTCGCGGTCCTTTTCCAGCAGTGGCCGGATCAGCACATGGCGGCCGTCCTTGAGCGCTTCGATCCAGTACTTTCCGGTGACTGCGGCATAGGCGGCCGCGGCCCGATCATTGTGGTCTTTGACTGTGAGCATGGACGGTCCTCCATTCTGTTTGAAAAGCGGATGCGTGGAAATCAGTCACGCGGTCGATACCTTTTTACCCTGCTGGCAGCCGTTGAATCTGATCTGGATCAGACACCCGTCATGAGGGCGTTCATTGGCGGGTATTTGATGTAAATCAACCTGGGGGAGGGGGTAACGAGCGCAGTCTTGGCCCATGCCGGCGCGTAAGGACCGGTTTCGAGCGGAGGTGTGAGATGGGTCAATATCAACGTTTGTTGCTGATTGCCGACCGGACCCTGCATCAGTCCCCTGCCTTGCTCCGTGCCGTTGCGCTGGCCAAGGCGAGCGGGGCCGCGCTGGATGTGCGGGCCTTTGTCGATCCGGCACCGATTGTTCATTTATGGGAAGAAAAAATCGACGAGGCGGGGTATCAGCGTTATCTGCGCCACTGTCATCGTTGGGTGGCCGACGAGGTCGAGCGGCTTAGCGGGCAGGGTGTGGACGTGACCGTTGAGGCCGTCTTCACCACCCATCCGCTGCTGGACATTTTGAAGACAATCGAAGACCTCAAGCCCGACCTGCTGATCAAGGACGTCACCCTGGAGCCGGCGCTCAAACGGGTGTTCATCACCCCGCTCGATTGCCACCTGCTTCGCGAATGTCCGATCCCGGTGCACTTGGTCAACCAGATCCGTTACGCACTGCCGCACCGGGTCGTGGCCGCCGTGGACCCGTTCGATCCGGCGACGCAAATCAGTGGCTTGAACGACACCATCATCCAGACGGCCAACGCACTGGCGCTGCAGTGCGACGCACCGCTGCACCTGCTGTACGCCTACGACTTGTCGCCGGCATTCAATGGCGATGCGCCGCTGATCGCCGGTGGCTGGGGGGTGGACTTCGCCGAAGAATTGCGTGAATCCCTGCACCGGGCGTTTATCACCCTGGCGGATCGTTACGGTGTTCCTCCCGAGCGTCGGCACTTTGTCATGGGCTTGCCGGTGCCGGTGATCAGTGAGTTTGTCGAGCAATACCTGGCGGATGTGGTGGTGATGGGCACGGTACATCGCGTGGGGATCGACCGTTTGATCGGCAGCAATACAGAGCGGGCGCTGTACTCGGTGCCGGGCAGCCTATTGGCGGTCAGGCAGCCGGGTTCAAGCGTCGGGCGCCAAGCCGATGCCTGACCGGCCATTAGTTGATAAAAATCAGAGCCTCATGGCCAGAGCCCCTCGATACTTGAGTCTCAACCTGAAGCTATCCAGACGAGGTGGGTGAGGGTGAAAATTCAACGTTTGCTATTGATTGCCCCGACCGAAATGATCCGCACCCCGGCGTTCGAACGGGCGCGGGCCTTGGCCTGTGCAACCGGTGCGGTGTTGCACATTGTCGCTTTCGATTATGTCCAGGCGCTGGCGGCGGCCGGTTTGTTTGACCACGACGCAATGGCCCAGGCGCGGGAAGGTTACTTGCAGGTACATCGTCAATGGCTGGAGCAGCAAGCCCGGTTTCAACGATGCGAAGGCGCGCAGGTGACCACTGAAGTGGTGTGGGCCAGACCGACCCTGGCGCATCTGCTGGAGTACGTGAATGACTTCCATGCAGACTTGGTGATCAAGGACACCCACCGCGTATCGGCGCTCGATCGCGCCTTCCATCGGCCTCTGGACTGGCAGTTGCTGCGCGACTGTCCGGCGCCCTTGCACCTGGTCATCGATGCCATCAATCCCAAGCCGTTGAGCATACTGGCGACCATCGATTTGTCCCATCTGGAGGAGCTGACCCAAGGGCTCAATGACCGGATTCTCGACCTCGCATCGAGCCTGGCCGAATCTTGCGGTGCTACCTTGCACCTGCTCAATGTCAGCGGCTGGTCGGAGTTGGGGGAGGCGCAAGTGAATGTGCCGACAGCGACACTGGGTGGCAGTTTGAGAGACGCGGTCAGTGATGCTCAGTTGGAGGCCTTTGAGGCGCTTGCCGAACGCTACGGAATCGAGAAACAACAGCGTCATCTGTTGCCCGGCGCTCCCCCCGAGGTGATTGCCCGTTTCGCACAACAACGTGCTTTCGACATGGTGGTGCTGGGAACGACCTACCATCGCGGGATCGATATATTCATCGGCAGCACGGCAGAAAGTGTGTTGAACCGGTCACCTTGCAGCCTGACGATCGTCAAGCCATTGCCCCGGCTCGACTGAAAAGATCAACCCGTGTGGCCTCGGTTGATAAAAATCAACCGCCCATGGGCGTAAAGGAGCGATCAATAGCGCTCCATAAATGCGCAAGGAAACGGCCATGCGAATGACATTTCTCGGTGCTGCGGGCACGGTCACGGGCAGCAAGTACCTGCTGGAACATCGCGACCAGCATGTGCTGATCGATTGCGGCCTGTTCCAGGGCTATAAACAACTGCGCTTGCACAACTGGGACCCGTTCCAGCTGCCGGTTCGCGACCTCGAAGCCATTGTGCTGACCCACGCGCATCTGGATCACAGCGGCTACCTGCCGGTGTTGGTTCGCAACGGTTATCGCGGCCCTGTATATGCGACGCCAGCCACCTGTGAATTGGTGAAAATCCTGCTGTGCGACAGCGGCCGCTTGCAGGAAGAAGAGGCCGAGTTCGCCAATCGCCACGGCTTCTCCAAACACACCCCGGCCTTGCCGCTGTACACCGAGCAAGACGCTGAGCGGGCATTGAAATTACTGCGGCCGGTGCAATTGCACCACCGGCTCGACATTGTCCCGGGGATGAGCATTCTGTTGCGCGGTGCCGGGCATATTCTGGGCGCAGCGATCGTGGAAATCGTCGCTGATGGCATGACCCTGGTGTGCTCCGGGGATCTGGGGCGGCCGAACGATCCATTGATGTTTGCCCCGGAGACGATCGAACAGGCCGATTATCTGCTGGTGGAGTCGACCTACGGTGACCGTCGGCATCCCGACGAATCCCCGGAAGATCAACTGGCCGAGGTCATCACCCGTACCGCACTGCGCCATGGCATCACGCTGGTGCCATCGTTCGCGGTCGGTCGGGCGCAGTTGCTGATGTACCACCTGTATCGCTTGCAACAAAAACACGCGATTCCCGACCTGCCGATCTACCTCAACAGCCCCATGGCCACCGACGTCACGCGCTTGTACCAGCGTTTTCGCAGCGAACACCGGTTGTCCCTGGAGGAGTGCGAAGGCATGTGCCATGTCACGCGTTTTGTGCGTTCCACCAGAGACTCCATCGACCTGGACCAGCAGCGCACACCCGCGGTGATCATCGCCGCCAGCGGCATGGCCACTGGCGGGCGGGTGCTGCACCACCTCAAGGCGCTGGCGCCCAACCCGCTCAATACGCTGTTGGTACCGGGCTTTCAGGCGGGCGGCACCCGCGGCGCGCAGATCATCGCAGGCGCCCCGTCGGTACGTATTCACGGCAAAGACGTGCCGATTCGCGCCGAAGTGGTGCCGATGGAAACCTTATCCGCGCACGCCGACGCCGATGAAATCATGGCGTGGTTGCGCGGCTTCAAGCGGCCACCGAAACACACCTATGTGGTACATGGCGAACCCAACGCTTCGGATGTATTGCGCCGGCGCATCAGCCTGGAGTTGGGCTGGTCGGTCTCGGTGCCGGAGTACCGCGACAACGTGGAGCTGACGGGGCCTCTTTAGTGGTCTGGTCGCTACAAAAAAGCCCCTGGCCGGTTTCCCGACCAGGGGCTTTCTGTTGCACGACTGGTGATTTCAGCTTGATTTTTTTCGCCACGCGAGCCGTCTATTTCGAGAATTTTCGTGCCCCGGCCACGCAAATAATCACCGCCACGGTCACCCCCAGCATGCCAAGGCTGACCTGCTCGTGCAGCAGCGTGGCCGCCAATGCCAGGCCGAAAAACGGCTGCAGCAACTGAAGCTGGCCGACGGCGGCAATCCCGCCCTGAGCCAGGCCGCGATACCAGAACACAAAGCCAATCAACATGCTGAACAGCGAGACGTAAGCCAGGCTCAACCACGCGGGCGGAGTGATTGCCGAGAGCGAAGGCGGGGCCAACAACCAGGTCAGCGGGGCCATGACGGGCAGCGACAGCATCAGCGCCCAGGAAATCACCTGCCAGCCTCCCAGTGTCTTTGAAAGCTTCGCACCTTCGGCATAACCCAACCCGCACGCCAGGATGGCCAGCAACATCAGAATGTCCCCCGCGGGAGAAGCCGTCAGGCCCTGGGAGACGGCAAACCCCACCACCAGCAGGCTGCCCAGCACCGAGAAGAACCAGAACACCGGCCGGGGCCGCTCGCCACCGCGCCAGACCCCGAACGCTGCGGTGGCGAGCGGCAGCAGGCCAACGAAGACGATGGAGTGCGCAGACGTTACATATTGCAGGGCCAGTGCGGTTAGCAACGGAAACCCCAATACAACGCCCAGGGCCACGATTGCCAGGGAGAGCAGCTGATTGCTGGCCGGGCGTTTTTCCTTGAACAGCAGCAGCATGCACAGCGCCACAATGGCAGCGATACTGGCCCGGGCGACCGTCAGGAAAACCGGGTCGAACTGCAGAACGGCCACCCGTGTCGCCGGCAGCGAGCCGCTGAAGATGAGCACGCCGATAAAACCGTTGAGCCATCCGCTCCCGGTCGTTTCCGTAGTGTGGTGTTGCAGGTTCGATGTGCGTTCCATTGAGGATCCCTTCATGCCAGGTTGCATGGAAGGCATCGTATGGATGAAACTTAATACAATCAAAATATTGTCATGGATACACTTGCGCATGCCTCGTTCCCGCTACAAATCTCTGGTGGATGCATTGGCGGCGGATATCCGCTCTGGACGCCTGTTGCCGGGCACGCGCCTGCCGACGCACCGTCAGTTGGCGACAACGGAAGGCCTGGCGCTGGTGACGGCAAGCCGGGTCTATGCAGAGCTGGAAGCCATGGGCCTGGTCAGTGGGGAGACGGGGCGGGGGACGTTTGTCAGGGAAACCTCGTGGTCGCCCAACCAGGCTATCGACCAACACAGCGTTGCCGCCGGCATGACCGACCTGAACTTCAACTATCCAGCACTTCCCGGGCAGGCCGAACTGTTGCGCAATGCCCTGCGCCAACTTGCCTCGGCCGGCGATCTGGAAGCGTTGCTGCGCTACCAGCCACACGCAGGACGCCCGCATGAACGCGCCGCCGTGGCGCGCCATTTGCGCGTTCGCGGTCTGACGGTTGAGGCTGAGCAAGTGCTGATCGTCACCGGTGCCCAGCAAGGGCTGGCGGTGACGATGATGGCGCTGTTGCAACCCGGTGACGTGATTGCCGCGGACGCGTTGACCTATCCGGGGTTCAAAGCCCTGGCCGACACACTGCACCTTGAAATCGTGCCCATTGCGGTGCTCGATCACGGGCCTGATCTGCAGGCGCTGGAAAGCCTGTGCCGCCATCGACGCGTGCGGGCCGTGTACACGATGCCGACCCTGCACAATCCGCTGGGCTGGGTGATGAGTGCCGAGCAACGCGAATACCTGGTGACGATTGCGCGCGAGCATGGGCTGCTGATCATTGAAGACGCTGCTTACGCCTTCCTCGCGGAGAATCCCCCCGCACCGCTGGCGGTACTCGCCCCCGAGCGGACGGTTTACGTGTCAGGGCTGTCCAAAAGCGTGGCCACCGGGCTGCGCGTAGGCTTCGTCGTCGCCCCCCTGCAGAACGTGCCCGCGCTGGAACGCACGATCAAGGCAACCACCTGGAATACACCGGGGGTAATGACGGCGATTGCCACCGCATGGCTCGACGACGGCACGGTCATGCAACTGGAAGCCGAAAAGCGCCGGGACGCGCAGGCACGGCAAGCGATGGCCAGCGAGGTGCTGACGGGGCTGCGCTGTATTGGCCATCCATCGTCCTATTTTCTTTGGCTGCCGTTGTCGGAAGACGCACGGGCCGATCAGATTGCCATGGCACTGCAGCGGGAAAATGTCTCGGTTTCAACCGCCGAACCCTTTGCCACTTCGGCCAACGTTCCGCATGCATTTCGCCTGGCGTTGGGCTCGGTGGAGATGGGGGCGCTTAGAGAGGCGCTGGAGAAAGTGAAGTGGATGGTTGGGGCTTATACGTAGCCAGCCCCTACAGACGAATTCTTAAGTTGTGATGCGATCTGTAGTGCGTCTGGGCTGGAATGGCATAACGTGGATAGTCGCGTAGTTTGAAGAAACCAAGAAAGAGCCCTGTTCCAGCACCTAGCGCATTACAACTTCACTGAATTTGACGGTAAGCGTCTCATCATTCCCATCCCGAAACACCAACTTGATCGCTGGTGTTTTGCTGAGCTTGCTGTTGCTCTGCTGGAAGATCAGCGTAACGCGTGTCGGTACGTTGCGAATCAGCTGAAAGCGCAACCAGGCGTTGTCCTCGACCTGGCCCACCCGGATCGACTCGAACTTCAGCGGGCCACCAGACTCGTCGAATAGCCGGGTGCCGTCGTCGAAGCGAAAGCTGCGGTCCACGTTCAGATTGGTCATTTCAAACGTGCAGGTGGGCAGGCGGCCGATGTTCTCGCAACCCTCCAGTTCGATGCGAATGTTATCCAGCACTTCCATACGTTTGCCGAGCAGGTTGTTACCTTCGTTTTCGACGATCTTGGCTTGGAGTTTGGCGAATTCGAAAGAGGGCTTGGCGTATTCGGTGCCCAGGATGAAGAAGCCGAAAGACAAGCCAGCGACCATGAAAAACTGCATTGCACCTCGCAGCATCGGCGTGAAGTTACGAATCTGCCAGCCGATGGAAATGGCTCCCAGAAACATAAATGCACTCACCAACAGCACCACGTTTTTCCAGCTGATGAAGCTGAAACCGAACACACTCGGGTCCGGCACGGCATAGGTGATTAACGTCCACATGGCGCCCAGTACGACGCTGAGGCCTGCCATGCCACGGGTGATCAATGAGGTGAGTTTCTGGGTGCGGGTGAGCGATAGTGCTGGATTTTGCTGAGATATCACGGTGCTGACTCCTTGTTCCGTAGCCGATCGTCCATCCTTGAAGGTGACTGTCAGGCTGTAGCAATACAAAACCTTGAGAAATCAAGGTCAGGGCCTGATTGTGGCGGGGTGCCATTATCCAGCAATGGTGGGGCGGGTAAAGACGTGGGAGCACTAATCACGAGTAGGTGAATGGCTCAAGAAAAATTTGCGGATCAATCCAGAGCCTTAAGCCATAAGGAATGACTGAATAGCCGTCGTAGCGACCCGAGAAGGTATTAGACGCAGCGAACTCTAAAAAACGACCACGTTTATCGTCAACGACGCGTATACCCGGGCAATCGAGCATTGAGTACCGCACTATTGGGTTTGGTAGCGGAGCCGCCCACAGCTGGACTTCAACATCGCAATCAAATTGCCAAATGGTCAATTGCAGTCTGACAGCGCCCTGTTCGACGATGTACTGATGTGAGATCCCGGACTCTCCCTCAGAAGGAACAACCCCAAGTGCGTTGAAAAGGTCAAACGGATCCCATATCAGTGGTGGCATTGCACTTTCCTTTACCGAAGAGCAGTTTGGGCTGAGTCTGTTGTACGCCCCATCGGGCCCAAATCTCGGAGTTCTGGCATCGTTGTCAGCGTTATCTACGATGGGGTTCCTGGACTTCGAATACCTCATCCATCACTGGCCGATCATGGGTTAGTAAAAAACGCTGATGTCTCTGATACAGCTGCGCCAGGGCAGTCCTGTTCGGACCGACGACATCCATGCCGCGATCATCGTAGGGAAATGCCATAACCTGCAGGTTCAGGTTGAAAAAGTAGATGTCACAAAACGGGCGGGGCCGAATGTCTCCAAAGTCCTTCGCCAATGCACACCATAGAAAGTTCTGAAGTAGCGACAAGGGTGCATGAAAGGCGACATTTGCCCAATGCTCTTCTTCATTTTCATCAAACCAATCGTCCGGAGGAATGGGGTGACGCCATCGGCAATGATTCGAGGGGATCTTGATACCGGCCGCCCGAAGCTCCGCTAGAGCAGGCCGGTGTGCAAATGGATTTGTTCCAGAACGAACACGAAGACAGACAACGAGCGATCCCCCCTCGGGGAATATGTCATCGCAAATGCATCGTGCTTTTTGAAGCGCCAGGAGAAACTGTTCAATGGCAGTTCCCTTTTCAGAAAGGCTGAATCGCAAACCTCCCGGGTAGCAATAGAACAGTGGCCGTTCGAAGGCTTTTCCTCCGAAAACCTCGTCAATTTCACGCTGTAGGTTCACTACTTTACGGTCCTTCGTAAGAGGACTTAATAAAAAGGAGTCGGCGGCCGAGAACACAACTTTAGGCGCATCGGGCTTTCCGGCGAGTTCAAAGGCCTAGGGGATGGGCTCTGTGGGAACAGGGGCTCTGCTGAGCTGGAATAACCATCGAATATTTGCTTAAGTCCTGCTATCGCAGCCACATGGGTGCGGCACTTTAATCCCTGAAGGGCGTTCTACCCGGAGAATTCCATGCCTATTCGATTCCCGCGATTCACTGCGGTGCTCGCCATCCTCACGATCGGCGTCTTGCCCTGCGCCCACGCCGTCGAATACACCCGGGTGAACAGCACCGCCAGCAAGATCTCCTTCACCTATAACCAGTTCGGCTCCAGGGTCTACGGCACCTTCGGCAAGTTCGACGCCACACTCGATTTCGATACAAAAAAACCCGAAGCGGCCCACGCCAGGATGACCATCGACCTTGCCAGCATCGACGCCGGTAGCAGCGATGCCAATGCCGAGCTGCAAAAGCCTGCCTGGTTCAACACAGCGGATTATCCGGTGGCGACCTTTGAATCGACCCGGGTGAAAGCGCTGGGCAATCAGCACTTTCTGATCACCGGCAAACTTAACCTCAGGGGCATGACCCGTGAGTTGCAGGTGGAGGTGCTGTTGAAGCCGGAGCAGGCCATCGGGATCTTCGATGGCGACATCATTCTTAAACGCAGTGACTTCAAGATCGGGGAGGGGGAGTGGGGCGATACGGTGGTCTCCAACGACATCAACATCCGCTTTCGCATCGTCGCGCCCGAGCGGTGATTTTCCTGCAAGGGGCTCGATCTGTGACAATGGCGGAGGAATTAACCCGGAGTCAGAAACGCAATGCCCCAGCTCACCCACTTTGCTACTCCCTGCCCGGAGCCCATCAACAGCCAGATTCTGCAGATGGTCGTCGACAATCTGACCGACATCAGCATGGTAGGCATCGCGCCGAGCAACCCGTTGTACAACGTCTATCAATACACGGTGGGCTATGAGGTTCATCTGTACCTGGAAGCGCTCGGTGGCGCCAAAGGCATTGCGGTCGAGTTGATCGTCGCCATGGATGATGAAGATCCCGAGAAGGTCATCGGGTTTTTGCTGTACCTGCCGGTCAAGGACGATCCCGAGGCCTGCGGCGTGGCGTACATGGCGGTGCAGGCCAGTCACCGGCGACAGGGTGTCGCGCGGGCGATGCTGCAAGACATGCTCGGTCGCTACCCCCATGCCGAGTTGACGTGCACCGTCGCCAAGGTGCCCTGGTTCGAGTCGATGGGCTTTCAAGTGCTGGGCGTGCGCGGCACTCAGGTGCTGATGAACACCCGTGATCACGGCACTGAAGGCCTGATGGGGCTGTTGGATGTCACCTCGATCTACAGTTCTTTGGAGGTGCGGCAGATACATACGTATCTGCTGCAAAAACACGGCAAGCGGGCAATGATCGATGCAGAGAAGCAACGCGATCGGCATCTCGACCAAATGACGCGCAACGCCAAGGCGTTTGTGCTGGATCGTTTGAGCAAAAACGCCGAACGCGGGCCTCGTCCCGCCTAGACTGTTGAGTCCTTTCGGGCGCGCAGGCTGGCCGAGGCGTGATATTCTGTCGCATTAACTTGGTTTGACTTATTCGGTTCGTACGTCCACAGACGTGCGACAGAATCAATGTCGCTCAAGTAGCTGAGCCAATAATGATAAGAAGTCAGTGCACGAGGGACATATAACTGAGGTCGATGGAGACACGTCGGCCTTGTGTGCCCACCTTCAAATCTTTCTGAATGCAGAAACCCGCGGCACGCTGCCTGCGTACCCGTGAACCTGGGTTGCTCATGATTGAGGATTGAGGGCGGATGGCGTTTATCATAGGTGCTACAAATGTTTAAGAAACTGAACACAGCCCTGCTGGGGCTGGCTTTGTCGATGGGGATCACGTCCGCTTACGCGGAGGCAAAGAAAGTCGATGTGCTGCTCATTGGCGGCGGCATCATGAGTGCAACGCTGGGTGTATGGCTCAATGAGCTGGAACCCGATTTGTCGATGGAAATGGTCGAGCGCCTCGACGGCGTCGCCTTGGAAAGCTCCAACGGCTGGAACAACGCCGGTACCGGTCACTCCGCCCTGGCCGAGTTGAACTACACCCCGGAAGACGAGAACGGCAAAGTTCAGATCACGAAAGCCGTTGAAATCAACGAAGCCTTCCAGATCTCCCGTCAGTTCTGGGCCTGGCAGGTTCAGCAAGGCGTGCTGAAGAACCCGCGTTCGTTCATCAACTCCACTCCGCACATGAGCTTTGTGTGGGGCGATGACAACATCAAGTTCCTGAAAAAGCGCTACGAAGCCCTGCAAGCGAGCCCGCTGTTCGCCGGCATGCAGTACTCCGAAGACCCGGCTGTGATCAAGAAGTGGGTTCCGCTGATGATGGAGGGGCGTGACCCGAACCAGAAAGTCGCGGCCACCTGGAGCCCGCTCGGTAACGACATGAACTTTGGCGAGATCACCCGCCAGTTCGTCGCGCACCTGCAAACCACGCCGAAGTTCGACTTGAAGTTGTCTAGCGAAGTGCAAGACATCACCAAGAACGCAGACGGCAGCTGGCGCGTCAGCTACAAAAACCTGAAAGACGGCACCAAAACCGAAACCGACGCCAAGTTCGTGTTCATCGGCGCGGGCGGCGGTGCACTGCACCTGCTGCAGAAGTCCGGCATTCCTGAAGCCAAGGAATACGCAGGCTTCCCGGTTGGCGGCTCGTTCCTGGTCACCGATAACCCGGCAATCGCCGAACAACACCTGGCCAAGGCCTACGGCAAAGCTTCCGTTGGCGCACCGCCAATGTCGGTTCCGCACTTGGACACCCGTGTACTGGACGGCAAGCGCGTCATCCTGTTTGGCCCATTCGCGACCTTCAGCACCAAGTTCCTCAAAGAAGGCTCGTACCTGGACCTGCTGACCACCACCACCACACACAACGTGTGGCCAATGACCCGCGTCGGCATCAAGGAATACCCACTGGTCGAGTACCTCGCAGGCCAACTGATGCTGTCTGACGAAGACCGCCTCAATGCCCTGAAAGAATACTTCCCGAACGCCAAAGCCGAAGACTGGCGCCTGTGGCAAGCCGGCCAGCGCGTGCAAATCATCAAGCGTGATGAAGCCGCTGGTGGCGTGCTGAAGTTGGGTACCGAGATCGTTGCTTCGCAAGACGGTACCATCGCCGGCTTGCTGGGCGCATCGCCAGGCGCATCGACTGCCGCACCGATCATGCTGACCGTGCTGCAGAAAGTGTTCAAGGACAAGGTTGCCACCCCAGCCTGGCAGGAAAAGCTGCACCAGATCGTGCCTAGCTATGGCACTCAGCTGAACAACAGCCCTGAGAAAGTGGCTCAAGAGTGGGCTTACACCGCCAAGGTGCTGGAGCTGACTCCGCCACCGGTGATTGGTCAGGCAGCGGCTCCTGCTGCTCCGGCTGAGAAGCCTAAGGCAGTGAAAGAGAATGCTGCGACGGATATGGCTCTGTAACTAGAGGCCCTGTCAAAAGCCCACTGAACCGGTGACGGTCAGTGGGCTTTTTTGTGCCTGGGATTCAGCTCTGGCAGGTAGCGCAACACCTGAGTTTGGCGCGCTTTTTGTGGCGAGGGGGCTTGCCCCCGTTGGGCTGCGGAGCAGACCTGAATAGGACGGCTTCATTCATCGTCATGCATCAATTCCAGGCTTTTTATCCATTCATCCGTAGCCTCAAACCTTGCGTAGTACGCCTGCTTTTCTGAATCACTCAGTTGAGTGAAGAAGGGGAGGAAGTAGTTGTCGTTGTAGTAACCCTGAGCGCCTTGCATATCGCTTCCCCACCAGGAAGGGTTGTATCCCTCGAACGCTATCCAGGGCGGCGGAACAGCCAATTTCTCATCCTGTATGACGTTCAGAAAAACGACGCTATTGGTCACCACCCGGATCGTTGTGGAATTGAATTCTCCATCGGATTTGAAATAGATCAGGTGTTCGTTTTCTCGGATGTCTGAGTAGCGCTCTACGGGATGGTCGTTGAATGGCTTCTCAGCCTCGAATCTGAAATTCGATTCGACGAGTGTCGAAAATTTATGAGCGTCTTCTTTGCCGATTAAAAAGGCAGAGTAATAGGCCGAGACACCTACATCCTCCAAAGACACCACTTGCGGATAGTCAGCCAGAGGCTCGGTGAGATGTGATAAAGGCTCAGTAAAAACTGACTTCAACTCCGGTATGGAATAACCGACGATTTGCTCCTCTTGGCTGCGACTTGCGAAGGTTTTGATGCGATTGAAAATGCTCATTCCCTGTCCTCGATCCTTGAAATTACCAATCAACCTTGTCCGTTTTTGAGCGCTGACAGATAGGCGTGCTGCTCCGCTATCCACGCATCCGGGTAGGGCTCCGAGTCCACTGGAAACTCGGTTCGATACGTTCCGAAATCCAGAAAGTCGTAGTAAATCTGCATTGCTTCAATGTGGGACATAGCCCAGAAAATCCATATGCATACACTGCCGGGCTCGTTGAGAAATGAGGTACACCATTCGGGATAGCCGGGTCGGGGCTCACAAAGTAATCGAATGATGCATCCTTGCTCAGAGATTGAACAAAGATCGCAGTCTTCGGCAGCTCCTACGAGTTCGTGGTGTTTGCGTGTCGTGCCCTGCGCAGATATCGCCGATACAAAACGACACCCATGACAACCGAAAGCAACCCAACCCCCGCATTACCCAAAAGCCAAATTGCAAAGTTCCGACTTTGGTCTGCCTTATATTTCTGGGTGGCTTTTCCATAGCGTGTCGAATGTGAGCATCCTGCCTTTTCCCTGTGGCCCTTTAATCCTGACGGCTAGCGTAGCAGAAGGTCCTATTTGCTGAAGAGACCTCTCAGAGGTCAATGGAAAATCGGAAAGTTCCTTCACCCTGCCGTAGGGAAGGGCAGTCTGTGGCAAGCCCTGTAAAAAGCCCACTGAACCGGTGACGGCCAGTGGGCTTTTTTGTGGTTTTTTTGCAGGGAGCAGTTTCATCTCGGCCGACATGACTGCTTTCAGTTTAATGTGCCTTGCACCGCAGATTTTGGCTTTGTAGGATGCTCCCCCAGCATTCACCCTGAGTTGAGGTTCGCACGGGCAACAAATCGGGATTGGAATTGAGAGCGCCGCAATCTGGACTGACTGTGGCTTTTCATCGAAAGGATTTTACATGATAAAGCGCTTAACTATTGTTGGCGGTTTTTTACTCATAGCCGTATTAGGGTATACGCAATTTATGGCCCGCTTTGGTGGAGGACCGGCTCCAATCGCGGAGTTCGATCAGCCAAAAAAACGTGCTGATCTTATAACCGTCAATAAGCAAGAAAGGCGCATGTTGTTATGGCAAGGGGGCGTGGTATTGGCCGAATATCGTATAGCTCTTGGAGCAGCTGCGGATGACGGCGCAAAGCAGCGGGAGAGGGATGAGAAAACACCAGAGGGACGTTATTTCATCGACTGGCGCAATCCAAAATCAATGGCGTACCTCAGCTTGCATATCTCATATCCGAATCCAGCGGACGAAGCATCAGCTCGTCATAATGGATATGCGCCAGGCGGTAACATTATGATTCATGGTCTACCCAACGGATGGGCGTGGCTTCAACCGTTTCATCATCTATGGGACTGGACGGATGGTTGCATTGCTGTAACTAACAGCGAAATGCGAAAAATCTGGACGTTGGTGTCTGATGGAACGCCAATTGAAATCAGATAGGACGAAGGTCAGCGCAGTTTTTTCCGCTGGTGTTGCCCAAACCCATCTCCGAAACTGGAGTGGGGGGCATCCTGGGGCCGAATATCCGTCTCTGGCTACTGAACAGGGCTGTAGTTTGCGATTGCTTCCAAAATCGGAAAAGTGCCGGGTTCTATCGTTTCAAGGGGGACGTTAGCGAGGACCAGCTTCGCAAATTCGGGAAGTCCCATGAAGAGGGTCGAGATCCGCACGACACTGCCCATGTGCGTTTCCAACCGAAAGTAATTCATATTCCTGGAATATCGAACACTACAAACCTCGGACCAGCTTAAATATCCTTGCTTTCGGAACACTCGGCCGAATATAAGGCCCTGCTCCGAGAGTTTGTGTCGTTCGATAAAGTAACCGGCAACTAGATAGAGTCCCAGTAGTGCAAAGCTTAGAAAAGTAACCGTTGTCCATACAGGAGTTGTTTTATTGCTGAAGATGTTTGAGGCGATTGCCACAGCGGAGAATCCCAGGAAGCAAGTAAGACCAATAATAAGGACGGCTGTCGGTAACCTCAAGAGTCGGGACTCCTCAGCTGTCCGTTCCTTCATCTGCCCTGTCATGAGCCACCGAAGAATAATCGGTATCAGAAGAGCCGCACTTATCCATTGTATCGTGGACGCCCAGAATGAGTTGCTCATTGTGTCCCCTGTCGCACTCTTCGGGATTGGCTGTAGAGTTTGTTTTATTTGTCTTCCATTCATTCGGTCATGGCTATTGCTTGCTCTGTCTCTACCTTGTTTTGAGGTTGCTAGGTCCTGGCATGGCTGTATGTCACGGTACGTGAAGCGGAATTGCCAGTCGCTCACCGTAACTTTGCTTTTTCCCTCTTCAAACATTCATCCATTGCTCTTTCTTGCACTGCCGATACCTTGTTTTGAGGTTGATAGCGTACCGGGATGGCTGTATATCCGGTACGTGAAGCAGCATTGCCAGTCGCTCCCTGTAACTTTGCTTTTTCCGCCTTCAAACATTCATCCATTGCTCTTTCTTGCTCTGCCGATACTTCGATTTGAGGTTGGTAGTGCTCCGAGGTGGCTATATATCCACTGCCGTCATCACTGGGCACGTCGTTTTTAACGGTGCCATCCTTAAAGGGCTCCGGTGAACTGGCAATGTCTCTTGAACTGCTATCGACTGTTTTAGTTTCAGTCGCAGCCAGGCTTGAGTTCTGACTGACAGGGTTTTCACTCGATTTAACGGCGTCTGCGGTGGGTGTGTCACTAGCTGTGCTAGATTCCAGAGGGGGGATGGCGGGAGCAGAGACGGTGTCTACTCTAACTTTTGACTTGTTTTTCTTAGCCAATTTATTATTGTTTTTTTGCATTTTCCTAGCTGTTGAAAAAGCAGATTTTAGTTCTTTTTTATTCTTTTTAATAAGGTTGTCAATCGGAA
Source organism: Pseudomonas sp. GGS8 (assembly GCF_024168645.1). NCBI lineage: Bacteria > Pseudomonadati > Pseudomonadota > Gammaproteobacteria > Pseudomonadales > Pseudomonadaceae > Pseudomonas > Pseudomonas sp. GGS8. The sequence continues at coordinate 6,365,835 of NZ_JALJWF010000001.1, read as the reverse complement.
CGTAGCTAATGATTTGGTTGGGTTTTCTTTTAATGCTTGAGTTATAAAAATTCACTTGTTTCTGTGTTAGCTGAATGTCAGCAATAGGTGAAAGCCGAATGAGGCCAACAATCGCCTCGCGAGCAATAGCATATGTAAGTTGATCAAAGCTGTAAAAAAAACCATTGCTGGATTTTGGTATGGCAGAGGGTGGTGCCATTACTTCAATGGCGCTCTCATGCTTGGAGAGTATCTTTCCTGACACTAAATCTTTATATGTGTAAGTAACATCGCACTTCGATCGAACTCCACTCCGGGCGTTGCTTGTAGATACTGAAGATACTTCTGTGCTTATTTCAATGCGACCGCTGTAGTTTCCAAATTCGATAAAGCGATCACTGTTATGAATTTCTTTCTGGGTCGCATCTTTGATGGCATTACCCCAGTTTGACATTTGTAATTCGCCTGAAATGTTCTTGTCTATATCTGCATTTTCTTTGGTTTTTGTTTCGGCAGGAAGCACAATAATATCTACATTGTATGCAAGGTCATAATAGTCAATGTCAGGAACAATGCTCTTGTTTCTTTCGCTTGAGACTTCTGAATAATTTCTTATGTCGGCACAACTCGTCACTCCGAAAAAGCTAAAAGCCAGTACGAGTAAGGCGGTTGTTTTTTTTATCGACATGTTACCCTCCCATAATTATTGATTAAGGGCTTGTTTTGCCGCTGGCGCATAACAGTGATTAGGCCGAATTCGCCGATAACGAAATAATAGAGGTCTCTAGATAACTTTGCGCTACCAATGCCGACTTTTTTAAAAGTCTATATAAATCATAGGGCTATGTTTCACGCCCAACCCTCAGCTGTAATCGCGCAACTTCTGTTTTTTTTGACGTCAATATCCTGTTGGGATCAGGTTGATCCACAGGCTCGTTTGTCATTCGCTACCCGTCTCGGGGGCACCGCCAATGATACTGAACGCCTGCTTTTCCAGACTCGTTTGTATCAACGCAGCCAATTGTCGGGTGGCAGGCGCCAAGTGTTCTGCCCCTCGATAAAGCACATAGCCGAGGGTCGGCAACGTGGGTAGACCGGCAATGACGGCGAGATGCCCTGGCAGTCCAATGCGGGTTCGCACCGTGAGGCCCAAACCGGCCGCAACGGCCGCCCAGATTCCACCAACGCTGGGGCTGGTCAGCGCGATTCGCCAGGGAGTCCGCGCCTCATCCAGTGCCTGGATGGCCGCGCTGCGTAACACGCAAGGGGCGTCGAACAGAATCAATGGCAGGGGGGAGTCGACAGAGGCGTTGATGGGGGGCGTGTCACGAGGCCCGATCCAGTGCATCTGTGTTTCACCCAGGCGCGTGGCGTAGGGGGAGTTGTGCCCTGTGTCCCAGGACAGGGCCAGGTCCAGGCCGCCGCTGTCGATCAATGCAAGCAGTTCGGCATTACGCGCGATCCTGACTTCGAGGCTCACCAAAGGGTACATCTTGACGTAGCGTCGCAGAATGTCGCTGAGAAAGTGTTCGCCAAAGTCTTCCTGAAGCCCGAGACGTACCGTGGCGGCAGTCTGGCTTTCGTGCAGGGTCTGGAAAATGCTGTCGTTCAGTTCAAGCAGTCGACGGGCATGGCTGAGCAGGGTTTCACCCATCGGCGTCAACACCAGCCCTCGACCGGATTTGCACAGCACCGGAGTGCCTATCTGTTCCTCAAGCTTCTTGAGTTGTGCGCTCACGGCAGACGTCGAGCGATTGAGCCGATCCGCCGCTTTGGCAAAGCTGTTGAACTCCACACCGGTCACGAAAGTACGCAGTACATCAAGATCGAAGGTCGGGCAGCGCATCGAATCATCCACTAATTCAGGACTAAGGCCGCTATTTAATCTGATATTCGGAATGGTCGCGACTTGATAGTTTCCCCCTGTCAGTTGGTTTTTCAGGAGTAGGCCCTTATGCCATTTGCACGTATTTCACTGCACCGGGGAAAGTCTGCCGAGTATTTACAGGCTCTTTCGCAAGGGCTGCACGACGCCTTGGTAGAAAGCTTCGAGGTGCCGATGGCCGACCGGTTCCAGGTTATTCACCAGCATGACACGGGCGAACTGATCTTTGATCCAGGTTACCTGGGCGGCCCGCGCAGCCATAACTTTGTGCTGATCGCGATTACGGCCGGTCGCCCTCGAGACGTCGAGACGAAACAGCGTTTCTATCGCAACCTGGTCGAGAGACTGGGCCGAGCGCCGGGTATCGACTCTGAGGACGTGATGGTGGTGATTACCACGACCGCAGCAGATGAGTGGTCGTTTGGTGGCGGGCGGGGCAACTAGTTTTGCTCTTAAGCCTGTATTCCGTAAATGCGGGCTATCTGTGTCTATCGGCAGCGTGACCCGATTGATAGGGTCCTTATTCACTTCAAGTTGATGAGGCAATAATGGACCTTACCGCCATCCCCTTTGGGACTACCGATTGGTCGAAGATTGAGTCTGTCGAGCATGCCGGCCAGACGGGAACAGCCTATTGGCGAACCTGCCAGTTTGGTTCGACGCGTGTGCGGATGGTTGAATACAGCCCCGGATATCTGGCCGATCACTGGTGCTGGAGAGGTCATATTTTGTTGTGCCTGGAAGGCGAGTTACACACAGAACTGGAAGATGGCCGCCAGTTCACGCTGACTGCCGGAATGAGCTATCAGGTAGGCAACGATGCCGAGGGGCATCGCTCGTTTACCACCACTGGTGCGAAGTTGTTCATTGTGGATTGAGGCGTCGGGTCAGTTCAAAGGTCGCAGCCTTCGGCAGCACCTTGTATCTCGACTATCGCTCCGTCAGGAGCGATAGTTCTCGACTGATCATCGAGGGAGGGGCCTGGAAGCCGTCAGGCCTACGGGTGTGATCGATATGCCCAGGGCCGGCCGGGCTCAGGAGGGGAGCACAGCCACTGCCTCGACTTCAAACAACATGCCATCCAGGGCCAAGCGTGGTACCGGTATCAGGGTACAGGCCGGTGTTGGCGAGGAGCCCCAGAGTTGCTGCAATTGCGCGCCAAAAATCCCAAGGCGCGCATGACTGTGGTCGACGATCAGTACCGTCAGCTTGGCCACCAGGCCGACCTCGGCGCCGACCGAGCGCAGGGCCGTCTGCAGGTTGGCCAGAGCCTGGCGTACCTGATCGGAAAAGTCAGCCGAAAGTTGGCCATCGGCGGTTTCCCCGCCTTGGCCGGCGATAAACACTAGCCGGGTATCGGCAGCCACTTGGGCCACATGGGAGTAGCCGTTGGCGCTGGGGTCATACAGCCCCGGCGGGTTGGACAAGGTGAGCGGGTGTGAGGGTGCTGAGTGGATTGACATGGTGATCTCCTGAATAAATAGCGCCGTGTGCTCAGTGGACGGGCAGGGCCATTGGACGAATCGGCGCCGCATCGGCTCCGCGCAGCTTCAAAGAGGCCCCCACAAAGGCGAATTGGTAAACGCGGTCCCTGGACAAGCCCTCCAAATTCACCAGCTCAATGATCGGTGCGCCCTGCATGGCCAACAGATAGGTGTGCAGCGGCAGGTAGTTGCCATCGACCTCGGAAGGGAAAGTCTCAAAACTAAGATTATCGGCACCGACGACCATGGCGCCGCCGTCCTCCACCAGGAACTTCGCCGCATCCAGGCTCAGGCCTGGCGGGTTGGCCATGTAGGCTTGGGCGTGCTCATAGTCACGCATGCGTCCGGTGCGGATCAGCACGACGTCACCTTGCTCCAGCGTCACTCGCTGCTTGGCCAGCGCCTGCTGTAAATCGCTGCGGGTGATGCGGTAGCTATCCGCCAGTTGCTCCAGGCCCTTGGCTGCTGGGACATCGATCATCACCCCGCGGGCGATGATCGGGGGCAGTTTTTCTGCTCCAGTGACATTCCAGCCACGGTCGCCCAGGTGCTGATCGGCACGAAAGCCGTTCCAGATCTTGCCGTCCAGGCCAAAGTGGTTGAGAGCGTCTATATGGGTGCCCATGTGGGCATACATGGACACCGCCGAGCCGCTATAGCTGACGTGCTCGTTCATCGGTTCTCCGACCTTCATCGGGTCGGCGATCACATTGCCATGGGGGGTATGAGTCATCCACATCTGGTAGGGCGGGTCACCCGCCGCTTGCCAGCTGGGCATGCCGACGAAGTATTCCACTGCCAGGTCGTAGGCCTGGGCACCATTGGTCCGGGCCATGATCGCCGCTTGCGACTGAGGGGTCATCAGGTTCAGGCGCCCGATCTCGTCCTTCTGCCCCCAGGGGCTGATACCCACCTCGGGCTTAGCCAGCGTGCCAGCGCTGCACAGTGAACTGAGCACAGACAAGGCGGCCAGCCCGGTAAGATTTTTGATCCACGAATACCGCAACATGACATGACTCCTTAAGGGGGAGCGGTCATGTTATTGGCTGATAAATCATAGATAATCAGCCGCTTCATTGATTGAGTTTTAACCCAGGAGAAACAATGTGGATGTATGGGTGGCCATGCGTACCTTTCGCCGCGTGGTCGAGCGCGACAGCTTCAGCCTGGCCGCTCTCGACCTGGGGCAGTCCACAGCGGCGGTGAGCAAGCAGGTGCGGCAGTTGGAGGAACGCTTGGGCAGCTTGTTGCTACTGCGCACCACCCGCCGGATGAGCCTGTCCGAGGCGGGGCGGGCGTATTTCAACGAATGCTGCCACCTGCTCGACGAACTGGAAGCCCTGGAGCGTGCGACCCAAGTCGGCGCCAGTGAACCCAGCGGTCGTTTACGAGTGAACGCGCCGCTGTCGTTTGGCCTCAAGGTGCTGTCGCCGATCCTGGTGGCATTCATGCAGCGCTACCCAGAGCTGAAGGTCGAGCTCACCCTCGACGACCGGCTGCTGGACGTAGTCAGCGAGGGCTTTGATGTGTCGCTTCGGATTCGCAGCCACCTGCCAGACTCCTCGCTGATCTCCCGACGCCTGGGTGAAGTTGAACAAGTGATCTGTGCCGCACCGGCTTACCTGTTGGCCAACGGCACGCCGCATAGCGTCGACGACCTGCGCGAGCATAGCTGCCTGGCATATCGCCTGGCCGAGCATCCTGGCAGTTGGCACCTACAAGGCCCGCAAGGCAGTAGCCGCCTGGAACTGCCAGTGCGCCTTGCGGTGGACAACAGCCTGATGCTCAGTGACATGTTGCTGGCCGGCCTGGGCATCGGCGCCTTGCCTTCGTTCATCGCCAAGCCCTTGCTCGACAGTGGCCAGTTACTGCAACTGCTCCCTGGGCAGTCGATGCCTCGACGTGGGATCTATGCGCTGTACTCCAGTCATAGGCATGTGTCGCAGAAAGTTCGGGTGTTTGTCGATTTCCTCGCCAGTGCACTGGAAGCACTACCGCTGACGAGTGCGGCCGCGGGCGCAATGGCACCGCTGGACTGATCCTGAATCAGTCAAGGTCAAATCACCCATCGTCTTAAGCTGATGCTGTATCCGTTTTCGATGGGTGTGGGATGTGCCAGGGGCGGGGAAAATATTCCGCTGATACGGTTTTTTACGGGCTATCTGCATCTGTAATGAACCCGGCCACCGGCTCAGAATGACGGCACGGTCAGGTGGTGGTAACCGCTGCACCGCAAACTCATAACGTAGGAGGCCTCATGGGCAAGATGGCAATTTTCCTGGGTGGATTTCTGGTGTTGACCATTTTGATTGGTGCGCTTGCCACGATTTCTCCCGCTTAGGCTCTTCCTGCGATCAGCAAAAAGCACAACGCCTCCACACGGGGAGGCGCTGCGGGTTTGAGCATTACTGTTCGTGTTACTTAAGCTCGAAGCGATCCAGGTTCATCACCTTGACCCAAGCCGCCACGAAGTCTTTCACAAACTTCTCCTTCGCATCGTTGCAGGCATAGACCTCAGCCAGCGCCCTCAACTGTGAATTCGATCCAAACACCAGATCAACGCGCGTCCCGGTCCATTTGAGGTCGCCGGTTTTGCGATCACGTGCTTCAAATTCCTCGTTGTCCTGCGACACCGGTTTCCATTCCACGCCCATGTCGAGCAGGTTTTTGAAGAAGTCGTTGGTCAAGGCTCCCGGCTGCTTGGTGAAGACCCCGTGTTGGGTTTGGCCGACGTTGGTGTTCAGCACCCGCAGCCCGCCGATGAGCACGGTCATTTCTGGCGCGGTGAGGGTCAGCAGTTGCGCCTTGTCGATCAGTAGTGCCTCGGCCGGTACGCGGTAACGGGTTTTGAGGTAGTTGCGAAAGCCATCGGCGGCCGGTTCGAGGTAGCCGAAGGATTCCACATCCGTTTGTTCTTGCGAGGTGTCCATCCGTCCCGGTGTGAAAGGCACCGTGAGCGTGAGGCCGGCATTTTTCGCGGCTTGTTCGATGCCGGCGCTGCCGGCCAACACGATCAGGTCGGCCAGCGAGATTTTCTTGCCACCGGTTTGTGCGCTGTTGAATTCGTTCTGGATGCTTTCGAGTTTTGCCAACACGATCGCCAGTTGATCAGGCTGGTTGGCCTGCCAGGATTTCTGCGGGGCCAGGCGCAGGCGCCCGCCGTTGGCGCCGCCGCGCTTGTCGGAGCCGCGGAAGGTGGAGGCCGCTGCCCAGGCGGTTGATACCAGTTGCGAGACGCTCAGGCCGCTGGCCAGGAGCTTGCCTTTGAGTGCGGCGATGTCGCTGTCGCTAACCAAGGGGTGGTCGACTGGCGGGATGGGGTCTTGCCACAGGAGTACTTCGCTGGGCATTTCCGGGCCGAGGTAGCGGGAGAGGGGGCCCATGTCGCGGTGGATCAGTTTGAACCAGGCGCGGGCGAAGGCGTCGGCCAACTGATCCGGATTGGCGAGGAAACGCCGCGAAATCGGTTCATAGATCGGGTCGAATCGCAGCGACAGGTCCGTGGTCAGCATGGTCGGGTTACGCCGCTTGGACGGGTCGTGAGCATCCGGAATAATGCCCGCGCCGGCACCGCCTTTCGCCGTCCACTGGTTGGCGCCGGCGGGGCTCTTGGTCAGTTCCCACTCGAAGCCGAACAGGTTTTCCAGAAAGTTGTTGCTCCACTTCGTGGGTGTGGTGGTCCAGGTGACTTCCAGGCCGCTGGTGATGGTGTCGCCGCCTTTGCCGCTGCCGAAGGTGCTCTTCCAGCCCAGGCCCTGTTGTTCAAGGCCAGCGGCTTCGGGCTCGGCGCCGACGTTGTCGGCAGGGCCGGCCCCGTGGGTTTTACCGAAGGCATGGCCGCCAGCGATCAGCGCCACGGTTTCTTCGTCATTCATCGCCATGCGCCCGAAGGTTTCGCGGATGTCTATCGCCGCGGCGACGGGGTCCGGGTTGCCTTCCGGGCCTTCGGGGTTGACGTAGATCAGGCCCATTTGCACGGCGGCGAGCGGGTTCTCCAGGTTGCGTCCGCCTTCGGTACGGCTCTCCTCATTTTCCCCCGGCTCGGCAACGAGAGGGCCTTCGCCGGGTTCTTGCATGGGTTTTTTTTTGTCTTTTTCGTAGCGGGTGTCGCCTGCCAGCCACTTGTTTTCGGTGCCCCAGTAGACGGCCTCATCCGGTTCCCAAACGTCTGGCCGACCGCCAGAAAAACCAAAGGTCTTGAAGCCCATGGACTCCAACGCAACGTTGCCGGTGAGGACGATCAGGTCGGCCCAGGAGATGTTGCGACCGTACTTTTGCTTGATCGGCCAAAGCAGCCGGCGCGCCTTGTCGAGGCTGACGTTGTCCGGCCAACTGTTGAGCGGTGCAAAGCGCTGCTGACCGGAGCCGGCACCGCCACGACCGTCACCGACGCGGTACGTACCGGCGCTGTGCCAGGCCATGCGAATAAACAGCGGCCCATAGTGACCGAAGTCCGCTGGCCACCAGTCTTGCGAGTCGGTCATCAGTGCATGCAGGTCTTGCTTGATTGCAGCAAAGTCCAGTTTTTTGAACGCTTCGGCATAGTTGTAGCCTTCGTCCGTAGGGTCGGACAGAGACGAGTGCTGGTGCAGGATTTTCAGATTCAGTTGGTTGGGCCACCAATCGCGGTTCGTCGTGCCACCGCCAGCGGCGGCGTGGTTGAACGGGCATTTCGATTCATTTGCCATGTGTGCGCTACCTTTGGTCGTGTTCATCCGGCTATCCGGCCCGGGGTTGGGCACGCAATAGCGACGAGCGAAATCAATGACATAGGCTGCAGCCGTGCGATCAATTGATCGTCGTGGTCACACGGGAAATCCGGATAGCGGCAATCGAGTTGCCAGCACGGTGGCCCACGGCAAGCCTAGTACGCTCTCTGACTCATTCGTATCTCTTCTCAGGTCTCAACCGGCCGGCGTACGCCAGCGCTCCAGTAAGGGTAGACGCCTATAAAGCAGTCAGCTAATAGGGGGAGTATTGGGGGGTGATAGGGATAGTCTTTTACCTGAGCCGTCGAGATGGAGCCGCTGTCACGAGTCTCTTTTATCCAGCGTCGGCAAAACGTAATCTGTCGCATCGACCTTTGGATGGAGCCAAACCAATGCTGCTAACCCACCGCCCCGTCAGTGCTGAAGACGTGTTGACGATTTGCGACTTTCCTCAAACTTCCCAAGAGCTTTTTTTCATGTTCCCGAAGGCGCAGTACCCGCTGACGGAAGCTCAACTGCTTGCATCGATAGCTCAACGCTCGGACTCAACAGTGGTTGAAGGGGATAATGCTGTTGTCGGTTTTGCTAACTTTTATTCGTTTGAGCGCGATGGGATTTGCGCGATCGGCAATGTGATCGTTTCGCCCAAAGCTCGAGGGAAAGGTGTCGCGAGGTTTTTGCTGGAAACGATGGTGGGGCTGGCGTTTGAACGTCATCGGGCAAGCGAGGTGCAGCTTTCGTGTTTCAACGAGAACACGGCTGGGCTGCTTTTGTATCCGCAGCTCGGGTTTGTGCCGTTTGGGGTTGAGGAGCGGGTGTCGCAGGATGGGCGCCGTGTCGCGCTGATACACATGCGAAAGACAAGCAAGTAGGACGATGGCGGCAGGTCTGAGGGAAAAATCAACTTCGCATTCGTTTCGTATCTTGTTTAAGGAGCGAGCCGAAAGGCGAGTGAGGTCACGTATGATGGCCCTTTTCCGTTGACCGCCACCCAAGGATCCACCCGATGTCTTTAAGCAAACGCGATCAGGCACACATCGAACGTCGCCTGATCGCCACTCTGACCGAGGCGTGCGAAACAGCCAAAGCGGAAATAGTCGGGTTCTGCTGGTTGACCCGCGAAGTCGATTACGACGCCTTTCCATCCAGCCTGCGGGTGATCTGGGTCTTCGATACGCAGGCCAACAAGAATCAGGCGCTGGCGAGCGGGCAGGGTGAGCGCATGGTTGAACTGACGGCCGTAGCATTAAATGAAGCGGACGTTCTCGTCAGCCCGGTCGCAGCCCATGTGCAGTTTGATTCTGAAGAACAATGTCAGCGTGCCAATGGCGGCAACTGGCAGCAACGCCTGGCGCCCAAGCGCTCGACGCGAGGTTGAGCCATGGCCAAAGATATCGAAAATCCGTGTATTTCCGTTTGCCAGCTCAGTGGTGAACTGTGTGTCAGTTGTGGTCGCACCAAGGACGACATCAGAAAATGGAAACGCATGAAGCGTCCGGAGAAAATGGCGGCGGCGCAACGCGCGAGTGTGCGGTTGAAGGGGCTTCAGAAAAGGAAGGGTTGAGGGTTCCTCAGGGCCGCGCACAAACCTCTCGAACACATTCACGCAGCCAGCGATGCGCCGAGTCGGCATCCATCCGTGGATGCCAGAGCATCGAAATGGTGATCGGCGGCAGCTCGAACGGCAGATCGAAACTGTGCAGGCCGGTGCGCAGGTTTCGGGTGTGTCGGGCGGGCACGGTGGCGATCAGGTCCGAGGCGCGAGCCAGCGCCAGGGCGGCCGAGAAACCGCCGACGACGGTGATGATTTCCCGCTGCAGTCCCAGCGCTTCCAACGCTTCATCCATCGGCCCCTTATCGAATCCGCGCCGTGAAACCAGGATGTGCCGGCCAGCGGCGTAACGGGAGGCGCTGACCTCACCTTGGCTCAGCGGATGCCCCGTGCGAACGACGCCGATGAAGCGGTCCTCGAACAATGCACGAGTGCGCACTTCCGGGCTGGTCGTGCCGCCGACCACACCGGTTTCCAGGTCAACGGAGCCGTCGCGAAGTGCGGCGCTGTCCTTGCTCAGCTTCTGCACAAAGTGCAAGCGCACGCCGGGGGCTTCCTGGCTGACGCGGGCAATCAGCGCCGGGCCGAAGTTTTCGACAAAGCCGTCACTGGTGCGCAGCGTAAACGTGCGCACCAACTGCTTGAGGTCGAGTTGTTCGGCGGGGCGCAAAACCGCTTCGGCGTCTTGCACCAAACGGCTGACGTGTTCGCGCAATTCGAGCGCCCGGGGCGTTGGCACCAAGCCGCGTCCGGCCCGCACCAGCAGCGGATCGCCCGTCGTTTCGCGCAACCGTGCCAATGCCCGGCTCATGGCCGACGGGCTCAGCCGCAGTCGTTGGGCGGCACGGGCGACGCTGCCTTCGGCGAGCAGCACGTCCAGGGTAATCAGCAGATTGAGATCGGGAGTGGTCATGCCGCAACGTTAGCACGGCTCGGGGCTGGCATGGCGTCAAACGCATCTATCAAGTGCAAATGCTGCGCCTTCCGCCTTGTCATGCGCGGGCATACGCTGCTGATCTATCTCTCAGATGTGGCCAGACAGTGAAACTCATCACTCAATCAGGTTCGGTGCGTTGGGCGCTTGCCAGCCTTTCGCTGTCGATGTTGATGCCTTCACTCGACACCAGCATCGCCAATGCGGGATTGCCGACATTGGCCGAGGCATTCGATGCTTCTTTCCAACACGTGCAGTGGATTGTGCTGGCGTATCTGCTGGCGATCACCACGCTGATCGTCAGCGTCGGACGGCTCGGCGACAGGGTCGGCCGTCGGCGTTCGCTGCTGGCGGGCATCGCCATTTTTACCCTGTCATCGCTGGCCTGCGGTGTTGCGCCGTCGCTTGGGTGGCTGGTCGGCGCCCGGGCGGTGCAGGGGCTTGGGGCGGCAATCATGTTGGCACTGACCGTGGCGTTTGTCGGTGAAACGGTGCCGAAAGAGAAGACCGGCAGCGCCATGGGATTGCTCGGGACGATGTCGGCGATCGGCACCACGCTGGGGCCGTCGCTCGGTGGGATGTTGATTGCCGGCGTTGGCTGGCAGGCGATTTTTCTGATCAACGTGCCGCTGGGTGTTCTGAATATCTGGCTCGCGTATCGCTATTTGCCGGCGGATGCTCAGCGGGCGAAAGCGCGGCGGGTGGGATTCGACAAGGCTGGCACGTTGCTGCTGGCACTGACGCTCGCGGCGTATGCGCTGGCCATGACGCTCGGGCACGGTGATTTTGGTCCGCTCAATGTCGCGTTGCTGCTGGCGGCTGTTTTCGGCGCAGGGCTTTTCATCTTCGTTGAGGCCTCGGTTGCGTCGCCATTGATCAAATTGGCGTTGTTCCGTCAACCGGGACTGAGCGCCAGCCTGGCCATGAGCGCGCTCGTTTCGACGGTGATGATGGCGACGCTGGTGGTCGGGCCGTTTTATCTCTCGGGTGCGCTTGGCCTCGGCACGGCACTTGTCGGTTTCGCCTTGTCGGTCGGCCCGTTGGTGGCTGCATTGACTGGCGTACCGGCCGGTCGCCTGGTGGACCGTTTTGGCACTCGGCGCATGACCCTTTTCGGGCTCGCGGCAATGGCGCTCGGCGCGGCTGCTTTATCGATGATGCCTGCGGGGATCGGCCTCCTCGGTTACCTCGCGCCCATCGCGGTGATCACAGCCAGCTACGCGCTGTTTCAGGCGGCCAACAACACCGCAATCATGACCGACATCCGCCCGGACCAGCGCGGCGTGATATCCGGCATGCTCAGCCTGTCGCGCAATCTCGGCCTGATCACCGGGGCCTCGGTGATGGGCGCTGTGTTTGCGCTTGCCTCGGCGACGGCAGACATCACCACGGCGTCGCCCGCAGCCGTAGCCAGCGGCATGCGGATAACGTTTGCCGTCGCCGTGGCACTGATCATCCTGGCCCTTGCTGTGGCCCTGTTGCCGAGGGCTTCGGACTGCTGCACTGTGTGCAGTAATGAACTGCAATAAGGCTATATTGTTCGCTATAAATCGAATGCCGATACTCCCTGCACATCGCGCAGACGGGCTGCGCTGAAATGAAGGAGTCAGGCAATGGTTTCAGTCGTTCGTGTCGCACACACCGGTGCACCTGAGGTGATGAACATTGAGCAAGTGACGGCGCGTGAACCGGGGCCGGGTGAAGTCTGGCTGGAGCAAGAGGCGATTGGCGTCAACTTCCTCGATGTGACTCAGCGCAACGGCGCCGTTCCGCTGTCATTCCCGTCGGGGCTGGGCCTTGAAGGGGCGGGCCGGGTTGCCGCCATCGGCGCGGGGGTGAGCAACGTCACGGTGGGTGACCGGGTGGCGTACGCCACGGGGCCTGTTGGTGCTTACGCCAGCGCGCGGCTGTACCCGGCCGAGCGACTGGTGCCGATTCCCGACGCGTTGACGGCTGAAGAAGCCGCCGCTGTGTTGTTCAAGGGCATTACCGCGCAGTACCTGCTCAAGACGACTTATCCAGTTGGCCCCGGCACCATCATGGTTCTGTATGGCGTAGCGGGCGGCCTCGGGCAAATCATGGCGAGGTGGGCCAAACACCTGGGGGCTTTTGTCATCGGCATCGTGTCCCGGGCCGAGAGTGTCGAGACGGCCGAGGCGCTGGGCTGCGATGCGGTGTTGGTGTTCAGCGCCCAGACACTCGCCGCGGATGTCGCGAAGATCACCGACGGCAAGAAAGCCGATGTGGTCTACGATCCCATCGGGCGCGTGTCGTTCGAAGCGTCGCTCGACTGCCTGCGACCGCGTGGGCTGATGGTGTCTTTCGGGGCATCCTCCGGGGCGCCGACGGCGGTCGAACTGGCCACGCTCAATGCCAAGGGCTCATTGTTCCTGACCCGTCCTTCACTGGGCGCGCACACCGCGGATATCTCTGAATACCGGCAACGGGCCGAAGATGTACTGGCCGCGGTCGAGGCGGGCATAATCAAGCCCGGCATCTGGGGCCGCTATGCATTGGCCGATGTGGCCAACGCCCATGCCGATCTGCAAGGCGGCCAATCTCGCGGAGCGATTGTCCTCAAACCTTGATCGCCTGAACCTGAAAGAAGAGTGTTTCGTGAACCCACTGGACAGCCGCCACATCGATGAAATTGCCGCGCTGCTTGCGGTTGCTTCGGCGCATTCATTCGTGGGCGCCGGACGTCTGCTGCAACGTCATCCGACGGTGATTTCAAAGCGGCTGGCGGCCATGGAAAAGCGTTTGGGCGTACGGCTGATGGAGCGCACGACACGACAGGTGCGGCTGACCGATGCCGGCAACCGCCTCGTCGAGCGTCTGCGCTCTGCCACCGGGTTGATTATCGAGGCCGAACAGGAAGCATCACTGGGCGCTGCGCAGGTGCGCGGCGTTTTGCGCCTGGCTTTTCCGGCGGCGATGGGGCGCCTGTGGCTGGCGCCGATGTTGCCGGAATTTCTGGCCGCTCATCCGCTGGTTTCCGTCGAGGTGGACTACAGCGATCGTGTCGTCGACATCATTGCCGAAGGGTTCGACGCGGCAATTCGTATCGGCGAATTGAACGACAACCGGCTGGTGGCGAAGAAGCTCAGCGATCATCGCCGCATCCTCTGCGCCTCACCGGCTTATATAGAACAGCGCGGCTTGCCGACCACCCCGAAAGAATTGAGCGATCACAACTGCCTGGGCTTCACCGGCCTGGCGGCGTTCCCTGAATGGCGCTTGTCGAAGGGCGATCGGCAGGAGAAGGTCATCAGCCGGGGAACCTTGATCTCGAACGACGGCGAAGCGTTGCTCGCCGCGGCCAAGGCCGGCGTCGGCATTCTGGGCGCCGGCGAGTGGCTGATGAGCCGGGAGATCGCCAACGGCCAGTTGGTGCGCGTTCTGCCGGCGTGGGATCTGGATGCCCAGGGCGGGATTTATCTGGTGCGAGCGTCCGCCGCCTTCACACCGGCGACGCTCATGGCATTCAAGACATGGCTTGAGACCAGATTCGCAGAGGGGCCGCCTTGGCTGCATGCCTTTTAGCGAGCGCCGCCGACGATTTGCGCTTGCGCCGTGCGCAACGCATGCCGATTGCCACGGAACAACACCAGCGTCGCGATCAACCCCAGCACCGCCGCACCACTGAGCCAGATCCCCGGCGCAGCCTTGTTGTCCAGCACATGGATCAGGTACGTACAGGCCGCCGGTGTGAAACCACCAAACGTTGCGGTCGCCAGGCTGTAGGCCAGGGAGAAACCGGTCGTACGCACTTCCACCGGCATGATCTCAGTCAGGGCCACCACCATGGCGCCGTTATACGAGCCATACAGGAACGACAGCCACAATTCGACGATCAGCAAATGGCTGAAGCTGGGGCTCGCGACCAGCCACGACAGCGCCGGATAAGCCGTGAGGATTGCCAGAATCGTCGCGCCCAGCAGCAGGGGTTTACGTCCGATCTTGTCGGAAAGCGCGCCCATCACCGGCAGCCAGAAGAAGTTCGACAGGCCGATGCACACCGTCACCAGCAACGCATCCAGATCCGACAGGTGCAACTCGGCTTTGCCGAAGGTCGGGGTGTAGGCGGTGATCAGGTAGAACGAGACTGTGGTCATCACCACCAGCGCCATGCTGGCGAGGACGATGCCGAAGTTCTGACCGATCGAGCGGACAATGTCCCGTAGGGTAGGGCGGTGTTTGCGCGCCTGGAATTCCGGGGTTTCTTCCAGCGAACGGCGGATCACGAAGATCGCCGGCACGATCATGCAGCCGATCAGGAACGGCACGCGCCAGCCCCACTCACCCATTTGGTCGGGGCTCAGCCAGTGGTTCAAACCCACGCCGAGCAGGCCGGCGAATACCACCGCGGCTTGCTGGCTGGCGGACTGCCAACTGACGAAGAAGCCTTTGCGGCCTGGTGTGGAAATCTCGGCGAGGTACACCGACACGCCGCCCAGTTCCACGCCCGCCGAGAAGCCTTGCAACAGGCGGCCAAACAATACGATCAGCGGCGCCGCGACGCCCAACGTCGCGTAACCCGGCACACCGGCAATCAGCACTGTGCCGGCGGCCATCATCGCCAGTGTGATGATCAGGCCTTTGCGGCGGCCGTGGCGGTCGATGTAGGCGCCGAGGAAAATCGCCCCCAGCGGACGCATCAGGAAACCGGCCCCGAAAGTGGCCAGAGACAGCATCAAGGAAGCAAACGCGCTATCGGCGGGAAAGAAGGTTTTGGCAATGGCCGTGGCGTAGAAGCCGTAGACCATGAAGTCGAACATTTCGAGAAAATTACCGCTGACAACGCGAAAGATCGCTTTGCCTTTGCTCGTGCTGGAAGACATTTGTAGATACTCACTCTGGTAAGTCTTATTTGAGAGCGCTGCGCCTGTGGGCATGAGCCGACCTCGCTCCCATGCGCTCTGAAGCCCATAATGGCGGGCGCGGTTTTGAGGGGAGATGAAGATTTGTTAACTGGACGGTGGAGTGGACTTGTGGTTGTGGCCGGCGTTTTGTCCGGTTGCGGCAACGGTGATAGCCTGGAACGCTTCGACGGCCCGACCATGGGCAGTCGTTATTCCATTCAATACGTAAGGCATGCCTCCACGCCCGGGCCGAAAGCGGTGCAGGCCGAAGTGGAAAATATCCTCGCCGAAGTGGATCGACAATTTTCGACTTATCGCAGCGACTCGGACACCGAACGCTTCAACGCACTGCCGGCCGGTCGCTGTCAGGTCATGCCTGGCCCGGTACTCGAATTGGTCCGCGTCGGCGAGCAATTGTCTTCGCAAAGCGAAGGCTCCTACGATTTGACGGTGGAGCCGCTGCTCAACCTCTGGGGATTTGGTCCGCAGGCGCGTGAAGAAAAAGTCCCGAGTGCCGAAGCGCTGGCCGAGGTGCAGCAGCGGGTCGGCCATGGCCACTTGCGCATCGACGGCGACCGGCTATGCAAGGATGCCGCGGTCGAGGTCGACTTCAACAGCATCGCCGCCGGTTACGCGGTCGACACGATTGCCGCAAGACTCCAAGCGCTGGGCATCCACGACTACCTCGCTGAAGCCACCGGCGAACTCAAGGCCGTCGGCAAAAAACTCGACGGTTCTCCATGGCGCATTGCGCTGGAAGAACCTCGTGATGACCAGCAAGTGGCCGAGCGCGTCATCGCCGTCGACGGCTACGGCGTGTCCACCTCCGGCGACTACCGTAATTATTTCGAGCAGGGTGGTCGGCGCTATTCCCACACCTTCGATGCCCGCACCGGAACACCGGTCCTACACACCCTGGCGTCAGTCACGGTGATTCATCCTTCAGCATTGATGGCCGATGGCTTATCGACGCTGTTGCTGATTCTTGGCCCTGAACGGGGTTGGGACTATGCCCAAACGCATGACATTGCTGCATTCTTTGTGATTCGTGCCGATACAGGTTTTGTCACACGCACCAATCAGGCTTTTGAGCGCCTGGCGGGTAAGAAAACCGAGTGATTGCGGGATCAAAAGCATTTTTCGATGGCTTTGTAGCGCAGGCAAAACTAGCCTACGACGCGACCAAGGGTTAATGTGCGCGGCGTTGACGCTTCTATAGACTGTGTCCGGGTTCTGCACTGGCCCCAAATTGTTCCTTCACGCCGCAGACCGGCGTGATTTAGCCGCAGGTGCCGAGGGCGCCGCGGCCTGTTCTGAGGAGTACGCATGGCTGTCTACAACTACGATGTGGTGGTGTTGGGTTCCGGCCCGGCGGGAGAAGGCGCGGCAATGAACGCCGCCAAGGCAGGACGCAAGGTGGCGATGGTCGATAGCCGTCGCCAGGTCGGCGGCAACTGCACCCACCTGGGCACCATCCCGTCCAAGGCCTTGCGTCACTCGGTCCGGCAGATCATGCAGTTCAACACCAACCCGATGTTCCGGGCCATTGGTGAGCCGCGCTGGTTCTCGTTCCCGGATGTATTGAAAAGCGCTGAAAAAGTCATCTCCAAACAAGTCGCCTCGCGCACCGGCTACTACGCCCGTAACCGCGTCGACGTGTTCTTCGGCACCGGCAGCTTCGCCGACGAGCAAACCATCGAAGTGGTCTGCGCCAACGGTGTGGTCGAAAAACTGGTGGCCAAGCACATCATCATCGCCACCGGTTCGCGTCCGTATCGCCCGGCGGACATCGATTTCCATCACCCGCGTATCTACGATAGCGACACCATCCTCAGCCTCGGTCACACCCCGCGTAAACTCATCGTTTACGGCGCCGGCGTAATCGGCTGCGAATACGCCTCGATCTTCAGTGGTCTGGGTGTGTTGGTTGAACTGGTGGACAACCGTGGTCAGTTGCTGAGCTTCCTCGACTCGGAAATTTCCCAGGCCCTGAGCTACCACTTCAGCAACAACAACATCACGGTTCGCCACAACGAAGACTATGACCGCGTCGAAGGCGTGGACAACGGCGTGATCCTGCACCTCAAGTCCGGCAAGAAGATCAAGGCTGACGCCTTGCTCTGGTGCAACGGCCGTACCGGCAACACCGACGCACTCGGTCTGGAAAACATCGGCGTGAAGGTCAACAGCCGTGGCCAGATCGAAGTCGATGAGAACTACCGCACTTGCGTGCCGAACATTTATGGCGCCGGTGACGTGATCGGCTGGCCGAGCCTGGCCAGTGCCGCCCATGACCAGGGCCGTTCGGCCGCTGGCAGCATCGTCGACAACGGCAGCTGGCGTTTCGTCAATGACGTGCCGACCGGCATCTACACCATTCCGGAGATCAGCTCGATCGGCAAGAACGAGCAGGAGCTGACTCAGGCCAAGGTGCCGTATGAAGTGGGCAAGGCCTTCTTCAAGGGCATGGCGCGTGCGCAGATCGCCGGTGAACCGCAAGGCATGCTGAAGATCCTGTTCCACCGCGATACGCTGGAAGTGCTGGGCGTTCACTGCTTCGGTTATCAGGCCTCGGAGATCGTGCACATCGGTCAGGCGATCATGAACCAACCGGGCGAGCAGAACACCCTGAAGTACTTCGTCAACACGACGTTCAACTACCCGACCATGGCTGAAGCCTATCGGGTAGCGGCGTACGATGGCCTCAACCGGCTTTTTTGAGTGGCTCCGGCCGGTGGCCTGAGCCGGCCGGGGAGACCGATTTCAGCAATTCTCGAGCGTGGCGGTGGCCAAACCGGGAAAGTCTGTAATCAGGCTGTCAACGCCGAAGTCGGCGAGCCTGCGCATCAGCGCAGGCTCGTTGACTGTCCACACCGACACATGCAGCCCCTGACGCTGCGCCTTCTGCAGGCGTTCCGGCGTACACAGGGTCCAGTTCAGCGCCAGCATCTCACAGCCATAATTTTGCGCGACCTTCAGCGGGTCGAGCCAGGCGTACTCGGCCACCAGTCCGCGAGACACGTCCGGCACCAGGTCCAGCGCGGCTTTCAACACTTCGCGTGAACTCGACGTAATCGTGATCTTGTCCCGCATACCGAAACGCTGGGCCATTTCGCGAATCGCCAGCACGGTGGTCGCGGCACGGGTGCGTGAAGCACTTTTGACTTCCAGCTGCCAGTGCTCGAAATCGCATTTATCGAACAATTCTTCCAGCGTTGGAATCGGGCAGGGTTTGATCCAGTCTGGGCCACCCTTGCGTGCATCGTAAGTCACCAGTTCGGCCGCCGTGTGTTCGGCCACTTTGCCGCGGCGGTCGGTGGTGCGTTTGAGAGTCGGGTCGTGGATGACCATCAACTCGCCGTCCTTGGACAGGTGCAGGTCCAGTTCGCAGCGGCGCACGCCGTGCTTGAGGCATTGCTGAAAGCTGGTCAGGGTGTTTTCCGGTGCTTCGCCTTTGGCGCCGCGATGGCCGTAGATGAGAGTCACGGTGCTTCCTTAATTAATGGCCGGTTTCGTTTTGTTCGCGCGCCAGGCGGCGTTCTTGTGCCTGTCGCTGCAAGATGTAGCGGGCCAGCAGTTGTCGCTGGGCATCGGACAGGTATTCGAACTCGGTGCCGACGTCGTAGCCGTCGCCCTTGCGGTCGCAATGGGTGACGCGGGCCCGCAGCAACAGGCCGAGGGCTTGCGGCATCAGCACCAGCTTGGCCGATAGGTGCGCGCCGACGGCAATGGGCGTCGGATGCTGAAAGTCGATGCCGCCTTCGGAGATGATCACCGGCTGCGGCTCGCCGATTTGACCGAGCACGGTCAGGGCGACCACCTGGCTCAGCAGGTCGATGCGTTTGTTCTGTGATTTGAGGAACGCGGCGATGGCCCGGTCGCGTTCGTTGATCTGGCGCAGCAGGTGTTGTGACTCGAATTCGCTCAGGTGCAGTTCGCTGAGCAGGTTGAATAGCGGGGAAGCATCCTGCAACACTTCCTGGCCTGCTGCTTCGGGAGCAGACAGGGGCCGAATTTCCAGTGCGATCGTGTCCTCGATACGGTAATATTCGCGGCGATCTTCTTCATCTAATGTCGACATGGCGAACCCATGGTAGCGGCGGTGGTCTGAGTGTAAAGCTGGTTATCGACCCCCGCCACAAGGACGTTCCTTTTCCCTCCGAACAAGCCCCGACATGTTCAGACCTCTCTTCGTATTTATCGGCACGCGTTATACCCGTGCAAAGCGTCGCAATCATTTTGTGTCGTTCATTTCCCTGACCTCGATGATTGGACTCGCCCTCGGCGTAGTCGTGATGATCGTCGTGCTATCGGTCATGAACGGCTTCGATCATGAGATGCGCACCCGCGTGCTGGGCATGGTGCCCCACGCGACCATCGAGTCTGGCGAGCCGATCAGCGACTGGCAAAGCCTGGCCGCCAAGGTCAAGCAGAACCCGCAGGTGACGGCGGTTGCGCCCTTCGTTCAGATGCAGGGCCTGCTGACCAATAACGGCAAGGTCTCCAAAGTGCTGCTCAATGCCATCGACCCTGTGCAGGAACGGCAGGTGTCGATCATTGATAACTTCATGCAGCAGGGCAAACTCGACGACCTGGCGCCGGGCAGTTTCGGCATCGTCATCGGCGACAAGGCCGCGGCCAAGCTCGGCGCGGCGGTTGGCGACAAGCTGACGTTTGTCGCGCCGGAAGTCACCGTGACCCCGGCCGGGATGTTCCCGCGCATGAAGCGCTTTACCGTGGTCGGCATCTTCCATGTCGGCGCCGGTGAGCTCGACGGCTATCTGGGCCTGACCAATCTGCAGGATCTGGCGAAGCTGCATCGCTGGCAGCCGGATCAGGTCCAGGGCCTGCGACTGAAGTTCGACGACCTGTTCCAGGCGCCGCGCACCGCGTGGACCATCGCCCAGCAGCTTGGCGAAGACAAGTATTACGCCCGCGACTGGACCCGCACCCACGGCAACCTGTATCAGGCGATCCGTATGGAAAAAGCCATGATCGGCCTGCTGTTGCTGCTGATCGTCGCCGTTGCTGCGTTCAACATCATTTCCACGCTGGTGATGGTGGTGAACGACAAGAAGGGCGACATCGCGATCTTGCGCACCCTGGGCGCTACGCCGGGTTCGATCATGGCGATTTTCATGGTCCAGGGCACGGTCATTGGTGTTTTCGGTACGCTGATCGGCGCCGTGGTCGGGATCTTCGCCGCGCTGAACGTCAGCGCCGCGATCTCGGCCCTCGAAGGGCTGATCGGCCACAAATTCCTGAACGCCGACGTGTATTTCATCGATTACCTGCCGTCGCAAGTGCAGAGCCAGGACGTGTTGATGGTCTGCGCCGCCGCGTTGGTCCTGAGTTTCCTCGCCACCCTGTATCCAGCCTGGCGTGCCGCGCGCACCCAGCCTGCGGAGGCGCTACGTTATGAGTGAGTCGGGCATGAGTGATAAAGCAATCTTGAGCTGCCGCAACCTGGGCAAATCCTACGTGGAAGGCCCGGAATCGGTAGAGGTTCTGGCCGGTCTGCAACTGGAGTTGCATCCGGGTGAGCGGGTGGCGATCGTCGGTACGTCGGGTTCGGGCAAAAGTACCTTGCTCAACCTGTTGGGCGGCCTCGATACGCCGACCAAGGGCAGCGTCTGGCTGGCCGGTGAAGAGCTCTCGGCATTGAACGAAAAGGCCCGTGGCCTGTTGCGCAACCGCTCGCTGGGTTTCGTTTACCAGTTCCACCACTTGCTGCCTGAGTTCACCGCGCTGGAAAACGTCTGCATGCCGCTGCTGATCGGCAAAACCGCGATCCCGGAAGCGCGTCAGCGTGCGACGGCGTTGCTGGAGCGGGTAGGGCTGGGCCATCGCCTGGAGCACAAACCGGCGGAATTGTCCGGTGGCGAGCGCCAGCGTGTAGCCATTGCCCGCGCCCTGGTGAACAAGCCTGGCCTGGTAATGCTCGACGAGCCGACCGGCAACCTCGACTCTCACACCGCCCAGGGCATTCAGGACTTGATGCTGGAACTCAGCACCTCGATGCGCACGGCGTTCCTGGTGGTGACCCACGACATGAACCTGGCTCGCCAGATGGATCGCGTCCTGCATTTGCAGGAAGGTTACCTGAGCCCCATCTGATTGGCTGAAACCCGGTGCACTGAACAGTGCGCCGGGTCTTTTATTTTTATACGGTGCCCCAGCGAATGTTCAGACCGTTATCGATCTTTATCGGCTCGCGCTATACCCGCGCCAAGCGCCGCAATCGCTTTGTTTCCTTCATCTCGATGACCTCGATGATCGGCCTCGCCCTGGGCGTGTTGGCGATGATCGTGGTGCTGTCGGTGATGAACGGCTTCCAGCGCGAAATGAGCTCGCGCATCCTCGGCATGGTGCCCCACGCGACCATCGTCGGCGTGAACCCTATCGACGATTGGCAGCCGGTAGCCGCCGCGGCGATGAAGAATCCTGAAGTCACCGCCGCCGTGCCGTTCACCGAGATGGAAGGCATGCTGTCCTACAAGGGCGCGATGCAGCCGATCCAGATCAGCGGGGTTGATCCGGCGCTGGAAAGCAAGGTCTCGATCGTTGCCAAGCACATTGTTCAAGGGCGTCTGGACGCCTTGAAACCGGGCGAGTTCGGCGTGGTGGTCGGCGAGATCACCGCGCGGCGCTTTCGCTTGAATGTCGGCGACAAGATCACCCTGATCGTGCCGGAAGTCAGTACTGCACCGGGCGGCATTACCCCGCGCATGCAGCGGTTGAACGTGGTGGGCGTGTTCAAGGTCGGTGCCGAACTGGACGGTTCGATGGCGTTGATCCACATGGCCGATGCCGCGCAAATGCAGCACTGGCAACCGAATCAGGTGCAGAGCGTGCGCCTGGCGGTGAAGGATCTGTATGCCGCGCCGCAAGTATCGAGCGACATCGCGACCGGTCTGGGCGCCGCCTACAAAGCTGATGACTGGACCCACACCCAGGGCAGTCTGTTCAGTGCGATGAAAATGGAAAAAACCATGATCGGCCTGCTGTTGCTGATGATCGTTGCAGTAGCGGCGTTCAACATCATCGCCACGCTGATCATGGTGGTGAACGACAAGGGCGCGGACATCGCGATCCTGCGCACCATCGGCGCCACACCGCGGCAGATCATGGCGATCTTCATGGTGCAGGGCACGGTGATCGGGGTTGTCGGCACCTTGATCGGTGGCGTGCTCGGCGTAATCGCGGCGTTGAACGTCAGTGAGCTGGTGGGCTGGATGGAGCGGGTCAGCGGGCAACACATCTTCAGTTCCGATGTGTACTTCGTCAGCAACTTGCCTTCTGAATTGCAGGGTGGGGATGTGCTGTTGATCTGTTCTGCCGGTTTCATCATGAGCTTTCTGGCGACGGTGTATCCGGCGTGGCGGGCGGCGAAAGTCGAGCCGGCTACTGCATTGCGGTATTCGTAGTCCGTCAGACCGCGAAGGGGCCAGTCCTGCTGGCCTCAGTCCTTTCTTGGCAACTCAATTACGAACCGCGTCCACCCCTGAGCCGATTCGCAACGAATCTGCCCGCCATGGGCGCGGATGATCGACTGGGTGATCGTCAATCCCAATCCCGCATGCTCACTGCTGCCTTCACGGCGCGCGGGGTCTGCCCGGTAGAAACGGTCAAACAAACGCGGCAACAAGTCTTCAGAAATCCCGTCCCCACTGTTTTCAACGGTCAGGCTCAAGCCTGTCGGTTGCTCGACAATTTTTACCCGCACCTCACCACCGGCCGGGGTAAACCTCAACGCATTGTCCAGCAGGTTGGACAGTGCCCGGCGCAACATGCTGCGATCGCCCTGCATGTTCGCGCGGCCGTCACGACTCAACTTCACCCGGGCGTCTTCGGCCAGCGGCGCAAAAAATTCCAGCAGCACGTCTGCTTCTTCCGCCAGGTCCAGCGGTTCGCGCTTGGGCATCAGCAAGCCGTGGTCAGCCTTGGCCAGGTACAACATGTCGTTGACCAGTTGCGCCATCCATTGCAGTTCTTCGAGGTTGCTGTGCAGCGCCTCGCGGTAATCCTCAAGGGGACGAGGGCGGGTGAGGGTGACTTGGGTGTGGGTCAGCAAGTTCGACAGCGGCGTGCGCAGTTCATGGGCGATGTCGGCAGAGAAGGCCGATAGGCGCTGAAAAGAATCATCCAGGCGTCCGAGCATGGCGTTGAAACTGTGGGCCATTTCCGCGAGTTCCGGCGGCATGTCGGCTTCCGGCAGGCGGGCGTTGAGCGATTGTGCCGACACACCGCTGGCGACCGCACTCATGCGCCGCAACGGACGCAA
The DNA here is from genome assembly GCF_024168645.1 of Pseudomonas sp. GGS8. Lineage (NCBI taxonomy): Bacteria > Pseudomonadati > Pseudomonadota > Gammaproteobacteria > Pseudomonadales > Pseudomonadaceae > Pseudomonas > Pseudomonas sp. GGS8. The sequence continues at coordinate 6,342,146 of NZ_JALJWF010000001.1, read as the reverse complement.
ACCACTGCGCGCGGCCCACGCACCGAGCAGGGCGGTGGCCAGGGCCGAGAGGCCGACCGTCAGCCAGATCAGGTGTTGCATGCGCTGCAGAAAGTGCTGGTGATGGGTGATGTCCAGCAGCAAAGTCAGTTGCGGTGAGTCGGGTTTGTCGAGGAACAGTGGTGCATTCAGGACACGGTAGTCGGTGCCGTCATCGCTCACCGTCGACAGGCCAGGCTTGCGCGGCAAATCTTTGGGTAGGCGGGGCAAGCTGTCGTACAACCGTTGGCCGTCACTGCCAATGATGCGCAGTGAAAGATCGGCCTGTCGGCTCAATTCATCGGCCAGTCTGGCTTCGGTTTCGCTGGACTGAATGTCATCCAGCGCCCGGCGTAAGCCAATCAGTTTGCCGTCCAGCAACTGCTGGTCCAGCTCGATAAAGTGCGCTTCACTGGCGCGGCTGAACAGCACCCCGGCGAACAAGGAAACCACCGCAGTGCAGGCGGCAAACAGCAGTGCCAGACGGCTGCTTAATGAAAGTCGGCGCATCAGGCGGGGCGCTCTTCAAGGACGTAACCCATGCCGCGCACAGTGTGGATCAACTTGTTCGGGAAATCGTCGTCGATCTTCAGGCGCAAACGGCGGATCGCCACTTCGATGACGTTGGTGTCGCTGTCGAAATTCATGTCCCACACCTGGGACGCGATCAGCGATTTGGGCAGAACTTCACCCTGGCGCCGCAGGAGCATTTCCAGCAGGGCGAATTCCTTGGCGGTCAGGTCGATGCGCTGACCGTTGCGTTCGACCCGGCGGCGGATCAGGTCCAGGCGCAAGTCGGCCAGTTGCAGGCTGGTTTCCTGAGGCGTGGCGTTGCCACGACGCAACAGGCTGCGAACCCGGGCCAGCAGCTCGGAGAAGGCGAACGGTTTGACCAGGTAGTCGTCGGCGCCCAGTTCCAGGCCGTGGACTCGGTCCTCCACTGCGTCTCGGGCGGTCAGAAACAGTACCGGCGTGTCCAGACCTGCGCTGCGCACCGCTTGTAGAATCTGCCAGCCATCGCGGCCGGGCAGCATCACGTCGAGAATCAACAAGGCGTAATCGCCGCTCAAGGCCAGTTGCTGGCCAGTGCTGCCGTCCGCCACCAGTTCGGTGTTGAAGCCGGCCTCGGTCAGGCCTTGGCGCAGGTAGTGGCCGGTTTTCGGTTGGTCTTCGACGATCAGCAGTTTCATGGGCGACTCGGGCAGTTGGAACAGGTGCGTTATACCGTGGGTGGCGGGAATGCAGGCCAACCTGACAAAGTTGTAATCTGCCTGTCAGGAATCTGGCAGAGCCGCTGGGGTAGAGTTTCCCACAAGCTGAACCTCATCTTGTTGGAGTGCGACTATGTTTTTGCAAAAGCGTCTGGTACTGGCCGCTTGTTTGCTGAGCCTGAGCCTGGGGTTGGAAGCCTCACCGGCGCAGACCTACGATTTCGGTCAGCCGGCCTCGGCCGCCCAGGCTACCCGCAGTGTTGAGGTGGTAATGGGCGACATGTCTTTCACCCCCAAGACCATCGATATCAAGGCCGGTGAAACCGTGCGTCTCGTACTGGTGAATAAAGGCCAGTTGCTGCATGAATTCAACCTCGGCGATGCACAGATGCATGCCAGGCATCAGCAGGAAATGCTCCAGATGCAGCAAAGCGGCATGCTGATGCCTACAGGCATGAAGGCCATGGACCACGGCTCCATGGCCGGCATGGATCACGGCATGAAGCATGACGACCCCAATAGTGTGTTGGTGGAACCGGGTAAAACCGCCGAGCTGACCTGGACCTTCACCAAGGCGACTAACCTGGAGTTTGCCTGCAACATCCCTGGCCATTATCAGGCTGGCATGGTCGGCAAACTGACAGTCAGTCAGTAAGCACTCAAAGGCGGGAGCAAAGGCTGGTAGAATCCGCTGATTCTTCAGTCAGGTTTCCGCCATGCATCCCGCAGCCGAACATTCGCCGCTGGGCAAATCCAGCGAATACATCGCCACCTATACGCCGTCCTTGCTGTTCCCGATCCCGCGCACCGTGAAATGGGCCGAGCTGGGCCTGACCGCGCAAACCCTGCCGTACAAGGGCGTGGACTTCTGGAACTGCTTCGAGCTGTCGTGGCTATTGCCGTCCGGCAAGCCCGTGGTGGCGATCGGCGAATTCAGCATTCCGGCGGACTCGCCAAATATCATCGAGTCGAAGTCGTTCAAGCTGTACCTCAACTCGCTGAACCAGACGCCATTTGCCGACACCGCCAGCCTTGAAGCGACGCTGGTGAAAGACCTCTCGGCCGCTGCCGGCAAACCGGTGGGCGTGCGGGTTCGCAGCCTGAAGGATGTCGAGGCAGAAGGTGTCGTGGCGTTGCCGGGTGTGTGCATTGATGAGCTGGATATCAGCGTCAGCAACTATGAGCATCCACGCCCGGAACTGCTGCGGTGCGATGAATCGCGCATTGTTGACGAGTGTTTGCACAGCCATTTGCTCAAATCCAACTGCCCGGTCACCAGTCAGCCGGATTGGGGCAGTGTGGCGGTGGAGTATCGTGGCGCGGCGCTGGATCACGCAAGTTTGCTGGAATACATCGTGAGCTTCCGCCAGCACTCGGACTTCCATGAGCAGTGCGTGGAGCGGATTTTCCTAGACTTGCAGCGGTTGCTGAAACCGGAGAAATTGACGGTGTACGCGCGGTATGTGCGTCGTGGTGGATTGGACATCAACCCGTATCGCAGCACCGAAGAGGTGCAACTGCCGAACCATCGCTTGGTCCGACAATAAAGAGCCAGTGTGGGATTGCATTTGCAAATCCCGGATATGAAAAAGCCCCACTATCGATAGCGGGGCTTTTTTGCATCTGGCGGGTTCAGATCCCCATATTGCCCAAGGCTTGCACAATGTTGCGCAAGGTGCCGGCCAACGTGGGGTGTTCGAGTTCGAAGCGATCGACGGCCAGGTTCACACTGTCGGCAAGGTTGGTGTCCTGGGTTTTGGTTTCCAGCTCAAGTTCCAGTTGGATCTGTTGCATCAGCGCGTGCAGGTCTTCGCGCTCGGCTTCGGTCAGTGGTGGATTCTGTTCCAATTGCTCGCGCAGTTTGTTGAGCTGTTCTTGCAGTTCGCGGGCAGGCATGGCGTTCTTCCTTTTCTCGATAGGCACTGGCATAGACCGCAGCGTCGTGCCAAAGGTCTATGGCTGACCTTTAGATTAATCCACTCGCGCGCAACCTGCATGATCTCAGTCAGGGCTTTTCGCCTTTGAGCCGACGCAGGCTGATATCGGCCAGGCAGGTATCGAGCTCGCCCAGATGATCGATCACCGAATGCACGCCCAGGCCGAACAACTGCACCGTCGCCTTGCCGCGCAAGTGTTCTCGTTCCTTCTGGCTCAAGGCTTGCCATTCGCTTGGCGCCAACCCGCATAACGAGCCGCAGGACGCCAGGCCGATGGTCCACAGCCCGGCGTTCAGGCCTGATTGCAGCAATCGCGGTTCGCCGCTGACCAGCACGCAACCGTCCAGGCGCTCGACATTCAACGCCATCAAGGCTTGCCAGCAAGCATTCGGGGCCGGCCATGGAATGATTGTTTCCGAGTGTTGCAAAGATTTGATCCAGGCCGGAAGTGCCACGGCCAGAGAATGGCTGAGGGCGGGGGGCAGTTCATCGAGCCAGGCACAGGGAATTCGTTGTCGCTGCAAGCTGGACAGGCTCTCCAGGGCGCCGGGCGTGACCTCGGCGTGCTCGGCAGACATGGCGCCGTGCTGGCGCGTGCGCGCGCCGAAATCCACCAGGCAACCACTGAGGCCGAACAGCACGGCGGTCAGATTCGGTGCGGCAAGGGGCAAGACTTCGGCGTGTGGCATGGAAACGTCCCTGAAATAGCGATAAGGCTATTCATGGACGGTGACAATTGAGTGACACGGATGTGAATTGCTCGCCGTCAGCAGATGTCGTTCGTAGGCCATCGTGCACGATGCTGCCTAAACCGGATTTTCCGTCATATACTAGCGATCTTTGCGCCTGGGCAAAGCGCCCGCGTTAGTACAATCCAAGGAGTTTTTCTATGCGCTGGAGCAATCAACTCGCTCAGCTTTGTATGTGTGCCAGTGTATTGCTGGTTCCGTTCGCAGCTCAGGCTGCCACGGAAGAAGACCCTTGGGAAAGCATCAACCGCCCGATCTACAAATTCAACGACTTTGTCGACACCTACGCACTGAAGCCGTTGGCTCAGGGCTACCAATTCGTCACGCCGCAGTTTCTGGAAGACGGCATCCACAACATGTTCCGCAACGTGGGCGATGTGACCAACCTCGCCAACGATGTGTTGCAGGCCAAGCCCTCTGCGGCTGGCGTCGACACCGCACGTTTGATCTTCAATACCACCTTCGGCCTGCTGGGCTTCTTCGACGTGGGCACCAAAATGGGCCTGCACCGCAACGACGAAGACTTCGGCCAGACCCTCGGCTACTGGGGCGTGGGTAGCGGCCCGTACGTGATGCTGCCGCTCTTGGGCCCAAGCACCTTGCGTGATACGCCTTCCAAGTATGTCGACAGCTATACCGGTCCGTACCCTTACATCAACGATATCCCCGTGCGTAACTCGATTTACGGCCTGAACATCGTCGATGCTCGCGCCAGCCTGTTGTCGGCCGAGAAACTGGTCACAGGCGACAAATACACCTTTATTCGCAACGCATACCTGCAAAACCGCGAATTCAAAGTCAAGGACGGTAAGGTCGAAGACGATTTTTAATCTCGACCGGTAAAACGAAGAGGGCGGCCATTGGGCCGCCTTCTTTCGTTTGGCTTGCGGGTTAAATCAGGGCTATTTCATCTTCAGGATTGTAAGCCCGAGTTTCTGGCTGCCACCGTCCTGCGCTTTCACCCACACCACCTCGGTGTCGGCCTCGAGGCCTTTGAGCGCTGGGTGATCGGATTCGATCCGCACGCTGAGCCGGTCACCGACCTTGAATGAACGGGGCGCCTCCAGCTGCATACCACTGCTGGAAAGGTCGATGCAGACGGCTGGCACCTCATCGCCTTCGTGAATCAGCGACACATCGGCATCAACTCGCATGCGGATGAAATCGCGCTTTTCGCTGTAGTCCCGATCGGTTTGGCTCATGGGCTCGATCCTTCCTTTGGGTTACGGTTTTGCCTGTTCTTATAACTCTCGGTGATTTGACAAGTAAAGACGTCAAGCGACCATCGGCGTGAGCTTGAAACGCCTCGCGGATGGGAGTACCGTCTGCGCCTTAGAAGGGCACCTCTGGTGGAACAGTGAGTAGGGCAAACGCTCGAAAACGGTGCAGCAGAGAGGCTAGAAAGCGAATCCAGTAGTGTGTGCAGGGCCAAATGCCCAGCCTGCTACGCCAACCTAATTCTGGCGCCGTTTGCCCACATGCCAAAAACCAGTGCCACGCTGCTGATAATCGATGATGACGAAGTAGTGCGCGCGAGCCTCGCGGCCTACTTGGAAGACAGTGGTTTCAGTGTCCTGCAGGCCAGCAATGGCCAGCAGGGTCTTCAGGTATTCGAGCAAGACAAGCCCGACTTGGTCATCTGCGATCTGCGCATGCCGCAGATGGGCGGACTCGAACTCATTCGCCAGATCACCGAGCTGTCGCCGCAAACCCCGGTAATCGTGGTTTCGGGCGCCGGCGTGATGAACGACGCCGTCGAGGCCCTGCGCCTGGGCGCAGCGGACTACCTGATCAAGCCTCTCGAAGATCTCGCCGTACTCGAGCACTCCGTGCGCCGTGCCCTGGATCGTGCGCGTCTGCTGCTGGAAAACCAGCGTTACCGCGAGAAGCTGGAAAAGGCCAACCGCGAGCTCGAAGCCAGCCTGAACCTGCTCCAGGAAGACCAGAACGCCGGTCGCCAGGTGCAGATGAACATGCTGCCGGTCAGCCCCTGGACCATCGACGAGTTCCAGTTTGCGCACCAGATCATCCCGTCGCTGTATCTGTCGGGCGATTTCGTCGACTACTTTCGGGTCGACGAGCGTCGGGTAGCCTTCTATTTGGCCGATGTTTCCGGTCATGGCGCCTCTTCAGCCTTCGTCACCGTGCTGTTGAAGTTCATGACCACGCGCTTGCTGTTCGAATCCAAGCGCAACGGCACATTGCCGGAATTCAAACCTTCAGAAGTCCTTGGTCATATCAACCGGGGCCTGATCAGTTGTAAGCTGGGCAAACACGTCACAATGGTCGGTGGAGTCATCGACGAGGAGACAGGTTTGTTGACCTATAGCATCGGCGGTCATCTGCCGTTGCCTGTGTTGTACACGCCAGACAGTGTTCGTTACCTGGAAGGGCGCGGTCTGCCGGTGGGCCTCTTCAATGAAGCTACCTACGAAGACCACGTACTGGAGCTGCCACCGGTATTCAGCCTGACGCTGATGTCTGATGGCATTCTGGACCTTTTGCCAGAACCCACACTCAAAGATAAAGAAGCTGCTTTGCCTCAACGGGTGAAAGCGGCGGGCGGCAGCCTGGATGGTCTGCGCCAGGTTTTTGGATTGGCCACGCTAGGGGAGATGCCGGATGATATCGCCCTGTTGGTGTTGAGCAGGAATCTTTAATGAGTACCGGTAGAATCCAGTTCGCCGAGCAGGACGGCACCTTCGTCCTGAAGTTCGTCGGTGAAGTTCGCCTGACCCTGTGTTCGGCGTTGGATGCGACTATTGAGCGGATCTTCACTGCGTTGAATTTCAACGCCATCGTGATCGACCTGACCGAAACCCGCAGCATCGACAGCACCACCCTGGGCCTGCTGGCCAAGCTGTCGATCCTGTCGCGGCAAAAAGTCGGCTTGCTGCCGACCGTCGTCACCACCCACGAAGACATCACCCGTCTGCTGCAGTCCATGGGCTTCGAGCAAGTGTTCAACATCGTTGACCGCCCCATCCCATGCCCTGAATGCCTGACCGACCTGCCAGACCAGGACCAGTCCGAAGAAGTCGTGCGGGTCAAAGTCCTCGAAGCGCACAAAATCCTCATGGGCTTGAACGACTCCAACCGTGAGGCGTTTCATGACCTGGTGAATGCGCTGGAGCGCCACTGATTCCCTGAAGCCGGGCCCCACCACAATTCCCTGTGGGAGCGGGCTTGCCCGCCAAGGCGCCATAACAATCACCACACCTTCCAGCACGAAGCCAATACCCAAACAAAACGCAAAAAAAAGGGCGAACCCATCAAGGTTCGCCCTTTTTGCATCCAGCTAACTCAAATCACAGCTTGGCCTGCAACAACGCCTCAAGCTTCTCCTGGTCCCGAGCAAACTGACGAATGCCCTCAGCCAGCTTCTCGGTCGCCATCGCATCCTCGTTGGACAACCAACGGAACTGCGCTTCATTCAAGCTCAGACGCGTTTCACCGGCATGCCCCGGCGCCAATTTGCGCTCCAGCTTGCCGGTATCCGCCGCCAGCTTCTCCAGCAGATCCGGGCTGATGGTCAACCGATCACAACCGGCCAACTGTTCGATCTGATTCAGATTACGGAAGCTGGCACCCATCACTACAGTTTTGTAGTCATTGGCCTTGTAGTAGTTGTAGATACGCGTCACCGACTGTACGCCCGGATCATCCGCGCCGGTGTAGTCGTTGCCGGTGGCCTTCTTGTACCAGTCGTAGATGCGGCCTACGAACGGCGAAATTAGGAAAACCCCTGCGTCAGCACACGCCGCCGCCTGAGCGAAAGAGAACAGCAAGGTCAGGTTGGTCTGGATGCCTTCCTTTTCCAGTTTCTCGGCAGCGCGAATGCCTTCCCAGGTGGAAGCGATCTTGATCAGCACACGGTCACGGCCAATGCCGGCTTTTTCGTACAAGTCGATCAGACGGTGCGCACACTTCAATACGGCGTCAGTGTCGAACGACAGGCGCGCATCCACCTCAGTGGAGATACGGCCAGGAATCACCTTCAGAATCTCTTGCCCCACCGCCACACCAAAACGGTCGCTGGCCAGGCCTACATCGCCCTTGCAGTCGCTGACGCAAGCGTTCAGCAACTCGGCATAACCGGGAATGGCTGCCGCTTTAAGCAGCAGGGAAGGGTTGGTGGTAGCGTCCACGGGCTTAACGCGAGCGATTGCTTCGAAGTCGCCGGTGTCGGCAACCACGGTGGTCATTTGTTTGAGTTGTTCCAGCTTGGAAGTCATGGGCGTGCTCTGTCCTATGGGTCTAATGACATTACCCGAGCGCTGACAGCCACTCAAGGGTGCATGTACGTATCGAAGGCCCCAGCGGCAACATCCTGAAAACGGATGTTTGAAAGGCGGGGCAGGGTCTCGGTAAATACGATGCTGAAATGGGGTGCAGGTTCAATGGAGGTGACGGTTAGCGTGCCGAGCGGCCTTGAGTCATATCCTCAATACTTACCGATTTGGCCTGGCCGGTTTGCGTATTAGACCTTTGAGCGCTCGGGCCGAACAAGTGACGGCCGCCATTTCAAAGCGGCCATTTTCTAACGAGACAGAGCGCGGACACCCACGCGCGAAGCCTACAAACGAGCAATGAGGGATTAACGTCCCTCCAACAACTCTGCCGCCTGATCCAGCAACGCCAACGGCTCTTTAGCCTTGTGAATATCCACCGACAACAACTGCCGAAACTTGCGCGCCCCCGGAAACCCGGTGCCCAGCCCCAGCACATGCCGAGTAATGTGATGCATCGCGCCACCCGCCAGCAGATGCTCGGCAATATAAGGCCGCAACTGCGCCAGCGCCTCAGCCCGGCTGATCACTGGCGCCGTGCTGCCGAACAGCTGCTGATCCACCTCAGCCATCACATAAGGATTGTGATACGCCTCACGGCCCAGCATCACACCGTCGAACGTCTGCAAATGCTCCTGACAAGCCTCCAGCGTCTTGATCCCGCCGTTGAGAATAATCTCCAGCTCCGGAAAATCCGCCTTCAACCGCGCCGCCACGTCATAACGCAGAGGCGGAATGTCACGGTTCTCCTTCGGCGACAACCCCTCCAGAATCGCAATCCGCGCATGCACCGTAAAACTCGTGCACCCGGCATCCCGAACCGTGCCAACGAAATCACACAACTGCTCGTAACTGTCCCGCCCATTAATCCCGATCCGATGCTTCACCGTCACCGGAATCGACACCGCATCACGCATCGCCTTCACACAATCAGCCACCAACTGCGGATGCCCCATCAGGCACGCACCGATCATATTGTTCTGCACCCGATCACTCGGGCAGCCGACGTTTAGATTTACCTCGTCGTAACCGTGGTCCTGGGCCATGCGGGCGCAGGCGGCCAGGTCCAGCGGGACACTGCCACCGAGTTGCAGGGCGAGTGGGTGTTCAGCTTCGTTGTGACGCAGGAAGCGCTCGTGATCGCCATTGAGGAGCGCGCCGGTGGTGACCATTTCGGTGTAGAGGAGGGCGTGCTTGGAGAGCAGGCGCAGGAAGAAGCGGCAGTGGCGGTCGGTCCAATCCATCATCGGGGCGACGCTAAAGCGGCGGGAGAGGGCTGGCACAGAGTTTGGAGCAAATGATGGGAGCATTGGGCATCTGGGTGTGTGAGGCGAGGAGTGGGAAGTTTATCAGGAATGTCTGTCGGGGCGGAGAGGGGGCTGTAAGGCCGTCGAACTTGCGTTGGGATAGGCAAAGAATATTTTTTGTCTTCGCACTCGCATGTTCTTGAAAATGCCGAGTTTCTGACTAGCCTCAAGACATTGAGGGTGTAAAATTGACATTTTTTGATTTGGATAATGAGGCTTTAAGCGGAATAGTAATGTAAAGCAGGACGTATGCTTGATGATAAAGGAGCTATCAGATGATTGAGATTCAACCCTGCAACCAAGCACTATTTATTGGTCCGCTTCCTGCGCCGAATAATATGGGTGTGTGTTTTTCCCTATCAATCCATTGGCTAGCAAACGACTGCGAAGATGTAATGTTTCAATCTGTCGCAGATGGTGCGTTGGCTGCGTATGGGCCTGGAAGTGCCAACCGACTAAATCAAATGCAAAATGCTGGAAATATGATGGCTGGCGGTGGCATTACACTGCAAACGTTGGTTGCGATGGCCCAAGCATTATATTCAAATATTAATCAGGTGGTACCTGTGCCGGCCAATGTTCTATCGTTTGGCAATCTTTTTGCTTCGTTTACTATTGCCTTGTACGACGAAAGTATTGTGTGGTTGCAAAATCCTTTAGTTGCTGGAGATAGGGGGCATGTTGTTGCCTATAATCGTCGTTCAGGACGATTTTATGATGCCAACAATGGAAGCTATAATGAAGAAGTTGATCTGCACTCGGAAATGGCCAGTTTTATTGTTCATGAGTATGAAAATACATATACTCATTTTCAAGTTTTTTCGCTTGATATTCACTGAAAGTCGCGTTTTAAAGGTGGTGAGTAAATAAATTAGTCCCAAATCAGTCCATTTTTTATACTTTTTTATAGGCGTGGGTGAGGCTGGGAGGTGGGGGGGCAGGATTGAGCTTGTGGAGCTTAGGCGAGTCTAGAGAGTGAGCACGGGAACGGGAGGAATTGGAAGGTTTGGCACGAGTAAGTGAATTTGTCCCCATTTTTCTTTTGGTAAATAGCCTTGGATCTTTGTGTAGTCAGCACAGGCGCCAAAGCGAAGGGACTTGCAACGAGGAGCCGTCGATATACGGACGCCCCTGTGAGTTAATATGTGGTGTTCGCGTAATTACTTAGTGAGGTCAGTACTAAGTAGCAGCTAAATTTTGAAAGTGTACGGTGACTTCCAATTAATGCCATTGATTCTTGACTTCCTGCCACTGGTCGTCTGACAGCCACTTATCTGCCGCCGGAAAGAAAATATTTTCCTCGGCGTCCATATGATCGTAATATTTTTTGATGAAGTCATCGATAGTGTCAGCAATTACTCTCGTTTCCTGAGTTGTGTCCTTCAACATCTTCAGCTGTCCAGCAATGCGCCCAAATGCCTGATGATCTCGCTCGATATCCTTGACCCGTTGGTGGATCGGCGCCTCAGTCTCTAGCAAGGCCAGCCGAATAAGTTCTTCATTTTCATGGTGGTGTCGTTCTGCATCACCATGCAAGGCTTCCAGCATCGCGAACAACGACTTGCAGTCATCAGTCCCATCGGATTCATGTCTCATTTTCCTCAGCAACTCTTTGATCTGAGTAATTTTCATGGCCACTTCATGATGATAGGCCTGAAGTTCTTTCAACAAGACGTTCATATCAAATCCTCGTCACGACACCAAATCATCACAGGAAAATGTTTTTAACCAGCAACTCCCAAGGATATCTAAACTTTTAAATTTCAATATCTTGTTAAATGCGCTCGCTGGCACTATTCAATCTTTTTAGTATAGGCGAGCATAAAGCTCTCACCCCGGGAAATTTTCCGCCTTTGGAAAAAATTGAAATATCGAGTGAATGTTTATATGCCCTATTTGATCTACCGGATGTCCTCCAGCGAAAACGGAAGGAAAAAGCAGCGCCCCAATCGACGCGGTGGCAGCTGTGCGCGGGTCTGCAAGACCGGGAAACCAGGAACCCGGCAGACCCCAAAGTCTCCCGCACAAAGCCGCCATTGAGCGGACGCAAATGCTGAACCAACGCTGTCGCTCAGCAATGTTTCATCAAGTGTGGCGGCCGTGTGGCATAGGATGACCACCTAAGACCGTGCTGTCACACCACCAGCCCACAGGAAACAGAAAAATGATCTCGAACCTCTTCAAAGCCATGCTAATCGTTGGTGCTTTGCTCTTGAGCGCCTGTTCGGGTGTGAGCACCAGTTCCTGCTTTTCAGACGGCTGCCAACAATTCGACGGCCATAACCCCAACAAGGTGAACTTTGGTGGGAGCGCCATCGGCAACAGCTTTAATGAGTACAGCTCGGGCTTGCTGCACGACTAAGGAATGACGCAACGGCTTGGGTGTTTTCGCCGTTGCGTGATTTGCCTGATGCTCCGCGACGACTGCTGCGCAGCCGGACGCAGGCTGCTACAGGGAATGTGTCGCGGCAACTGGCGGACTATTTGGCTTGTGGTGTCGCTATCCACTGACCCAGAATTTTCTGGTAATTCCCCGTCACCTTGGCCAGATGCAGCCACTGATCGACATACATCTTCCAGCTGATGTCATCGCGCGGCAGCAGATAAGCCTTCTCCCCATACTGCATGTATTGCGTCGGGTTGACCGCGCACAATCCCGGTTTGAGTTTCTGCTGATACAGCGCTTCCGATGCATCGGTAATCATCACGTCAGCCTTCTTCTCCAGCAGTTCCTGGAAGATGGTCACGTTGTCGTGCAGCTGCAATTGCGCCTTGGGCAGGAAGGCGTGGACGAAGGCTTCGTTGGTGCCGCCGGCCGGTTCGACCAGGCGAACCGAAGGCTGGTTGATTTGTTCGAGGGTCTGGTATTTCGCCTGATCTTCACAGCGCACCAGCGGGATTTTGCCGTCGACATCCAGGGTGGTGCTGAAGAAGGCTTTTTTCTGGCGTTCCAGGGTCACGGAGATGCCGCCGACGCCGATGTCGCATTTGCCCGCGAGCATGTCAGGCATCAGGGTTTTCCAGGTGGTCTGGACCCACTCGACCTTCGCGCCGAGGCTGTCGGCCAGCGAGCGGACCATGGCGATGTCGATGCCCGAGTATTCGCCGTCTTCACCTTTGAAGGTATAGGGTTTGTAGTCGCCTGTGGTGCAAACGCGCAGTTGGCCTTGTTGCAGGACGGTGTCCAGGTGCGAAGGGCTTTGCTCTGCCTGAGCGCCGCAGGATAGCGCCAGCAGGCCACTGAGCAGCAATGTGCTTTTTATGGTTTTCATCGTTATCGGGCTTTTGTGATGGAGTGGGGGGCAAGGCTGGATCAGTGTAGTGAAACCGCTTCTTGGCTGTCAGCAATGTGCTCAGTCAATCGTGGCCCGGCGCAGGCGCAAGGCGTTAAACACCACTGAAGCAGAGCTCACGCTCATGGCCAGTGCCGCCACCAGCGGGGACAGCAAATGCCCGGTCAACGGGTAGAACAACCCGGCGGCGAGGGGGATGCCCATGGCGTTGTAGGCCAGGGCAAAGGCCAGGTTCTGGTGCATGTTGCGTACGGTTGCCACCGACAGGCTGCGGGCATGCAGAATGCCGAGCAGGTCGCCCTTGACCAGGGTGACTTGAGCGCTGTTCATCGCGACATCGGTGCCGGTGCCCATGGCGATGCCGACGTCGGCACGGGCCAGGGCCGGGGCGTCGTTGATGCCGTCGCCGGCCATTGCCACACGGTGCCCGCGTTCCTGCAATCCGGCGGCCAGGCGTTCCTTGTCCTGTGGCTTGACCTCGCCATGGACTTCTTCGATACCCAGTTGGCGGGCGACGGCACGGGCAGTGGTGAGACCGTCTCCGGTCGCCATGATCACCCGCACGCCGTCGGCCTGCAGGCGTTCGACAGCGAGCCGGGTGGTGGGTTTGATCGGGTCGGCGACGGCGAGCAATCCCGCGAGCACGCCATCCACGGCCAGGTACATGATGCTGGTGCCGTCGCTGCGCAGTTGCTCGGCTTGAGGTTGCAAGGCTTCCAGGGCGATGCCGGCTTCTGCCATCAGGGCGGTGTTGCCCAGTTGAACACGGTGCCCGTCGACCTGGCCGCGCACGCCGATCCCTGACGCCGACTCGAACGTCTGCGCTGTGCTCAACACCAAGCCATTGGCGCGTGCACGTTCGACGATGGCGTGGGCCAACGGGTGCTCGCTGCCCTGGTCGAGGCTGGCGGCCAGGCGCAGTACCTCGTCAGCTTTGTAACCAGGCGCAGGTTCGACGCTGTGGAATGCTGGACGACCTTCGGTAAGGGTGCCGGTCTTGTCCACGATCAGGGTGTCGATCTTGCGCAGGTTTTCGATCGCCGCCGCATCCCGGAAGAGCACGCCGCTGCTGGCCGCCTTGCCGGTGGCGACCATCACCGACATCGGTGTGGCCAGGCCGAGGGCACACGGGCAGGCGATGATCAGCACCGCCACTGCATTGATGAGGCCGAACACCCAGCTCGGTTGCGGCCCCCACAACCCCCAGCCGACAAAAGTCAGGACGGCAATGGCGATCACGACCATTACGAAGTAGCCAGCAATCACGTCCGCCAGGCGTTGCATCGGTGCTTTGGAGCGTTGTGCCTGGACCACCATCTGCACAATTTGCGCAAGCACGGTCGCTGAGCCCACCTTCTGCGCCTGCATCACCAGGCTGCCGTGGGTATTGAGGGTGGCGCCGATCAGCCCGTCACCAGGGCGTTTCATCACGGGGACTGGCTCGCCTGTGAGCATGGACTCGTCCACCGCGCTTTCGCCCTGCAACACCACACCATCGACCGGGACCTTCTCGCCGGGGCGCACGCGCAAGGTGTCGCCGCTGTGCACATGGCTCAGGGGAATGTCCGCTTCGCTGCCATCGGCGTTGATCCTGCGCGCGGTCTTGGGCGCCAGGCCGAGCAGTGATTTGATCGCGGCCGAGGTTTGCGAGCGCGCCTTGAGTTCCAGTATCTGCCCGAGCAGCGTCAGGGAAATAATGACCGCCGCTGCTTCGTAGTACACGCCAACCCGGCCGTCCATCATGAAGGTGGCTGGAAACAGGCCGGGTGTCAGGGTGGCGACAAGGCTATAGAGGAAGGCCGCCGCGGTGCCGAGGCCGATCAGCGTCCACATGTTGGGGCTGCGCTGGATGACCGAACGGGCGCCGCGCACATAGAACGGCCAGCCGGCCCAAAGCACGACGGGCGTGGCGAGCACCAGTTCGATCAGGTTCTGTGTGGCGCCGTGAAACAGGCTCAAGCCATGGCTGCCCATCGCCAGCGCGGTCACTGCCAGGGTCAGAGGAAGGGTCCACCAGAAGCGCTGGGAAAAGTCCGCGAGCTCAGGGTTGTCCGCTTCCTCCAGCTCGGGCAACACCGGCTCAAGGGTCATGCCGCACTTGGGGCATGTACCCGGACCGCGCTGGCGGATCTCCGGGTGCATGGGGCAGGTGTACTCTTTTTCGCTCGTCGGCTCCGCTGTCTGCTGCGCCACAGCAGGTGATTTGGGGTGATCGAGATGGTGGTGCATGGGTCAGTGTCTGCCGCCGTGGTGATGCCCGAACAGGTGCATCAGCGGGCACAGCAATAGAATCAGGTAGGGCAAAAGGGGGTAGATATGACCGTAATGCTCGCGGGCCAGGTAGAACAGTCCGATCACCAGCAGCATACCCAGCGCGATGCCGGGTTTGCTGCGCCAGAACGAGGTGGCTGGAGGTGTCGAGGGGTTTGAGTGGTTCATGTGACGCGCTCCGTTCTGACGAAAATCTTCCGGGGTGTCGTCCGGCCATGCCAGCCAATGCCAACCGTCTGCGATGGGGGCTATGGCGCGATGCTTATTGGCCCATCGGCATCTTCATCATCCTGGATTGCTGATCCATCATTTTCATCATCATGTCCATCATCGCCGTATCCGAGTTGTCCTTGCCGCCGGACATGCCTTTGCCCATCCCCATACCCATCCCCCTGCAATTGTCGTGCATCATGCCGAGGCTGTTTCTCATCGTAGTCATGGCTTCCTGCATCGCCGCCTGGCGTTCGGCCGGGGTTTTGGCGGCGATCATTTTGTCGTGGGCCGCCTGCATTTTCTTCATCTGTTCGCTCATGGCCTTGTCTTGCATGGGCGTGGCTTGGGTTGCGTCCTCGGTGGGGGCGGCGGGCACCGTTTCGGGGTATTCAGCAGCTGGCGCCAGCAATGGGCTGCTCATGAGCAGAGCGGCCAAGAGGGATTTGACGTAGATGTGCATGGCGATCTCCACAGTGATAGCGCGGATCGGCAGCGTCGGGGGGGCTGCGAACCAGGGTATGTCGTGTTCCCGTTAGCGGGAGTGATCTTGAACTTACGCCACGCTCGCAGGGCGTTGTTGATCCATATCAAACGACGCCCACAGAGGTTTGTTGTGCTGCCAGGGTGACATTCCAATGGCTGATACGTGTCAGGTAAGGCCCGACACGTATCCCTCTACATGAGTTGTTTATGCACAAGCCACGGACTTCGAACTCTTAAGATGAGCTTCAATCGAGTTGCTGGCAGAGTGGACTCTTACTCCCTTGAGTTTATCGAGTGGCGGCTCTTTCCAAAGTTTTGATGCGTCGATGGGAAGGATGACCTGTATAGCAGCTCCTTGGGGCGGATCAGCAACAAAATCGAAGTCTTGAATACCGTCTGGCGGGAACTGGATATAAACCCGTGGCTCCAGTCTCGGGTTTGTCCATCCACCAGAATTCACAAGGCCAATGGCCGATATGTGTAGCTGCGGTGGGTTTGATTTAAGTAATTTTAACTCGACATCCACTACTTTCATTACTTCAGCCATTTTCGAACTCCTTTCGATAATTGCGCCGCTTTTTTCACCTTGGCGCTTGGGTGTTGAACCCGCTGGCTTAAAATCTGGTGTGGTTAGACGCTAGTAAAGGACCCTCACCCTGTCCACTGACTGCTCTGGCCGGTCATCGGATGCTTTCATTTCCCTACTGGGCACCCATTTCCGGGCTCAGCGTTCCGAGCCAAGCCACCAACCCCACAATCACCACCGCCGCCGCCAATTCCACCACCACACTGCGTCGTAACGCATTAGCGGCAACCGCATATTGCCCGTCCTGCAACGACCGCTCCAAGAGTGGCCCAAGGTGAAACCGGTTCAACGCGGCGAGCACCAGCATCCCGGCAAACAGCACCACTTTGATGAACAGCAGAATCCCGTAAGTGCTGAGAAATACTTCGTCCAGCTTCGGCCCAACGATGAACAGATAATTCACCACGCCCGTCACCGTGATCACCACGACGATGACCGCGCCAATAACCTCAAACCGATTTACCGCGCGGGCCAACAAGCTGATGCGCGCTTCAGTTTGCAGAGCGTTGAGCTTGGCCATCAACACAAACGCCAGCAACGCGCCAAGCCAAGCCCCCGCCGCCAGCAGGTGCGCTATGTCCACCGCGAAATGCCAATAACGGCGAATGCCTTCATCCATCGCCCCATGTCCGCTCCAGGCCAGGCTGGCGAGGGCAACGCCACCGGCAAAAGCCGCGACCCATAAAATGAAACCAGGCGCGCGGAGCATCACCGCTAAACCCGCGGCGACCAGTGCAACAAGGCGAACCCCCCAAGCCAATCCGACGTCCGTCTCGAACAGCATCATTTCGATGTGCGGGCGCAGTTCGGCAAAGTCCGATTCACCGCTCATGGCACTGGTCATCATCACCATGCTGGCGACGGACAACACCGCGCCCAGCACCGCCGTCCCCGCCAACATCGCCCGCAACGGCAGCACCGCTCCTGACACCCGTTCCTGCCCTTTAAGGCTATACAGCGCAAAAAGCGCCACGCCAAACAACAGCATCAAATCCACATACAACGCAAACCGCAGGGCAATGCCGACCGAGTCGCTCATCAATTACTTCACTTTGAACGTAACGTTGCCGGTGATCGGGTGAGTGTCGGAAGACACGGCGCGCCATTCGACTTTGTAGCTGCCGGTGGGCAGGGGCGAGAGCGGGGTGATGACCATGGTTTTCGGGTCGCTGCCGCCGGAGACTTTGGCTTTCATCGGCATGGGGGAATGGGCCATGCCGGGCATTTCGGTCATGACCAGTTTGGCGCCGGAGAATTGGGTCATGAGGTTTTCGGAGAAGTGCAGCTCGATGTTGCTCGGTGCTGCACCGTCTGCGCCTTCGGGCGGGGTGGAGGAGAGCAGTTTCGGGTGGGCTTGAACCAGTGCGCTCATGAGCAGCCCGGTGGAAAGTGCGATGGCGACAGCGGTGATTTTAATGGTGCGCATGCAAGGCCTCTTACCGCTTTAAGCGGTTGTTTTTAAGGTTTTTTTGAGTTGAAGCGTTTAGAACCACATTCGAACGCCGAGGACCAGGCGGGCTTCGCTGCGGTCCTCGCCTTCGTCCCTGGCGTAATCGGCGGTTTTGCCGTAGGTGCGGTTCCAGGTCACGCCGATATAGGGCGCGAATTCCCGGCGGATTTCATAGCGCAGGCGCAGACCGGCTTCGGTGTTCGACAGCCCGGAGCCGATGCCTCGTTGCGGATCGTTTTTGCCGTAGACGTTGAGCTCGGCGGTCGGCTGCAGAATCAGCCGGTTGGTGAGCAGGATGTTGTAGTCGCCTTCCAGTCGTGCGGCGGTCTGGCCGCCTTCGCCAATGAAGGCGGTGGCCTCGGTTTCGAAGTTGTACAGCGCCATGCCCTGTACGCCGAGCGCGGCCCAGGTTTGCGGAGCGCCGGGTTTGAAATCCTGGCGAACACCGGTCACCACGTCCCACCATGGGCTGATCGCGTGACCCCAGAGGGCCTGGACTTCAGCGTCTTCGGTTTTGCCATTGACGCGTTCGCCTTCGGAGCGCAGCCACAGGCGATCGATGTCTCCGCCGATCCAGCCGGACAGATCCCACGCCAAGGCGCTGCCGTTGTCGGCGTCCTGCCATTCGAGTTTGTCGGCGAGGAAGTAATAGTTGAGCGCACTGTCGTGCATGTCATGGCCGGCGGGGCTGGCGAAAACGGCGGCGCGGTCGGCATCGGTCAATGCCGGGATCGGTGTGCGGCTTTGGGTTGGCGCGGCGGGCTGCATTTGCCCGTAATCCTCGCTCTGCATCTGGCTGTGATCCATGCCCGGCATCTGGCTATGGTCCAAACCCTGCATGTCGTCGGTAGCGGCCATGGCCGAAGAGACCGTGAAGCCAGTGAGCGCCAAAGCGAGGCGGGTAGAGCGATTCAGTCTGGTCATGGGTAGCGCCTCATTCTTCCACGCGAACTTCACGGAACATGCCCATTTCCATGTGGTACAGGAGATGGCAGTGATAGGCCCAGCGGCCTAGCGCGTCGGCGGTGACCCGATAGCTGCGCTTTGATCCCGGCGGCATGTCGATGGTGTGTTTGCGCACCATGAACTGGCCGTTCTCGTCTTCGAGGTCGCTCCACATACCGTGCAAATGAATGGGGTGGGTCATCATCGTGTCGTTCACCAACACCACCCGAACCCGCTCGCCGTACTTGAGCCGCACGGGTTCGGCGTCGGAGAACTTCACGCCGTTGAACGACCAGGCGAACTTCTCCATGTGGCCGGTCAGGTGCAGCTCGATGGTACGACCGGGCTCGCGGCCGTCCGGGTCTTCGAAGGTGCTGCGCAGGTCGGAGTAGGTCAGCACACGGCGGCCGTTGTTGCGCAGGCCGATCCCCGGGTCGTCGAGTTTTGGCGTGGTGCTCATGGCTTGCATGTCCACCAGCGGGTTGTCTTTTTCCGTGTCGGGATGGGATTGCATCCCGGCCATTCCGGCCATGCCACCCATGGCCATGCTGCTGTGATCCATCCCAGCCATGCTGTCCATGCCCTGCATGTCGCCGCCGTCCATGCCTTGCATGGCACCGTGGTCCATCCCCGCCATGTCACCGCCCTTGCTGCCGTGATCCATGCCGCCCATGCCCATGTCATCCATGGTCAGCAGCGGCCGTGGATCCAGCAGTGGAATCGGTGCCGACAACCCGGCCTTCACCGCCAGGGTGCCGCGGGCATAACCTGTTCGATCCATCGACTGGGCGAACAGGGTGTAGGCGTCCTGGGTCGGCTCGACAATCACATCGAACGTCTCCGCCACTGCGATGCGGAACTCGTCGACGCTCACCGGTTTGACGTGTTGGCCATCGGCCGCGACTACGGTCATTTTCAAGCCCGGGATGCGCACGTCGAAGTAGGTCATGGACGAGCCGTTGATAAAACGCAGGCGCAGCTTTTCGCCGGGGCGGAATACGCCCGTCCAGTTCATGTTCGGCGCCTGGCCGTTCATCAAGTAGGTGTAAGTGGCGCCGCTGACGTCGGCCAGATCGGTAGGGTTCATCTTCATCTCGGCCCACATCTTGCGATCGGCCACCGTCGAGCCCCAGCCTTTCTCGCTGACGTCGTGGATGAAATCGCCCACGGTGCGTTTGTTGTAGTTGTAGTAGTCCGATTGTTTCTTGAGTTTTTTCATCAGGCCGACGGCGTCTTCGTCGGTCCAGTCGGTGAGCATCACCACGTAATCGCGGTCGTACTGGAAAGGCTCCGGGTCCTTGGCATCGATCACCAGCGGCCCATAAACCCCGGACTGCTCCTGAAAGCCCGAATGGCTGTGGTACCAGTAAGTGCCGTTCTGCCGGACTTTGAACTGGTAGACATACATCCCGTTCGGCTCGATGCCGTGAAAGCTCAGGCCTGGCACGCCGTCCATGTTGGCCGGCAGCAAAATGCCGTGCCAGTGAATGGAGGTGCTGTCCTTGAGTTTGTTTTTCACCCGTAGCGTGACGGTGTCGCCTTCACGCCAGCGCAGCAGGGGGCCGGGAATGCCGCCGTTGATGGTCATCGCCGTTCGAGGGTTACCGGTGATGTTGACCGCGGTTTCGCCGATGAACAGGTCAAACTCAGTACCGGCCGGCACATTCGGTTCGCCGGGGCTGGTGACCGCCCAGACCGGCGTGCGCCACAGACCAAGGCCAGCCAGGACCCCGCCAGCGGCCAGGCCCTTCACGAAGGTGCGTCTTGAGGTGTTGGAATGCATGCCGTTTTATCCCGTCCGTCAGCCTGATGAAGCCCTCGGGTCCATCCTGAGCGCAGGGAAGAGGGCTTAATGAGGAGGAGGCTAACGGGCGGTGCCTTTCAGCAGGCTGAGGTCAAGATTACAGTTTTGACAGTTTCATGCTGTATTCAGCGGTTGCTGTTGGGCTTGGACGAATCCGCCACGGTGGCATTAGCGCAATTGATATACGAAGAAGACTTCAACCAACGCTGATCCGGATAGTAAGAAAACAACAGCTGGCCGTCCTTCATCGAGTCGATCAGCTGATGTGCTATCGCAGGTCTCACCGCCGGGCAGCCGAGACTTCTGCCGATTCGGCCGTTGGCCCGCGCCAGGGCAGGGCTGACGTAAGGCGCGCCGTGAATGACGATCGCTCGCTCGAAAGCGTTGTCGTTGAAACCCGGTTCCAGACCTTCCATGCGCAGGGAATAACCGTTTTGCCCGACATAACTGGACTGGGTGCGGTACAAACCCAGGCTGGTGGCGTAGCTGGCATTCTGATTGGAGAATTGGCTGGCCATGTTCTCGCCACTGTTGCGACCGTGGGCGACCAGTTCGTGGAACAACAATTTGCGTTGTTTAAGGTCGAATACCCAAAGGCGTTGTACGGTGGAGGGCAGGGAATAATCGATCACTGCCAGTCTCTGCACTGGGGCCGAGCCTTGGGCTCGGCTGCATTGGGAGGCGCGAACGGCCAAGGCAATGACTTTGGCGTTGGCATCGGGGGCCGCTTTGACCAAGGCGGCTTCAAGCGAATCGGCGTAGGCTGCCGGTAATGAAAAAACGGTCAGCAACAGGGCCGTCATTAAGCAGCCGAAGCGATCTGGGGCCATATGCAAGTCTCATCTGAATATTTCGAGTCTAGCAGCGCCCACGACGCTAGCCGGTTGAAAACGGGAGATTAAGGATTATCCATGACGCAATTAACAAGGTTATTCGTCATAAGCCGCATGTTTTTTATGGGCTTTCTGATAAGCGGCACGGCGATCGGACAAACTTCGCCGATTGAGCCGGTATCTTCCGTCAGCGTTGCGGCTGAAGCGGCACCCGGCGATTATGTCGGCCAAGCGATTCAGGCGGAATTGGCGCCATTGAGTTCGGCGTTTCCGCCGCTGCTCACGTCGCCGGGCCATCAACGTGTTGATGTGAACCGAGTGGTGCTGGATTTTTATAGCCATCGTGGCTATCGGGCCGCCTGGACGAACGATGACGATGTTGCCCAGTTGGTGAAAAGCCTGGGCGACACCCAGGCCGATGGCTTGAACCCCGCGGATTTCCGGATCACCGAGTTGGCCGAGGCCCGCGCGTTGATGCAGACAACCACCCCAACCCCCGGGCAACGGGCAGCGTTTGATATCTCCGCCACCCAGACGTTCATCACGGCGCTGCTGCAGTTGCGACGCGGCAAGGTCGACCCTGCGCGGCTGGACATCCACTGGAACTTCGACCCCGTTGGCGTCGATCCTCGGGAGGACGTCAATAAGTTTTTCGCCGCCCTCGACAGCCATGACATCGCGCGCGCCTTTGCCCAGGCACCGCCCCAGGAAGCGGTTTACAGCACGTTGCGCCAGGGCCTGGCGCAACTGCGCAAGGTTCGTGATCGGGGCGGCTGGCCAAAGATCCCGGCAGGGCAGACGCTCAGGCCCGGCATGGACGACGCCTCGGTCGCGCTATTGCGAGCCCGCCTGGCGGCGGGCGGTTATCTCGCCACGCAAGTGACTGCTCGCACCGACTACGACGACGCCGTCACCGCGGCGGTGAAGAAGTATCAGACCGAGCAATACCTTGGGGCGGACGGTGTAGCGGGGCCGGCGACACTCGCGGAACTGAATGTGTCAGTCGAGGCGCGAATCGATCAGGTGCGGGTGAACATGGAGCGGGCGCGGTGGCTGCTGTACAAACTTCAGGGCACCTTCGTCGTGGTTGATATCGCCGGGTATAAGGTCGCGTTCTATCGCGATGGCAAACCGATCTGGCGCTCACGGGTGCAGGTCGGCAAGCCGTTTCGCAGCACGCCGATTTTTCAATCCGCGATCACTTACGTCACCTTCAACCCCACCTGGACCGTGCCGCCGACGATTCTGCTCAAGGACATGCTGCCGAAAATTCGTGACAATCCTGGCTACCTCGAGGCAAGCCGGATTCGCGTGATCGATCGAGACGGCAATGTGCTCGATCCCTCGACTGTCGATTGGGACAACCCGCGCGGCCTTACCCTGCGTCAGGATGCCGGGTCGGATAACTCGCTGGGGCAGGTGGTGATTCGTTTTCCCAATGACTATTCGATTTATCTGCATGACACGCCGCATCGAGAGTTGTTCGCCAAATCCAATCGCGCGACCAGCTCCGGCTGTATTCGGGTAGAGAACCCACTGCAATTGGTGGAGCTTTTATTCAACGATCCGGTTCACTGGAACAGCGAAGGGATTCAAAAGCAGTTAGCCAACGGCAAGACAGAGAACATCACTCTCCCGGTGAAAGTGCCGGTGCTGTTGGCCTACTGGACGGTGGACCTGAGTCTTGACGGGCGCGTGACATTCAAGCCCGATGTGTATGGCTATGATTCCCCGGTGTTGCAAGCGTTGAATCGGCCTTCAGAGCGGCCGGCACTGGACGGGAGGCGAGCGGCGCCTCCCTCGGTGGCGGCGGAGCAGAGCACGTTGTAGGCCTTAAAGCCCCAGGCCTTCTTGCACGGCCAGCAACAAATTGTGTTCCGTCAGCGCGATCGCATCCGGTTGTTGTCCGGATTGCTCGATCGCCTGCAGCCACCACTGCGTCTCGCCGTGTTCGTTCACTGTACGCAACAGGGCGAGTTCTTTCCCTATCGAGTGGATCTCGATTCGCCCGGCACCGTCGGCGGTGAAGCGCGCGACGGGATTGAAGGCGATGCCGTGGTGGTTGCCTTCGATCAGCAGTTGGTCGATGGCGTAATCGTAAGTCGCGCCGTCCGGCGCACTCTCGAACACGTGAGTGGAATTACGTCGCAGCTTCAGGCCCACCTCGATCAGGGGTTGCAGCCAGGCTTCGATCTGGTGATACAGCTCGTAGACCTGGGCGGGCCAGCTGTCGATGGCCTGATCGGCGATGGTCGCGTCGGCACGGGTTGGCCGGGATTGTTTCAGCTTCGCGGCGAGTTCGTCTGCTTTACTCATTTCGATTTCCTGTCGTGATGTCAGTTAATCGTAGCTCCTTCAAGGTAATGTGGTTTTGCCTTGCGTCATGCGATTGAAATACAACCATTTATCCCCCAATCCTCTGTTTACCCCGCATAACCCCGTAGACTAAGCTCACAAAAAATGAGGGTTTTGGGCCGCTGCCCATGCCTTACCCTTTCAGGACACGCTTTTGCCTATCCCTCTTCACGACTCGCACCCCGCGCCCGGCGGTGCCTTGAAACGGCTGCCTTTGCTCAAGGCTGCGGTGCTGTTTATTGCAGCGGTTTGCCTTTGTCTCTGCGGGCTGCTTTACCTGCAACTGGAGCAGTCGCGTCGACACGACCTGGCGTTGGCCGAGGTGTCGTCGTCGAACCTGACCCGGGCCATGGCGCAGCACGCCGAAGACACGTTCATGAAGGCTGATCTGGTACTGGCCAGTCTGGTGGACTGGATACAGGCTGAAGGTTTCGACGCTGCCCAGACGCCACGCTTGCAGAAAACCTTCGCGCGGCGGGTGCAGGTGCTGCATCAGTTGCACGGGATATTTCTGTTCGACAAGCGAGGGCAATGGGTCGTGACGTCATTCGAGGATCTACCCCACGGGGCGGGTGTGGCGGATCGCGAGTATTTCAGGTTTCACCAGCAAAACATCTCAACCCTGGCGCACATCGGCCCGGCAATTCGCAGTCGGGAAAATGGCGAGTGGATCATTCCGGTTTCCAGGCGGGTAAACGATCAGAACGGTCATTTCCAGGGGGTGCTGCTGGCCGGGATCAAGATGTCGTACTTCGATCAGTTCTTCAAAAGCTTCAGCCTCGACGACAACGGCGCGATGTTCTTGGCATTGACCGATGGAACACTGCTGGCGCGACGGCCGTTTGTGGAGTCGCAGATCGGCACGTCGTTGGCTCAGGGCGAGATCTTTCAGAAACTCTTGCCCAACGCCATATCGGGTAACGCCATGATCAACTCAGTGGTCGATGGCATCCCTCGGTTGTATGGCTACCGTCAGCTCGATGCCTATCCGGTGGTGGTCGCGGCGGCGTCGTCCAGGGACGCCATCCTCAAGGGCTGGTACGACACGGCGATTCAATCCGGCGTGATCGTCGCCCTGGTTGTTTTGGGCGTTGGCTTGTTTGGTTGGGTGTTCATTTATCAGGTGCGCGCGGGCGAGCGCGTCGAGGCGGATTTGCGCAAGGCGCAGAAAACCCTGGAGTTGATCGCGACCCACGACAGCCTGACCGGGTTGGCCAACCGCCGCTTGTTCGAACGGGCGCTGGAGACAGAGTTCGGGCGTGGTGCCCGGCGGTCGAGCCCGCTGAGCCTGATCATGCTCGATATCGATTACTTCAAGCGCTACAACGACACGTACGGTCATGTGGCCGGGGACCATTGCCTGGCCGAAGTGGCGCGGGCAGTCAAGAGTTGCTGTCACCGCCAGGCCGATCTGGCGGTGCGCTACGGCGGTGAAGAGTTCGCGGTGTTGCTGCCGGACACCGATATTCATGGAGCACTGACGATCGCCGAGCAAATCCGCCGCAGCGTCATGGACAAAAACATCACCCACAGCGGTTCGCCCACGGGCTATCTGACGGTCAGTCTTGGCTGTTATTCGTTTGTACCGACGGTGCACGACAGCACCGAAATGTTGATCAAGCGTGCGGATGCGGCGCTGTACCAGGCCAAGCACTCAGGGCGCAACCGCTCGGCAGTGTTGTCGATGGAAGGGGGCGTCGAGGCGCTGATACGTTCGGATCGATGACGCTTGCGGCCATCGATCGGCAAGGGTTCCTGTGACCGGTTCTTCAAGTACCGCAATGACTTGTGTTATCCAGGGGCGTTGATCGAGCATGACTGCTATGGTCAGTGAGAGAGCCTGGCTGTCACACCTGACCGACCGGGCCCGCCGGTCTCATTCCGATCGGGCAATCGATTGACAGGATCAAGTGCATGGATTTATCTGCCGTTACCACCGCTGCACCTGTGCGCCATACCCCGATTACCCGCAACCTGATTTTCATCGTCGGTCTGCTGTTTGTGGTTGGGGTGCTGATCGCGTTGGTCGCCCTGTTCAGTATTGCCGGGCGGCTCGATGCCGAGGACCTGGCCAAGACCACCTTCTATACCCAACGCGCGCTGGAAAACCGCATCACCGCCACGAAAAACTACATCGCCAGTTATGCCAACTGGACGTCGGCTTATGACCACCTGAACGGCGAGGTCGATGTGCAGTGGGCCTACGTCGAGCAGAATGTGGGTAAAACCCTGTTCACCATGGACCACTACGAAGGTGTTTTCGTGGTCGATGTTCAGCGAACAAAATACGCCGTGGTGCGTGGCCTTCAGGTGCAGGGAGAGGCCACGGCTTACCTGTCGACATCAATGGCAACGCTCATTGACGAGGTTCAGAATCAGGAGAGCCTCATCAAACCCGTCAGCCGCTACACCTTGTTCGAGGGCAAGCCCGCGCTGCTGTCTGCCGCTGCGATTGTGCCTAATGACGAACGCCCGGCGGTCGATCCCAAAAGCACTTCGGTGCTTATATACGTCGACCAGCTGAACCCAGAAAAGCTCAGCACCTTGAGCGCCGATTACGGTTTGCACGACTTGAGCTTGGCGCCTGACAACGCCATCGCTCCCGGTCAACCCGCCATTGCCCTCGCTGGCACCGGTTATAGTCTGGTCCCCCGACTCGAGCGACCGGGTCATCAATTGCTCTGGTCGCTGTTGCCGCCACTGGGCGGGGCGCTGCTGATTCTGGCGTTGTTGACCGCTTACTTCTTTCGCTATGTCCTGCGCACGTCCGGTCATGTGGATGCCAGTTACACCAGTCTCGATTTGTCGAACCAGGCGCTGGAGGCCAGTGAAGAGCGTTTCCGTGCGGTGGCCGAAGCTGCGTCCGACTGGATCTGGGAGATCGACGACCAGCATTGCATCACGTATCTTTCGGGGCGCTTCAGCACCGTCACCGGGTTCTCCGATCAGCAATGGCTGGGGCAGAACATCGGGCAATTGCTCCTTTGCGATACAACGCCGTTATCACTGTGGCTGAACAAACTCGATGAAGAGCACGCCGTCAGCCACTTGCGGTGCTCTTACCGCGATCAGTCGGGGCAACAGCGGGTCTGCCGGGTGTCGGCACGGCCGATCCAGCGCAAGGGCGCGGTGCTGGGCTATCGCGGGACGGCCAGCGACATCACCGATGAAGTCGCCGCCCATGCGCAGATCCAGCACCTGTCGTTACACGACGCCCTGACCGGGCTGCCGAACCGCAACAAACTGGCGCGCTACCTCGAAGAGGCGCTGGCACTCAAAGAGCAGTCGGCAGCACTGACGCTGTTGATGATCGACCTGGATAATTTCAAGCCGATCAACGATTCCCTCGGCCACCCGGCCGGCGATGCGGTATTGCTGGAAGTTGCCACCCGTTTGCGCGAGTGCACGCGGGACATCGATCTGGTCGCCCGACTGGGTGGCGACGAGTTCGTGCTGGTGCTCCATAGCATGGACAGCCACGCGGAAATCGACCGGTTTTGCGAACGCTTGCTCGACAGCCTGCATCAGCCGATTCATTACGACCATCACACACTGCACATCAGCGCGAGCATCGGCGTCGCCTTGAGTCGGCGCCAGGGCCACATTGCGCAGGAGCTGATTCGTTGTGCCGATATCGCGTTGTATCAGGCCAAGTCTGATGGCAAGAAAACCTGGTGCTATTTTGCCGCGCACATGAACGATCAGATCCAGCATCGCCGGCAACTGGAAAACGATCTGCGTCAGGCGATCAAGAACAACGAATTCGTGATGCATTACCAGCCGCGTTATCACGTCGATGGCAAGCGCATCGTCTCGGTCGAAGCGCTGCTGCGCTGGCAGCATCCAGTGCAAGGCTTGTTGAGCCCCGATGCGTTTATCCCGTTGGCCGAGCAAACCGATCTGATCGTGCCATTGGGTCGCTGGGTGCTGCGCGAGGCCTGCGAGACGGCACTGACCTGGCCGGGGGCGATGATGGTGTCGGTCAACCTGTCGCCGGTGCAGTTTGCCCGTAGCGATGTGATCGAGGATGTCCGGGAGGCGTTGATCCAGAGCCGATTGCCCGCCAGTCGACTGGAATTGGAGATCACTGAAAACGTGATGCTCATCGACGTCGATGGCGCCTTGGCGACCATGAATGCACTCAAGGAGTTGGGCGTGCGCCTGAACATGGACGACTTTGGCACTGGTTATTCTTCGCTGGGTTATTTGCGCACGTATCCGTTCGACGGGATCAAGATAGACAAGCGCTTTATTTCGTCCATGAGCAGCGGCAGCAATGATCGCGCCGTGGTTCAGGCGATCATCAACCTGGGCAAGGCCATGGGCCTGACGGTGACGGCTGAGGGGGTTGAGACGCTGGAGCAACTGGACTTCCTGATCTCTGATCAGTGCCATGAAGTGCAGGGGTTTTACCTCAGTCGTCCGGTGGACAGGTATGCGCTGCTGCCGTTGCTCAACGCCTCGCAGAAAGACTTTGCGCAGCAGGGCGCGCACCTTTAGTCGCCTGTTACATCCGCCACGGCAACTGCCGTGGCGCCCCCCGGTCACAATTGGATACCGCCCATCCGTTGCGAGCGTCGGACCATGAACAACCTGAAAATCGCCACCTTCAACGTCAATGGCATGCGCGCACGCCTGCCGAATCTACTGGCGTGGCTGGCGCGGGAGCAGCCAGACATCGCCTGCCTACAGGAGCTCAAATCGGCGGACGGGGCATTCCCTGCCGCGGAGCTGGAGGCGGCTGGTTATGGCGCGATCTGGCAGGGCCAGATGTCGTGGAACGGGGTGGCAATTCTTGCGCGCGATGCGCAACCGCTGGAGAGCCGGCGCGGTTTGCCGGGCAATGATAGCGACACCCATAGCCGCTACATCGAAGCGGCGGTGCACGGGGTGCTGGTGGGCTGTCTGTACCTGCCCAACGGCAACCCGCAGCCGGGGCCGAAGTTCCATTACAAGCTGGCGTGGTTTGAACGTCTGATCTCGTACGCCAAGGACCTTCAAAGCAGCGACCATCCGGTGGTGCTGGCCGGCGACTACAACGTGGTGCCCACCGATATGGACATCTACAACCCACGCTCCTGGCTCAAGGACGCGCTGCTGCAACCCGAGAGTCGTGCGTGTTATCAGCGTCTGCTGGATCAGGGCTGGACCGATTCCCTGCGTCATCTGTACCCGGAGGAGCGGATTTACACCTTTTGGGACTACTTCCGCCAGCACTGGCAAAAAAACTCGGGACTGCGCATCGATCATCTGCTGCTTAACCAGGCCGCGAGTCCTTACC
The DNA here is from genome assembly GCF_024168645.1 of Pseudomonas sp. GGS8. NCBI lineage: Bacteria > Pseudomonadati > Pseudomonadota > Gammaproteobacteria > Pseudomonadales > Pseudomonadaceae > Pseudomonas > Pseudomonas sp. GGS8. The sequence continues at coordinate 6,313,121 of NZ_JALJWF010000001.1, read as the reverse complement.
TGCAAGAGGCTGGCGTCGATGCCTGGGTTCGCAACGAACCTCATGCCAGCGATCACGCGCCGACGTGGATTCGATTGGGTTCGCGCAAACGGCGATAGTTTGGCGCGTGCGGCGATTGGCGAAATCAATTATCGGTCCCAGCGCTTTTTCCCTTATACATGGCGGCCATTGGCGGAGCGATCCGCAGGCTCCATGCATAAGGATTGAGCGATGAGCGAACCACAACTGACAAATCTTGCGCTGTACCTGCAACGCCTGGGCTTCGACGCAGCCCCGGCACCGACCCTGGACACCCTGCGTCAACTGCAACTGCGCCACACCGGTGCCTTTGCGTTCGAAAACCTCAACACATTGTTGGGGCAACCGGTGCTCATCGACCTGCCGTCCATCGAGCAGAAAGTGTTGCACGACGGTCGCGGTGGCTATTGCTACGAACTCAACAACCTGTTCCTGACTTTGCTGCAGACGCTGGGCTTCGACGCGCGTGGCATCACCGGCCGCGTGGTGATGGACCAGCCCGAAGGCGCGTGGGCCGCACGCACTCACCGTTTGAGCCTGGTGACCCTCGACGGCGTGCGCTACATCACCGACGTCGGCTTCGGCGGCATGGTGCCCACGGCACCGCTGATCCTCGACACCGATGCCGAACAGCTCACCCCTCATGAACCCTATCGCATCGAACAGCATGCAGACGGCTACACCCTGCGCGCCAACGTTGGTGGTGAATGGCGGGCGATGTACATCTTCGATCTGCAACGTCAGGAAGACATCGATTACACCCTCGGCAACTGGTACGTCTCGACCCATCCCGATTCATCCTTCGTGAAGCAGTTGATGGTGGCGCGAACAGGGGAGGGATGGCGACGCACGCTGAACAACGGCAGTTTTGCCATTCATCACATGGGAGGCGAGAGCGAGCGGCGGCAGGTGACGGGTGTGGATGAGCTGATCGGGTTGCTGGAAAATGAGTTTGATATACGCGTACCGCAGCACCCAGAGTTGGGGGGCGTTATAAATCAATTAATTACCATTCGAAAATAATAGCCATAAGGACCCGATGTCGCTGGAGCGAACATCGGGTGAAACAAGGGTGTCACCCCTGTGTAGTTACTGCTGTATACCGTGTCCAGCTATTGTGTAGGGTGGATTTATTATGGGCTTATGTCAAATTGCCATAATGCTGGTTATTTATATTATAAAAGGGTTTCTGTTTTGTTTGGCGGTCCTTGTTTATTCAACTACAAGTTAAGTCAGGCGTATTTAAGTTAAGGGTGTGTTGCTTTTGCAGGTGCAGTCAATGGTGCGTTTGTCACGTGCTGGGTCGAGCAGTCATGCCGTAGCATAGCCAAGCCAGCAACGTTGCAACAGGGACGGATTCGGAAGTTAGACTGGGAGGTTTGCACCGTGACCAATCTGAATTATGTGTCGTACTTTGTTGCGGTGGTTTTTGGAGTGATTTTTCCCATAGGAATTTTTGTGGGAAGAAGTAATATTCGAGCAAGTCGATACGAAATTGTGGCAGACCTGGAAAAACTGTTCGGATTCGCAATGAAGGCAGGTGGGACGCCGCTGATAATCCCTTCCTTTGAATTGGTGAAATATAAGTACAGGCCCGCTTCGGAGCTCCAGAGTCGAGCTGATAAAGCCCATACGGTCTTTTATTACATGATCCCCGTGTTTCTCTACGCTTTGATGTCGACGGTAGGTTTTTTTGCCGTTCTATTGACGCTTGGTGGAATAGAGCCAACGGGCGTTTTTCATTGGGCTATCGGTATAGACAATACGCAGAAGAGTTTGAACTTTCTGGCTGTATTCTCTTTTACATTTTTGGGCGGTTATTTGTGGAGTGTTCAATATCTGCTGCGTCGGGTAGCAAATTTCGATCTGTCTCCAGTGTCTTTTTATCGTTCGTTAATGCATATTTTATTTGGTTTGTTTGTCATGTTTGCTGTTTTTTACAGTGGTTTGTTCTCGACCATGGAACGTCTGATTGCAGTGGTCGCACTGCTTGTCGGGCTGTTCCCGTCGCTATGCATGAACGTTATTTTCGCCAAATTCCCATGGGCCAGGCTGAAGCGTATTTCGCGTTACAGCGAGGCGCTTCAAGAAGAATTGCCGCTGGACATCATCTTGGGGATTGATGCATTCATGAAGTTTCGACTTGCCGAGTTTGAAATCGAGGACGTACAAAACCTTGCAACGATCAACCCCATCCAGATTTTTGTAGAGACACCTTACGGGCTCTATGAGGTGATTGACTGGGTCGCTCAGGCCCAGCTTATTCTTGCTGTAGGTCCCGAAAAGACGCTGAAGTTACGCGAGATGAACATCCGCACGATCTTTGATCTGGAAAGAATGATCTACAACCCCGTGTTGAAGAAACGGTTGATGGCGGTATTGGCGCTCGGTGAGCCAGCGGATCCAGATAATGACTTAAGCATCGAGCCTTTTCGGCGTTCTTCTAATAGCGAGGTTGACCTGAGGCACTCCGATCATGCTGAAGCATTGGTGTCGATCATCAGGGACGATCTGCATGTGAAAAGGCTTCGACAAATCTGGGATGTCATTGCTGAGCGAGTGGATGATCGTTCTATGAGTTCGACGCCTGTAACCCAGGGGGAGACGGCCTGTAGCAAGTGCGGGGAGAGGCATGGACTTACTCTGACGCCAGTGATTTCCGAGTCTCTGCGCGCAAAGCCTGAGCGTCCAGCGGTCTCTGGTGTGAGTGGGACTGCTGAGCTGGTGGGGCTTTAAGGTTCTGAAACGATTACAGGGCTATTTGGTTGTTTGTTTTGATGGTCAACTGTATACAATTTTATGGACATTTGTTTGTAGTATTGAATACAGTGTGCGCATAACAAAAACCAGGGAACCCCCCAACCATGAAAACGCCCCATGTTTCACACCAACGGCCTGAGGATGAAAATCTCGGGATCGGCGCGAATATGGCTTATGGCCTGCAACACGTCCTGACCATGTACGGCGGTATCGTCGCGGTGCCTTTGATCATCGGCCAGGCGGCCGGGCTCTCGCCGGCGGACATCGGCTTGCTGATTGCTGCTTCATTGTTTGCAGGGGGGCTGGCGACATTGCTGCAAACCCTGGGTTTGCCGTTTTTCGGATGTCAGTTGCCGCTGGTACAGGGTGTGTCGTTCTCAGGCGTTGCGACCATGGTCGCGATTGTCAGCAGTGGCGGGGAGGGCGGCTTTCAGTCGATTCTCGGGGCGGTGATTGCCGCGTCGCTGATTGGTTTGCTGATCACGCCGGTGTTCTCGCGGATTACCAAGTTCTTTCCGCCGCTGGTGACGGGCATTGTGATCACCACCATCGGCCTGACGCTGATGCCGGTGGCCGCGCGCTGGGCCATGGGCGGCAACAGCCACGCCGCGGATTTCGGCAGCATGGCGAACATCGGTCTGGCGGCGGTGACGCTGGTGCTGGTGCTGCTACTGAGCAAGATCGGCAGTGCGACCATCTCCCGTTTGTCGATCCTTCTGGCGATGGTCATCGGCACGGTGATCGCCGTGTTCCTCGGCATGGCGGATTTCTCGTCCGTTACCCAAGGGCCGATGTTCGGCTTTCCGGCACCGTTCCATTTCGGCATGCCGACCTTCCACTTCGCCGCGATCCTGTCGATGTGCATCGTGGTCATGGTGACTCTGGTAGAAACCTCGGCCGACATCCTTGCCGTTGGTGAAATCATCGGCACCAAGGTCGACTCCAAACGCCTGGGTAATGGCCTGCGCGCCGACATGCTGTCGAGCATGATCGCGCCGATCTTCGGTTCCTTCACCCAGAGTGCCTTCGCCCAGAACGTCGGGCTGGTGGCGGTGACCGGGATCAAGAGCCGCTTCGTGGTAGCCACTGGCGGTGTGTTTTTGGTGGTGCTCGGATTGCTGCCGTTCATGGGCCGGGCCATCGCCGCCGTGCCGACCTCGGTACTCGGCGGCGCCGGGATCGTGCTGTTCGGCACTGTCGCCGCCAGCGGCATTCGGACACTGTCCAAGGTCGACTACCGCAACAACGTCAACCTGATCATCGTCGCCACTTCCATCGGTTTCGGCATGATCCCCATTGCCGCGCCGAATTTTTACGATCACTTCCCCAGCTGGTTCTCGACGATCTTCCACTCGGGCATCAGCTCCTCGGCGATCATGGCCATTGTGCTGAACCTGACGTTCAACCACCTCACTGCCGGCAACTCGGACCAGCAATCGGTGTTCGCGGCCGGTACTGAGCGGGTCTTGCGTTATCAGGATCTGGCAGCGCTTCGGGAAGGGGATTACTTCAGCGCAGGTAAACTGCATGACTGTGACGGGAATGAGATTCCGGTGGTGGAAGCAGAGCATGGGCATGCCGAGCTGCGGGCGGTGCATGCGAAAAGCAGTGAGCATGTCTAAAGATAGATAGTCAAAAGATTGCGGTCTGCGATCTTTTGGCTTTATGGCAAACACAAAAAAGCCCCTGAACCTTTCGATTCAGGGGCTTTTCGGTTTTGCTGTCTGGCACGACCTGGACTCGAATAGAAAAATAACTACCTGTTTTATAATGAAATTATGAAGAACAATAAAATTTATATCCCTACGATTATCCTAATAAAGCCCGTATTTTATGCGAATTAAGTAAATTGAGTCATGCAACGCGTTTGTTTACATCTCAGCGTTCGCTTGGGATGTGTCGATCGTGAAAGATGTGGATAGTACGGCGAAGCGGTTTTCCTTCAAAAAAGGGATACAGCCTGGATCCCAATCCGTAGCTTCTGGATGCGAAGGTTGGGTGGCTGTTTGTTTGAGTAGGCCAGCGACCTACCATGACAGCTGACTCTCAAGAGCCGCTAGCAACGAAAGCCTCCCAACCTTTGATCCAGTGCTTTTGCAAGGCGTGACGCCTCGGTATGTAACGACTTCTGGAACTCGTCGACGAAGATGGATGAGGGACGGTAATCGGGTCTGATCAACGTGACGCGATAAGGAATGGATAAGCTGATAGGTCGAATAGCCAGCCCTCTGGCCGACTCATCCATGGCCGTTAGGGGATTAATTATAGCCACCCCCAGTTTTTGCCTGACCATGGCGCATACCGATACGGCGTTGTTGGTTTCTATAACGATATGCCTATCGACCTCAGCCTGATGGAAGAGGTCATCGACGGCCTGACGGTAAATGTCCAAGCCTGAGAGATTGATAAAGTCGACGCCATGAAAATCCCTGGCAGTGAGACACGACTTGACCAGCCAAGGATGATGCTCTGGCAATATGCAAACCATGTCCGCGCAGAACAGTAGTTCACCGCGCGTCCCACGCGGTAGCTTCTCACTCTCTGTCAACCCGAGGTCATAGCGCTGCGCGCTGAGGGACTCCTCCAGCAAGGGGGACTCCTGTGCCGTAATACTCAATCCTATGCCAGCATGCTGTTTCTGGAAGTCCTGGCACACTTTAGGAAGCAGCGCCTGTGAAAACAATGGAAGGCAGGTAATGCTCAGTTGGCCATGCGCGAAGCGGCGAATTGATTGGGCAACGCTGTTTATGCGCTCCAGCCCGATGTAAGCGCGCTCCACCTCTTCAAGCAACATCATTGCCTGGGCCGTGGGTACCAACCTACCGCCTTCTCGATCGAACAGCTTAATTCCAGAAAGGTTTTCCAACCGTGCAAGTTCCCGGCTGACAGTGGGTTGCGAGGTGAAGAGCAGACGCGCCGCACCTGTAACACTCCCTGCCTGCATGATGGCTCTGAAAACTTCGATGTGTCTTATGGAAATGGCCAATCCCGAGCTCCGCGCAATGAGTAAAGAGCATATCGGAACTGAATGACTGAGTAAAAAATAGATATTTTATTGAATGCAGAACTCTCTGCATGATGGGGGCTTCCTCGACTCCAGATCGAATACTTCAATGCCAAATACATCTTCTTTTCAGCAATTGATCTCCGCTGTCAGGCAGCACGGCACGCCGCTATGGTGTTATGACGCCCAGACAATCAGAGCGCGAATCGACCAATTGAAGGGCTTCGATGTCATCCGGTACGCACAAAAAGCCTGCTCAAACCTGCATATTCTCCGTTTGATTCGCGAGAAAGGCGTGCTGGTCGATGCCGTGTCGTTGGGTGAAATCGAACGCGCACTGCTCGCTGGATACAATCCTGCTAGCGAGCCGGCAGGCATTGTGCTGACCTGTGATTTATTTGACGAGGCGACATTGCGACGCGTCGTTGAGTTGAACATTGAGGTTAATACCGGTTCGATCGATATGCTCCGCCAACTGGGCGAAAAGCATCGGGGGCACCGCGTTTGGTTGCGTATTAATCCGGGGTTCGGCCATGGGCACAGTCGTAAGACCAATACAGGCGGTGAAAACAGCAAGCATGGCATATGGCATGATCAGATTGATGAAGCACTCTGCGTGATTCGCCAATTCGGATTAAAGCTGGTTGGATTACACATGCATATCGGTTCAGGTGTGGATTACGCACATCTGGAGCAAGTCGGTGGTGCAATGGTCGCGGCCGTAAAGGCGCTCGACCACGACATCGAAGCATTTTCAATCGGGGGAGGACTTTCCACTCCATACCGTCTGGGAGATGAATCGGTGGATATTGAGCTCTATGCGAAGGCATGGGGCAAAGCCAGGAAGGATATTGAAGCGATACTCAACCATCCTGTTCGAATGGAAATTGAGCCAGGCCGATTCCTGGTAGCCGAGTCAGGCTATTTAGTCACCGAAGTCCGTGCGGTCAAGAAAGCCGGTCGTCAAAATTTTATTTTGGTGAACGCAGGCTTCAACGACTTGATGCGGCCGACCCTATATGGTGCTTATCACCATATGACCTTGCTGGATGCTCAGGGTGCTTCGGTTGGTCGGCAAAAACTTCCCTATGTGGTGGGAGGACCGTTATGTGAATCAGGCGATATTTTTACCCAAGATGAGCAAGGCGTCACACCTCGTTTGTTACCCGAAGCTCAGGTTGGCGATTTTTTGATCGTGCACGACACTGGAGCTTATGGCGCCTCCATGTCATCCAACTATAATAGCCGACCACTATTGCCGGAAGTCTTGCTCGAGTGCGGCGACGCCAGGTTGATTCGACGTGCCCAACCATTTACAGACTTGCTGGCGTTAGAGATGGATCTATAAAAATATACAGCCTGGCTCCACTAAAAGTGCCTATCCAAATGAGTGTTGACCTTTTCCATTAATTAGGGGAGAGCGTGCATGCGTGTCACTGATTGTCTCCAATTTAGGATTGGTGATGCGCACAGCACAACGTGCATATAGAGAATCGAAGGGACGATGCACTCGAAAACTATATGACAGTTCCTGATGCCAGGCTGTTTCAATAATGCTCAATTCGCCGAAGGATAATGATATGCATAGGCCATGGAAAGTAACACCATTATCAGAACTACCCATTCGCGATGATTTGCGAGGTCTATCACCTTATGGCGCCCCTCAGCTTGAATGTATCGCGCGACTAAACGTCAACGAAAATCCGTACGCACCGTCCCCAGAATTAGTGCGATCAATTGCCGAAGCCGTGTCGGTTGCGGTAGTGCAGATGAATCGTTATCCAGATCGAGAGTTTCTCAGCTTGAGAAGCGAACTTGCCAACTATTTAAGCAGCGACACTGGCGAGCCTCTTCAAGCCAATAATATCTGGGCCGCCAATGGTTCAAATGAAATCCTGCAGCAACTGCTGCAAGTCTTTGGTGGGCCAGGACGTAAAGCCATGGTCTTTACACCGGCCTATGCAATGTACGAAGAGTACTGTCGAAACTCGCTCACGCAATTGATTTCGGTAGAGCGAGAACAAAATTTCACCTTAAACATGCAGAAAGTAATCTCCGAAGTTGAACAGCATTTACCGCATATTATTATTCTGACCTCACCTAATAATCCGACCGGAACCGCTCTCGAACTTAGTGAAATAGAATCGATACTCAATGTAGCACCAGGAATTGTCGTTGTCGACGAAGCCTATGGCGAGTTCCGTCGAAACGGTAAATTGAGCGCGGTGAACCTGTTACCTGAGTTTCCTAACCTTGTCGTTTGCAGAACCATGAGCAAAGCATTCGCGTTCGCGGGAGGGCGCTTAGGTTATTGCGCAAGTGGGCCCAGTATTGTGGATGCCATTAAGTTGACCCGATTGCCTTATCACCTGTCGTCATTGACTCAGGCTGCCGCTCGAGCAGCACTTGCAGGCAAAGAAGAGTTGCTCTCTAAAATAAACCAGTTGAAAGCGGAGCGGGATTTTTCAATTATCTGGTTGCGTGAACAAGGATTGATTGCGGCAGACTCGGATGCAAACTTCATCCTGTTTGGACAATTTTCAAACCGCCGAGCTGTTTGGGAAGGATTAATAAAGCGCGGTGTACTGATTCGTGAAGTCGGCCCAGAGTCGTGGTTAAGAGTTTCAATCGGAACGTCGGAAGAAATGCAACTATTTCGTAACTCGCTAGTTGAGGTCCTTGCCGAGGTCAGCGCACCTTTGCTTTAAATCTATCCAAGCGGGTAACAATAACTCGGTATAAGTCCCAGAGACAGATAGATAATCTAAGTGTCTCTGGAGTCTATAATAAAAAATCAGTATCTTACTCTATGAGTGTTCAAAAAACTCTCCCTGCTTTTTCGTCATGCTGGCTCGACGAAGCCCATAACTTAAGATATAAAGCGCAGCAGGGATCAGCAAGCCAACTAGGCACATCAAGGCCATTTTCATTCCTAGTACATCCACAGACGCACCTACTACTAATGTGCCAATTCCCCCACCTAAACCGCCCCAAGCATACCAAAAACTAAAGACTTTACCTTGGTTGGGGCCGCTTATCTTCAATTGCATTTCTGTCGCGAAAGGGATGTCCGCGAATGCTGCCGCGATACCGACAATGGCTACGGATGCGTACAACCACTCCGGTGGAAATTGAAAGAAGACTACCAGACATGTAATAGACAAGCCACAGAGCAAAAGAGCTTCTGACCAGAAAGAACTCTTGAAGTGACTGAGCCAAGAGATCCGACCCACCACAATGTTGGCAAGTAGTTCAAGCGCACCGTTAACAAAGAGCAGAGTTCCGTAATAGGAGTTCGGCAGATTTAACTGTTGGACTACCACCAAAGGCAGAAGGATATTTATCATCCCTCGCCAGTAAAAAGTGAAGATGGGATAATATTTCATTCGCACATGAAGGCTTTGGTGAGTTTTCAGTTCTCGATAACCTTCCGCAATATCGCTGAAGAAATGAAGGCTTTGGTTTTTAGAAGAGTCGCCCTTCGCGTCTTCGAAAAAAAAGCCTATCGCCAAAAACATCAATGCTGTGAACGCCGTGACAATCCAGAATGCAACATTAAAGTCGCCGACCAAGCCGACAAGTCCGGCACCGGCAAAATAAGAAGGCCATGTAACTGCCTGTATCATTCCATTATTTTTCGCAAGATTCTCAAGCGTTGAGTAATTTCTGAGTAATACCCTGGATGCGAGTGTACTCATAGAGACACTTACCGCTGTGAGCAAATTCAACAGCCATATCGCAATCACGACCGGTAAGCTGAAAATATTAGATATTGACAATGCTGTAAAAAGCAACCCCGAGAAAAGAGCAAGGGTGGAAAAAAACATACAACGCTTACGGTCTACCTTATCTACGATCACCCCAAAAAATGGGCCTACCACGATCCTTGGAATGGTAATCAAACATACTGCAATGGAAAGCTCCATCGCGCTGGCGCCGGTCCTGAGTAATACTAATGCACTTACGGCGGTGATAAATCCGTCGATAGCATATAAGGACGCGTATTGCAAAATCAACCTGTGAACCCTGTTCATCCCAGCTCCTTGATGTTTATGAAATGATCAAGCGATGCGTGTTTTTGTGATTTTTCTGCCGAAATCCAACATTAAAACCAACTCGCTTTTACATTCAAACGCACTCTTCATGAGGTGCACTTTGCACCATTTTTTTGGACAGCAGCACCTATCAGGTCAGATTGGCAGCGAGAAAAACGTGCGAAAGGAAGGGTGCTCATCTTACCTGTGGATGTCCTTTCCGTTTCACGACTCATCGGTTAAAAACATCCGACAATTTCGTCACTCACAAAAATCCCCTACTTAAACTTTATCATTCAGATGAACGTCGGTCTAGTAACGAAAAGTCATAGAATGACATGGTTTTCACGTTATTAGGCTTGTCGCTTAATGACTCTTGTCTCACGAAGGCATAGTCTCGAAAAATAGATACAAAAAGTGAACGGCGCAACATTTTGCATTGTAAAATAAAGAGGTTTGTAGTAGTTTCTTTATGCAAGTAAAATCAGATCATCGGCAATGATGCCTGCCCTCATAAGGAAGCGAGGATATCTACACTATGCACGAAATTAGTGCACTTTCTTCGGTCTTCGCCACGTCGGCGACACCTTACGACAAAAGAGCGGCTGGCTCGTATCTTTGGCGATTTTTTTTTCGCCTGAACTACACTCATCGCCAGTGCAAAATAAGATATTTACACAGCGAAAGAACGGGTATTTACCTATCCCTGTGTTCATCTCGTCTCATCTTTAGCGCGTACGATTACCCAAGTATAAATATAGTCGTCAGCCAATACGCCGTTTCCGTGAATGACCACTTCGATTGAATCCAGCAACGAGGCGAGTCGGAAATGATTTTCATCGAGTTGTACTACAGAGCAAATATCAAGCCGCAAATGCGTAAAGTTCAAAAGCGAGCTCACGGCCTTGAAAAATGATTCTTTATATGAAAATACTGTTGTGAGGAAAGCTTCACGATTAGTGTGCTCGTCCCACACATCGTTTACCGTAAGAACTCTGGTCTTAACAAACTCAGCGAGTTCCGGAGATAATTCCTTTTCAATGTCTACCCCCATTAATCGGTTTTTACCTTTCGTCAATCCAGCGATCACCAGATTATCGGAGTGCCCAACACTCATTGACAAATCGTCGAATCGTGGGGGGGCTGTTCGCGAAGGCCAGGAATAGGAAAGATTTTTGTCTCGGCCTATGGTTTTCAGCAATTTGGAAAGCGCTTCTCTTGCTGCGAAATGTTCAGTTTTTCTCTTACTGCCTAACTGTTCAGAATCGTGTCCGCGAGCTTGCGCGCGGAACTCAAGACTTTCGATGTCCAGAGCAGGATCAATATTTTCGATCAGCAGTGTCGTAACGTCGTCAACCCGGATCGTCTTATATAATTGCTGCACTTCTTTTTTCACTATAACCACTCGCCAAGGAAGCTGAAAATTGTCTAATTGGAACATTAACATAGGATCTGACCATCGTGAATGAGGATAAAAAAAATGCGATTCATAACTTCATCGCCACTCGGCTTGAGATCGAAACCATCCCCGCCCAAGGGCTATTAGTGGCGTTCGGATTTAGTTCACTTATGCTGATCGCGCTTATCGGTTACATGGAAGATAATTTGGGCATCAGTTTGGGGCTGGAAGACTTCAATCCAGAAAATTTTGCGAGCTTAGAGAGTATCTATGAGGCGTTCGGGGAATCCGGTCATGCATGAAAGATCACTTATAATTAACAATATTTTTGACAGAAACTTGAACCGTCGTGGACGCTTTAAGCTGCTCGAGTTTGGAAAATCCATGGAGCTTGATCTAGACGAGCTATTGAATTTAGCCTTGAAAGCGAGCCGATGGTTAGCCGATAGAAATATAAATCCAGGAGACACCATCATAATAAGTGGTGCAAACTCTCTTGCTTGGATCGTGATCGATTTGGCGGCGAAGCACCGTGGAGTTATCGTTGCCGGCATGGATAAAGATTTCTTCATGGGCAATGAGGAGCTCATTGCTGATCTGAATATCCGACATATTTTTCTAGATTTCGATTACGCCTCTCAGTTACACCCGATCTGCCGTTTTAACGACCTATTGGAAAATTTAAATACGATTGACGCCGCAGCGGAAGATAGCGCCTATGAGTTCAGTTCGAAGGATATTTTTTCGCTAAAGTTTACTTCTGGTAGCACAGGTAACCCAAAATGCCTAGAAGCAACGGCGGAGAGTGTTAGTTACTCAATACAATCTGTCCAGAAGATATTCAATCATACGAATGACGATAGTTTGCTGGTTTTCCTTCCTCTGTCGTTGTTGCAACAACGATACTGGATCTATTCGGCATTGCTGTTTGATCATGACGTTGTGCTGACCAATAATAGTTTGGTCTTCATGGCGTTAAAAAAATTTACGCCGTCAGTAGTAATGGGAGTACCTGGTTTCTATAAACAGGTTTTTGAAATAATCAACTTGAAGATGCGTGATACTTCAGATCTTTCAGCCAAGGATTGTGCCACGTCTATTTTGGGCGAGAATATTCGCTACCTCTGGACGGGCTCTGCACCTTGTGACCTTGCCGTAATTAATTTCTTTGCAGATATTTATATTCCTCTTTATGAAGGTTATGGGATGAATGAGGTATGTATCGTCTCTAAAAACTACCCTGGCCATTCCCGCCCCGGAAGTGTTGGTAAACTTCTGGATTATAAAAAAGCCATTATCAATGAAAACTCGGAGCTCATCATTTACTCTGAATACCCTGTAAATAACAAATACAAAATTTCCGCGCCAGGCGAAAGTGAAAGAACATTTGTAAGTGAAAACTGCGTAAGTACAGGTGATCTTGCTTACCTAGATGAGGACGGTTATTTGTTTATTACGGGGCGCGTGGACGATTTGATTGTACTTGACAGCGGCAAAAAAGTTCCGCCGAGTAGTATCGAATCCCGCCTTGCCAATTTGGAAGGCGTTGCTCATGCGGTGTTGTATGGGATGCATAAGCCGTTTCTTACGGCACTTATTTCTTTAGAAGATAGTTCAAAGGAAGAGTTCGTTATAGAGCAAGTTTCTCAGTTTAATAATACTGTATCTAGTCATGAGCGTATCGGAAAACTTAGTTTTACTACGAATAAGTTTACGGTAGCGAACGGATACCTGACTAACCAATTTAAAGTGCGTCGCAAAGTAATCATTAATGAATTCAAAGAACAACTGGAAAATCTTTATCATGCATGAAGCCATCGAAAAATCAGTCCAGATAACCCTCAAAAAATTTGCGAAATTGGAGGGGGACGTGAAAATCGATCAAATAGATAACTTATTTGATATTCACAACGTAACGTCCATGATGCTGATTTTTATAGTTACTGAGTTATGCGAAAAGCATGAAGTCGATCTGACGCGACTCACAGAACAAGATCTTGCCAAGTTAGACACGGTCGGCAGTCTGGTTTCTCTCATTCAGACCCACTCATAAGAATGTCTTGTAGGGTAGCTATTGATTAAAACGTTTACGTGTCTGATGTGGGCGGTACTGAGCAATTTTATAGATTAGATCTCCTTAATTACCTTTCGAGAATCATGGGAACGATAATGAATGACGGAAAACTTTTCGAATATGATAAGAATCTTTTTGATAGAAGTTTTTTGAACTGTGGGCAGCGGCATGTGTTGGTAAGGGCCAGCGATTTCGGCAAAGAGGTTTCTGCTATATTTCACAATGCTTTAGTTAGTCCTGGCCTTATTGCTGAGCAGATCATTTGCAATAAGTCAGAAAAGTATGAGTTCACGAGCTCTTTTTTTGATGAAGCTATCCTTACGGCCAATGGAATACTTGTCCGGGAAAAGCGATACAGCAGCTTTCAAGATTTCCTTAAGGAATACGAGCCGCTGGCTAATAGATTTTATTTGATATCAGGGGATGTCTATTATTTGCCTCATTGTCCTGAGTACTTAAATAAGCATTTGTCGCACTTTGCGCTAATTGGTGAGCTTATGGCTGATCAAGCCATACTGATAGACGACGACAAAGATAGTATTCTCAGGACTTACCACTACGGACTGAAAAATTTATCTGATTTTTTTGATAATGATACAGAGAAGACCGTTCTAGAAGTCACTTTGACTGATAGCCTTCCAAGCGACGATGCTCAGTTGCACAGTAGTTACATTGAGCAACTCGAGTACGAGGATCCTACAGATTTTATGATTTCATTCATAGAGTCTCCATTTGATTCCGGCGCAGTAAAATCGAAAATCCTACACGATTTTTATTCTCTGCTTCACGGATCTCGAAAGACGTATGATTTCTACCGAAACAAACGCGGATTGAATAATGAAATCACCACCGCTCTTTTTGCAGAAGTGCAACGTATTTCTTATTCTCTTAAAATATTCTTGCTCAGAAGTCCTAGTCTGCAAAAGTTGAATTCAGCGTCATTTCTAGATGCAGTTCGTAAATTACACGCGCTAGACTCTGAGCTTATTGATAATATAAAGTGTTACTCAAAAGCTTGATTTCTTCTGACATCTCGTACGAAAACTCCCTTTGATGTGCTGGTCGGCTCGAAGGGAGTTTGTCATTCTAAGGGGGGGCACATTAATTTTTGTGCCAAAACACAAACCTATTGGCTTAGCTTATCCAATACACGCCAAATTATTTCAGGTTGATCAATGAGAGTGTAGTGACCGCAGTGCAGACTGCATATTCGTTTATAAGAAATTCCGTGTGACTCTAGGAAATACTCAGCCTCGCGATTGTCGACAATATTGTCCAGTTCGCCTTGAATCAGGTATGTCGACACTCCTTTGAATGTGGCTTTGTTGAACTCCAAATTTATCTTGTTCAAATACCGTTTAGCATAAAACGCCAAAGAGTTGGGTTGCAGGTAGACGCTGTTTATAAGCTTCCTTGCATACCAACTAGGTTTTCTTAATGTGTCGAGAATAACGGCGTCCTGGTCTATAATTGCATTCTCTTCAATGCCATTTGAATTGAGTGAATTTCGGAATAGTCCCGAGTAAATAGAAGAAAATGCGGGCTTGTCTACAACGCTTTGTAGTGCAGTTATCAGTTCGGATTCATATGCTAATAATTTTTTAGTCGTCTTGAAGCTTGGCGATATGCAGACAAATGATTTGGTTTTGATATCTCCTCTATTGACCAAGGAAACTGCGATATCATTTCCATCGCACCACGCTGCCACTGTAATTGAAGAAGACTGAAGACTTTTTAAAATTACTGCCACATTATCGCTGTCCTCTTCGGTCGACCCTATCGCTGTCTGTCGTCCTTCTTCAAAGTCAGTAGAGGAATATTGCGGAATTACAACATCCCAGCGGTGCAAGCCGGGTAGCATTGTTGTCCATACGCGCCATGAAAGTCCTATTGGACCTAAGAGCACCAATGTGCATTTACTGTTGTTAGGATTAATACGTATGAACTTGTTACCTGCAATTTCCTGTGACTCGAACATTGGGGATTGATCGGGGGCTGTTCGGGGGGGCGGACTGGGAAAGCTTTCCTCCTGGTCCAGAATAAGATTAGCGAGTAGTTCACTTCCAGGGTTTATCACGTTGAACATTACTGAAGATTGGTGCTGTTGTTCTAAATGGTTAAGAAACTCCAATTTTTTGCGTAAAGAATCGGCATCCGTCCGTTTGTCGAAGGTGTCCAGGCAAATATTAAAAGACACCTGATGGTCCGTGCGAAACTTTGCGGTCAGATTTTTCAGTACCGTTATGCCCATTATCTTGCCCTGATGATTTCGTTGTTCATAGCGATTAAAATGGCGGGCATCGTATAACGGAAGGCTCGCCTTTTTTTGGTTTGGCCCATCAAATGTAATTTGGCTAACTCAGCGAGTGCATAAGTCTTCCATTTACTTCAAAAAATCTTGAGTAAGTTAATTTAATGAGAACCGGATAGTTTCTGATAGGGACGGATCTCCTGGTCGCAGGTACATTTCCCCTCTACCTGGATACATCACGACTGCGGAGACCGTTCTTTCACGACGGATATCACCGATATCAGAAACGCAAAGTGGCGGTAAAGAGAAGGCGTTGAAACATATTTTCTCATCGTTTGGTATCAGACTTGCTAACTGCGATATTGCATCAAGCCGCCGATTCGAGGAGTTTCGGGCGAACACATTGATTTGATCATCTGAAGCAAAGTCTGGATGCAAGAAGTGGTTTGTATGCGCTACAGGTGATATTTCTAATATGCGAAGTTCATCACCTAACACTTCTACCGCAAGCGCTTGATTCCTGTCGCATAACGTAAATGACCGCGAGCTTGACAATGGAAGCGTCCGAAGTATCTCAACGGCGTCCTCGACCGTACTCACCGTATCCAGCAAATGGCGGATTGCCAAGTACGGAGGAATACCTGGCTGCCAAGCACCGCCTAAAACGAGATTTAGACCTACGGCTAATCCACCGTCATTGATTCCCAAGTAACCCAAAAGGCCACCGTAACTCAGGACAAGGGAGCGCTGGGCGCTCCCCCTAATATCCAGAACGCTGATGAAGTCGTCGAGATTGCCGTTCAAATCCACCGTTTGAGCAAGAATTGGTTCAGCTGCGACAGATGCGAATGTTGAGCAGTCGCCGAGTGTCATTCGGCTGTAACCAATAATTTCTCGGCGTAGTTGCAACATCCAGGCATCTTGGAGCGAGATGCCTGCACCAACTGCTAAACCTTCTACCTCACGAGCGATATCTGGAAGATACTCCTCGACTACGGCTTTATGAGTGTTGATAGTCTTTTCAAGACTATCACTGGTTAACGGCTCTCGAGTTAGCGAATCTATGCGACTACGCCCGTCGTCAACAAACGAACGAAGTGATTCTGCCAATGCTTTGCCATGCTGCTCCCCCCGTTCGAAGGGAGTCCCGTGTAGGTTTACATAGCTAACCGTCTTATTCACAAAACTTTTCTCGTTGCGCTAAATTTTGACTGCTGAGAGAGCTGTGCATTAACATCTGGCCATTCGCTTGCAAGGACGCTATAAAATATTGCATCCCGACGGCGACCACCAGGCATGAAATTAAAGCTTCTTAGGGTTCCTTCTTCTGTAGCACCAATATTTCGCAAACCAGAGCGCGCGCGTGTATTCAATATATCTGTTTTAAACTCAACTCTGAGAGCTTCCAGTTTCTCAAATGCTTGCTCCATCAGAAGAAACTTTGCCCAGTGGTTGATACCCTTCCCACGGAATTCGCTTCCCAACCAGGACCAACCTATTTCTAGCCGTGCTTCTGCCTCGGCCAAATTGCCATAACTCATACTTCCCGCAATTCGTTGAGTTTTTTTGTCAATAACGACATACACCACACGACGACCTGCGGCATGGTCAGAGAGCATCGCGTTGAAAAAATCGTCGAATTCGTCCAGATTACTGACCTTGAAAACAAAATAGGTCCAGATTTCTGAATCCTGCGCTAATGCATAAACAGCTTCTTTGTCTGACTCCAACACCGGACGCAAAAGAACATGTTCGTTTTCCAGGTGTTCAGATATTTGAGATTGCCATTTCATTTATTTTATCCTTGTATGAGTTCTTGAAGACTCGATTTTCAGTGCTAAAAAAATTGAATTAACTGATACTTCTATTAGTTCACAACTGAAGCGTGAGCATCCCCACCACCTCAAGCATCGATTTTTTCTGGTGCGTCTTGCGAGGTTGTTATTGGGAGAGCGAAATAAGTTACCTTGTCTAAGTTAATGTTCGCACCCGGCAAGACCAAGTCGACAGTTTCTGGCCACGCATGGTCCTCAACTTCCGAAATGGCAAAAGCCAATTTTTTGGCAAACCGCGGCATTAGAGGACGCGCTACACGTGAGAGCAACTGAGCTGCTGCCAACTCCAAAGCAATTGAAGTTCGAGCTTCATCTTTCCATTCGCTCGAAACCGCGAGGCGTTTTTGCAGGGATGAAAATGCAATAGTCTCCTCGACGATCTCATTGAGTTTTCGGGCGGCCCGGCGAAGTGAGAAACCATCGGAGTTTAGAGCGTTGCTGATACCTGACAGGTGTTCTGTCAGTTGTGCCAGAAAAGCCGAATGCTCTCGGGTCCATATGCCTGCGTCTGGCGCTTTGCCGCCATATGTCTGGCTAACACGCGTTCCCAAATCCACCAACCAGGTCTGCCAACAACCTATCAAGGTTTCCTTCAGTGCTTTTTCGTAGTCTGCCATACGGAAGTTGGCACGCTCTCCCTCGGGTCGTGTAAGGCAAAGGTAATAACGAACAGCATCAACACTTGAAGGATTGAGTATTTCTTTTCCCCACACAGCGTGACGACGGCTAGTAGAAAACTTTTTTCCGTCAAGAAGATAAAATTCGTTGTAGTGATAGTCGATGTCAGGTTTCCATTCGGGATGCGCTAGGCTGTACAGAGCCGGATAAAGAATCCCATGATAGAAACTGTTGTCATAACCGAAAAAGTGCACAATTTTCCAGTCCTCTTGAGGGGCTTCAGCACGCCATTTTTCATTTAAGCGTGCGCCCAATGCTTCGATCCCATAGAGAAATCCAAAGCTCATTTCAGGCCAGACCCAAATGACTTGGCCGCTCGAGTCCTTTTCTGACGGGGACACCCCCCAATCTGAAAAGTGAGTTACCGGGACGTCTAGGGAAGATCTCTTGAATACTCGTTGCGCCAGTTCTTTAATTCTGGCGGGGACACGGCCTAGTTTATGATGGTCAGCGACAACTTCTGCAAAGTCATGCAGAGGCAGCAAATGTTGCTGCACTTCTGACAAGACCGATGCTTTGTTGCTGATCTTTGATACGGGTGCGATTAGATCCGTAACAATGTTCGGCTCTCCACATTCTTCGCAGATATTGCCATTCGTACCTCCACCGCAGCCTGGACATCCACCAGACACATTAACTTCGTAAAGGTACTCTCCCGTTACGTCATCCACTAGTGCGGTAGCGGTTCGCGACTCGACTTTACCAGACTGCACGATCTTGGAGAAAAATTGCTTGACTCCGGAATGATAGTTTTCAACTGCATCAGTTACGGTGTATTGATCTATTTCTATATCCATGGCTCGCAGTGTTTCTCGTATTTCCATGGAATAATGTGCCGCCACTTCTTCAGGTGTCGAACCTTCTCGTTTAGCTAATGCGACAACGTAGCTTTGATAATCGTCAGAACCAGTAAGGTGCCAAGCACGGTTACCCACTAATCGTTGATACCTTACATAAGCATCGGCACCAAGGTAGGGACCAGACAAGTGCCCAAGGTGTAAATCACCATTTGGGGTGGGAGGTGTTGAAAATACAAATTGTGGACGACCTTGATGGTTCTGTCTTTCTTTTGAAAGTGCGGAACGTACTGCCCATTTGGCATCTCTCCAATATTGCAGGAAAAACACCAGATCAGTCGTAGAGGTGTTGGTTATTACATGGGACTCAAAGGGCTCAAACAGCGCGACAGTACCAGCTTTCACCTGATGACGATGACCATTAACCAGCAGTTCGCCTTCCCCGGCGACAATTACAAAGAATTCAGTCTCATCATGTTGATGACTGTTGGACGATTGACCGGGCAACACCCGTCCCCATCCTGAATTAAAAACCAGTCCTTCCAGGCTGTTCGTCTGAATTCCAAATGCGTCGGACAGGGTGTTCGCATCATATTGATTGATGATCATTTGTACACTCCATGTATAACTAAAATATTTAGATGAGTTTTACTACTTGTGCTGCAATCGCAGGCGCCAAGCGATACCCGGAGCCATTGGCTCCTCCCGCAAATATGAGTCCAGTGCCATCCAGTGCTTCGACTATTGGTTCTCGGTTTGAACTATAGGCATCGCAGAACACGCGACCAGAGCTGATTCTTTCAGCAAATTCTGGCATGTAGCGTGACAAAATTGATCTTGCTTCAGTTAGGTCTTGCTCAGAAATGGAACGGCTAATTGTTCCAGGGTCTACATCCCATTCATTACAGGTGTAGCTAAATAGCCAGTGACCTCGATCATGACGAGGCAGCAGAAAAGCATCTTCGTTGTGAAATACTGTCATGCCATCTGTAGTTGAAACCGGAGCTTCGATATGAACGGCTACGATTTTCTTTATTTTAATAGGCAGATCGAATAAAAAATGTCGCCAGGCAGGTTCGTTAACCCATGAGCCGGGCGCAAGGACGACCTTATCGGCGCGGATCTTCTCTCCAGTACTAAGGGTTAGACAATAATCATCGCCTAGAGAAATTTTATTGACCCGGACACCTTCAAAAAGTGATATATGGTTGCGTAGGCGCTTGAAAAGTTGCGCGGTTAATCCGGCAACATCAGCGAAACTCGCATTATTCACCCGCCATATCATGGAATCGCTAGGGATGGATATGCCAGCTAATTCCGGGGCCTCCCGAGGAATCGAGGTTAATTCGGCCTTGGCCAAGTAGCACAGTTCGATCTGCGATTGCTGTTCGGGTGAAGCTATCAGTGTCATGGGTACCGGAAATATTGGCGCTCCAGACTCTGCTTTCAGTTGTAGATAATACTCCTGACTTTGCTCGGCCATGAAACGTACACGCTCTGATACCCCTCGCGGAAAATGTACCCCGGCCGATCGAGTTGTAGCCCCGGTGCCAATCAGATCTCGCTCCAGAACAGTGATCGATTTCTCTGGATACTGTTCTGCCAAGCGAGTCGCAATCATAGCGCCCACGATACCGCCGCCAACAATTGCAATATCTGTTGAAGTCATAATGAGTCCCACTATTAACTTAGGTTGCTTAGCGTCCGTTAGACATTACTTTTAAAGTATCGAACCCGATTAATGATGAGACGGTACTTTCTGTTACCTCATCAGGTTTTAGTCCTTTCCATGTTATGAACGAGGACAGTTGCTCTTTGGGTTGGGCTTTATCGAGGAGTCGTCCAACAATGCGCTGCGCCCGCCAGGCATTCAGACTTAAATTGACATCAGGAAGCCCACGCTGGCCGCGCACACCATTTTGCATAAATATGTTTCTATTCGCCGGTCCATCCCACTGTACTGCGAAATCATCATCCACTACGTACTCACCGCCTTCGCTGCGCAGGCGTTCTTTCAGTGGCGCAAGAAAGTCCTTACTTGCGGGGCTAAAGCCGGTGGCCCAAACTACGGCATCGATCTCCAGAGTTTCGAGTTGTTCTGGAAAGTCGTTATGGATCAACGTCAACTTCCACTCGCCGGCTATATCTTTCGAAGGTGTAATATCTAGGACGTTGCGGTTTGGGTATAAGCCTATAGCACGTCCATCATTATCGACGAAGCGAGAATAGTAAATTTTCTGATATATCGCTCGTAGCGTGTGTTCGGATATCCCATCGGAGGTCAGGATGTTTTCCTTAATTGTTTTATTCCGGACACTGGGGGGGAGTTGATTAAAGTAGTTAGAGTAATCTGGAATGAAGGTGTCATTGGTGAAGGTTGAATCATCGATCGGGGAAAAGTTTCTACGGCGCGAAATCCAGCAGATCTGGGACGGGCGCTCGTGAAATGGTCTGGACAGAAGGTCCAGGAACACCTCCGCGCCAGATTGTCCACCGCCAACGACAGCAACTCGTTTACCTGCAAGATTGGAGGACTTCTGCAGATATTCACAAATGTGAAAATTCTCTTTTCCAAGGTGCGGCTTAGCAAACTCTGGCACCCAAGGTTGGGTACCCACGCCAATAGCTATATTGTTGGCGGTGATGGTGCGTTTATTAGTCTTAATGATAAAAACGTCATTGAAATTAATATGCAGAACTTTTTCGCCGAATATTACGTTTTCATTTTTCTCGGCAGCCCAAGCTAAGTAGTTTCTAAATTCTCGACGGGGTACCTGAGCGAATTGGGCATTGAGAAAGTGATAAATTCGCCCTTGGTCATGAAGATAGGAAAGAAAAGTAAAGCGGTTCGTTGGATCAGAAAGGCTGGCCAGGTCTTTAAATATTGAAACCTGCAATGTAGCTCCATCCAGCATCTGTTCGTCGTGCCAAGAGAACTGCTGCTTTTGATCAATAAACAAATTTGGAGCTTTCTCGTTGTTGTGGAGTAACGCTGCCAGGCTCAAATTTGCGGGGCCAGCGCCGATTCCGACGAGATGATAATGTTCCATTTCCATGTTTACGACGTCCATGACTGAGCACCTTGCGCTGATATCTGAAGCATTCATTAGAGTTGATGTCCTTACTCAAAACTTCCCTGTAACACTTGCAAAGTGTTGCTGAGTTACAGATGGATTTCTCAACCGCCGCGCGCACTCGTACCGTGACGCCCAGCGATGCCGAGTGCCACTAGATGACTTATGCGTTAGATATAGTAAGTCTGATTTTATTTTTTGTTGCGCCGCAAGGACTACATGCCTACCTCAGCATGCATTTTATCCACAACCAAAACTGCATTTTGTGCGAGCCATATACTTGACTCAACGGACCCGTTTTTATGGAGCGAAGCGCAAGCATTTCGGCCTAGACGCTTTAGTAGCCATGTAAAGAAAAGGGTATGAAAAATCACTAAGTATTTTATAGGCGATACTATGTGCTAGATCGATAGCCTGATCTGGGTTGATCGTTCAATCGAATGATTTACACGAATTTATGGTCAGCCGGCAGGTAGCAAGCTGTGACCAAATCTTCAAGGGAGGGATAAATCCACTGGAAGTGCCGTGATAAATTGAAAAATCATTTACGCATTTTTTAGTGCGTATTCCATAAACACGGTCTAATTAGACCTCAAAAAAACTTACCATCCATAGTCTGATATCTCAACTCTGCACATGTCGCGAAGGGGCAGGGGTTACTTGTGGGCCAATCGTAATTGACCGCATTCATTCGGTCAAATCCAAATTCACTTTTTTAAGTGCTTATCACTTAAAACATATATAAAACAGTGAGTTACAGGTCATTTTTGTGTCGGTAATTGGACGTTTCTCATTTTCGTTAACTACACTTTCCAAGCTAGGTCTATAGAGTTATGTACTGAGCAATACCTGTCTATACAAGGCGTTCGAGTCTCTTTGATCTGGATTTGTCTTGCACCAATGCGGTGCACCACAGATTCAGTCATCTGTCGGTAGTGCGTTTTTTTGCAGCGTTTTGCTTTTTTTCAACTCGGGATGGTATTGGATTACCATTTTTCCTGCTGTTAACGATCGATGCTAATGCCCGCTAAAGTCTCTTTGCTCCCATTTTCCTTGCCTGACGAGATGTTCCATTCGAGAATTTCGCGCTACCACTTCCTATCAGGTAACAGGACCGCGAGCGAAATCTTCACTGAATTTTTCTACTCAAGTGACATTTAAGAAAATAGATACTCTGGCAAAGAGCTTGCAATGCTGCCAGAAAAAAAACGATGATCGCGAACAAGCTGTTGACTCTCTTTGTTGCTGAACAAGATGCAACAAATGAGGCGAAAAAGAAGAGATTTAGGTATTTTGACGTAGTGTCCGTCAAACCAATCTAGTAGTTGTACCGATAAGTCTACCCCCTGACTGATGGATTCTTAGTCAAATTCCAATCGTCCCTGAGCGGCTGCAATTGACCCAATATAGATGGTGAGAGACTGCTATTGGCCGATTCTGTTGAAAAAATGTAAGCGCTCCATAAACCCCACCTGTTCAAAAATAGGCGGCGCGCTTAGCTAAGCGATGCGGGCGAGCAGTTCGACGGCAGCAAGGCTTCGTAATCTTCAACCGAGGTTGCCTGTGGCAGGCGCTCAAGTGCGTGGCGCAGCCACGCATAGGGCTCTTGGCCGTTGGCTTTAGCCGTCTCGACCAAACTGTAAAGTTGAGCGCTGGCCGTCGCGCCTTTGGGCGTGTCGCTGAACAGCCAGTTCTTGCGCCCGATCACGAAGGGCCGGATCGCACGCTCGGCCGCATTGTTGTCGATCGGCAAATAACCGGCTTCGGTGTAGCGCACCAACTTGATTCAGTTGCTGGCCAAGTAGCTGATGGCTTTGCCCAGTGCATTTTGCGCCGTCACTTGTGGCTGGGTTTTCTCCAACCATGTTTGCAATTGGGCCAACACCGGCAGGCTGTTTTGCTGTCGGCTTTCGTGGCGATGTTCATCGCCGACTTCTTTTAAATCTCGCTCGATACCGTACAGCTGGTTGATCAGATTCAGGGCGATATCGGCACGCCCGGTTTTACCTTTAGGCTGCACCTTTTGCGCCTCGACAAACTTGCGTCGTGTATGGGCCCAACAGCCTAAACGTTCGACACCGGACTGCGCGCCCAAGGCGTTGTAACCAGCATAATCGTCGGTCATCAGGTAGCCGCGATAACCTTTGAGCAGGCGCGACGGAACCTCCTGCGCCCGGCTGGTTGAGTAGTCAAAAAGGATCACAGGCTGATTAGGCGGTCCGCCGGTTTGCACCCACATCCAGGATTGACTGGTCGGCTCTCGATCAGGCTCTTTCATCACCTGCACACGCGTTTCGTCGCAGTGGATGACGCGACTTTCCAGCAGTCGATCCCGCATCAAGTTGAGCAAGGGTTGCAGGTGTTCGCCGCACTGGATAACCCAGCGCGCCAAGGTCTGGCGTGGGATATCGATACCGTGGCGGCCCAGCACTTTTTCGAAGCGGTGAAGCGGTAAGCCGTCGACGTATTTGGTCGTCAGCAGCATCGCCAGGACACTTGGGCTGGCCATGCTTTTTTCAATCAGTTGAGCGGGCTTGTCCGCGGTAACCGGTGCGGTTTCGCAATCGCGGCAACCGTAGATCTTGCGGACATGTTTGATCTCACGGATCTGCATCGGCACGATCTCCAGCTGCTCGCTGATTTCCTCACCAATGGTGTGCTTGCGGCAACCGCAGGCGCAGGTCAGTTCGTGCTCGGGCAGTTCGTGGATGACTTCGATGCGCGGAAGATCGGCGGGCAGAGGCTTGCGTTTACCGCGATGTTTGGTCGGAGCGACAACCTGTTCTTCCACCGTTTCGTCGACAGACTCGGCCACGCTTTCAACTTCGTTGAACAAGGCCATTTGCGGAGTCGCGGGATCGGCTGTCTGCTCTGACTTACGCCCGAAAAGGCGCTGACGCGACAACGCGTTTTCTTCTTCAAGATGAACGATCTTGCCCTTATCCGACTCGCGCTCACTCAGCATTTGCTCAAGCAGTTGCTTGAGCAAAGCAGGGTCGTCAGGAAGGTCTTTGGGCATGGAAATCATGCCCTGGATTATACCGAATCAGGCGACAAATCGAGGCGTCAAAACTTGATGCGGGCGGTTGCGCCACAAATCAAAACCGTCCAATAACCAGTTGAGTTCTTGAACCGTCAGCACGATGGCTTCATCCGAACAATCCGGCGATGTTTTGAAGCGCTCGGACTCCAGCCGCTTTAGCCAAAGGCAAAAACCGTTGCGCTCCCAATACAAAATTTTCACTCGGTTTCGAGGCTTGTTGAGGAACACGAAAAGTACCGGGTCAAACACCGCGACCTTAATGTCCAGTTCGACCAGAGCGGCGAGGCCATCGATGGATTTTCGGAAGTCGACGGGTTTGGGGTAGAGATAGACTTTTTCGACTTTTGCGTCGGGACGCATCATGAGGTGCTGGCTCCGGAAAGGAATCGAGAGCACAGCATCGGGGATCAGGTGGCGGCTTTGAATGTGGGGTTCATGGAGCGCTTACGAAAAAATCGCCTCCGGTAGTTTCGAGGCATTTCCAGGGGGTACTTGACCCCTTACCCAAAGAGAGATCGTTGCGTATACGCGATTTTAGAAGGTCGTTTTTCACTACATCGGTAACGCAACGTTGAAAGCCGACGTCTTCAACAGAATCGGCCGGTTGTTGACCTTCGCCTGGCGGTTGAACTTCCAGGACTTTCCTAGGCGATGAGCAAGCGTGTGCACGGTCAGCAGATAGTAATAGCGCGTCGATTCAGCGTGCTGGTTCACATGGTGATTTAGGAACCATGCGAGATGCTTTTGCTGCCAAGTCCATGGATTGTCGCGTTGCCAGCGATAATATATCGCCGCTTGAATGGCCTTCGCCTGACGCAGGTGGCGTTGGCGTGTGGTATGAGATCCAGTCAGGACGCCCGCCAGAAACAGCTCCATATCGAATGCGTTACTCATGCTCGGCCCCCGATGTAAGCCGACACCACATCAATACGACCGTGCCCCAACTCAAAGCTGATTTGTGCTCGAGCCTGCTGATCGAGATGTCGGTCGAGTTGATAGCAACGACCACCGTTGATTGGTGCCGGATGATGGGTGATTTGCTCATAGCGTTCGCATGCATAGGCCGCCCGCAATTCGTGAAAGCCTTTGAGCCCGTGCTTATGAAGAATGTCCCGGGCAGGGCGGACGGTTCTCCGTTGCAAATCGAGGTAGCTTTCGTGCGGTGCCAACAGGTTGCGGCTACCGTCAGGCGATACTTGAAGGGTGAATGCCAGTGCGTCGCGGATGTGCTCATCCATCGTTATCCACCGAGGAGCCGAAGCTCCCGAGCGGCCACCTTTGGTGCCGTCCTGGATGTTGATCCTCTCGAGTTGCCTAGCCTCACCTTGCAGTCGGGGTAGGTTGGCCAAAATGGCCTCACGCATGCGCATTCCGGTTGCTCGCGCCAACTGCGCGATGGCGGCGGCACGCGGCTGCTGGTGTGCGCAAAGCACCTCTACGATCTTCTTAACGTATTCGCGGTCTTGGCCTTGCGGAACCGAGCAACGAACACTGGTGCGCCGCATTCCCAGCGCCGTACTCGGACTCGGCACTTTCACATACAGATCACCGCGAAGCGCGGCCATGGTCCGATTCACACTGGATAACCGGTTTTGCGCAGTGGCGATGCCGATAGCACCTTGTTCAACTTGCTGGCGCAGATGCTCGGAGTAGTCCAACAAGGTCTGCCGATCAATCTGTCGCGCATCGTTGACGCCAGGCCCATCCTCAGACCGACACCAGCGTACAAATGCCTGCCAGCGATCACTGTGCGCCTTGACCGTGCCGTAGTGCCCGTCGCCAAACAGATCTTTCAGCGCCTGCGGCCCGGCATAACTCAGTTGCCGGCCATAGCCAAAATTGCGTCCATCTCGCCTGTCCACCAGTGCCATGATCGAACTCCTCTTGAAGCCAAAGCTTTTAAAACATTCCCCACGTCATCCCGCCAAGAATGTTGAGTGTTATCAGGGATCAAGGCCCCTGCGACCTGTGAGGGTTGTCCCCTAACGCGGGACTGACGGCTCTTTACGACCGGGAGCTTGGGCATCTCATGATCTAGCCTCCTGAGCACCTCCGAAGAGGTGGGCGGGTGGAGGCTGCACTGGCTGACGAAACCGGTGCCGCGAGATCTTGAGTCAGGTGAAGGCAGGGATGCGATGACCGGGGCATGCCTGACTGTCAGTCAGGTGCAGTCCATTCCTTGGGCTGCGGCACCATCATCTGCATCGCTGTTGCCGGTGACTTCGGTGTTTGTCACGCCGATTGTCACGAGGGGGAATGCGGCAAAGCCTTGTACGAGTTGGGCTGCAGCAGCGGTAGGAGCGCCCGTCTCTTTCCGGAAGAAAGAGACGGGCGCAGGTTGGCGCAAGGAAATGGCCAAGCGGATAGGTTGCTGCAGGGCGGCTATGAAACGGGATGAGTTGCCGCAGTGGGCACACTGGTAAAAGTAGGCATCCATCACATTGCAGTGACCGTGCGAGCCGCCGGACGCTAATCGCACTTTGGGAGAGCCACCACGGTATGGCGTAGCCTCAAAGGTTCTGGCTACCTGGGTTGCTGTCAACGACAGCGCTTTGCCCGATCTTTTCTACGCTTGTGGAGAATTCGGGTCAAGGCTCGAATTTTCGGGAGTTCTTCGGCTGTGGATGAAATTATCCACCGGTGGAAATCATTGGTTTTCCACAGACAGTTGCGTGGGCTTTAGATTTTTTAAGTGAGGTCCATCCAAGCAGGGCGGCTTTGCAGCCCTGTTTGGATGGACCCGCGTGGACAAGCAGATCACTGAGATATGAAGACCGAGCGCTTACTCGGTTGCGCCACGTTTTGCTTTTAGGCGAGTGACATTCGCCCCCGTCTGATTGGCGAATTCGCGTGGGCTGACATGCTTATGCTGATTAGCCTCAAGGTAGCGACTCCACCAGTTCATGATCAGCCTGCGCTCCTCGATGAACTCGGCCTTGTGGATGTAAGCGGCGCGGACGTTGTTGCGTTCCTTGTGGCTCATCTGCCGCTCGATGGCTGTGTCCGTCCACAAACCGGACTCGATCAGTGCGCTACAGGCCATCGAACGAAACCCATGCCCACAGATCTCGGATTTGGTGTCGTACCCCATCTTCCGAAGCGAGCTGTTCACAGTGTTTTCGGACATTGGTTTCCAAGACTTGGTATCGCCTGCGAACACCAAGTTAAATTTGCCAGTGATTGCGTGGATCTGCTCGAGCAGGGCGATCGCTTGCGGCGATAAGGGTACAAGATGGATATCGCCTGCCATCTTCGTACCTCTTGTGGAAAAGGGTACGCCTTCCAACGCTGGTCGCGTGTCGGGAATTTCCCAGACGCCACGTTTGAGGTCGAACTCGTTCCAGCGGGCGAAGCGCAGCTCGCTGGAGCGTACAAACACGTGCAGCGACAGCAAGACCGTCAGCTGGGTAAGTGCGCGGCCTTTATAGGTGTTGATCCGTTCCTGCAATTCAGGCAAGCGGGATAAGGATAAAGCAGGGCGGTGGACGACCCGCGAGGCTTTGATCGAGCCTACGAGGTCGTAAGCAGGGTTTACGGTGATAAGCCGGAGGCGCTTTGCCTCGCGCATGATGCTCTGTAGGTAGTTTTGTACCCTTAAAGCAATGTCTATCGTTCCGCGCTTCTTAATCGCGTCCAGGGGCCGCATAAGGTCGTGGGTATCAAGGTCGACAATGGCGCGGGTGCCGATCAGCGGGAAGAGGTGAGTTTTGAGGCGGCTCATCACTGTCTTGGAATAGTCCGGTGCCCACTTAGCTGACATTTCCGTGTGCCAGCCGAGGGCAACGCTTTCAAAGGTGCGGCCTTTGATCAGAGCGTCCGTCTTGGCTTGGTTCTTGGCTCCTATAGGGTCAATGCCATCCGCCAGCATTCGCTTGACCTCCAAGCGCTTGCGGCGCGCATTCGCGAGGCCAACGATGGGGTAGTTGCCGAATGAGGTCAGTCCTTCCCGGCCATCAGGTTTGACGTATCTGAGACGCCAGCCTTTGCGGCCATTGGGTTGGACTAGAAGGTAAAGGCCGTCGCCGTCGAAAAGCTTGTAGGCGCGGTCTGTGGGCTTGGCCGAACGGCAAGCGGCGTCGGAGAGTGGAGCGGTAGTGCGCGACATAAGGGTACTCCCTTTTATCGAACTGACCTTTATCCCAAACTCTACCCTTAAAATGGCTGGTATCCACCGGAATCCGACAGAACGCCAAAACGAAAAAACCCGCCAGAAGGCGGGTTTTCAGGGGTTTCAGAGATTTTGAAAGCCTTCTCTGGAACCTTGTCTGGCTCCACGACCTGGACTCGAACCAGGGACCCAGTGATTAACAGTCACTTGCTCTACCAACTGAGCTATCGCGGAATGACGTGTATGTTACTGATTCAAAAAGAGAAGTCAAGCCTCTGTTGGCAATTTGATGTTTTCATCGGATCAGAGGGAGGTTTATCGGCCATCGGCGGTTACCAGAAGCGCGGCAGAGGTCTACCATGGCTGCCCGGAAGTGGTGACACGCGCTGCCGGCCCTCAGCCGAAAAGGTACGCGCCATGAATCACCCAGCCTTCACACCCCGAAACAGTGGGGTGTTTGCATGAGCATCGCTCAGATCAGCCTGCCCAAAGGGGTCGGCCCGCACGCCGAGAAACTGTTCGACGCAATTACTCAGGCCAGCACCGCTGACGAGCTGAACCGCGCAGGCGGCAAAGCCGAAGGTTTTGTCCTGGGCCTGGAAAGCACCAAGGCGATCAAAAGCCAGGTGGCCGAATCGCTTTATGTCGCCTATGACGACGCGGCCAGCCAGCGTGCGAGCGAATTGGTCTAACCGCCAAAGGTGATGGTGCCGAGCATCAACTTGGCATACAGCATCGTGGCGGCCAGTTGCACCAGCCACAAGGCCAGACCGCCAAGGAACACGCCCGCAGCCACTTGCAGCACCAGGTTATTACCGCGTTTGGCCGAGGAGCGGGGCACGAAGTGGTCCAGCTCGTCGCGGTCGGCGCGTAGGTCGTCGTTTTTCATGTGGGTTCTCGCAAGAATTCTCGGGTGTACATAAAGCCTGTGGGAGTTTAAAGGGCGCAGCGGCTGCTTTGAGATTTATCTGAGGCCAATAAAAAACGGGAAGCCATTTTGGCTTCCCGTTTTCATGTCACACGACGACTCAGATCACCTGAACGATGGCCTTGGTCACGGCGTCGATGTTGCTCTGGTTCAGCGCGGCCACGCAGATGCGGCCGGTGTCCAGGGCGTAGATGCCGAACTCGTTGCGCAGACGGGTCACTTGCTCAACCGTCAGGCCGGAGTAGGAGAACATGCCGCGCTGGCGACCGACGAAGCTGAAATCGCGCTGTGGAGCGTTTTTCGCCAGCAGGTCGACCATCTGAGTGCGCATGCCGCGAATCCGCAGGCGCATTTCTGCCAGTTCTTCTTCCCACTGGGCGCGCAGTACCGGGCTGTTCAACACGGCGGCGACGATGCTTGCACCGTGGGTTGGCGGGTTGGAGTAGTTGGTGCGGATCACGCGTTTGACTTGCGACAGCACGCGAGCGCTTTCTTCTTTCGAATCGCTGACGATCGACAGGGCGCCAACGCGCTCGCCGTACAACGAGAAGGATTTGGAGAACGAGCTGGAAACGAAGAAGGTCAGGTCCGACTCGGCGAACAGGCGCACGGCAGCGGCGTCTTCATCGATACCGTCGCCAAAGCCCTGGTAGGCCATGTCGAGGAACGGCACGTGACCTTTGGCTTTCACCACTTCCAGCACGTTTTTCCAGTCTGCCGGGCTCAGGTCGACGCCGGTCGGGTTATGGCAGCAAGCGTGCAGCACAACGATGGAGCCGGACGGCAGGGCGTTCAGGTCTTCCAACAGGCCTGCGCGGTTAACGTCGTGGGTGGCGGCGTCATAGTAGCGATAGTTCTGCACCGGGAAGCCGGCGGTTTCGAACAGCGCGCGGTGGTTTTCCCAGCTCGGGTCGCTGATCGCCACGACGGCGTTCGGCAGCAGTTGCTTGAGGAAGTCGGCACCGATTTTCAGCGCGCCAGTACCGCCGACGGCCTGGGTGGTGATGACCCGGCCGGCAGCAATCAGCGGCGAATCATTGCCGAACAGCAGTTTCTGCACGGCCTGGTCGTAGGCGGCGATGCCGTCGATCGGCAAGTAACCACGGGAAACGTGTTGAGCGGCGCGAATCGTCTCGGCTTCGACAACGGCACGCAAGAGAGGAATTCGCCCCTGCTCGTCGCAGTAAACACCGACCCCCAGGTTGACCTTGGTGGTACGGGTATCGGCATTGAATGCTTCGTTGAGGCCCAGGATTGGATCGCGTGGTGCCATTTCGACAGCGGAGAACAGGCTCATTATTGCGGCGGCTCTGAATGGAGTGTGGAGGGACGTGTCGCGCTCCAGCCGAATGCACTAGAGCGGTGCACAAACGGGGAGCTAGTATAGAGGCCATCAGTGATTGATGGCGACAGGCGATTCGGCTTTTACGGTAAGTTTTTCGAATTATTTTTCGATCGTTGGTCGAGTGGCATCGTCAAAGGTTTTACCCGATGTAGGACGTTTGCCTTGAAAGCAGTGGCAAACGGCTCCACATTGAGCACAATCCAGTTTTTTCCTCGGGCGACATCGGTCGTTTGCGGTCTTTCTCGTTCCTGTCCGGTGTAGCCGGGCAAGAGTGAACCAGAGGTATGTATGTCTGAATTCCAGCTAGTCACCCGCTTCGAGCCCGCCGGCGATCAGCCGGAAGCCATCCGTCTGATGGTCGAGGGCATCGAGGCCGGGCTGGCGCACCAGACGCTGCTCGGTGTGACCGGCTCGGGCAAGACCTTCAGCATCGCCAACGTGATCGCCCAAGTGCAGCGCCCGACGCTGGTGCTGGCGCCGAACAAGACCCTGGCGGCGCAGTTGTACGGCGAGTTCAAGGCGTTCTTCCCGAACAACGCCGTTGAATACTTCGTGTCCTATTACGACTACTACCAGCCCGAAGCCTATGTGCCGTCGTCCGACACCTTTATCGAGAAGGATGCCTCGATCAACGACCACATCGAGCAGATGCGCCTGTCCGCGACCAAAGCGCTGCTGGAGCGCAAAGACGCAATCATCGTCACCACGGTGTCGTGCATTTACGGTCTGGGCAGTCCGGAAACCTATCTGAAGATGGTGTTGCACGTGGATCGCGGCGACAAGCTCGACCAGCGTGCGCTGCTGCGTCGCCTGGCCGACCTGCAATACACCCGCAACGACGTGGACTTCGCCCGGGCGACTTTCCGGGTGCGCGGCGATGTGATTGATATCCACCCGGCGGAATCCGATTTTGAGGCGATCCGCATCGAGCTGTTCGATGACGAAGTGGAGAGCCTGTCTGCCTTCGATCCGCTGACGGGCGAAGTCATTCGTAAACTGCCGCGCTTCACCTTCTATCCGAAGAGCCACTACGTAACGCCGAGGGAAACCCTGCTCGACGCCGTCGAGGGAATCAAGGTCGAGTTGCAGGAGCGCCTGGAATACCTGCGCTCCAACAACAAACTGGTGGAAGCCCAGCGGCTGGAGCAACGCACCCGTTTCGACTTGGAGATGATTCTCGAGCTGGGTTACTGCAACGGCATCGAAAACTACTCGCGCTACCTGTCGGGCCGTGCATCCGGCGAGGCGCCACCCACTTTGTTCGACTACCTGCCGGCCGACGCCTTGCTGGTGATCGACGAATCCCATGTCAGCGTGCCGCAGGTCGGTGCCATGTATAAGGGCGACCGGTCCCGTAAGGAAACGCTGGTGGAATACGGCTTCCGCCTGCCATCGGCGCTGGATAACCGGCCGATGCGTTTCGATGAGTTCGAAGGCATCAGCCCGCAGACAATATTTGTCTCGGCCACGCCGGGCAACTACGAGGCGGAACACGCAGGGCGCGTGGTCGAGCAAGTGGTACGTCCGACCGGCCTGGTGGACCCGCAGATCGAAATCCGTCCGGCGCTGACTCAGGTCGACGACTTGCTCTCGGAAATCACCAAGCGTGTGGCCCTGGAAGAGCGGGTGCTGGTGACCACGCTGACCAAGCGCATGTCCGAGGATTTGACTGATTACCTGGCCGACCACGGCGTGCGCGTGCGTTATCTGCACTCGGACATCGACACCGTGGAACGGGTCGAAATCATCCGTGACTTGCGTCTGGGCACCTTCGATGTGTTGGTGGGGATCAACCTGCTGCGTGAAGGCCTGGACATGCCGGAAGTCTCGCTGGTGGCGATTCTTGATGCCGACAAAGAAGGCTTCCTGCGCTCCGAACGCTCGCTGATTCAGACCATCGGCCGGGCGGCGCGAAATCTCAATGGTCGGGCGATTCTCTACGCGGATCGCATCACCGGTTCCATGGAGCGGGCGATTGGCGAGACCGAGCGTCGTCGCGACAAGCAGATTGCCTTCAACCTGGCCAATGGCATTACCCCGAAGGGCGTGTTCAAGGACGTCGCCGACATCATGGAAGGCGCCACCGTGCCAGGTTCGCGCAGCAAGAAGCGCAAAGGCATGGCCAAGGCTGCCGAGGAAAGCGCCAAATACGAAGCCGAACTGCGCTCGCCGAGCGAGATCACCAAGCGCATTCGTCAGCTGGAAGAGAAGATGTACCAGCTCGCTCGCGACCTGGAGTTCGAAGCCGCGGCGCAGTTGCGCGACGAAATCGGCAAGCTGCGGGAGCGGTTGATCGCGGTTTGAGATGTGCAATGAATGGGCGGGCCTCATCGCGGGCAAGCCCGCTCCCACAGGGTCTGTAGGTGGTCACATATTGGGTGAATATCCTCAATCCTTGTGGGAGCGGGCTTGCCCGCGATGAGGCCCGCCGCAACACTACAAATATCCATTGCGCGCTTCCCAAGCCTTCAGTCCTGCCTGCAACCTCCCGGTAGGCAACACCGTCACCAAGCTGATTCCCCCAATGCAATATTGGCTTATATGCCCCGCTCACTGGAGCCGGGCCGCTATCGCCTGTTACCATTCGCCTCTTGTTTGATCTTCGCTTTTTATTCATTTCGAGACATGCCATGACCACCGTCCGCACTCGCATCGCGCCATCGCCTACCGGGGATCCCCATGTAGGTACCGCTTATATCGCTTTGTTCAACTACTGCTTTGCCAAGCAGCATGGCGGTGAGTTCATCCTGCGGATCGAAGACACCGACCAACTGCGTTCGACCCGCGAGTCCGAACAACAGATTTTCGACGCCCTGCGCTGGCTGGGTATCGACTGGAGCGAAGGCCCGGACGTCGGCGGCCCGCACGGTCCTTACCGTCAGAGTGAGCGCGGCGATATCTACCAGAAGTACTGCCAGCAATTGGTCGACATGGGCCATGCTTTCCCGTGCTTCTGCACCGCCGAAGAGCTGGACCAGATGCGCGCCGAGCAAATGGCTCGCGGTGAAACCCCGCGTTACGACGGCCGTGCGCTGTTGCTGTCCAAGGAAGAAGTCGCGCGCCGCCTGGCCGCTGGCGAGCCACACGTCATCCGCATGAAAGTGCCGACCGAAGGCGTGTGCGTGGTGCCGGACATGCTGCGTGGCGATGTCGAGATCCCGTGGGATCGCATGGATATGCAAGTGCTGATGAAGACCGACGGCCTGCCGACGTACTTCCTGGCTAACGTGGTCGACGACCATCTGATGGGCATCACCCACGTCCTGCGCGGTGAAGAATGGCTGCCTTCGGCACCGAAACTGATCCTGCTGTACGAATACTTCGGCTGGGAACAGCCGCAGCTGTGCTACATGCCGCTGCTGCGTAACCCGGACAAGAGCAAGCTGTCCAAGCGCAAGAATCCGACCTCGGTGACGTTCTACGAGCGCATGGGCTTCATGCCGGA
Organism: Pseudomonas sp. GGS8; assembly: GCF_024168645.1. NCBI lineage: Bacteria > Pseudomonadati > Pseudomonadota > Gammaproteobacteria > Pseudomonadales > Pseudomonadaceae > Pseudomonas > Pseudomonas sp. GGS8. Next base: position 6,278,328 of record NZ_JALJWF010000001.1, on the reverse strand, counting down.
AGCGATGCTCAACTACCTGGGCCGCATGGGCTGGTCGATGCCGGACGAGCGCGAGAAGTTTTCGCTCCAGGAAATGGTCGACAACTTCGACCTGAGCCGCGTCTCGCTCGGCGGGCCGATTTTCGACATCGAGAAACTGTCGTGGCTCAACGGCCAGTGGCTGCGTGACCTGCCGGTGGAAGAGTTCGCCGCTCGCGTGCAGAAGTGGGCACTGAACCCTGAATACATGATGAAGATCGCACCGCACGTGCAGGGCCGGGTTGAAACCTTCAGTCAGGTCGCACCGCTGGCCGGCTTCTTCTTCGCCGGTGGCGTGAATCCGGACGCCAAGCTGTTCGAGTCCAAGAAACTCTCGGGCGATCAGGTTCGTCAATTGATGCAATTGATCCTGTGGAAGCTGGAAAGTCTGCGTCAATGGGAGAAGGACAGCATCACCGCAACGATTCAGGCAGTGGTCGAATCCCTTGAGTTGAAGCTGCGTGACGCCATGCCGCTGATGTTTGCCGCAATTACCGGGCAGGCCAGTTCGGTATCGGTGCTCGACGCGATGGAAATCCTCGGCCCGGACCTGACCCGTTTCCGTCTGCGCCAGGCCATTGACCTGCTGGGCGGCGTGTCGAAGAAAGAAAACAAAGAGTGGGAAAAGCTTCTGGGCGCGATTGCCTGACGGCGTTTGACTCAGTAGGAGCTGCCGAAGGCTCGGGCCGCGTTCGGACGATCTTTTGATCCTGATCTTCGGCGCTTCCCCCGAATTTACGGGGGGAGGGCGGTAAGTGATTGTTATGTCGGCAAAAAATTTTAAATTTTTTGAAAAATAAGTTTGACAGCTTTCCGATGCGCCATTAAGATTCGCCCCGTCCTCAGCGATGAGGGGCTATAGCTCAGCTGGGAGAGCGCTTGCATGGCATGCAAGAGGTCGACGGTTCGATCCCGTCTAGCTCCACCAATTTACACTTCAAGGTCTGGCCACACCGGCCTTGAAGCGATCAACACTCAGCGTTGATCAGTTGTATAGAAGGGTTTGCGTCCCCTTCGTCTAGTGGCCTAGGACACCGCCCTTTCACGGCGGTAACAGGGGTTCGAGTCCCCTAGGGGACGCCAGTTTTACAGAAGCGATGTTGCAAGATGTCGCTCCGCCGCGAGGCGAAAAATCTGGGGCTATAGCTCAGCTGGGAGAGCGCTTGCATGGCATGCAAGAGGTCGACGGTTCGATCCCGTCTAGCTCCACCAATTTTACAGTTCAAGGTCTGGCCACACCGGCCTTGAATCGATCAGCTCTCAGCACTGATCAGTTGTATAGAAGGGTTTGTGTCCCCTTCGTCTAGTGGCCTAGGACACCGCCCTTTCACGGCGGTAACAGGGGTTCGAGTCCCCTAGGGGACGCCACGATTACCCGCTTTGCGGGATTTTTAAGGGTCATTCAATTATTGAATGGCCCTTTTGTTTGTCTGGCGTTTGGCCAAATCTCCTTTTTCCTCAACACTGTTCTTCAGACCAGCGGTCACATCCACGACTTGCGAAAAATTATTATGAGAATAATATTCTAGTCGTAATATTCGGAGGCAACGATGAACGATAAAAAAGCTCAAACCCGCGAACGCATCCTCAAGGCTGCCAGTGCAGCGCTGATCCAGCGTGGCCCGGCCGAGCCGAGCGTGGGTGAAGTGATGGGCGCGGCCGGTCTGACGGTCGGCGGTTTCTACGCGCACTTCGAGAGCAAGGACGCGTTGATGCTGGAAGCGTTCAAGCTGCTGCTCAGCCATCGTCGTGACTTGATCGCCGACATGGATGCCGAGTTGACCGGCGAAGAGCGTCGCGCGTTGGTCGCGGCGTTTTACCTGTCGCGTAAACACCGTGATTCCACCGAGCAGGCATGCCCGGTTCCAGCGTCGATCAGCGAACTGGGCCGTCTGCCGGACGAATTTCGTGTGGCGTTGAATGAGCATGTTGAATTGATGGTCGCGCAGTTGGCGGCCAGCCCCGAAGACATCGACAAGGTCTTGGCCGACATCGCCTTGATGGTGGGTGGTTTGGCGCTGGCGCGGGCGCTGGGGCCAGGAGAGTTGTCCGATCGATTGCTGCGCGCCGCGAAATCGGCGGTGCTGTGACCTAAAGGCATCCAGTCTGAGGAGATGAGCAATGAACACGTTGAGCTGGGTTCGTGGCGTTAATGGCACCTTGGGCTGGTTCGCACCGAAGCTGGTGGCGAGCAAAATGCGTCTGGCATTCATGACTCCGCGGGAGTTGCCGCCGCGTGATTGGGAATTGCCGTTGTTGGCGAAGTCCGAGCGGATCACCTTGCGCTTCGGCCTCTCGGCACTGCGTTGGGGGCAAGGCCCGGCGGTGTTGTTGATGCACGGCTGGGAGGGCCGGCCAACTCAGTTTGCCGCGCTGATCACGGCGCTGGTCGATGCCGGTTACACCGTGGTCGCCCTGGACGGCCCGGCTCACGGTCGCTCGCCTGGACGCCAAGCCAATGTGGTGTTGTTCGCCCGGGCGATGCTTGAAGCGGCCGCTGAACTACCGCCGCTGCAAGCGGTAATCGGTCATTCCATGGGGGGCGCCAGTGCCATGCTCGCGGTGCAGTTGGGTCTGCGCGCCGAAACCCTGGTCACGATCGCCGCCCCGGCGCGAATTCTTGGTGTTCTGCGCGGTTTTGCTCGCTATGTGCGCCTGCCGCCCAAAGCCCGTTCGGCGTTCATTCGTCAGGTTGAAAGAGATGTCGGCATGCGTGCCGCTGCGCTGGATGTCGCGCACTATCAGCTCGACATGCCTGGCCTGATTGTCCATGCCGAGGACGACAGCTATGTCTCGGTCAAGGAATCCCAATTGATTCACGAAGCCTGGTTCGACAGTCGCTTGTTGCGCCTGGAAGAGGGCGGTCATCAGCGAGTGCTGGCCGATCCTCGGGTGATCGACGGCGTGCTCTTGCTGCTGACCGGTCGCAGCCTGCAATCGCGCCAATCGGCCTGAGCTTCCGTTACACTGCCCCGGTCGAAATAATCTGACCGGGAGTGGGGCATGGGCTGGGATCGGGCAACGCCGTTTATCATTGATCTGGAAGTGGGCGCCGAGGACATCGACGGGCTGGGCCACGCGAACAACGCGGTGTACGTGACCTGGCTCGAACGCTGCGCCTGGCGCCACTCGCAACGGCTGGGCCTGGACCTGGTCGAGTACCGGCGGCTGGATCGGGCGATGGCGGTGGTGCGGCACGAGATCGATTATCTGGCGGCGGCCTACGAAGGCGATGAACTGCAATTGGCGACCTGGATCGTCGATTGGGACCAGCGCCTGAAAATGACCCGACACTTCCAACTGATCCGCCCCAGTGACAACTCGACGTTGCTGCGGGCGCAGACCACGTTCGTGTGCATCGAGCTGTCGACCGGCAAGCCCAAGCGCATGCCGGCGGAGTTCATCGAGGGCTACGGCCCGGCGTTGCAAGTTCCAGGCTGACACAGTCCGCACATTTGCCGCCATCCGGTCTGACGAAATACCTTCTGCGCGCCGAAACCAGTAAACTGCCGCACGTTTTTCGTTGAGTGTGTTTTTCATGCAAATTGCTTTGGCGCCCATGGAGGGGTTGGTCGACAACATCCTGCGGGACGTGCTGACCCGTGTGGGCGGTATCGATTGGTGTGTAACCGAGTTCATTCGGATCAACGATCAGCTGCTCACGCCTGCCTATTACCACAAGTTCGGCCCGGAACTGCTGACCGGCGCCCGTACCGCCTCCGGCGTACCGCTGCGGGTACAGTTGCTCGGTTCCGACCCGGTGTGCCTGGCGGAAAACGCCGCACTGGCCTGCGAGTTGGGTTCCGAAGTCATCGACCTGAACTTCGGCTGCCCGGCCAAGACCGTCAATAAGTCGCGCGGTGGCGCTGTCCTGCTCAAAGAGCCTGAGCTGCTCAACGAAATCGTCGAACATGTCCGTCGCGCGGTGCCAGCACACATTCCAGTGACCGCCAAAATGCGCCTGGGCTTCGACAGCCCCGATGGTTCATTGGTTTGCGCCACAGCCCTGGCCGAAGGCGGCGCGGCGCACATCGTGGTTCATGCGCGGACCAAAACTGATGGTTATAAGCCCCCAGCCCACTGGGAATGGATCCCGCGGGTGCAGGACGTGGTCAAGGTGCCAGTGTTCGCCAACGGTGACATCTGGAGCGTCGAGGACTGGCGCCGTTGCCGCGAGATCAGCGGCGTCGAAGACATCATGCTCGGTCGCGGCCTGGTGTCGCGTCCGGACCTGGCCAGGCAGATCGCCGCGGCGCGGGCCGGCGAGGAGGTCGTCGAGATGACCTGGGCCGAGCTGCTGCCGTTGATTCAGGACTTCTGGCTGCAAGCCATGGCCCAGATGACCCCACGCCAATCGCCGGGTCGCCTGAAGCAGTGGTTGGCGATGCTGACCCGTAATTATCCCGAAGCGGTAGAGTTGTTCAGTGTCCTGCGTCGTGAAACCGAACTGGATCACGTCTCGCGTTTACTGGGGCTGCCGGTGTCTGAAGCCGCCTGAATCGGCTTCAAAAAAATCTGAAAATAATCTCTTGAAAAGCAATCAGCGGTCCTTATCTAAGGATTACGCGATGCCGAATCCGGGTCGCGGAGACAAAAAACTTGCTGATTATGTTCAGGAGATTTGAATCATGAGTACTGCATTTTCCCTGGCCCCACTGTTCCGTTCCTCGGTAGGTTTCGACCGTTTCAACGACCTGTTCGAAACCGCCCTGCGCAATGAGCCAGGCAGCACCTATCCACCCTACAACGTTGAAAAATACGGTGATGATCAATACCGCATTGTCGTAGCGGCCGCCGGTTTCCAGGAAGACGATCTGGACCTGCAAGTGGAAAAAGGTGTGCTGACCATCAGTGGCGGCAAGCGTGACGCGGACGAAAACGTCACTTACCTGTACCAAGGCATCGCACAGCGCGCCTTCAAACTGTCATTCCGTCTGGCGGACCACATCGAAATCAAGGCCGCAGAACTGCGCAACGGTTTGTTGAATATCGAGCTGTTGCGAGTGATCCCGGAAGAAGCGAAAGCCAAACGCATCCCGATCAATGGGGCGGAGAAACCGGCTTTGCAGCACTGAGTCATTGGAAGAAATACATTGGTCTGAACAGGCTGTAACCCGCTGAATGAAGGCCCCGACTTGTCGGGGCCTTTTTGTTTTTCGCCAAAAACAGTCCCGCAAGCTTTACCGCCTTATGGCGGCTTCTCTACAATCCGCGCCAGTTTTGCCGACCCCCATTCTGCCTGGTCGGCCCGGAGCTTTTTTTCATGGAAGAGATACAACAGCGTTGGCTGTGCGGTCTTTCTGCGCCGATGGTGGCCCTCAATCCTCGTGCCGAATACGACGAGCCTGCTTTCTACTCCGATCCGCAATTTATTGACCTGCAATGCAGCTGGGGCATCAATGACCGGCCGCAGCTGTTGAGCATGCTCGAAAGAATGACCGATAACGGCCACGCTACACACCTCGAAGAGGCGTATCGCTCATGGCAGCGCTGTTTACCCAGTGAGTGGCAGGCGTTGCTCGAGACGCTGGATACGCGTGAGCGCACCTTGCATGAGTTTGCCAGTCGTACCTATGGCGGCTGCGGGCCAGGTGGTATTCAGGCGTGGGATTTGGGGCGTATGGGCTTTCTTTTGCGTTGCGGAGTGCGCAACGAGTGGATCGATCTCTCCGAGAGCCTCTGGCTGCATAGTCGACTGGCGGTGAGGGCGCAATATCACTACGGCAGCTGGTTTTCTTACTTCAATGGGTTTCTGGCCGGCCGCGCATTCTGGGGATGTCTGAGCAGCAGTGACCAAACACTCGCTTGCGAACTGGACAGACAAGGGGAATGTTCGAGCAGTCTGCGCATCGCTCAAGGCCTGAACCGAAACATGCCTGCTTTCCTGGCCGACTTGCCCTGGCACATCGACCTCGATCCGCCGCCGCGCCCGGCGTCCCTGGGGGAGTTCGACTGGTCATGAGTTGCTGGATACGCTTGGGTATAGAACCCACCAAAGACCAGGCACTGATTCGAGATGCCTACCGCGCGCGTTTGCCGGAACATCACCCGGAGAGTGATCCCGAAGGCTTTCAGGCGTTGCGTGAGGCCTATGAAAGTGCCACCCGCTTTGCCCGTCATGAAGAGGTCGACGTCGAAGAGGAAGGCGCCGGTGTTCCCGAGATTCCGCAAACCTTGGTGGATTTTTACGCGTTGCTCGAAGATCCGGCTCGTCGCTTCCATCCGCAGGCTTGGCGAGCATTTGTCAAAGCGTTGGATCAGTTGCCTCTGGACACACTTGATGACCTCAGTTGGGGGTTGTTTCACCCATTGGCCAATGCCGGGCCGTTGTCTTACCGTTGCGCGAATCTGCTGGCGCAACGAATGGGGTGGGAGCATCAACTGCTGGATCTGCAGTTCGAGCAGGCGAATAAAGTCGAAGAGTTCCTGCAACGCATCAAGAAGCCGGACCCGTTCGACACGACACTGATGAGCGGCTGGTCCGAGCCTGTGCAGACGGAAACCCTGTGGTATGCCCGCAGCCTCGACTACCTCTTCGAGCATCGTCCGCTCCATGAATTCGAAGACTTCGCCAGCCATCACACCTGTTTGCCGCTGCCGGCGGACGAAGCATTCATCAAGCGCTTACTGGTGCAGTTCACTCAAGCCGGTATCGGTGGTGCAGGTCTGCTGCAACTGTGCGTTGAACGACAGGAGCAAGCACCAGATGACGGCGATTGGCTTTATCTGTTGGCTTGCCAAAACAGTTTATTGGGCCGAGAGGATCAAGCGCTGCCTTGCTGGATCCGGCTCTGGCTGGAGTATCGTCATCCGAAGGCCGAAAGCTGCTTACTGGAGCTTTGTGCCAAACGTCAGCCAGGCTTTCTCGCACTGCTGATCCAGGCATTCGACCGTTTGGAAAATTTCCGTGACTGGGCCCATGACCTTGATGATGTCACTCAAGAATATGGCAGCCCTTCACAGCGTCCCGAAACGCTGGCTCGCTGGCTTGGGGTCGGGCAACTCGATCTGCAAGGTTTGGCAGGCGCATTTGTCGATTGGCGAATGACGGGGGATGAACTGCCTCTGCTGGCATTGCTGCTAGGGGAGCATGCGGATTCCCGCTTGCAGCGTCTATACCGGCATGCATGGGCCTTGCATCGTGGGGATGTGGGGTTATTGCAACAAATACTGGACGAGCCGCATCCGTTCGATGCCCTTGAGGGGCTGGTGTTGACCGGGTTCAAGTATCAGGCAGAGCAGCAACTCTGCTGGTTGAATCAGGCGCCGATTCCGTTGGCAATGAAGGCCTTTCTCAATAGTCATTCAAGTGAGCCGCAACTGGCGGAGGAACTGACAAAAGGCGAGCCGCACAAGATTTGCCGCCAGTGGCTGGGCAGGCTGCGGGGCTACGATCAGTCTGCCCTGGTGCGGATCGATCAGGCATTTGATTTGCTGGACGCAGAAGCGGACGTGAACTTGCGCAGCTTGAGTCTGCTGGTCCAGTTGGGACAGCGAGGCGCAGCCCTGCCGGTCATTGCGCAAGGCGAGGCTGTGTGGCAATGGCACGCTCAAACTGTATTCCTGTTGGCGTTGCTCGAACAGCCGGAACGTTGGCTGACGTTGATCGATACCCAATGTCTGGAGCGACTGGAGCTCAACCCGGCTCACCCCCTGAGTCGGCTTCAGCCGTTATTGCGGCGCCTGCAGCGCGAGCAAGGTAATTGCGCGGGTTTGCTGGGGTGGCTGCAAGGTACTGACCCGGTTCATGGCCTGCTCGTGCAGCAGCTGTTCAATGTGCAACAGGCCCTCGACAGCGCAGCACTGCCCGCTAATGCGCAGCTCTATACCTGCATTGAAAGTGATCCTGATGCATGCGGCGAGGATTTGCTGGGGCTGATGCTGCTCTGGGGGGTGCTGTATCACGATCCGAGCCTTGACGCCGAGCAGCATCGCGCACTGTTGCAATCCATCGCCGCTATCAGTTGTGAAGATGACTGGTTTGAAGCGTTTCGTGATGGTTTGATCAAAGGAGAGCCTGTTTGGCCACCGCGCAAAGTGCTGACGGATTTCGACGTCGACAAGCTGCTGGTCTATGAAGTCCTCGATACGCTGAAAAGCCTGATTCGTTATGGCGCGGCAGGAGTGCCCAGGACCAAGGTGCTGCAACAGTTGCAGCGTGGCAAGGATGACGCCGCGAACAGTGTGGGCCTGCGTCTGGCATTGACTGCCTTGCTGTCCTGGAGTGAGCGTCTGCTCCTGGCCAAAAGCGACACGCGCCCGGTGCCGTCCACTGCGGTCTGGCGCTTGGGCTCTCGATTGGGGCGCAAGGCGTTTATCGGGCAGGTGCTGGGAGGTGTGCTGATCACCCCGATCATGGTGCTGCTCAATGGCACCGCTGTCTTGGGGGTTGTCATGCTGCTGGGCATCGCATTGTTGCTCAGTGCGATTCTGCGTCGGCTGCATGACATGGGGCGGGGGATTCCCACGCTGCTGATCTTTGCCTGTCTGACGCCGGTATTGCCGTTCCTGCCTCTGGTGCTGTTCGGCTATCCCGGTGACAAGCTGCCTAACCGCTATGGTGTGCCGCCGGACAGCGCCGGTGAGGACACGCTGCCCGGTGGCTTGCAGGCGACTCTGCGGTGGCTTAATGGCTAAAGGCGCAGCTGATCCAGTGCTTTATTGAGTTGTGACCGATGGCTGGCAATCTCCACCGATTGCTGGCCACCGAGCACGGCGGTAAAGGTATCCAGCCAATCGGCAATTTGTTCGCGTTCATCGCCCAGGCTTTGCGCCCATGCACGCTCCAGTCGTGCCAGCAGGGTGCGATTAGGCAGCGCATCCCGTGGATGGATTTTCAGGGTGCTGAGCCGTTCATGGCTGTTTTGCCGTGATTGCGGGTCGAGCCCGGTGGGGCTGCGATCGATGCTGTGGCTGTGGCGTTCGCCGCTGGCCAGCAGGGTCACGTCGACTTCAAGCAAACCATTGATGTCGTAGCTGAAGCGCACATCCAGGGCTTGCGTCTGGTCGCTGGGTGTCACCGCGACGTCGAAGGCATCGATGAAAATATTGTCCCGCACCCACGGCCGCTCACCCTGATAGACCTCGATACGGATGTGGTCTTGCTGCGGATGGGTGGTGTAGAAGCGTTGCACCCGAGAAGTCGGGATCACGGTGTTGCGTTCGATGATCGGCGAGAAGGCGCCGCTGACGTCCTCACCGCGACGGGTCGAAATGCCCAGCGTGTAAGGGCAGACGTCAGTGAGAATCAGCTCCTCGATGGCGCTGTCTCGGGCCTTGCATGCTGCCTGGGTAGCGGCGCCCAGTGCGACAATCGTGTCCGGGTCGAGGTGGCGATAGGGCAGGCGCCCGAACAGCGTGGCGACCATCTGCTGCACGGCTGGCATTCGCGTGGCGCCGCCGACCAGCACCAGGTTGTCGAGGTCCCGAGGCTTGAGCCGTGCATCGCGCAGGGCTTGTTCGATGGGGGCGCGCAACCGGGCCAGCAGCGGTTCCCAGATCTTCAGCGCGGCGGCTTCATCCAGCGACCACTCACGCAAGGCGCCGGCACCGTTCCAGCTCAGGTGCTGGGTGCCTTCACCGAGTTTGCATTTGAGTTGCTCCAGAGCATCGCCCAGGCTGGCCAACCCTTGGCTATCGATCTGTTGTGGGGTGAGTTGCCAGTCGTTCAGGCAGGCCTGCAACAACGCGGCGGTGAAGTCTTCACCGCCGAGGAAGTTGTCGCCGGTGGAGGCATGCACTTCGATCAGCGGCAGTGCGTATTCCAGTACCGTGACATCGAAGGTGCCGCCGCCCAGGTCGAAAATCAGCGTGCGCTCGAACTTCTGCTCGTGCAGCCCGTACGCCATGGCAGCGGCGGTCGGTTCGTTGATCAGCCGCGACACCGTCAGACCTGCCAGTTCGGCGGCAAACAGCGTGCGTTTGCGTTGCTCGTCACTGAAATAGGCCGGCACCGAAATCACCGCCTCATACACCGGTCGGCCTAGCCAGGCTTCAGCATCCTGCTTGAGCGAGCCGATCACCAGCGCTGACAATTCTTCGGGGCTGAATTGCCGTCCGCCCAGTTCGAACTGTTTGTCGCTGCCCATAAAACGCTTGAACGCCGCCACCGTACGTTCTGGATGGGTGGTCAGGCGGGCGCGAGCGGCCTTGCCCACCAGAATGCTGTCGTCCTCATCGAGGCTGACCACTGAAGGGGTGAGGACATCGCCAAGGGCGTTCGGAATCAACTGCGCCTGACCTTCCTGCCAAACGGCGATCAGGCTATTGGTGGTCCCAAGGTCGATGCCCAGCAAGGCCGGACGGGAGAGGGTTGCATCCTGCATGGTTGATCTCTTTGAGGCAGTACAAAAAAAGCGCGCCCCTACAGGTTGCAAGAAAAACTGGCAATTGGAGCACCTGTTACGGAACGTCTCCCATGCGGACTATTTGAGGAGTTTCTGAAACTCCTCCACCAGCAACGGCCGGCTGTGCAAATACCCCTGATACAAATGGCAGCCCAGCCCCTGCAAGAACTCCAGCTGCTCCAGGGTCTCCACCCCTTCGGCAATCACTTCCAGCTCCAGGCTGCGAGCCATGGCAACGATGGCGCGAATGATTTCCGCATCGTTGGGGTCGGTGGTGGCGTCGCGGATGAACGACTGGTCGATTTTCAGGGTGTCGACCGGCAGGCGCTTGAGGTAGGTCAGCGAGGAGTAACCGGTACCGAAATCGTCCATGGCAAAGCTCACGCCGAGTTTTTTCAGGCGACGCATTTTGCTGATGGTGTCATCCAGGTTCTGGATGACGATGCCTTCGGTAATTTCCAGTTTCAGCAATGAGAAGGGCAGGCCGTAGCTGTCGAGGCTGTGCTCGATGCGTTCGACGAAATCGTTCTGGCGGAATTGCCGCGGGCTGATGTTCACGCACAGGCTGAAATTGAGCGGGTCGATCAGGCCTTTGGTGATCAGGCGCTTGAAGGCCGCGCAGGCTTCGTCGAGGATCCACGTGCCGACTTCCAGAATCAGCCCACTGTCTTCCAGCACCTTGATGAACTCGGTCGGTGATTGCGCGCCCAGTTGCGGATGCTGCCAGCGCACCAGGGCTTCGGCGCCGGTAATGCGGTTGTTGCGGGCGTCCACCTGAGGTTGGTATTGCACGCTGAATTCACGCCGGGAAAGGGCCAGGCGCAGGTCGGTTTCCATGCGCAGGCGTTCGCTGGCGGCCTTCTGCATCGTATTGTGATACATCTGCGTGGTATTGCGGCCTGAGTCCTTGGCGCGATAGAGGGCGATATCGGCGCGTTTGAGCAGGTCGGTCGGGGTCGAGCCGTGGTCGGGGATCAGCGCGATGCCGATGCTCGGCGTCACTTGCAGGCGCTGTCCGTCGAGGAACATCGGTTCGGACAGCAGTTCGCGCAAGGTGTCCGCCAGCTCCCGGACTTGAGCGCTGACATCGCTGCGAGAGCCTTCCAGGCCGCTGAGCAGCACCACGAATTCATCGCCGCCCAGGCGTGCGACGGTGTCTTCCATGCGTACGCTGGCTTCAAGGCGCGCGGTGATGATTTTCAGTACCGTATCGCCCACCGGATGGCCGAGGGAGTCGTTGATGTGCTTGAAGTGGTCGAGGTCGAGAAACATCAGGGCGCCTCGCAGGTTGTGACGCTTGAGCAGGGCAATCTGCTGGCTCAGACGATCCATCAACAGCGCGCGGTTGGGCAGGTTGGTCAATGGGTCGTGGTAGGCCAGGTGACGGATCTGCGCTTCGGCATTTTTCAGCAGGCTGACGTCCCGGGCAGTCAGCAGCAGGCAGGCGGTTTCGTTGAGGGTGATCGGTTCCACCGAGACTTCGACGGTCAGCAACTCGCCGCGTTTGTTGCGCCCGAGCATTTCCAGGTGGTGAACCCGGCCCTTGATCTGTAGTTCCGCCAGCAGCGCCGAGCGTTGTTTCTCTTCAGCCCAAATGCCGACCTGATACACCGTGCGGCCGACCACTTCATCAGCACGGTAGCCGGTCAGGCGGCAGAAGCCGTCATTAACTTCCAGATAGCGTCCGGTGTCGCGCTCGGTAATGGTGATGGCGTCGGGGCTTGAGTGGAAGGCCTTGGCGAACTTCTCCTCGCTGGCCTTGAGCGCCGCTTCCGAGCGTTGCTGTTGGGTGATATCGCGCAGGGTAGTGACGATGCACGGCTGGTCGCCGACGCTGATCTGGCGGCTGGAGATCACGCAGGTCAGGGACTGCCCGTCCTTGTGCTGAACGACGATCGCCACATTGTTCAGGCCCTGTTCGCGGATGACTCGCTCAATCCTTTGCAGGCTTTTCGCCGAAGCGTCCCACAGGCCGATTTCGTCGGCGCTGCGGCCGATGACGTCGGCGGCGCTCCAGCCGAACGTCTGGGTGAAACTGGAGTTGATCTCGATGAAATGGCCGGTGTCCTGACGCGTGACGCAGATCGGGTCCGGGCTGACCTGGAACAACGTGGCGAATTTCTCTTCCGACGCTATCAGTTGCTGTTCGCGCTCCACTTGATCGGTGATGTCCAGCAATGTGCCGGCCATGCGCAGCGGGTTGCCGTTGTCATCGCGGTAGAGTCTGGCGCGGCTTTCCAGGTAGCGCGAACTGCCGTCCGACAGTTGCACACGGTACGTCAGCTGATAATTGCCGGCCGGGCCTTCGCGCAAACTGCGGTAGGCGTCGCGCATGGAGTCGCGTTCTTCACCGGGCACGCCTTCGAAAAACGCATCGAAGGATTCATGGAAGGGTTTGGGCTCCAGCCCGTGCAACTGGGCGGCCCGCGCCGAACCGTAAAGCATGCCGCTGGGAATGTGCCAGTCCCAGGTGCCGAGTTGCGCCGAATCCAGGGCCAGGTCGAGGCGTTCCTGGCTGTCTTTGAGGGCATGCTCGGCGATTTTGCGTTCGGTGGTGTCAAGGAACGTGCTCAGCAGGTAAGGCTGGCCTTCGAGTTCGACCTTTTGTGCGCTGAGAATGCCGTCGTGAACCTGCCCGTTGCTGGCGCGAAATTGCACCTCCATGTTGATCAGCTCACCTTTGGCCTTGGTGGCCTTGACCAGTTCCGCCCGTTGCTCCGGGTTGACCCAAAGGCCCAGTTCCAGCGTGGTTCTGCCGATAGCGTCTTGCACCGGCCAGCCGAACAGGCTTTCGAAATATTGGTTGGCTTCGCTGATCAGGCCGTCTTCCTGACGAGTCAGCAGCACCATGTTCGGGCACAGATGAAACAGCGTGGCGAAACGTTTTTCCGAGCTGGTCAGCGCTTGTTCACGCTGACGCTGATGGGTGATTTCACGGATGACCCCGATCATTCGTGGCCGGCCGTTTTTGTCCGGCAGCAGGCTGCCGTTGATTTCCAGCCAATGCAGGCTGCCGTCAGGCCAACGGATGCGGTGGTGCATGGCCTGCTCCAGCGGAGCGCCGGCGATCACTGCATTGAAGGCGCGGATGGCTTTGGCCCGATCCTCCTGGGGCAATAGGTCGAGGTATTCCAGGTCTTCGGGCAACGGTTGTCGGGGATCGAAGCCGAACAGCGCCTGAGTGCCCCGTGACCAGCTGATCTGCCCGCGCTCGATGTCCCAATACCAGGCGCCCAGCCGGGCACCATTGAGGGCCGCGAGCAACTGTGGGGCGCTTTCCCAGCTCTGCTCGGACCGTTTTGGGTCAATTGCCTGAATTCGCGGCATTGGCGGCATACGTTCAACAGATTTGGGCATGGATAACAGGCCTTGGGCTGAATTGGGCGTTAGGCACAGGGTTTTGGGGCTCTATAGGCGTAGCACAAAAGAAGAAGCACAGCTTAGCCGCGAGTCCCTGGCTGATCGATTTGTGCATCCAGCAAAGCCATGAAGGCCTTTGCCGCGTTCGACAGCGTCCGTTCGGTGTGCAGGATATAGCCTAGCTGGCGAGTGAGCTGTATGCCCGGCAAAGGTATGCGCGCCACTTGATCATCGAGCATGGTGCGCGGCAAAACGCTCCAGGCCAGGCCGATCGAGACCATCATCTTGATGGTTTCCAGATAATTCGTGCTCATGGCGATATTCGGCGTCAGGCCCTGGGCCTCGAACAGGCGCTGCACGATGTGGTGGGTAAAGGTGTTGCCACCGGGGAAAACCGCAGGGTGCAGGGCAATATCCGTCAGGCTGACCGCGCCGTTGCTGATCAGTGGATGCTCCGGCGCGGCCACGAAATCCAGTGGGTCGTCCCATACGGGCGTGGCCTTGACCAAGGCGTGAGGTTCCGGCGCAAGGGTGATGACCGCCAGTTCGGCGCGGCCATGGAGGATTTCTTCGTAAGCCACTTCCGAATCGAGGAACTGAATGTCCAGTGCCACCTGCGGGTAACGTCGGGTGAACTCCCTTAATAAGGGCGGTAAACGGTGCAAGCCGATGTGATGGCTGGTGGCCAATGTCAGACGGCCGGTTACTTCACCGGTCAGGTTGGTCAGGGCGCGGCGGGTGTCATCCAGTACATTGAGGATCTGATAAGCCCGTGGCAACAGGGCGCGGCCGGCTTCGGTCAGGCCAATTTCCCGGCCCAGTCGATCGAACAGTCGCACCTTCAATTGCTGCTCCAGCCCGGCGATGCGCTTGCTGATGGCCGGTTGCGTCAGGTGCAGCCGTTCGCCGGCACCGGAGAAGCTTCCGGTCTCGGCAATCGCGATAAAAGCATTGAGGTTGGCGAGGTCCATGGTGAGGTCTCAGTGGCATTCCAGTTGGTTATGCAAAGCATAAAAAATATGAATTTGAGTTATTTAATGTAACCCCCTAGGATCGACCTCACAAGCCAAAGGGTTATTGAAACGTTCAAGATCCGGGGCATAGAAACAAGCTGATGAGGAACCGTCTGATGGCCGGCAAAACGCTCTACGACAAGCTCTGGGATTCGCATTTGGTCAAACAGCGCGACGATGGCTCGGCGCTGATCTATATCGATCGTCACATCATCCACGAAGTGACCTCGCCGCAAGCCTTCGAAGGCCTGCGACTGGCCGGGCGCAAGCCTTGGCGCATCGATGCCAACATCGCGACCCCGGACCACAACGTTCCGACCACCCCGGAGCGCAAGGGCGGCATCGAAGCGATTGTCGACCAGGTCTCGCGTTTGCAGGTTCAGACCCTCGACGATAACTGTGACGAATACGGCATCGTCGAATTCAAGATGAATGACGTCCGCCAAGGCATCGTCCACGTCATCGGCCCGGAGCAGGGCGCGACCTTGCCGGGCATGACCGTAGTCTGCGGCGACTCCCACACCTCGACCCACGGCGCATTTGGTGCCCTGGCTCACGGCATCGGCACTTCCGAGGTCGAGCACGTGCTCGCCACTCAGTGTCTGGTCGCCAAGAAAATGAAGAACATGCTGGTGTCGGTCGAGGGCAAATTGCCGTTCGGCGTGACCGCCAAGGACATCGTCCTCGCCGTGATCGGCAAGATCGGCACTGCTGGCGGTAACGGCCACGCCATCGAATTCGCCGGTAGTGCGATTCGCGACTTGTCCGTTGAAGGCCGCATGACCATCTGCAACATGTCCATCGAAGCCGGCGCCCGCGTTGGCCTGGTGGCCGCCGACGAAAAAACCGTGGCTTACGTCAAGGGCCGTCCGTTTGCTCCGAAAGGCGCGGAATGGGATTTGGCCGTCGAAGCCTGGAAAGACCTGGTTTCCGACGCCGACGCGAAGTTCGACACCATCGTCGAGCTCGATGCCTCTCAGATCAAGCCACAAGTCAGCTGGGGCACCTCGCCTGAGATGGTGCTGGCCGTGGATCAGAATGTGCCGGATCCGGCCAAGGAAATGGACCTGGTCAAGCGCGACTCCATCGAGCGCGCCTTGAAGTACATGGGGTTGACCGCCAATCAGGCGATCACCGACATTCAGTTGGACCGTGTATTCATCGGCTCCTGCACCAACTCGCGGATCGAAGACCTGCGCGCCGCCGCCGTGATCGCCAAGGGTCGCAAAGTGGCTTCGACCATCAAGCAGGCCATCGTGGTGCCGGGTTCAGGGCTGGTGAAGGCTCAGGCCGAATCCGAAGGCCTGGACAAGATCTTTATCGAGGCCGGTTTTGAATGGCGTGAGCCAGGCTGCTCGATGTGCCTGGCGATGAACCCGGACCGTTTGGAGTCGGGCGAGCATTGCGCGTCGACCTCCAACCGTAACTTCGAAGGCCGTCAGGGCGCCGGTGGCCGTACGCACCTCGTCAGCCCGGCCATGGCCGCCGCCGCCGCTGTGAACGGTCGTTTCGTCGACGTCCGTGAATTGATCTAAAGGAGCGCAGCATGAAAGCTTTTACCCAGCACACTGGTCTTGTCGCGCCTTTGGATCGTGCCAACGTCGACACCGACCAGATCATTCCGAAGCAGTTCTTGAAGTCGATCAAACGCACCGGTTTCGGTCCGAACCTGTTCGATGAGTGGCGTTACCTGGATGTCGGGCAGCCGTATCAGGACAACTCCAAGCGCCCGTTGAACAAGGACTTCGTCCTCAACGCCGAGCGTTATCAAGGTGCGAGCGTATTGCTGGCCCGTGAGAACTTCGGTTGCGGCTCCAGCCGCGAGCACGCGCCTTGGGCACTGGAAGAGTACGGTTTCCGCAGCATCATCGCGCCGAGCTATGCCGACATCTTCTTCAACAACAGCTTCAAGAACGGCTTGCTGCCGATCATCCTGAGCGACGCTGAAGTCGATGAGTTGTTCAAGCAGGTTGAAGCGAACCCGGGCTACCAGTTGCAGATCGATCTGCAGGCCCAGACCGTGACCCGTCCGGACGGCAAAGTGCTGAGCTTCGAGATCGATGCCTTCCGCAAACACTGCCTGCTCAATGGCCTGGACGATATCGGCCTGACTTTGCAGGATCACGAGGCGATTGCCGCCTTTGAAGCCAAGCACCGCGCAAGCCAGCCTTGGTTGTTTCGCGACGCCTGAGATTGATCTGGAATTGATGTAATCAGGGCCGGCCTCTTCGCGGGCAAGCCCGCTCCCACAGTGATTTGCGCCGTTCACAAAACCTGTGGGAGCGGGCTTGCC
Source organism: Pseudomonas sp. GGS8 (assembly GCF_024168645.1). Classification (NCBI taxonomy): domain Bacteria; kingdom Pseudomonadati; phylum Pseudomonadota; class Gammaproteobacteria; order Pseudomonadales; family Pseudomonadaceae; genus Pseudomonas; species Pseudomonas sp. GGS8. The sequence goes on along the minus strand of NZ_JALJWF010000001.1, from coordinate 6,261,298 downwards.
CGCGATGACGGCAGCCCAGACAACACAAGGCTAAACCCCAAAAAGGAAGTCCCATGACCAGTACCGCCCAGCACAGCCAAGTAGTACAAAAACAATTCGGTGAACAGGCCTCGGCCTATCTGAGCAGCGCCGTACACGCTCAAGGCGCCGAATTCGCACTGCTACAGGCTGAACTGGCGGGGCAGGGCGATGCCCGTGTGCTGGACTTGGGCTGCGGCGCCGGTCATGTGAGTTTTCACGTGGCCTCGCTGGTCAAGGAAGTCGTCGCTTACGACTTGTCCCAGCAGATGCTCGATGTGGTCGCCGCCGCCGCTGTCGACCGGGGTTTGAACAATGTGACCACGGTCAACGGCGCCGCCGAGCGTCTGCCGTTCGCCGAGGGTGAGTTCGATTTCGTCTTCAGCCGCTATTCGGCGCACCATTGGAGCGACCTCGGTGTGGCCCTGCGCGAAGTTCGTCGGGTGCTGAAGCCGGGCGGGGTGGCGGCGTTCATCGATGTGTTGTCGCCGGGCAGTCCGTTGTTCGACACTTACCTGCAAAGCGTCGAAGTGCTGCGCGACACCAGCCACGTGCGCGATTATTCTGCGGGCGAGTGGTTGCGTCAGGTCAGCGAAGCGGGGTTGCATACCCGCAGCACCACGCGCCAACGGTTGCGCCTGGAGTACACCTCCTGGGTCGAGCGCATGCGCACGCCGCAGGTGATGCGCGCCGCGATCCTCGAATTGCAGCAATCGATGGGCCACGAAGTGCGCGAATATTTTGAGATTGAGGCCGATGGTTCGTTCAGTACCGATGTGCTGGTGCTGATGGCTGAACGATAAGCTCTAAATTGAGAGCCGCTGAGCGATAGAATTTTTCCGGGCGCACTCGCGAGTGCGCCGACTGATGACATGAGGAAAGCATGAGCAAGCAGATTCTGATTCTCCCAGGCGACGGTATTGGCCCGGAAATCATGGCCGAAGCGGTCAAGGTACTGGAACTGGCGAATGACAAGTACAGCCTGGGCTTCGAGCTGAGCCATGACGTGATCGGTGGCGCCGCCATCGACAAGCACGGCGTGCCGCTGGCCGACGAAACCCTGGCCCGTGCACGCGCAGCCGATGCTGTGCTGCTGGGCGCGGTGGGCGGTCCGAAATGGGACACCATCGAGCGTGACATCCGCCCTGAGCGCGGCCTGTTGAAGATCCGTGCGCAACTGGGCCTGTTCGGCAACCTGCGTCCGGCGATCCTGTACCCGCAACTGGCCGAGGCCTCCAGCCTGAAGGCAGAAATCGTTGCCGGGCTGGACATCCTGATCGTCCGTGAATTGACCGGCGGCATCTACTTCGGCGCGCCACGTGGTGTGCGTGAACTGGAGAATGGCGAGCGTCAGGCCTACGACACGCTGCCGTACAGCGAAACCGAAATCCGCCGTATCGCCCGTGTCGGTTTCGACATGGCCCGCGTGCGTGGCAAGAAACTGTGCTCGGTAGACAAAGCCAACGTATTGGCCTCCAGCCAACTGTGGCGTGAAATCGTCGAGCAAGTGGCCAAGGACTACCCGGATGTTGAACTGAGCCACATGTATGTCGATAACGCCGCCATGCAACTGGTGCGTGCACCGAAGCAGTTCGACGTGATCGTCACCGACAACCTGTTCGGCGACATTCTTTCCGACGAAGCGTCGATGCTCACCGGTTCCATCGGCATGCTGCCGTCGGCGTCGCTGGATGCCAACAACAAAGGCATGTACGAGCCGTGCCACGGTTCGGCGCCGGACATCGCTGGCAAGGGCATTGCCAACCCGTTGGCGACCGTTTTGTCGGTGTCGATGATGCTGCGTTACAGCTTCAATCTGCAGGATGCGGCCGATGCCATCGAGAAGGCCGTGAGCCTGGTTTTGGATCAAGGCCTGCGCACGGGCGACATCTGGTCGGCCGGTTGCACCAAGGTCGGCACGCAGGAAATGGGCGACGCAGTAGTCGCCGCGCTGCGGAATCTGTAATCTCTCTGGCCCGCTGCAATTTTCAACCTTGAAAGCAGCGGCCCACTTTTCAAGAAGGTGTAGTTGCGATGAAACGTGTAGGTCTGATCGGTTGGCGCGGCATGGTCGGTTCCGTGCTCATGCAGCGGATGCTGGAAGAGCAGGATTTCGATCTTATCGAGCCGGTGTTTTTCACCACTTCCAATGTCGGTGGCCAAGGCCCGTCCGTGGGCAAAGACATTGCTCCGCTCAAGGACGCTTACAGCATTGAAGAGCTGAAGACCCTCGACGTGATTCTGACCTGCCAGGGTGGCGACTACACCAGCGAAGTGTTCCCGAAGCTGCGAGAAGCCGGCTGGCAGGGTTACTGGATCGACGCCGCTTCCAGCCTGCGCATGCAGGATGACGCGGTGATCGTGCTGGACCCGGTGAACCGCAAGGTCATCGACCAGCAGCTCGACGCGGGCACCAAGAACTACATCGGCGGCAACTGCACCGTCAGCCTGATGCTGATGGGCCTGGGTGGTCTGTTCGAAGCCGGTCTGGTGGAGTGGATGAGCGCCATGACCTATCAGGCGGCCTCCGGTGCCGGCGCGCAGAACATGCGTGAACTGATCAAGCAAATGGGCGCGACCCACGCCGCTGTCGCCGATCAACTGGCCGATCCGGCCAGCGCCATTCTCGACATCGACCGCCGTGTCGCCGAAGCCATGCGCAGCGACGCGTACCCGACCGAAAACTTCGGCGTACCGCTAGCTGGCAGCCTGATCCCGTGGATCGACAAGGAACTGCCGAACGGTCAGAGCCGCGAAGAGTGGAAGGCCCAGGCCGAGACCAACAAGATTCTCGGTCGCTTCAAGAGCCCGATTCCGGTGGATGGCATCTGCGTGCGCATCGGCGCCATGCGCTGCCACAGCCAGGCGCTGACCATCAAGCTGAACAAAGACGTGCCGATCGCCGACATCGAAGGGCTGATCAGCCAGCACAACCCTTGGGTCAAGCTGGTGCCGAATAACCGTGAGATCAGCATGCAGGAGCTGAGCCCGACGAAAGTCACCGGTACCCTGAACGTGCCGGTCGGCCGTCTGCGCAAGCTGAACATGGGTTCGCAATTCGTCGGTGCCTTCACCGTCGGCGACCAACTGCTGTGGGGCGCGGCCGAGCCGCTGCGTCGCATGCTGCGGATCCTGCTTGAGCGTTGATCGATTGATGCAATGAAAGAACCCGTGCCTTGAAAGAGGTGCGGGTTTTTTTTACCCGACAGCCTGGGGTTTATCGGGTGCCTGTCAGGCCGTCATCGCGGGCAAGCCCGCTCCCACAAAGTTGCGGTCGTATGCAAAATAGGGGAGCAACACAAATCCTGTGGGAGCGGGCTTGCCCGCGAAGAGGCCGGCACAACCCCCACAAATCCCCAGCCGAATTGCCTCACCGCCAACCACCCGGTAAAGTGCCGCTCCCGCCGTTTCGCCAGAGGTAGAACCATGAGCCAGTCCTTCGATATTGCCGTGATCGGCGCCACCGGTACTGTCGGCGAAACACTCGTCCAGATTCTTGAAGAACGCGACTTTCCGGTCGGCAATCTGCACCTGCTGGCGAGCAGCGAATCGGCCGGACACTCGGTGCCGTTTCGCGGCAAGAACGTGCGGGTGCGGGAAGTCGATGAGTTCGACTTTAGCAAGGTCCAGTTGGTGTTCTTCGCCGCCGGCCCAGCGGTGACCCTCAGTTTCGTCCCGCGCGCCACAGCTGCCGGTTGCTCGCTGATTGACCTGTCTGGCGCATTGCCGGCCGATCAGGCGCCGCAAGTGGTGCCCGAGGCCAATGCTGCAATTCTGGCTGGCCTGAAAAAGCCTTTTCAGGTCAGCAGCCCAAGCCCTTCAGCGACAGCGCTGGCGGTGGTGCTGGCGCCGCTGCTCGGCTTGCTCGACCTGCAACGCATCAGCCTGACGGCGTGTCTGGCGGTCTCTGCCCAGGGGCGCGAAGCCGTCAGCGAGCTGGCCCGACAAACCGCCGAGCTGCTTAACGTGCGTCCGTTGGAACCAGCTTTCTTCGATCGGCAGATGGCTTTCAACCTGTTGGCGCAAGTCGGTGCGCCCGATGCTCAGGGTCATACGCTGCTGGAAAAGCGTCTGGTGCGTGAGCTGCGTCAGGTCTTGTCGCTGCCTTTATTAAAGATTTCCGTCACTTGCATTCAAGCCCCGGTGTTTTTTGGCGATAGCTATAGCGTGACCTTGCAGTCATCGAGTGCTGTCGACCTGGCGAAAGTCAACGCGGCACTGGAAGCGGCGCCCGGTATCGAGCTGGTCGAGGCGGGCGATTACCCGACCCCGGTAGGCGATGCGGTAGGGCAGGACGTGGTTTACGTTGGTCGGGTTCGCAGCGGGATCGACGACCCGGCGGAACTTAACGTGTGGCTGACGTCAGATAACGTACGCAAAGGCGCCGCGCTCAATGCTGTGCAGGTGGCTGAATTGTTGATAAAAGACCTGCTGTAAAAGATACTTGGCAACAATTTTTTCGAATGGTTCCAGCCGAGCGTGATGCTTGGCTGGAATGCTTGAGGCGAGCCATCCCGCAGGGCTTTCGTCGCATGAATGAAACGATCGCGCGCGACGACTCTTCGCCGTCGCGCGCAACGCCTTACGGCAGCGGCAATCAACACCTTCTCGCTGGCCGAGGAATGTTCAAACAAAGGATGAGGCTATGGTTCAAGTTCGCAAACTGGTGTTAGCAATAGCGGCCGCCTCGGCGCTGTCCTCCGGTATGGCGCATGCCCTCGGGCTTGGGGAATTGACCCTGAAGTCGACGCTGAACCAGCCTCTGGTAGCAGAAATCGAGTTGCTCGACGTCAAGGACCTCACGGCTGCCGAAGTGGTGCCGAGCCTGGCCTCGCCCGAAGATTTCGCCAAGGCCGGTGTCGACCGCGAGGCGTTCCTCAACGACCTGACGTTCACGCCACTGCTCAACGCCAGCGGCAAGAGCGTCCTGCGCATCACCTCCAGCAAGCCGCTGTCCGAACCGATGGTGAAATTCCTGGTTCAGGTGATGTGGCCCAGTGGTCGTCTGCTGCGCGATTACAGCGTGCTGCTCGATCCGTCCAAATTCTCGCCGCAAACCGCTGATGCCGCCGCACAACCGGCGCCGGCCCAAGCGGTGACCGCGCCGGTTACCGGTGCGACCAAATCGACGCAATACACCACTACGCCGCGCGATACCCTGTGGGAAATCGCCGCGAAGGCGCGGAGCGGCGCATCGATCCAGCAAACCATGCTGGCCATCCAGGCATTGAACCCGGATGCGTTCATCGACGGCAACATCAACCGACTGAAAACCGGTCAGGTGCTGCGTCTGCCCGATCAGGTGCAGAGCGCCAACCTGCCGCAACCTAAAGCCATCGCTGAAGTCGCCGCGCAGAACAGCGCATGGCGTCAGGGGCGTCGCTATGTAGCGAAACCCGCAAGCGGACAGCAGCAGCTCGATGCCACCAAGCGTGCTCGCAGTGAAGGCGCTTCCTCGCAAGCCGCCGCGGACAAGCTGAGCCTGGTGTCTGCCGACACCGGCAAGGGGCGTGGCAAAGGTGCCGCCGGTGACGCGAAAGCCTTGAGCAACAAGCTGGCCTTGACCCAGGAAAACCTCGACACCGCGCGTCGCGACAACGCTGAGCTGAAAAGCCGCATGAGCGACCTGCAAAGTCAGGTGGACAAGCTGCAACGCCTGATCGAGCTGAAGAACAATCAGTTGGCCAAGCTGCAGGCCGAAGGCGATGCGGGCGCACCGGCGGCTGCCGCGACGGCTCCGGCGATGTCGGCCCAGCTGGCGGGCAATCCAGCGGCAACGCCTGCGGACGTGGCACCGACAGCTCCGGCACCGGAGGCTGGCGCACCGGAAGTCGTTCCGGCACCGTCCGTCGAACCGACGCCTGTGGCGTCCGACGAGCAGAAATTCAACGAGCTGCTGACCAATCCGATCCTGCTGGGTCTGGTGGGTGGCGGTGCGGTGGTTCTGCTGCTCTTGCTGTTGTTGCTGGCCCGTCGTCGCAAAGCTCAGCAAGAAGCGGAAAAACATCTGCGCATGGCCCGTGCCTTGGCTGAGGAACAAGCGTTCTCCGCCGATCTCGACCTGCCGGAAAGCAGCTTTGAAGGTCTGGAAGTTCCGCCGCCAAGCGTGAAGCTCGCGACCGCACCAGCGCCTGCACCGACCCCTGCACCTGCACCTGCACCTGCATCGGCCCCGGTAATTGCTCCGGTTGTGGTGATGCCACCGATCGCGGCGCCGTTGGTTGCGCCTGCCGCCGAACGCTCTGACGACGTATTGGCCCAGGCACAGTCGCACATCACGGCCGGTCGCCTGAATCAGGCCGCCGCGTTGCTGGAAGATGCGATCAAGCAAGAGCCGCAACGCAGTGATCTGCGCCTGAAGCTGATGGAAGTCTACGGTCAGCAGGGCGATCGCGATGCGTTCGTCGCTCAGGAGCGTCAACTGGTGGCCAACGGCGACAACTTCACCCGGGTCGAGCAGCTGAAAAGCCGCTTCCCGGCCATGGTGGTTGCGGCGGTGGGTGGTCTGGCCGCCGCGGCTGTCGCCGCCGAGCTGGATGCACAGTATGTCAAGGACCTGCTGCTGGACGAGCCGCAAGCCCCGGAACCGGCATTGGCTGACTTTGACAGTGCTTTCGATCTGAGTCTCGACGATCTGGAAGCAGCTGCTCCGATTGCACCTGCGGTTGCAGCCGAGCCAGTACCGGAGCCAGAACCAGAAGAGTCTCTGGCCGAGCTGGACGAGTTTCCGCTGGACGACGACCTGAGCTTTGAGTCGGTGTTGCAACAACAGACTGAAATCAAGGAAGGCCTCGACGATCTGTCGGACTTCGATCTGGACATGGATCTGGGTGCCGATGTTTCGCCGCAGACCCTGACCGAAGACGAGTTCCTGCTGAGTCTGGATGACGACCTCAAGGACTTGCCTGTCGCTGAAGTGCCGACCGTTACTGAAGCGCCAACCGTGACTGAGGCGCCGCTCGACGACCTGGAGTTGCCAGCTGACTTCGATCTGTCGCTGGCCGATGAAATGGACGCTGCCCCGGATCAGCCTGACACCTTTGAAAACGAACTCAGCGACGTCAATGCCGAACTGGATCGTCTGTCTCAGAGCCTCGGCGAGCCGAGCTTCACTGAGGAAGACGCTTTGGCCTCGGCAGATGATGAGCTCGATTTCCTTTCTGGCACCGACGAAGTCGCTACCAAGCTCGACCTGGCCCAGGCCTATATCGACATGGGCGACAATGACGGCGCTCGGGACATCCTCAATGAGGTGGTGACCGAAGGCGATACCGGCCAGAAGAGCGAAGCCAAGGAAATGCTCTCGCGTCTGGCGTGAATCGTCGGTAAGGTGTAAACAAAACGGCAGCCCATCAAGGCTGCCGTTTTTGTTTGGGGGATGCGATGGGGTTGGTACGTTCAATGCCGTGTCACAGTTAGACTGGTATCCCGGTCCGACGGCCTTATAATGCCTGCCTTTGCGTAGATCAGCAGGCTGTCACCCCTTGGCAAATATAGATAATCCGGCCGCCGAAATGGCGGCCGACGGCTTTTTCCGGATCGCGTTGGGCGTTGAGTACAAAGGTTCGCGTTATCGCGGCTGGCAACGTCAGGCCTCCGGTGTGGACACGGTGCAGGAGCTTCTTGAAAAGGCCTTGTCCAAAGTCGCCGACTCACCTGTGTCGCTGCATTGCGCCGGGCGTACCGACGCCGGTGTGCATGCTTGCGGCCAAGTGGTGCATTTCGACACTCAGGTAGAGCGGTCGATGAAGGCTTGGGTCATGGGTGCCAACATCAACTTGCCGCACGACATCAGCGTCAGTTGGGCCAAGGTCATGCCGGCGCATTTCCATGCACGGTTCAAAGCCATCGCCCGGCGCTATCGCTATGTGATCTACAACGATCAGATCCGCCCGGCGCACCTGAACGAAGAGATCACCTGGAACCACCGCCCGCTGGACGTCGAGCGCATGTCCGAGGCCGCTCAGTATCTGGTCGGTACCCATGACTTCAGCGCATTCCGTGCCGGCCAGTGTCAGGCCAAGTCGCCGATCAAGGAGCTGCATCACCTGCGCGTTACCCGCCATGGCAAAATGATCGTGCTGGATATCCGTGCCAGTGCGTTCCTGCACCACATGGTGCGCAACATCGCCGGCGTCTTGATGACCATCGGTGCTGGCGAGCGTCCTGTGGAATGGATGAAAGAGGTACTGGAGAGTCGCGTTCGTCGTTCCGGTGGGGTGACGGCCCATCCGTTTGGCCTGTATCTGGTGCAGGTCGAGTATCGCGATGAATTCGAATTGCCCGAGCGTTACATCGGCCCACACTTCCTTACCGGTTTCTCGGAACTTGACGGCTGACGCCTTCGAGCGCTTTTGTTACCATCCGGAACTTTCCCGGATTTGCCCTGAGGTTCTATCGACATGTCGGCCGTTCGCAGCAAGATTTGTGGGATTACCCGCATAGAGGATGCGTTGGCGGCGGTCGAGGCCGGGGCCGATGCCATCGGGTTTGTGTTCTATGCCAAAAGCCCGCGGGCGGTGACGTTCCAACAGGCGAGGGCGATCATCAAGGCCTTGCCGCCGTTCGTGACCACCGTAGGCTTGTTCGTCAATGCCAGTCGCTGCGAGTTGGGGGAAATCCTCGACGCGGTGCCGCTGGACCTGTTGCAGTTCCATGGCGACGAAACCGCCGCTGATTGTGAAGGCTGGCGCCGACCGTACATCAAGGCATTGCGGGTCAAGGCCGGGGATGACATCGCGGCAGCTTGTGATGCATACCCAAGCGCCAGCGGTATTTTGCTCGACACCTATGTCGAAGGTGTCCCCGGTGGAACCGGTGAAGCCTTCGACTGGTCATTGATACCGCAAGGCTTGAGCATGCCGATCATCCTCGCGGGTGGCTTGACACCGGACAACGTCGCCGAGGCGATTGCCCGGGTTCGGCCTTACGCGGTGGACGTCAGCGGAGGGGTAGAGGCGAGCAAGGGCATCAAGGATCACGCAAAGATCCAGGCATTCATCAAAGCGGTACGCGGTAGCACATCGTTGATGTGACGGCTGGCAGACTGCCGCCGTCCACTGCTCTGTACAAAAGAGGTGCACCTGCACAAAGCAGGCATGGCTGAGAGTTTTTGGGTTGTACGCAGGTCGCGTCTCGCTGACCCGGCAATCCATCGATCATCGCTATACACATGAATTTAGCTCAAGGGCATACGCGGGGCTGCGAACCAGAGCGTTCGGGCCGCCGGTACTGGAGAAAGAAAGCATGAGCAACTGGTTAGTAGACAAACTGATCCCTTCGATCATGCGTTCCGAGGTCAAGAAGAGCTCGGTGCCTGAAGGTCTGTGGCACAAATGCCCGTCTTGCGAGGCGGTGCTGTATCGTCCGGAGCTGGAAAAAACCCTGGACGTTTGCCCCAAGTGCAACCACCACATGCGTATCGGCGCACGCGCCCGTATCGACATCTTCCTCGACGCTGAAGGTCGTGCCGAACTGGGCGCGGACCTGGAGCCGGTTGACCGTCTGAAATTCCGCGACGGCAAGAAGTACAAGGATCGCCTGACCGCTGCGCAAAAGCAGACCGGCGAAAAAGACGCACTGATCTCCATGAGCGGCACCTTGCTGGGCATGCCGGTCGTGGTATCGGCCTTCGAGTTCTCCTTCATGGGTGGCTCGATGGGCGCCATCGTCGGTGAGCGCTTTGTACGCGCCGCCAACTACGCCCTGGAAAACCGTTGCCCGATGATCTGCTTCTCCGCTTCCGGTGGTGCACGGATGCAGGAAGCGCTGATCTCCCTGATGCAAATGGCCAAGACCTCCGCGGTGCTGGCACGTCTGCGCGAAGAAGGCATCCCGTTCATCTCGGTGCTGACCGACCCGGTCTACGGCGGTGTTTCTGCCAGTCTGGCGATGCTCGGCGACGTGATCGTCGGTGAGCCGAAAGCCTTGATCGGTTTCGCCGGTCCGCGCGTGATCGAGCAAACCGTTCGCGAAAAACTGCCGGAAGGCTTCCAGCGTAGCGAGTTCCTGCTGGAGCACGGTGCGATCGACATGATCATTCACCGTCAGGAACTGCGTCCGCGTCTGGGCAACCTGCTGGCACAACTGACCGGCAAGCCGACGCCTAAATTCGTCGCCGCGCCAGTCGAGCCGATCGTGGTCCCGCCGGTACCTGCGAACCTATGATCGAGCGCACCCTTGGCGAGTGGCTCGCCTACCTTGAACAGTTGCATCCTTCGGCCATCGACATGGGGCTGGAGCGTTCGCAACAGGTAGCGTCCCGCATGGGACTGGGCAAGCCGGCGCCTCGGGTGATTACGGTCACCGGCACCAACGGCAAGGGGTCTACCTGCGCATTCGTGGCTTCATTGCTGCGGGAGCAGGGCCTGAACGTGGGTGTCTACAATTCTCCGCACCTGCTGCGTTACAACGAGCGGGTGCAGGTCAATGGCGTTGAAGCCACTGACGCGCAGCTGTGCGAAGCCTTTGCTGCGGTGGAGGCGGGTCGTGGCGAGACGTCCCTGACTTACTTCGAAATGGGCACTCTGGCGGCGTTCTGGCTGTTTCAGCAGGCCGCTCTCGATGCGGTGGTGCTGGAAGTTGGCCTGGGCGGGCGTCTGGACACGGTCAACGTGGTGGATGCCGATATCGCGCTGGTCACCAGCATTGGTGTCGACCATGCGGATTACCTGGGTGATACTCGCGAATCCGTGGCTTTCGAAAAGGCTGGGATCTTCCGCCAGGGTGCGCCTGCGCTGTGCGGCGATCTGAATCCCCCTCAACCTCTGCTGGATAAGGTGCGCGAGCTCAATTGCCCGTTTTTCCTGCGTGGGCGCGATTTCGACCTCGGTATCACTGATCACAACTGGCAATGGCGCGGTGTTGACGCCCAAGGGCGTGCGGTCGAATTGCACGATCTGCCATTGCTCGATCTGCCGATGGAAAACGCCGCACTGGCGTTGCAGGCTTACCTGCTGCTCGGTTTGCCTTGGGTGGATGCGCAGATTATTGAAGCGTTGAAAGCGACGCGGATCGTCGGTCGTCTTGATCGTCGGCAGTTCGACTGGCAAGGCAAGCGTCTGAATCTACTGCTGGACGTGGGGCACAACCCCCACGCGGCAGAATATCTGGCCCGGCGTCTGGCCAGCCGACCACCGGCAGGTAAGCGTCTGGCGGTGTTCGGGTTGTTGGCGGACAAGGATCTGGATGGTGTTGTCGGTGAATTGAATGCTAGTGTCCAGCATTGGGCTGTCGCACCGCTGGATTCGCCGCGGGCACGGCCGGTTGCTCAGTTGCACGCGGCGTTGCAGGACCTTGGCGCCTCGGTAACGTCTTATGACAGCGTGGCCGCCGCCCTGGAAGGGCAGTGCGCGCAGGCGACGGGCGACGACGAGATTCTGTTGTTCGGATCATTTTATTGTGTTGCCGAGGCCCTTGAATGGCTGGCCCGGCACTCCACGGAGGAAGCGGCAAATGGCTTTGCTGGATAAGGCATACAAGCAGCGCATGGTCGGTGCTCTGGTGCTGGTGGCGCTGGCGGTGATCTTCCTGCCGATGCTGTTTTCCCGCCAGGACGAACAGCGCCGGGTAACGGTCGACGCGCCTGCTGCGCCACATGCTCCCTCGGTGGCGCAAGTGCAGATCGAGTCGGTGGCGGTGCCTGAACCGCAGGCATTGCCGCAAGAGCCTGTGCCAAGCGATGACGATATTGCCGAACAGCAAGAACCGGCGATAGCGATTGCGCCAACTGCTCCCGTGGCGCCGGCGCCACCGGCAGCCAAACCGGTCACGCCGCCAGCCGCGCCAGTTGCCAAGCCTGTACCGGCACCTGCCCAGCCTATCGCGGTCGCACCGACCAAGCCGGTCTCCATCCCAAGTCGCGTCGATGCCAATGGCCTGTCGGTCAGCTGGTCGGTGCAACTGGCCAGCCTGTCGAGTCGCGAGAGCGCTGAAAGTCTGCAAAAAACCCTGCGCAGCCAGGGCTATAACGCCTATATCCGTTCCTCTGAGGGCAAGAATCGGGTGTTCGTCGGGCCGCTGATCGAGCGTGCGGAAGCCGATCGTCTGCGTGACTTGTTGAGTCGCCAGCAGAACCTCAAGGGTTTTGTGGTGCGTTTCCAGCCTGAGCGCGGTTAAAACTATCACCCTGATTTGAAAAGCACTGACAATCTCAGCTTACCGACAGCCATGGGCTCTGCTAAAATGCGCCGCCTCATCTTTCTGTAGGCTGCACTGTGCCATTTACCTGGGTTGACTGGGCGATCGTTGCAATCATCGCCATCTCCGCTTTGATCAGTCTGAGCCGCGGCTTCGTCAAGGAAGCACTCTCGCTGCTGACCTGGATCATCGCAGGAGTCGTTGCCTGGATGTTCGGTGGTTCATTGTCCGAGTACCTTGGCGGATACATTGCTACGCCGTCGGCTCGTGTGATCACGGGCTGTGCCATCATGTTTGTCGCCACTTTAATCGTAGGCGCAATGATCAATTATCTTATCGGCGAGTTGGTTCGCGTCACCGGGCTATCCGGGACCGATCGATTCCTCGGCATGGCTTTCGGCGGGGCGCGTGGCGTGCTGCTGGTGGTCGTGGCGGTCGGGCTGTTGAGCCTGGGGCCGGTACAGCAGGACGGGTGGTGGCAAGAGTCACAGCTCGTGCCAAAATTTCTATTGGTCGCAGACTGGTCCAAAAACCTGATCCTCGGGTGGAGCAGTCAGTGGCTTGCCAGCGGAATCAGCGTACCCGCTGATATTCCGTTCAAGGAGCACCTCTTGCCGACGGCCAAAACGCCTCAGTGAGTTGTGTTCAGTTCAGATCCATTAAGTAGGGGTTGCGTCGCATGTGTGGCATCGTCGGTATCGTCGGTAAGTCGAACGTCAATCAGGCGCTGTATGACGCGCTAACCGTCCTCCAGCACCGCGGCCAGGACGCTGCCGGTATTGTGACCAGCCACGACGGCCGGTTATTTCTGCGCAAGGACAATGGCCTGGTACGTGACGTGTTCCATCAGCGTCACATGCAGCGTCTGGTCGGGCACATGGGCATTGGCCATGTGCGTTATCCGACTGCGGGCAGCTCGACCTCGGCCGAAGCTCAACCGTTTTACGTCAACTCGCCGTACGGCATCACCTTGGCGCACAACGGTAACCTGACCAACGTTGAACAACTGGCCAAGGAGATTTACGAATCTGACCTGCGCCACGTCAACACCAACTCCGATTCGGAAGTGCTGCTCAATGTGTTCGCACACGAGCTGGCCCAGCGTGGCAAGTTGCAGCCGACTGAAGAAGACGTGTTCGCGGCAGTCACCGACGTGCACAACCGTTGCGTCGGTGGTTACGCGGTCGTGGCGATGGTGACCGGTTACGGCATCGTCGGTTTCCGCGATCCGCACGGCATCCGCCCGATCGTCTTCGGTCAGCGTCACACCGACGAAGGCGTCGAGTACATGATCGCCTCCGAAAGTGTCTCCCTGGACGTGCTCGGTTTCACCCTGATTCGCGACCTGGCTCCGGGCGAAGCGGTCTACATCACTGAAGACGGCAAGCTGCACACCCGTCAGTGCGCGACCAATCCGTCTCTGACTCCATGCATCTTCGAACACGTCTACCTGGCGCGTCCGGACTCGATCATCGACGGCGTCTCGGTTTACAAAGCCCGCCTGCGCATGGGTGAGAAGCTCGCTGAGAAGATCCTGCGCGAGCGTCCGGATCACGACATCGACGTGGTCATCCCGATTCCGGACACCAGCCGCACCGCGGCCCTGGAGCTGGCGAACCACCTGGGCGTCAAGTTCCGCGAAGGCTTCGTGAAGAACCGCTACATCGGCCGGACCTTCATCATGCCAGGTCAGGCTGCACGGAAAAAATCCGTACGCCAGAAGCTCAACGCCATCGAACTGGAGTTCCGCGGCAAGAACGTGATGCTGGTGGACGACTCCATCGTTCGCGGCACCACTTGCAAGCAGATCATCCAGATGGCTCGCGAAGCCGGCGCCAAGAACGTCTATTTCTGCTCCGCGGCACCGGCGGTGCGTTACCCGAACGTCTACGGCATCGACATGCCGAGCGCTCACGAGCTGATCGCCCACAACCGTTCGACCCAGGACGTGGCCGACCTGATCGGTGCTGACTGGTTGATCTATCAGGACCTGCCTGACTTGATCGAAGCCGTCGGTGGCGGCAAGATCAAGATCGACAAGTTCGATTGCGCGGTGTTCGACGGCCAGTACGTCACCGGCGACGTCGACGAGGCTTACCTGAACAAGATCGAGCAGGCACGCAACGATGCCTCCAAGGTCAAGACCCAGGCAGTCAGTGCGATCATTGATCTGTACAACAACTGAGTAACTACCGGCCCTGAGGGGCCGGTTTTGTATCTACTAAATAAAGAGCAAGGCAAGGAGTGACAGCATGAGTCAGGATTGGGATGCCGGTCGGCTGGACAGCGACCTTGAAGGCGTAGCGTTCGATACCCTGGCCGTACGCGCCGGTCAGCACCGCACGCCGGAAGGCGAACACGGTGATCCGATGTTCTTCACTTCCAGCTACGTATTCCGTACCGCCGCCGACGCGGCTGCGCGTTTTGCCGGTGAAGTGCCGGGCAACGTTTACTCGCGTTACACCAACCCGACTGTGCGCTCGTTCGAAGAACGTATTGCTGCGCTGGAAAGCGCCGAGCAAGCCGTGGCCACGGCAACTGGCATGGCCGCAATCATGGCGGTGGTGATGAGCCTGTGCAGTGCCGGCGATCACGTGCTGGTGTCGCGCAGCGTGTTCGGTTCGACCATCAGTTTGTTCGAGAAGTATTTCAAGCGCTTCGGTATCGAGGTCGATTACGTACCGCTGGCGGACTTGTCCGGCTGGGATGCGGCGATCAAGGCCAACACCAAATTGCTCTTTGTAGAATCGCCGTCCAACCCGCTGGCCGAGCTGGTGGACATCACCGCGCTGTCGGAAATTGCTCACGCCAAGGGCGCGATGCTGGTGGTCGATAACTGCTTCTGCACGCCTGCGCTGCAGCAGCCACTGAAGCTGGGCGCGGACATTGTCGTGCACTCGGCAACCAAGTTCATCGATGGCCAGGGTCGTTGCATGGGTGGTGTCGTGGCGGGTCGCAGCGAGCAGATGAAAGAAGTCGTCGGTTTCCTGCGCACCGCCGGGCCGACCCTGAGTCCGTTCAATGCCTGGATCTTCCTCAAGGGCCTGGAAACGCTGAGCCTGCGTATGAAGGCGCATTGCGCCAATGCCCAGCAACTGGCCGAGTGGCTGGAGCAGCAGGACGGCATCGAGAAAGTCCATTACGCCGGCCTCAAGAGCCATCCGCAGCATGAACTGGCCCAGCGTCAGCAGAAGGGCTTCGGTGCGGTCGTGAGTTTCGAGGTCAAGGGTGGCAAAGAGGGCGCGTGGCGCTTTATCGATGCGACTCGTCTGATCTCCATCACCGCCAACCTGGGCGATAGCAAAACCACCATCACGCACCCGAGCACCACCTCTCACGGCCGTCTGGCGCCGCAAGAGCGTGAAGCAGCGGGGATTCGTGACAGCCTGATCCGCATTGCGGTCGGTCTTGAGGACGTGGCAGACCTGCAAGCCGATCTGGCGCGCGGGTTGGCTGCCTTGTGATCGAGTTGTCGACGCCGACCATGGGCACTCATGGCCGCGTCGCGCTGGTCACCGGTGCCGCGCGCGGTATTGGCTTGGGCATTGCGGCCTGGCTGATCTGCGAAGGCTGGCAGGTGGTGTTGACCGATCTGGATCGCGAGCGTGGTTCGAAAGTGGCGAAGGTGCTCGGCGAAAACGCCTGGTTCATCGCCATGGATGTCGCGAATGAAGCGCAGGTGGCGCTGGGTGTGGCCGAGGTGCTGGGACAGTTCGGGCGTCTGGATGCGCTGGTGTGCAATGCGGCGGTGGCCGATCCGCACAACATCACCCTGGAAAGCCTCGATCTGGCCTACTGGAACCGGGTGTTGGCGGTGAACCTCAGTGGGCCGATGCTGTTGGCCAAGCACTGTGCGCCGTATCTGCGCGCTCACAGCGGCGCCATCGTCAACCTGGCCTCGACCCGCGCCGCGCAGTCGGAACCCGACACAGAGGCTTATGCGGCGAGCAAGGGCGGCTTGTTGGCCCTGACTCACGCCTTGGCCATCAGTTTGGGGCCAGAGATTCGCGTCAATGCGGTCAGCCCCGGCTGGATCGATGCGCGGGATCCAGCGGCGCGGCGCGCCGAACCGCTGACCGACGCCGATCATGCGCAGCATCCGGCGGGCAGGGTAGGGACCGTCGAAGACGTGGCGGCGATGGTGGCCTGGTTACTGTCGAAGAACGCTGGTTTCGTCACGGGCCAGGAGTTTGTGGTCGATGGTGGCATGACCAAGAAGATGATTTATAGCGAGTAACAGGGCAGGGGCGCTGTCTCCAGCATTGAGGTTGAATGTGTCGCCATCATCGTCGGCTCGCCGCCCGGAGCCGGTTTGCTCCTACATAAAAAAGCATGTTGCCTTGCGAGTGCGGTCCACAGTGGGAGCAAGCCTGCTCGCGGAAGCGGTCTGACGGTTGCCGACCTCGTCCGGAATGACACGATTTTGTCTTTTTTAGAAAAACTTCAAGCAGGGTATTGACTTAGCTTCGGTACCTGCGTAAATTTCGCGGCCTCAGAGATGCAAAGGGTGATTAGCTCAGCTGGGAGAGCGTCTGCCTTACAAGCAGAATGTCGGCGGTTCGATCCCGTCATCACCCACCAACTCTTGAGACTCTTGTGTAAGCAAGAGGGAAGCTGAAAAGCCTCCACCGACGCGCAGCGGTAGTTCAGTCGGTTAGAATACCGGCCTGTCACGCCGGGGGTCGCGGGTTCGAGTCCCGTCCGCTGCGCCATATTTTCCGAGTCAGGTTTACCTGCCTCGAGATTGAAAAGCCTCGAAGCTTTCCAGTCAGACGGTTTAACTGGACGTAAGTCCAAAGCGATACGCAGCGGTAGTTCAGTCGGTTAGAATACCGGCCTGTCACGCCGGGGGTCGCGGGTTCGAGTCCCGTCCGCTGCGCCATATCTGCTTCAAGGCCTACTGAACGCCTTGAAGCTACAAAGAAAGCCGCTGGCTATCTTTGAGTCGATAGCAAAGACCCTGGTCGAAAGGCCGGGGTTTTTTGTGTCTGCGATTTAGCTTTTCTCTCCTTTCCCTTGGCCCCCAGGGATTCGCATCCGTCATCCCGGCGCAGATCTGCAATGAATTTTGACGATTCGTGATAGGTCCCCTCAATTCCCCCGCAGCCCTGATTAACCGGTGCCTGCACGCCGGAATCTCCCGCCCATTGCTCATTTGTTCAGGTATTCACCGGGTGCAAACCGCACAAAGCGCTTTATTTGACGTCTCAGCACTAATTAGAATGAGTCGCATTTAAAATATTTCTTCGCGCAGGGTTCCTATAGATGAGTGATGCAGCGATGCCGACGGGGCAAACCTTCCACGACCTGTACCGCGATCACCGTGGCTGGCTGGAAAGCTGGTTGAGACGACGCATGAGCAATGGCAGCGATGCGGCGGACCTGAGCCAAGACACGTTCGTGCGTTTACTCGCCAGCTCCCAGCGTATCGCTGACCTGCAAGAGCCCCGCGCCTACCTGGCGACCGTCGGTAAGCGCCTGCTGACCAACTTCTACAAGCGTCGTAGTCTGGAGCAGGCCTACCTCAATGCGTTGGCGCTGTTGCCCGAAGACTGTGTGCCGTCTCCCGAGCAGCGCTGGATCCTGCTGGAAACCCTGCAAGCGCTCGACGAATTGCTCGATGGCTTGCCGAGGCCGGTGCGACGGGCATTCCTTTGGAGCCAGCTCGAAGGCCTGGGCTATCAAGAGATCGCCGAGCGCCTGCAAGTCTCGGAGCGCACGATCAAGCGCTACATGGCCCAAGCCTACGAACATTGCCTGCTGGTGGAGCTGTGATCGGTTCAGCACCTTCGGCTGAAGCCCGCCAAGTCGTGCGGGCCGCCGCGCAGTGGCTGGCGCTCATGGAGTCCGGTTCCGCCAATGAGCGCGATCGTGCCGAGTTACAGAGTTGGCGCGATAGTCATTCCAGTCACGAGCAGGCCTGGCAAAAGGCGCAACTCTTGCGCCAACGCTTTGCCAACCTGCCGCCCGCCCTGGCGATGGCCAGTCTGGACCGTCCACAAGCGAGTCGGCGCACCGTCCTCAAGCGCGCGGTCGGCGCGGTGGCGCTGGTGCCGACTGCCTGGCTGATCAGTCGACAGTTGCCGTTGGATGTCTGGAGAGCCGACCTGCGAACCGCGACCGGGGAGGGCAAGAAAGTCCAATTGGCCGATGGCAGTACGCTGCAATTGAACACTGCGAGCGCCGTCGATATCGATATGAAGAATCGGCTTCTGAAACTCGTAGAAGGTGAAATAGCGCTGAATGTGCCTGGCACCTCGCCGCTGATGATCCGGACGCACTTCGGCCACGTGATTGTCAGTCAGAGCGACGTGTGCGTTCGTCAGGGGCGGACGGGGTGCAAGGTGTCGGTACTTAAAGGTACGGTGCAGTTGCAGCCTCTGCGCGGGCCAGTCGTTTCGTTGCGTGGCGGCCAGCAAGTCAGCCTTCAAGCGGCGGGCGTTGGCGCTGTGGAACCATTCGATGTGTTCGCCCCAGGCTGGCGCGACGGTGTGCTGATGGCGCAGAACCAACCCTTGGGGGATTTCCTGCGTGAACTCGGTACCTATCGCCCAGGCGTATTGCGCTGGGAGCCTGAACTGGAAACTCTGCGCGTCACCGGCAGTTTTCGTCTGCAAGACACTGATCGCATCCTAGCGTTGCTGGCGGCCAGCCTGCCGCTGGAGGTGCATTCGCGTACGCGTTATTGGGTAACGCTGCTGCCGCGCAAAAATAGTGTTTGAGGCGTGTCCCCTTTTTTCGCGTTGCTTGTCATTCAAGGCATGTAAAACGAAATCAGAGAGATTCTTCATGCCCGCAGTGATGTCTTGCAGTACGCGTCTGGCTCCATTCAGGCTGCGCCCGTTGTTGCACTTGAGTCTGTTGTTGAGCCTGAGTGCCTGTCCGTTGTTCATCACTGCGGGTTGGGCTGACGATGCTTCTCGACGCAGTTACCAGGTGCCGGCCGGCAGCCTCAGCGCCGCGCTGACCCGATTCGCCGGGCTGGCCGGGGTCAATCTGTCAGTGGATCCGGCGCTCGTCAGCGGTCGCAATAGCCCCGGTCTTTCCGGTGAGTTCGCGGTCGAGGAGGGCTTTGCTCGACTGTTGCAGGGTTCCGGTCTGCAACTGCAGTCGGTGGGCGAGCAGGCGTACATCCTGACCCCGGCGCCAGAAGGCGGCAGCCTGCAACTGGCGCCGACTTCGGTTCTCGGTGCCACGGGCGGGGCGGACGGCGAGGTGTATGCCGGTGGTCAAGTCGCGCGCAAAGGGTCACAAGGCTTGCTGGGCTCGAAAGATTTCATGGACACGCCGTTCAGCATGACCACCTACACCAGCGAGGTGGTCAAGAACCAACAGGCGCGCACCTTGGGCGATCTGGTTGCCAGCGATCCGTCGGTTCGCGTCACCAACCCGGCGGGTGGACGTTATGAGCAGTTCACCATTCGCGGGCTCAGCCTGTTCAACAGCGATGTTTCCTATAACGGCCTCTACGGCGTCCTGCCGACCTATACGATCGACATGGAGATGGCCGACCGCGTCGACATCCTCAAAGGCCCGAGCGAGCTGATCAACGGCATCTCGCCACGGGGCAGCGTCGGTGGCGGGATCAACGTGGTGCCCAAGCGCGCGACCGACAAACCCATCACTTCTCTCACCGGTAGCTACGCTTCCGACAGTCAGGTGGGAGGCGCCGTGGATGTCGGCCGGCGCTTTGGTGAAGACAACAAGTTCGGTATTCGTTTCAATGGCGTGAAGCAGTCCGGCGACACCGAATGGGACCATCAGAGTGTCGACCGCGAGATGGCTGTGCTGGGCCTGGATTTTCGCGGTGAGCGCCTGCGACTGTCGACGGATATCGGACGCACCGAGCGCGATACCGACGCGCCGCAGGAGCGCGTGCAGGTCGGCGCCAACGCCCAGGTTCCACATGCCGGCGATGTCCGCCGCAACTATGCGCAGCCTTGGAGCAAGGCGAATACCAACGACACTTTCGGCGCGGTGAACGGTGAATTCGATGTCAGCGATTCCGTCATGCTGTACGGCGGTGTGGGCGCGCGTAAAAGCAACCATGACTTTCTCCGGCATGCCGTTGCGGTCACCAACAACGCAGGTGATTTCAGCGTTCAGCCACGTGATTTCACTCGCGACGAAAATGTCCGGACGGCCACGGCAGGGGTGCGCAATTGGTTTCATACTGGTCCGGTGAGCCATGAAGTTAACCTGGCCGCCAGCTATTTCTACATGGACTTCGAAAATGGCGGTGCCCGTTATGCCGCCGCCCGCAGCAACCTCTACGAACCGGTGGAAACACCAACACCTGTCAGGCCCACTCGATTCGATTCGAAGGTCTACACCGAGAACCGCTTCAGCGGCGTGGCGTTGTCCGACACACTGGGTTTCTTCGATGATCGGCTACTGCTGACCCTCGGCGCTCGCTGGCAGCGCGTGAAGGTTGATGACTGGACGGATAACATCAAAGGCGACACAGCCTACGACGAGGAAAAGGTTTCGCCGTCGGGCGGCATCCTGTTCAAGGCGACCGACAAATTGTCGCTGTATGCCAACTACATGGAGGGCTTGAGCCAAGGCAAGATCGCGCCGTCGACTTCGGTGAATGAAGACGAGATATTTCCGCCGTTCATCAGCCGGCAGGTCGAGGTCGGCGCCAAGTATGACGCGGGTGCGTTCGCCGTGACCGCTGCGGTGTTCCGGATCAAGCAGCCGGCCTATGAGACCAACGCCACGACGCGAGTCTTCGGCCCGAACGGCAAGCGTCAAAACGACGGTGTGGAACTGAGTGTGTTCGGTGAGCCACTCAAGGGTTTCCGCCTGCTTGGTGGTGTCATGTACATCGACAGCGAGTTGACCAATACCACCAATGGCACCTTTGACGGCAACCGGGCGGCTGCGACGCCGAAATACAACGTCAACCTGGGCGCCGAGTGGGACGTGCCGACCGTACAGGGCCTGGCCCTGACCAGCCGCGGTATCTATTCCAGTTCACAGTATCTGGACCAGTCCAACGACAAGGAAATCGACTCTTGGGAGCGTTTCGACGTGGGCGCACGTTACGCGTTCAAGATCGACGAGAAGAACATCACCCTGCGTGCCAATGTCGAGAACGTGGCGGACAAGCGCTACTGGAGCTCGGCTGGGGCTTCGGATGACAGTGAGCCGGGCTTGACGCTCTCGACCCCACGAACCTACCTCGTTTCGGCGACGGTCGACTTCTGAATCAGGGTTTGACTTCCCCCGGCGGATACAAAAAAGGGGCTGCGTTCAGCGGCCCCTTTTTCACCTCTATCGGTCAGTATCCGAGCTTGTCCCGCAATCCGTAATACCAGGCGCCCAACGCTGCGAACGGCGTACGCAGCAATTGCCCGCCGGGGAACGGGTAGTGGGGGAGGTCGGCGAAGGCGTCGAAGCGTTCAGCCTGACCTCGCAATGCCTCGGCCAGTACCTTGCCCGCCAGGTGCGTGTACGTCACGCCGTGGCCACTGCAACCCTGGGAGTAGTAGATGTTATCGCCCAGGCGCCCGACCTGAGGAAGACGCGACAGGGTCAGCAGGAAATTGCCGGTCCAGGCGTAATCGATCTTCACGTCTTTGAGTTGCGGGAAGGCCTTGAGCATCTTCGGTCGAATGATCGCCTCGATGTTCGCTGGATCCCGCGCGCCATACACAACACCGCCGCCGAAAATCAGACGCTTGTCGGCGCTCAGGCGGTAATAGTCGAGCAGGTAGTTACAGTCTTCGACGCAGTAGTCCTGAGGCAGCAGACGTTTGGCCAATTCATCGCCCAAGGGTTCGGTGGTGATCACCTGAGTCCCGCAGGGCATCGACTTGGCCGCCAGCTCCGGCACCAGATTGCCAATGTACGCGTTGCCGGCGACGATGATGAATTTGGCCCTGACCTTGCCCTGAGGCGTATGCACCACCGGGTTGGCACCGCGCTCGATACGCACTGCCGGCGATTGCTCGTAAATAGAGCCGCCCAACGACTCCACGGCTGCTGCTTCGCCCAAGGCAAGATTGAGCGGATGAATATGCCCGCCGCTCATGTCGAGCATGCCGCCGACGTATTGATCGCAAGCCACTACCTCGCGGATGCGACGCTGATCCAGCAGCTCAAGCTGCGTGTGACCGAAACGCTCCCACAGGCGCTTCTGGGACTCCAGATGGCCCATCTGCTTGTCGGTAATGGCGGCGAACACCCCGCCATCTTTCAAGTCGCACTGGATATTATATCTGGCGACCCGCTCACGAATGATCCGCCCGCCCTCGAACGCCATCTGCCCCAACAACTGAGCTTGCTTGGGGCCGACACTGCGCTCGATCACATCGATATCACGGCTGTAGCTGTTAACGATCTGGCCACCGTTGCGTCCTGACGCGCCAAAACCGACCCTGGCGGCTTCCAGCACCGTAACCTTGAAACCGTTTTCCAGCAGAAACAGGGCAGAGGACAGGCCGGTGTAACCGGCACCGATTACACAGACATCAGTCTCTACATCATCCTGCAAGGCCGGGCGCGCTGGCGCTGCATTGGCCGACGCGGCGTAATAGGACTCTGGGTAGGGGGTGTTCGCCATCCTGTAGCCTCTGTTTAATATATTTTACGAGTGCATTGATCCTACCCGAGTTAAAAATCGACCGCCAGCCACCGGAAAATCTTCTTTGCCACAGCGAAATTAAATATTTTGCATATTCATAGGGTTAGGTGAAAAAAAGGTGTTGACACCCCTCCGGAATTCCGTAGAATGCCGCCTCACAGCAGGCACGTAGCTCAGTTGGTTAGAGCACCACCTTGACATGGTGGGGGTCGTTGGTTCGAGTCCAATCGCGCCTACCAAACAAAATCCGCTCTGCTGGGCGGTCTAGAGGGGTCACCGGAAACGGTGACCCCTTTTTGCTTTCTGCGATTTGCAAAACTTTTGCAAAACTTTTGCAAAACCCCCACCTCAGAACGCCAACTCGGCGCCCACTTCCAGGTACTCGATCTTCTTTTCGTCGTGCCCCTCCTGATAGTGCTTCGTCATCTTCTCGTCCGCATGCCCCATCAACGCTTGAATGTACTCCTGCGGGAAATTTTGCTGCTCGTACAGCCATGCCCCTAAAGCGCGGATCTCGTGGAAAGTGGGGCGCTCACCGGCCGGCACATGGTCGTAGGCGTGTGCCGCATCCCTGGCCTTGCTGAACTCCTTGGTCAGGTAGTCCGGAGTCACCGACGTCCAGTGGTCCTTTGCGGCGATCTGTTCCCGGCGACGGGCTTTCGGCTTGTAGTGGATGAGGTACGGTGACACGAGCGGCGACCGTAGGCACTCGCCGACAACTTCACGCAACGCTGCGCCCATGATGATCTTCAGGTGAACCGGGTTGTCGTAACCCTGAGTCTTACCGGGCGACACCGTCAGTGTGTTCTTGTCCATGTCGACAGCAGACTTCACCCAGGTGACGATATCTTCACGACGCTGAAGACTGGCCAATGCCAAGCGAATGGCACGCTTCAGCCAGGGCGGCGTGGTCGCAGCGTCGATGATTGTCTTCAACCCGTCGAGCGTGTGCCGCTGGCGCTTCTTCTCCGCTTCCTTCTTCACCAGTGTCAGTTCAGCGTTATTGCGCTCGGCCAAACCTTTGGCCACGGCGAAGGCGAAGATCTGAACCCACAGCCCGCGGTGCTTCGTGTAGGCATTGTTGCTGAATTGGTCCAGGTACTCGGCCATGGCCAGCACATCCATCTGCCCGATCAGCCGGTCGCCGAGATCCTGCCGGTACCGCTCAAGCTTGAATTTGATCTCTTCCAATGTTCGCGCCGCGTAGCCCTTGTCAACCAGCCATTCATCCGTAAATCGCTGCACCAGGTTGCTCACCGTTGGCAGGCGATCGCCAGTCAGCAGAGTGAGCAGGGCGCCGTCATCGACGACCAGCGTCGCCAGCTTGAGATTGGCCGCCCGGGCCAGCTTGATTGCCTCCTCCAGCGGGCGATTGATACTGGTCATTAATCCCGTGATTGGGTTGCGGTATCGCCAGTACTTCCCATTCGGATAAAGATTCGGCGGCAGCTTCCTGTTTTTCAGCGTGCGCGGCCGGGCAGCCATCAGCCTACCTCCATCATTTGCGCCAGCAGCGGGTCATTTGAACCCATGACTGCTGCCTGCACGTCAACGAAATACATCCCGCCTTTTATCTCGCCTACCACTTCGCCTTCCTCAATCCATTTTTTCAATTGCTGCAGACTCGGCTTTCCGCCGGCGTACCGGAGCTTCCTGTATTCGCCCGCCTCCATGAGGCGCGGCAACTTGACCGTGATCTGGGCCAGAATTTTTGCCATTGTGATGCTCCATGCCGCGCGTGGCGGCAGAAGGTGGTTAGGATTTGCTGGCGACCCACTTGATGAGCTCGGCTTCGTCCTCCGGCCGAACCTTGAGTTCGCCCTAGCTGAGCCCGCGCACGACTCCAAGAATTTCGCATGCAGCCATGCCGCCACGCCCAGCGAGGGGCTGCAGAGACTGGCTGTGATTGCGCAGGGCCTGCTTTTCGTATGGCGCGAGCAAGTGCGTGGGGATTGATTTGATGTTGGGGCACTTCATGACGGGCATATTTTCGAGAGGCATGAGAATTCCTTCCCACCGTGTACCGGCAGGTCATGTATAAATTTTTGAAAAGTAATTAAGTTGCTGTATCGTTTCAGCAGTTCACCCTGCCGCATGACTCTTTACCAGTCCATGGATGGCAAGGTCATACGTGCAGGGCGAACCCTCATTCGCTAAACGCCGTACACCGGCAGGCTGTTCAGTTGTGAATTGTTCAGAATTGCGTAGGGACGTGGCGTTGCGGAGCGCGTAAGGTTTCCCAGCTCGTCCTGCCAGGTGCTATATGTGCTGGCGCCGTCCAGCACCTGGTTAGGGCGAGCTCTTTTCGATTATCACCGCGGCCCCTTGTAGCAGTACACATAGGCGAACCAGGCGAGGGCGATCATGGCGTCACCCGCCGGCCCCAGATGCAAACAGGGCCATCCTCGGCGTCGTGGATCGACAGAATGAACCAACCCGGTTCGGCGGGGTGCTGAATCTCCCACGCCGAGCAATCGACTTGGCCGTCTTCCATATAAACGTTGAACACATCGGTCGAGACGTCGCTTTCCATGTAGGTGATCTTCGTTTCCACCTGGTGGCGCTTGCACCAGTCGTTGAACTGCTCTTCGGTAATTTCGTCGTCGAATTCCGACAGGTAATCGGGGTGGGACCACCAGCCCTGCGCGTCGCGTTCAACTGGTAGGGCGTCAATCAAAACAGTTTCTTCAGGCATGACTTTTCCTTTGCCGCTATTGCGGCTGACTTCGAAGGGGGAGGTTTAGTTAAATCGTACCGGCGGTCAGATTCAGTGAATCATTGGCTATCGCTGTACTCCACCGACCGAGGAACGGTTGTTTCTTGATGGTGGTGAATTCCGTCCGAGGCGAAGCAAATGGCATCTATCGATGACTTCAGGATCAAATCACATCAGCTCCTGTTAGAGCTCGACGCCGCTACCATGGGAATGATGATGTTGGTGTCGTCAAAGTGTCTTTCGGGGCCCGATTGGGATGTGGCCCGCAAGAGACAGCACGACGCCTACAAATGCTGGGACGCTTTTATGAATAGCCCGTTCGAAGCCAGTACCGATAATCTTCAAACTGCTATCTGAGCTTCCAGTTTCGTGTGGCGTCGCTATATCGGCTGACCTTGAAGGGGGGATTACAACTTCAGCGGGAGTTTGCCGAGGTGGTCTTCGATGAACTGCTCGGTGAAGGAGGGCGGTGGCGTCTGCTGATTTTCTTGGCGCAGTGCTTGCTGAACTGCCTCGACAACGCGGCGCAGGTAAGTGAATTCGTGGTTTTCTTCGACAGCCTTGCCATTGAGCGAGTAATGCCACTCCTCGCCGAACAGCTCGGTCAGCAGCGCGCTTTGATGCCAGCATTCGTTTGAGCTTTCGATACTGCGCAGAACATTGATGTCATGCCAAAGCTCGCAGGCTTCACCTTTGCTCAGCTCGCCCAGTTCCCAGTCGTGGCGCCCGGTCTGCTGCCGACGGCGCTGAACGACGCACTTCTTGGCCAGGGTATGCAGCGCGTCACCGCTGAAGACAGTGGAACTGATGCCGCGATTCAAGCAGTTCAGAACGTAGTCCCAGCCGCAATCGGCTACGAACTGCGCGACGGTACGCGGCCCCATGCCACCCCAATAGGCGTTCCAACTATTGTCCCAGCAATTGATGGTGATCTTGCCTTGGGCGGTCTGGTAGTTCGGGTTCGATTCAGTCGGGCAGTCGCGGCGGCCGAAGTCCTCGAGGAACACGGTGATCGGATCAAGCCGCGGGGCGCCGGTAATGACCAGCTTCGTGACTGTCGAGCGCTCAACCTTCAGCGGCTCGGCGATTTTGTTTTCCATGGGCACTACCTGTCCTTGCCGCTATAGCGGCTGAAAGTTGTACAAAAATTTTGATCTCGTACAGTTATTACGGCCAGTTGTCAGATGCTGCTTCAGTGCGGTTGAACTTCGTTCTCATAGATCTATTTTTGGATTCTGTTGACCCTGACAAGAAGCAGGCAGGGGGCTCTATGAGAGTTCGAGGCGATGTCTTCTGGGGCTGGGCAGACCCCACGCTCAATCACCGAATACACGACGAAATCCTTAGCGACGGGACTCTCATCGACGTGCAGGTCAGGCTATCGCGAGGTGGGAACGCCGAGATGTTCATCGGGATTTATGCTCCCGATGGTACGGCGCTGCATGAGGAGGCTGTCGACGCTCGCCCGGGCGAATCGATGACCAGAATGTTGGCTTGG
This sequence comes from Pseudomonas sp. GGS8, assembly GCF_024168645.1. Classification (NCBI taxonomy): domain Bacteria; kingdom Pseudomonadati; phylum Pseudomonadota; class Gammaproteobacteria; order Pseudomonadales; family Pseudomonadaceae; genus Pseudomonas; species Pseudomonas sp. GGS8. Next base: position 6,234,337 of record NZ_JALJWF010000001.1, on the reverse strand, counting down.
GGTGTTGGTCGGGCTCGCCGGTTTGCCGCTTCCTCGAGATAGCGGCTGACTTTGAAGGGGAGGGAGTTACTGGTGTGCTTTACTGGTGTCTTACATGCCTGCACTTCGCAAGCCGAGAAAGGATGCTCTGATTTGGTTCGATATATTCCTTTTGCACTGCTACTGCCGCTTTGTTCTGCTTCTGCGTATGAGCCCGAGCGAGCTGCAAACAATCTTGCGCATGAGCTGGCTGAATGCGCCGGGTTCTACTTGATTTCAGCGAAAGTTTTCGACACCCAGCAACCGGAACTTACTGAGCGCAGCCGAAATGCTGCGGATACCGCCTTGGAATACTCGACGGCACTTACAAGTGAGAAGCTGACTCGCGCTAGAACTGAGATGGCTATCAAGTCGATGACAAAGGAAATCAATAATGACGGCGCGAATTTTTCAATTCTTCTAAACAAGTACGCCGAGCAATGCGGCGCAACTGTTTCTGACCCGGTCAAGCGAATGGACTATTGGAAACAAAAGCAGGACTGATCATCCTGCAATCTCCATTGATATCAGATCATGGGCATCCACCACCGTCATGCCGAGGCGTTCAGCGATCAGCACTTCGAGGCGGGCGCCCTTTGAATGCTCCCAGCCCGGGAGCGTGGCCACGGTGTCGCAGTCCATCAGGGCGGCGATGTCGCGGCGCATGCAGTCGTTCCAGGAACCGCCGTCAGGGTTGAGCTCGGCGGGGTTGGTGACGGCGTGGCCGGCGTCGCGCAGGTTGGCAGTCATTGTGGCGAAGGCGGGGAAGTTGAGGCCGGGCAGGCCGGTCATTGGCCCGCTGAGGTAAATGCGCTTCATGCGGCCACCTTCGGCGTGTAGGTTAGCGTGCCGTTGAGGATCGCTTCTTTGATCGCGTTGAACTCCCAGGCGTAGTACTGCGAGTCGACGTAGACCCGCATGCCTTTGCGATAGTCGTGCTTCTTGCGCCGGATGAACGCCTCGGCCGCGTCTTTGGTGAAGTGGGCATTGACGTATTCCCAGCTTTCCGTCCAGCCGGTGACGCTATGGCCGCTCAGTTCGCCAAGGACGTACCACTGATCATCCTCGGATGCCTTCATGAATTGGCAGCTTGACCACTCCTGCATCGCCTTGTTAAGGGCCGCTCGCTCATCGCGATCTTGATCGGCCCAATACTCCTTCGGCGAGAACCATTCACCCTCGTTGCAATGATCGAGCAAGACGCGGTTGTCGCTATAGTCGGTATCCATGCCGTAGATGATCCGCTTAGCCTGGACGATGAAGATCGCGTCAGCGGTGCAGTGATCTCGAACGCCTGCGCCAACACAGTCATGACGCAGGCGTTTGACGTAGTCGGTCCAGGTCGATGCATCGAGGCCTGCACCGGTCGCCAAGCTCGGTAGCGGCTCGGCCGGTTTGTTTTCTGTGGGCATGGGCGTCCTATGCCGGGTCATGCCCGGACGGTGAGTGATTGATGCTTTACCTCCCAGATTCCGGACTAACATGAGGTCTCACTTGATGCCGGAGTTACAGCAATGACTGTGAAATTCGTTTGCCAGAAATGCGGAAAGGAAACTGAAGTCGACATGCACTACGACAAAAACATCGACGGCCAGGTATTCAACTGTGCCGGGTGCGGTGCCAGGCATGTACAGATCGACGAAATCAAAGCGCCTGGCGCACCGGTAGAAATGCGGTTCCGACTCGTCGATGAGTCTTAAGCCGCAATTGCTTGCCGCTCAGCCACACGCCAAGGGTCATTGGCCCTAGCCAGTGCCGCCATCGGTGGAGGGCTGACGCTGTTCCCGCACATGTGGACTTGCTGAGTCTTGGTGAACGGCTTGCCGTCGGCGCCATGGCTGATGATGTAGTCGGCGGGGAAACCCTGAGCCTTGTACAACTCGGCCGGTTGCAGCATCCGTAGGCAGATGTCGACGATCACGTAGGGCGTGCCCTTGATGGTGACGGTGACCAAGCCCAGCCGATCCTTGGTGGTGATCGTTGGCGCGGGTTCATCGGCACCACTCACGTTCTCGGTACCGTAGTAGCTGATCAGGAATGCCGCGACCCGCAGTGCACCAGCTTCAACCTCTGGCGAAAGCTGAAATTCGACCAGCGAGCTTTTACCGCCGCCGCCCGCCGTGATGGTTGGTGCTGGCTCATCCACGGCCTGGCCAACGCTGGCGCCGAACTGACGCTCCATGAATGCGGTGACCAGGCCGTGGTGGGTGCCGCCAGCGCTTATCGTATGCAGCGGATCGGCAGCATCCCGTGCATCGCAATTGCCACGCAGGTGCACCAAGTTGGCGGTCACCAGCTGCTGCTGACTGCCGGTGTTGGTCACCGTGGTCATGGGGTCATCAACGCTCTTGGCATCGGTGGTGTTGAAGCCGCCATTCATCTGCGCCATGAACACCGTCGAGATGCCCATCGCGTGGGCTGCGCCGGCCGGGCGTTGGTAATTGCCACCGCTGGTGATGGTCGGTAGCGGCTCATCGAGCGCCTTGCCTTCATCGGTAAACCGGAACTTCACCAGGTGAGCAGAAGCGATCGCGGTGTCGGCCTTCGCTGTGATCGTGTAGCTCGGCTCGTTGCCTGGGCGCGGTTCGGTTTGTCCCGCGCGGCCACCTACACCGACCATTACCGGGCTGATCAGCGTCAGTTCCCCGCGGTTGGCACAGGTGACTGTCGGTAGCGGGGCGTGCGGGTCGTTGATTCGGTCGCTGCCATGATGCGTGGCTGGTGCGATGATCGGGCTGGCCATGGCGAACGATCCGCCGCGCGGCCAAGAGGTCACGGTGCGCAGTGGGTCGTGCGCTGACTGAACACTTTCGCCGGACCAGTTCGCGATTGGCACGATAAATGGGTCAGCGGCATCGATGACGAACTTCTTCATGCCCTTGGCGATCCGACGCAGGGTGGCCGGGGCCAGTGGTTTTGGACGGTCGAAGATGCTTTTGCTTGGGATCGTCCAGTCGATGCACTCAGCGGCGGTGCGCCACTTCTGCTGACCCTTTGCTGGGTGCTTGGCATGGGTCGGCGCCGGCCAGACAACCGGCTCACCGTCACAGCGGGCGATCATGAAGAGGCGTTCCCGGCTGGTCGGCGCGCCGAAGTCGCAGGCCTTGAGCACTCGCCATTCGACGACATAACCCAGGTGCTGCAGCTCAGAGACGAATGTGGCCCAGGTCTGGCCGCGCCGTTTCGGGTCAGGCACCAGGAACTGTTGGTGGACCGGGACCACCTCGCCTGGCTCGGCGATGCCACCACCCAACTTCACGACGCGGCCGGTGGCTTTGCAGCGCTTGGCAATCAGCGGCCCCCACTGAAGGATCTGTTTCACGTTCTCCAGGCTGATGACGCGAGGCTTCTTCTTGCCCGCCCATTTCAGGCCGATCCACGACAGGTTGCGAATCTCACGCTTGCGCGGCTGGCCGCCAGCGGCCTGGCTGTGGTGTGTGCAGTCAGGGGACATGTGGAACCATCCAACGGCCTTCCCACCGCACTCGGTATCCGGATCGCCATCGAACACATCGGTGGTGTAGTGCACTGCTCCTGGGTGATTGACGGTGTGCATGCTGATCGCTTGAGGGCTGTGGTTTTTCGCGACATTCACCGCGCGGCCCAGCCCCATCTCCAGCCCGGTACCGGCGCCGCCGCCACCACAGAAGAAGTCGACAACGATCTCATCGTCCTGAGTGCTGAAGCCGAGTCCGTATTGAGTTTTGAAATCGAAGGGATGTTTCTTCTGTTGTGCGGACATGGGGAATCCTCGCCGGCGAGTTGAAGTTGTGGGATATTCGTCTCATCAAAAAGTAGTGAGGCGAGCATGAAGTTCGAAGCAACTCAAAAGGGAAATCCTTACAAGCTGACTACCGATCAGCATGTGTTTCCTAAAGCTTGTATCGATAGATTTTCGAATACTGAAGGTTTTGTTGAAGTATTCAGTTACAACGCTAAAAAGGTTTTAAAGATTAAATCAAATAACAGTTTGTTTTGCGCCAAGCGCGTGTGGGACCAACGCACTGAAGTTGGAATCGGTAAGCGAATAGAAGATCGATTTCAAAATCTAGTTCGCGGTATTCAGAGTGGCTCCGTTACCGTTATCGGGTATTTCGAAAAAATTGTTGTCGAGGATTTTTTCTCTCTGTGGAGAAGTCGTCAGAAGTTTAAGTTGGATGGGTTGCCGGATGTGCAAGTTGATAGAATTTCAAGCGATCCCTTGACCAAGGATCAGCAGGAGATACTAGAGAGCAACCACACTATATTTTTTAGGGATGGCGTCATGCCTGGACGATTTGCCGCTGGAATTCATGTTGTCGGTTACATTAATGCTTTTCGGCACGATAATCGTAATACGGAGTGGGGTATCGTTCGCGCTGTTGATGGTGAATTCATAGTTCCAGATTGCTTTGAGGATATGATGATAATTCCCATATCCCCAAAGCTATCCATCATTGCAGATCAGCCAAACTCTACACTTACTCGGTGCGAGGTGGCTGTAAATAATCAGGTTGCGATAAATCGCTCGACAAATTACTACTTTGCTCGAGATTTATCTAAGTGCCCTGTCTATCGGGAATATCCACCTCGACTGCAGCGCATACTTGCACTATAGGCGATGCTGCCTTTGGCAGTATGCTTGGCCCGCTAGGCTTACTTCGGATCGAAAGTACCCAAAGACAATGCGGCAGCATCACCGATCTTATCTTGAAGCACTGTTTTGAACTCCTGTGCGATGTCCTCTCGCTGAACCTCTTCACCCACCCAGCGCAATTTCAAAGCCGGCTGGGCACCGCTTGTGATCACCGACACGCGGAGCATGATCTGCTGTTCGGTCAGGCCTTCGTACGGGATCACATTGAACAGCAGCGAGGTGGGCAGGGTTTCTTTGCTGCGGGCCTCGATCTGGTCCATGGCGCTTCTGCTGGCGCTGGTGTCGCCGACGGTTGTCTCGGATTCGCTGGTCGCTTTGATCGTGATAGTTCGCACTGCTGCGATCGCCTTCGCGACAGGGATCGCGTTGCCTTCGTCATCGACCGGCGTGAGGTACTGATGCCAGTCTTCGATCCAGTCGCTCAAATCCTTCTGTGTCATAGCCCGTCCGCCGATTGCCTGTGCAGCCTTGTAACCAGCGGACGCTTTCAATCGAAGCAGTGCGCGATCATCGGCGTGACCTGGCAATGCATCGGTGCCCAGGTTGAAGAGCAACGTGCAGGTCATTTCGTCTTGATCGATGAAGCCCTTGGCGTTCGCTACAGCTCGATCCGAAACGTAAGAGCTGAAGTCGGCTAGCGAATGGGTCGAGTAGATGCCACGGAAACGGCTGCGCCCGGCCTGCCATTTTTCGAGAGTGACGACCTGGCAGCCTTCGGGCAGCACAATGGTAGGCGTTTGGGTGGCCAGCGCCTTGCCGCTCGCTTCGAGCGCGGTGTCGGTGATGAGCTGGATCGCTTCTTTGGTCAGAGACATTGGTCAGTTCCTTGATGGTCGAGCGGTTAGGTGCGGGGAGTGATAGGTGCTTGGTCGCGGCTGAAGAGCTGATCGTGCTTTTCCGCGAAGAGAGTGATTTTTCCGCCGGAGCCGACATGCATCGGCGTGTCCAGGCTGGTGTTCTCGCTTCGAGTACCGCGCTTGGTCGGCACCTTGTAGTCGAGCTTGTGCTTGATCTTCACCTGGCTGGACTCGCCGATCTGGCTGAAGTCCAGAGTGATCACCAGCTTGCCGGCCTTGCCGTGGTCAACTACTCCAGCGGCTACTTCGGAAAGGGCGTGGCCGATTTGGCTGGCAAATGCGCCGCCGTTCAGCTCTTCGAGGAACTCGGCGGTATCGGTTGGGGTTGGCATTGCTGTTTCTCCGGGATGGCCAACAGGCCGCTTGGGGGAAGGTTGAATTGCGACTGGCGAAGGCGCTGGCGCACCTGATGGTTGATACGTCTCATGCGGCTCTTTGCTGACTCCAGACACCCACGGCGTCGAACACCCGGGCGGCCTGTTCTTCCGTGAGCGAGACCTCAGCCGGGACGGCAATCCAGCCCGATGCGACCCGATGATTCGGATTGCTCTCGGCGACCAGGTCTTTGTAGGTTTCCTCGATCACGTCTTCGAGGTGCGCGGCCAGGTAGTTGCCCTGGGGCGCCACCTCTACCGACTTGGTGTAGCGGTGCCCGCGCTGATCGCGGCACTGGACGCTGACGTAGATTGTCCAGCGGTGCGGGAGGTCGCAGACCGCCTCGGCGAGACGTTGGCCGGGCGGGATGTTTTTGCAGTTCTTCCAGTTGATCATGCCCTGGCGGCCGCTTGGATCGATGTTCACCACCGCGACGTGGTTGGTGCTGAGCAGTGCCCGGCACGATCGGTCGATGCGGGCCTTGAGGTTATGCGGTTTGCGCTTGCTCATAGTGAGTCCGCCATTTTGCGAAGCGCCTGGCGCTCGGCCCAATTCAACCCTTTTGGTTTTCGCTTGAGCACCGTGCCGGGATCGACTTTGTCCGAGCGGGCAGGCGGCAACGGATTGCGCGGCGGGCTTTTCAGTTGTGCGATTTGCCCGCCGGCCGCTAGGTACTGGGCGACCTGATCAGATATCGCTTGTGCTTGTGGCCGGTGCTGTTCGACCAGCTTTAGGTGGTTGCTGATCATGGCTGCCTCATTTGATCCGGATTGAGCTCTCGCCGCGCTCCAGGTGAGCCCAAATAGGCTCCTCCAACAGGTCGGCCTCGGCGTCTTCGCCGGCTTCAATGCGCTTGCGCACCGCGGCGTTGTGATCGCGGATTTCCTTGAGCTTCGCTGCAATCGTCTTTTTGTCCGGCGAGAACACGGTCTTTGTTTCGATGAAGTCGTCGGGGATCTCGTCCTCTTTATCGACGATTACCTTTTCCGGTGCCAGAGCCAGGGTGATGGTGAACAGAGGGCGCTTGATCGACTTGATGTCCGCAGCCTCCATATTGCGGCGCAGGTAGTCGCTGATCTGGCTGACGCTGTTCTTCTTCACGCGTTTCAGTTCGTTGAGCCGCTCGACTTCTTTGTCGATGGCATCGATATCGCTTTCGATGTTGCGGCGCAACATGACGATGTTGTCGGCCTTCACTTCGAACTCACCCTGAATCGCATCCATGGTGTTTTGCAGGGCCTCTTTCAGGCCCTCGTCGTCGGTGTCGGCCATCGCCTGTAGTTCGGCCATTTGGCCAGAGAGCTTGTAGAGCTGAGTCATGCTGCGTTCTCCCGTTCGGCGGCATCAGTAATGCGTTTCCACTCCAGCGAAATGCGCTCGGCACCCTTGGTGTCTTTCCGGAGCGTCAGCTTGCGCACTGCGGTGTCGTGGATCTTCTTGAGTTCCTGGGCGGACTGGGCGCCGGCCATGGTTTCTATAACCGACCTGATGAATTCCAGGCGCTCTTGCTGCTGGCGCTCGATCTCTTGCTGCTTGTCTTCTGCCTTGGCGATCGCCACTTCGTCCCGCACGGTCTCGACATAAGCAGCGTCGTCGAACAACCCCATGTGGATGTCCGCTGCGAACCCGAGAGGTTGAAGGCACTTGCCGATGGCATCCGTGAGCGATTTTTTCGCTGCCTCCCAGTCGGTAATGATCTTGCCTTGCTGCAGCAACACGAAAGGCGTGTGACCGTAGTGCTGAACAGTGCATTTCTGGCCCTCTTTGCCCAGATACCAAAGCTCAATTTTCACCGTATGCAGCTTGGCGTTAATGAGCGGGGCGCCGGGCCATTCCTTTGTGGGAGCCTGGAGCGGGGCGCCCTCGTCGAAGCGCTCCTCAAGGACAGTCCAGCCCCAGCCTTCACCGCACGGCCCGAATATCTCAGTAGCCTTGCGCATCAGGTAGGTCGGCTTGATGGCGGTACCTTTGAAGCCGCCCATGCCGGTGAAGTTCTTGGTGGCACTTGGATCGGTGGTGTCGACCAGATCCCAGATCCGCATATTCGTGGACATGAGTGTTCCTTGCCGCGATGCACGCAGCGTTGAAGGTGTGAGTTATTGAGTGAAGCGGCCAGCGAAAGCAGCGATAAGCAACGCGGCATTGCAGACGGTGAGGGCGGTAAACGAGCTTCGCCAGAAGAAGATGCGGCGGTATCGCTGACGCGTATTCACTGATGCTCCTCCAGCGACAGAAGCCTCTCGCCCAGCTTGATCTTGGCGGCGACCTGCTCGCGAGTGACGCCGGCGATCTGGGCAACCTCGGTCAGCGGCAGGCCTTCCCGTCGAAGCTTCGCGCAGCGTTTGGCCAGGTTCTGACCGCGCAAATGTGCGCCGTGGCCACTCACTCTTTACGCTCCAGCTGAGCAACTCGGTAACGCAGCACCTGAAGGACGCGCCCACCATAGCCAGGCTCGGCGTACTGCTCGACTGGCGCACCGAAGTAGCCGCGGCGTTCGGCCAAGCCGTAAGCCTCACGCAAGTTGTGGGCGCTGACGTCCTCGAGCTGTTCGTCGATCAGCGTTTTGACTGGTGATGTGGTCATCATGCCTCCTTGCGCTGCTGGCAAATGTCGCGCAGCCGTTTGCAGTAGTGGTTGAACTCGTCGATGGTGATTGCACCGTCGGTGAAGAGGCGCGTGATCAGCTCCTGGACCAACAAGCTGATGTCCTCTTGGCCAATGGGTATGGCCACGCCGTCGAGGGCCTGATCGATCAGGATGTGTGGGCTCAAAATCCGCACCTCTGTTCAAGACGGTCCTGCTCCTCCTGAAACGCAACGGCCTTGGCCGCGTGAGGCTTCAGAAGCTCAAGCGCGATATCCTTCAGCGCCGTCTTGGAGCCGAGCAGGTAGATGGCCATGTCCATCATCAGGCTGGATGTGCTGTAACCCAGGGCGGCGATCACCAGCTGACCGATGGCATCTTTCTTGTCTTCGCCGTCGATCTGGCGCTGGTTCACATGGTCCTGAACAGCCTTGTAAAGCTCGGTCTGGGTCACTTCACTGCGATCTGCGCGGATACCCCAGCTGACGACGAAGCCTCGCATCAGGTTTTCAGCGTTCGCTTCCAGCCATTGAATCTTCGCCAGGTCGTCTTCGCTCACCGGAGGCGGCAGAAGGTTGTCGTATTGAATCTGAGCCTTGCGTAGTGCTGACATGGTCGCCTCCAGAGTGGCGGGTGTTGATCCAACAAAACTCGGCTGCACTCATCCGTTCCGCTGGTTGCCGTTGGGCGCGGAGGGGAGTGCATGCAGGTGGTGTCGAGGGAGGGTGACTAACTTTTCGCGATAGCGTCTACAAATCACACAACGGATAAGTAATAAGGAAATTACGTGCTACGGAAGCTCATCTTGATTTTGGCCATATCTCAACTCGGTGGTTGCGCTTGGCTTGGGGCCGTCACGAACCCTCCTTATGATTGCTATGACGGCGTCAAGGGTGAATACGTGCTCGCGCAGTTTCTCGGTCCGCTTGTAATCATCGACTTACCATTCACTTTCGTGGCTGATACGGCGTCACTACCTTTTTGCTGGTACTGATCACCGCCAAACGTTGACATGAATACGACCATTTAAAAGGACGTTACGTGGTTCGAAAAGTGATTCTGCTGGCCCTGATTGCCAGTTTAAGTGGGTGTATGGCCACCGCTATGCGGATGGATTACGACAAACATCGCTGCCCCTACATCGGACTGCGATTTGATTGGTGGCTGGTGGGTACCTCGAAAGGAAAGCTAATTCCTTTTTTGCTAATCGACGCACCGTTTTCATTGGTGGTCGATACAGTATTTTTTCCCTTCGAATATCAGTACAGCTGCAACCTTTAAACTACTCGGATTCGTCCGCATCAGGGTGTGATCTGGCGGGCGCCAATCCCCGTATCAGGCCCTGTTCGTCGCTCGGGCCTCGCTGCATGGAAGCTCGCTGCTTGGCTGCAGGATTCAGATCACACCCCGATGCGCTCTCATAGAGAGGATCGGGCAGTTATCGTCAGGCTGACGTAGTTCTGATTGTTTATGCCGTGAAGTATCACTGCGGTTATGAAATGCAAAAGGCGAAGAAAAACCCCATGGACCTGATGATCGATGGGGTTTGCAGTGGGCGGCAGGCCCGCCAGTCTTAAGTGCTACAAATAGTGATCCAGTTAAAGATACTTCACTTCTAGCGTGGCGGAGCCGTCGATAGCTACTTCGTCTGTCAAAGTAAGTGAACTAGCAGGAGCTATGACAGTGTTAACTTTAAGCTCAGTCATTGCGCGGGGAACTGCATCGAAAATTACGGTATAACTTGCGGTATATAGCCCGTTCTGTGTGTCGGTAGGTTTTGCGGCAGTGATAAGCAAATCAGCCTGGGTGCCCGGAGTCGATTGAGGATCATCGACAACCTCCTGAGGTGTCGCCGTCAAAGTCACACCATTAAATGTGTTTGTAAGAGGAATTGAATCCGTTCCATTGAAAAGCAAAGCGGGGCCACCTTCTATATAGGCATGCACCGATCCATCTGTATTCTTGAGATCAAAAGTAGCGCGCAGACTTGATAGTTCGCCACTTACGGGGTTGTAATTCATTGTTTCATCCCTACCAAAATTTGGATCCCTAGGTTGGGCATGAAACTGTTTTGTCGGTATATCAGCGCGGATATTGATAGTCGTGCTAGCGTCATTCGCCATAAATCACCTCCATGTATTGAACTGAAAGAATAGCAATGGAGCCAGAAGGCCGTCCATCTGCCGATGACTGGCATGACTCAAGGCGGCTTGTATTTATACGTGGCGCTGGTTGGTCTATGCAGCGATCTTTGTGGAGGTGCGAACTGTCACCACCTTTTCTTCCTCAACACAGGAGAGGTCGTAGGCCTCGCTCATCCACTCGATGGCGTCTGGCTCGGCGTGTTTGCCGCCGCCGTAATAGTGCGTCCAGCCTACCCAGGTACCGTCTGGTAGCTGAGCAGCGACCGATTTGGCTTCGTAGTGGCGGCCGCCGTCGCACGGGATATCCGTTTCAACGTCGCCGCAGCGGGTCTCGTTTCGGCTATCCCAGTGCTCGCCAGCATTCACCAAGGAGGCATAACCAGCATCCGCATCGGCGCCAGTCATCGCGGTGTAATCGGGCGCATCTTTTTTCTGCCAGCGCGCGTCGAGCGCCAGGATCAGGAATTTCACTTTCTGCTCAGGTGTCATTGATTTTTCCTCGGTTGATTTCCCGTCTGGCCCTGTCGCCAAGGCTAACCAGTGAAATCTTTGTTTCGGTCATACGGCCAGAGCAGGGCATTCAGCCCGCCGCACCATCCGGACCTGAGCTGTACGACGATCAGGCGCGCGGCGATCACGACGCATCGATTCGTCATCAAGCATTGAGTGGATGGCGACCAGCGCCGCCAGAACAAAACACATCGGTGTGATGATCTGCCGCTTCATGGCCTCGGCCACCAGAGCGGTACGCCGCGTGACGCCGAGCTTGAACATCGCATTGGTGAGGCGCTTTTTGACAGTGCCGGCTTCGATCCCTGCCTCTCTGGCGATCTCTTTCGAGGTGAATCCCTGGGCAATCCAGAGAAGGAACTGAAGCTCCCGCGGTGCAAGGCCGCGACCGAGGTGGCCCTTCCATGCGCCGTTGATGATTGTTGCTTCCATCGTCGTGATTCCCGGTTGGTTTCCCACTGCACCCGGCAGACCAGGTGCAGTGGTGAAACTGTTCGTAGAACACCCGGTCACGCTACTGGCGTCAGGCCGGGGTTACTTCGTCAGCGATGTGGTGTTGCCTGAGGCCTAATTCCCGCTTGCTGATTACAGGTTTCGGTAAATAGGCGCGGCGGTGAGCTTCCCTGTTCGCGCCAGCTCGATCAGCGTTGCTGGCGCGGTCATTGGGTATCTACAACATGCGGCGTACAGCCCTATGCCTGGGTGAGTTGATACGGCACACCGCATGAGGTCCGGCGCTCCTCATAGCCGAGGCTCAGAGCGCTAATTTTTGAATCTGTCTCGCGGCGCTTACCGGGTCATTCGCCAGTTCGGTCAACACCTCGACAGCCGTATGGGGTATCCCATCGTGGGCAGGCTTTCGTGCCTGTCTGTCGCCGGTCGCCAGTAGTGGCAGCGCGATTTTATTCACCTGACTTTCTCTCGCCCCACAGGTGTGGCCGGGGCTGACCTCCCAGCGAATCGCTGAGTAATCGTTTATGGCGCAGGTTGTTAAAGAGCGGTCGCGGCTTTCGCTGCTGGGCCGGTTATGCGTTGGCTTGGATGTAATTTAGCTATAAGCTAAATCTTTCGTCAATAGCTCGACGCTAAAAAATTTAGCCAATGCATATTTTGTTTTCACTCAATGCCGTCACGGATCATTTGAAATGGTCGTTAGGGCAGATTCCAGGCGAAAAAAAACCCGCTCTGAGGCGGGCAGTGCTTTGATTTTTTTGGGAGGGCTCAATCCAGTTGGTTTTGTCGAAGGTACCTAATGTTGAGGGCTTTGAGCGCTGATGTTGCCCTGCGTGACACGAGAAAAAGCTGACTGCTGGGGCGTCAATACTTCATCATTTGAAAGCTGCGCCACCTAGTCGGCAGCTCTATCGCTCACTATTCAGCTGTCAAATACCTACCTGGCCATGAGAGTTGATTCCAAACGTAACGCCGCTAATATTCGGGATGAAGACTATATTGTCTCCTGGAATTCCAATGTTCTGAATTTTCAGTGCCTCTTCCCGATAACCGTCATCGGCGGGATTTGGAAAAGCGTAAACAGCTAATATTGAATTTAATGGGGGCTGTGCTCCATGGGCATCTGCCAGGTAGCCAAGCAGCTCTTGGAGCTTCCCCGGTGCAAAATTCCCGGACGGAGCATGATAGACGACGGCCCGAGCAGGAAAACTCTCGTGGGTGCTGGTTAAAATGACTCCTGCACAGGTCAAGAGGCCGAACGCCTTAACGCACGAAACATTCGGTGCAAAGTCGATTATATCGTCGAATCCTTGCCCTACATTCGTCGTTAAGGCCGCATTACACCTGATCAACGGCAAGGGGCCTTGGGGGTTAATTCTGGCCTGCCTGACAAGCGACGAAATTGAAATGCCTTCCTGCATAACACCGGGCTGTACTTGATATTCGATCATCCGCATTCCCTCGCTGAAGAAGCTCCAAAAAACTGCTTGGTCATCTCTTAGCTTAATAGACCATTCTCCCGGGTCACGCCACTGCTTTGGTAGATGACGCCCTGCGCATGAGCCTTAGGTTCTGTACGAAAGGTGCTGTTGCAAACACCGCAGCGCAAAAAGCCAGCGTGACCATCGCAAAAAAACTTTTCGCCAGCTTGTCGAAGCGTGTACCGATGCGGCGGTGCTCCTTCAGTCAGCGAACATGTGCTCGATGATGTTCGGGTCGAATAGTCTTGAATGAAGAAATCTGCAATCAGTTCGTAGGCTGCGTCGGGGGAGGGGGTGCCATTATGGGCTCCAGCCTTTAATGGCCGCACACTTTACGGGATGTGCGCACTCATTCGATTTTGAATGAGTTTCGAAGGATGTCGCACAGAGCCCAGTCTGTTGGGTTTCTCTACGCTATTTGTATGATCCATCGCTTTGCTTGAACAGGATGCGCACTATGTTCTTGGGTTGAATGTCAGAAAGATAGAAGAACCAAGTGCTGGCTTTGTGTGTGCGTTTTTTATTTATTATGTCAAGAATTTCTTGGTCTTGCTGGGCGGTTGTTATGTGAGCGGTAGAAAATGGGTAGTCCGCACTGTGTATAGCTGCAGCGCTTAGGCGTTCATATAGTCCTTTGCTGAGGCCAGGATAAGCATTGTTTTTGATGTCTTGCTCAAATAATTTATCGTAGCTAATTAATTTGCTGCTGCTGGTGTTAAGGTCGATGACCAGCATGGCCTCGGTCTGATCTGCAACTGTGATTGTATAGAACCCCTTGGGGTCTAAAACAGGTGTATACAAACCAAGAGATAGGACTAGGTTATATTCCGGATCGGAGTCTTTTAAGGTTTGCCCTGTCATCAATCCATGCCCTTTAGGGTCTGGTGTGTTTGTGAGGCTGATAGCCAGTCTCTTAGACATTCCGCTAAAGGGGGTTTTGCCGACTTTTAGTGATGATGCTTTGATTCTATGTGCACTTGAAGCTGTAGTGAAGTGATAAAAATACATATTCATCCCTGTGTCATGTAAGTGTTTTTGGGTTTTGCTGCAATTCAGGTTTGCGTACAAGAGATATATTTTTGAATATAAAATCTGCCAGTACAGATTTTTAGCGGGCGTACATACCCCACCAAAACACATGCCCAAGAATGGCTATTTGTTCTTCCTGAATACCCTGAAAGGTGTAGTCCTCGTCTGGATGCTCGTCGCGGTTGAAGCTTCGCAGCCGAATGCCGGAAGGCAGGCGGTAAACCTGCTTCACGCGTAGCTGGCCATTATGATTGATTGCATAGAGATCTCCGTCGGTGATGTCGCCTATGGAGTTCTTACCGATATTTACGCCGACTGTAGCGCCGTCCCTTAGCACAGGAAGCATGCTGTTCCCGCGAACAGTGACGCACTTTGCCTGGCTAAACTGAACGCCGTTCTGGCGAAGGCTTCTTTTTCCGAAGCGCAGGAAAGCGTTTTCACTCTCTTCGATGACAAACCTGCCTGATCCTGCGGCCAGCTCAACCTCTCTCAGGAAGGGCACGCACACCTCGTCGTCCTCAACAGGTGTTGAGCCATCCCAAAGGTTAAGGTCCTTTAGGCCGGAATACTGGGTGCCAAGTTCTTCTGTTGCAACGATTGAGGTGTCTCGCACATTGTCCAGATAGCCCTTAGGCAAGTCCTCGGCAGCTTCAATGCGGCGCGCAAGCTCGTCCCCCAGGTTTCGTACCGGGTTTTTGGAGAGTATCTGACTCAGGACGGACGAGGACGTCCCCCACTTCTCAGCACACTCTTTTCGTTTTCTGTTGCCCGCAAGGGCTTCCAGATTGCGCTTTCTGATCGCGTAAATGTCCATGCGCTAATGATTGCAGCTCTTAGCTAAATGATAAATATTCCCAGAGCTAAACTCTTTCTTGCTAAACAATTTAGCTGGAGGATAAACTTCGCATGAGAAAACTGGAGAATACCCATGACCACCCAGATGCAAGAGTGGCTCAAGAAGGCGACCGCGAAAGAGCGCGATCAAGTCGCGGCAGAGGCAGGCACAAGTGTCGGCTACCTCTATCAAATTGCTGGCGGTCATCGGAAGCCCTCCCTTGAGCTCTCCAAAAAGTTGCAGGCAGCCTCTTGTGGCGAGCTGACCATTCAGGGGCTGAGGCCTGATCTGTATCAGTTGCTTACAGACTCAAAGCCAAAGGAAGCCGCCTGATATCCCTAACCACCAATCCACGTAGCCAGTATCGGCCTTACCGGTCTGCGCAGATAGAAACCTGAAGTCGCTGTTGATTTATCCAGTACCCAAATCCCAGACACAAAAAAGCCGACGGAGAGGTCGGCCGATTCGCAAAACTAGAGAGGGCCGATTATGCAGAGCCAACCCATTTCAAGCAATACCTCGAACAATGTCGCGACACGTTTTCAGATTTCGCAAAACGTGTCGCGTGCGAGTTTCATCGGCATCGTGTCGATGATTGATGGCGAAGCCGTGACCACCACGCTGGCGATCGCTAAAGGCTGCAAGGTCGACCACGCCAGCGTCATCAAGCTGGTCCGGACTTATCAGGCAGATCTGGAGGAGTTTGGACTTCTGGATTTCAAATCTGAAAGTACGGGAGGGCGTCCCACCGAGTTCGCGCTGCTCAACGAGCAGCAATCCACGCTGATTATGACGTACATGCGCAACGGCCCCGTCGTTCGCGAGTTCAAGAAGACCCTCGTCAAAGCATTCTGGAGCCTTGTTCGGGGGCAGAGCTTTTCAGTTCCTCAGACCCGAGCTGATGCATTGCGCCTTGCTGCCGATCTGGAAGAGCAGAACGTGGCGCTGGCCATCGAGAACCACCAGCAGGCCGAGAAGATCGCCAGCCTTGAATCGATCTTTCAGGTCGGTATGACCCCTACGCAATTCTGCAAGCGCCTGAATGGCGTGAACTGCCAACAGATCAACAACGCACTACTGGCCCGCAACTGGATCTACAACGCCGAGCGTGATTCGAAGCGTTCCGTGAAGTACCGGGTTGGCTGCCAGGCGCGCGATAAGTACCTCACCGAGCGCGTGACCACCATCGAACAGGAAGGTAAAGACCCATTTTTGAAGTACACCCCGGTGCTGCTGAAGGATGGCGCCAAGCGCCTGCATAACCTGTACATGAAGCAGAAGTTGCCGATGAAGGCTGCCTGGAATGGTGAGTTCTGCCATATCAAGGCCACGCTGGAGGCGGCTGTCTGACATGCAGTACACGATAACCGTCAATCAGCCAAAGGCGCTCGAGTGGGGCTTGAACGCACAGCAAGCCCTGCTGTTTGCCTTCGTCTACGAGTGCCCGAGCTGGGCCAATCCAATCAAGACGGATACCGGGATCTACTTCGCATTGAGTAAGGCCAAGATCGTTGACGAACTGCCGTTGCTCACTGATAAGCCCGACACCGCTTACCGCATGTTGAAGGTCCTCGAAGATGCAGGTTTGATTGAGTTGCGCGCTGAAGGGGTTCGCCTCACGGATAAAGGGCGCGAATGGAACCCGAACCGAATGGGGCACTTCACCATCCATCAGCCAGCCGTACAGGCTCCACGGCGCAGGTCAAAAAAATCGCCTATCCCTTCAGGTTTGCGCGCTCAGGTGTTTGCTCGCGATGGTCACGCCTGCCTGCGCTGTGGCTGTTCGGAACAACTTCGCCTGAGGGCCGATCACGTCATTCCCGAGAGCAAGGGTGGCGAGGCATCGATGGCAAATCTTCAAACCCTTTGCATGTCCTGTAATAGCTGGAAAGGCGTGCAGATGATTGATTTCCGCGCCTTCGCCGGAGGTGCAGCATGAGCATGGGCCTTATGGTCGCAGCGATGAAGCTTCGCGTCGGCAATCCATTGCGCAAGCTGGTGCTGATCAAGCTCGCAGACAACGCGAGCGATATCGGTGAATGCTGGCCGTCCTACCAGCACATCGCCGACCAGTGCGAGATCAGCAAGCGGTCTGTCATGAATCACATCACCGCCTTGTGTGAAGCTGGACTGTTGCGCAAGGAGATCCGGAAGGGTGGACCGAAGGGGAACTCGTCGAACGTTTACTTCCTGACGTTGGATGGTGGTGCACCTCCTGCACCAGGGGTGGCGCAGAAGATTCACCCGGGTAGTGCAGCGGGTTCACCACCTAGTGAATCTCCTGCACCAGGGGGTAGTGCAGCAGTTGCACCCAGAATCAGTCACTCTCTTGAACCAGTCATGGAACCGGTCATTGAACCAATTACGCCCCAGGCTTCCGCCAAGGTCGTGCCGGTTCAATCTCGCAGCTTGGTACTGGTCGTTGACCGCATCGAAGCGCCACGGGTTGAAATCCCTGCTGACATGCCAGGCCCCAAAGACCAGACCTGCAAGACGTTCAAGACCTGGGCGAACTACGCCATGTCCTACCGCAAGCGCTACAAAGCTTGGCCAGTCTGGAACGCCAAGGTGGGAGGGCAGGTCGGTTTGCTGATCGGTCGCCTCGGCATTGAGGTTGCCCACAGCGTTGCTGCGTACTACCTCGGGATCAACGATGCCCAGCTGATCCGCAAGTGCCACAGCTTCAGCGAGCTGCTGGCCAACGCGGAGAGCTACCACACCCAGTGGGTGACCCAGACCCAGATCAATGGCCGCACCGCCCGCCAGCAGGAAGACACCCAGGCCAACATCAACGCCGCGCAGGAAGCTGCCCGGAACATCCGCGAAGGGGGTAAGCGCAATGCTTTCCTCTGACGATCGCGCACAACTGGCCGGCGCCATCTGCGCCACCGCCGAAACCCTGGGCCAGACCATCAGCGCCACGGCTGCCGAGTTGATGGCTGAGGACTTGGCCGTGTTCGCCCCGACCGACATCCGCAAGGCTCTTCAGGCGTGCCGTCGCGAGCTGGCCGGCAAATTGACCTTGGCTGCCGTGCTGCAACGTATCCAGGCTGAAGACGGTCGCCCGGGCAAGGACGAGGCATGGGCCATCGCCATGACCACGAATGACGAGTTCGAAACCGTGGTGTTGACCGATGAGATCCAGATCGCCCTGGGCGCGGCAAAGCCGGTCCTCGATGCCGGCGACAAGGTCGGTGCCCGGATGGCGTTCATCAGTGCTTACGAGCGACTGGTCAGCCAGGCCCGCGAAGATCGCAAAACAGTCAACTGGCACGTCTCTGTGGGCTTCGACGCCAGCCGCCGAGTTGAGGCGATCGCCAAGGCCGTGCAGATGCAGCGCATCCCCCAGGAGAGCGGCCAGAAGTACTTGGCGGATATGCGGGTGGTGCCGGTCACCGAAGACGGCCGCGCCCTGGCGGGCCTGATCACCGGTGAAGTGACCCGGCCGACTCCCGCAGTGCGTGAAAAGCTCCAAGGCGTGAAGACTTCCATGTTGGAAATGCGAGCGGCGTCGGCCGAAAGGAAGGACGAAATTCGGATCGAGGCGGCCAATGCGCTGGCAGATCGCCGGGCACTGCTGTTGAGGCAGGTCGAGGAGTTGGAATCGAGGAGGGCGTCTCATGGCTGAGCTCGCATTGATCCGCACCGCCCAAGGCTTGGTGCCGGCCACCGAAGCCGACCGTGAAACCGTCCAGAAATGGAAGGCAGGCCAGATCATTCACGGCAAGTTCACCCGCATGCGCAATGGCAAGTTTCACGGCAAGTTCTTCTCGATGCTCGACCTGGCTTGGGAGTACTGGGAACCGGTCGGTGGGCTGATTCCGCGCCAGGAGATGCGTGGCATTCAAGGGCTGGCCAAGTTCTTCGAGGCACAAAGCGGAAAGCCGGGGCAGCTCTCGCACGCGGTTGCGGCTTACATCACCGGCCTTGAGTCAGCGCGTGCTGAGCGTTTCCCGGCAGTAGACAAGAGCCGCGAAGCCTTCCGTGAGTGGGTGACGATCGAGGCCGGACACTTCCACTTGGTGCACACACCTGAAGGGATCCGCAAAGAGGCCAAGTCGATCAGTTGGGCAAGCATGGATGACACCGCTTTCGAGCCACTTTACCGCGATGTCTTCAACGCCTGCTGGCGGTTGGTGTTGTCTGCGCACTTTGAGAATGAAGCTGACGCGCTTTCTGCTGCTGATCAGTTGGGGAGTTACGCATGAGAGTCGCTCTCAAGGAAGCAAAGACGAAGAAGTGCAAGAACCCGGCCTGCGGAGTGAGCTTCAAACCGTCGTTCTCCACCGCACAAAAGGTATGCAGCTGGGCCTGCGGCCTTGCGATCAAGGACGTGAACCAGGAGAAGGCCCGCAAGTCCCTAGCCCAGATCGAGCGCAAAGAGATCAAGGCCCGTAAAGAGAGGCTCAAGAGCCGGGCCGATCACACGCGGGAAACGCAGGTTGTATTCAACGAGTGGATTCGCCTGCGTGATGCCGCGCTGCCTTGCGTGAGCTGCGGCCGTCACCACGAAGGCCAATACCACGCCGGACATTACCGCACCGTGGGAGCGAACCCTGAGCTGCGCTTCGAACCGCTCAATGTCTGGAAGCAGTGCGCACCGTGTAACAACCACAAGTCCGGCGACATCGTGAATTACCGCATCGAGCTGGTAAAGCGCATCGGCGCCGACAAGGTGGACTGGCTCGAAGGCCCGCATGAGCCTAAGCGCTACACCATCGAAGAACTGAAAACCATCAAGGCCGAGTATCGGGCAAAGACCAAAGAATTGAAGAGGGAAGCAGCATGAAGCTGATCAACGCAAGACAGGTATGGACTGAGTCGCAGCACGAATCGAACGCGTCGATCAGTGCTGTGGCCATCGACAAGGCTGAATCGGCACCGGTGAAGACCGGCAACCGGATGCGCCGTCACGAGGCCGTGTTTGCGGCTCTGGGCGAGGACAAGGAAGAGCGCATCCAGATCGTTCGACAGAAGATCAGCATCAGCGAGACGCGCCGTACGCCGATTGGCCGATCCACCGCCCGCGCCGCGCATCTGGCCACGATCGGCAAAGTCCTTCGCGCCATCGACACGCTGCCGTTCCAGGTGCAACAGTTCGGGCACTTCCTGTATCACCCGATGATGACCATGCAGCACGTCATGAATGCGGTGCTGCTGATCACCGCCCATGCCAAGTTGCCAGACCTCACTTCGGCCAAGCGCGTGAAGGCGCAGTACTTGGTGACGCTGGCCCTGCAATCGTACAAAGGCGAGGTGGTTGGGGCGGCAGAGTGGGGGCCGGCTCGGGTCGCCGCCGAGATGAAGACCTTCTTCGGCGTGACGATTGATCCGAAGAACTGGACGCGCGACTGGCTCGACCTATGGGAATCCCTGAAAGAAGTCATCAAGGAAGTGGATATTCAGGCGCAGCAGCCGGTATGGCAGGTCATTCACGCGGAAAAGGAAGAAGAGGCGGCATAAACATATTGACATGACGGGGAATTGTGCGTACTTTTCCCATAGTGCGCAATTCACGCAACACGCACACGAATACCTAAACCCGGCCATCTAGCCGGGTTTTTTGTTTGTGGCGTATTGCCATTACTAGCATCGTCAATTTATTGTTCTGTCGAAAATTCAATAATTTGACGGGGGTGCGTAATGCTTTCTGAAATATCGGACGGGATTGATCTATTTAAGCAGTTTGCTTTCACTGGTTTTTGGTCGTTTGTGCTTGTTGGTGGGCTTCTTTGCGCGAAGAAATATTTTGGCCTGGATGGTAATTGGCCGTATTTCGTTGCCGGGGCCGTTATGTTGCTCCTGGTGATCGTGCCTAATGGATGGCATTTCGTTTTCGGCACTGATCAGCGCGATTTTGTTAGCCTCTTGGAGGCGCGCCAAATGCTGCCTACAGCGTCTTTGCTTAAGGCCGATTTCTGGGGAGTGCTAATCGGTTCAGGCATTGGCCTCATTGCCTCTCTGGTTCTTCCGGCCCGCAGATATTGGTAAGTGTTGTTTAAGTCGAAGCCCCGCATGTCGGGGCTTTTTTATGCCACAAATTTACCTGTAGCCAGGGCACCCTTCGGGAAGGCCTGGACACTGATAAGCCGGCAAGTGCAGTGACACGAGAAAACACCGGCAGCCCGCGCACCCTGGCCGTACATGCTCCAGAGTGGCGCGAGACTGGACTGCGAGATCGATGCATAAGGGCGTCGACGCTGTGGAGGTCTTTGGCGGACAGGAGGGGAAAGACCCTCACATATTCAGGCCGCCTCGACAGACACCGACAGCCGTTTGCCGAGAGCAGCCAAAGCGTTTTCCAGTTGCTCCATCTTCGATGTGTGCAGGAAGTCCACAAGGCGATCGCCCTGGGCCTGATGCACGCCGAGCAACCGGCATAAATCGGCCTTGCGCATATCCCTTTCCATCATCGCGTTCCACAGCGCGATCTTCGCTACGGTTACCGCTGGCAAGTGAACGACATGTTCACCGGCTAATGGTGCAGATGCTGCCGGAATGGCGCGTCGCTCGTCGACGTAGATCGAAAGGGTGGTCTCGATCGCGTCCAGGGCTTCGCTGATCGCGTGATCCCGATTATCGCCATAGCTGTTCAGTTGCGGCAAGTCCCTGCAGAAGACTGCGACGCCTGGCTCGTTGTCTTCCTCGAATCGGATTGCATAGTCGTACATGGTCACTCCTTGGAGGTGATCGTTCAGCGTTCAGATGTGGTGAAGGGGCTCTCAGAGCCCCAGTTGTTTAATGATCGCCTTGCGGGTCGGTTCTGGCATTTCCTTACTGCCGTGATCCGCGAAGGTGGTCTTGTTGCCGTTTGGGGCGGTGACTTTGAAGTGGCTTCCTTTGCCTGCTTCGAAGGTCACCCCTTGGGCCTTCAACCATCGTCTGAACTCGCTGAACTTCATCACCTCGCCTCGTTGTTTGGATGAGTCCATTCTACAACACTTTTGTTTTAATACAACATTTATGTGTTATTTGTTTTTGAACCATTTAGAGCCCTCAGCATTTGCTGTGGCTTTTTTATTCGCGCTCCCCGCAAGGGAGGACATCGGATGAAGCTAATGCCCGAAAAGAATCCGGACACGTGGGCCGCTATCTGGGTGGCCCTGAGCAATCCACTATGGCAGGGCGCAATCATGGCGATCCTAATCTCCTTCCTGCGCGTCCTGTACGACGCTAAAGAGACCAGTAAGCGCCGGATCTTCTTCGAAGCGCTGATCTGTGGTGGGTTGAGCCTGTCTGCCAGTAGCGTCATTGAGTGGATGGCCTGGCCGTCGAATCTGTCCGTGGCTGCCGGGGGTGCCATTGGCTTCCTGGGGGTTACCGCGATTCGGGAAATGGTTACTCGGTTCCTGGGTCGGAAAGTCGACTCGCTATAGCTCGCGACACGTTTCGCGCATCTGCAAATTGTGTCGCGACCACTGCAAAGTGGCGGGTGACTTGTACCGTCAGCTCCCTGCGTTTTTCATCCGCTCCGCAACTTTATTGAGGTAGCTGATTAGGGATTTCACTTGGTCCGACGTGGTAGCGACAGGGTATCCCCCGAGGACTGCATGTAGTTCGCCATGATGATGAAAATGGAAAAGCTCGTTTTCGATGTAGGACAAGTAGTCTTTGGGGGGCATCGACTGCATAGACGGTACGTCAAGCGCGTAAGCCCCATGACCAACAGTGACCTTCACCTTCTTCGAGATGCTTTCGGGGGCTGAGGTGGGAGAGTCCTGTTTGGCTCTCTTGTGCAGGCCATCTAAGCGCTGGAACTCTTCGATTTCAGATTGAGTGAACGCTCGCGCTGGGTCCGAAAGGAAATGGAAGCGCTCAGACTCCTCGTATGAAAGGCCCACAAATACTTCCCTGCCTTCAGCATCGAAGGCCAAGGCTCGTTTTTTCAGAAAGAAGTACCGCTCGCCTTCCGTCAGGTTAAGCATGCCCGATCCCTTTGATTCTTGAACTGTGATGGGTGTGCCGCAGGTGAGTGCGGCACGGGTGGGTCACTCAGCTTTGATCTTCAGTGCTTCTTGGATCTGGTCAGCATAAGTCGAAAGGCTGCTGATCTCACGGGCGAGGCTGGTGTTGTCGTTGCCAACCCTTGTCGAGATTACCTCAAGAGCCGCAGCGACTGCGTGGGCTCGTTGCTGCTCAGCTGTGTAATCGGCATCGGCCGCGGACTTCATTGCATTAAGGATTGTTTCAGACATTTTGCTTTCCTTGCTGATGATGGGTTGATTCTCACCAATACCGGCAATCAGCCACCAATTCAAGTGTTAGGTGATTCGTGAACAGACCGATGCCGCCTGCCTCGATCGTAGACCTGTCTGATCTATCCGACGTCGGCATCCGCCTTACCCCAGCCCCCGATGTATGGGCATGGCTCCAAGCCGAGATCCTTGCCGACACCGGCAGCATCCACAACGAAGACCATGCCCACCTACTGGATGCAGACATCCGGGTGATGTGGGCGTCGTCGAGCTTCGAGAAGCAGGGCCGGACAGTCCTCGGCCAGGCCGAGCAGGTAGCCTTCCGTGCGGGTGGTTGGCAGAAAGCCCGGATGGAACAGCAGATGCGTGATTGGTTCGGCGAGGTGCCGGCTTACATCATCACTCTGGCTGCCAACTACTGCTCTCAGTGTAGCGACACCGACTTTTGCGCCCTTATCGAACACGAGCTGTACCACATCGCCCAGGCGACTGATAAGTACGGTCAACCAGCCTTCACCGAAGAAGGCGCTCCAAAGCTGAAACTGCGCGGCCACGACGTCGAAGAGTTCGTCGGTGTGGTTCGCCGCTATGGTGCGAGCCCTGACGTTCAGGCGTTGGTGGATGCTGCAAACAAACCTGCTGAGGTGGGGAAATTGAACATATCGAGGGCCTGCGGAACCTGTCTGCTCAAGTCGGCCTGATTCTGGACAGGCATTGGACGGATGAGAATTTATGGCTGCCCTTCAAAATGACGTGAAGGCCTTTATCGTTCAGGCCCTGGCGTGCTTCGACACGCCGTCACAGGTTGTTGAGGCTGTCCAGAAAGAATATGGGGTGTCGATCACCCGCCAGCAGGTTGAAACGCACGATCCTACGAAGACCTCAGGGAAGTGCCTGGCAAAGCGTTGGGTGACGATGTTTGAAGACACTCGGAAGCGATTCCGCGAAGAGACGGCGGAGATCCCGATCGCCAACCGAGCGTTCCGGCTCCGCGCCATGAACCGCTTCGTGGAGAGGGCCGAGACGATGAAGAATATCGGTCTGGCCATGCAGATTCTGGAACAGGCCGCGAAAGAAACCGGCGACATGTACATCAATCGGCACCGGAAGGACGAGCCTGACGACGAGCCGGCAATCCCGACTCGCATTCAAGTGGACGTGGTGGACGCGAGGAAGCCGAATGCCGAGCCTTAATGTTCCGCAGGCTCACTTCCTCACACTGCCCCATAAATTCCGCGCATTCGTTGCTGGCTTCGGCTCAGGGAAGACCTGGGTTGGATGCTCGGCACTGTGTAAGCACTTCATGGAGTGGCCCGGCGTCAACGCTGGCTACTTCGCACCGACTTACCCGCAGATCCGGGACATCTTCTATCCAACCGTGGAAGAGGTGGCCTATGACTGGGGGCTGAAGACCAAGATCAACCAGGCGAACCATGAGGTTCACATCTACAGCGGCCGGCAGTACCGCGGCACTGTGATTTGCCGGTCGATGGAGAAACCACAGACGATTGTTGGTTTCAAGATCGGTCACGCTCTGGTGGATGAGCTGGACGTGCTGACGTCGATCAAGGCTCAACAGGCCTGGCGCAAGATCATCGCCCGGATGCGTTACAACTTGCCGGGACTGAAGAACGGCGTCGACGTAACCACAACGCCGGAAGGCTTCAAGTTCGTCTTCCTGCAATTCGTGAAGCAGCTCCGCGACAAGCCGAAGCTGAATGAGATGTACGGCCTGGTGCAGGCCAGCACATTCGACAACGAGTTGAACCTGCCAGACGACTACATCCCGTCACTGATGGAGTCGTATCCCGAGCAGTTGATCCGCGCATACCTGAATGGCCAGTTCGTGAACCTGACGTCTGGCTCGATCTACCACGCATACGACCGCAAGCTGAACCAGTGCTTCGACACCGTGCAAGCTGGCGAGCCGCTGTTCATCGGCATGGACTTCAACGTCGGGAAGATGGCGGCGATCACTCACGTCAAACGGGAGCAGGGTCTTCCTCGCGCGGTCGATGAGCTGATGGATGGCTACGACACACCGGACATGATCCGCCGCATCAAGGAACGCTACTGGCGCCACAACGGCAACGACTTTGAGAAGACCTGCGAAATCCGAATCTACCCGGATGCCTCCGGTGATTCCCGCAAGTCAGTCAACGCCAGCGTTACCGATATCGCCATGCTCAAACAGGCAGGCTTCACGGTCATCGCGCCGGCGGCCAACCCGCCAGTGAAGGACCGGATCAACGCCATGAACGCCATGTTCTGCAACGCGCAGGGCGAACGGCGTTACCTGGTCAACCCGTTTACGTGTCCGACATACGCCGACGGCCTTGAGCAACAGATCTGGGCGCCCAACGGCGAGCCGGACAAGAGCCAAGGTAATGACCACGCCAACGACGGCGGCGGTTACTTCATCCACCGCGAGTATCCGATCGTTAAACCGGTCACCTCAATGAAAATGGGAGTCGCCCGATGACGGACGTCACTTTTACCCGCCCCGAGTACACAGCGGCGCGATACCGCTGGCGCTTGGTGCGTGACGTCTGCAAAGGCTCGGAGACCATTAAGGCTGCCGGTGATACGTATCTGCCTCGGCCGAATGCCACGGACACCAGCAAGGACAACAAGGATCGCTACGACGCGTACAAGAAGCGGGCGGTGTTCTACAACGCCACGGGCCGGACGAAACACAGCCTGGTGGGGGCAGTGTTCCGCACCTGGCCGACGCTGACCGTTCCTGGCGCCCTCGACTATGTGTCGAAGGACATCGACGGGCAGGGCGTGAGCATCTACCAGCAGTCGCAATCGGTCATCGGGCATCTGCTCGAAGTCGGCCGTCACGGGCTGCTGGTGGATTATGTGGCTGTCGTGGCCGGCTCTGTGAGCAAGGCTGACGAACAAGCCGGTCGTGCCCGGGCGAACGTCTCCAGCTACCCAGCCGAGGCCATCATCAATTGGAAGACGCGCCAAGTCGGCGGCCAGCATCTGCTGAGTCTGGTCGTGCTGCGCGAGACGGTGGATGTCGACACCGATGACGGGTTTGGCAGCGAGCAGGTTGTTCAATACCGGGTGCTGCGCCTAGATGCGGCTGGCGTCTACACGCAGGAAGTGTGGGAAGAGGGATCGAGCCAGACGGCAATGATCATCGCGCCTTTCACCCCACTGAATGGCCTCGGCCAACCGTGGCGCGTGATCCCGTTCCAATTCCTGGGCAGCGAGAACAACGACACCAGCATCGACGACTCACCGCTGTACGACATGGCCGAAGTCAGCATCGGACATTACCGCAACAGCGCGGACTACGAAGAGGCGGCCTACCTGGTGGGCCAACCTCAGCCGTGGATGGCAGGGTTGGATGAGCAGTGGCGCGACCACATGGAGAAGGGCGGCATCTTCCTCGGCTCCCGTGCCCCTTGGCTGCTTCCGGTCAGCGGCACTTGCGGTGTATGGCAGGCCCAGCCGAACACGGTCGCCAAAGAGGCCATGGACAGCAAGAAAGAGGACATGGTGTCGCTCGGCGCCCGTCTGATCGAGCGAGGCAGCGCGGTGAAGACCGCGACCCAGGCCGACAACGACAGCGCCGCGGAACACAGCGTTCTGTCTCTGGTCGTGAGCAACGTCAGCGAGGCCTACAGCCAATGCTTGGTCTGGATGGCTGAGTTCGTGAACGCTCCCGGCGAAACCCTCTACAAGCTCAATCAGGACTTCAGTCAGATCACCTTGGACGCAACGATCCTCACAGCGCTGTTCAACGCAGTGCAGGGCGGCAAGTTGCCGGCGGGCGACTTCTGGCAGTACCTGCGCGATCGCGGAGTGATCGATCCAGAGAAAACCGATGACCAGATCCGCGACGAGCTGGAAACCGAAAGCCCTGGGCCTGCCCTGGACGACACCGAGGTAATCCCGAATGGCGGCAAACCAAGCAATCCTTGATGCCACGATTCGCCACGCCGTTTTCCTCGAACAGTTGAAGTCGGGGGAGGTCGCCAAGTTCGGGCCTTTCCTCAAGGAGATTGACCGCTCGATTCGTGAGCGACTGACTCGGACCGACCTGACGGATTACACCGTTGCTCGGCTGGAGCGATTGCTGAGCGAAGTCGATAGCCTGCTGCTGGGCATCTTCAACCGCTACAGCGACAAGCTGAACCTCGACCTGATCGACATTGCGAACTACGAGGCCGAGTTCGAAGCGACCAGCCTGACACGGGCGGCGCCTGTGGGCGTCTCGTTTGATGCGGCGGTGCCCGGTGCTGCTGCAATCAGGACGGCCATCCTCGGCAACCCGCTCAGCGTGCGAGGTGCTGACGGCGGCAAGCTGCTCAAGACCTTTATCGATG
Organism: Pseudomonas sp. GGS8; assembly: GCF_024168645.1. Taxonomy (NCBI): domain Bacteria; kingdom Pseudomonadati; phylum Pseudomonadota; class Gammaproteobacteria; order Pseudomonadales; family Pseudomonadaceae; genus Pseudomonas; species Pseudomonas sp. GGS8. Next base: position 6,206,878 of record NZ_JALJWF010000001.1, on the reverse strand, counting down.
GCTTTACCGCTACCGAGCGACAACGCCTCACTGGCGCGATCCGGCAGGGCTTCTTCGAAGGTCAGACGAACCTCCAGATCATCAAGAACATTCGCGGCACCAAGGCGCTCCAATACAACGACGGCATCCTGGCCACGACCAACCGCAACGCCGGCGCCGTGGTGCGAACGGCGGTCCAGCACGTCGCCACCCAAGCACGTATGGAGACGCTGAAAGAGAACTCCGACGTCGTGCAGGCGGTGGAGTGGGTCAGCACCCTGGATACGAAGACGACCAGCCAATGCCGGTCGCTCGACAAGAAGCGCTTCAAGCTCACTGAGGGGCCTCGGCCGCCGATCCACATCAACTGCCGCTCGACGGTGGTGGCGGTCACTCGCTTCAGAGCTCTGTTCGCCAAGGACGCCACACGGGCATCCATCGGCGACGGCGGACCCCAGCAGGTCCGTGCAGACCTCAGCTATTACGACTGGCTCCAGCAGCAGCCAGCAGCGTTTCAGGACAGGGCAATCGGCCCGGTCCGCGCCAAGCTGTTTCGAGAAGGCGGCCTGACGGTCGAACGATTCTCCGAACTGCAGCTTGATCGAAACTTTTCACCTCTGACCCTTGTGCAGATGAAAGCCTTAGAGCCTCTGGCGTTCGAGCGGGCTGGAATCTGATATAAATCATCTTCCAAATCGCTGCGGAGGTCGTTATGGGATGGAAGGACAGACGTTTGAGCGCTGAAGTCATAGAGCTTGCCTCAAAGATTGGCGATGTTAAGAATTTTCGAGGGGCTAATGCACTGGCCATTTCCAAGGCCGCCGTGACGATCGCCGATTTTGTTGAAGCCATTGCACGCGAGGAGGGTATAAGCAAGTCTGATGCTGTCGAGCTTCTTGATCAGGAGTACGGCGAAGAAGGTCTTTACTTCAGTGTTATCCGGCGTTGCGTCGCACACGATGCATAGCCACCTCAAAAACTAAAACAGAACCCGCCACGTGCGGGTTTTTTTATGCCCGCAGGCAGGGTCTGCGCAAAAGTCTCTGGGAGACAACAAATGCTGAAATTCCAACTGGACAGCCTGGATGGTGTCGATGAATCCGTGCGCGCTCTTTACACCGAGAAGGACGGCAAGTTCGTACTCGGCATTGAAGGTCTGCCACAACCTGAAGACGTTTCGGGCTTGAAGTCGAAGGTTGAAGAACTTCTCGGCGAGAAGAAAGCTGCCGAGAAGGCTCGCAAGGATGCCGAAGACCAGGCTCGCCTGGAGCGCGAAGAGGCTGCCCGCAAGTCCGGCAACGTCGAAGAACTCGAAAAGTCCTGGTCTGAAAAGTACACCCGCCGCGAAGCTGAGCTGAACGGCATGCTGGAACAAGAGCGTGGAACGCTGAGCACTCAGATCCGGGATCTGACTGTCGGTCGTACCGCTACTGATATCGCGTCGGCCCTGGCAATCCCGGGCAGCGCCAAAGCCCTGTTACCGCATATCGAGCGTCGTCTGAGCGTCGAGCAGCGCGACGGGAAGCCTGTTGTGGTCGTGCTCGATCAGCAGGGCAAGCTCTCGGCGGCAACGCTGGATGAGCTGAAAGCAGAATTCGCAAACGACACGGCGTTCGCGCCGTTGATCGCGGGTAGTAAGGCATCTGGCGGCGGGGCTGCTGGTGCTGGTGGTGGGGGCGGGGCCCCGAAAGGAAATATCGGCGGCACCAAGGCGGAGCGCACGGCGGCACTTGCTGCACGGTTCTCTGATCTCCCTCTTAAGTAAGGAAATAATTCATGTCCCTGTCTCAAATGCAGGTCTTCAATGACTTCATCATGCCCGCGACTCTCGAGACGCTGGATCAAATGCTTCAGGCATTCAATGCCGCCAGTAACGGCGCGATCGTGTTGTCTCCTGAAGGCTTCACCGGCGACTTCTTGCAAGAGTCGTTCTTCCAGGCGCTGGGTGCTGCTCAGCGTCGTGTTGATCGTTATGCCGCCAACGGCGTTGCGCCAATCACCGATCTGACCGAGTTGAAGAATACTTCGGTGAAGGTGGCGGGCGGCTTCGGTCCGATCCGCTACGAACCATCTCAGATGACATGGCTGGAGCGTCCAACCGTTCAGGGCGTTGAAGTGGCGAGCCGGGCGTTCGCAGAGGTTCTGCTGAAGGATCAGCTGAACACTGCCATCGCCGCTCTGGTAGCTGCGATTACTGCACAGGCCGCAGCGGTGAACGACGTGTCGGCAACCGCCGGTATCACTCAGGCAGGCCTGAACAACGCGCACGCGAAGTTCGGCGATGCCAGCCAGTCGCTGGTTGCTCAGATCATGCAGGGCACTACCTGGCACAAACTGGTTGGCCAAGCGATCGGCAACTCCACCAATCTGTTTGTGGCCGGCAACGTCCGCGTGGTCGACATCCTCGGCAAAGTATCGATCGTCACTGACGCTCCAGCGCTGATGCAGACCGGCACGCCGAACAAGGAAATCATCCTGGGGCTGGTGGGCGGTGCTGCGCTGGTCCACGACAACCGCGACATTATCTCGAACGTTCAAACCGTCAATGGCAAAGAGCGCATCGAGACCACAATCCAGACCGACTACACCTTCGGCTTAGGTCTGAAGGGTTACACCTGGGATACCACCAACGGTGGCAAATCCCCGTCTAACGCAGCGCTGGCCACCGGCACCAACTGGGACAAAACCGCAGCCAGCATCAAGGACACCGCTGGTGTTGCCCTGATCGGTGATGCTTCCAAGTAATCCCTGAAGGTTGAATCGGGCCTCGCGCCCGGTTTGGCGAGGAAATGATCATGAGCAACAAAATTTGGTATCTGCCCGGTCCGTTTCATCAGTACCAGGAAGACGTGAAGGCGTTGGCTAAGGAAGCAGGCCTGCGCATCATCGACGCGAACGTGACCGAGAGTCGCGACGATGAAGCCGACAACACGCCCGAAGTAACGCTGAAGGAAGTCGAGCAACACCTGATGTTGGTTGTTGGTGCTGGTAGTAACCAGGCTGAACTGGAAGAGCTGATCGGTAAGCTGCGCGCTGAAAGTGATACGGTCCGTGCTGTAATTGATGGGCTTGATGCCGGCGAGATCGAAAAACCGGAAGCCGGCGAGCTCGCAATCCGCCTGTTTCAGGCGCTCGACGTCATTCGCCTACAGATGGTAGCTCTGGCCGGTACGCGCGAGGATCTCGCAGCGGAAAACGAGAAGTTGCGTAACGAGCTCACTGAGCTGAAAGCAGGTGAGGGCGTGGAAGTCGAAGCCCTGAAGGCTAAGCTCGACACTGCAGGCGTGACTTACCGGGCCAACGCCTCGAAAGAGTCCTTGGAAAAGCTCGTCGCTGATCTGCCCAAGGCGTGATACTGCAGGCTGTTGGTAACCCCGGCGGCCAATCCTTCAAAACTCTATCCAGCGAGTTGATCCATGACACTCATCATCGAGGACGGTACCGGCAAGCCTGACGCCGAAAGCTACGCGAGCGCCGCAGACTTGGTCATGTACGCCGGCAAGTTTGGCGTGACCATCCCTGCGGACGTTGCTGCGCAAGAAGCACTGCTTCGCCGGTCCGCCTTGGCGATGGATGGCATGACCTGGAAGGGGCGCAAAACGGATAGCGATCAGGCTCTGGCCTGGCCGCGCCGAGGGGTTGAGCTGGACTGCCAGATCAAGCCCGACAACTACCTACCGGCTCGCATCCAGTACGGCCAGATGGCCTTGGCCGCCGAGATCTACACCGACGACATCGATCCGGTCGAGAAGCGCAAAGGCGCGGTAACGCTGGAGCGTGTCGAAGGGGCGGTAACGCGCGAGTACGCGACGATCCCGAACACCAGCGGGCGACTGTTGCCTGCGGCGCCGGACCGGCCGAGCATTACGCAGTTTGCCGATTATCTACACCGTCGTGGGTTGTTTGCAGTGAGAGCGTGAACTAGCTTTACCCTTCCAACAGGGAGGGTTTCAGAATGCCAATTCATAACGTCAACTGCCTTGTTCCGCCAGTACAAGATCAAATTGAGGCTTGGGATAGGTATGTCGCAGCCGTACTTTCGGCTATGAGTTTCAAGGATCTTGAAAACGAGCAGAGGGCAGTGGATATAGCTGTTCGTGTTGCCAATGACCTGCTGTCAAAGCGTGAAAAAATAAAGGCTGATATAAAGGCGCATTGGCTCTCATCACCCAATTAACAGAAAACTGGAGCCACCATGGTCTTCTACGAAGAAATGGCCGTGATGGCTCTGGAGATGATCACAGAGTTCGGTCAGCCCGTGATCATCCGGGCAACCATTGCTGGCGAGTACGACCCTGATACCGGCACTGGCAGCCCCGGCATCGCCGAGCAAACTGCTCAAGGCATCCTGCTTGACTTCACCGGCCAAGAATTCCAGAGCAACAGCCTCATCAAGCAGGGCGACAAGAAGCTCAAGATCGCTGCGCAGGGGCTTGATTGGGTTCCGGGTCTGCTTAACAAAGTGATCGTCCAAGGTCGCACCTGGTCGATCGTCCCACCGCTGAAAGAGATCAACCCAGCCGGTACGCCGATTCTCTACGAGTTGCAGGTGCGGTCATGAGCCGCGCCGGAGCAGGCCAGTCTGGCAGCTTCGCGCTGAGCCTTGCTGAGTTCGCCGCCCAAGCCACAGAAGCCATCGACGCTAGCCTGCGCGAGATCATCATCGAGGTCGGCAGCAGCGTTATCCGCATGTCGCCAGTGGGGAATCCCGAGATCTGGGCACAGAACGCCGTGGCCAGCCAATACAACAAGGCCGTGGACGATCACAACGGCGATCTGCGCAGCGATCCCGCCAACCTGACGAAGGCGGGCCGACTCAAGCCAGGGCGAAAGCTGAACGATGGCATGGATATCGTCGCGCCCGAAGGCTACGTCGGTGGACGGTTCCGGGCGAACTGGCATCTCTCAATCGATGTCGTCGAAAACGTCACGTTTGATGGGGTTGATCCGAGCGGACAAGAAGCCGTCGCCGCGCTGGTTTCTGCTGTCAGCGATTTCACTGCCGGCCAAACCGCCTACCTCATCAACAACCTGCCGTATGCGATTCCATTGGAGTACGGGCACTCAAAGCAGGCCCCCGCCGGCATGGTCCGCATCACCGTAGCCCGCTTCCAGCAGATTGTGCTGGAGGCCATCAGGAACAACCAGGTATGAGCCACAACGTCATCGCCTCAATCTACGAGGCAAAGCTGATCGCCTGGGCGAAAGCTCTGCCGGTACCGCTGAAAGTTGTCGTCGAGAACGAGGTTTACAAGCCCGTAGACGGCGAGACCTACCTCAAGGCGTTCACGCTGCCAGCGGACACCGCGAGCAACACACTCGGCGGTGACCACAAGCTTTACACCGGCGTGTTCCAGGTCAGCATCGTGACGCCGTCGGGCAAGTACCGCGGTGCAGCCGGCGCACTGGCTGATCAGATCGCCGTGTTGTTCCCGCTGTACGAGCAGAACACGAAGGGCGTACTGACCGTCGTGACGATGACGCCGGTCGATCCCGGCCCCGGCATTCCAGACGACACCACCTATACGGTACCGGTTTCGTTCTTGTACCGAGCCGACACCAACTGAATTAGCCCGTTGGGCAAACCCAGAACCCGCTATTGAGCGGGTTTTGTCATTTCTGCAAAGAGGAAAAAACAATGGGCTACAAACTCCCGAATGGCGCGACGTTCGAGCATGCCGCTACCTACGCCGCTCCGCTCTCGTTCTCCGCCATCTCCAACGCATCCGAAGCCATTTGCACCACCGTAGGCGCCACCTTGGTCGCCGGTGACATCGTTCAGCTCGCTTCTGGTTGGACTCCGCTTAACGGCAAAGTGGTTCGCGTGAAAACCGCGACCGCGACCGCGATCACTCTAGAAGCGATCGACACCACCAGCACCCAGATCTTCCCTGCCGGTTCCGGCGCGGGCACGCTGACGAAGGTACTGACCTGGGCTCAAATCCCTCAGATCACCGATGTGGCCTTCTCCGGCGGCGAGCAGAACTACGCCGACATCGTCTTCCTTGAAGACCAGCAAGGCCGACAGCTTCCGACCGACAAGTCCGCCGCCAGCATGGTGCTGACTGTCGCCGACGACCCGTCTCTGCCTTATGTGGCCGTCGTTACGGCCGCCGATTCCGCGAAGTCTATGCAAGCCGCTCGCCTGAACCTGCCAGGTACCGACAAGTTGTATTACGGCGCCTACACCTCGTTCTCTCTGCAGCCGACGGTCTCCCGCAACAACCTGCTTACTCGCACCGTCTCCCTGGCGCTGCAAGCAGCACCTACGCGCTACCTGTCGTAAGGAATCCTCATGGCAAAGTTTTCCATCGCGCCGAAACCAACGTTCACCGTTGATGTTTCCATTCCGCAGGTTGGCGGTAAGCCGGCAATGGTGCCGTTTACGTTCAAATACCGCGACCGTACGGCGCTGGCTGAGCTGTTCGACTCATGGAAGGAAAAGGCGGAGGCCATCGGCGAGCGCTTCAAGGGTACGCAGCCCTCTCTTTCCGAATTAACCGCGGCCGAAGTCGAGCAGGGCGCTGATCAAATCAAAGACTTGGTCGTGTCGTGGGGCTTCGACGATGAACTCAACGACGAGTCGATCACTGCTCTGGTGAAGAGCTGCATCGGCGTATCGGCTGAAGTGGTTAAGGCCTACAGCGAAGCCTTCGGGAAGGCCCGCCTGGGAAACTAACCGCCGCCGCCCGCGCGCTATACGAGCCCACCGGTTCAGCCGAACAGTTGGCCTTGTTCGGACTTTTCCCGGAGGACTACGACGAGACTTTCGAAGTCTGGCCAGACAACTGGAAGGCGTTCCTTGTCATGGATTCGATGGGGACTCAGTGGCGCACAGGCGCATGCGGCGCAACCGGCCTCGATTACGGTGTGCTGTCAGACGTGATGAAACTCGTCGGCGTCCCTGCAAAGGATCGCCCCGGCGTGTTTCAGGACATCCGCATTATGGAGTCGGAAGCCATCGCGGTAATGGCCGACGCGCGCGACAACAGCCCGTAATTACGGGCACTTATTCAAGGTGAGTCGATGAACATTGCAGAACTCGGCATCAAGGTCGACTCCGCTGATGCTGCCCATGCTGCGACCGATCTCGACAATCTGACCAAGTCCGGTGAGCGTGCAGAGCAATCTGCCGTCGGCCTGATGAAAGAGATGGAGGCGCTGGAGAAGTCGCTGTCGAAAGGCGCGACCACCACGCAGGAGCTGGCCAAGCAACGTGACAGCCTGGCGAAGCTGACCCAGACCGGCGCTTATGGCGAGGCAGAATTTACCAAGATCACCGCGCAGCTCGATAAGCAGCAGTTGGCCTTGGCCAAGTCGACTCTGGATGAGCAGAAGGCGCTGAACAGCCTGCTCGGGGCAATTGATCCGGCCAAGGCTGCAATGTCCAAGCTGGACACTCAAGTCGAGCAGCTGGGTAAGCACCTCGATGCCGGACGCATCAGTCAGGATCAGTACAATTCGGCGCTGAACAAGATCGACAAGGATTACGCCAAGCTCGAAAAAACCGCCACCGGGTTCGACAAACTGAAGCTCGGAACCCGCCAAGCGCAGGAAAACGTCGTTCAATTGGGCAACGCTCTGTCGTCAGGTGACTGGGGCAGTGGCGTTCGTGCAGTGGCACAACTGGGTGCTGGGGCTGGTAGCGCCGCGATTGGCTTCGCTGCCGTTGCTGCTCCTATTGCGTTGGCCGCCGCCGGTATTGCGGCTCTCACAAATGCGTATTACCAGGGCACCAAAGAAACCAGCGAGTACAACAAGGCGCTGACACTCACCGGCAACTTTGCCGGTACCAGCGCCGGGCAGCTTTCCGAGATGGCCCGTCAGGTCAGCGCAACGGTGGGTACAACGGGTGCAGCCGCAGACGTGTTGGCTACGTTGGCCGGTAGCGGAAAACTTGCGAGTGGCAGTTTCGTCGAGATCGCCGAGGCGGCGTTGGCGATGGAAAAAGCCACCGGTAAATCGGTGGATGCAACAGTCGCTGAGTTTGTGAAGATTGCTGATGACCCGGTGGCGGCAGCCAAGTCGCTGAACGAGCAGTACCACTTCCTTACCGCGTCGGTGTACTCGCAAATCGTTGCCCTGAAAGAGCAGGGCGATGAGATCGGTGCAACCAAGCTGCTCAGCGACACATATGCCGATACGATTCAGTCCCGATCTGGGCAAATCATCAGCAACCTAAGTCTCTGGGAGAAGGCCTGGAAGGGGGTGGCATCTGAAACCCAGAAAACTCTGGATGCTTTCAAGGATGTAGGTCGAGCCGAGGAGTCGGCGAAGCGAATTGTTGAACTGACCCAGAGTGTCGCCTTCGCACGCAGCGCTTTGGCCGCAGACCCTGATGACATCGACGCCAAAAAGAAGCTGCAGAACTCTCAGCAAGAGCTCGAATTCCTTACCAAGCAACGGGATACCCAAGCAGCAATTGCTTCTGCCGCAGGACTGTATCAGCAGACTCAGGACAAGGCGCAAGACGCACAGCGCCGAGTCAAAGCGCTCTCTGATTCAAATCTCACGAACGAAGAAAAGCGTAACAAGCTCATCAAGGAGTATTTGCGTGACGTAGAGGCGATCCGAAAGGCAACTCCCAATGATCCCTCTGTCCAGGCTGATGTTGTTACCAAAAACATCCAAAACATAAAGGACAAGAACAAGGACCCGGCCGCCGTTGCGGGAAGCGTTGACCTGACAGGTTTCAACAGCGCGAAAAACGCCTTGGCCGAAACCCTGGCCTATTACAAAAACGCCGAGAAGGAACTGGAAGCCTCTCAGCGCGCCGGCGTCATCTCGCAGGCGAGTTTTACCGAACAGCGCGTTGGCTTGCTTCAGCAGCAAGCCACCGAAGTTGCCGAAAGCTATCAGTCGGAAATCGATGCGCTCGAAGCGGCCAAGACCAAGAAGGGAACCACTGCGGCGCAGGTCATTCAGATTGATCAAAAAATCTCGGATGCGCGCTCCGCCATGGTCAAGGCGCAGCAGGACAGCGACAGCGAACTGGCAATCATTGCGACCAATGAAGAAGGTCGGCTGCGCAAGCAGACACTGGCGGTCAGCACGTACACCAGCGCTCTCCAGCAACAGGTCGAGACACTTCGGCAGCAGGGTCTGCGAGCGGCTTCTGGCCTTGGCCAGGGTGACCGGCAACGTGGGCTGACTGAGCAGCAAAACGGAATCGACGACAAGGCCAACGCTCAGCGCATCGACCTGGCCAACCAGTATGGCGATGGCTCGCGCGGCATGAGCCTTGATGAGTACAACGCCAAGCTGAAAGCCGTCGCACAGAGCCAGCAAGACCTGCGCAACGTGGTCGTGGCCAACTACGACGACATGACCTCGGCCCAAGGCAGTTGGACCGCCGGCGCATCGTCGGCCTGGGAAAACTACCTGGAGTCGACGCGCGATGTGGCCGGGCAGACGAAAAGCCTGTTCACCAATGCGTTCAGCTCGATGGAAGACGCCATCACGCAGTTCGCCATGACCGGGAAGCTGTCGTTTGGCGACTTCGCCAAATCTGTGCTCGCCGACATGGCCAAGATCGCATTGCGGCAAGGCAGCTCGGCGGCGCTCAGCGGCCTGTTTGGCTTGGCCACATCCGCCGCAAGCACTTACTTTGGCGGCAGCTCATCCACTTCACTGGGGGCGTCTCAGGCAGGCTACTCGAGCACCTACTTCCCGCAAGCGAAGGGTGGTGCCTGGTCCGGCGGCGTACAGATGTTCGCCGATGGCGGGGCTTTCACCAACAGCATCGTCAGCAAGCCTACAGCGTTTGGCATGGCCAACGGCAACTTGGGTATCGCTGGCGAAGCCGGTCCAGAAGCGATCGTGCCTCTTGCCCGAGACTCACAAGGTCGTCTCGGCGTTCGCGGTGGCGCCAATTCCAGCACGGTCAACGTCAGTGTGACGGTGGACGCCTCCGATGGTGGTGGAGCCTCGCCTGATCCAGCGCGCCTGGCCGAGGCTATCAAGGTCGTCTGCCGTCAGGAAATCGCAACTGCGCGCCGTAACGGCGGGCAACTCACCTAAGGAGGAATCATGCTGACATTTACATGGCGGGCAACCTATGACGCCTCCCGGGTGATTACCCCAAGGGTCAAGGTCATCAAGTTCGGCGATGGGTACGAGCAGCGGCAGGGGACCGGCATCAACCGGCAGCCGCGCAAGTACTCGCTGATGTTCAAGAGGGTCGATACTGAAATTGATCTAATTGACGCCTTCCTGATCGCCCGAGGCGCCGTCGAAGCCTTCAACTACACGCACCCCGGTCACCCGATCGGGGTTTTTGTTTGTCGGGAGTGGACGCGGACCGATGTGGCCTGCGGCGTTGACAGTATTTCCGCAACTTTTGATGAGGTGTTCGAATGAGTGAACTTCAAGGTCAACTCGCGCTCGCGAACGGCATGTCGATCTGGGAAGGCTTCGAACTGGTACTGCCCGACCAGACGCTTCGCTTTCATGCGGGCGTGAACGAAACGCTTGGTTCGGTTTTTTGGCAGGGGAACGTCTACACGCCTTGGCCGCTCAACGGAGCCGAGTTTGCTACGCCCAGCCAGGGATCGCCGGCCCGCCCGAAACTGCAGGTCGGCAACTTCGGCGGGACCATTTCTGCGCTGTGTCGGCAGTATGAAGACCTGCTCGGTGCCAAGCTTAAGCGCCGCCGCACGCTGGTCAAATATCTGGATGCGGTGAACTTCTCCGCCGGCAACCCAACTGCAAACCCAGCTGAAGAGTACCCGGTCGAAACCTGGATCATTACGCGGAAGGCCAACGAAACGCCGGCCGCCATCGAGTTCGAGCTTGGTTCTCCGCTTGATCTGCAGGGCGTCAAGCTTCCGCGTCGGCAAGTGGTGGCCGGCACTTGCCTGTGGGCTTACCGATCAGGCGAGTGCGGATACGCCGGCGGCCCCGTGGCGGACTACGCCAACAACCCAACGAGCGATCCAGCTCGGGATCAGTGCAGCCGCACGATGCGGGGTTGCAAGCTGCGCTTCGGAGAGTTCGGCGAGTTGCCCTTTGGCGGATTTCCGGGCATTGCTCGCGTTCCGAGGCTTTGATCATGAGTGAATTGTTCAATAAATGCCGGGCGGAAGCCGAAGCGCATGCTCGCGCCGATTACCCGCGGGAATCGGTAGGCCTGGTCGTCAGCGTGCGCGGCAAGCCTTCCTATGTGCCGTGCCGAAATCAGTCCGAAGAGCCTGACCACTTCATCCTGCACCCGGAAGACTACGCCGCTGCAGAAGATATGGGCGACATCATCGTCGTTGTGCACTCGCACCCGGATGCTGGACCTGAACCAAGCCTTCACGATATTGCCAGTCACGCAGCCAGTCGCATGACCTGGTGGATTGTCGGTCTCAAGGATGGCGCTGCAACCTGGCATGAGATGCCGGCCGCCGGCGAGCTGCCGCTGGAAGGCCGGATCTTTGTCCACGGCGTCATCGACTGTTACACACTTGTTCGTGACTACTATCGCCAAGTGCTCGGCATCACCTTGCCGGACTTTCAGCGCAAGGACGATTGGTGGCACAACGGCGAGAACCTGTACGTCGATAACTTCGAGCGTGTCGGCTTCGTCCCAGTCGATACACCCAAGCAGGGCGACTTGATTGTCATGGCGATCGGCAGTCCTACCCCTTGCCATGGCGCGATCTGGCTGGACGGTGACGTCCTGCTTCACCATCTATATGGGCGCCTGAGTTGTCGCGAGGTCTACGGCCGCTCTTACCGTGAATGCACGACGCATATCATGCGATACAAGGACGCGAAGGCTCCTGAAGAGGACAGGCGCACCATCAAGGACTGCGCAAGCCGCTTTGCCGGCATGGAGCCGCTTACCGCTCCATTCCCGCGAGCATCTGACGCGTAGGCCCTGTATTTGTGCGCAATCTCCCTGTTAGAGTCGCCAAAACACATGGAGGCTCAATATGCGGAAAATTCTAACGGCCCTGGCATTGATCGCGCTGGCCGGGTGCACAACGTCAGGACTGGAGAGCGATCAGCCGGCCTACTCCGGACAGTCAGCCAAGACGCCGCAACAGCTTGCGCGGTGCCTGGCTCCTAAATGGCAGGATTTCAACTCATCAACCAGCTCGATCGAAACCGAAACAGGCTACAAGATTGCTGCGTCGGCCATGTATACCGGAACAGTGGCGCTGGCCATCATCGACGAAAACAGTGCCGGTTCAACGGTGCGCGTATTCCTTCCTATGGACTGGGCCGGGACACAGGGCTGGAAGGACGCCGCTAAAACCTGCATCTGATCTACAGAAAACACAGAAGCCGCCTACGGGCGGTTTTTTATTGCCCGGAGAAAAGCATGACCGTCGCCAACACCAACGCCATGACCAGGATCTTGCTGTCCGGCAGCCTAGCGAAAGCCTTTGGGCGCGTGCACCTTCGTCTGCTTGAAAGTGGCACCGTGACCGAGGCATTCAGCGCTTTGCGGAACACACTCAACGGCTTCGAGGACTTTGTCCGTGGCGCCTCTCGCCGCGGCATCCGATTTGCCATTTTCCGCAACCGCGAGAACGTGATCGAGGACCGGTTTACTCTGGGGGGCACTACTGAAATTCGCATTGTTCCGGTCATATCCGGCAGTAAAAACGGTGGTCTTTTCCAAACTGTTCTTGGCGTGGTCCTGATCGTAGTCGGCGTGGTGGTGACAGCTCTATCTGGGGGAAGTGCTTCGCCCATTGGTGCTGCGCTTATTACAACGGGTATTGGCATGGCGATTGGCGGCGTGGTTCAGATGCTAACTCCGGTGCCGAAGACTCCAGGCCAGCAAGAACAAGCCAGCACTGAGAACAAGCCCAGCTACCTATTCAATGGCGCGTTCAACTCGACACAGCAAGGACTCCCTGTGCCCGTGGTTTACGGCCAGATGCTGGTCGGCTCCAGCGTCGTCGCAGTAGGCACTTGGGCGGAGGCTATCCCAGCATGAGCGAGCTCATTGTCGGCAGTAAGGGTGGCAGTAAGGGGGGCGGCGGCGGAAGCTCATCGCGTACTCCGGTGGAGGCTCCTGACAGCCTCCGCTCAAAGCAGCATGTGCGGATGATGCATGTGATATCAGAAGGAGAGATCGACGGCATCGTTGGGCTGTTCGAAGGTGTCTTTTTTGATGATGTTCCGCTTCAGAACCCGGACGGCACCATCAACTTCCCCGGGTTCGAGTTCGACTGGCGGCCAGGCACGCAATGGCAGTCATACATGCCAATCACCAGCCTGGAGGCTGAACAGTCTGTGGGCGTGGAGATGCGTTCGCTGATTGCGATTGAACGGGCCATCACCGATACCGATGTTGATGCCGTGCGCATCACTGTAAGCACCCCGCAGCTTTCTGAGCAGAACCTGCAAAACGGGGATACTACTGGTTCGACCGCAAGTTTCCGTATTGAAGGAAAGCTCGGCACCGGTCTCTGGTCGCCGCTATGCGCCGACCTGACGATCACCGGCAAGACTATGAGTCGGACACAGTTTTCGTATTATGTGCGTCTTCCGCCATCTGGAGGGTTGCCTCGCTATGTCAGGTTGACTCGCCTCTCGCCAGATTCTGGCAGTTCGGCCATTCAAAACCGTACCTTCTTTGACTCCGTGACTCTGCTTTGGGACGAGAAACTTCGCTACCCGAATACCGCGATAGCCGCGATATCTCTCGATGCACAGCAGTTCTCCAGCATTCCGCGCATGGCGTTTTTGATCCGCGGTATCAAAGTGATGGTGCCGAGCAATTACAACCCGACGACCAGGGGTTACACCGGATCATGGGACGGAACCTTCCAGCGGGCCTGGACGGATAACCCGGCCTGGGTCTGGTACGACATGCTGACCAATACCCGATATGGGCTGGGCGGCTTGATGGACTCTACGCTGATCGACAAATACGCGCTGTACAGCATCGCCCAGTATTGCGACGCCTTTGTCCCTGACGGTTATGGTGGCTACGAGCCGCGTTTTACCTGCAACCTGGCACTGACTACCCAACAGGACGCCTGGAAGCTGGTCAATGACATGGTGTCGGTGTTCCGGGCGATATGCTTCTGGGCTGGCGGCACGCTGACTGCGGTACAGGATGCTCCGCGCTCCAGCCGTTACCCCTTCAACAACTCCAATGTGGTCGGCGGCGAGTTTAGCTATCAGTCCGTGGCATCGGACCAGCGCTTTAACGTGGCGGCCGTCACCTGGAACGATCCGCTGCAGCAATACAAGCAATCGGTGGAGATCGTTGAGCGCCCGGACCTGATCGCGAAATGGAGCCGAATTCAGCAGAGCGATGTTGTGGCCGTTGGCTGCACCTCGCGCGGCCAGGCTCGCCGACTCGGTCGCTGGCTGCTGTACGCCGAAAGCGAGGCGGTAACATTTGCTGTCGGCGCTGACGGGGCTATCCCGCTGCCGGGCAATATCATTGACATAGCAGACGCGAATCGTGCGGGCGCACGCAATGGTGGTCGGCTGCTGGCCGGCAGCACGGCCTCATTGCTGCTTCTGGATGCGCCAATCGGGCTGGCCGGTGCGGGCGTGGTTGGTGTGGTGATGGCGGATGGTTCGTATGCGACTGCTGCGGTCACTGTGGGATCTGGTGCGACCTCGATCGCGGTTTCCCCGCCGCTGGCCTCGGCTCCGCTGGCCTCGGCACCATGGTCGTTCTCGACTGCAGCACTGGAGGCGCAGAAGTTCCGCGTCATCGGCATCAGCGAGGGCGACGATGGCACCTACGCGATCAGCGCCGTGGCGTTCGATCCCGACAAGTTCAACGAAGTCGAATACGGCACCCCCGACGTCGACAATCCGATCAGTAACGTCAACCTCGGGAAACCTGACGCCGTTGGGCAGATGACCTTCCTCGAATCACTGTACGACACCGGGACTGGATTGGCGGCCGCGCGCCTGTCGGTCAGCTGGACGCAGCCGGCCCGCGCCATGCGCTACCAGATCGAAGTGATGAAACCGGGCGGCAACTGGGAGTATGTCGCCGAGATCTCGACGCCCAGTATCGACTTCGATTCGGCATCCTCAGGACTTTGGTCTGTGCGGATTACGCCGAAGTCGGTATTGGGGCTGGCGGGGCCGTCGTCGATTCAGACCTACAGTGCGCAAGCGCTCCTGGCGCCGCCGTCGGCACTGATTGGGTTGAGGCTCGATGTGATCAATAGCGTGGCGACCCTGGCGTGGGACCCGGTTCCTGAGCTGGACGTAAAACTGGGTGGCAGCATCAGCATCCGGCATTCGCGCAGCACCTCCGCCACATGGGACACGGCGTTGCCGCTGACCGAGGTAGCGGGGCGCTCCACGTCTTCGGTGGTGTCATTGTTGCCTGGCAAGTACTTGGCTCGTGCAGTCGACTCATCAGGAGTGGGCGGGCCGATCACTGAGGTCTGGTCGGACGCACAGGTTCCTCTACCGACCAACGTGGCACTGACCATTACCGAGTCCCCGGCTTTCCATGGCATAGCGGTCAATGCATCAGCCTCCGGCGGCATTCTGAAAATGTCCGGTGCTGGATATTTCGACGATGTTCCAGACGTCGATGCGTTGCTTGGCGAGGTGGACAAGTTCGGTGGCTCGTTGCTCACGACGACCTACAGCTTTGCTGCACCGGCTGACCTCGGCTACGTCTATGACTGTCGCCTGACGGCCGATGTCGAGGCGGCGCTGTACGACGACGGCACTTACATCGACACGGTGTTGGATTTCGATGCACTGACCAGCATCGACGGCGATCCACCCAATGGTGCCTCGCTGTCGTTGTGGGTGCGCACTTCGGATGTAGCGTCTGCAACGTGGTCGGCCTGGAAGCCTTTTGTTGTCGGCGATTACCGTGCGCGGCAATTCGATTTCCAGCTTCGCGGCTCGGTGCAGCAGGCCAGCAACTGGATCGACGTATCGAAGCTTGAAGTCGTGATCGACATGCCGGACCGCATCGAGAGTGGCAACGATCTGGCGGTGCCGGTGGGTGGCTTGGTGATCAGCTACACACCGCCATTCAATGCACCGCCAGCGGTCAGCCTCACCGCGCAAGGGCTTTCCCCTGGCGACTACCTCGACGTTTCAGCCAAGACCGTCACCGGCTTCACGGTCTTCATCCGCAATTCCAGTGGCGTCGCCCAAGCAGGCCGCTCGATTGATTACATCTCTAAGGGATACTGACTTATGTCGCAACATGATTTGACCGTCGATAACGGCCCCGGCCTGACGTTCCGCTCCGATATGAACGCGGCTCTGCAGGCGCTTGCCTCGCAGAGTAGCGGGGCAGCAGCGCCAAGCCCGACATTCCCATGCCAAATGTGGGCCGACACCGGAACGGGCCGACTCAGGCAGCGCAACAGTGCCAACACGGCCTGGGTGGATCGGGGGGCTCTCGATGTCGTGAGCTTCCTGTCCCTTACTGGTGGCACCTTGAGCGGCGCGGTAAACGATGCACCGATCCAAACCATTGCGTCTGCGACGCTGACTGATATCGGCGCCGCGACATCGAATGTGGTCGCCATCAGTGGGACGACTGCCATCGCTTCATTGGGACTGATTTCGGCCGGCGCTCGGCGCACCGTTCAGTTTCTTGGCGCGCTGGTGCTAACCCACAACGCAACTTCGCTGATCCTACCTGGTAACGCGAACATCACCACGGCCGCCGGCGATACCGCTGAGTTTCTGAGCCTGGGTGGCGGTAACTGGATTTGCCTGGACTACACCTACAGGCTCGTTGGCAAGCCGTTGGACGCTGCGCTGGCAGATTTTGCGATCATCTATCCGAATGGCGGGACGCAAGCTTCTCCTGCCAACGCGGCGGCGAACAGTCGCTACAGTTCACCCAACCCATTTCCCGGTTTTCGGGTCTTCTGTGTTGCCCAAGTGAAGTATACAAACGGCTTTTGGGGGGCTCCTAACTGGGCCAGTTGGTACGACCCTAGTTTCAACTTCAGCACCTTCGGTTTGGTCTGTAGCCAGTTAAACGATGATGTGTTGATTACCATTAGCGGCAAACAAGGCGTGATGACGGGGGATGATCATTTGAATCCTCACCCATTCGGCGCGGTAACCAACCAAGCTACTCTCCCATGTCGGGTGCTGGTGTGGAAACTCAAGGGGGCCGTGTAATGGATGAATTAACCGTGTTCGCAGAAGTTGGCCAAAATGCTCAACAGGTAGGTGGTGAGTGCCCTGAAGGTTGGATCGTTATGGATTCGCAGCGCCCTGAAGGCGATCAATGGGCAGATTACACCGCACAATCCAATGGAATTTGGGTTGTCTCTGAGGAGACGCTTCTGGACAAGCTGGCAACCCAAGAAACCGTTTGGCGAGTTGCTGAGCTGCTTGTTATTGGCAGGCAGCTGGAAGCGATTGAGGAGGCTGAAGTGGCTGATCCCGGTGACGAGCCAGTGGATCTGTTTCCGGGCACGCGCAAGCAATGGTTGAAGTACCGCAGCCTTGCCAGTAACTGGGTCGAAGGCGCTGTCGGTTACCCACATCAAACAAGTCGACCGGTTCGCCCGTCCTGACACCATCGTTGATTTAGCAGCCCGCCATTGAGCGGATATTATTTTGCCTGGAGAAAACCGTCACCCATTCTCGCTCAACTGCCTGCGCGAATATCTCAGCTCATTGGCTCGTAGTGGCCGCAACTTGCACAGTAAACATACGATTTGTCGCCCGCCTCGCGTTTTGAGTACAGATACTTCACACCAGCGGATACAACGCCTAAGGCCGCTGTAATTCCGGCAGCTATCAATAGCTCCCTTGGCCCTTTTGTCGCCGCCTTCGCTGCATAGCGGACAGCGCTGGTAATGCCACTCCCGCCGGTCTTGGCGGCGACTGTGGCGACTGCTGCTGCAGTCGCTACGACTGCTCCGCTGTAATTATTTTTCGAAAGCTTGCTCAGCTCACGCTTGGTGATAACGCGTGCGGTGACCTGACTGCATTTCTTGCAAAGCATCATCACGAAATTCCCTTTGGGTAACAGCTCGTTTTGTTTCAGAAGGCAGGCTAGACGCCATCCCCTCTTTTTGTCCATCCCGCTTTGAGCGGACTTTTTCGCCTGGAGAAAAGCATGCCCATCACCGCGCAGCAGCTGCTGCTGATCCTCCCGAACGCCGGCAAGCAAGCCGGCGTTTTTGCGTCTGCGCTGAACCTTGCCATGGATCGGTACCAGATCAACACGACGTTGCGCATGGCGGCGTTCATTGCCCAGGTGGGGCATGAGTCCGGCCAGTTCCGGTATGTGAAGGAACTCGGCGGCGACCAGTACCTGAGCAAGTACGACACCGGGACCCTGGCCAAGCGGCTGGGCAATACGCCAGAGGCTGACGGCGATGGTCCGCGATACCGGGGCCGTGGCTTGATTCAGATCACCGGGCACGACAACT
Source organism: Pseudomonas sp. GGS8 (assembly GCF_024168645.1). Taxonomy (NCBI): domain Bacteria; kingdom Pseudomonadati; phylum Pseudomonadota; class Gammaproteobacteria; order Pseudomonadales; family Pseudomonadaceae; genus Pseudomonas; species Pseudomonas sp. GGS8. The sequence goes on along the minus strand of NZ_JALJWF010000001.1, from coordinate 6,188,549 downwards.
ACTTGGCGTGCAGCAAGGCGCTGTTCGGTGATGACCGGCTGTTGCGTACGCCTGAGCTCCTCGAACAGGCCGAGTGGGCTTGCAAATCGGCCGCGTGGTATTGGAACTCAAGGAACACCAATGCTCCAGCCGATGCCGGGGACTTTGAAACGGTAACTCGCCGGATCAATGGCGGCCTGAATGGTCTGGACGAGCGGCTGGAATTCTACGAGCGCGCGCTGAAGGTGCTGGCATGAGTATCTGGCTGCGCATCCTTCCTTATATAGCCGCAGTCGCCTTGGTGGCTGGCGCACTGTTCGGCGCCTATCACCATGGGGTGACTGTCACGGATGCCAAATGGCAGGGCGAGTGGAATGCTCGCGACGCCCGGGACGCCACCGCGAAGGCTGCCAATGAAGCCTCCGAGCGCGCCAAAGAGCAAGCCCGTCAACTCTCCGTCAATAAGGCGATTCAAGATGGCCAACGATCGATCGATCAAGCAACTGCTGATGCTGCCGCTGCTCGCGCTTCTGCTGACAGCTTGCGCGGGGCAGCAGACTCCCTTGCCGCTCGACTCGCAGCCAGTCAAGCCAGCGGCAACTCCTGCACTGCCGCCGCAAGCCAGGCAGCTACCCGCGCCGCAATGGTGCTTGCCGACGTGCTCAAGCGCGCTGACCAGCGAGCGGGCGATCTGGCTGAAGCAGCTGACCAAGCCCGAGCCAGGGGCCTGACCTGTGAACGGGCGTATGACGGTATTGCAAAATAGGAATTGTGTTCGGTCGGCAGAACGCCGGAGAAAGGGATACCACTGTAGGAATATACAACGCTAAGTTATTGATTCTTATAGCGGCATAGGGAGGTTTTTGACCTGAGAGAAAACACTACTTTTTCCTTATGGATCAAATGCTTGAATGAGTTTCGTGGTCACCTTGACATGGTGGGGGTCGTTGGTTCGAGTCCAATCGCGCCTACCAAACAAAATCCGCTCTGCTGGGCGGTCTGGAAGGGCTCACCGAAAGGTGAGCCCTTTTTTGTTGCTTTCGTTTTGCAACGCTCCTCTCAATACGCCAACTCGGCGTCTCCCCAGTCAACACACTTTCTGAACGAATACTGCCATAGCCGTCTACATTTGCAGGGGGCATCCCCTTTCTGAGAGAACGGATATGTTTAGATCTCGCTCGTTGATCGCCGCTATGACGTGTCTTGCCTTGGTGTCTGGTTCCGTGACTGCATTGGCTGACCCCGGAAACGGGAAGGGCCAGGGAGGCGGCAAGGGAAATCCGCAATACAACCAGGACCATGGCAACTCCGGTCATGGCAACAAAGGGAAAGGTTCAGGAGGGGACGATTGGAGTCACGGCCCGAGCATCAACCACGGTAGCGTCCTTGGCATCGTCGGTGGATATCGCGACTACTGGAGCTCGGGGCCCGCCTTGCCGCCGGGTATTCAGAAAAACCTCGCGCGCGGGAAGCCGCTACCACCGGGGATCGCCAAAAAACTCGATGGCCGATTGCTCGGCAGGCTTCCCCACTACGATGGCTATGAGTGGCAGCAGGCGGGCACTGACTTGATATTGGTGGCCATCGCTTCCGGGATCATTTACGAGGTTCTTAATGGCGCGTTCGATTGATGTAAGAACGATAAATTTCAGTCGCGCCCTTGCAGCATAAGGACCAGAAAATCACGGGAAGCACTGTGCAGGTTCGATAACTGCCATTGCCTGCCCGCTGGTCGCCGGCCTTTGAACTGTGTGCGGCCGAATCAGTCAATTGTTCCGTGCAATATCAACCTCCACGGAACCCCACCATGCTATTAAAAAACAAGAGTTTTGCTGCTGTCATGTCCTGCGTGATGATGCTTGCAGCCGCCCCGTTATTGCCCGCTGAACTGTCCATCATGAGCTCTGCCTACGCGAAGGGTGGCGGTAATGGCGGTGGCGGTGGCGGTGGTAACGGTGCTGGCAATGGCGGCGGTAACGGTGGCAGCGGCAGCCATGATGGTTCCGGCCATTCCGGTGGTATCAGCAGCAATGGTCGCGGTGAAGGTTTGAGCGGCGACCACATCGGCCGTGGCGCAGGCCTGAGCAGCGACCACGTCGGCCGTGGCGCAGGCTTGAGCAGCGATCACGCCGGCAAAGCCGTCCGGGACCATGGTGTCAAAGGCAACCACTATGGCAGTGAACGTAACAGTGATCGCGGCCATGGCTCCGTCACTTCGGGCATTGCGCACTCCAGAGACACGCGAGGGGTGACGAAAGCCTCTGCCATTTCGGCCTCTACGCCTGGCGATCACAACACGAAAGGGTTGAGCAACGCTCGCACTTCGATTTCAAAAAGGCTGGACTAAGTCCAGGGCTCTCAAAACCGGGTATCCATCAGGAGCCCGGTTTTTTTTCGCCTGCTATTTGCCCGGTGGTGATGCGCGGGTAATCAGCGCTGCCATCCGCGTGAGCAAATCCCGCACGATGGACGACTACTGTAAGGCTGATGCAACGTTGTCCTGATGGGAGTATGTCGATGCTGGCTCACTGGTTTCTGGCGGCGGTTCACCTCTTGGCCTTTGGTCTGGCCTTTTGGGCTGTACTGACCCGCGGCACCGCGTTACGTCGTCTGAGTGCTGGGGCAGGGGACGCTGGCCGTGTTTTGATTGCAGATAATCTGTGGGGGATCTCTGCAGTCACTCTCCTGATCACAGGTGGGATGCGAGCCTTTGGCGGGTACGAAAAAGGCACTGATTACTATCTTCACCAACCCCTGTTTCATCTCAAAATGACGCTCTTCGTGTTCATCCTGTTGCTTGAGATTGCACCGATGGTGGCGCTGATCAAATGGCGGATTGCGTTGGGGCGTGGCGCGGCTATCGATACCGGGCGTGCAACGCTGTTTGCCCGTATCAGTCATATCGAAGCTCTGTTGCTGGTGCTGATGGTCGTGGCGGCCACGGGCATGGCACGCGGTGTGACATTTGGTTAGCCGGGAAGGGGGCGCTCTTTCTCGCAGCAAATCCGAAACGTCTGACAGTCACGGCAGGAGGCAGGGCGGTAGTATCGGCTCCGTGTTGCGATGGCATCGCAAAGAGAGACGGAGCGCGGAGCGATGTAGTGCTCGAATCTTTAGCCAGCCGTTATTCGAGGCAGAATAGGCTGGCTACTGACTGCAGCAGGATTCAGGGCGTTTGTGGCTTATCCGGGGCGGTCAGGCCAGCCTGAATGCGTTGATAAATTTCTTCGCGATGCACCGCAACGTCTTTCGGGGCGTTGATGCCAATCCTGACTTGCTGGCCGCTAACGCCCAGAATGGTGATCGTAATGTCATCACCGATGTTTATGCTTTCACCGACTTTGCGGGTGAGTATCAGCATGGTTTTCTCCTTGATTGCTTTGTAGGGCACCTGGTTCGGACAGTGCAGAGGTCGGTATTAGGTATAGATTAGTGCGAAGTCTCACAGTTTGGGTGCCTCTTTCTGACGCGCAGATGCTGCATTAATTCCCAAGGTGTAACTATACAGAGGCCGCCACCATCATTCTCGTTGTTTTGAGCCCATTTTGCGGCACTCGAGATGGATCCATGGATGTTAAAATCTTCACTTTAAGCATTCTGAGGGAAGCGTTGTGCGCAAAATGGTCTTGGTAATCGCGGTACTGACGCTGGCCGGATGCGGTGAGGATAAGGGGGTTGACGCTCAAAAGCCGCAACCGGCAGTCGCCTCCGTCCCCGCGGCGGTAACGGGCCCGCAGTGGGACGTTGAAGTGCGTGGCGAGACACCCCAGGCGGTCAGTGACCTGAGCGGCTGGTTGATTGAGCACAGCTTCGTTCCCAACGTCGTGAAGGAAAATGGAAAGGTTCGTATTCTGGTCGGGCCGTTCGGTTCGCAAGCCGAAGCGCAGGCCAGGCAAGCTGAAATAACGGCGGCGCTGACCCGGGCGAAAAAAATGAACATCGAATTGCTGATCGTCGAACACCCGACGGCTCAGTAACCGTCCTTTTCGCAACGCGCAGACCCGCATGCCGGGTGGTGTGCCAGGGAAGCGATCTGCGAGGTCGCTTCCCTGGTGATGCGTCGGCATAAACGTTACATCAAGTTATTTTGCGGCAACCCCAGCAGGCCGGTCAGCGTGTTGATGATTTCCTGTTGTCGGGCACGGTCTATCTGATGCACGGCTTCCGCAGCGGCTACATCGGCGTCGCAGTGGGGGCACGTCACTTCGTGTGCATGGATGTACTGCAAGCAACCACGACACAGTGCCAGTTGCGGTGGAATACGTCCTTCGTCCGGCGATTTCTGGCCCTGGTTCGCCCAGGCCAGTTTGATCACCTGGCCGCTGTCGCTGACGCTGTTCACCTTCTCGCCGGTATCGATGCGTTCGGTAATCAAATCAAAGCGTCCGACGGCGAAGGAGGTTTTTGCCGCGTCCTCGAGTTTGACGATGCGCTCGCGCAGCCCATGCTTCTGCAGGTCCAGGGCGCGGTAATGGCAGTAGGGATTGTTACCGGGTTTGCCAAGAAGGGAGTGCGAGGTCCAGGTACAACCGCCACGGCAGACGTCGTTGTAATAGCAGCTTCGGCAGTAGCCCCACAGGTCGTCGACCGATCGCAGGCGACCAAAGTGCATGCCTTCGCTGTAGTGCCAGATATCGTGCAGGCTCATGTTGCGCACGTTGCCACCCGAAAACCCCACCGTGGCCAATGACGGGCAACCCTTTACCGTGCCGTCGGCCTCCAGCGCCAGTACGGTCTGGCCCGCGGCGCAGCCGCTCCAGTGCACGCGCTCATCGCCGAAACCACGCCACATGTGCTCGTAGGGGCCGTAGTAACCAATATTGTTGCCCACGTTCATCAGCAGGCCGCGATCGACCCCTTCGCGGTAGAGACGCGCCAGCAACGGCATCACCTCCAGCAGCTGATAGGGTTGCAGCAACAGTTCGGGGTGATCGACGGCATTGCCCATGGCGACCGTCAGCTGGATCTGCCAATGAGTGGCGCCGAGGTCGATGATCAGGTCCATCAATTCGGGCAAGTCGGGCAATGTGGCCGCGCCGATTTGTGTGTTGACGCTCACTGCCAGCCCGGACTGTTTGGCACGTCGCAAGGTGTCCACCGCCTTGTCGAACGAGCCCGGAACATTGCGTACTGCGTCATGCAGTGGGGCCAGTCCATCCAGTGACACACCGACGCCATTGAGCCCGGCATCCACGGCAGCCTGCATTTTCGCCGGCGTCAGGTTGCGTCCACCGGTTTGTATCGCGCAATACATGCCGTGATCGTGGATGGCCTGGATCAGTTGGGTCCAGTCCTTGCGCAAATAGGCTTCGCCGCCGATCAGGGTGATTTCGCGGGTGCCGAGTGCCGCCAGGGAGTCGATGACATCCAGGCATTCCCGGGTATTCAGTTCATCGGGACGTCGATGGCCGGCGCGGGAGCCGCAATGCAGGCATTTGAGATCGCAGGCCAGAGTGATTTCCCAGACCACATGCACCGGCACGTAGCGTTTTAGGTCGGTTTCACTGAGGTAGCGGGCAGGGCGACTGTCTGACATGGGAAATCCTTGCGCACCAACGCGTGCGCGGTACGAATCCATCGAAGTGTTCGCGCCTTCCTTGAGTCAATGGCGCGACCGGATTTACCTTTTGTTATTGGTCAATAATGCGGACCCTGTGAGAGCGGCGGTGCGGCGATCCGACGTGCCCGCGAAAGCGGTGTGTCCGGCGACATCAATGTTGACTGTGCCGCCTTCGCGAGCAAGCCCGCTCCCACATGGGGTTGCGCTTAACTGACTGGGGCTAGCGGGCCTCCAGGCGGGCGATTTCAGCGTTCAGTTGCTCCAGCGCGCTGCGCAGGGCACCGCTGTTGGCCAGTTGCTGTTCACCCTGGCTCACCACGGACTTCAGTTGCGCCAGATCACCGCTGGCTTGCGCTTGCTGTACCGCGACGGCATAGAGCGGCACCGCATGGTGCGGATACTCTGGGCGTTCAATCACGGGGGCCTGGCTGACGGCTGCGTGTCTCACGTAATGCCAGATGCCCTGGTCCTGGTACTTGTAGTCGACATAACCGCTCGCCCAATCGGCGCCTAAGATGCCTTTCAAGCCGAAAGTCTGGGCGATCTGGCTGAGAGGGCCGCTCGGGCTGCCCGCCAGGGTGAGGATGATGTGGTTCTCGGCCGTCGGCACCAGTTTGGCCTCGGAGTACTCACCCCATACACGGGCACGGAAGTTGAGAGGCGGATAGGTGCTTTGGAAAATGCTGGCAACCCCGCTGACTTTTTTCTTTACGGTATCTACCAGCAGATCCAGGGTTAAAACCGGTGCGCCCAGTAGATGATTGCTGACATTCAGGCGGGTATGAAAAAGTCCGATTGACATGGTGCTACTCCCTTATTTGTATTCTGGACAACTCGGGCATGTTTCGTTGGCGGGTCAGCGGCGTTCCTGCCGGCTGATTTCGCCCTTGGCCGTTTCAAGCGCACTCTGCAGTTGGGGTTGTTGATCCAGTTGTTGTTGGGCCAGGCGCGACAGGTTTTTCATCTGAGCCAGATCACCGCTGGCCATTGCACTTTGAATCGGTGCGGCGTACAGCGGCATGATCGGTGGATAGGCTGGAATGACCGGGCCGGGCTCCAAAGGCACTGATTTATAAGCGTTGGAGGGTACTGACTCGACGAGGTGGGCGGGGGCAGTGACTTGGACCCACCGCTCACCATTGAAGTATTCGTAATTGGCGACGCCTTCTCTCCAGTCGCTACCGACCACCAAGTGCAGCTTGAAATTCACGAAGGAGTTCGAGGCCGGGCCGCCGTTATTGCCTTGAGCGGTGATCAGGATCTTGCTGACGCCAGGGCTCATGACCGTCATGTAGGTGTATTCGCCCCAGACATCGGAGTGCACATCCAATGGCGGGTTAGTGGCCTGAGTGATTTCGGCAGTGCCGCTTACCGTTTGATCTGGGGTAAAAACCAGAAGATTGAGTGCCAGGTTTTGTGCCCCCGCGGCCGAAGTACCAATTCGGTAGCAGAGTGGGAACAGGCCGACAGGTTGCTGATTAGAACCAGACATAATTATTGCCTCCATTGCAATAGGGAAAGGAAACAGCGATCAGTGCTTTTCCAGGCGTGCAACTTCCTTCGCCAACTGTTCGTATGCGGTACTGAGCTCTTTGTTTTCGGGTGTGGAGACATCGCGTTGTTTCAACAGCGTCTTCATTTGCGGCAGGTCGCCGGCCTTGATCGCGCTTTGGATGGCCACCCCATAGGGGGGCATGCTATGGCGGGTTGAACTGCTCATAACGATTCCTTCCGTGGTGTTTGCGGGGCACTGCTGTCATCAGCAGTTTTTGCAGTTAAGCAGGCGCGGATAAATATGCAATGGGCTGCGCAAGCGTAATGTTTAATATTGTTTTACTAATCGCGGCGGGTGAGGAGTCGAGATATTTGATATTAAGATTGGCGATAAATTAGCGCGATTTCTCATGAGTCCTTATTGTTTTTATCGCCATTGATAAAGCGTGATGGGGGCGGTCTATAACGCCCTTGGACTGAAGAGAATTCAAACAGCGCTGACCTTGCGCCCAAACCGCTCCCGATACACCGAAGGCGGCACGCCGACCACGCTGCGAAATGCCACCCGGAAACTCTCCGCCGAGCGATAACCGCAGTGCAGGGCAATTTGCTCAGTATTTTGACTCGTGCTCTCCAACAGCTCGCGGGCTCGGGCGAGACGTTCATGCTGTAGCCACGCTTTGGGCGGCATACCGCTGGCTTCGGTGAACCGCCGAAGGAACGTGCGCTCACTCATGGCCGCCTCGCTGGCGAGGTCGCGAACCTCCAACGGTTCGTGCAGACGTTCCCGCGCCCACTGCATGACCCGCGACAGATCGCTGCGCGGCGTCGGGCTGACCGGTGAAGGAATGAACTGCGCCTGGCCGCCGGTGCGTTGCGGCGACATCACCAAGCGCCGCGCCACCGAGTTGGCCACCTGTGTGCCGAAATCCCGCGCGACCAAGTGCAGGCAAGCATCGATGCCCGCGGCGCTGCCGGCCGAAGTAATCAACTGACCCGAATCGACATAGAGCACATCCGGATCCACCAGAATGTTCGGGAAACGCTCGGCCAGTTCAGCGGTGTAGCGCCAATGGGTGGTGGCGCCGTGACCATCCAGCAAGCCGGTGGCCGCCAGTACGAATACCCCGGAACAGATCGACAGCAACCGCGCGCCCCGGGCATGGGCCTGACGCAGGGCGCAGAGCAAGGGCTCGGGCACCGGTGCGCTGCGGTCGCGCCAGCCGGGGATGATGATGGTTCGGGCGCGCTCAAGCAGTTCCATCCCGCCGTCGGCCAGCACCTGAATGCCACCCATGGCGCGCATCGGCCCTTGGTCGACGGCGACGATGCGGTGCTCGTACCAGGGGAAATCGAACTCTGGCCGTGCCAGGCCGAAGATCTCCACGGCAATGCCGAATTCGAAGGTGCAGAGGCCGTCGTAGGCCAGAATCGCGACTAAACCTGGGGTGGGCTGCATTTGGCGGAAAATTCCCGGTGAGTGTCTTGTGCGCCACTGTAGCGGCAAGGCCGGAGCAGATACAGTTTTCTCACACCCACTGAGACTTTGGAGTACAGCCCATGCCTAGCCTGGTTCGCGAGATTCCCGCAGCCCCGTCCGCCATCGCCCTGATGCACTTCAGCAATCGTCTGACCTTCGAAACCGATTGTTCCGATGTCTACAGCAGCCAAGAGGCCGGCGAGGTGGATTTTGTTTTGGTGGACGTGCGCGGATCGTTGGCGTTCGAACGCGGACATGTGCCGGGCGCGATCAACATTCCGAGTCGATTGATCACGGCTGATGGCCTGGCCGCCTATCCAAAGTCCACGCTGTTTGTGGTCTATTGCGCCGGACCTCACTGCAACGGCGCCAACAAGGCCGCGGTGAAACTGGCGGCGCTGGGTTACCCGGTCAAGGAGATGATCGGCGGGGTGACCGGGTGGCTGGATGAAGGGTTTGAGTTGAGTGTTGCGGTTGCTCGCACCGCCAAGACGGTCATCGGTTGCGAATGCTGACGTTCAAGTACAGGTGATCAAATGTGGCGAGGGGGCTTGCCCCCGTTGGGTCGCGAAGCGGCCCCAAACCAGTCACCGCGATCCCCAAGGATTTACGACTGCTTCGCAGCCGAACGGGGCGGTGCGGCGTTCCGACAAGCCCCCTCGCAACAGGATACTGTCCACCATCCATCCAGTGTCACCTGCAACCAGTCAAACACCGCTGCGTAAACGGCGCTGTCCTGTGGTTCCCGGGGCAGCGGCGACTCCTCGCCAAAGTGCTCATTGAGGATTGCCACCGATTCGGCATTCCATTCCGGGTGGAACTGTAATCCCACCCGCGTCGGGCCAACGCGATACATCTGCTGCTCACACACCTCACTGCTGGCCAGCAACTGCGCGGCGGGTGGTAGATCGATCGCGTCTTCGTGCCATTCCAGCACCTTCAGCGCCGGACCATCGGCAAAGGTCACGGTAGTCCAGCCGGTTTCGGTGTGAGCCATCCGCCGTACATCGCCGCCCAGGCTCAGCGCCAGCAATTGCGCCCCCAGGCAAATCGCGAACACCGCCGCACCCTGATCCAGACTGCCCGCCAGCCACTGACGCTCTGTTTCCAGCCACGCCGGCCCGGCACTGGATTCATACGGCCCGCCCAACAGAATCAGCGGTGCCGCGCTTATCGGCGGCAACTGACCGAGGTCGGCACGAAACACGTTCAGGGTAATGCCTCGGGACCGGGCCCATTCGGCAATGGCGCCGGGGCCTTCGGCAGGATGGTGCTGGATCAGGTTCAGCGCGGGCATCACGTCTCTCTTGTGGGGGCGGTTGGCGGGTCAATGTGACGTAAAAAATTATTCATCGCCAGTGCGACCCAGGCTTCGCGTTTGTTGGCCCGACCTATGAAGACGCCAAGTACTTCGGCGGCGGTGCCGGCATTGCCGTGCGCAAGGGCGATAAAGAGCTGGCGGACAGATTCAACACCGCCATCACTGACATTCGCGCCAACGGCACGTAAAAGCAAGTGCAGGACAAATACTTCAACTTCGATGTTTACAGCCATTAATACGTCGTAAAAAAATGGCCACCGTGGATGCGCTGGCCATTTTTTCATGCTGGACTTTGTGGGAGCCAACAGGCTTGTTCCCACAAGGATGACCTCATCGCTCAGGTATTCAGGAGTCGCCATGCAACGCATCGATCATTCACTGCCCTGGAGCCATCTGGGGACTGAACGCACGCTCAGCGTGTTTCGTTATGGCGCGGGCACTCGCAAGGTTTACATCCAGGCCAGCCTGCACGCGGACGAACTGCCGGGCATGCGCACCGCCTGGGAACTGAAGAAGCGTCTGGCCGAGCTCGAAACCCAGGGGCAACTGCAGGGCATCATCGAACTGGTGCCGGTGGCCAATCCGATCGGCCTCGATCAGCACCTGCAAGGCAGCCACATGGGTCGCTTCGAATTGGGCAGCGGCAAGAACTTCAACCGTTCGTTCGTTGAACTCAGCGCCCCGGTGGCCGCGTTGATCGGCGATCAATTGGGTGATGACGCCCAGGCCAACATCGCACTGATCCGCCAGACCATGGGCCAGGTGCTCGACGGTTTGCCGGCACCGCTTTCGCAGCTGGAAGCCATGCACCGCTTGCTGCTGCGCCACGCCTGCGAGGCCGACATTACCCTCGACTTGCATTGCGATTTCGATGCGGCGATTCACCTCTATGCCTTGCCGCAGCATTGGCCGCAATGGCGCTCCCTGGCCGCTCGGTTGAAGGCCGGGGTGGCGTTGCTGTGTGAGGATTCCGGTGGCAGCTCTTTCGACGAGTCCTGTTCCACGCCGTGGTTGCGTCTGGCGCGGGCATTTCCCGAGGCGGCGATCCCGCCGGCCAACCTGGCGACCACGCTGGAGCTGGGCAGCATGGGCGATACACGGGTCGATCAGGCCCAGGCCAATTGCGAGGCGATCCTGGGGTTCCTCGCCGAACAGGGTTTCATCACCGGCACCTGGCCGCCGGCACCGAGCGAATGCTGTGAAGGCCTGCCGTTCGAAGGCACCGAGTACCTGTTTGCGCCGCACCACGGGGTGGTCAGTTTTCTGCGGGACTCGGGCGAATGGGTGGAGCGGGGCGACGCGTTGTTTGAAGTGGTCGATCCGTTGAGCGACCGGGTTACCACCGTGTGTGCCGGGACCAGCGGCGTACTGTTTGCCCTCGATCGCGGGCGCTACACGCAACCGGGCACCTGGCAGGCGAAAGTCGCCGGGCGCGAGCCGATTCGGGTTGGGAAACTGGTCAACGATTGAGGGTGGGCAGCAAGTTTTTCAGGGGCTTTCGGGCCTCATCGCGAGCAGGCTCGCTCCCACATGGATTGGTGTTGACTCTGTCAAATTTGTGAGCGAGCCTGCTCGCGGTGGCGGCATCAAGCAACACCTGAAATGCCCGAGCATGCTTCACAGTGTTAGGCTCTGCCCCGAATCCTGCGCGCTGTGAAGGAAGGTTTATGTTGAAGTTTCTCGCTCTGCTCACGCTCCTGGCGTCCACCGCCGTCCACGCTCAAACCCCGTTGCACACCGATCTGCCGCTCAACTACCTGGAACAGGCCAACGCTGAATCCCGCAACCAGCCCCTGGTGATTTTCCTGCACGGGTACGGCAGCAACGAGCAGGACCTGTTCGGCATCAAGGATGAATTGCCGCCGCAGTACAACTACCTGTCGGTGCGGGCGCCGATGACGTTGGAAGAGGGCAGTTACCAGTGGTTTCGCAAAAAGGGTGAGGGCGCCTATAACGGCGAGACGGACGACCTGAAGACCAGCGGCCAGGTGTTGCTGGATTTTGTTGCACAAGCGGCAAAGAAATATCACACCGAAACGGACAAGGTATTCCTGGTGGGCTTCAGCCAGGGCGCGATCATGTCCTACGAGGTCGCGTTGCGTCATCCCGAGGCGGTGGGCGGCATTGCGGCGTTGAGCGGGCGAATCCTGCCGGTGCTCAAGTCCGAACTCAAACCGGATGAAAAACCCCAGCCGCTGGCGATTTTCATCGGTCATGGCACCGCCGACAAACGCCTGCCTTACAACGACGGTACCGAGGCCGACAGCCTGTTGCAACGCCTGTCACTCAAGCCCGAGTTTCATGCCTACGAAGGTCTCGGCCACAGCATCAGCGCGGCCGAGATGGAGGATTTGAGCGCCTGGTTGCAGCGCCTCAACCCCTGAACCCGTCGGGGTTATTGGCCGGTGACGATCTGTTTCACCAGCGTTTCGTGGCCGGTTTTGTCGTCGGGACGGGAAATGACCTGAATGATGGCCATGCGAGTGCCGGAAGCGGCCATCAGCGAGGTGTCGAGGGTCATGCCGCCGCCTTGGGTGGCGGTGCTGTCGATCTGTCGAAGGCCCAGCCCCGTGCCTTTCTGGGTCAGGCTTTTTTCGCTCAGTTTGTTGAAGTCCGGCAGCGCATTGCGTTGCTCGGTGGCGAAAGCCGACACGGTGGCGTCGAGGAACTCACCGTCGTTGTCCTTGACGTTGGCGCCGCCGGGAATGGTGTTTTCGGCGGCGATCACCACGGTTTTAGTGGTCTGGTTGGTGTACATCGTGCCTGTTGCCCCGGCGGTACCGGTGGCTGCGTCGCCGGCCGGCAACGGGTTGGCGATGAAGCCCTTGGGCAAGGTGAAGGTGAACTTTCCGCCGAGCATCGAGACTTTCTGGGTCGGCGCTTTGTCGCTGGAAGTGGCCTTGGCCGCCTGCGCATTCAAGGCTCCCAGGCTGGCAGCCGCTGCCAGCAGCAGGACAACGGCTTTTTTACTCAACAATGACATTCAAACTCTCCGTAGGGTGGTCGCGCTATGACGGCGATCATCCCATGGATCGCGAATAGGGTGCAGGGTGATCATCGCTGCCGTTCGTTGAAACGATAAGGCGCTGGGCGCAATGCCCGTTGTTTAGTCACCAACAGCATCCCGAACGAGGCGCCTATCCCCAATGCAAATCCCGTCCAGCCGAACCTCGGCAATGCCAACGCCAGCACCAGACAAAACGCCGCGAACGAATACATCCCGGTTGCCGTTGCCCTGAGCAACGCCGCCGTAAACGCCGGCCCGCGAGTCTGCTGGGAAAACACCGCCATCACACTGCCCAGCACCGGGAACACTGCAAGCAATCCGCTCCAGCGCTCGCCGACGGTGCTGGCCAGCAGCGTCACGGCCAACGTGAGCAGGGCGCCAGCCATCATGCGCAGGAGCAGTTTGTCGGACTTCGGCGCCGGTCCTGAAACGACGGGTTGCACCGAGGGAAACAGGTAGGGCGCGGCCAGCAACGCGGTGGCGGCGGCGATCACCGAGAGCGCCAGCGACGGCGGGATCAGCGACAGCACAACAGCCACCAGCGCCCAGACCAGCAGCGCCATCGTCAACGCCCATGGCCAGCTCAGGCGTTGTGCGACCTGGGCATACGTCACGCAGAAGGCAATCATCGCGAACATGGCTGATAGCGCCGCCGTTGCCGCTTGAGCCGCGAACACATGGCCTTGCTCGATGGCGAGGAACAACAGAATCGGCCCGACCACCACCGGCATCCCCGACAGCCAACCGGCCACGCTCGGGCCCCAGCGTTTGCCGGCCAGGGAAATCAGCAACAGAAATCCCGGAATCACCAGCAGTTTGAGCATCAGCACGCACGCATCTCCATCTGTGTGAGCCGGTCACGTTAGCATTGCGGACGATGGATTGCTTAAGGGGGCTCTGGGCAAGCGGCAAGCGCCTACACCCGGGTGCGTGAAACGTCTAAGCTGCGCGCTCCCACCTGTTGACGGATGCTTGCGTGAAATTCAGTTTGCCCAAAGTCGGCACCGCGCCATTTTGCCCACCGGAAGTGGCCGGCACGGTTGCCGTTGACCCTCGTGCCTCGTTCTTCAAACGCGTTCTGCGTTTTGCCGGCCCCGGTTTGCTGGTGTCCATCGGTTACATGGACCCGGGCAACTGGGCCACGGCCATCGAGGCCGGTTCGCGGTTTGGCTATAGCCTGTTGTTCGTGGTGTTGCTGGCGAGCCTGGCGGGGATGGTGGTGCAGTGTTTGTGCTCGCGTCTGGGCATCGCCACCGGGCGCGATCTGGCGCAGTTGTGCCGGGAGCGCTACAGCACGCGGACCGCACGGACCCAGTGCTTGCTGGCGGAAATTTCGATCATCGCCACCGACCTCGCCGAAGTGCTCGGCTGCGCCCTGGCGTTCCACTTGCTGCTGGGTTGTTCGCTGACGATTGGCATCGCGCTCACCGCGTTTGACACTTTGCTGGTATTGGCCTTGCAAAACCGCGGCTTTCGTCGGCTTGAGGCAATCATGCTGGTGCTGGTGAGCACTATTGGCGCGTGTTTCTTTGTCGAACTGTTGCTGATCAAACCCTATTGGCCGGACGTCGCTCGTGGTTTTACACCGTCACTTTCGGCGATCGGCGATGCGGCGCCGTTGTACCTGGCCATCGGCATCCTCGGGGCCACGGTGATGCCGCATAACTTGTTCCTGCATACCTCGATCGTGCAAACGCGGATGATCGGCAAGGACCTGGCCAGTAAACAGGACGCGGTCAAACTGGCGCGCATCGACACCATCGGCTCTCTGGCTCTGGCACTGCTGGTCAACGCGGCGATCCTGATTCTTGCTGCGGCGGCCTTCCACAAAACCGGGCATACCGACGTGGTCGACATCCAGGATGCCTATCACTTGCTCGATCCATTGGTGGGCGGTGCGTTGGCCAGTGTGCTGTTTGGTGTGGCGTTGCTGGCGTCGGGGCAGAGCTCGACCTTTACCGGCACTATCGCGGGCCAGGTGATCATGGAGGGTTACCTGAACCTGCGCTTGCCCTGCTGGCAGCGGCGCTTGATCACTCGCGGGCTGGCGCTGATCCCGGCGTTTATCGGCGTATGGCTGATGGGTGACGGGGCGATCGGCAAACTGCAGGTGTTGAGTCAGGTGGTACTCAGCCTGCAACTGCCGTTCGCGTTGTATCCGTTGATTCGCATGACCAACGATCAGACGCTCATGGGGCCGTTTGTCAATCGGCTGCCAACGCGGGTGTTGGCGTGGGGATTGTTTACGGTAATCAGTGCGGCCAACAGTTGGTTGATTTTGCAGTTTGTGGGCTGATCCCGGAGGGGGGTAGTCTGGGCGGGCTTGCTCGCGAAGAACGATAACGCTGTTTATCGCGCAAACGCTTGGACCAGATAATCGATAAACACCCGGGTCTTGGTCGGCATCAATGTGCGGCTCGGGTAATACAGCGAGATCGACCCCGCGTCGGCATGCCAGTCCGGCAACAAGCGCAGCAGTTCGCCGCGCTGGATATGGGCGATGACATCGGGCGACACCAGCAGCGTCACACCAAGGCCGAGCAGGGCCGCTTCACGCATGGCGGCCGGGTCATTGAGCACGATGTTTTCACTCAGCTCGGCGCTGGCTTCATTGCCCGCGCCATCCTGCATCACCCATTGGCGCACCCGCCCGGTGCGAATGCCGCGCATCACAATGCCGTTGTACTGAGCCAGGTCCGCCGGTCTGGTGGGCAGTGTGCGTCCGGCCATGTACGCCGGCGAGGCCACCGCCACCACATCCGCCGCCGCCAACGTCCGCGAGACGACCCCGGGTGTCAGCTCGAAACCGCCGCCGATGGCCGCGTCATACCCTTCGGCGATCAGATCGACCTGGCGGTTTTCAAAGTGCCATTCCGGGCGAATCAGCGGGTAGCGCGCCAGAAAATCCGGTAACAGCGGCAACACGTGGTCAATGCCGAACGTCGGCGCCAGGCTGACCTTGAGCACACCCGCCGGCTCCCCGCGATCACTGGACACCGCACTGATCGCCGCCTGCAACGCTTGCAGATTGCCGCCGATGCTGGCCAGAAAGCGTTCGCCGGCTTCGGTCAGCGACAGCTTGCGGGTCGAGCGCTGGAACAGCCGCACACCGATGTTGCGTTCAAGCATCGCGACGTTGCGGCTGACGGCGGCGGGCGTCAGTGCGAGCAGCCGCGCGGCGGCGGAGAAGCTACCCGTTTCAGCGCTGCGTACGAAAGATTCGAGGTTGGCGAGGGTTTCCATCTCAGACACCTGCTAGCAATGCTTGAAGATCATTCAACTCATTACCGTCTAATCAAGTCGTAATGGCAAGGGCAGTATTCACTCCACCAAACCACTACGGAGTGAACACTATGAGCACTATCGGAATCATCGGCGCCGGCGCCATCGGCACAGCCTTCGCCAAAGCATTGTCCCGTCAGGGCATCGAAGTCGTTATCGCCAACAGTCGCGGCCCGGAAACCCTGGGCGCGCTGGTAGAAGAACTCGGGCCGACGGCGCGTGCCGGCACCCGTGAAGAAGCGGCGGCTCAGCCGATCGTTTTGGTCGCGGTGAACTGGTCCAAGTTGCAAACGGCTCTGGCCGGCCTGCCGGACTTCGGCGGGCGGATTGTGATCGACGCGAACAATTCGATCGAGGTGCCATCGTTCAAAGCGGTGGATTTGCAGGGCCGTCCGTCCAGCGAAGTGTTTGCCGAATGGGTGCCCGGTGCGCGGGTGGTCAAGGCCTTCAATCACCTCCAGGCGCGTTTGCTTGAGAGCGATCCGGCGGCGGAGGGTGGGCGGCGAGTGTTGTTTCTTTCCGGTGACGATGCCGAGGCCAAGGCTCAAGTGGCAGCGCTGATCGAGCGGTTAGGCTTCTTTGGAATCGATCTGGGCGAACTGAGTGTCGGGGCGCGGCTGGTGCAGTTTCCGGGCGGTCCGTTGCCGATCTTGAACCTGGTGAAATTTGCCTGAGGGCCAGGGACCAACCATTGTGGTGAGAGGCTTGCCCTAATGCCGGTGCGGCGATCCGACTTGCCCCGTGAAAGCGGTGTGTCAGGCGCATCAATGTTGACTGTGCCGCCGTCTTCGTGGGCAAGTCGGATCGCCGCACCGCCGCTCCCACAGGTGACCGCATTCTCCTGATAGCACTCGGTTACCTGTGGGAGCGTGGCTTGCCCGCGATGAACGATAACGCGGTCTCGGGCTAGCGCTCGATGGCCAACGCCACGCCCTGACCACCACCAATGCACAAGGTGGCGAGGCCTTTCTTGGCGTCACGCTTGATCATTTCGTGCAACAACGTCACCAGCACCCGGCAACCCGAGGCGCCGATCGGATGGCCCAGGGCGATGGCGCCGCCGTTGACGTTGACCTTGCTCAGGTCCCATTCCAGGTCCTTGGCCACCGCCAGGGATTGCGCAGCGAAGGCTTCGTTGGCCTCGATCAGTTCCAGTTGATCGATGGACCAACCGGCCTTGTCCAGGCAACGACGGGTGGCCGACACCGGGCCGATGCCCATGATCGCCGGGTCGACACCTGCGTTGGCATAGGCGGCGATTTTTGCCAGCACTGGCAGGCCGAGGGCCTTGGCTTTCTCGGCGCTCATCAGGATCACCGCAGCCGCACCGTCGTTCAGCGAAGAAGCGTTACCGGCAGTCACCGAGCCGTCCTTCTTGAAGGCCGGTTTCAGCTTGCCCAGGGACTCGGCGGTGGTGCCGGCCCGCGGCTGTTCATCGGTGGCGAAGGCCAGTGGATCGCCCTTACGCTGGGGGATCAGGATCGGGGTGATTTCATCGACGAAACGCCCGGCTTCGATGGCAGCCACGGCTTTCTGTTGCGAGGCGGCCGCGAAGGCGTCCTGGGCTTCACGGCTGATGCCGTACTTGTCCACCAGGTTCTCGGCGGTGATGCCCATGTGGTAATCGTTGAACGCATCCCACAAACCGTCACTGATCATCGTGTCGACGATCTGGCTGTGGCCCATGCGCAGACCGGTACGGGCGCCGGGAAGCACGTAATTGGCCAGGCTCATGTTTTCCTGGCCACCGGCGATGATCACCTCGGCATCGCCGCAGCGAATCGCCTGCGCCGCCAGGTGCAGCGCTTTGAGGCCCGAGCCGCAGACCTTGTTCAGGGTCATGGCCGGTACGGCGTGAGGCAGGCCAGCCTTGATCGCAGCCTGGCGCGCAGGGTTTTGCCCGGCGCCGGCGGTCAATACCTGGCCCATGATCACTTCATCGACCTGCGCCGGGTCCAGAGCGGTTTGCGCCAGCAACTGACGAATCACGGCGGCACCGAGATCAACCGCGGACACATTCGCCAGAGAGCCCTGGAAACTACCGATGGCGGTGCGAGTGGCGGCAACAATCACGACTTCTTGCATGGACGGACTCCTCACTGGGCAGCGAACTGCATTTCCGGGACGTGGTCAGGCACGATCAGTTTGCCGGCGGTCTTGGCGACGATTTCCTCGACGCTCACGCCCGGCGCGCGTTCCTTGAGAACGAACGCGCCGTTGTGGATTTCCAGGTAGGCCAGATCGGTCAGCACGCGTTTGATGCAACCGGCGCCGGTCAGCGGCAGGCTGCAACGCGGCAGCAGTTTCGATTCGCCGTCCTTGGAAGCGTGGGTCATGGTGACGATGATGTTGTCCGCACCGGCCACCAGGTCCATCGCACCGCCCATGCCCTTGACCAGTTTGCCGGGGATCATCCAGGAGGCGATGTTGCCTTCGACGTCCACTTCGAACGCGCCGAGCACGGTCAGGTCGATGTGGCCACCGCGGATCATCGCGAACGATTCGGCGGAGGAGAAAATCGACGCGCCGATGCGCGCGGTCACGGTTTGCTTGCCGGCGTTGATCATGTCGGCGTCGACTTCGGCGTCGGTCGGAAAGGCGCCCATGCCGAGCAGGCCGTTTTCCGATTGCAGCATGACTTCCATGCCTTCGGGGATGTAGTTGGCGACCAGGGTCGGAATGCCGATGCCGAGGTTCACGTAGTAGCCGTCCTGCATTTCGCGGGCGACGCGCTGAGCCATTTGTTCGCGGGAAAGTGCCATTGTTGTTATTCCTTCATTCGGTCCGGGGGCAGGGGATCACTTACGCACGGTGCGCTGTTCGATGCGCTTTTCGAACGTGCCGCAAATGACCCGGTCGACGTAGATGCCAGGGGTGTGGATCTGCGACGGATCCAGCTCGCCGGGTTCGACGATTTCTTCGACTTCGACCACGGTGATCTTGCCGGCGGTGGCGGCCAGCGGGTTGAAATTCTGGGCGGTGTGGCGATAGATCACGTTACCGAAATGGTCGGCTTTCCAGCCTTTGACGATGGCGAAGTCGCCGGTGATGGACTCTTCCATCAGGTACTGGCGACCTTTGAATTCGCGTACTTCCTTGCCTTCAGCGACTGGAGTGCCGACGCCGGTGGCGGTGAAGAACGCCGGGATGCCGGCACCGCCTGCGCGCATTTTCTCGGCGAGGGTGCCTTGCGGGGTCAGGACGACTTCGATTTCGCCTTTAAGCAGTTGGTCTTCGAACAGTTTGTTCTCGCCGACGTAGGAGGCCACCACTTTGCGGATCTGCCGGTCCACCAGCAGCACGCCGAGACCGAAACCATCGACGCCGCAGTTGTTGGAGACCACGGTGAGGTCACGGGTGCCCCGGTGCTGGATCTCGGCGATGAGGTTTTCCGGAATCCCGCACAGGCCGAAGCCGCCGGAGATCACCGTCATGCCGTCTTCAAGACCGGCCATCGCTTCCTCGTAGGAATACACGCGCTTGTCGAACCCTGCCATATGCACCTCTTTTATTCTTTGTGGGCGGCTGGCTAGCCGGATGGGGAGGGAGTGTCTCGCCGCCGAATTTATTTGTTAAGTTGATTTTTAAGGTTGATTGATAGATAAAACTCACCAATGTGTGCGTATTACGTTGGAGACAGTGGCCATGACCGTTAAACAGATCCGCGCCTTTCTGGCCGTGGCCCAGAGTTTGAGTTTTGCCGTGGCGTGCGAGCGGCTGCACCTGTCCCAATCGGCGTTGAGCCTGACCATCAAGGCGCTGGAGGAGGGCCTGGGCGGGCGCCTGTTCACGCGCAATACCCGTAACGTCGCACTGACCGCGGAAGGCGAATCGCTGCTGCCATTGGCTCGCCGGCTGATCGCGGACTGGGACAATGCCGAGGACGAACTGCGCCAACGCTTCACCCTTCAGCGCGGCCGCGTGACGCTGGCGGCGATGCCGTCGTTTGCCGGCAACCTGCTGCCGCCGATCCTCAAGACCTTTCGCGCGCGTTACCCCAAGGTCAACGTCACGGTGAACGACGTGATCAACGAGCAGGTGCTGGAAATGGTCCGCGACCGTCAGGTGGAATTGGGCGTGGCGTTTGAGCCGACCCAGAGTTCGTCACTGCAATTTACCCCGTTGTACATCGACCGGTTTGTGGCGGTGGTGCCGCTTGATTCACCGCTGGCGGACCTGAGCGACATCGATTGGCAGACCCTGCTCAAGGAACCGTTCATTACCTTGCAGCGACCGTCCACGGTGCGGGTAATGCTCGAAGAGCACTTGCAGGCGCGGGGCATGAAATTGCCGGTGGAGTTTGAAAGTCATCAGTTGGCGACGGTCGGGCGGATGGTGGCCAGCGGATTGGGCGTGAGCGCGGTGCCGGCGTTGTGCGCCGGGCAGATGCGCGAGTTGGGCGCGCGTTGTATCACCCTGCGCGACCCGGTGGTGGAACGGGCGATCGGGGTGCTGACGACGGGGCAAGAACTCTCGGCGGCGGGGCAGGCGTTGTTCGATATTCTCAAGGCTGAAAACCTGGGCCAGCGATTGTCTGCGCAATAAATGTGGGGGCGGCGGTGCGGCGATCCGACTTGCCCGCGAAGGCGGTGTGTCAGGCGACATCCATATTGACTGTACCGGTCCCTTCGCGGGCAAGCCCGCTCCCACAGGTTTCAGTTTCGTCTGACGTTATTTACGCGCCTCCAGAATCAGGTTGAACGGCGTTTCCGTGGCTCGCCGGAACTGGGTGAACCCCGCCTCGGTAAAGACCTTGCGCAATCGCGCCTCGCCCGCCTGGGCACCGAGCCCGAGGCCGACCTCCTGGGACAGCGAGTTGGGTGTGCAGATAAAGGTCGAGGCGGCGTAGAACAGCCGTCCCACCGGGTTGGTGTTCTCGTCAAGCGTGTCGTTGGCGAAGGGTTCCACCAGTAGCACCGTGCCGTCGGGTTTGAGCGATTCATAGGCATGCCGTGCGGCGCCCACCGGGTCACCCATGTCGTGCAGGCAATCGAAATAGCAGATCAGGTCATAGTCGTCGCCCGGATAGCTCTTGGCGGTGCCCTGGAAGAACCGTGCCCGTCCGGACACGCCACCTTCTTCGGCGCGCAGGGTGGCGACGGTGACCGAAGGCGCGTGGTAATCGAAACCGACGAACCGCGACTCGGGGAAAGCCTGGGCCATGATCACCGTCGAGGCGCCGTGGCCGCAGCCGATGTCCGCCACTTTCGCGCCGGCTTCCAGTTTGGCGACCACCCCGTCGAGGGCCGGCAGCCATTCGCTGACCAGATGCGCCTTGTAGCCTGGGCGGAAGAACCGCTCGGTGCCGCTGAACATGCACGGATGGTGATCACCCCAGGGCAGGGCGCCGTTGCCGCGCATGGCGTTGACCAGTTTGTCCTTGTCGTGGAAAAACGACGCAACCACCGCCATACCGCCGGCTACATAAACCGGTGAGTCTTCGATCGCCAGCGCCAGGGCTTGCTCTTCAGGCAGACGGAACTGGCCATCGCGGTGTTCCATGTAACCGGAGGCGGCGTGGGCGCTGAGCCATTCACGCAGCAGGCGGGTGTTGCAGCCGGTCTTCGCGGCGAGTGTTTCGGGGGTGACGGGCTGACTGTCGGCCATGGCCCGGTACAGGCCGAGTTCTTCGCCGAGGATGACGTTGGCGAGCATCGCCGCGCCACCCATGTCGCTCACCAGTTTGCCCATGAAATCATTGAGTCTGGCCTCGTCCATCTTGTGTGCTCCTTCAGCAGGATCACAGCCCTCAGGCATTGTTTTTCGAGGCATGCACCTGTGGGCGGTGATCGTGGGAATGAACAGGACGATAACCGCGTCCTGGCTCCCCCTGCGGGGGGTAATCAACAAGTCTAGTTCGTGTATCCCTCTGTATCTGGCTGCCTGTCCGATACAGTGCGCTGAGAAGAGGGGCGTTTGCGCACACAGACCCGACACACCGAGGCGCTTGACTGGGCCTGCCGGCCGGCACTGAGTGTTCAGGCGCTGGAGACCGGATCCCAGGATTAGATCGACACCATGCAAATTCCCCTCACATCTGCGCAGGCGACCGTCGGGCTAGGCTTGCGCCGCGGTTTGATGAAGGACCTGCAAGCGGCCCCGAAGAGCGCTTTCGACTTTCTGGAAGTCGCGCCGGAAAACTGGATCGGCATCGGCGGCGCGCATGGTGCGGCGTTTCGTGCCCTGGCCGAGCGTTATCCGTTGTCCTGTCACGGCTTGTCCTTGTCGCTGGGCGGGCCGGCGCCGCTGGATGTCGGGTTTCTGCGGGAAGTGCGGGTTTTCCTCGATCGCTACAAGGTGCCGCTGTACAGCGAACACCTGAGCTACTGCAGCGATGACGGGCATCTTTACGATCTGCTGCCGTTGCCGTTTACCGAGGAAGCGGTGCATCACGTCGCCGCCCGAATTCGTCAGGCACAGGACATTCTCGATCGGCGCCTGGCGGTGGAAAACGTTTCTTACTATGCCGCGCCGCAGCAGGACATGGACGAATTGACGTTCACCAACGCAGTGCTGCGTGAAGCCGATTGCGACCTGCTGCTGGACGTCAACAATGTCTATGTCAACTCGATCAATCACGGTTTCGATCCGCAGACGTTTCTGGCGGGCATCGACGCGCAGAGGGTGGTCGCGATGCATGTGGCGGGACACTTCGATGAGTCCGACACGCTGAAAATCGACACCCATGGCGCCTCGGTCAAACCGGTGGTCTGGGCTTTGCTGGCTGAGGCGTATGCGCGCTTCGGTGTGCAGCCGACGCTGCTTGAACGGGACTTCAACTACCCGGCGTTCGCTGAATTAGTCAGCGAGTTGCAGACCATCCGCCGACTGCAAGAGGAGGCCAATCGTGGATAAACCGACGCTGTATCAGCAGCAAGACACATTGACTCGCTACCTGCGCGATCCCGATCACTGCGCGCCGCCCGCCGGGATGGACGTGGCACGGGCGCAGGTTTATCGCGAGCTGGTGTTCTCCAATTTGTCGTCATTGCTCAGTGGGACATTTCCAGTGCTGGTGAAAATTCTCGGCGATGATCATTGGCGCGCATTGGTTCGGATCTTCCTGCGGGATTACCGCGCTCACACGCCAAAGTTCGGCGAGATCGCCCAGGAGTTCGTCGGGTTCCTGGCCTCTGAGCCCCAGGCGCTGAACGATGGACCGTGGCCGCTGTTCATGGTCGAACTGGCGCATTACGAATGGGTCGAAATGGCCCTGCAACAATCCGACGCCGAGTCGCTACCCGCCAGCGATGCAGGGCTGCTGCTGGATCAACCGTTGCAGGTTTCGCCATTGGCCTGGCCGTTGGCCTATGGCTGGCCGGTGCAAAAAGTGGGGCCGGATTATCGGCCGCAAGTGCCACCGACCCAGCCGACGTTACTGTTGGTTAGGCGGGCCGAGGACTGGAGTGTGAAGTTTTCCGAACTGAGCCCGTTGGTGTGGCGGTTGTTGCAGCGAATCGGCGAATTTCCAGAGCTCGATGGCCGGGCGCAGCTGGAAGGGTTGGCGATCGAGGCGGGGATGGCCGGGTCGTCGGAGTTCATGGACAGCGGATTGGCGTTGTTGCGGCAGATGCATGGAGACGGGGTAGTCGGCATAGCGGCCTGACCGCACACAATCCCCCAAACACCGAATATCCCTGTGGGAGCAGGCTTGCCCGCGATGGCGGAGTGTCAGCCAAGATCAATATTGGCTGTGCGGGCCTCATCGCGGGCAAGCCCGCTCCCACAGGGATTGGTGGTGTTTATTGGGGTTTTGGCAACTTGAGCTCTGCACACAGCCCACCGTCCACGCGATTGCTCAAGGTCAGCGACCCGCCAATCGCCAGCGCCAACTGCTGCGCAATCGCCAACCCCAACCCGGTCCCGCCGGTGCTGCGATTACGCGAATTCTCCACGCGGTAGAACGGCTGCATCACCTGGGTCAATTGCTCTTCGGCAATCCCCGGCCCTCGGTCCGTGACCTTCACCGACAGGCTGCCATCAGCCGTCATTTCCACCCACAACTCAGCCGCGCCAGCGAATTTCAGCGCGTTGTCGACCAGGTTCACCAGCACCCGCCGCAAGGCATGGGGTCGGGTGTCGATGACTGCGGCGCTTTTGCCGCCCAACTGCACGTCTTTGCCCATGTCCTGATAATCGAACACCAGGCTGTCGAGGAACGAGTCCAGATCGGTGCGGCGACTTTCCTCGGTGGCGCCATGGATGCTGCGGGCATAGGCCACGCCTTCGCGCACCAGGTGTTCCATCTCGCCGAGGTCATTCCACAGTTTGTCTTTTTCGCTGGAGTCGTCCATGAATTCGGCACGCAGTTTCATGCGCGTGATCGGGGTTTGCAGGTCGTGGGAAATCGCCGCCAACAGTTGCATGCGCTCCTTGAGATACGCCGCAATACGCGCTTGCATCGCATTGAATGCCCTGGCGGCGTAGGCGACTTCGGTCGGGCCTTTTTCATCCAGGTGCACGGCGTGGGTATTAGGGTCGAGGGTTTCCACGGCTTGGGCGAGGCGGGTGAGCGGGCGGATGGCGATTCTCACGGCCAGCCAGGTGCAGGTGATCAGCAGCGCCAGTTGCCCCAGCAATACCGCCGGCAACCATGGCGACAACGGCACCATCGAAGGTCGCACATCGATGGTGACAGGGCTGCCGTCCTTCAGCTTCAGATGGGCCTGGAAGTGTTTCTTCGGGCCGGGGATGTCGGTAAAAGTCAGCGGATATTCTTGGCCGATGGCGTCCTGAATCGAGGGGACTGCAATCGGCACATCGCTGGGCGCCATGGGCGTGCCCGGCGAACCGTCATTCAGCAGATAACCATAGTTGGCGCGTTCCAGCCGCTGCAGCCAGCTCGCGCGTTCATTGGCGGGCAAGCGGTCGAGGATGGCGAGGGAAGTCGAGACGTCGGTTTCCAGATTGCCCAGCATGGTGTTTTTCGCACTTTCGTAGCGCTCGTAATACTGCGCGCCAAAGGACAGCGCCTGGGCGAGGATCAGGCCGATCAGGAAAATCAGCGACAGCCGCGAGGCCAGCGTGCGGGGCCAGTGCAGCGCAAGATTCATGACGGCGCACCGAGCACTTCCACCGGCAGGGAAAACACATAGCCTTCGCTGCGTACGGTCTTGATGTAGGCCGGTTCCCGGGCATCGTCGAGCAGGCGCTGACGCAAGCGGCTGACCAGCAAATCGATGGAGCGGTCGAACAGGTCGGCATCGCGACCTTGAGTCAGGTTGAGCAACTGGTCGCGATTGAGCACCCGCTGAGGATGATCGAGGAACACCCGCAGCAAACGATATTCCGCGCCGCTGAGGGCGACCATGGTGCCGTCCTGGTCCAGCAGATGCCGGGCCGAGGTGTCCAGGCGCCAGCGACCGAACGCCAGCAGGCGACCACTTTCGGTGATCACCAGATTCGGCGGCAGCATCCGCGTGCGGCGCAGCACGGCGTTGATCCGGGCGAGCAGTTCGCGGGCGGCGAACGGTTTGACCAGGTAATCGTCGGCACCCATTTCCAGGCCGATGATGCGGTCGGTTTCATCATTGCGCGCGGTAAGCATCAGCACCGGCGTGGCCTTGTGTTTGCCGGCACGCAACTCGCGGCAGAGCAGCAGGCCATCGTCCCCCGGCATCATGATGTCGAGCACGATCAGGTCCACCGGCGTGGTCTCCAGAAACGCGCGCATCTGCCGTCCATCCGCCACCACGGTGGTGCGCAGGCCGTTCTTCTTCAGGTAATTGCCTACCAGTTCCCGGATCTCGCGGTCATCGTCCACGATGAGAATGTGATCGACGTGTTCCATGGTCGCCATGCCTCTTGAGTAGGAGATTTCGCGCAGTCTATCGAGTCAAGGCTCGCTCGCCCGCAGCGGTTTGTATTGCAGTGTATCTGGCGCATCGGCGGATACACGGGGATGTAAAAAACTGCCAGTTTCAGAGGTTTTGTATCGCTGTGTATCGCAGGCCGCTGCTGATACGTAGCGATTTAGTCCGGCCTGTTCCCGACACAGACGGGATACCTCGCAGGCTTCTAATAGGCTCCATCGAGGCAAACCCAACCGCCTCGGCCCCATCACCGATTGACCTATTGAAGCCCCGAGGAAACCACCATGAACACCAAAACCGTCTACGCCGCCTGCCTGTTTGCCGCCCTGAACATCTGCACGTTGTCGGCCCGCGCCGAAGCCGATGTCACCCCGCAAACCTACACCTACGGCACGCACCTGGACATCCAGAAAGTGCTGTCGATGAAACAGGACGCCACGCCTTCCTGCGGGATTGTGAATGCGCGGATGACCTATCTGGATTCCCAGGGCAAAACCCAGGTTCTGGACTATCGCAAATTCTCGGATGACTGCAGCGAAAACAACTGAGTCCTCTGTAACTCCCCACATGGAACTCGTATTTTCAAGGTGATCCCCCATGTTTCTCATCGCATTCCTGGGCGGCATTTTGACCGTCCTCAGCCCCTGCATCCTCCCGGTCGTGCCCTTTCTGTTTGCCGGTGTTAAACGCACACGCACCTCGATCCTGCTCACCCTCGGCGGCATGGCCCTGACCTTCGCCCTGATCTCCAGTCTGGCCGTGGTCAGCAGCGATTGGGTGATACAAGCCAACAACACCGGCCGCCATGTGGCGCTGATCGTAATAGTGCTGTTTGCGCTGTCGCTGATCTCCGCCCGCATCGGCGGCTGGCTGGCGCGGCCGTTCGTGTTGCTGGGCAATCGCCTCGATCCCAACACTCGCAAAATGTCCGGCCCGCTGGGCTCGGTGATGATCGGCGTCGCCACCGGCCTGCTCTGGGCGCCGTGTGCCGGACCGATTCTGGGGGTGATCCTCACTGGTGCAATGCTGCAAGGCGCCAATGCCCAGACCAGTCTGCTGCTGGTGGCGTATGGCCTGGGCAGCGCGTTGTCACTGGGCACCTTGATCTTCGCCGGTCGCGGCCTGGTCAATCGCTTGAAACCGTCGATTCCGGTCACCGGTTGGCTGCGTCGCGGCGCGGGTGCTGCGGTGTTGGTCGCGGCAGCGGTCATCGCCACCGGTGCCGACAACACATTGCTTGCCGGAACCTCGTCCGAAAGTGTCACCACGGTGGAACAGCGGGTGCTGGAAACCGTGCCGAAAGTGGTCGATTACCTGGTCAGCAAGGTCAAGGCCGACTCGACCATGGATTCGGCCAAAGGCGCGATGCCGTCACTCTCCGGCGCGGTCGAATGGCTCAACTCGCCAGCGCTGAGCAACGACTCCCTGCGCGGCAAAGTGGTATTGGTGGATTTCTGGACCTACGATTGCATCAACTGTCAGCACACCTTGCCCTACGTGAAGGACTGGGCGAAAAAATACGAAAAGGACGGCCTGGTGGTGATCGGCGTGCACACCCCGGAATACGGTTACGAACGCATCCTCGACAACGTCCGCGATCAGGTGCAAAAACTCGGTATCACCTACCCGGTGGCGATCGACAATAACTACGCGATCTGGCGCGCCTTCGACAACCAGTACTGGCCGGCTCACTACCTGATCGATGCCAAGGGGCAGGTGCGTTACAGCCACTTTGGCGAGAGTCGGTACGAGACTCAGGAGCAGATGATCCGGCAGCTATTGGAAGAGGCCAAGGCGCCTGCCGCGTAACCTGTTCCGGTAAAGCACGCCAACCTGTCAATGCCGCGTTACAGATCAATGACCATGCATCGGAGACCGGTGTATTTCGTGAGCCCGCCGGACGACCGGGCAGGACGGATACGTATCCGGGAGCTTTAGTTTGTGGACGGGGTCACTTGCGACCCTGCCGTCACGATCATGAAAGGGAGAGGGTCATGCCTAAGTTCATTATTGAACGCGAGCTTCCGGGAGCCGGCGCACTGGCGCAACAGGAACTCAAAGCGATCTCGCAAAAATCCTGCGATGTGTTGCGCGGATTGGGACCGCAAGTGCAATGGCAGCAGAGTTACGTCACGGGCGACAAGATTTATTGCGTGTACATCGCACCGAGCGAGGAACTCATCAGGGAGCACGCCAAACAAGGTGGTTTTCCGATCAACAGCGTTTCCCGAGTCGTGAACATCATCGATCCCACCACGGCGGAGTAAGCCGGGACGCGTTCCAACCCGCAGCGGAGCAGACGTCATGAGCACACCCATTGATCTCACCGCCCTGAAAAACCGTCAGATGGCTGCGTGGGCCAGCGGCGATTATGCCGTGATCGGCACCACCCTACAGATCGTCGGCGAGCAATTGGCCGAAGCCTGTGACTTGCTCTGTGATGAACGGGTGCTGGACGTCGCCGCGGGCAATGGTAATGCAACGCTTGCTGCTGCGCGCCGGGGTTGTAAGGTCACGTCCACCGACTACGTGGCCAAGCTGCTTGAACGCGGCGAAGACCGTGCCCGGGCCGAGCACCTGGATGTCACCTTTCAGGTGGCCGACGCCGAGGCGCTGCCTTTCGAGGACGCCAGTTTCGATGCCGTGCTCTCGACCTTTGGGGTGATGTTTACGCCGGATCAACCCAAGGCGGCTGCGGAACTGGCGCGGGTGTGTCGTCCGGGAGGCCGGATCGGCCTTGCCAACTGGACGCCCGAGGGCTTTGTCGGGCAGATGTTCAAGGTCCTGGGGCGCCACATGCCGCCACCCGTAGGGGCTCAACCACCTTCAAACTGGGGCTCCGAAGCGTGGTTGCACTCGCACTTCGATCAGCGCGACTTCGTGCTTCAGGTGACACGACGCTTATTCAACTTCCGCTATCGTTCGGCCGCCCATTTCATCGACACCTTCCGCAGCTGGTATGGCCCTGTTCACAAGGCCTTTGCGACCCTGCCACCCGAAGGGTCCGCCGCCCTGGAACACGACCTGACCGAACTGCTCAAGCGCCTGAACCGAGCGGGGGAGCGGTCGCTGGTGGTGCCCGGTGAATACCTGGAGGTGGTGATCACCCGACGTTGAGCCGAGAACGCAAAATCCCTGTGGGAACGGCCTACTGTGGCGAGGGGGCTTGCCCCCGTTGGATCGCGAAGCGGCCCCAAAAGCTTTGCGACTGCTTCGCAGCCGAACGGGGCGGTGCGGCGTTCCGACAAGCCCCCTCGCCACAGGAGGTCGCGCCCACAAAGGTGTGTGCATAATTTGGTATTCAGCCGTTGCAGTCACTCATCCAGTGATTCGGTGTACACCACCCACACGCTGCACGGCATTTTGTACAGCACATGCTCCACCGTGCTGCCAATCAACCGGCCCATGCCGCGATGGCCGATCCGGCCCATGACGATCACATCCACATCATGGGTCTCGGCGTAGTGGGTCAGCACCTTGGTCGGGTTGCCCATGACCATGTGCCGCTGCTCCGGCGCGATGCCGTTGCGCGCGGCCAGTTCGTTGAACGCATCCTCCTGGCGGTCGAACAGGGTCTTGATCTGGCCCGAAGAGAAAAGCGCCGAACCGTTATAGAAGTTGAACTCGTCCGCGCTGATGGCTGAAAGGTCATAGGCGTAGACCACATCGAGCTCGGCATTGCAGGCGCTCGCCAGTTTCGACGCTTCGTGAAGGATCCGGTCGTTGAAGCTTTTGTATTGATCATCGCGATGATACGGGTCGATCGCCGCGACGATTTTGCGCGGCAACGCACGAGTGGCATGGCTGACGAAATGCAGCGGCACCGGGCATTCGCGCAGTAAATGCACGTCGAGGGGGGTAAACACCAGCCGCGACAGCCGCGATTGATGCTCCAGCGCCTTGATCAGCACGTCCATCGGCTGCTCTTTGAGGTGAATCAGAATTTCCTCCAGCGGATGCTCGACCCAGGCCACCTCCGTGGTGACGTGTACACCGATCTTGCGCAAGGGGTGGGCCTGTTCCTCAAGCCACTGGCGGTGACGCTCGACGTAGCCCAGGCGCATCTGTTCCAGGGCTTTTTCGTTGACCAGGCTGGCGGTCGCCAGACCTTCCAGATAATCGAAGGCCACGATGTGCAGGGCCGCCCCCTCGGCCTTGGCCAGCATCGCGGCCCGGTCGAAGGCGGGGCTGTGTTCCATCAGCGGTGAGGCGACCAGCATGAAGCGTAATTCACCAGACATGACAAACCTCCCGTGGGTAAACGAGCAGACGGTGGTCGTTCAATACATCTCGATCTTTTCATTATTGACCATGATCTACCCCTCGTCCGCTTCTAATGTGGGAGCGAGCCTGCTCGCGATGGCGGTGTGTCAGGCATCATGGTTGTTGCATGGGCTGGCCTCTTCGCGGGAAAGCCTCGCTCCTACAAGGGCGTTGTGGTGATGATCTAAATAACCTTTGCGCCCCGAGCCTCCAGCAACTCCCGTAATACGGAACGGTGGCAGTGCGCTTCGTCTTCGCAATAACACCCCACGGCCAGCGAGGTTTGATGGGAGAGGGCGGCCAGCAGGTCCAGCAGCTGACTGGGCGCGGGATGGTTCATCTCGGCCTTGAATTTACGCTTGAAAGCCTCCCAGGCTTTGGCGTCTTCTGCCGCTTTGGCTTCGGCCACCAGTTCGGGGCTGGGAGACAGCAGTGGTTGCCACACATCATAGAAGTCGCGACTGGCAAATTCGGCCTTCGGTACGCCACGGGGCGGGCGGCGTACCGTGCCCAGGCGCAGGCCTTCATTCGCGGTGCGGGGTGAGCCGAGGCGCACGATATGGATGGACATGATTGCAGTGCCTATTTGAGCCGCGAGCCGTCGAACCACTCCAGCGCCGTGCGCCAGATGCAGATCCCCAGGAAGTACGCCGACATCAGCAACCACAGGCTCATCACCAGCGGATTGATGACCGGATGGTTGACCACCAGCGACAAGCTGCACAGCAACCAGATGGCCGTCACCGCAATGTTGATCGGCATGAAGCGGCGCACGCGGAACGGGTGCAGGAATTTCATTCGGGTTACGGTCAACAGCGCCAGACCGATCACGGTGAGCAATGTGATCCACGGCGACGGGTCGATGATGTACAAGCACAGCGCAACCACGTTCCATGCGGCGGGGAAGCCCTGGAAGTAGTTGTCCTTGCTCTTCATGTTGACGTTGCAGAAGCAGAACAGCGACGACACCAGAATCAGCGACACGGTCAGCAGCAGGGTGTAGTCCGGCAGCGGGATGTAACGGTAGATGAACAGCGCCGGGATAAACACATACGTCAGGTAGTCGATCACCAGGTCGAGGATCGAGCCGTCGAAACTGGGCAGCACCGATTGCACATTGACCTTGCGCGCCAGCGCGCCGTCCAGCCCGTCGACGATCAGTGCCACGCCCAGCCACAGCAGGCAATGGGTGGGCTGGTTTTCCAGCAGGGCGAGGGTCGCAAGGAACGCAGTGACCACGCCGGTGGCGGTAAAACCATGGGCGCCCCATGCTTTGAGCCTGGCGATGTGTACGGTGGATATCACGGGGGCGTTCTCCAGAAAATGAAGCAAGCCAGTCATCACCCTGCGATAGAGGGCGTCGGCAAACCGGGTCGGGTTGCAGGTATCGACCGGATTTTCGGGGATAAGGTTCACCACCTTTGAATCTTAGACGCCGCGCAAAAAAATACCCCGGAAATATCCGGGGTACGTCATGAGCGTTGTATGCCTGTGTTGTCAGCTTAATGAGGAAAGAACACACGCAGCCGATGGCTATCCGGGTCAAGGGCGACGAAGGTGCGACCGAAGTCGAGTTCGGTCGGTGCTTGCAGCATGGTCAGCCCGAGAGCGCTCCACTTGGCAAACAGTGCATCGACCTGTTCGGCGGACTCCACCGGGAATGCCAGCTCGGTCCCGCCGCCCGTTACAGTCGTTGCAGGTTCGGCGGTATGCCGTGACCAGAGCCCCAGTTTATAGCCGTCGTCCAGGACAAACAGGGCGAAGGTCGGCGACTCTTCCACGGGCTTGCGCTCCAGCAGAAACTCATAAAATCGTGCACTGACGGCGGGGTTGTCCACGAAAAGCAAAATGAAACGGGGAGTGATCATGGGGCTGCTCCAGTAAAGGTAGGCGCAGCATAAAAGGAGGGGCTGTCAGTTTCTGTCAGGAGTGTGAAAGGACACCTTTTGACGTCAGCCAGGCGGAGTTGGCGTAATGTCCGGTTGCCGTGCCTGCAACGACTCCACGTACGACGGGCGGCCGCTCCTGCAGAAAATAGGATTCTTTCCTGCAGGAGCTGGCCAGGCCCACGATCTTTTTACGGCCATAACGCCTAATCGGTCACCTTCAAACCCAATGCTGCGAAACACGCTTCAATCGATCGCCGCTGCGTCTCGGCATACAGCTCCAATTCATCAATCGTCGACCGCCCCAGCGCTTTTTCGAATGCCTGCTGGTTTGAATGCACGCCATAGTGGGTTTGTGCCGCGTCCCCCAGGTTCGACTGAAAAATCCCCGCCGCACTGACCGGCAGGAAATCTTCGTACACCAGCGGTTCTACCCGCACATTCCCGTCACGGAGCAAATCCTCCAGCGATGCGTCTTTCAGCCCCGCCGCCAGGCCTTTTTCGGTCGCGAAGTAGCGAAAGTACGCCAGTTCCTGTTGGCGCATGTCCTCAACGGTGTCGGGGAATTCGCCAAAGTGCTGCGCCATTAGCGCGTTGTAGCGTGCGGCGTTGGCTTCGTTGGGGAACGCCTTGAGTTCATCCCGGGCAGCATTGAGCAAACGGTCGTAAAGCGCCCGGCCCTTAGGCGTGAGCGCCGCGCCGCGTTGTTCGATTTCGCCGAAGCGGGCGCTGTGGCTGCCACGCATCTCGGCTTGATCGGTAAAAGCAATCGGCTCATCCAGCGCCTTGAAACTGGTTTGACGCAGCAGAATCGGGCATTGGCGGCGGGGCGGGCCTTCGATCACCGCTTTTGGGGTAATGCTATGGGCGGGCATTTGCGCCTGGACAATGTCGATGTCCAGCGTGCGTGGCGTCAGGTGATTGATGTGCGGGCCTTTGAAGGCCACCACGTCGGCGATCAGTCGATGCTGGGCGCTGAGTTGCTGGTATTGCTCGGCGGTGACGGTGGCGCTGTGGTGCCAGCGGAAGGTTTCCAGAGCTTGCGCGACGAAGTCCTGTGCCTCGTATTCGGTCAGGCCGCCCTGGGTTTCGGCGCGTTCGATGAGCGTCAGCGCGGCCGGGGTGAAGATTGAACGCTGGTCCAGCACCGATTGGGCAAAGGCCCGCAGTTCGGCGTCTTCGATCAGTTCCAGGCGCAACAGCGAGGTGAACACCCGGAATGGGCTGACCTGCAACGCCGCCTCATGCACGGCGCGGAACGCCGTGGAGTGCACCGGCACGCCAGCCGGGGTCAGGTCGTAATAGCCTACCGGCTGCATGCCCATTACCGCGAACAAGCGGGCGAGGGTCGCCAGTTCAGCGGCGGTGCCGACGCGGATTGCACCGTGGCGTTCCAGGTCCAGCCGCTGGATTTCGCCGGTGCTGTGCAGCTGTCGGGCGATTTGCGGGTCGCTGTCCAGCACGTGGCGGTTAGTCTGTTCCACCAGTTCCATCAGCGCGCCGTACAGCGGCACTTCTTCGCGGTACATGTCGGACATCGCTTTGGAGAAGCGTTGGCGGATCAGGTCAGGGCTGACGAAATTCGGGTGGCTCATGAAAAAAATTCCTGGCGCAGTGACGTAACGGATGCCGAAAAGATCGCAGCCTTCGGCGGCGCCGACAAACGAAGTTTCTGACGAACTTCATTCTGCCAAGGACTGTTCTTGCAACGCAGAAGTGTTCGGTCAGCGCAGCACTTGGTCCACCAGTTCGATCCAGTGCCTGACCGGCGTGCGTCCGGCGCTGTTGAGGTGGCTCTGGCAGCCGATGTTGGCGGTGGCGATGACGTCGGGGTGGCCGCTTTCCAGCGCGTTGAGTTTGTTGTCACGCAGTTGCCGGGCCAGCTCCGGTTGGGTGATCGAATAGGTGCCCGCCGAGCCGCAACACAAATGACTGTCGGGCACCGCTGTGAGATTGAAGCCCAACCGCGTCAACACGGCCTCGACCGCGCCGCCGAGTTTCTGCGCGTGCTGCAAGGTGCAGGGGCAGTGGAAGGCGATCCGCCGGTCGGTGGCGGCGCAGACCCGTTCCAACGGTTCATCGGCCAGCACTTGCACCAGGTCCAGCGCCAGTTCGCTGACCCGACGGGCCTTGGCCGCATAAACCGGGTCGCGCTCCAGCAGATGCCCGTAATCCTTGATGAACGCGCCGCAGCCGCTGGCAGTTTGCACGATGGCTTCGGCGCCGTTTTCCAGGTGCGGCCACCAAGCGTCGATGTTGCGTCGGGCGCGGTCCAGGCCCATGGCCTGGGCGTCGAGGTGATAGTCCAGCGCGCCGCAACAACCGGCTTGCGGCGCTGAAATCACACTGATCCCCAACCGATCCAGCACCCGCGCCGTCGCGGCATTGGTGTTCGGTGACAGACCGGGTTGCACGCAGCCTTCGAGCATCAACACCCGGCGCGCATGCCGAGGGGCAGGGCGTTCGCCCGGAGCAGGGAGGTCGTGGGGTAACTTCGCCTCAACACCCCGTGGCAGCAATGGCCGGAAGGTGGCGCCGATCTGCAGCAGGCTCTTGAACAGGTTCGGGTTCGGCGCCAGTGCCCGCAGGCCCTGACGCAACAGCCGCTGACCGGCCGGGCGCGGCACCGCTTGATCGATCACGGCGCGGCCAATGTCCAGCAGGTTGTGATAATCGACCCCGGACGGGCAGGTGGTTTCGCAGTTGCGGCACGTCAGGCAGCGGTCCAGGTGCAACTGGGCTTTGGCCGTGGCGGGGGCGCCTTCGAGCACTTGCTTGATCAGGTAGATGCGACCGCGCGGCCCGTCCAGTTCGTCGCCCAGCAGTTGGTAGGTCGGGCAGGTGGCATTGCAAAAACCGCAGTGCACACAGGTGCGCAGAATCTTGTCCGCTTCTTCGGCGCGGGGCAGTTGTCGGGCCTCTTCGCTGAGATTGGTTTGCATGCTAGAACTCCGCGTACATCCGGCCTGGGTTGAACAGCCCTTGCGGGTCCAGTTGCGCCTTGAGTTGTCGGTGATAGCGCAGCAGCGCCGGGGCCAGGGGCTGGAAAGGCGTTTCTGTGACGCCATGGCTGAAGCAGGTGGCGTGGCCACCGAGTTTCTGGGCCAGTGATTGAATGTTATCGGCCGCGGATTTCAGCCAGCGTTGCGCGCCGCCCCAGTCGATCAGTTGCTCGCCGGGCAGGTCCAGTGGCCCGAGGTTGTTGGGCAATGACAAGCGCCACAGCGGCAGGCCTTCATTGAAAAAGTCTAGTCGTTGTTCGTTCAGGTCGGACCAATAGGCCGAGTCCAGCGGCTCGCCGCCGAGCCGTTGATGGGCCGCCGCGACCGAGCCTTCGCCGCCTTCCAGGCGCAAGCACAAACGCTGGCCATCGTGGCTGGCGGCGCTGATGGGCAGCGGTTGCTGGCCCCATTGCGCCAGATTGGCCAAGGCGCGGGCGCAGTCGATGTCCAGGCTGATGCTCAGGCATTGTCGGGGTTTGGGCAGCACTTTGAGCGAGACTTCGGTCAGCACTCCAAGGCAGCCATAACTGCCGACCATCAGCCGTGACAGGTCGTAACCGGCGACGTTTTTCATCACTTCGCCGCCAAAGCGCAGGTGAGTGCCGAGGCCGCTGATCACCCGCGTACCGAGGACAAAGTCCCGCACCGAGCCGGCCCACGGGCGCCGTGGCCCGGACAGCCCCGCGGCGATCATCCCGCCGACGGTGGCGCCTTCGCCGAATGACGGCGGTTCGCAGGGCAGCATTTGCCCGGCCGCATCCAGCGCGGCAAACAGTTCGCTCAGCGGTGTACCGGCGCGAACGCTGATCACCAGTTCCGTCGGGTCATAGCTGACGATGCCGCAGTGGGCGCGGGTGTCGAGCACTTCGCCTGCAACCTCGCGACCGAGAAACGCCTTGGTGTTACCTCCCTGAATACGCAGCGGCGTGGCGTTTTCCAGCGCCTGCCTGACCTGATCGAGCAGGGCTGCACTGGCATCGAAATCCGCCATCAGAAACGCTCCAGCTCAGGGAACGGCAATTGCCCGGCGTGGATGTGCATCGCGCCGAATTCCGCGCAGCGGTGCAGGGTCGGGATGTTCTTGCCGGGGTTGAG
The DNA here is from genome assembly GCF_024168645.1 of Pseudomonas sp. GGS8. Lineage (NCBI taxonomy): Bacteria > Pseudomonadati > Pseudomonadota > Gammaproteobacteria > Pseudomonadales > Pseudomonadaceae > Pseudomonas > Pseudomonas sp. GGS8. The sequence continues at coordinate 6,152,368 of NZ_JALJWF010000001.1, read as the reverse complement.
CAAACCCAGCGGGTCGAACGCGGCCTTCACCGCGTGAAACAGGGTCAGCTCGTCACTGTTGAACTGCGCGCACATCTGATTGATTTTCTCCCGGCCCACACCGTGTTCGCCGGTGATGCTGCCGCCGACTTTCACACACAGTTCAAGGATTTTGCCGCCGAGGACTTCGGCCCGTTCCAGTTCGCCGGGCTGGTTGGCGTCGAACAGAATCAGCGGGTGCATGTTACCGTCGCCGGCATGGAACACGTTGGCCACCCGCAAGCCGTATTCTTGCGCCAGGCTGGCGATGCCCTTGAGCACACCGGGCAGTTCGCGACGGGGGATGGTGCCGTCCATACAGTAATAATCCGGCGAGAGGCGGCCGATGGCCGGGAAGGCGTTCTTGCGCCCGGCCCAGAACCGCACGCGCTCGGCCTCGTCACGGGCCTGGCGGACCTCGCTGGCGCCGGCCTGTTGCAGCACCTCGCGGACTCGCTCGCAATCATCCTGGACATCGGCTTCGACGCCGTCCAGTTCGCACAGCAGAATCGCTTCGGCGTCTACCGGGTAACCGGCGTGGATGAAATCTTCGGCGGCGCGGATCGCCAGGTTGTCCATCATTTCCAGGCCGCCGGGGATGATACCGGCGGCGATGATCTCGGCCACCGCGCGGCCGGCTTTTTCCACGAAATCGAAACTGGCCAGCAGGACTTTGGCGACCTGAGGCTTGGGCAGCAGTTTGACCGTGACTTCGGTGATGATCCCCAGCAAGCCTTCGGAGCCGGTGAACAGCGCCAGCAGGTCGAACTCCGGCGCGTCCAGCGAGTCGGCGCCGAGGGTCAGGTGTTCGCCTTCAAGGGTCAATACTTCCAGTTTCAGCAGGTTATGCACGGTCAGGCCGTACTTGAGGCAATGCACGCCACCGGCATTTTCCGCGACATTGCCGCCGATGGAGCAGGCGATTTGCGAGGACGGATCGGGCGCGTAATACAAGCCGAACGGTGCCGCCGCCTGGGAAATCGCCAGGTTGCGCACCCCTGGCTGGACTCGCGCGGTGCGGGCGGCAGGGTCAATGTGCAAGATGTTGTTGAACCGCACCATCACCAGCAGCACGCCTTTGTCCAACGGCAGCGCACCGCCGGATAACCCGGTGCCGGCCCCACGCGCCACCACCGGCACGTTCCGGGCATGACAGAGCTTGAGCAGTGCCTGCACCTGTTCAAGATGGCGGGGCAGGGCCACCAGCATCGGCGTGGTGCGATAGGCCGAGAGACCGTCGCATTCGTAGGGCTTGAGCTCTTCCTCGCGCCAGAGGATGTCCAGGTCCGGCACCTCCTGTTGCAACGCCTTGAGCAGCACGGCCTTGTCGACATTGGGCAGCGCGCCGTCGATGCGTTCGTCGTAAAGAATGTTCATCCATCGCGCCTCGTATGAATCGCCGAGCATCCCCCCGAATCATCTGCCAACCCCCACCGTAGCAGCGGCTACGAGGCGGTGGGGGTCATGTGATGCGCCCGCAAAAACTCCCGGTACAACCGTGCGGTGTTGGTCGGTTGTTCAACCATCGGCATATGGCCGACACCGTCCCAGATTTCCACCCGCAGATCGGCGATGCCCTTGCTCCAGACCGGCACGCTGCTGACGTCGATCAAGCGGTCCTTGCGGCCCCATAGCAGCAGCGCCGGGCATTTGATGTCGGGCAGTTTCGGCTCCATCGGCGGGCTGGCGTGGAAGTCTCTGAAGATTTCTTCCAGCTCGTCGCGCTGCTGTTCATAGCGCTGGGCGACGGCGTCCAGCACGATCCTCGGTACCCATGGCGGCGAGGCCATGGTCATGGCGTAGAAATGCTGGAACTCTTCACGGGAATGAATCAGGAACGGATTATGGCCGCGAGCCAGGTGTCGCTCCATGTCACTGGGCTCCGGGGCAGTGACGCCAGCCGGGTCGAGCAGCGCCAGCGAAACGATACGCTCGGGGTAATTGGCCGCCAGCCACGCCGCGATGTAGCCGCCCATGGAGTTGCCAATCACATGCACCTTCTCGACCCCGCAGACATCGAGCAACTGGATCAACCGTTTGGCCTGGACCGGAATGTCATAACCGCCACCGGCCTTGAAGCCGGTTTCGCCATGGCCGGCGAGGTCGGGGATGATCACCCGGTAGTCGTTGACAAAATGCCGGGCAAAGCGCAGCCAGACGTTCTTGTCGGCGCTGTAGCCGTGCAGCATCAGCACATTGCTGGTGGCTTCGTAAGGTCCGCCTTGCCAGGTCGAGACGGTCATTTCGGTGATCGGCACGACGATCTTGTGCAACCGATACAGCCGGGCCTCCAGCGCTATGTTCAAGTCATAGAGCCAATAACCGATGGCCGGGTAGCTCAACCAGCTCCAGGCCACGAAGACAGCGATAACGACAACCAACAAGAGCATCAGGCTATTCCTTTGCAGTGATCAGGACGGAATGTGGTTGGCGGAGCCTCTGCAGCGGCCTCCTGTTTATCGTGGTTTATCGATCCCTTACTTCATGTATAGACAAACATTGGGCACTCGCCTCATCGCGAGGCCACACTATTGGAGCTACCAGCTGTCAGACCGTCATCCGGTGATGGCTATTTGCCGTTGCCCTGATAGACTTCAAGCACACTTTCAATCCGTGTGTAGTCAGGCTCCGTTCAGTAGTACAGAGGCCTCTATGGAAAAAAAGGGAGGAAAGGGACTTTCATTGGCCAGGAGGCTTTATGGGTCGCGCATCCTGGGTCTGGCCCTTGGATTATTGTGTGTCGGTGCAGGGATGTACCCGCTCGACCCTGCGCCCTGGGTCTGGGTGGTGATGTTGTTCAACGGCGTCATCTGGCCGCATGTGGCTTATCAATGGGCGCGTCGGGCGAAAGTTCCCTACCTCGCCGAACACCGCAACATCCTGGTGGACGCGTTTCTCGGCGGTTTCTGGGTGGCCGCCATGCAGTTCAATCCGCTGCCCAGCGCGGCCACACTGTCCATGATGGCGATGCACAACGTGGCCATCGGTGGTTTGCGTTTTCTGTTGATGGGCGCCGTCGCGCAGGTGCTCGGGATAGGCCTCGGGCTGCTGGTGTTCATGCCGGCCTTTGTCCCGCAAACCAGTCCATTTCAGCTATACGCCTGTTTGCCTTTGCTGTCGATTTATCCGATGTCCCTGGGCTGGGTCTGCTTTCGTCAGGCCCACACGCTCGGCCGACACAAACGCGAGTTACTGGCACTGAGCCGCACCGACAGCCTGACCGGCCTGCTGAATCACGGTGCCTGGAAAGACCAGCTGGAAATCGAGTTTCAGCGTTGCCGGCGCCAGCAGCAGGGCGGGGCGATTGCGTTGATCGACATCGACCACTTCAAGACCATCAACGACACCTACGGCCACGTCGCCGGGGACATCGTCTTGCGTCAGCTGAGCAAAATCCTCAAGCAAAACCTGCGTGCCGCCGATGTCGCCGGGCGCTATGGCGGCGACGAATTCTGCGTACTGCTGCCGGACCTGCCGCTGGAACGCGCCGCCGTGGCGATGGATGCGCTGCGTGCTCGTTTCGCCACGTTGGGCTACGAGCAGACCCCGGCGCTGAAAGTCAGTTTGAGTATCGGCCTGGCGGCCTTCAACCCGGCCCACAACGACGCGACCCTGTGGCTCAACGACGCCGACCAGGCGCTCTACGAAGCCAAGAGCACCGGGCGCAACCGCGTCATTTGCCATGGCGACGGCAAGCCGCGTAAAGAGTTGCTTGACTCGGTCTGACTGGATCACCACAGGGGATGTGTGGTGTATATGTAGCATCCGGTGTAGAGCCTTGTGTCGTAGTCAGGTAGGGTTTCAGGATACCGACACGAAACAAGGATCGATTCATGACGTTCAAGCCTCCGCGCTCCCTCCTGGCCACCAGCCTTGGCCTGACCCTCGCCCTCGGCGCCTTCATCCCCGCCGCCTTCGCCGAACCGCACAAACAAGTCCTCGCCGATGCCGAACAGTACAAGGGTGAAGCCCTGAAACTGCTGGAGCGGCTGGTGAATCTCGACTCCGGTTCCGGCTATGAACAAGGCCTGACCCAGGTGAGTGACATCGCCATCGAAGAGTTGAAGAAGCTCGGTGCCACCATCGAACTGGTGCCCAACACCCCGGACGAGAGCAACCATGTGCTGGCCACGCTCAAAGGCACCGGCAAGGTGAAGATCCTGCTGATGGCGCACATGGACACGGTGTTCAAGGAAGGCTCCGCCGCCGAGCGCCCATTCCAGATCAAGGACGGCCGCGCTTATGGGCCGGGCGTGATGGACGATAAGGGCGGCATCGTTGCCGGGATCTACGCGCTGAAAATCCTCAAGAATCTCGACTTCAAGGACTACGCGCAAATCACCTTCCTGCTCGATGCCAGTGAAGAAACCGGCTCGGACGTCGCCACCGACCTGATCAAGAAAACCGCCAAGGCCCACGACGTGACGCTCAACCTTGAGCCGGGTCGTCCGGCCGATGGCCTGGTGGTATGGCGCAAAGGCAGCGCCACCGCTGTGGTCGAGGTCAAAGGCAAGGCAGCTCACGCAGGGGTGGCGCCGGAGCTGGGGCGTAACGCTGTCATGGAAGCCGCGCACCAGATTCTGCAACTCGGCAAACTGGGCGATGAAGCGAAAAAAACCACCATCAACTTCACCGTACTCAAGGCCGGCGACCGCACCAATGTGATTCCGGATCAGGCCACGGCCAAGGCTGATGTGCGGGCGGCGGTGCCGGAAGAGTTCGACCGGATCGAAAAAGACTTGGCGCGGGTGTCGAAGGACAAACTGATTGCCGACACGGAAGTCACCACCAGCCTCAAGCGCGGCTTGCCACCGATGCCGCAAACGGCGGAATCGAATCGCTTGATGGCCATGGCCCAAGGGATTTACGGCGAAATTGGCCGCAAGTTGACGGAAGAAGGCAGCGGCGGGGCAGCGGATGCGAGTTTGTCCGCAGGTGTTGGTACGCCGACGCTGGACGGGTTCGGGATTGTCGGCGGCAATATCCATACGCCTGAAGAGTACGCCGAGGTCGAAAGCGTGGCGCCGCGGATTTACTTGCTGTCGCGGATGATTATGGAATTGGCCAAGCAGTAATCGGCCAGATCGCCTCCACAATCGGACGCAGGTTCCTGTGGTGAAGGCGCGTGCCCAATGCGGAACCTGTGGGAGCGGGTTTGCCCGCGAAGACGAGCGTCAGTCGACATCATTGTTGCCTGATACACCGCTATCGCGGGCAAGCCCGCTCCCACAGGGATTTTCAGTGTTTCGGCTTACCGCGTACTGCCTACTCCATTGGTGTATCGACAAACACCTCAAGCCCTTCGGCATACACGGTGAACGCGCTGATTCGCGGAAACTGCGCGGCTTCCACCTGATCCGGCACCACCAGGTTGGTAAAACTCCAGGCCACTGCCAGGCTAATCCCGTCCTGCGCAATCGAGCCGTCGGTCTTCAGCGGCTGTTTTTCCAGTTCCCGCTCCAGCGCCGAATACGCCGCCGCCAATTGCCCCTCGACCCGTTCCACCCAAGGCGCGTACTGAATCTCCGCTGGCCGCAGGTTGCGTTCGTAGTAAAGCTGCACCGACTTTTCGCACGCCGCCAACGCCAGGCCGATCAGCCGCAACGAGCGCACGCGTCGGTCCGGATTGTCGGGTATCAGGCTTTTACCCGGCGCAGCCAAGGCTTCGAGGTAGTCGATGATCAGCGTTGAATCCATCAACACCTCACCGTCATCCAGCACCAGGGTCGGCGCCTTCACCACCGGGTTGATCTGCTGGAATTGGTCGAAGTGCCTGAACACCGAAACCGACTTGTGTTCCAGCGGGATGCCCAGGCATTTGGCGGAAATGGCGACGCGCCGCACGTAGGGCGAATCCAGCATGCCGATCAGTTTCATTGAGCCTCTCCTTACAGACGGTCCTTGGGGAGGGACAACCTTAGCCGAGGTTCAGCGACCTGCAAGCGGTTTCGCGTTAATCCTCAGGCCTATTGTTCATCCTCGAAGACTAATCCTCGAAGCCTGCCTGCTCATGAATCTCATCGACCTTCAATTCCAGTCGATAAGCCACCGCGATGAACAGCGCCTGGCACAGGCATAAGGTCGCGCTCAACGAGCGGAAGGCAAACGAGCTGCCTTCGTTGACCAGCAGCACGGTGTTGGCGCGCTTGGCCAACGGCGAGAGGTTGCTGTCGGTGATGATCAGGGTTTTCGCCTGATGGTGCTGGGCGATGCGCAGGCAGTGCTGGGTTTCCTTGCCGTAGGGTGTGAAGCTGATGGCGATCACCAGATCATTGGCGCGCACGCTGCGCATCTGCTCGCGGTAGCTGCCGCCCAGACCCGACACCAGGTGGATGCGCTTGTTGGTGTGTTGCAGGTTGTAGACCAGGTAATCGGCCACCGCGAATGAGCGACGCACCCCGACCACGTAGATGTTGTCGGCATTCACCACCAGGTCCACGGCCTTGTCGAAAGCCTGGTCATCGAGTTCCAGCCCCAATCGCTCGATGCCCGACAGCGTGGCGTTGATGCACTCGCGCGCCAGATCGCCGCCGCTGGCCTTCTGCGATTTGTTGGCGATCATGCTGCGGATGCGTTGCTGGTAGTTCTGCACCGGCGTGGTCTTGTGAGTGTAGGCCTCGCGAAACAGCGCCTGCATTTCACTGAACCCGCTGAAGCCGAAGCGCTGGGAAAAGCGCACGATGGCCGACGGGTGCACTTCGCATTCGCGGGCGATGTCGCTGATGCGGTCGACCATGATCCGGTCACTCTGCTGGCTCATGTAGCTGGCGATGCGTTTGAGCTGGCGCGGCAGGCTTTCGTATTCCTCGGTGATCAGCTGCAGCAGACGCTCGGCATTGATCGGAGGGCTGGGGAGATCGCTGTCGGGCGTGCTCTCGGTCGTAGCCGGCTGATCGGTGCGGGACATAAGGAATCCTTCTGGCTTGTTCTTATAGGGATGACAGGTTGCGTCATCCCCTGACAATAGGTTGGCAGTGCGCAGTCTACAGGGTAGGCCGGAATAAAATCTTGAGCTTGCGGCCTTCATGGGGTCTGCTGAAACGATGCACTGTGTCTGGAACGCTTGTGCAGAAGTTTAATGGAAAAAATATTCCACATAAAAAATATTTAGAATAATTATTGATTGTTCGGTCCCGGTCGTTTTAGTCTGCATCCACCAAGAGTGTTCGGCGTCTTCATCGCCCCGAACGCAGGCTGATAAAAATAACAGGAGCCAGCATGGGCCAGACTCGTTTTGCCAGTGGGCGTCAATTGGATCTGATTTGCCTGGGACGCCTTGGCGTCGATCTGTATGCGCAACAAGTCGGGGCGCGGCTGGAGGATGTGAGCAGCTTCGCCAAATACCTGGGCGGTTCGTCCGCCAACATCGCTTTCGGCACCGCTCGGTTGGGGCTGAAATCGGCGATGTTGAGTCGGGTAGGGGACGACCACATGGGCCGTTTCCTCGTTGAATCGCTGACCCGCGAAGGTTGCGACGTCAGCGGCATCAAGGTCGATCCGGAACGTCTGACCGCCATGGTCCTGCTGGGCCTCAAGGACCGCGAAACCTTTCCCCTGGTGTTCTACCGCGAAAACTGCGCCGACATGGCATTGCGCGCCGAAGACATCAGCGAAGCCTTCATCGCTTCCAGTAAAGCCCTGCTGATCACCGGCACCCATTTCTCCACCGACGGCGTCTACAAGGCGAGCATTCAGGCGCTGGACTATGCCGAGAAGCACAACGTCAAACGGGTGCTGGATATCGATTACCGCCCGGTGCTTTGGGGCCTGGCCGGCAAGGCGGACGGCGAAACCCGTTTCGTCGCCGACCAGAACGTCAGTCAGCACGTACAGAAAATCCTTCCGCGTTTCGACCTGATCGTCGGCACTGAAGAAGAGTTTTTGATTGCCGGTGGCTCCGAGGATTTGCTCACTGCGTTGCGCAACGTCCGCAAACTGAGCGTGGCGACGCTGGTGGTCAAGCTTGGCCCGCAAGGCTGCACGGTGATTCACGGGGCGATCCCGGCGCGTCTCGAAGACGGCGCGATTTATCCCGGTGTGCGCGTCGAAGTGCTGAATGTGCTGGGCGCTGGTGATGCCTTCATGTCGGGTTTCCTCAGCGGTTGGCTGGAGGACGCCAGCGACGAACGCTGTTGCCAGTTGGCCAATGCCTGCGGCGGTCTGGTGGTGTCGCGCCATGCCTGCGCCCCGGCGATGCCGACCCGCGCCGAACTCGATTATCTGTTCAACAGCCCGGTGCCGATCACCCGGCCGGATCAGGACGCCGTGTTGCAGCGTCTGCATCAGGTCAGTGTGCCGCGCAAACAGTGGAAGCAACTGTTCATCTTTGCCTTCGATCATCGCGGGCAACTGGTGGAGCTGGCCCACAAGGGCGGGTGCGACCTGAACGCTATCGGCGAACTCAAACAACTCTTTATCAAAGCCGTGGAACGGGTCGAGGCGGACTTGCGTGAGCAGGGCGTTGACGCCGATGTCGGCTTGCTGGCCGATCAACGTTTCGGTCAGGACTCGCTGAACGCCGCCACCGGTCGTGGCTGGTGGGTGGCGCGGCCGGTGGAAGTGCAGGGTTCGCGGCCATTGGCGTTCGAACACGGGCGCTCGATCGGCAGCAACCTGATCGCCTGGCCGCAAGAACAGATCATTAAATGCCTGGTGCAATTCCATCCCGACGACGAGCCTCTGCTGCGTCTGGAGCAGGAAGCGCAGATCAAGGGCCTGTATCAGGCCTCGCAAGTCAGCGGGCATGAACTGCTGCTGGAGATCATTCCGCCCAAGGATCACCCCTCACAGCATCCGGACGTGCTCTATCGCGCGCTGAAACGCCTCTACAACCTCGGCATCTACCCGGCGTGGTGGAAGATCGAAGCGCAGAGCGCCGAGGAGTGGAAACAACTCGACGAGCTGATTCAGGCGCGCGATCCGTATTGCCGTGGCGTGGTGCTGCTGGGCCTGAATGCCCCGGCGGCGACCCTGGCCGAAGGGTTTCAGCAGGCCAGCCAGAGCCAGACCTGCCGTGGCTTCGCCGTGGGCCGGACGATTTTCCAGGAACCGAGCCGCGCGTGGCTGGCCGGTGAAATCGACGACGAAGCGCTGATCCGCCAAGTGCAGGGCACCTTCGTCGAACTGATCGATGCCTGGCGCATGGCCCGTGCCTGATTGAACACTGCAATACCCCTGTGGGAGCGGGCTTGCCCGCGATGACGGCGGCACATTCAACATTAATGTGACAGCTGGATCGCTATCGCGGGCAAGTCGAATCGTCGCACCGCCACTCCCACAGGGTTTTGTGTCGCTTTTACCGGTTATGTAAAAACAATAAAAGGTGCAGCCATGCCCACTATCCGAATTGGCATTAACCCGATCTCCTGGAGCAACGACGACCTGCCGTCCCTCGGTGGCGAGACGCCGTTGAGCACCGCCCTCAGCGAAGGCAAGGACATCGGCTACGAAGGCTTCGAACTCAACGGCAAGTTTCCCAAGGACGCCAAGGGCGTCGGCGATGTGCTGCGGCCTTACGACCTGGCGCTGGTGTCCGGTTGGTATTCCAGCCGTCTGGCCCGCCGTTCGGTGGCTGAGGAAATCGATGCCATCGGCAGCCATGTCGAGCTGCTGGCGAAGAACGGCGCCACGGTGCTGGTCTATGGCGAAGTCGCCGACTCCATTCAAGGCCAGCGCATTCCATTGGTCGAGCGCCCGCGTTTCCACACCGAACGAGCCTGGCAAGCATACGCCGACAAACTCACCGAACTGGCGCGTTTCACCCTGTCCCAGGGCGTGCGTCTGGCCTATCACCATCACATGGGCGCCTACGTCGAATCCCCGGCCGACATCGACAAACTGATGGCGTTGACCAGCAGCGAAGTCGGCCTGCTGTTCGATTCGGGCCACTGCTACATGGGCGGCGGCGAACCGCTGCAGGTGCTGCGCAAACACATCGAACGGGTCTGCCATGTGCATTTCAAGGACGTGCGCAAACCGGTGGTGCAACTGGCGCGCAACAATCTTTGGAGCTTCCCGGACTGCATCATCAACGGCACCTTCACCGTGCCCGGCGATGGCGACATCGACTTCAGCGCCTTGCTCGACGTGCTGCTGGGCGCCGACTACCACGGCTGGCTAGTGGTGGAAGCCGAGCAGGATCCGGCTGTGGCACCGAGTTACGTCTACGCCAAAAAAGGCTACGACTCCTTGCGTGCCTTGCTCGACGAGAGGGCCGCGCGATGAGCCTGTTGGTCAAAAGCAAGGCACGCGGTCGGACCATGGTTGAGCTGGGGCAGGGGGAGCTGGAATACGTCGGCTTCGCCGCTTACCGCTTGAGCCTCGGCGAAACCCTGCCGGTCAGTGCCGACGACAAAGAACTGTGCCTGGTGCTGCTCAGCGGTCGGGTCGGGATCAAGGGTGAGGCGCCGGGGCAGGGCGCGTTCGACTGGGACAACATCGGCGATCGCCAGTCGGTGTTCGAAGACAAATCACCGTTCGCGGCGTATTTGCCGCCCGGCAGCCAGGCCCAAGTAGTGGCGTTGAGCGACGTGCAAATTGCCGTGTGCGCGGCGCCCGGTTCGACCGCCGAAAACCTTGGCCCACGGCTGATCAAGCCCGACAGCATGAAACGCAGCGTGCGCGGCAAGGGCGCCAATACCCGTTATGTCTGCGACATTCTGCCGGACACCGAGCCCGCCCATTCGCTGCTGGTGGTGGAAGTGCGTACGCCGTCCGGTCACTCGTCGAGCTACCCGCCGCACAAGCACGACACCGACGATTTGCCGAACCAGAGCTTTCTGGAAGAAACCTATTACCACCAGATCAACCCGCCCCAGGGCTTCGTGTTTCAGCGGGTCTACACCGACGATCGCAGTATCGATCAGGCCATGGCCGTGGAAAACAGCGACCTGGTCGTCGTGCCCAAGGGTTATCACCCGGTCAGTGTGCCCTACGGCTATGAGTCGTATTACCTGAACGTGATGGCCGGCCCGAAACGCGTCTGGCAGTTCCATAACGATCCGCAGCACAGCTGGCTACTGGATCTCTAAATTCCAACATTCAAAGGGAGAACAAGAACAATGAGCGACGCCCCGGTCATAGGCCATTACATCGACGGTCAGGTGCAGGACAGCGGCAACGAGCGGTTCAGCAATGTCTTCAACCCGGCCACCGGCAGCGTTCAGGCGCGGGTCGGGCTGGCCAGCCAGAAGACCGTGGACGACGCCGTCGCTTCGGCCCTGAAGGCATTCCCGGCATGGTCCGAGCAATCGTCCCTGCGCCGTTCGCGGGTGATGTTCAAGTTCAAGGAATTGCTCGACCGCCATCACAACGAACTGGCCGAAATCATCAGCCGCGAACACGGCAAGGTGTTCTCCGACGCCAAGGGCGAAGTGACCCGCGGTATCGAAATCGTCGAGTACGCCTGTGGCGCACCGAACCTGCTGAAGACCGAGTTCAGCGACAACATCGGCGGTGGCATCGACAACTGGAACTTGCGCCAGTCATTGGGCGTCTGCGCCGGGGTCACACCGTTCAACTTCCCGGTGATGGTGCCGCTGTGGATGATCCCGCTGGCGCTGGTCACCGGCAACTGCTTCATTCTCAAGCCCTCCGAGCGCGATCCATCGGCCAGTTTGCTGATGGCCCGTTTGCTCACCGAAGCCGGCTTGCCGGACGGTGTGTTCAACGTGGTCCAGGGCGACAAGGCGGCGGTCGACGCCTTGCTGCAACACCCGGACATCGAGGCGATTTCCTTTGTCGGCTCGACGCCGATTGCCGAGTACATCCACCAGCAAGCGACCTCGCGCGGCAAACGTGTGCAGGCGCTGGGCGGGGCGAAGAACCACATGATCGTCATGCCCGATGCCGATCTGGACCAGGCGGCGGACGCACTGATCGGTGCGGCGTACGGCTCGGCCGGTGAGCGCTGCATGGCGATTTCGATTGCCGTGGCCGTCGGTGAGGTCGGCGACCGGTTGATTGCCAAACTGCTGCCGCGCATCGATCAACTGAAGGTCGGCAACGGCATGCGGGGCGACAGCGACATGGGGCCGCTGGTGACCGCCGAACACAAGGCCAAGGTCGAGGGCTTTATCGGCGAAGGCGTGGCCCAGGGCGCGCAGCTGATTGTCGATGGGCGCAACTTCAAGGTGCCGGGCGCCGAGAACGGCTTCTTTGTCGGCGCGACGCTGTTCGACAACGTCACGACCGAGATGAGCATCTACCAGCAAGAGATCTTCGGGCCGGTGCTGGGCATCGTGCGCGTGCCGGATTTCGCCAGCGCCGTGGCGCTGATCAACGCCCATGAATTCGGCAACGGCGTGTCCTGCTTCACCAGTGACGGCGGCATTGCCCGTTCGTTTGCCCGCAGCATCAAGGTCGGCATGGTCGGCATCAACGTACCGATTCCGGTGCCCATGGCCTGGCACTCGTTCGGCGGCTGGAAGCGCTCGCTGTTCGGTGATCACCACGCTTATGGCGAAGAAGGCATTCGCTTCTACAGCCGCTACAAAAGCGTGATGCAGCGTTGGCCCGACAGCATTGCCAAGGGCCCTGAGTTCAGCATGCCGACAGCCAAATAATGCACTTGTGCGGAGAACAACAAAAAATGAGCAAACCCCTGCGTTTCGCCCTGAACCGTATGGTCGCCCCACGTTTGTCCCTGCCTGCGTTCATTGAGTTGGCGGTGACCCTCAGGCCGATGCCATCGAGATTCGCAATGACCTCAAAGGCGTCGAGATCGAGGACGGTACCGCCCCCGAACACGTCCGTGAGCTGTGCGCGGCCAAAGGCATCACTGTGCTGTCGATCAACGCGCTGTATCCGTTCGATGTCTGGAATGACGAGCGCCGCGCACACGCCCTGAAGCTTGCCGCTTATGCCCGTGATTGCGGCGCACGGGGCTTGGTGATGTGCCCATTGAACGACCGCGCCGATCCACGAACCGAAGCGCAGCGCGCATCTGGTCTGCGCACGGCGTTGAGTGAGCTGGCGCCGATCCTGCGCGAGCACGGCATTCTCGGCTTCATCGAACCGCTGGGTTTCGAAGAGTGCTCGCTGCGGCGCAAACGCACGGCAGTGGATGCGATCAAGGCCATCGGCGGGCTGGATGTGTTCCGTCTGGTGCATGACACCTTTCACCATCACTTGGCCTGCGAACATGAGTTTTTCCCCGAGCTGACCGGGCTGGTGCACATCTCCGGCGTCGAAGATGCCGAGGCACCGCTGGCGACCATTCGTGACGGCCATCGGGTGCTGGTGGGTGAGGGCGACATCCTCGGCAACGCGGCGCAGATCGACACCTTGCTCAGTAGCGGCTACAGCGGCTACCTGTCATTCGAACCGTTTGCCGACAGCGTCCATGGCCTGGCGGATATCCAGACGGCGATCGGTGCGAGTATGGATCATCTGCAGAAATCCCTGAGCTGACATCGGATTTGCATACGGAAAAGGTGCAAGCATGACCACAACAAGACTGACCATGGCCCAGGCCCTGGTGAAATTCCTCGATAACCAGTACATCGAGGTCGATGGGGTTCAGAGCAAATTCGTCGCCGGGATCTTTACCATTTTTGGCCACGGCAATGTGCTGGGTCTGGGGCAAGCCCTGGAACAGGACAGCGGCGACCTGATCGTCCATCAGGGCCGCAACGAGCAAGGCATGGCCCACGCCGCCATCGGTTTTGCCAAGCAACACCTGCGGCGCAAGATCTACGCCTGCTCTTCATCGGTGGGCCCGGGCGCGGCGAACATGCTGACTGCTGCCGCGACGGCCACCGCCAACCGTATTCCCTTGCTGCTGTTGCCCGGCGATGTTTATGCGTGCCGCCAACCGGACCCGGTGCTGCAACAGATCGAGCAGTTCCACGACCTGAGCATCAGCACCAACGATGCGTTCAAGGCCGTGAGCAAATACTGGGACCGGATCAACCGTCCCGAGCAACTGATGACGGCGGCGATCCACGCCATGCGCGTGCTCACCGACCCCGCCGAAACCGGCGCCGTGACCCTGGCCTTGCCGCAAGACGTGCAGGCCGAAGCGTACGACTATCCCGATTACTTCCTGCAAAAACGCGTGCACCGCATCGAGCGCCGTCCGGCCACCGAAGCGATGCTCGGCGATGCCGTGGCGCTGTTCAAAGGCAAGCATAAACCGCTGATCATCTGCGGTGGTGGGGTCAAGTATTCCGGTGCCAATGCAGCGTTGCAGGCCTTTGTCGAGCGCTTCGATATTCCTTTCGCCGAAACCCAGGCCGGCAAGAGCGCGGTGGTGTCCAGCCATCCGCTGAACGTCGGCGGGGTCGGCGAAACCGGTTGCCTGGCGGCGAACCTGTTGGCCAAGGACGCTGATTTGATCATCGGCGTCGGCACCCGCTACAGCGATTTCACCACCGCGTCGAAATCCTTGTTCAAACACCCGGACGTGCAATTTCTCAACCTCAATATCAGCCCCTGCGACGCCCTGAAACTCGATGGCGTGCAACTGCTGGCGGACGCCAAAACCGGATTGCAGGCACTGGCCGAATCGCTGGGCGATTACCGCTCGAGTTGGGGCGATCAAACCCGCCAGGCCAAGGCGCAACTGGATGAGGAAGTCGATCGAATTTATCAGGTCGAATACTCGGCGAAAGATTTCGTCCCGGAAATCAACGACCACCTGGACCCGGCGGTGCTGCGCGAATTCATCGAACTGACCGGTTCCTGCCTGACCCAAAGCCGGGTACTCGGCGTGCTCAATGAAACCTTGGCCGATGACGCCGTGATCGTCGCCGCCGCCGGCAGCCTGCCCGGCGACTTGCAGCGCAGTTGGCGCAGCAAGGGCGTGAACACCTACCACGTCGAGTACGGCTATTCGTGCATGGGTTACGAGGTGAACGCCGCACTGGGGGTGAAGCTCGCCGAACCTGAGCGCGAGGTCTATGCGCTGGTGGGCGATGGCTCCTACATGATGCTGCACTCGGAGTTGGCAACCTCTATCCAGGAGCGCCGCAAGATCAACGTGGTGCTGCTGGACAACATGACCTTCGGCTGCATCAACAACCTGCAAATGGAACACGGCATGGACAGCTTCGGCACCGAGTTCCGGTTCCGCAATCCTGAAACCGGCAAGCTCGATGGCGGCTTCGTGCCGGTGGATTTCGCCATGAGCGCGGCGGCTTACGGCTGCAAGACCTACAAGGTGAACACGGTTGAAGAACTGCGAGCCGCATTGGCCGATGCGCGCTTGCAAACCGTGTCGACGCTGATCGACATCAAGGTTCTGCCCAAAACCATGATTCACAAATACCTGTCGTGGTGGCGGGTCGGCGTGGCGCAAGTCTCCACCAGCGCGCGCACCGATGCGGTGGCCAAGACCCTCAACGAACGACTGGCCAAGGCCCGTCAATACTGATTGCCCTGAAACGAACAACAGGAGTGTTTATATGTCTTCGCTTTCCAATTCGTTGCGCATTGGCGTCATCGGCACCGGGGCCATCGGCCAGGACCATATCCGTCGTTGCAGCCAGACCTTGCTCAATAGCCAGGTTGTCGCGGTCACCGACATCAATTTGCAGCAAGCGGCCAAGGTCGTTTCCGATCTGAAGCTGACCGCTGAGGTTTATCCCGACGGTCATGCGCTGATCAAGGCACCGGACGTCGAAGCGATCCTCGTGACCTCCTGGGGCCCGAGCCACGAAGAATTTGTACTGGCAGCGATTGCTGCCGGCAAGCCAGTGTTCTGCGAGAAGCCGCTGGCGGTCACCGCCGAAGGCTGCCGCAAGATCGTCGAGGCCGAAGTGGCCCACGGCAAGCGGCTGGTGCAGGTTGGTTTCATGCGCCCGTACGATGAAGGTTATCGGGCATTGAAATCGGTGATCGACAGTGGCCAGATCGGCGAGCCGCTGATGCTGCACTGCGCCCACCGCAACCCGACCGTGGGTGAGAACTACAAGACCGACATGGCAATCACCGACACGCTGATCCATGAGCTGGACGTGTTGCGCTGGTTGCTCGACGACGATTATGTGTCGGTGCAAGTGGTGTTCCCGCGCAAGACCAGCAAGGCCCACGCCCATTTGAAAGACCCGCAGATCGTGCTGCTGGAAACCGTCAAGGGCACGCGCATCGACGTGGAAGTGTTCGTCAATTGCCAGTATGGCTACGACATCCAGTGTGAGGTGGTGGGGGAGACCGGCATCGCCAAACTGCCGGAGCCGTCGCAGGTTCAGTTGCGCAGCGGAGCGAAACTGTCCAATGCGATTCTGATGGACTGGAAGGATCGGTTCATCGCCGCCTATGACGTCGAGTTGCAAGCGTTCATCGATGGCGTGCGCGCCGGGCAGGTCGGTGGTCCATCGGCGTGGGACGGTTTCGCCGCCGCCGTTGCTGCGGATGCCTGCATCGAGGCGCAGAACAACGGCCAGATCGTAAAAGTCGGCCTGCCAGATCGCCCGCACTTCTACAGCTAACCCCCTGTAATGATCGTTCCCACGCTCCGCGTGGGAACGATCAGCGTAAGGTGATGGAGAACAAAAAAACATGCGCATCGCACTAGACCCCTACATGTACCGCAACCTGTCCCTGGGCAAAATGGTCGACAAGGTCGCCGAGCTCGGTTACGAACACATCGAGCTGTCGCCCCGGGAAGATTTCCTGCCGTTCTACAAAGCCCCGCGGGTCGACAAGGCGCGGATCAAGGAATTTCGCAAAGCCCTGAGCGACACCGGGGTCAAACTCTCTTCCTTATTACCCATGTACCACTGGGCCGCCGCCGATGAAGGTTTGCGCGTAGCCGCGGTGCGCAACTGGAAGCGGGCGATCCAGATTGCCGTGGAGATGGACTGCGAGCTGGTCAACACCGAGTTCACCGGCCAGTCGGACAACCCATTGGTCTGCGAGAACCAGTTCATGCGCTCCATGGACGAGCTGATTCCCGAGTTCGAACGCGAAGGCATCAAGCTCGATATCCAGGCCCACCCTTATGATTTCTGCGAACGCAACAATGAGTCGGTGGACATCATTCGCGGCCTGGACCGCGACTGGATCAACTACCTCTACGCCGCGCCGCACACATTTTTCTATGACGATGGCGTGGGTGACATCGCCTCGATGCTCAAGTACGCCGGCTCGAAACTGAGCCACTTGATCATCGCCGACACCTACAACCACAAGGCGTCCTCAGGCTTGCGCTACATCGTCAACCCGCCGGGCGTCACCGCCACCGTGCACCAGCACCTGGACATCGGCCAGGGCGAGGTCGACTGGGAAGCGTTTTTTGGCACCTTGCGCGAGATCAAGTTCGATGGCATCGCGACCGTCTCGGTGTTCGCCTGGGAGGATCGGCCGGACGAGTCCAACCGGATGATGCTCGAACGGGTCAAAAGCGAACTCTGCCGCTGAGAGTCGCATCACACTGTGAATAACATCGAACACTCCGACGTATTTACCTAACTAGGCTCTGTATGAAAAGAGATGTCGTAGACACCGCATGGAACAAGCCAGCGAGACCATGGCTGCGTAGCTTTTCGTGAGCTTATCGAAGCGCGTCACAATGCGGCGGTTCTCTTTCAGCCAGCCAAACATGCGCTCGATGATGTTTCGCTGTCGGTACTTGGGCCTATCAAACAACCTCGGTAAGCCCGGCTTGGGCTTGCGCTTCATCGAGCGCAGCGGAATGACTGGCTGCATACGATATCGGTCGCAGTAGCGGCGTAGTGCTTCGGCGTCGTAGCCCTTGTCGGCGAGCAACCATTTGCAGCGCTTACGAGGGCGGCCACGTTGATTCGTCGGGATGCTGACATCATCCAACAATGGCTGGGCGTAGCTGATGTCACTGGCTTGGCCGTCAGAAAGAACAAAACGCAACGGCGTGCCGTTGGCGTCGCTGAGCATATGGATCTGGTGGTCAGGCCACCACGGCTGCAACCTAGAGCGTGATCGGCAGGCTCATCAGGCCCTTTTTTCCTGGCACCTGATGAGGCTCGGGTTGCGCGTACGGCTGTGGAGTCGATCATCCCGGTTCGCAAGTTGATCAGGCCTTGTTCGTTCAGCTTCAGGTGCAAGCGCTTGAGCATCTGATCGAATGTTCCCCGGTTTCGCCAATCTCGAAACCGCTGGTACACCGTTGACCAGGGCCCGAAGCGCTCTGGCATATCTCGCCAAGCTGCTCCAGAGCAGAGAACCCCCAGCACGCCATCGAGCATCAGGCGGTCGCTGAGGCGTGGCCGTCCCCTACCATGGGTTTCGGTGAAGAGATCGGCGACCACATCCCACGCCTCATCCGAGAGTTCATAACGCTTTGCCATCACAGAATTCCTTTCCGTGGATGGCTGGGAACTCTACAAAATCTCAGCTTCCGAGGGGCGGCTGTTGGATTTCTCGGGATTTCGTACAGAGCCTAGGAATATTTACATTTACTGTGTAGTACATTTATTTTTATAGTGTGCGAAATATCGATAGTTGACGTAATACATTTGTGGGTGGAGCAAAACAATACGGCTTGAGAGCGATGAAAATAATCGGGCCTATTACCTAGTAATAATCCGTAACAAATCAAATTGAGCGAAATTAAGAGGCTGTACGATTTGTTCTTATCGTAAAGGCGGGCTGTATCCGCTTGTTTCGGTTTGAGAGCGGATGCGCTGTAAAAGGTGGTTTGCGTAATTTAAAAAAATACGTTTGACAATGTGTTTTTTGCGAGTGAGGATGTGTTGCATACAAGAAACGTCTGTCCCCATGAATAATTCAGGAATACCTTTCCTGTTATTTTTAAGGTGGAGCGGGCAAATAAGAGATATGGAGTGTGTAATAACGATCATGGATAACGATCAATTCAGAATCAAGTGGCAAAGTAAATGGGCTGACAGTAACCTGTATGCGGCGGATAACTTCAGTGCTAAGCCATCGTATTATGTGCTCGATATGTTTCCGTATCCCTCAGGTAACGGCTTGCATGTGGGCCATGCGGTCGGTTACATAGGCACCGATATCATCGCCAGAAAAAAAAGAATGGACGGTTTTAATGTGTTGCATCCTATGGGGTGGGACGCTTTTGGACTGCCAGCGGAACAGTATGCAATAAAAACCGGTGTGCATCCGGCAGAGATAACAAAGATCAACTGTGAGAATTTCAAACGTCAACTCATGCTGATGGGGTTGAGTTACGATTGGAGTCGAGAAATAGACACATCTGACAAAAAGTATTTCAAGTGGACTCAGTTTCTGTTCCTGAAATTATATGAACAAGGACTTGTTTACGAAAAAGAAGAAAATGTCTGGTGGTGTGAAGAACTCAAGACCGTACTGGCAAATGAAGAAGTCATCGATGGTCGCTCTGAACGCGGCGATTATATCTGTACAAAAAAACCGTTAAAGCAATGGGTTGTAAAGATCACTCAATACGCTGACAAGTTGCTCGACGGCCTGGACAAGCTGGACTGGCCGGAATCAGTCAAAAAGATGCAGCGTGAATGGATCGGTCGCACGGAAGGTGTTGATATAGATTTCAAGGTGCTTGATAACGCCAGCATTCAACTGACTGTGTTTACCGACGAGCCGGAAACCCTGTACGGGGTTAACGCCATTTTTCTTTCTGCTGAACATCCCTATGTCAAAGATTTGCTTTTTGGCACAGAAAGCGATGTTCAAGCCAGAATCTCGTCAATGCAAGCGCCCGAAAACGGGATGCAGGGTGTCTCTGTTGAACGGTCTGCCCTGCATCCTTTAACGGGAAAGGAAATTCCTATCTATGTAGTGAATTACCTGACCATTGACGGAAATGAAGGCTCATTGTTGTCTGTTCCCGCCACAGATCACCAAGCCCTGGAAATTTGCCAGCACTTGGATATCGGACATGTCTCCATTTTTGATCCGGACCAGAACCTGAAGAACTCTGGTTCGATCAACGGTTTTTCGAGAGTGCAAGCTCGCGCGCACGTCATTGATGAGTTGATTCAGAGCCGCGCGGCTGTCAAAAAAGTGCGCTACAAGATGAGGGATTGGCTGTTCTCTCGGCAGAGGTATTGGGGTGAACCCTTCCCTTTGTATCGAGGGACCGACGGCGAGGTAGTGACTGCCGGTTATCACGAACTGCCTATAGAGCTACCTCACGTTGAAAACTACTCTCCGGGCCGAGACGGAGCCAGTCCGTTGCAACGCGCTCAGGAATGGGTGAATTGCGAAGATAAGTCCGGTAACCGACTCTTTCGCATCACCGATACCATGCCAGGGTGGGCAGGATCCTGCTGGTACTACCTGCGATTCTTGGATCCGCATAATCAGGCGGAACCTTTTTCAAAACAAAGTAGCGAGTACTGGAGCCAGGTTGATCTTTACGTGGGTGGCGCTGCGCATGCGACGATGCACCTGCTGTATGCAAGATTCTGGCATAAGGTCCTGTTTGATGTCGGCTTGGTGGGCTTCGACGAACCGTTTAAAAAGCTCTACAACCAGGGGTTGGTGACTGCTGATGCCTTCAAGGATGCCTCTGGCAGAATAGTCGCCGTCGACGAAGCAGAACACCGAGATGGGAAGTATTGGTTAAAGAATACCAATGAAGAATTGCAGGTGTTCAACACCAAGATGTCGAAATCACTCTTGAATGTTGTCGTTCCAGATACGCTTATTGAAGAATATGGTGTCGATACGTTCAGGATTTACATGATGTTCATGGGGCCGCTTGGCCAAAACAAAAAGTGGGATATAAAGGGTATCAAAGGCTGTGCAAGATTTCTTAACAGAGTATCAGGTCTCCTGGATTATGACGCCTTTGCGGCGATACCGCAAGTAAACCGAGCGAGCGTTTCTAATGAAAGACTGGAAACCCTTTGGGGGAACACGCTCTCGAAGATTGACGCATCTTTTGCTTCGTTGAACTTCAATACAGCGGTGGCTGCGTTCATGGAATTCATCAACGAAGCTGAAAAAGATAAAGTGTATTTTTGCCAGCGAATAGCCAAGGATTTCATAAAAGCCCTGTTTCCCTTCGCACCGCATGTGTGCTCGGAAATGTGGGAGCGTCTTGGGGAGTCGGGTATTGACCACGCTGCGTGGCCCACAGCGCGTGTGAAGATGGTGAAAGCCACAAAAATATACATCAACGGTAAGCATGTAAATGACCTGACAGACTGCACAGGAGAGGCGCAAATTGACGTCGAGCGAGCGCAAGACAAGGTGATTGATGCTTTAAAAGGTCGCGCCATCACCAAAGTTATCTACTCCCCAAATAAAATTGTAAACTTCTTGTGTGGTCCTGCGATTTGAGTCGTTGAAGTCTGTAGGGTTGCGATGAACCGTTTGGCACCAGATTTGTTATAGGTGCCAGTCGGTGCAATACAAAAATAAAAAAGTGAATACATGAATATCCAAAAGCGTCTTTACCCACCCGGGCTTGGCCTCGCATTGTGCCTGTGCGGTATGATTTCGATTCATGGCGGACTGACACTGTTGTATCTAAGCATCACCGCTATCGGATTTAGCGCTCAAGAAGTACTAGCCATTTTTTTGTCTGGCTGTCTTGGAGTCTTACTGATCCCGTTGGCGGGAGTACCTTGCGAGCGCGTGGTGCAAGTCGCGATGACGATACAGATGTTATTGAGCGCTTATGTACTGTTGGCAGGCTCAGTATTAATCGTGCCGGAAGCGTTGTGCTCTGGGTTGATTGCGTCATCCAGTTTTTATTTCGCCATGCGAGAAATATCGCGGGTAAATAATGGAAAATGGGCGGCCTCAATTCTGATACTGATCATAAATGTCGAATCACTTTTGCTGTATTCGGCATTAGGATGGTTGTCGGAAAGTGTCTCTTGTTTATGGTTGACACTAGCGTACTGTGCGGCAATTGTTTTACCGCTCTTTTATATCAGCCGGTCTGTCAGTATCGCCCCCTATCAACGTGCTTCGCTTCGCCAAATACTCGCTGCGGCAAAAGCACTGCCCGCATTTTACGTGTTGTGCTACATGCTGGCAGTGTTTTCCGTGAACTGCTTTAACGTTTCTATCCATCGCTGGGCCGAATTGAACACAGCGCATTGGTGGGGAAGTGTGTCCGGTATGACCAGCTTCTACATCATGGGTGTCCTCGCCAGTGTGGGTATCCTGTCAAGTTTGAAAATAGATGAGAACAAGCTTTTGATGGCGGGGCTGATGGGGATTAGCCTGCTCGGTTTCAGGCTCTCCAACGTCGGAACCGAAGCGTCTCCTTCCATGCCGGTTATTGTCGTTCTATTAGGTGTGATGTCGACTGTCGTGATGTCGTCAATCGCGGCGAACCTGGCGAAAGCCAACACTACACTCAGCCGGTTGCTGGTTGTGGGCGTGCTCGCCGCCCTGCAGGTCTGTCTCATCATAGTTATTCGCGTAGCAAAAGTTTTTTCAGAGAGTGTTGTCAATGAATGGCAAGCGATCGCGATGCTTGGTTGCGCGCTGGCTCTCGTGAATGTCCATCGACAGTATTTCAAACATTGGATGTGGAAAACCTGATCCACCACTGAGCCACCAAAGCCCTAGCGTATTAATAGTCCAGCCGATGTTGGTGCGCCCGCTGCACTTCCACCGTGTTCGTATAACAATAATGTCAATCGGCGTGAATACGCCCTGTATGGAAAGGAAGCTATATGATTACCGATACTCGCTGCATTAACGAAATGGGCTACACGGCATTTGTTGCTTTTGTAAATCAGACTAATGTTCCGCCTGGATCTTACAGTACGTTAACCAAATGGAAGAATAACTCTAATCTGAATGCTGATTCGAAAGTTCTGGAAGTAGCCTGCACCACAGGGTTTTCCATTAATGCCTTGGTCAAAGACGTTGGATGCAATGGCGTCGGTATCGATCTTTGTAAGGATTCGGTTGGCCAAGCGCGCATCAACGCAAACGAAATGGGGTTAGGGGATAAAGTCGACTTCAAGGCTGTGGACGGTACTCTTTTCACCTCGGAGAATGAATTTTCTCATGTCGTTGTGGGGGCAGGTCTGGGGTTTTTTCCTCAGCCGCAGCTGATGGTAGATAACATCTGTCGTCTGTTGGGTTCTTCCGGATATTTGCTGGCATCACCTTTCTACACTGTCGGTGAGATACCGCAAAAGATGCTGACACAAGCCGCGACTGTATTCGGTATAACACCAACAGTTAAGGCCTATAAAGACGTCATGCAGTTATATAAAGGCTTTGATGTCTATTTTGAGGAGCGACTGGAACCCTTGGCAGAAACTGAGAAAGAGCTTCATCACTACTGCGAGTCAACGGTAGAACGCGCTAGTGTTTTACATCAGATTGACGATGAAAATGTCAAGTCGGCAATGTACGACCGTTTGTACAGTATCAAGAAGATGTCCAATGACCTGCGGCAATATCAGGGATACAACGTGTTGGTGTTACGTTATGACGCTCAACGCTACCCTAATCGCTATGTTGAACTGTTTTAAATAGTGAGGCGTGCGTGTTTTACCCTCGATTGATTTGAAAAGAACAGAAGCAGACGGATAAGTCTATAGCCTTGACGTCTGTTTCTGTGCGCGCCGATAAGTAGCAAGTGTTAATTGTTTGTTGTGGGTAAATGGATGTAATTAATAATAAAAAATGGAAGAGTGCATGATTCTTACTAGGCAAAAAATCATAGAGGCTGTGAGTAATGGTGATATAACCATCTCTAATTTCGACAGTGATCGCGTAAATCCCAATAGTTATAATTATCTATTAGGTGAAGAGATCAAGTTTTATACCGGCTGCATGACGAATGGGCAGCCGGAATTTGAGACCGTCCAGATGACAGATGATGGGTACGTTCTTCATCCGGGGGCCATGTACTTGGGTGTCACCGATGAGGTGATTGGCAGTTCTCTATACGCCATGTCTCTCATTGGTAGAAGCTCCATGGGGCGGTATGGCTTGTTTTTACAGATTTCCGCCAACTTGGGGCATACCACGTCCAGTCATCAATGGACATTAGAATTGCACGCTACAAAGTCCATTCGGGTTTATCCAAAAATGCCCATAGGCCAAGTATCGTTCTGGACAAACTCTGGTGCAGTAAAGTGTCTGGGCAAAAACTACGCCCTTTACAATAGCCCGACGGAGAGGTTGCTTGCATGATTCTTACAGGAAGTAAGATACGCGAAGAAATTGGTGCCGGAAACATTATTGTCGAGCCATTTGATGAGTCGCAACTTAGCACTAATTCCTATGATTTGCGATTGGGTTACAAGTATCTGAAGTACAGAGAAGGCGTCATCGATCTCAAAAAACAACACTTGTATGATGTCTACGATATACCCGAGGAAGGGTTGCAACTGGAGGTGGGAGACTTTTTATTATCGGAGTCGCTGGAGGTGATAGGCAGTGATCATTTTGTTCCGATCATTCATGCCAAATCCGGTACCGCTCGCGCTGGGCTTTTTGTGCACGTCACCGCGGACCTGATTGATATTGGCTCCATTGGAAAAACCACCTTTCAGTTGTATGCGACGCTACCTGTAAAGATTTATCCGAAAATGCTATTGGCCCAGGTTTCCTTTTGGAGGCCCGAAGGAGAAATCACCCTTTATAAAGGTAAATACCAGAATACGACTGGCCCGCAACCCTCTAAAACCTACCTGGACTATGCCTGATTATGAAAACGTTAGCATTGAACAATATAGTCCAGGTATTCAACCTTGATCTGCTTCCAGTGTCCGATTTGTCGGGTTTCAGTCAGAATAATGATCCCGCAGTTCTGATAGACCTCGTGGCAGAAAAAATTTCAAACGACCGGGCTCGTGACATCGCCTTGTCTCTGCCGGATAGTTATAAGGCGATTTTTCTTAGAAAAGACGTCGCTTTTATAAAGGACGGTTTGAAGCGTTCGCTGAGCGAGCATTTGAATCCGGCATTGCTCGACCCGCTTCTGAACGAGCTGTACCTGGCAATCGATTTATTTGGCGCTATCACCTACGATGAAAAACCACTGGTGTCGTTGAGGGTTGTAACTTCAGAGTATGTTGAGAAGGAGCATCCCTCCGTCAGTAAGTTTTACCACCGCGATGCAGCGGCACTTACGCTGACCAAGT
The DNA here is from genome assembly GCF_024168645.1 of Pseudomonas sp. GGS8. Taxonomy (NCBI): domain Bacteria; kingdom Pseudomonadati; phylum Pseudomonadota; class Gammaproteobacteria; order Pseudomonadales; family Pseudomonadaceae; genus Pseudomonas; species Pseudomonas sp. GGS8. The sequence goes on along the minus strand of NZ_JALJWF010000001.1, from coordinate 6,127,343 downwards.
GCTTCTACGGTGAAGGCGCTATTTATCTACGAGAGCAAAACACAAATCGCACTTACTTTGATGAGAATTCCATAGCGCTGAACGATGCAGACGCAGCGATTGATGATGCTGACTGTCAAGTGGTACCCCAATCAAACTGGATTCTACTAAAAGGAGAAATGTACAAAGGCATTGATGCGCGAAATCAGGCTGTGGTCGATATCGTTCTGGGTGAAGGTGCCAAGTTCAAGGATTTTGCCAAGGGCATTGGTCTGATTCATAAGGGCGGGCGCTTTATTGATACGGAACGGCGTCTGGTTTTTACCATCAGCACCTACAAGACGGAGTTCTGATGAAAAATATCATTTTGGGAACTTGGCAAGTTGGCGGCGATAGTTGGTCCACGGTTAATAGCTGGAAAGCCTATGAAACCCTTTTTGCTGCGATTGACCAAGGGGTTTCACGAATAGACACCGCTCCGTCCTACGGCGATGGCAACTCTGAAAAGATCGTCGGTGAGGTCCTGAGACACTTCAGTACCCGAAAATTTGAGGTCGTCAGTAAAGTGCCGCCCGACATGATGACCCGCTCCAAGGTTGTCGAGAGTATTGAAGGAAGCCTGGCCCGGCTGGGCGTCGATCAGTTGGATACGCTATTAATCCATTGGCCGGCAGGAACCATGGGGACAGACACTGTGGAGTTGGAGGAAACGTTTCGTGCCCTCGAATACGCCAGAACCACCGGTCTCACCAAAAAAATTGGTGTTTGTAACTACGAACTGGCGGACCTGAAACGGGTTGACGACATGGTGAAACTGGACTGCCTGCAATACGCGTATTCGTTGTTCTTTAGAAGCGTGGAGTTTGGGATCAGCCAGTTCGCGAAGGATCGCAACATGGAGCTGATGGGCTATTCGACGTTGGCTCAGGGCATCTTGACTGACCGACTCGAATATCGGCGTTTCTCCGAAGCAGATCACCGAAATTACGTCGTTCTGTTTTCTGAAAAATATCGCCCAGCGATAGAAAAGATGTTGAAGGAGCTGAGAAAGCTTCTACCGGAGGGAGCCGGCTTGTCTAACCTGGCAGTGAGTTGGGTTCAATCGCAGGGGGTGACCCCGGTCTTGGGTCTTCACAACCCTGACCACTTGCATGCATTGAACCGTGATCGTATTTCCGACGGCGAACTGCTGAATGCTGCCAGCGCGATTACCCACCTCTTCAAGACACAGGTAGGGCAACGACTGTCCCTGTGGGGTGAAGCATGAGTCATTTACATTTGGCGATCAGAACAAATAAGCCCGAGCAGATGATCAGCTTTTATCGGGATATATTCAAATTTGACGTCATTGAGGAATTTGCCGCAGGAGACGGTTCCTTTCATCTGTATTTTCTCTCTGATAACAAATACCCAAAGCTCGAATTGATTGTGAACGCTCAGCCATTCGAGGAGCCCGAGGCCGGTCGAATGTCGCATTATGGTTTTTTTGTTGAGGATTCTGTACGCATCCTGGAAGCCAGTACCATAGCGAACTTATCGATCCTCGATGAAAAACAAGTAAACGGTTTTCGTCAGTTTTATATCACCGATCCTGATGGTAATTACGTGGAAGTCAATCAGGTTTGACCGCGTCTGCTTCTAACGTGGGCGCATCAATAAAATGGGGAGGTGACGGGCGATGTCCGATGAATATAGGCGCGAAGTCGTTAAACGCTTTCCGCATTACAAAAAACGTCAGTGGCTGGTTGGTTCGAAGGGTTCAACCAACGTCTTATGCATTCACGGCCGCCCCGTCGACAGTTCATTGATGCGTCCATTTCAGGCGTGGAGTGTACAAAATTCGTATGGTTGCTATTTATATAACCAATTCTCATATAAAGAAGATACACAGTTTTGTCCCGGGTCAGAAGAACTGTTGTTATTGTTGGTGGAGGAGTTGTGGTTTCATTTGTGTCATTTGCGCGATGAGCACTTGATCATTATCGCGCACTCCTTTGGTGCTGTACTGTTGTGTGAAGTTTTACAACGCTACGACCTTGCGCAAGGCCGAGTCAAAGTGGTTCTGTCGGGGTTTTGTCCAGAGAGAAAAGAATTTCTGAAAGTCAATCAGCAGCGCCTTGATAATTTCGCCATGCATGCGAACTCAGCTGGCGCAGATGAGTTGTTTTTTGACTCGTACATTTGTAATAAAAGCAGTCTGGCAGAGGATCAGATTGTAGCAATAAAACGCCCCCCGTTGGGTGATATTACATTGCGCGAATCCTATCTGGAGTTGCTTGGCAAACTCCGTTGCCCCGTATTAGTGACTTACGGTGATAACGATATTTGTACGGACTACCAGGCAGAAAAAATCAGGAGCCGGCTGATTAACTGCCGAGTCGTTAAAATTACAGGTGCTGCTCACTTCCCCTTTCTCGAGCAGTCGCGGGATTACTTTCAAGCGTTGGATGAGTTTCTGATGTAAGCATTTTTGACGGGGGAGGTGGTCGGGTGCGACAGCTTGAATACTAACCCTTACTTTTGCTCCATAAAATTCATTGCAAGAGAAAATTGTCCTATGAGCAACGTTCTGGTTATTGGTGATTCCTACGTGGATCCCGATTTTTTTGACGCCGAAACACGCTGGTTTTATATAGGGAAAGAGGCACCTGCTTACCCGTGCGAGCACTATAAAGTGCTTTCGCTGCCGGCCCTGTTTGACGTGGAGGAGTATGACAAAAAGTTGTTGGATATATTTTTGTTTTGTAACGATATTATTTCCGATTTTGGCAATATCGATTACGTCATCGCTAACTCTGAATATACGATTTTGTGCGGTGCTGCTGTTCGAGATCATTACGCGATAGCCGGTAGAAAGCTTAAAGATGTGTCTGCATTCAGAAATAAGTTTCTGATGAAATCGGCGCTTGTTCGCGGTGAAGGCGTTGAAACCAGCCGGTTCATCGGTGGAAAGCTACTGGCGGAAAAAGGTTTATCTGCGGTTTCGCAGGTGTTTGCGGCCGGGGATTATCCTCTCGTGGTCAAAGCGGCTTCGCAAGCCGGTAGTAGACACGTTTATGTAGTAAAAAATACTGAAGAACTCGTGCCAAAATTGGAGTTGCTCAGGTCGCTTGGCGTTGATCACCTAGTGGAACAGTTTGTGGATGCGCCAGTGATACATATCGATGGTATCTGTCGACAAGGTGAGCTGATTTTTGTCTGCGGTTCTCGCTATATAGATGACTGCTTTGCCTGGCAACATGAAAAAATAGCAATGTCGTCAGCATTGATTGATGACCCTATGCTCCAGCAAAAAATAGTCAACTTTACCCGACGCACACTTCACTCGCTGGGTGCGGTCGATATCGTCTTCCATCTCGAAGCATTTTTGCAGACGGATAACGATCTGGTGTTTCTGGAAATCGCCTCGCGCCCTGGTGGAGCAGCTATCGCGCCATGCATCAATAACATCTACGGCGTCAATCTATTAAAAGAAAATTTCAATGTGGATGTTCAGGCGCCCTCGGTACTGAAGTCGAGCGGGTTCATGGGCCTCGATATCAATCAGTCGGGTGGCTGGGTTGTACTGGCACTTCAGGAAACGGGTTTTTGCGAGATAGTGTCTGTGGATGGCGATCCTGATCTATGCGACCGTGTGGTTTGGAAGAAAATCGCGACTGCCGGCACACGTTTCAATGAAGAATATTATGAGGATCCCGCAGTCGGAATGTATGTGGTCCACGAGGCCAATGCTGACGAAGTGGTCGCTACCATTCAGGAAATCAAGAAGCGTTTTTCCGTGAAGGTTAAATGTTTAGCTTGAAGTGCGTCCGATTGAGGTGATCGTGTGAAAAACAAAATTGAACTTGATGCATTGGTGACTGACTTTACAACAATGGCCGCCGAATTCGGCTTCACCTCCGCGCCACCCTCGGCGTTGTTGAGTGAGGATGACAGTCTGTTGTTTGCCAATTCCACCATTGCCGGTTACAAGCAACATTTAGTCTCGCGGCGCTTGCCATTTCCTGGCATTTCAATTGCGCAGGGCTGCATCAGAAACCAGAATTTGAAAGTGGTGAGAAACTGGGATCACGATCTTCAGTACATGAGTTGTTTTACTCAGTTGGGTTTGCTGGGTTGTCCGCAGTCCTTGAACCTTATGCTGGATTTTGTCACGAGATTTTTGACTTCCCTGCTGGAAACACATCAGACGAAGTTTTTGTGCCGGATGAGTCGCTCTCTGAGCATGTATGAGTGCGTGAGCGATTATTGGAAAGGGGCGAGTATTGAAGTCGATGGTTTCCCTGACAGCTATTACCGATGGCGATACGGTCTGGAGGGGGTGCGCGGGGAGGGCATAACGTTCGCTGTTTATGATATTCAGCGAGACGAGTACCGGGATACCGGCAACCTTATCGAAATTTGCGACGACGCAGGTGTATTGGGGTATGAATTCGGATTTGGCGCGGAGACGCTGAACTCCAGATTGAGGGGGTTGGGTTCTCCATTTGAGTCTTCAATACTTCATGACCATTTTGACGTCTCGACGCAGCCATCGATGAAGAGAAAGCTCATGGACTCCCTCATGGTGTCAGCCACGCTTTGCGCGATTGGTGTGGACAAAACCACCGCCAAACGAGCCTCGATACTGCGGCGTGCCATGAATGATATGTTTTATCTCTCTCGTCTGGCTGGCATCGAGACCGAGGTGCTGTTACTTGCCGGTCGTAAATACTTGCAAGCCCAAGATCTTGACGACGTTGCGTTCGTTGAGCTTTTTCATACGTTTGACTTGCGAATAGCTTCAAAGCTTGGTCAGGCACAGAGCTATATTGATTACGCACGACTGCATGAAAAATCTTGGGCTCATGTTATTGAATACTGTGTCGGTCGCGCGGGTATTCCTTCGGCCTACTTCGAACGTATTTTCCTTGCTCCGCTCTCAATTGATGACGAGCGACCTTCGGCAAAGTCGGCCCTTCGGTTCCTTTCGCCTGCCGTTTGAGTCTTCTCCTCGCGATCAAGTTATCGACGCAATTCTCTTGAGCTGTCACGGCGGCATCGGCATGGCGATTTAACCTCGGCGTGTTGATGCCGTGTGCCGGCGAACGCTACTGGAGAAGCCGATAGCGCCAACCCAAAGTCGTGTCGCCATTCCATTTCTGCCACGATAAAAGTTGATTGCGGTCTGTCACGGATGGGCACTCTAGCGCTATACCTGTGCGTTATCTGAAATCCTCTACGGGTTTTCTGCTGCCCCAAGGCTGGGTTGAAGCCAACCATAAGGAGTTTATCTATGCGTATCGGACTTGTCGGTTACGGCCATGGCGGCCGGTTTTTCCATGCTCCGCTGATCAGCAGTCTGCCGGCAGCGACCTTCGTCGGCGTGGTCACCCGTTCCGCCGAGCGCCGACAACTGCTGGCCACGGAACATCCCGGCGTACCGGCCTTCGACAGCATTGGCCAACTGGTTGAAGCCGGGGTTGATGTGCTGGTGGTGTCCACGCCGCTCAAAGGTCGCCCGGCGCTGGTGCTCGACGCCATCGAACACGGGGTGGCGGTGGTCAGTGACAAGCCGTTCGCGGCCGATACGCAACAGGCGCAAACCCTGATCACCATGGCCGAGCGTCAGGGCGTGCACTTGAGCGTCTACCAGAACCGGCGCTGGGACTCGGACTTCCTCACCGTGCGCAAACTCATCGAGTCCGGAGCGCTGGGCCAGGTCACCCGTTTCGAGTCGCGGATCGAACGCTTCTCGCCGCAGTCGGTGAACAACGGCAGCGGCGGCGGTTTCCTGCGCGATCTGGGCAGCCATCTGGTGGATCAGGCGCTGCTGTTGTTCGGCCCCGTCATCCGGGTGTATGCCGAACTGGATTACCTCGAAAAAGGCCAGCCCTTCGACAACGGCTTCTTTATGTCCCTGACCCATGCCAACGGCGTGATCTCGCACCTGGGCGGCAGTTGCCTGCAAAACACCCCCGGCCCGCGCTTTCGCGTGACCGGCACCCAGGGCTGCTACAGCGTCGACGGTCTGGACGGGCAAGAGGCGTCGACCCTGGCCGGTCTCACGCCCAAATCCGAGGGCGAGCGCTGGGGCGTCGAAGAGCATCGTCGCTGGGGCTGGTTCGAACAGGGCGAGGTGCGCGAGCGGGTGCCGTCCGAGCGAGGCTGCTGGAACCAGTTCTATTTGCAGCTACAAGCCGCGTTACAGAGCGGTGGCCCACTGCCGGTCGAGGCCCGTGATGCACTGGCGACCACCCGCGTGCTAGACGCTGCGCGGCTCAGTTTCGAGCGCCATCAAGTGGTGGCGTTGAGCCCATTCGAGAGTCATGGAATAAAATCAGAATAAAATTCTAAAATGAGTTGATATAGAAATTATTTTCTAATAAAGTCGTTTCCAGGTTGCCGACTATCAACGTCCGATCACGCTCAAGCAGGCCTTGAGCGAGTGAAGGACGCACCAAAAAACAAGAAACAAAGCCAGGTACCGTCGATGAAAACCTTCAACTCTGCATTGCATGCTTTACGTTCCGCGCTGCACCTCTCGCGCGACCTGCCTCGCGTCACGTTTGATTCCGTCTCCCGCTTGCTTTGCGTCGAACGCAAGGGCGCCCTGGTCTGCTGCATTCCGGGTGCGCCGATAGTCCGCTTGCCCGCTCACTGAAATCGTCACGCCTTATCCATAAAACCAACAAGAATGTGGAGAAAGACCTTTCATGAAGACCAAGACCCGTTTCGCCTCACTGGCCTTGTCCCTGCTGCTCGCCAGCGGTGCCGCACTCGCTGACATGAAGATCGGCGTCAGCATGGCGCAGTTCGATGACACCTGGCTGACCTACCTGCGCGAATCCATGGACACCAAAGCCAAGTCCTATCCCGATGGCGTCAAGCTGCAGTTCGAAGATGCACGCAGTGACGTGGTCAGGCAGTTGAGCCAGGTAGAAAGCTTCATCAGCCAGAAAGTCGATGCCATTGTGGTCAACCCGGTGGATACCGCCGCCACCAAAAAAATCACCGAAGCGGCGGTCAAGGCCGGCATTCCGCTGGTGTACGTCAATCGCCGCCCCGATGACTTGAACCTGCCCAAAGGTGTGGTCACTGTCGCCTCCAACGATCTGGAGGCCGGCCAGATGCAGATGCAGTACCTGGCCGAAAAAATGGGCGGCAAGGGCGACATCGTGATTCTGCTCGGTGATTTGGCCAACAACTCCACCACCAACCGCACCAAGGGCGTAAAAGAGGTGCTGGCCAAGTACCCGAACATCAAGATCGAGCAAGAGCAGAGCGGCATCTGGTCGCGGGACAAGGGCATGACCCTGGTCAACGACTGGCTGACCCAGGGCCGCAAATTCGACGCGGTCGTCTCTAACAACGACGAGATGGCGATCGGTGCGGCCATGGCCCTGCAACAGGCGGGCGTCGCCAAAGGCAGTGTGTTGATCGCCGGTGTCGACGGTACGCCCGACGGTTTGAACGCGGTGAAGAAGGGCTCTTTGCTGGTCTCGGTGTTCCAGGATGCCAAGGGTCAGGCTGACGGTTCGATCGACACCGCGGTGAAAATGGCCAAGAACGAGCCGGTCGAGCAGGCGGTGTGGGTGCCCTATCGCTTGATCACCCTGCAAAACGTTGACCAGTTCAAATAGTCCCTCCGTTCGATAACAACAATAAGCACGCAAGGTTGCGATGCGACCTTGCTGATGGAGTACCTGATCATGTTCGCTTCAGCGACTGCTTCGAGCACCCCGTTGGTGGGTATCCAGCCAACCGCAACACCTGTCGATGAGCCGTACCTGCTGGAGATCATCAACGTCAGCAAGGGTTTTCCCGGTGTGGTGGCCTTGTCCGATGTACAGCTGCGGGTACGTCCCGGTTCCGTGCTGGCGCTGATGGGCGAGAACGGCGCCGGCAAGTCCACCCTGATGAAAATCATTGCCGGCATCTATCAGCCGGACGCCGGCGAGTTGCGCCTGCGGGGCAAACCGGTGGTCTTCGAAACACCCCTGGCTGCGCTCCAGGCCGGGATCGCGATGATCCACCAGGAACTCAACCTGATGCCGCACATGAGCATCGCCGAGAACATCTGGATCGGCCGCGAGCAGCTCAACGGCTTGCACATGATCGATCACCGCGAAATGCATCGCTGCACCGCCAAACTGCTGGAGCGCCTGCGGATCAATCTCGACCCGCAAGAGCAGGTGGGTAACCTGAGCATCGCCGAACGGCAGATGGTCGAGATCGCCAAGGCGGTGTCCTACGACTCCGACATCCTGATCATGGACGAACCGACCTCGGCCATCACCGACAAGGAAGTCGCCCACCTGTTCTCGATCATTGCCGACCTCAAGAGCCAGGGCAAAGGCATCATCTACATCACTCATAAAATGAACGAAGTGTTCAGCATCGCTGATGAAGTGGCGGTGTTCCGCGACGGCGCCTACATCGGACTGCAACGGGCCGACAGCATGGACGGCGACAGCCTGATCTCGATGATGGTCGGTCGCGAACTAAGCCAGTTGTTCCCGGTGCGCGAGAAGCCGATCGGCGATCTGTTGCTGTCGGTACGCGACCTCAAGCTGGACGGTATTTTCAAAGACGTCTCCTTCGACCTGCATGCCGGCGAGATCCTCGGTATTGCCGGGTTGATGGGCTCGGGGCGGACCAATGTCGCCGAGGCGATTTTCGGCATCACCCCAAGTGACGGTGGCGAGATCCGCCTCGACGGCGAGGTGGTGCGCATCAGCGATCCGCATATGGCCATCGAGAGGGGCTTCGCGCTGTTGACCGAAGATCGCAAGCTCAGCGGCCTGTTCCCGTGCCTGTCGGTGCTGGAAAACATGGAAATGGCGGTGTTGCCGCATTACGTCGGCAACGGCTTCATCCAGCAGAAAGCCCTGCGCGCGTTGTGTGAAGACATGTGCAAGAAGCTGCGGGTGAAAACGCCGTCGCTGGAGCAATGCATCGATACCTTGTCCGGCGGTAATCAGCAGAAGGCCTTGCTGGCGCGCTGGCTGATGACCAACCCGCGAATCCTGATTCTCGACGAGCCCACCCGGGGTATCGATGTCGGCGCCAAGGCCGAGATCTACCGGCTGATCGCTTACCTCGCCAGCGAAGGCATGGCGGTGATCATGATTTCCTCGGAACTGCCGGAAGTGCTGGGCATGAGCGACCGGGTCATGGTCATGCACGAGGGCGACCTGATGGGCACCCTCGACCGCAGCGAAGCGACCCAGGAACGAGTGATGCAACTGGCCTCGGGTATGTCCGCGGTTCACTAATGGATGCTGGCTGTGGCCATGGCCGCCGTCGACGACGCAATAGAAGGGTGAGTGGTTATGAACGCGATACTGGAAAACAAGCCTGCAGCGGTGCCGGTCAAGAGCCGCCGGCGCTTGCCGACCGAGTTGAGTATCTTCCTGGTGCTGATCGGCATCGGCCTGGTTTTCGAGCTGTTCGGCTGGATCGTGCGCGACCAGAGCTTCCTGATGAACTCCCAACGTTTGGTGTTGATGATCCTGCAAGTGTCGATCATCGGCCTGCTGGCGATCGGGGTGACACAAGTCATCATCACCACCGGTATCGACCTGTCTTCCGGTTCGGTGCTGGCGCTGTCGGCGATGATTGCCGCCAGCCTGGCCCAGACCTCGGACTTTGCCCGGGCGGTGTTTCCGTCCCTGACCGACTTGCCGGTGTGGATTCCAGTGATCACCGGGCTTGGGGTGGGATTGCTGGCGGGGGCGATCAACGGCAGCATCATTGCGATCACCGGGATTCCACCGTTCATTGCCACCCTTGGCATGATGGTCTCGGCGCGTGGCCTGGCGCGCTACTACACCGAAGGTCAACCGGTGAGCATGCTCTCGGATTCCTACACGGCCATCGGACATGGTGCGATGCCGGTGATCATCTTTCTGGTGGTGGCGGTGATCTTTCACATCGCCCTGCGCTACACCAAGTACGGTAAGTACACCTACGCCATCGGCGGCAACATGCAGGCGGCGCGCACCTCCGGGATCAACGTCAAGCGGCATCTGGTGATCGTCTATAGCATCGCCGGGTTGCTTGCAGGCCTGGCCGGGGTGGTGGCGTCGGCACGGGCCGCAACCGGGCAGGCCGGGATGGGCATGTCTTATGAATTGGACGCGATTGCCGCGGCGGTCATCGGCGGCACCAGCCTGGCCGGTGGCGTAGGGCGCATCACCGGCACCGTGATCGGGGCATTGATTCTCGGGGTCATGGCCAGCGGCTTTACCTTTGTCGGTGTTGACGCTTATATTCAAGACATTATCAAGGGGCTGATTATTGTGGTGGCGGTGGTCATCGACCAGTACCGCAACAAGCGCAAACTCAAGCGCTGAGCCACTCGAAAGACGAAAATGCGCCACGCCTGACCCGCGTGGCGCAGCCGTTTGTCTTCTATATACAGCCGCTGAACTGAATTTCTTGCTATAAACGCACTCCGATAAGCGCCTCAAAGCTTGCCATAGAGCACTTTCAGGGCTTTGTCGGACAGATTTGCAGTCTTTTCAGTTGCTGAGGCCTCAAGTCGGCCTTAGACTGCCGCCCCTCGTAAATTGAGTGCCGGGTGGCGCTTGGAATAAACGGCGCCGTTCCAATGACCGCGCAAGGTTCAACGGAACGCTCCCTAATTCGCCTTAATGCACGTTTTTTTATAGAGATATCAATGACAAAGGACAAGTTGCTGGCCATGCCGGCGGATGACTACATGAATGCCGAGCAACATGCTTTTTTCTCTGAGCTGTTGCAGAACATGAAAGTCGAAACCCATGAGCGCATCGAACAGAATCGCATCGCCATCGAGAGCCTGGACACCCCGGCCGATCCGGCTGACGCGGCTTCCGTCGAAGAAGAGCGCACTTGGCTGGTGAACGCGATCGATCGCGACCAGCGCATGCTGCCTCAGTTGGAACAGGCCCTGGAACGCATCAAGGAAGACAGCTTCGGCTGGTGCGATGACAGCGGCGAGCCCATCGGCCTCAAGCGCCTGCTGATCAGCCCGACCACCAAGTACTGCATCGAAGCTCAAGAACGTCACGAGCAGATCGACAAGCACCAGCGTCAGGCCTGATTTCGTAGCGCCCCCATCGCGGGCAAGCCCGCTCCCACAGGTTCAGCACGGACCTTGTGGGAGCGGGCTTGCCCGCGATGCTTTTCGACGTCTGCGAAAAAGCCGACGCACTTCTATTGATTTGCTGCACCCCCCACTACTAACGGACCATAGATAATGGCCTTGTGGTGGCGTTTAATGCGGACACAACAATTAGAAGATGCCTGGGGTGACAAACGATGACGCGAGACGGGTCTCTGGCTGGGGCAGTGCCCGCAGCCGTACTTTTGCCGAAAAACCTGTGGCTCACGCCGACCTTGCAAAGCATCGCCCTGATGTTCTTGCTGTGCGGCATGGCATTGGCCGGTTGGTCGCTTTACCTTGGCCTGCCATTGGCCGTGCTGATTATCTGGCTACCGCGCCTGCGTTCGCGCGCACTCCCCGAGGCAACCCCAGAGGACAGCGCCAGCGCCATCGCCGGGTTGACTCGCGATCTTTCCTACACCACCAGTCACAACGCCTTGTCGGCTGCCGGCGTGGCCTTTTCGGTCAAGCAACTGGCCGACAAACTGCAATCTCAACTCGACGCCGCGGCACAGATTGTCAGCAGCGCTGAAGTGATGATCGTCACTGAACACGCCACCTCGCAGCTCAGCCGGGAAGCCTTGAGCGCGGCCAGCGAAGCGCATCAGAGCAGTGCGGCAGGGCGTACGGAACTGATCGAGTCCATCGCTCGTATGCATCAACTCAGTCAGCGTGCCAGCAGCAGCCGCGAGTTGATCGAAGCCCTGAGCCTGCGCAGTGACGATATCCAGCGGGTAACCCTGGTGATCCAGTCCATCGCCAGCCAGACCAATCTGTTGGCGCTGAACGCAGCCATTGAAGCGGCGCGGGCCGGGGAGCACGGTCGCGGGTTTGCGGTGGTGGCCGATGAGGTTCGTGGCTTGGCCGCGCGCACGGCGACGGCGACCGGCGAAGTCGGGGAGATGGTCGCCGATATTCAACAACGCACGGCACAAGTGGTGGAGCAGATTCGTCAACTGGCCAGCGACCTGAATACCGGCGTTGCGCAAGTCGAACACACGGGGCAGCACCTGGAAAACATCGCGCGCCTGGCCGCCGGTGTCGAAAGGCAGGTCGGGGAAATCGCCCAGGGCGCGGACACCAATCGCGAACAACTCGACAGCCTGTTTCACGCCATCGAACAAATGCGCAGCGATCTGGCGATCAGTGACCAGCAAACCCAGCGTCTGGCCCAGGCGGCGGTGCAAATGGAAGGGCAGGCCGAAACCATCAGCGAGCGTCTCGCCGAAGTCGGGCTGGATGACTATCACCAGCGGATTTACGACCTGGCCCGCGAAGGGGCGAGTCAGATTGCGGCACGTTTCGAGGCGGATATCGACCAGGGCCGGATCAGCCTCGATGACCTGTTCGATCGCAATTACCAGGTGATCCCCAACACCAGCTCGGCTAAATACCAGACCCGTTTCGACCGCTACACCGATCAGGTCTTGCCGGCGATTCAGGAACCATTGCTGCCGCGCCACGAAGGCCTGGTGTTCGCCATTGCCTGCACGCAGCAGGGTTATGTGCCGACCCACAACACCGTGTTCAGTCAGCCGCTGACCGGTGACGCGCAGGTCGATACCCTGCAAAACCGTACCAAGCGCAAGTTCGCCGACCGTACCGGGATTCGCTGTGGCAGCCATCAGCAGGCCGTACTGTTACAGACCTACACCCGCGACACCGGTGAGCTGATGCACGACCTCTCGGTGCCGATCATGCTCAAGGGCCGGCATTGGGGTGGTTTGCGGTTGGGCTACAAACCGGAAAAACCTCGCTGAGAGCCTGACAATTGTTACCGCAAATGCAACGAAGCTGTGCAGCGCCGTTGCTGTTTCCTCGTGGATGAACTCATTAACATGCCTATATAGTTAGGTCGCTAATGAAATTCGAGAGGTCAGTATGCAAAGCAAAGTCGATGTCGCGGTCATGATTGGCAGCGGTGTACCTGCCAGTTTGCGTGCGATGGGGCAGAGCGTCTGTTGGGTGGTGCTGCTCAACGGTGAGCGTCGGGGGACGGTGTTCTCCAGCCGCAATGAAGCCGAGGAGTGCAGAGCTGCCTGGTTGGCGCAGTTGAACACCGAACTGCCCGACAGCCTGCATTAAGCCTCAGGCTAGTGGATTTGGTGCATACGCAGGTTCAGTTCGTCGACCACGTGTGCCCAATCGGCGTCTTCACGCAGTTGTTCCTTGAGGAAGCCGGCTTGTTGCGAGGTCCAGAACGCGGCATCGATGAGTTTCTTGCCATCGGGCAACGGTGAATGTAGGGCAATGAAATCGTCGATGGCCTTTTCGCTGGAGTCCAGGCCGAGCTGGTCGAACAAGCCTTTCAAGTCATGTGTGGGTGAATCCATCTTCATCTCCTTGCAGATAATCAGTCGCCTCGGGTGCGAGATCTGAGGTGCGGCTTCATTGCATCTGAGGGAGGCGCGCGCCAAGAGTTCGATAGGGGTTTAGCAGCTTTCTGCGGATTCGTCATCAATGATGGCGATAAGCTATTGCTTGTCGCTGTTCCAACGATTACGATGCCGTCGCATTTTTTTGGCGTCATCAAGCCGCCATTCAAAGAGTCCGTACAAGGATGTCGGTGTCACTCGCTCCCCGGGTTTAGCCCCTTGTGGTGCTGATCTGTCCATCCCTTGCGTGATTTCTTTCAAGCCGACCCGCCCCCCGATCCCGCATGAAAAGGATGTAAGCAGTGAAGCGTCTTGTTTATTTGATGGTCATCGCACTTGGCCTGTCGTTGACCGGCTGTGTGTCGTTTACGCCGCTGGGGCCGATTGGCGAACCTTTGAGCCCCGCGCCATCGACGCTCGATCGTAGCGCCGAGATCAGCGATGTGGTGATTTCCGCCCCTGAGCTGGACGACAAGGTGCGCGTCGCCGGCAGCCGGCAGCTGACCGAGCAAATCAGCGCATATGTTGATAAAAGCGATTACTTCAAGCGAATCGTAGTGTTCCCGGCCAAGGCTGGCGAGGACGACGTGGTGCTCAAGTTCAACCTGACCTCACTGGCCGGCAAACGCACCATGCACCCGGCTTACATCCCCGGCGCGCTGGTGACGCTGACCATCTGGATCTGGGTCGATGGGCCGATTTACGTCGATAAATACGACCTTTCCGGCGAATTGATCATTGAAGATCGTCAAGGCAAGCAACTGGCCCGGTCGGTCGAGCAGGTCAAACTCGACAAAAATGTCGGTCTGTGGAATGCCGACTACCTCAACCCGCGTCTGGGCGGTTCCCAGTTGCGCGACCTGATCGCTCAATTGCTGGCCAGTGCCACCCCTCAATTGCGTACACCGTCAAAGGAACTGGCAGCCCATGAATAAATATCTTCTGACTCTGCTGCTTTTGGTCAGCAGCACCCTCACAGGCTGCATTTCCTATTCCCAGCATGAGCTGACGCCGGTGGACCAGTGGCCGCCAATGCAGGCCAGGCAGGACAAACCCAGTGCTTATCTGCACGTGACTACCCAGCAGCAGTTCAACGGCGAACTCTCGGGTGGCGTCGGCAATGCGGCGCTGGTGGAGCAGAACATGCTGGCCATGTTCAAGGAGTCCGGGCAGTTCAAGAACGTGACCACAGACAAGGTCGACTCGAACCTCTATGTGACGAGTACATTGACCAATAACGAGCAGGGCAATATCGCGAGTGCCTGGCTGACAGGCTTTACGTTGTTCGTGATCCCGACAACGTTCAGCAATACCTTCACCCTGGAAACCGTGTTCAAGGACCGGGACGGCAACTTGCTGGGTAAAGTCGTCAAACAGGAAAGCACTCGCACCTGGATGCAGATTCTGTTGATTGTCGGCTTGCCATTCAATGAACGTGGCGACGCGGTACTCAAACAACTGACTCAAAGCACACTGGATGAGGCGGTCAAACGCAAGCTGATCTGACCGGTTGTCCAGAACAAGGCGTGCTATCTGTGCAAGGTTGGCACGCCGCAGACACTTTCAGGCCTGAACCGTCGCTTCATCTTGTCCCGTCTCAGGCTTTCAATGCCCCTTCATCGACCGCAAGCTTCAGGGCTTTGGCGGCTTCCCGGGCGGCAATCGCCGCGACTTCCGCGGTTTTGAACCAGCGATCTTTTTCGACCTGGTGATACGACACCGTGGTCAACGGCGGTTTGGCGCGCATGATAATGACTGCCTGGAATTCGCCCTCGACCTCTCTGGCTTCGCCCCGGATAAAAAATTCACCGATATCAAATTCCGTCACGTAGCCGTCTTCCCTTTGAAATATTATGTTGTAGTGAGCGCCGTCCGCCCTGGGGACGGGTTTCATGGGGCGGGCAGTATGGCAGTAGTTGCCTGCCGGCGGCTGAGTTAAGTCGCCGGTGTGACGAAACGTCTATAGAAGCGAATGCTCAGGGTGCGTCATTGCGCGACTCGAGCGAGCGGGCAAGGGCGCAGGCTTCGTTATGGTCGGCGCGGAAACCTCTGACACGTCCGGTGGATATTTCCCTGATATGGAAAAAGGCGTTGCCGGCCAATACCACCTGAAAACGCGGGAGAAGATGCGCCTCAGAGAGGAGGTCCTGCTGGCGGATTACCATCGATTGCAGAAGTGACGAGCCGTTTGTGTGGTGTGTGTGAGGCTGGGCGAAGTGAGTCAGTGTGCACATATGAAGTCCTTTTCGTGGTTTTACCGACGTGTTTACGTTGTTTTGGGTAGTCTCGGTGAGCATGGCTGCTCTAGAATCGCCGTCACTGGTTGGCGATTGCTGCCCATCTAAAGCAATTTTTTTCTGGCGATATGTCGGAAAAGTGCTTTTTTTAAAGAGATTTTTCCCTAAAGTTGGTAGTCCGGTTTTCTCTGGCCGTTAGAAGGGCGTTTTCCTTCAACATCTGACGACCGCCAGGCAAGACGACGCGGGGGATGTTCCAGTAATCTTCCCAAACCTCGCGATGGATGAGCCCTCTGCTCATTCCAGGATTTCGACCCGGGTCATTTGGCTACACCTCGGCATTGCCGCTTATTTCTGCTGTGCGCGTTTCCTGCGTACGGCATCATTTTCAGATGTGGGGATGTTTCCTTGGCAGTAAGTAATCTCGATATGCATGCTTTGTTCGTACTGGGTGATTTGCGCGCAAAGCTGGTTAAACAGTTTCAGTCACGTTTCGTCTACATCACCGAACAGAACGCTGAAGGCATTTACATTGCCGAGATCGACACCGAATCGGCGCTGGTGGTAGACGACAAGCCCGGGCTGAAACTCAAGGTCGGCGATCATTTCAGCGCTTCCGTATTGCCCAGCCGCGAAGGCGGAAAACTGGACATCAAGTTCCGCGAAATCAAATTGACGGTGTACGGGCTGGGGGATTACGCGTTCGTGACGACCGCAGACGGCCACGGCATCGTGTTCAAGGAAGGTCATAGCGTGGTGATGGTGTTTGCGGCCCACCAACAGCTGCAGGAAGGCCTGACCAAAACCCTGAAAGCCGTGACTGCCAAGGCCGCCAAGTGGCGCAAGGGCGAACTGGTGACCTTCAAGGCCAGCGAGTAATGACCCAGACCCGCGCCGATTTCCACGAACAGAATCAGGCCAGTGCACACGCCGAGGCCCAGCGCCTGTTGGCTGAAAGGGCCGTTCTGCAGGGGGCTTGGCTGAGTTGGGTGGCGTCACAGATTTATATGTTGCGTCCGGCGGCGTACGCCAGCATGGTCAGAAGAGAGCTTGCGCGCCTGCAGGAACCTTCCGAAAAGTAATCCTCGCCCCTCGAAAGCAGAAACCTCTACTACAGTCAGTTGACTGAGTATTCAGAGGCTTGCGGTCTTCTTTGTCAGGCCATCCTGCTATTGCTGTGAACAGCACGAGGTGCAAGAGCATGAAGGGGTTTCGACGGTTACTGGCCACTACCCTGGCCACATTCGGCTTGTTGGTTTCACCTGTTCCATTATTCGCCGCCCAGGCGCCGATCCACTTCGCCGACCTGAACTGGGAAAGCGGCAGTCTGATCACCGAGACTCTGCGAATCATCGTCGAGAAGGGCTACGGCTTGCCGACCGACACCTTGCCGGGGACGACCATCACCCTGGAAACCGCCTTGGCCAACAATGATATTCAGGTCATTGGCGAAGAATGGGCGGGCCGCAGTCCGGTCTGGGTCAAGGCTGAAGCTGAGGGTAAAGTCGTGAGCCTGGGCGATACGGTCAAGGGTGCCACCGAGGGTTGGTGGGTGCCGGAGTACGTGGTTAAAGGCGACCCGGCCAAGGGCATCAAGCCGCTGGCGCCGGGCCTTCGCAGCGTCACCGATCTGCCGCGCTACAAGGACGTGTTCAAAGACCCGGAAACCCCGAGCAAGGGGCGCTTCTTGAACAGCCCGATCGGCTGGACGTCGGAAGTGGTCAACAAACAGAAGCTCAAGGCCTATGGGCTGGACGACAGCTACGTGAACTTCCGCAGTGGTTCCGGCGCGGCGCTGGACGCAGAGATCAGTTCGTCGATTCGTCGTGGCAAACCGGTCCTGTTCTATTACTGGTCACCGACGCCATTGCTCGGCCGTTTCAAACTGATTCAGCTACAAGAGCCGCCATTCGACGCCGAAGCCTGGAAAACCCTGACCGAGGCCGACAATCCTAATCCGAAACCGACTCGCTCACTGCCCTCGAAGCTGTCCATCGGTGTGTCCGCGTCGTTCCAGAAACAGTACCCGCAGATTGTCGAGTTCTTCACCAAGGTCGACTTGCCGATCGACGCATTGAACAAGGCCCTGGCGCAGATGAGCGAAAAACACACCCCGCCACGTCAAGCGGCAGAGGCGTTCATGAAGGCGAACCCGCAGGTGTGGCAGGCCTGGGTGCCCAAGGATGTGGCGGACAAGGTCTCTGCCGAGCTGAAATAAACCGATTGGCAGGCCCGGGTGCACATAAATCCCGGTGCGCTTTTAAATTCGGGCAAGGAGGTTCATCCTGCTGCGACATTTCACACGGGACGTCTGAATATGAGCCTTTTGGTCGCGCAATGGATTGCTGCAATCTTTCTGGTCATCAGCCTGATCCACCTGTACTGGGCGGCGGGTGGCAAATTGGGCAGCGAGGCGGCGGTGCCTCGAATACCCGGGGAGGGCGGTGAGGTTTCAAGACCGGCGTTCAAGCCTTCGGGCTTTGGCACGTTGCTTGTGGCGGTGGGTTTGCTGCTGATCGCGATGCTGGTGTGCCTGCGGGTCGGGCTGTATCTGCCCACAGTCCATCACTGGTCGTTGCAATGGGTGATCAGCGCGATTGCCATGCTGATGTTCGCCCGGGCGATCGGTGATTCGAATTTGGTGGGGTTCTTCAAGCAGGTCAAGGATTCCAGGTTCGCCCAGCTGGATACCTGGGCCTATTCACCGTTGTGCGTGGTGTTGGGGGCCGGGTTGTTGGCAGTGGCCTGGATCTGAGGTCGACCGGATTAACGCCATCGCGAGCAGGCTCGCTCCCACAGGGGTTTTGTGAACACTGAAGATCCAATGTGGGAATGAGCCTGCTCGCGAAGAGGTCAGCCCAATCAGCAATACTTCTGAACTTAACTGCCGGTTTCCGTGCGCCGGCTACTCACCTCCGCCGGCACATCATCCCCCGCCATGCGCTTGCGAAACAGCGCCGCCCGGGCCAGCAGCAGCGTGGTCACCGGCACGGTGATCGACAACAGAATCGGAATCAGCCATGCATGCAGCACCGGCCCCGACTTGAGCGCCGAAAAGTAAATGATCGAAGCCAGTGCCACGCACCACGCGCCCAATGTCGAGGCCAGTGCCGGCGGGTGCATGCGCTGGAAGTAATCCTTCATCCGCAGCAGCCCGACCGCGCCGATCAGCGCAAACAGACTGCTGAGCACCAGCAGAATCGCCACCGGAATTTCCACCCACAAAGACAGTTCAGCGCTCATTCGATCACCTCGCCGCGCAACAGGAATTTGGCCAGGGCAAACGAGCCGACGAAGCCGAACAGCGCGATCAGCAGCGCCGCCTCGAAGTAGGTGTCACTGGCATAACGAATGCCCAGCGCGAGCATCATCAGCATGGCGATGATGTACAGGTAATCTAGGGCAAGGACGCGGTCCTGGGCCGACGGGCCCTTGAACAGGCGGATCAGGGTCAGAATCATCGCCAGCGAAAAGATGAACAGGCTCAGCAGGATTGCGTTCGACAGCAATTCGCTCATTCGAAGATCTCCATCAAGGGGCGCTCGTAAGTCGTCTTGAAGTGCTGGATGAATGGGCCTTCGTCATCCAGATCGAAAACGTGCAGCAACAGAATGCTGCGATCCAGCGCCAGTTCCGACCAGACCGTGCCGGGGATCACCGTGCAGATGATCGACAGCGCCGCCAGACCATTGGCATCGCGCAACTCCAGCGGCACCTTGATGAACCGCGAGCGAGGCGCCCGCCGCCCGGCATTGAGCACGCCCCAGGCCACGGCGAAGTTGGACACCAGCACATCGCGCCCGACCAGCAAGAACAAACGCAAAATCACCCCAGGACGACGAATGCGGATCGGCAAGGGTCGCAGCTTACGCATCATCAGCGGAGCGCAGAAGCCCAATACCGCGCCCAACAGCACATTGCCGGGGCTCATCGACAGGTTCAGCACCAGCCATAGCAGCCACAGGGACAACGACAACCACGGCGCAGGAAACAGACGCTTCATGGTTGCACCTCCACCAGTACTGCCCTGGCTTCAGGGCTCGACACCGCCCGGGTGCCGAGTACCGCCATCACGTATTGCTGAGGGTTATTCAATGCTTGAGCGGCGGCCTGGGTGTAGCGCAGCAGCGGTTCAGCCTTGAACGTCAGCGCGATGCTCAGCCCCAGCAGAACCATGATCGGCACGCATTCCAGACGACGCAAAAAAGGCGATGGCCGCTCTTGCGGGGTCCAGAAACGCTGGATGCCCACACGCGAGAAAGCGATCAGCGAGGCCAATCCGGACAGGATCAACAACACCAGCAAGCCCCACGCACCGTTCGACACCGGTTCGTCGCTGTCATGACCCAGGCCCAGCGGGTTGAGCAGGGCGCTGAGCAGGCTGAGTTTGCCGATAAACCCGGAGAGCGGCGGCATGCCGATGATCAGCAAGGCGCAGGCGATGAAGCTCAGGCCGAGGAAGGCCATGGTCCAGGGAATCACCTGACCGACCACGGCTTTCTGGTCGTCATCGAGATTGAAGCCTTTGGGTGGCTGCAAGGATTCCAGAGGCCGTGGCAGCAGCTCGCCGTCATCAAACAGTGGCATTTCGTTGGCTGAACGCGAGCGCTCGATCAACTCGGCCAGCAGGAACAGCGCGCTCAAGGCCAGGGTCGAGCTGATCAGATAGAACAGCGCCGCGCCGATCAGGTTCGGCTGGGCGAAACCGATGGCCGATAACAAAATGCCTGCCGACACCAGAATGCTCAGGCTGGCCAGGCGTTCCAGGCGTTGCGCGGCAAGGATCGCCACGGCGGCACAGACGATGGTCGCCATGCCGCCGTAGATCAGCCAATCGCCACCGAAGTACGCGGAAGCCCCGGCCTGGCCGGAGAACAGCAGCGTCCACAGGCGCAGCAAGGTGTAGACGCCGACCTTGGTCATGATCGCGAACATCGCCGCCACCGGCGCGCTGGCTGCGGAGTAGGCGGGCACCAGCCAGAAGTTCAGCGGCCACATCCCGGCCTTGGCCAGGAACGCCACCGCCAGAATCGCCGCGCCGGCATGCAGCAGGCCGCGATCGGCTTCCGGCACCAGCGGGATTTTCAGCGCCAGGTCGGCCATGTTCAGCGTGCCGGTAACGCCATAGATCAGCGCCGCGCCAATCAGAAACAGCGACGAGGCCAGCAGGTTGATCGAAATGTAATGCAGCCCCGACGACACTCGCGCCCGGCCCGAACCATGCAGCATCAGCCCGTAAGAGGCGGCCAGCAGCACTTCGAAAAACACGAACAGGTTGAACAGGTCCGCCGTGAGGAAGGCGCCGTACAGGCCCATCAACTGAATCTGGAACAGTGCGTGGAAACTCGAACCGGCGCCATCCCAGCGGGCCATGGCGAACAGCAGGGCGCTGACGCCGATGATCCCGGTCAGCACCAGCATCAACGCCGACAGACGATCGACCACCAGCACGATGCCGAACGGCGCCTGCCAGTTGCCCGGCAGGTACACGCCGATGGAGCCAGGCACGCCGGTGGTTTGCGTCCATTGCAGCAACATCACGGCAATGCCCAGCCCCAGCAGGCTGGAAAACAGGTTGATCTTGGCCTTTAGCGGACGATGTTTTTCGCCCAGCATCAGCATCACGGCGGCGGTCAGCAGCGGCAGCAGAATCGGTGCAACGATCAAGTGAGTCATCGCCATCATTCTTTAGGCTCCCGGCCATCCACATGGTCGGTGCCGGTCAGGCCCCGGGAGGCGAGCAGCACCACCAGGAACAACGCGGTCATGGCGAAACTGATGACGATTGCAGTCAGCACCAGCGCCTGCGGCAGCGGGTCGGTGTAGTGCAGCAAATCCTGAGGCACGCCGTCCTTGATGTTCGGCTCCTTGCCGATGAACAGGCTGCCCATGCTGAAGATGAACAGGTTGACGCCATAGGACAGCAGGCACAGGCCCATGACCACCTGGAACGTCCGTGGCCGCAGGATCAGCCATACGCCGGACGCGGCCAGCACGCCGATGGCGATTGCGATGACTTCTTCCATCAGATGGCTCCTTGGGTGACAACAGCTTTGACCACGGGCCTGACTTGCGCGCTGGTTTTATGACCGCGTACCGATTGGTGGGCGAGGGCGGTGAGGATCAACAGCGTCGAGCCGACCACCACGGCGTACACGCCAATGTCGAAGAACAGTGCGCTGGCGATATGAATGTCGCCCAGCAGCGGCAATTCGAAATGCCAGGTGTGGGTGGTGAGGAACGGATAACCGACCGCCACCGCCCCGAGCCCGGTAACGGTGGCGAACAACAGCCCGGTGCCCATCCAGCGCAGCGGCCGCAGGCTCATTTGCGCCTCGACCCACTGGGTGCCGGCGACCATGTATTGCAGGATGAACGCCACCGACATCACCAGCCCGGCGACGAAACCGCCGCCCGGTTGGTTGTGCCCGCGCAGGAACAGATAGAACGAGATCACCAGGGCGATCGGCAACAGCAGGCGTACCAGCACCGCCGGCACCATCATGAAGCCAAGCGCAGTGTCGCTGGCGTGACGCGGGTTGACCAGATCGGTGACCACATCGGGCGCCAGCAGACGCTGTTGGGCCGGCAGTTGCAGGCTTTCTTTCGGAGGGCGGAAGCGTCGCAGCAGGGCAAACACTGCCAGGGCCACCGCCACCAGCACGGTGATTTCGCCGAGTGTGTCGAAGCCACGGAAATCCACCAACATTACGTTGACCACGTTGCTGCCGCCGCCTTCGGGCAGGGCGCGACTGAGGTAGAACGAGGAAATGTCGTTGGGCGTCTGGCGGGTCAGCATTGCGTAGGACAGCAGCGCCATGCCGCCACCGACCGCGCTCGACAGCAGCAAGTCGCGAACCCGCCGCACCCGCGCCTTGCGCAGGCTGCTCGGCAACGGTGACACCTCTTCGATCCGTCGCGGCAACCAGCGCAGGCCGAGCAGGATCAGCACCATGGTCACCACTTCGACCACCAGTTGCGTCAGGGCCAGGTCCGGCGCCGAAAACCAGACGAAGGTCACGCAGGTCATCAAGCCGCAGACGCTGACCATGGTCAGGGCCGCGAGCCGGTGATACTTGGCTTGCCATGCCGCGCCGAGGGCACAGGCAATGGCCAGCAGCCAGGGGATCACAAACACGATCGAGCCCGGAATTTTCGCCCGGTCGCCCCAGCTCAGGCTGCTGTGCAGCATCGGGATCAACCCGGCCAGCACCGCGGCGAGCACCATCAGAAACAGTTGGGTTTGCAGGCGCCGGGTGCTGATCCGCCGTTCCAGACGACGGGCCAGACGCATCATGATCACCAGGCAGCGCTCGAACAGCCGCTTGCCATTGAAACGGCTGATCACCGGCGGGTGCGTGAAACGCCCTTGCTTGAGTTGATTACGCAGCAACAGGTAAAGCACGATGCCGCCGGACATGGCGATCAGGCTCATGAACATCGGTGCGTTCCAGCCGTGCCAGATCGCCAGGCTGTACTCGGGCAATGTGCCGCCCACCACCGGCAATGCGGCGGCGGCGAGCAGCGAGCCGACCACCTGTGCGGGGAAAATCCCCACCACCAGACAGGTGAACACCAGCAACTCCACCGGTGCGCGCATCCAGCGTGGCGGCTCGTGCGGGGTGTGCGGCAGGTCGGTGGCAGTCGGGCCGAAGAACACGTCGACGGTGAAGCGCAGCGAATAGGCCACGCTGAACGTCCCGGCGATGGTCGCGACGATCGGCAGGGTCATCTCGATCCAGGCCGTGGCGTTGATGAACACGGTTTCGGCGAAGAACATCTCTTTCGACAGGAAACCGTTCAGCAGTGGCACCCCGGCCATGGAGGCGCTGGCGACCATGGCCAGGGTGGCGGTGAACGGGATCAGTTTGACCAGGCCGCTGAGTTTGCGAATGTCCCGGGTGCCGCTTTCGTGGTCGATGATCCCGGCGGCCATGAACAGCGAGGCCTTGAACGTGGCGTGGTTGAGAATGTGGAACACCGCGGCCACCGCGGCCAGCGGGCTGTTCAAACCCAGCAGCAGAGTGATCAGGCCCAAATGGCTGATGGTCGAGTAGGCCAGCAGGCCCTTGAGATCGTTCTGGAACATTGCGCAGTAAGCGCCGAGCAACAGGGTGCAGGCGCCGGCCCCGCTGACGATGTAGAACCATTCTTCACTGCCGGACAGCGACGGCCACAGGCGCGCGAGCAGGAACACCCCGGCCTTGACCATGGTCGCCGAGTGCAGATACGCCGAAACCGGAGTTGGCGCCGCCATTGCGTGGGGCAGCCAGAAGTGGAAGGGGAATTGCGCGCTTTTGCTCAAGGCGCCGATCAGGATCAGGGGCAGCAGAATAGGGTAGAGGGGATGCGCGCGAATCAGATCGCCGGCGGCCAGGACCTTGTCCAGGTCATAGCTGCCGACCACATGGCCGAGCAGCATGACCCCCGCCAGCAAACACAAACCGCCCGCGCCGGTGACCATCAGCGCCATATAAGCACCCCGTCGCGCATCGGCGCGGTGGTGCCAGTAGCCGATCAACAGGAATGAAAAGAGGCTGGTCAGCTCCCAGAAAAACACGATCTGGATCAGGTTGCCGGAGATCACCAACCCCAGCATGGCGCCCATGAACGCCAGAAAAAACGCGAAGAAGCGCGGCACCGGATCGTCCGGCGACATGTAATAGCGCGCGTACAGCGAAACCAGCGTGCCGATGCCCAGCACCAGCATTGAGAACAGCCAGGCGAAACCGTCCATGCGCAGCACGAAGTTCAGGCCCAGGCTGGGTAGCCAGAAGAACTCTTCACGAATGACGCCGCCATGGGCGATTTGCGGATACAGGAGGGCGACCTGGACAGTGCCGATCAAGGCAACCAGGCCAGCCAACAGCGATTCGGTATTACGTGCGTTGTGCGGCAGCAAGGCTGCCAGACAGCTGCCGATAAAAGGCAGAAGCAGTAGAACTATCAGGGACATAGGCTTCTAATCTGCGGAAGTTTATGAAGCATCATACGTGCCAGCTCCCCGATCACCAAACGCCAAGCTGTCGCAGAATCCTACAAGGTAGACGGAAAAAGCCTGATTCACATTGTTTCAGGGCGCGCGATTTCGCCTGTGCCAACGCCATCGCGGGCGAGCCCGTTCCCACAGAGATTTAAGCCGTACGCAAATCGCGTGTACACCTCCAGACCCTGTGGGAGCGGGCTTGCCCGCGATGGCTTTCTATCAAACAACGCAGATACTGCGGCTTAACCCTGGGTTTCCTGCTCCAACTCTTCTTCAGTCGCAGCCACCTTACCCTTGGTCTTCAACTCACTGACAATCACCGCCGCCACAATCAACCCCGCGCCAACCAGCGCAATCGCCGGCAAGCGTTCCCCGGCAATCCGCCCGGCAATCCCGGCCCACACCGGTTCCCCTGCATAGATCAGCGTCGCCCGCGTCGGCGAAACACTCTTCTGCGCCCAGTTCATCGCCACCTGAATCGCCGCACTCGCCGCGCCCAGGCCAAAAGCGCTGCACAACAGCAACCAAGAGAAATCCGGAATCACTTCCTGGGTCGGCACCACCATCAGGAACGACAGCACCGAGGTCACCGCCAGTTGCACCACCGTCACCCGGCGCACATCGACTTGGCCGGCATAGGTGCTGATCAATATGATTTCGGCCGCAATCGCCACGGCGCTGATCAATGTGGCGATTTCACCGGGGCTGAAATTGAGCGAAGCGCCGGAAGGCCCGGACAGCAACATCAACCCGGTAAACGCCAGCATGATCCCGATGCTCGGCATCAACCCCGGACGGCGCCCCAGCACCAGCCATTGCAGCAGCGGTACGAACGGCACATACAGCGCGGTAATAAACGCTGACTGACTGCTGGGGATGCTCTGCAAACCCACGGTCTGCAAGCCGTAACCGAGCATGATCGCCACGCCGATAAACGCCCCGGCCTTGAGTTCGAACAGCGTCAATTCGCGCAGATGTCGCCAGGAGAACAGCGCGACGATGCTCGCCGCCGCAGCAAAACGCAGCCCGACGAAGAACATCGGCCCGCTGACGGTCATCGCCTGCTGCACCAGCAAAAAGGTCCCGCCCCAGACCATGGTAATCAGCACCAGCACGCACTCGGCCTTGCTCAGCCGGGAGAAACGGGGGGAAGCATGAGAAGCGTTCATTGACGTCATGACCTTGCGCGCCATCTGAGGGAGACGCACAATGCGCCCGAAGTTGGGCAGTATACTGCGCAACGCCACCCGGTGAGCAATATAGTGCACAAAGATTCCACCCAACGGGCTTCGGTCCTCCAGCACGTCAGCCTGAACGTGCGACGTCTGCGCCACGCCGCCGACATGAGCCAGAGCGCCCTGGCCGAAAAGTCCGGGGTCAGCCGCCGGATGCTGGTGGCCATCGAGGCTGGCGAGAAGAACGTCAGCCTGACCACCCTCGACCGCGTGGCCGAAGCGCTGGACGTGGCCTTCAGCGACCTGATCCAGGCCCCGGATGCCCGCGACCCGAGCCGCATCAACGAAGTGGCCTGGGCCGGGAAGATTCCTGGCAGCAAAGCCGTTTTATTGTCCAAAGCCACCGCCACCCGCGAGGTGGAACAGTGGGAATGGTGCCTGCAACCGGGGGAAATTTACCCATCGCAACCGGATGCCGAAGGCTATAGCGAACAGCTTTATGTATTCGAAGGTTGCCTGACGCTGATGCTGGGCGATCAGTCGCAGAAAATTGCGGCTGGCGAGTTCTTCATGTTTGCCAGTCATCAGCCGCATTCCTATCGCAATGATGGGGACGTGGCGGTGCGGTTTGTGCGTAATGTGGTGATTTGATAGCGGACTACCGCTCATCGGGAATGATGAGCTACCTGTTATTTCTGACAGTAGACGAAGCTCTTGATAGACCCTTAAATGGAAAACGTCATCGCGAGCAGTTTCCAAGCGATGTGTTGTCATTACTCAATCGAGATTAATTGGAACGTCTACTTAAAAGGGATCAGAAAATGTACGAGCCACTTAAAATAAAACAATCTGTAGGTGAAGATATCAAGCTGGAGGATATTCCACTTGAAGGGGGCACAGCGCTTATTCCAGAATACGAAGATTATAATGAGCGCGACACGCTTGATGTGTATATTGAAAACGAGAAGGTCGTAACACGACATAATTTGCGAAATCCAATCGACGGTTATTTTGCAGTATTGATTCCCAAAGACGCGTTTCTTCGGAATTTGGGGGCGGAAAGAAAATTTAAGTATGTGATTTTCTTACGCGGCATCAATCCAGTTACTTCCGAGACTGCTCTTTTTAATTTACATCTTTAATCTCCTTTCTCGCCTATTGTGCCAGGCGTGCGGTGACGCTGAACGTGGTGAGCCTCCGTTCAAAGCGGCGGGTCCTAGCCCTCGAACGCGTGGCCGCCGCTCAGGACACGGCGTTCAGCGATTTGAATCGGAGGATTGAAGCGAACAGATCTATGTGTTCGCAGGCTGCCTGATCTTGATGCCACGAGGTTGTCCGAAACGTAGTGATCTAACTGTTCGCCGATCAACACTAGAGAGACACTTTGCTGTTTTACAGTTTCAATTTTTTCTCGGAAAATCTCTCAAATTGTTGAAATAAAACACAATTAATTTCAGGCATGACTCCTGCAGAAGCTCTGGGGTATTCACCAGAATTCTGGAGTCGGCCCATGACAGCCTCTGCCCAACCCCCTCGCACCGCCCACATCATCCACTCGGACGCCGAAGCCATCGCCGTCGCTCACAAGCTCGCCGCGCGCTTCGCCATCGAGGCCAGCCTCCGCGACCGCGAGCGACGCCTGCCAATCGCCGAACTCGACGAATTCTCCGCCAGCGGCCTCTGGGGTATCACCGTACCCCAGGCATACGGCGGCGCTGGCGTTTCCTACGTGACCGTTGCCGAAGTGATCAAGATCATTTCCGCCGCCGACTCATCCCTCGGCCAGATCCCGCAAAACCACCTTGGTGTGCTCGACATCCTGCTGCAAACCGCCACCGAAGAGCAGAAGCGTTACTACTTCGGCAAAGTCTTGCAGGGCTACCGTTTCGGCAACGCCTTCTCCGAATCCAAAAGCAAAAACGCCGGTGCTTTCGAAACCCGCATTCGTTTCGACAAAGACACCGCGCAAATCGACGGCGAGAAGTTCTACTGCACCGGCGCGTTGTTCGCGCACATCGTGCCGGCGGTGGCGGTCAATGAAGAGAACAAGGCCTTCATAGCCTTCATCGAGCGCGACACTCCCGGCTTGACCGTTATCGACAGCTGGGACGGTTTCGGCCAACGCACCACGGCCAGCGGCGGTGTCACCCTGAACGCGGTGAAGGTCCCGCTCAGTGCTGTGATCCCGGCTCACAAAGCCTTCGACGAACCCACCGCCGACGGCCCGATCTCGCAGATCATTCAGGCGGCCGTGGACACCGGCATCGCCGTCGGCGCCCTGGAAGAAACCAAACGCTACGCCCGCGAAGCCCGGCCTTGGATCGACAGTGGGCAGGATCACGGCTGGCAGGACCCGTTCAGCATCGCTGCGATTGGCGACCTCGAATGGCGAGTCCACGGCA
The DNA here is from genome assembly GCF_024168645.1 of Pseudomonas sp. GGS8. NCBI lineage: Bacteria > Pseudomonadati > Pseudomonadota > Gammaproteobacteria > Pseudomonadales > Pseudomonadaceae > Pseudomonas > Pseudomonas sp. GGS8. Next base: position 6,099,058 of record NZ_JALJWF010000001.1, on the reverse strand, counting down.
CCGAAGCCATTTTGCAAAAGGCTGGCCGCGCAATCGACCATGCGCTACTCACCCCCAATGAAGACACGGTGGCCCGTGCTTCGGTGGTGGTCGCCCAGGCCAAAGTGCTGTCCGCCGAGATCGCCTTGCTTGCCAGCAGCAAACTCTTCGAGCTGGCCGGTACTCGCTCGGTGCTCGGCAAATACAACCTCGACCGTCACTGGCGCAACGCCCGGACGCACACCCTGCACGATCCCGCACGTTGGAAATACCACCTGATCGGCAACTACCTGCTCAACGGCGTGAAGCCTGCGCGCCACGCCTGGAACTGAGGAGCCAACCATGAACGCCTTGACCCAACCGATTGTTGCCGGGCAGCCCCTGGCCAAAAGTCAGCACGATCTGCACAACGCTCGGAGCCTGTTTGATGCGTCCCTGCGTTTTGTTCGTCAGCAACAACCTGCGGACGATCCTTACGTGATCAGCCGTTTCGGCGACTTGCACATCCGTATCGAAGTCGCCGCCGCGCTGCTCGAACGTGCCGAAGACTTCCTGAATAGCCTTGAAGATGACACGGAAATCAGCATTGCCATCGCCGAGTCTCATCTGGCTAGCGCAGATGCGCTCAACGCCGTCAGCAACGCCGAATTCGAACTCACCGGCCAACGCACTGCATTGCACGGCTCACTGCACGACCCGCTGCGCTGGAAACTCCACCTCATCGGCAACTTCCGCCTCAACGGCATCCATCCCCCAAGCGTTGGGAGTGCCGTTTGATGGCCCGCGAAATTCGTCTCAACGCCTTTGACATGAACTGCGTCGGCCACCAGTCGCCCGGCCTGTGGGCGCATCCGCGAGATCGCTCATGGCAGTACAAGGATCTGGAGTACTGGACCGATCTGGCGAAAATCCTTGAGCGCGGCAAGTTCGACGGCTTGTTCATTGCCGATGTGCTCGGCATCTACGACGTCTACAACGGCAACGGTGACGCGGCGATCCGTCAGGCGGCGCAGGTGCCGGTCAACGATCCGCTGCAACTGATTCCGCCGATGGCGCTGGTCACCGAACACCTGGGTTTCGGCCTGACCGCGTCGCTTTCGTTCGAGCATCCGTATCCGTTCGCCCGGCGCCTGTCGACCCTCGATCACCTGACCAAGGGCCGCGCTGGCTGGAACATCGTTACCTCGTACCTGGAAAGCGGTGCGAAGAACCTCGGGCAAGAAAACCAGACCGAACACGATGCCCGTTACGACCTCGCCGAAGAGTACCTGGAGGTTTGCTACAAGCTGTGGGAGGGCAGCTGGGAAGAGGGCGCGATCCTGCGCGATCGCGAGCGGCGGGTCTTCAGCGACCCGAGCAAGATCCACGAGATCCGCCACGTCGGCAAACACTTTCAGGTGCCAGGGATTCACCTCTGTGAGCCTTCGCCGCAGCGCACGCCGGTGCTCTATCAGGCCGGCGCCTCCAGTCGCGGCAAACAGTTCGCCGCTGAACACGCCGAATGCGTGTTCGTTGCCGCGCCGTCGAAAGTGCTGCTGAAGAAAACCGTTGCCGACATCCGTCGCCGGGCGGCCGAGGCGGGGCGCGATCCATCGAAGATCCTGATCTTCAATCTGCAAACGGTGATCCTCGGCGAGACCGACGCCAACGCCAAAGCCAAACGCGAAGAATATAAAACCTGGGTCAGTTATGAGGGCGCCATGGCACTGATCTCGGGCTGGACCGGGATCGATTTCAGCCAGTTCAAACCGGATGAGCCGCTCAAGCACGTGCATACCAATGCCATTCAGTCGGCGGTGGAGGCGTTTTCCACGGCGGACCCGAACAAGGTCTGGACGCCGAACGAACTGGCCGACTGGGTCGGGATCGGTGGTTTCGGGCCGCTGTTTGTCGGCAGCCCCGAGACCGTCGCCGACCTGCTGCAGGAATGGGTTGAGGAAACAGATGTGGACGGCTTCAACCTGGCGTATGCGCTGACCCACGAAACCTTCATCGACGCCGTGGAATTGCTGGTGCCGGAGTTGCAGAAGCGCGGGGTGTACAAGACCGAATACGCGCCGGGGACGTTGCGCGAGAAGTTGTTTGGGGAAGGGGCGCGATTGCCGGATATCCATCCGGGGGCGGGCTATCGATACCTGGCGGGGTTGCGTCAGCAGGAGAGGAAAGTGGCGTCTGCGTAGGCGCTTTCGCGGGCAAGCCTCGCTCCCACAGGTTTCGTATCGCCGGCGATATTTGTGGACGACACAAAACCCTGTGGGAGCCTCTGTGGCGAGGGGGGCTTGCCCCCGTTCGATTGCGAAGCAATCGTAAACCGGTCACTGCACTTTCTAATGCAAGACCGCGAAGCTTGATTTTAGGGGCGCTTCGCACCCCAACGGGGGCAAGCCCCCTCGCCACATAAGCCCGCTCCCACAGGGGGACGGTGGCGTTTTACAGATTCCAGCCCGGCGGACCACCGCACGCTTTTGCCCATGGAAAAGAGGTAAGCCAATGAGCGTGCATGAACTCAAGCGTCCGCCCATCGCGGACACCACCGAGTGGCAGGTCAAGGTGCCCCGGGCCCTGGAGCAGCTGCAGCATTGGGCGCAGGTCAGCCCATTGCAACCGGCGCTGCGCCACAAACGCCATGGCCAGTGGTTCGTCTGGCGCTGGATCGATGCCTTGCGCGATGTCGAACGGCTGGCCGATGGCTTGCGTCAGCAAGGTTTCACCGAAGATTCGTGTCTGGCCCTGAGCGACGCGTTCGAACCGAATCTGCTACTTCTCGCGCTGGCTGCCCGGCACATCGGCGCCGAACTGCTGACACTGCCGGACAATCTCGACCTGGCGGCTAATGGGTGTCCCCGTATTTTCGTCCCCGTATTTTCTTCGAAGGTTGCCTGATGCTGATGCTGGGCGATCAGTCGCAGAAAATTGCGGCTGGCGAGTTCTTCATGTTTGCCAGTCATCAGCCGCATTCCTATCGTAATGATGGAGAAGTGGCGGCGCGGTTTGTGCGAAATGTGGTGATTTGACTGCCGATTACCGCACGTCGAAAAAGTTGGGCTACCTGTTATTTCTGACAGTAGACGCGTGTTAGTTCGAGCATTAGTGTGGCTCTTGCAATAAGACCTACTGAAAAAAATGAAGGCATCGGCTAGTTCATTTCTCGCGTCTTCACTCACGATTAACAGGAAAAGGAATAGTGTCATGACGACGAAAGAAGGGGTTACGTTTCATAAGTTTGATCGGGGCTTGCTCGCTCCGACGATTCGGCAGGCTGCGGACGGCTTTGTTAAGCCGGATTTTTTAACGGACTGTACAATTCATATTGCTGTTTCACCAAGTATCCAGGTTGGGGATTCGGTGATTCCACATATGGACGTTGAAGGGGTAGGGGGATTTTTTAGAACGCCTCTTGAGGTGACGAAAGAAGACGTGGCTGAAGGTGTTATTTGGATGTTGCCTGCTTATGATTTCACCGCAAAATCAGGTGCGGCCGTTAAGGTCGATTATACGGTGAAGAAAACTGACGGTAGCGACTTGAGTTCGCCTGTCGGCAACTACAAAGTCAAGTAATAGTCGGAATGCTGATTTGTGTAATCCCGGTTTCAGGGTAATACCTGCTCCTCCCGCTGTTGGCTGGGCAACAGTGGGAGGACAGTTTGTTGTATTGAGGTAATAAGCTAATACCTTGGTTCTATGTAACTATTTGAATTCTTGGAGATAAATTTATTGGCGCGACTTATGTTTTGGGGTTGGGTGTATACCCAGATACCGGAGTCAGCCCGTGACAGCCTGACACTGCCCCGAAGCCCTGTGGCGCAGCCTCCGACCCACGCATTCGTCCAGGGGCGACAGACGCAGCAACTCTGGATCAACCAAGGCCAGTTTCATCGACCTGTTCGGCCCGGTGCAAACCCCGCAACCCCAAGGCACCTGGTGCCAACGCCTCTGCGACTGGGCCATCGCTCATCCGGAAAAAGGCCCGCAACGGTTGATCAAAAACCGCGTTCGCCGTTTGTTGGGCTTCCACAACCTGCATTTCATATGGCAAGCCACTCGCACCCCCAGCGCCCAGCCCGAGCCGACCTGGCTACGGGACATTGCATGAGCTCGATCGCCTATTATCGTCAAAGAGATTTCGATACCGGTCGCGTGGTGCTGTCCGGTGCCGCCGATGAGTTACTGGCGGGGCGATCTGCACGACTTTTATTTAGGTAAACAGTGACCAGTGAGAACGCCATGACTGACACCCCAAACGCCATCCGCCACGCTGACATCCTGATCATTGGCGGCGGCTTGAGCGGCGCGATGCTGGCGGCGCAGTTGTTGCGTTTGCCCGGTCAGCGCCGGGTTCTGGTGATCGAGCCACGAGCAGAACTGGGCCGTGGCGAAGCCTATAGCGCGGTGGAACCGGGGCATACGCTCAACGGCAACGCGGCGCGGATGAGCGTCGACCCGGACAACGCCGATGACCTGACCCAATGGCTGACCGAACACATTGCCGCGGGTGGCTGGCCGGAGTCGGATCAGCAGCATGTGCCGGTCAGTGAACTGTTTCCGCCGCGCGGGTTGTTTGGCGTTTATGTGCAGCAGCGTCTGGCTGAAGCGCAGGCGGTGGGCGCATTGAAAGGGTCGAGTGTCGAACATGTGCGGGCCGAGGTGGTGGACGTGGAAACGTTGAGCGATTCGGTGCGGTTGAGCTTGAGTGATGGGCAGCAATTGCAGGGCGCTTACGCGGTGTTGGCGACCGGAATGTTTCCCGCCGCCCGCACGCCACAAACCGAATCCAGCGGCTTGAATGCCGCTGCACTCGACCCGTGGGATGTAGCCGCCATGCGCCAACTTGATCCGCAGTCGACGGTGCTGATCATCGGCTCGGGCCTGACCATGGTCGACGCCGTGGTGTCGCTGGAACAGGCCGGGCATCGCGGGCCGATCGAAGTGTTTTCCCGCCATGGCCTGCTGCCGCATGTGCGCAGGCAGCCACCGGCGTGGCTGGATTTTCTCGCCGAGGACCACAGCATTCGCACACCGCGTCAGTTGGTCCGCGAGCTACGCCGGCATTGCCGCGACGCCATCGCTCAGGGCATCGACTGGCAAGCGCCGCTGGACACGGTGCGGGCGCATATCGGGCGGTTGTGGAGTCAGGCGACCGATGTGCAGCGTCGGCAGTTTGTGCGGCATGTGCGGCCGTGGTGGGAAAGCCATCACCATCGCTCGCCGCCGTTGAGTGCCGAGTTGGTGGCACGGCTGCACGGGGAAGGGCGGTTGCGGATTCAGGCCGCATCGTTCAAGGGGCTCGAGCCTGCGTCGGACGGCGAGGTCAGTATCCGCATTCGTCGGCGTGGCGAGGCGCAAACCTGCGTGGTGCATGGCGCGGCGCTGATCAACTCCAGCGGCATCGAATACGATTGGCGCCGGGTGGCGCGGCCGTTGCCCCAGCAATTGCTCGCTCGCGGGCTGGTGCGTCCGGGTCCATTGGCGCTGGGCATTGCCGCGGCGGTGGATGGCGCGGTACTGGGTGCCGACGGGCAGGTCGCCAGCCGTTTGTTCGCCATGGGCCCGCCGTTGCGCGGGATGTGGTGGGAGAGCACGGCGGTGACCGATGTGGCGAGTCAGGCCAAGGCGTTGGCGGTGCGGTTGGCAGGTATGTATCCGGTGGTTTGATCTTGGGTTTTGAGGGTGTTCTTTTGGGCCTCATCGCGGGCAAGTCGGATCGCCGCACCGCCGCTCCCACAGGTGTCTGCTTTGACCAAAGGATTTGTGAACGACAGCGATCACTGTGGGAGCGGCGGTGCGGCGATCCGACTTGCCCGCGATGAGGCCGGTACAGCCATCACAAGGCTGGGTGTCAGACCGCTAAACAAGCATTGTTTAAACGACATCTCCAGACACTCTCTCAGGCTACACAGCCTTGCGCCGCTACCTACGACTACGCCAGAATCCGCCGGCTTGTGCGCCTTGAGGCCGGGTTCTATCGTTTCCGGGTCGCTGACCAATCAGCGATCGGGTTTAGCAGCCCGGGTCATCTCTAGACGTACAACGTTAACCGTTCATGTTATGGCGGCTTTGCGTGGGGCACTTCGGTGCGCCGGGTTCTAGAGTCCTGGTCTGCTAACCCGCGTACAGCCGCCACCTCTTTTTCGTTTAGCAGCGATTTGTAGCGGCTCCATAACTCTAGGAGCTTCATATGTTCAAACCAACACCAAATCCACCGGAAACCGATCCGACGTCCCCGTACGAATCCCTCGATTCCAAAAAACTCCACGAAGCCGCCGACCGCGCCCTCGACCACTACCTCAAACCCCCCATCCCCAAAGCCACCCAGCGCAAACCCAGCACCATTTACCATGTGGGTGCGAAGGTCGATAACGAAACCCTGCTGGTCAACGCCTGCGAATCCCTGGCGTCAGCGAGCATGATGCTCAGTGAGTTCGCCGGCTTGATGGACATGCCACATCGCAATGTGATGTTGGGGATTCAATCGGTGGTCATGCTTGGGGAGTTGGCTGTGAACCGGGTGCTGGATAATTTCGATCCACAAGACTAGCCAGGATCTTTGGCAAAGGGGCTTGTTGTGGCGAGGGGTTCCTGACTAAGCCCCTTAAATGCAAGAAACCCCGCATCACGCGGGGTTTCTTGTTTCCGGTGGTTTAAACGGCAACTCAAGCCCGCTTCCACAGGTTTTGCGTATCAAGCCACCACTTGGTAACACGGCACATACGCCGCGCCACCCGGCAGTTTCATCCGGTGCTGGGCAACGAAGGCTTTGAGCAAGTGGTCCAGCGGCTGCAAGACCTCGGCATCACCGCGAATCTGGTATGGCCCGTGTTCTTCGATCAGGCGGATGCCCTTGTCCTTGACGTTGCCGGCGACGATGCCGGAGAACGCGCGGCGCAGGTTGGCGGCCAGTTCGTGGGACGGCAGGTTGCGGCTCAGTTTCAGGTTGGCCATGTTGGCGTGGGTCGGGTCGAACGGGCGCTGGAAGCCTTCGTCGATCTTCAGCAGCCAGTTGAAATGGAACGCGTCGTTGCGCTCGCGGCGGAACTGTTTGACCGCTTTGAGGCCTTGAGTCATTTGCCGCGCTACTTCAGCCGGGTCGTCGATGATGATCTCGTAGTGCTGCTGCGCTTCTTCACCGAGGGTTGCGCCGACAAAGGCGTGCAGTTGCTCCAGATACGGCGCGGCGCTTTTCGGCCCGGTAAGGACCACCGGGAACGGCAGGTCTTGGTTGTCCGGGTGCATCAGGATGCCGAGCAGGTACAGGAACTCTTCGGCCGTGCCCGCGCCACCTGGGAAAATGATGATGCCGTGGCCAACCCGCACGAACGCTTCCAGGCGTTTCTCGATGTCCGGCAGGATCACCAGTTCGTTGACGATCGGGTTCGGCGCTTCGGCGGCGATGATTCCAGGTTCGGTCAAGCCAAGGTAACGACCGCCGTGGATGCGTTGCTTGGCATGGGCGATGGTCGCGCCTTTCATCGGGCCTTTCATCACGCCAGGGCCGCAACCGGTGCAGATGTCCAGGCTGCGCAGGCCGAGTTCGTGGCCGACTTTCTTGGTGTATTTGTATTCTTCGGTGTTGATCGAGTGGCCGCCCCAGCACACCACGATTTTCGGTTCGACGCCGGGGCGCAAGGTGCGGGCGTTGCGCAGCAGGTGGAAGACGTAGTCGCTGATGCCCTGGGACGTGCTCAGGTCGATGCTCAAGGCGTCGAGTTCGTTTTCGGTGTAGACGATATCGCGCAGGGCGCTGAAGAGCATTTCGCGGGTGCTGGCGATCATTTCGCCATCGACGAAGGCGTCGGCCGGGGCGTTCAGCAGTTCCAGGCGTACGCCACGGTCTTGCTGGTGAATGCGGATTTCGAAGTCTTTGTAGGCTTCCAGAATGGTCTTGGCGTTGTCGACGTGGGCGCCGGTATTGAGGATGGCCAGGGCGCACTGGCGAAATAGGGTGTAGGTGATGCCGGATGAGGCTTCGCTCAGTTGCTGTACTTCACGCTGGGACAGTGTTTCCAGGCTGCCTTTAGGGCTGACCGAGGCGTTGATTACATGTCGTTGGGTCATTCATTGATCCTTAAAACGATGTCACCCGCCAGCAACGGCGCATGGCATCCGAATAGTGTGTATCCATGATGAAGATGGCACGAACTGCGCTGTATCGCCATGCCCCCGTTTGACGATGAAAAGATGAAAAGGAGCTCCAGCATAGCTAAATCTTTCGGGGAGGCGATAATGCCCCGCAGTCTTTTTGTCACAGCGCCTTTTACCATCGATGCAAGGAACCCCGTCGCGATGTTCGAAATCCAGCCAATGAATGCCGAAACCTATAGACGCCAGACGCGGCGTAGCACGGTGATCATCGCTCTGATGTTCCTGGCGCTGGCGATGGTGCTGTCCACGGCGGCGGTGGCCCTGTTCGGTGAACCCGGTAGCGACAATCTGCGGTTCAACGTGGGCGGGGTGTTTGCCGCGTTGTTGCTGACGGTGGCGCTGATGCGTGGCAAGTTCTGGACCCAGGAATGGATGGCGCCAGCGGTCTATGGTTGGCAGCTCAAGCGTAGCCTGATGAGCGTCACCAACGTCATGCATCAGGTGACGGCGGCGGTGGAGCAGGGCGACCCTGCCGCCATGAAGCTGCTGCGCTTTTATCACTTGGGGCTGAGCCAGATGCACCAGTTGGACGGCAACTCCAGCGACCATAGCCAGCTGACCCGAGAGATGGACCAGCACAAGGCACGGATGGACGCGTTGGGCATCGAGACCGAACAGACGCGATTGAATCCGGTCTGGTTTGAGGCGATCAAACAGACGCCGATGTAGCGATTACGATCGCTGGCAATGAGCGTTTTTGTGCAAATCACCTATCGTATCGGTGTCGGGTTGTAATGGTTTGAGCGTCGGTCAAGGCTGGCTGACGCTACAAGGGCGAACGGGAAAATTCGCCATGTCATAAGGGATTCAGGGAGCGTCATGGGGCATCCGTCCGTCAAAGATCGTATTGAACACACTCGGTTCGCCACGCCTTGGGTACCGGTGCAGGTTGAGTCAAGGCTCAAGGTTCGATACGCGGTTTCTCTGCTGATTGCGGTGTGCCTGTCCTTGATGGCCATTGTGGTCGGTGAAAGCTGGAACTCGCGTCAGTACCATTTGCGTGACAGCGAAGTGGCGATGTCCAACCTGGCGCAAACCCTGGCATCGCAGGCGCACGCATCGATCAAACAGGCCGACACGCTGCTGTTTTCCTTGGTGGAGCGCCTCGAAATCGATGGCATGCAACCGGATAAATTTCCCCGACTGCAACGTTTGCTCAATGCCCAGCGCAGTGAGCTGGTGCAGATCCATGGGCTGTTCGTGTTCGACGAAGAAGGACGCTGGCTCGCCAACGCCATTAACGTCATACCACCCAATGCCAATAATTCCGACCGTGAATATTTCATCTACCATCGCGATCATACCGACCGCGGTCCGCATGTCGGTCCGTCGATAAAAAGTCGCTCGACCGGTGAGTGGATCATGACCGTGTCACGCCGGATCAATCACGCCGATGGCCGGTTTGCCGGTGTGGTGGTGGCTTCGATCTACCTCAACCATTTCCTGGACCTGTACAACAGCATCGACATGGGCAAAAACGGGGTGATCAACCTGATCTCCGATGACACCACCATCGTCGTTCGGCGTCCGTTCAACGAAGCCGATATCGGCACCAGCGTCGCCAGAGGGCCGCTGTTTACCCAGCTGTTGCCCAAGGGCGATTCCGGTACGGCAACAGTCAGGTCCTTTGTGGACGGGGTGGTGCGGGTCGTGGGATTTCGACGAGTCGAGGGTTATCCGCTGATCGTTTTTGCCGCGCTCGACAAGGATGAAGTCCTGGCCAGTTGGCGGCAGGAGTCAATATTCAGTGCGGGCATCGTCTTGCTGCTGCTGGGGTTTCTGGGCGCTCTCGGTTATCGCCTGATCCGCCTCATGAAACAGCAAAATCATATTCAGAACGATCTGCTGGAGGCTCAGGACAAACTCATTGAGGTTAACCGCAGCCTTGAGTTGCTGGCGCTGGAAGATGCACTGACCGGGCTTTCCAACCGGCGTCAGTTCGACCTGTTCATTCTCGCGGAAATGGGCCGCGCCAGGCGTAGCCAGACCCATCTTGCGCTGCTGATGATCGATGTCGACCACTTCAAGAGTTTCAATGACCACTACGGTCATTTGGCGGGCGATCAGTGTCTGCGCAAAATCAGCACCATCATCACTGACAACATCAAGCGCCCCGGTGATCTCGCGGCCCGCTTCGGTGGCGAGGAGTTTACGGTGGTGCTGCCCGGCACCGACTATGTGGGGGCGTTTCTGATAGCGGAAAAAATTCGCCGCGCCGTTCAGCAGGCGGGCATCAAACACGTTGAAGGTGTGGAGGGCGTGGTCACGGTCAGCGTGGGTGTCTGCGCCTACGACCCGGCTGCGCAAGCCCAGCCCGATGACATGGTCGGCGCCGCAGACAAGGCGCTGTATGTGGCCAAGGCCAGTGGCCGGAACATGAGCGTCATTGCCAACTGAGCTCAACTGGATCGATGGTTACTGCCTGAACGGGTCGGATGCTTCCATTGCCGGAACAGATGCGCGTAGATCAGCACATTGAGCGCCAGCACCACGCTGCCCAGTGCCAGCTGAATCGTGGGTGTCAGCCCGGCCGGATAAATGATCGGCCACACGTAATGTTCGATGAAGCCACCGCCGTAAGCGGTTTGCCCGGCCGCGTGGCGCATGCGGTTTTCCCATTCGGTGAGTGGGCACGTCAGGTGGAAGACTTCCACGATCACGCCCCATGCAGCGGCGGGCAGGTGCCACCAGATCAGGTGGCGCCATTTGAGCACCAGCAGCCCGCCGAACAGCACGAACAGAATAAACAACAAGTGAGACAGCACCAGCCCGTCGGCGGCGATTCGGTAAAGCATGTCGATTCCCTGACGCGTTATGTGAATCGCTCCATGGTACTCGGGCTGGACGCTTGCGCTCTAACGATTGCTGTTTTCAAGCGCTGCCAGTACTTCTTTCAAACGCACCGCCGTGCTTTCGCTGCTGCGTTGCATGGGCGCTCGCAGTTCGTCACGAATCAATCCTCCAAGGGCCAGGGCAGTTTTCACCGGAGCGGGATTGGGCTCGATGAACAGGCTGTGAATCAGTGGCAGCAACTGGAAGAAGGTCGTTCGGCCGGCCGCTAAACGGTTGTCGCGAATCTGTTGATACAGCGTCACGAATAGCTCGGGATGAACATGGGCCGAGGCGGCAATCGCGCCTTTGGCACCCAGGCATAGCGCGCCGAAGATCTGATTATCTTCGCCGCACAGCACGTCGACGTTACCGCTGGAGAGCAGTGCGAAGGTGTTGGCTGGGTTGCCGCCGCAGTCCTTGATCGCGACGATCCGCTCATGGGCGACGATCCGGAGCAAGGTCGCCTGCTCGAAGGCTATGCCAGTGCGATAGGGAATGTCATAGAGAATCACCGGGACACTGGACGCATCGGCGACGGTCTTGAAAAAGGCTTCGAGGCCGGCCTGGGAAGGACGGATGTAGTAAGGCGGCGGCACCAGCAAGCCCGCCAGGGGACGCTTCAGGATTTCGCTTTGAAATTGCAGTAACTCGGTGAGGTTGTTGCCGGCCAGGCCCATGACCACGCGTTCTGGCGGAACCTGTTCCAGCACCGCATCGAGCACGGCCAGTTGCTCGTGTTTGCCCAGCGCCGCGGCTTCCCCGGTGGTGCCGCAGACCACTATGCCATCGACGCCTTTTTCCAGCAGATGACTGACCAGCCGCCGCAGCCCGATGAAGTCGATCGCGCCATTGTGAAACGGCGTCACGATGGGAACCCAGATACCTTGAAACGATGACATGCACTTTCTCCTGAAGGTTGACCGATTTCGTCACCGTCAGAAGCGTAGAAGGAAGTCAGCAAGAGGAGAGGTGTCCGTCGCGCTCAATGTCCTGTCAGCTCATCTGACGGGACAGCGCGCCCCGGTCACATGAGCGACTGTTTCTTCGATTTAGGGGTGTGCGCAACGCAACCTTGCGCCTTGGCAATCAAGCCAATGACGACAGTGTTGAGGTTGAAGGTTGCGGACATGGTTGCTTACACCCTGAATGAGGCGCTCAGTTTTAAAAGCCGACGGGGTATTTGTCAATCGTGAAATCGAAGAGCCCCGAGGGCGTCGCAAGTGCGCAAGATTGTTCAAGCCATTGGCCACGACTGCTGGCACAGTCTGACGTCCTTTCCTGGTTGTAGAGCGTTATGTCCAACTCACTCATGCCGCGCACTGCATTCCTTCGTGGCGCCGCGGCCATCATGCCGCTGTCCCTGGCGACCGCGCCTTGGGGATTGCTGGCCGGTTCCATGGCCATCGAGGCCAAACTCACGCCCCTGCAAGGCCAGGGGCTGTCGAGCATTGTGTTTGCCGGCGCGGCGCAATTGGTCGCCATCGGTATGCTCAAGGGCGGCGCCGGGGTCTTTTCGATTCTGTTGACCACGTTGCTGCTGACCTCCCAGCATTTGTTGTACGGGATGAGCATGCGTTCGGTGATTTCCCCGTTGCCGGGCCGCTGGCGTATCGGACTGGGCTTTTTGCTCACCGACGAGTTGTTCGCCCTGACCAGTCAGCATGACAAACAGCTGTTCAATCGCTGGTACGCCCTGGGTGTGGGTTTGACGTTTTACATCGCATGGAACCTCTTCACCCTGGCGGGCATTGTGTTGGGTAGCAGCATTCCGGGCCTTGAACACCTGGGGCTGGATTTCTCCATCGCGGCGACCTTTATCGCCCTGATCACGCCGGTGGTGCGCAACGTTCCGACAGTGGTTTGTGTGGCGGTCTCACTGTTCTGTTCGGTGCTGTTCAGCTATTGGCAATGGGGCTCGGCGCTGGTGTTGTCGGGGCTGGCGGGCATGACCGCAGGCTTTATCTGCAACAAACTCTACGTGGGGCGCGCATGATGGTCTGGGCTGTGATTATCGGGATGGGCCTGCTGGTGTTCCTGAACCGCTACGTATTTCTTGAGCCTCGGTTGCCGGTGCGCTTGAGCAGCAATGCCCGGCAGTTTCTCGGTTTCGCGGTGCCGGGCATGCTCACCGCCATCTGCGGGCCGATTGTGTTCATGCCCGACAAACAGTTGAACCTGCAGTGGGACAACCCTTACCTGATCAGTTCGCTGGTGGCCGTGGGCCTGGTGCTTCACACCCGCAACACGTTGCTCAGCATGTTGTTGAGCATGGGGTTCTTCTTTTTGCTGCGCTGGTGGCTCTGAATCGTCCCATCCGAAACTGTTCTACGCTTAAAAATAGATGACTGATCCTTTGAGGAAGGGAGGTGGACATGGCCACTGAACCAAAGCGTCCGGACCCGGATGAGGACATCGATGAACCGACGGAGGAAGAGCTCGAGCAGCAGAGGCGTTCGACGCCGGACTGGAAGCACCCTGACGATGGTAAAGAACTGTCGGACCGTGACCAGGAGCGCCCGTTGAAGCCCTGATCGGTTTGCACATACTCAAAGCCCCACCAATGGATGGCGGGGCTTTTTTGTTTTTGTAGTTTGAAATGCAATCACCTGGGGACCAGGCACTGGAACCAAACACTGGTACCCTTATCCAACCTCGGCCCGCAGTGATTGGTGGGCCGATTGAAGGATGAATGGGCGAGGGGTTTTTGCCATTGAACATGACGGCCGCCAGGTCTGGCCCAAGGCAAAACATGAAGCAGTTGATTAAGGTTTTATCCATATTCGCCATCGCAGTCGGCCTGTTTGGCTGTATCGCCGCGCCCATCGAAATGACGCCGCAGACGCAACAGCGCCTGCGCGCACAACCGCCTATCCGTTTTCTGCTGACCTTCGACGACGGGCCCAGCGCCTCCGGTTTTTACAACCCGACCGTGACCGTGCTCGACAGCCTTGCGCGCAATCCGCTGCAACCGGACATTAAAGCCGTGTTCTTCGTGCAGACCCATGCCACAGGCGCCGGCGGCAGTGACACTGGTCGCCAGATCATGCAGCGCGAACAGGCCGAAGGTCACCTGTTGGGCTTCCACACGGCCACTCCCCACCACACCAACCACCGCTCCCTGGAGCCGGAACAACTGGAACAGTCGCTGACCAACGGCAGCGCAGACATTGCGGCGATCACTGGCGTCTCGCCGATCCTGGTGCGTCCGCCGTTCTGGAACTACGACAAGCGCACCTTCACGGCCTATCAGCAGCATGGCATGCACGTACTGCTGACCGACCTGAGCGCCAATGACGGCAAGATCTGGGGCTTCAATGCCAGCCCTCGTCGGCGAGCCAATATGCTGCGGCAGCTGTCCGAAGTCCGCGAACGCATTGCCCTTGGCGAGTTGCCGACGGTGGACGGGGTGATTCCGGTGGTGGTGACCTTTCACGACCTCAACCGCTACACCGCCCGGCATGCCCGCGAATACCTGCAAATCCTCCTCGACAGTGCCAGTGCCACAGGTCTGGTCACGGCGCAGAAACCGTTTTACGACGACACGGCAGCGCTACAGCGGGCGGCCATGGCGCGCACCGTCAAGCAGAGTTCCGAGCCTGTTCGTTTGCCGGGGATCTGGAATTGGATATGGGATGGGGATTCTCACTGAACTCGCTGGTGCGTTGCGCAAGTTGATCTATTCTGAGTGGATCCAATCGGAAAACCGTCCAGGGAGGGCGTCTGTCATGGTTCCAATTGCGCAGCTTTGCCAGATTATCGAGTCCGGTTTCAAGCCGCTCTCCTGTGAATGCACCGTGAACCGTGATGAAACCTTGCGGATCAAGGTCTTCGATCACAGCACCGGGCGGATTGAACTGCTGATCACCGGCGTATCGCCCGACGAACTGACCAGTGTTCGCGACATTTCCAACCTGATCGGCGAACTTCGTACAGAAATGCGCGCCGGGCGCCGAGCGTTCGCCGGGGTCATGGCCTAGTTTGCAGGTCCGTCACGCGGCAGCAGTTCATCGATCATCTGTAAGCAATAATTCAACCCCGGCGAGACATCGCCCACGCGCCTGCTGAGAATGATTGGCGAGGTCGCGTTGTCTTCCAGCACCGGGGTAAAGCCAATGTCGTCGCGGTGCAGCAACTGCACCGAGGCCGGTACCAGCGTCACCCCGATTCCCGCCCCCACCAGACCGATCGCCGTTTGCAGCTCATTGGTCCATTGCGCCACCTTGATGTGCACGCCACTGGCTTCGAACAACGCGATTACGTGGTCGGCGTAACTCGGGCGCGGGTTGCCGGGGTAAAGGACAAAAGGTTCTTTCGCCAGCTCACGAAGGCTGATGGGCCTGGCGAGGAGCGGGTGGCCGGCGGGCAGGGCGGCGACCAGCCGATCTTCGGTGAGTACGGTCTGCAGGATGGCTGGGTCGTCGATGCGGATGCGCCCGAAGCCGACATCGATGCGCCCGGCCTTGAGCGCCTGCACCTGTTGCAACGTGGTCATCTCCGAGAGCCCCAACTCCAGCGCCAGAGGCTCGCCGCTGCGCAACCGGCGAATCAGTTCCGGTAGCACGCCATAGAGGGTCGAGGGCGCAAAGCCGATGCCCAGCCAGGTCTTTTCGCCCAGGCCAATCCGCCGTGTGTTGTCGCAAACCTTGCCCAGTTGTTCGAGCAGGGCGGTGGAATGTTCATGGAAAAACCGCCCGGCATCGGTCAGCTTCAACGGTCGACCGCGTTCCAGCAGCAACACCCCGAGTTCGTCTTCCAGCTGCTGGATCTGCCGGCTCAGCGGCGGTTGGGCGATGTGCAGCAGTTCGGCGGCGCGGGTGAAGTTGAGGGTTTGAGTCAACACCTGAAAATACCGCAGGTGACGCAGTTCCATGGGGCCTCCGAACGACGATCTATTGAATACCTTTAAGGTATCGAGCCAGACCAATTCTATATTGGCCGCCCGGAAAATGCCGTACGAGAATCCGTTTCAGAACTTCAAGAACCTGACGGGTATCGACATGCGTGCAACTGCCATTGAATCGATCGAGACGATCATCGTCGATCTGCCGACCATTCGCCCGCACAAGCTGGCGATGCACACCATGCAGAATCAGACCTTGGTGATCATTCGGGTTCGCTGCGCCGACGGCATTGAGGGCATCGGTGAATCGACCACCATCGGCGGTCTGGCCTACGGTAACGAAAGCCCGGATAGCATCAAGACCAACATCGACAAACACTTCGCGCCACTGCTGCTTGGCCAGGACAGCGGCAACGTGAATGCCGCGATGTTGCGCCTGGAGCGCAGCATTCGCGGCAACACCTTCGCCAAATCGGGTATCGAAAGCGCCTTGCTCGACGCTCAGGGCAAGCGCCTCGGCCTGCCGGTCAGTGAGCTGCTGGGCGGCCGCGTTCGCGATGCCTTGCCGGTGGCCTGGACCCTGGCCAGCGGCGACACCGCCAAGGACATTGCCGAAGCGGAAAAAATGCTCGACCTGCGCCGCCACCGGATCTTCAAACTGAAAATCGGCGCTGGCGAGGTCAACCGCGACCTGGCCCACGTGATTGCGATCAAAAAGGCGCTGGGCGATCGCGCCAGCGTAAGGGTCGATGTCAATCAGGCCTGGGACGAAGCGGTAGCTCTGCGGGCCTGTCGGATCCTCGGCAGCAACGGTATCGACCTGATCGAACAACCGATCTCGCGTAATAACCGCGCCGGCATGGTGCGCCTGAATGCCATGAGCCCGGCGCCGATCATGGCCGATGAATCCATCGAATGCGTGGAAGATGCCTTTAACCTGGCACGGGAAGGCGCCGCTTCAGTATTCGCCCTGAAAATCGCCAAGAACGGCGGCCCGCGCGCCGTGTTGCGAACCGCCGCGATTGCCGAGGCGGCCGGTATCGGTCTGTACGGCGGCACCATGCTCGAAGGCGGAATCGGCACGCTGGCCTCGGCCCATGCCTTCGTCACGCTGAATACCTTGAGCTGGGATACCGAGCTGTTCGGCCCGTTGCTGCTGACCGAAGACATCGTCAGCGAGCCTTTGGTCTACCGCGATTTCCAACTGCACGTCCCGTCAACACCGGGGCTGGGCCTGAGCCTGGATGAAGAGCGCCTGGCGTTTTTCCGCCGGGACAAAATATCCACTGCCGTTCATCAAGCCTGAGGAGGGCATCATGCTGTTTCACGTAAAAATGACCGTGAATTTACCGGTCGACATGAACCCGGAGCGCGCCGCACAGCTCAAGGCCGACGAGAAAGCCCTGGCCCAGCGCCTGCAAGAGCAAGGCAAGTGGCGTCATCTGTGGCGCATCGCCGGGCTCTATGCCAATTACAGCGTGTTCGACGTCGACAGCGTTCAGGAACTGCACGACCTGCTGATGCAATTGCCGCTGTACCCGTACATGGCCATCGAGGTCAACGCGCTGTGCCGGCATCCTTCTTCCATCCGCGAGGACGACCGCTGAACCCAGCCTGTTCAGTTCGCTACGCTAATAATTACAAGATGAGGAACCACCATGAACGTCAAGATTTCCCACACTGCCAGTGTCCAGAAGTTTCTCGAAGAGGCCAGCGGCCTGCTCAACGACGCCGGCGATCCGCGAGTCAAAGCGCTGGTTTACCGCATCCTGCGCGATTCGGTGAACATCATCGAAGACCTGGCCGTGACCCCGGAAGAATTCTGGAACGCCGTCAATTACCTCAACGTGCTGGGTGCGCGGCAGGAGGCCGGTCTGTTGGTGGCCGGGCTTGGTCTTGAGCATTACCTCGACCTGCTGATGGATGCCGAAGACGAGCAGGCCGGTAAATCCGGCGGCACCCCGCGGACCATCGAAGGGCCGCTGTATGTGGCGGGTGCGCCGCTGTCGAACTTCGAAGCGCGACTGGACGATGGCGTCGATCCGGGCGTGGTGCTGTTCATGCAAGGCCAGGTGCGCAACACCGCCGGCGAACCGCTGGCCGGGGCGGTGGTTGATGTCTGGCACGCCAACACCGGCGGCACCTATTCCTACTTCGATACCGCCCAGTCCGAGTTCAACCTGCGTCGCCGGATCGTCACCGATGCCGAGGGTCGCTACCGCTTTCGCAGCATCGTGCCGTCGGGCTACGGTTGCCCGCCGGACGGTCCGACCCAGCAACTGCTCGATCAACTGGGCCGTCATGGTCAGCGGCCGGCGCACATTCACTTCTTCATTTCGGCCCCGGACCATCGTCATCTGACCACCCAGATCAACCTCGATGGCGATCAGTACCTGCATGACGATTTCGCTTACGCCACCCGTGACGAGCTGATCGCCAAGATCACTTTCAGCGACGATCCGCAGCGTGCGGCGGCCCATGGTGTGAGCGGTCGTTTTGCCGAAATCGATTTCGATTTCACCCTGCAGTCGTCCGCCCAGCCTGAGGAGCAGCAACGTCACGAGCGGGTCCGCGCACTCGAGGACTGATGCCCTCGACCCGCCGAACCGGGCCGCGAGATAACCGACCGTTTATCTCGTGGCCCTCTGTGTTTCAGGCGGTACCCTAGAATGGCGACGCCACCGATAACAACAATGAGAGTGATCCGATGATGCAAACGCAATTGTTGAGTCATCGCAGCAGAATCTTCGACCATGCCGACCCGTACGCGGTCTCCGGCTACGTCAATCAGCACGTCGGCAACCATTGCCTGCAGATGCCCAGGGTCGGTCGACCGCTGGCCAGTCTCGATCATCGCAAATTTGCCAGCCTTGACCTGTGCCGCATCAGTTATGGCGCCAGCGTGCGGGTTACCTCAGGCGCGCTGGACAGCATCTATCACTTGCAAGTGTTGCTGCGCGGCAACTGCCTGTGGCGTGGACACGGTCAGGAACACTACTTTGCGCCTGGGGAGTTGCTGCTGATCAACCCGGACGATCCGGTGGATCTGACCTATTCCAGTGATTGCGAAAAATTCATCCTGAAAGTCCCCACCCGGCTGTTGGAGTCGGTGTGCGAGGAGCAGCGCTGGCGGTATCCAGGGCAGGGCGTGCGGTTTCTGGAGAACCGTTATCAGCTCAATCAACTGGAAGGTTTCGTCGGCCTGCTGGCGATGATTTGCCAGGAAGCGGAAGCCGCCGAGCCGATTCCCCGCGTGCAGGAGCACTATGCGCAAATCGTGGTCAGCAAAATGCTCGGCCTGATGAAGACCAACGTCATGCGCACCGATCCCGGCTCAGCCTCGGCCACGTTCGAGGCGCTGGTCGATTACATCGCCCGCAACCTCAAGCAGGATATCGACAGCGAAGAGCTGGCGCGCCAGGCACGGATGAGCCTGCGTTCGCTGTATGGGTTGTTCGAACGTAACGCGGGGGACACGCCGAAAAACTACATCCGGCAGAAGAAACTCGAACGCATTCACGCCAACCTGAGCGACCCAACCTGCAACGTGCGCAACGTCACCGAAGTGGCCATGGATTACGGCTTTCTGCACCTGGGACGGTTCTCCGACCGCTACCGCAAACAGTTCGGCGAATTGCCTTCCGACACCCTCAAGCGCCGTCATTGATTGCCAAGACGTTTGACGAATAACCTGTGGCGAGGGGGCTTGCCCCCGTTCGGCTGCGCAGCAGTCGTCAATCCTGCCGACGCGGTGTGCCTGACAGATTGCCGGGGGCCGCTTCGCAGCCCAGCGGGAGCAAGCTCCCTCGCCACATTGGCAACCATCAACCGCCCTTTGCACAAAACGGATACAGGTCTGCACCCCGCGGATAGTCCACCCCATCCCCACGTCCTAGCATGGCCCTGCCTGAATAAAAACAATGGAGGCGGCGGCCATGTCCCTGCGACTCGAATACCTTCACTCCCTGCTTGAAGAAGACCCTGAACAGGGTATCTATCGCTGCAAGCGCGAGATGTTCACTGACCCGCGGCTGTTCGACCTCGAGATGCAACACATCTTCGAAGGCAACTGGCTGTACCTGGCGCACGAAAGCCAGATCCCCAATAAAAACGACTTCTACACCACCACCATGGGGCGCCAGTCGATCTTCATCGCGCGCAACAAGGACGGTGAGTTGAACGCCTTTATCAATGCGTGCAGCCACCGCGGGGCGATGCTCTGCCGGCACAAGACCGGCAACAAGAGTTCGTACACCTGCCCGTTCCACGGCTGGACCTTCAACAACTCCGGCAAGCTGCTCAAGGTCAAGGACCCGGCGGCGGCCGGTTACCCGGCGAGCTTCAATTGCGAAGGCTCCCACGACCTGACCCGCGTCGCGCGTTTCGAGTCCTATCGCGGTTTCCTGTTCGGCAGCCTGAAGGCCGACGTGGTGCCGTTGGTGGAGCACCTGGGCGAGTCGGCGAAGATCATCGACATGATCGTCGACCAGTCCGCCGATGGCCTGGAAGTGCTGCGCGGTTCCTCCAGTTACATCTACGAAGGCAACTGGAAACTCACCGCCGAAAACGGTGCCGACGGCTATCACGTCAGTTCGGTGCACTGGAACTACGCCGCCACCCAGAACCAACGCAAGCAGCGCGAAGCCGGCGAAGACATCCGCACCATGAGCGCCGGCACCTGGGCCAGGCAGGGCGGTGGTTTCTATTCCTTCGACAAGGGCCACATGCTGCTCTGGACCCGTTGGTCCAACCCTGAGGACCGTCCGCTGTATGAGCGCCGCGACGAGTTGGCCCGGGACTTCGGCCAGGCCCGCGCCGACTGGATGATCGAGAACTCGCGCAACCTGTGCCTGTACCCGAATGTGTACCTGATGGACCAGTTCAGCTCGCAGATTCGCATCGCCCGGCCGATCTCGGTCAACCGCACCGAGATCACCATTTACTGCATCGCCCCCAAAGGTGAAAGCGACCACGCCCGCTCGAGTCGCATTCGGCAGTACGAGGACTTTTTCAACGTCAGCGGCATGGCCACTCCAGACGATCTGGAAGAGTTTCGTTCCTGCCAGACCGGCTACCAGGGCAGCGTCACCACCTGGAACGACATGTCCCGTGGTGCCGAACACTGGATTGAAGGCGCCGATGACGCGGCCAAGGAAATCGACCTGCATCCGTTACTCAGCGGCGTGCGCACCGAAGACGAAGGCCTGTTCGTGCTGCAACACAAATACTGGCAGCAGACCATGCTCAAAGCCCTGGCTGCCGAACAGTCCGAACTGATTGCAGTGGAGGCCGTGCAATGACCATCACCTATGACGCGGTGCGCGACTTTCTCTACCGCGAAGCGCGCTACCTCGACGACAAGCAATGGGACGACTGGCTGGAGCTGTACGCGCCGGACGCAACCTTCTGGATGCCGTCCTGGGACGACAACGACGAGCTGACCGAAGACCCGCAGCGGGAAATCTCGCTGATCTGGTACGGCAACCGCACGGGCCTGGAAGACCGCATCTTCCGCATCAAGACCGAGCGTTCCAGCGCCAGCGTGCCGGACACCCGCACCTCACACAACCTCAGCAACATCGAGCTGATCGAACAGGCTGACGGTCTGTGCAAGGTGCGCTTCAACTGGCACACCCTGAGCTTTCGCTACAAGACCGTCGACAGCTATTTCGGCAGCAGTTTCTACACTCTGGATGTGCGCGGCGAGAACACGCAGATCTTGGCCAAGAAAGTGATCCTGAAGAACGACTACGTTCGCCAGGTCATCGATGTTTACCACCTCTGAGGCGGTCGTCATGACTCATTCCATTGCGTTCAATTTCGAAGACGGCGTCACCCGATTCATCGACGCCAACGCTGGTGAGACCGTGGCCGATGCCGCGTACCGCCAGGGCATCAATATTCCTCTGGATTGCCGCGACGGCGCTTGCGGCACCTGCAAGTGTTTCGCTGAAGCCGGGCGTTATGACATGGGCGAGGACTACATCGAAGACGCCCTCAGCGCCGAAGAAGCGCAGCAGGGTTTTGTCCTGACCTGCCAGATGCGTGCGCAGAGCGATTGCGTGGTGCGGGTGCCGGTTTCATCGGATGTCTGCCGCACCCGGCAGGCCGGTTACGAGGCGACCATCAGCGCCGTGCGTCGGCTGTCCGACAGCACCATCGCGCTGTCGATCAAGGGCGAGGCCCTGAGCAAATTGGCGTTTCTGCCGGGGCAGTATGTGAACCTCGGGATTCCCGGTAGCGAGCAGACCCGCGCGTACTCGTTCAGCTCGTTGCAGCGCGACGGCGAGGTCAGTTTTTTGATTCGCAACGTGCCCGGTGGCTTGATGAGCAGTTTTCTGACCGGCATGGCCAAGGCCGGCGACAGCATGAGCCTGGCCGGACCGTTGGGCAGCTTCTATCTGCGTGACATCCGCCGGCCGCTGTTGCTGCTGGCCGGTGGTACCGGTCTGGCGCCGTTCACGGCAATGCTGGAAAAAATCGCCGAGCAGGGCAGCGCGCATCCGCTGCATTTGATCTACGGCGTGACCAACGATTTCGACCTGGTGGAAATGGATCGACTGGAAGCCCTTGCCGCGCGAATCCCGAACTTCAGCTTCAGCGCCTGCGTGGCCAACCCCGACAGCGGGCACCCGCTCAAGGGCTACGTGACGCAACACATCGAGCCACGGCATTTGAACGATGGCGACGTCGATGTCTACCTGTGCGGCCCGCCGCCGATGGTCGAGGCGGTCAGCCAGTTCATTCGCGAAAAAGGCATCGCGCCTGCGAACTTTTACTACGAGAAATTTGCCGCCAGCGCGGCCTGAGCCGCGCTGTTGTGGGAGAGATACATGAACAGATTCCAAGAAAAAGTCGCGCTGATTACCGGTGCCGCCCAGGGCATTGGCCGGCGCGTAGCTGAACGCATGGCCGCCGAAGGAGCGCGGTTGATTCTGGTCGACCGCTCCGATCTGGTGTTCGAGTTGCAGAAAGAGCTGGGGCGGGACAGCCAGGTACTCGCCCTGACCGCCGACCTTGAACAATACAGCGAATGCAGCCGCGTGATGCGCACCGCCGTCGAACGCTTCGGGCGCCTCGATGTGCTGGTCAACAACGTCGGCGGCACGATCTGGGCCAAGCCTTTCGAGCACTATGAACAGCAGCAGATCGAGGCCGAAGTGCGCCGCTCATTGTTCCCGACGCTGTGGTGCTGCCATGCCGCGTTGCCATTCATGCTTGAACAAGGCAGCGGCGCCATCGTCAACGTTTCATCCATCGCCACCCGCAGCGTCAATCGCGTGCCGTACGGTGCGGCGAAGGGCGGGGTCAACGCGCTGACCGCGTGTCTGGCGTTCGAAACCGCCGGCCGTGGCGTGCGGGTCAACGCGACGGCCCCCGGTGGCACCGAAGCGCCGCCGCGGCTGATCCCGCGCAACACCGCCGAACAAAGCGCTCAGGAAAAGCTGTGGTATCAACAGATCGTCGACCAGACCCTCGACAGCAGTTTGATGAAGCGTTACGGCACGCTGGATGAACAGGCAAGCGCTATTCTGTTTCTGGCCAGCGACGAAGCCTCCTACATCACCGGCATGGTCATGCCGGTCGGTGGCGGCGATTTGGGCTGACTTTTCAGGGGGGGGCTGCGATGAGCTACAAGCGACGCTGAAACGCTTTGATGATTCTGAGCGTGGCGTCGCTTGTGTTGAGGTTCTGGACGGCGTCCAGTGGATACCAGATGCAGTCGAAGATTTCATTCTGTGGCCGAGCTTCCGCCAGGTTTACCACCGACGCTTCGTAGACATGGTGGCGGGTGCTGGCCGTGTCCAACTCCATCAAGTACAGCAGGCCGTCGACCCCAAGCCCGGTTTCTTCATAGAGCTCTCTTGTGGCCGCGCCCGCGATGGTTTCACCAGGCTCGATTTTTCCGCCCGGCAACGTCCAGCGCCCCCTGAGTTTGCGCACCAGGAGAATATGCCGGTCCTGCTCGCAAATGACGGTTGCGCGTATTTTCATGGATTACCTGACTGCCGGTTGTCATAAAACAGTCATAAAAATGCAATATTCAGACCGTAATCCGCAGACGTGTCTGCTTCAAGGGTTCGAGTCGACAGGGTGATTGAAAGTGCAACGGGATGCCGGAATCCTGACGCGACGTCTGGTTGGCCCTTCAGCGAAGGTCGGGTGTAAGGTAATGAAGTGGATCCTGGACTATCCCTGCCGAAATGGAGGTGACTATGAGCGTTCCAATGCTGACCAAAATGCACATGAACGGCTATGACGTACTCAGCGTGAACAGCGGACCCTGGCGGGTGTGCACCAAAGGTGACCGGCTTGGGTCCTTTGGCAGTCGAGAGGAAGCACTGGCCTATGCGGCTGCGCTTCCTGCCTACAGAGCCCGGTCGGGCAGATCATCACGTAGCCACAAATCAGACAAATAGTGCGCCTGAAGCCCCGGCATGCCGGGGCTTTGTACCCGCTTGTAGCAGCTGCCGAGCTCGCGAGGCAGCTGCTACAGGTCAGTAACCGCCGCCCATCCCGCCCGTGGAGGGGGAATACGCTCTGGCTTTTTGTTGGACACGACTCCACTCGGCGCAGGTCATGAAGGCTTTATGGTCGACCTGGCCCCTGCCATCAAAACTGACGCTATACGGCTGCTGATGGCCGGCCTGGGTCAGCTTGTAATCAAAGCAAGAGCCTGGCTCCACCGTGCGATCGGTGATCGATAGCGGCTTGCCGCCAATCTGCTCGACCTGATCCTTGGTCATGCCGGCTTCGACCTTGGCGACCAGCGGTTGGTCCCGGTAGATATGCGATTCTGTGTTACAGCCACTTGTCGCCGCCAGCACGGCGATCAGAGCGCATAGAGGCTTGTTCATGGCAGCGCTCTCTAGTGAGCTTTCGTTCGAGTGATGGTTTTTGCTTTCACCTCTTCAGCATAGCCCGCCAGCCGCTCTTCATCGCCCTGGAACAACGAGCACAGCCTGAGCGTCGCCTCGGCGTCCACATCGTTGCCGGCCAGGCGCAATTGCTCTGCGATGCGCAAAAGCTCTACCGCCGACCACCTCAGATCCGACGCCACACCTTGCAGGTCGCGCCGCAGTTGCTGTTCATATTCGTTAAGCCACATGATGACCTCCTGCAATTCCCCGCTACGAAATAGTAATCCCATTTACCTTGATGGAGCGTTATGTTCGTCTGATCCGAAGAGAGTCGAAATCATGCAACAACCTGCCTACCAACTGCTGGAAGTCGCCAACGGCAAGCCGATCAAACTCTGGACCGAGGGTGTGCCGGTTGAAAGCGAAGCCCGGCAGCAACTGATCAATACCGCGAAGATGCCGTTCATCTTCAAGCACCTGGCGGTGATGCCGGACGTGCACCTGGGCAAAGGCTCCACCATCGGCAGCGTGATTCCCACCGTGGGCGCGATCATTCCGGCGGCTGTGGGCGTGGACATCGGCTGCGGCATGATCGCCGCCCGCACCTCGCTGACTGCCGCCGATTTGCCGGACAACCTGCACGGTCTGCGCACTGCCATTGAAAAGGCCGTGCCCCATGGGCGCACGTTGAGCCGTGGTCGCCGTGACGAAGGCGCCTGGGAGCGCGTTCCACAGCAGGCCGATCAGGCCTGGGCGGCACTGAACCCACGGTTCAAGGCGATCATCGACAAGTACCCGAAACTCGCCAGCACCAACAACCGTCACCATCTGGGCACCCTCGGCACCGGTAACCACTTCATCGAGGTCTGCCTGGACGAGGCCAATAGTGTCTGGTTCATGCTGCACAGCGGTTCTCGCGGTGTGGGCAACGCCATCGGCACCTTGTTCATTCAATTGGCCCAGGCTGACATGCGTCAGCACATTGCCAACCTGCCGGACCGCGACCTGGCCTACTTCAAAGAAGGCAGCCGACACTTCGATGACTACGTCGAAGCGGTGGGCTGGGCTCAAGACTTCGCTCGGCAGAACCGTGCCTTGATGATGCAAGCAGTGATTCACGCGGCGCGGCAAGTGATCCGCAAACCCTTCGAGGTCGCGCTGGAGGCTGTGAACTGTCACCACAATTACGTGCAGAAAGAACGGCACTTCGGTGAAGACATCCTGGTCACCCGCAAGGGCGCGGTGTCGGCGCAGAAGGGCGAACTGGGGATCATTCCCGGCTCCATGGGGGCCAAAAGCTTCATCGTTCGCGGCCTCGGTAACGAGCAATCGTTCTGTTCCTGCAGCCACGGCGCCGGTCGCACCATGAGCCGCACCAAAGCCAAAAACACCTTCACCGTCGCCGACCAGATCCGCGCGACCGCTCATGTGGAATGCCGCAAGGACGCCGCGGTCATTGATGAGATTCCGATGGCCTACAAGGACATCGACAAAGTCATGTACGCCCAGCGTGATCTGGTGGAAGTGCTGCACACGTTGCGACAGGTGGTATGCGTGAAAGGGTAGGGATGCGTTCCGCTCGTCGGGAAAGTCAACGGGAGGGGGTAGCTCTGCTGTCGTATGGAAGTAGTGATTTATTCGCTGGGGCGAGGTATCTCAAATGACGGCTACCGATGATTTCAGACACCATGCGCATGAGCTGATCGCTGACCTGGAGGCGGCCACCAGCGAAATGATGAAGCTGATTTCTGCCCATCAGCTTAGTGGCCCGGAATGGGAGCGGGTTACGAAATGGCAGCATGAAGCGTACGAGCGATGGATGAAGTTTCTGAATGCGAGTTCGTATGTCGATTCCGGCTCGGGGGCCGATCCGGGGCAGGGCGAGGTTTCTGTATAAAGGCTTTTATATAAGGGCATAACCCCAGCGTTTGCTGGATGTCTGCGCAAGTACAGGCTACATTTCCCGTTTTTCAGGATAGGGAAACATCATGCGGATGTTGATAGCGGGAGTAGCGGTGGCTGCGTTGGCGGGCTGTTCATTGCCTGCATCCCTTGTGCCCGGTGAGCCCAATGTCAGCAAATACAGCGATAAGGCGCCCAAGGAATATGCCGGGTGTGTATTGCCGTTGTGGCGTCAGGAGATTGCGGGTACGACACAAACCGAGATTTCCAATGGCTACCGGATTACTGCACCGAGCGTCATCACAGCTGACGAAATTCTGGATATCGTGAAGTCAAAGGATGGCAGCCGGGTATCGCTTTACCAAGGGCCGCCATGGGCCAAGTCAGGGGCGCTGCGCAAGGCTGTCCGGGATTGTTTGTAACGGTTGTTTAAGTAGAAGGCTCAAAAATAGTGTGGATATTTAATGGGTTACGAAATTTAGTAACTGGATGGTGAATCAAAATATATTGTTACAGATCAATTGATTGGGTAATATTGTCCCGCGTTCACCACCACGGTTTATGCATTTTTAAAGCCCAGGCGTCCATCAGCTGCCTGGGCTTTTTTTTGTCTGGCATTTGGCGATGGCTTACAAGCACGCTGCTGGCAGAGCGCCAGCAGCGTCGGTGATGAGGTGGGTAAGCGCTATTGCTGCTTGTTGTTACCCGGCCGGATCAGCCTTGCGCCGATCACTGCCAGAAGGATTGCCGGTGTTTATAAGCCTTCTTTCGACCAGGACATTTCGCAGGGCCTGGCGTGCTGAAGGATCCAATTGATGTTCTCTCTCCTTGAGTTCAAGCAAGATGGGGCTGGACCAGCCACGATAGGTTTGCTCGGTAATACGAGTAGGCGTCATCTATCTCTCCCTTGTGAGTCGCCCGACAACACAGTGGGCGAAGTCCTGTGCGAATAAAAATCCTAGTCGAGGAAACGATTTGTCGCCAGCGATTGGCAGTGCCGACTGTCCTGCGCGACGAAGGGCGTTGGTGATTCGGGCGTAAACTGACACGGCTACCTCATCAAAAGGAGCCGCATATGATCGCCGACCAAACGAACAGACAGGTGTCGGAGCAGAGCACTGTCTGGGACCAATATTTCTGTGCTGCACTGATTGCCGAAAGCCATCTGACGGCACCGGTGGTAGGAGAAGCCACCCACGAAGACAGGCAAAACCTGCTGATCCAAAGGGCCAAAGCGCTCGCCGACAAGATGCTTGAAAATAGAAGATAAAACGGAGCCCGGCCATAGTGCCGGGCTCTTTTCTTATCGCCTCTTTGACAGGCCACCTGGTCAGGCTGTCACTTGGCGACGCGATGGGCTGATCTGGTTTTTTGTGGACGCTGAGTTCCTTGCTCGTGGATCGTCTACAGTTGGTAGTTCATGGATACGGAGATCGAACATGAAGTGCTTAATTTGTCACGCTGTCTCTAACACTGTTCATGTGGCTGAAGACTGGTCAGAGGTTGCGTGCTCGGCTGGATGTGGACGCTTCAGGGTCTCGGCCAACCTGATTAAAAGCATGAAGGGCAGGAACGAATCCTTTGACATCGAGCGCACAAGACAATGGCTCAAGATGTCCCGCAATGACGAGCCGGTACCGTTGATATCCCGCTATGACTACAACGTTGCCTTGTTGCATCGCGACACCGGGGAGAAGTCGGCCATCGCGCCGAGTCGCTCCAGGCAACCGCTGACGTCGGATTAGATTCCGCCCGGTTGTACTCAACCTCCGTAGGCGCTGGCGAAGGCTGCGATCTTTTGATCCTGGTCTTCGTGAGCCTGCAACATCGCCAAAAGATCGCAGGCTGCGTCAGTTCCTACAGAGGTTGGGTATATCCGTGCGATGACAGGTGTATTCGGTCGTTGTGGTTGCGTATATCCGCGTGATCGTGATGAACGCTTGAACGGCCCATTACCCAACTGCTAATGAGTCTGTGCCACTCCACGCAAAACAGTCGCCTCGCCAACGTCGGTAATTTTCGATACAGCGATTTCCCTGATATATCGAAACTGGAAACGGCCAACCCTTCCGACCAACAGGAGCTTGCACAGTATTTCTTCAACTATGCTGAATCAACCGAATAGCATGCTGGTGTTTTTCATTTTGATTAGCAGCCTAAGTAGTGTGCCATTGGGTGAGTGCTCTTATGAGGAGAGCAAACTTAGGGAAGGAGAAAGCAATGTCTAACGTATGGGTTTATAAACTTGATGGCACAATTCAATGCGATAAGGGATCTCGCAAAACTCCACTTGCCGAAGCGAGAGCCGAGCTAAGTAGTTTGATCGGTTCCAACAACATTATCGGAGAGAAAGTCGGGAGTCGGATCGTTCCGGAAGTGTGCGATTTTCCGACCGGAGGTTACAATGCTTTTGAAATTACAACTCAGGGCTGGTACATACTGCAACATGGTTTTCGTGGGTCGGAAGGGTTTCTTCGACTAGAAGAAGGCCATGTAAGGTCAATGTCGCCGGAAGAACTGAATATAGGTCAGCTGATTGGCTCACTCACTTCGGCGCAACCACAGACAATTGCTCAATTGGTGGGCCACTCTCTTCGAGTCTATGAAACAGGTGATGGACTGACTAAGGACTGGAGGCCGGAGCGTTGCAATATTGAACTGAATAATGACCGAATAATCGTATCGATATGGTTTGGTTGATTTGATTTTTACGGTCACTCATCCACTTCGTGGGTGAGTGACCCTATCCATTTTCATCCGGTTGTCGATGGCCGTTCGTTAGATATTGGCGGTGGGCGGAGTTGCCTGATTGTAGGTGATAGAGGCAATCGTGTTGCAGAGCCCGACCAATGTCTGCCAATCCTGATTGGCCGCGTTCAGATTCTGCTGAAGCTCGCCGAGGTTCAAGTCAGTGACGTTGCCGCTGCAGTTGGTTAGGTCCGTCAGGACTGTGTTCAGTTCGGATTCCAGCTCTTGCCAGACCTGCAGGACGAGGGCAATCTGGGTGCTTGCGGCCTGGGAAAGTGCGATCAGCGCATTGATTTGATCGTTCAGTACAGCCAGGCTTGCAGCCTGCCGCGTAACCGCATTCATATTGCTGTTGTCAGCCTCCACCTGACTCTTCAACGCTTGAACCTTGTTTGAAGCGATCACCATCGTAGTAATCAAGGCCGCGGCAGAAACGATCCCGAATGCCAGCCCAATTCCGAACGAGAAAATGGCGATAACAGCACCTGCAAAGAATGCAACGCCCGCCGCAATGGCTGCTGCCGTCTCAACAGTTTGCCAATGACTGATTTCAGACTGTAGCGAAGCGATATGTGCCTTGAACTCTGCAATTTTCTGCTGATCTACTTGTTGCTCCCTAGTCGAGTCATTTACAGCCGTTGAAAGCACTGTTGCATCGGATGCCAAGGTATTGCTGAACTCGGTAATGGTCTGCTGGACCGTCACGGCGCTTTGCGTGTAAGAACGAATCTGAGAGATCAAGCGGCTGAATTGTGTTTTCAACGCTGCAATCGCAGTGGCGTTGGTAGGATCGGACTGCAATACACTGACCAATGAATTGATGGTCGACATGCTGACGTTGAAAGCAATGCCGTATCCTGCAATGGAGTTGGGTATGCTCACCAAGTTAGCCGCAATCGGATACCACCCGTTGGCGTGGATTTGTGCGTTGCTGAAAGCTGTTTGGAATGTGCTGTACCACGTTGGCGAAGGGGAGATAGTCGGTAGTCTCGTATTGCCAATACCTAACACATACGCCATGACAGCATTGTTGGCATTGAAAGCATTGGCCAACTGTTGATCAATCGGCAAAGGGTCGTTGGATCCGGCAGCGAAAGTAGGCGGCGAGCTCTGTAAGTTTGCGATACTCGTGACGTTCGGTACGGGTTTCAGGGCGAAGGGGAAAAACAACTTTTTTTGCGCGTCCATGTAAAATCTCCTGATGTTACCAATTGATGAGTTGCACAGATCGAACGATTAATACTTTAGCAATAGTGCTTGCTTAACCTCAGGCAGCCGACGCAACTATATGAAGGCTAGCGCTGCAGGTGCAGCACAGTTAAGCATGCTTTAGTATGGTGGCAAGGTGGTGGCTTATGTTCTTTTGCGCTTGCTATTAGTGCAGATCTGTTCTGCATATTTTAACAATCAGTTAATGAGGGTTTCATCGAAGGGTTTGTGTTTGTCGGTTTTTTGGCGCTGACAGGCTGAGTGATAATCTGAGTTCCTATTGATGACAGTTGTAGTTATACAAATGGTAGTTGTTCGTCCTGAACATACCTATACATCTCCAATTTCATGCCAGGGGGACCGGTAACGGCGAGGTCACGATGCTCGAGCCAGCACCAAACGCATGGGCGTGCAGGAGCCGGGGGACGTGATTGAGTGCATGTGCATGTTCGGTGTCGAGAAGGGCGGACAGCCCTGCGAGGGAAAAAGCGGCTCCGGATGGATGGTTGAATTTGTAACTTGCTTGATACAAATATGAATTTGTTTCATTTCGTTTCAAATCAAGGGTGCGAGGGAGTGCATTGCCCACATAACAATAACGTCCAGGTAATGCTCAAAATGCTACTCGTGTACGGTCATCTGATTGCCACCTGTATTGCTCTGGGGAGGGTGCTGCAGGCAGATCAAAAGCTATGGAGCTGGCGCAAGGATGTGTTGAGCCAGGCGCAACGTGAGTATCTCGACGAAACTCAAAAAATCGTCACGCTTGCGCTATTGGCTCTTTGGGGAAGTGGCTTGCTGCTGGTGCTCCAGGGTTACCTTTATGAGGGGACCGCGTATCTGCTCAATCAAAAGCTCTGGGCCAAGGTGAGTGTTGTCGCGCTGCTTAGCCTCAACGGCGCATTGTTGCATCGGATCGGTTTTCCACTGTTGCAGAAGGCTCCCTTTGTCTTGTTACACAGCTGCGCCCGGACTCGCCTTGCACTATTGGGCGCTCTCTCCATGAGTGGCTGGTTATTTGCCGCATTCCTGGGGGGGGCTCGAGCGTGGAATCACGTGCTGCCTTACTTGCATGTGATGGGTGCCTTTGCCGGGTTCTCGTTAGTGGCTTTTGCAGTGGTGTGGATAGTCTCCAGCACAGCGGGTGCCATGGATGATGAGTGGTCGTGCACTGGCAGTGAGTAAGGGACGCTGAACGACGAACCTCTGTGCGCGGCGATGTGCGCAGGGACGCGCGCATTCGTACAGGCGAGGTGTGTAGCGGCGACCGACTGATCCAAATAGCCAGCCGGTCGTGGTTGAGCATTACGGCTCAACTGATTCAGTGCAAATCAGTCAGGAGACGCGTCCAATTTCCTCGATAAACGCAATTCGCTCCCCTTCGTAGAAAATTTCAACCGTTGTATAGATAGGCGAGTTTGGAGGCATTACTTGGTCGTACTTTGCTTGCGTCCAGCTAATTTGTTGAATCCATTTTCCTGGTTGCTGGACCAAGTGTAGGTCCAGCATGAGCGCTTTCTGGTCACTGCCTTTAGGGGATCGCCTGGTAAGGACGGCCACAATCCCTGGATTGGCAACTTCAACATCGCCAACCACATGGAAGTCGTCAGGTTTTGGTGGCATCGTGTTCAGCCATGCATACCAGTCTTTGCTTTTGATGGTCATTCTTCTATTCCTTGAGAAATGAAACTCGAAGCTTGAGGTACTACAGTTCCGTATGGCGCTTCGTATGCCATCGAATTAATGCCTGATATCCCAATCTTCTCGTATGTACATACCCAAGAGAGGCGACGTGGAGGTCAGATGAACGTTGAAGGGCGTATCAGGCAGGTGTAGACGAGGAATGGGGTATGGCCCCTTGATCTAGACGAACGGTGCAACCTTGCACGGGCATAGAGACTCCTCGCCCGCCGTTCACCGGCGGGCTGTTCAGGTTTATTCAGAATTGTGTTCGGGACACAGGGTGCAACTCTGGATAGAGTTTGCATCGCTCACCCAGCTTCGGCTCTTTACCAGGCACGGAGTGCTAGGTCTTGGTTGGGTGAGCCCTCATTTTTGATTGTTCTCGACAGAGAGAATGACGGCGCACGCGAAACCGTGCTCCCTTCAGCCACCGTCCCTGAGCAACTGGCTGAACGCCTCCAGTTCGCTTTTTTCCACATCGGAAACCAGCACGAAGCGCAAATGGTTGACCTGCCAGGACACCACGTTAAAGCCACGAATCGTCTGGGTCTGCCGCGGCTTGTCTGCCTCCGGCATGGGCAGGATAAACACATTGATGATGTGTTTGGCCCTCCCGTAACTCAGGGCTGCCGTGGTCTGGTGTTGCAGATAATCCAGCCGCCCGCCCAGTAATGGAAATCCCTGCGCCGAGTAGTCAAATACCGGCGGCGAGAAGTCGAGTTTGCCGGTAAACCAAGGCTTCACGGTGTGACGGTCGGAGGACACCACATCGTTCAGATGCTCACCCATCAACGAGCGGACATGGCTGGAGACAGCCTCGTCCATCAGCGGTTGTTCGCTGCCCGGCGTTATCACATAAAGCACCGCCGCCAAGGCCAGCGCCGCCGCGGAAAACGTCGGTGCGAACCATGTCTGCCAGCGCTCGATGGCGCGAGTCGCGGGAGCATCCGTAGCAAAGACGCTGGCCGCCAACGACGCCGGCGCTGGGTAATACGGCGCCTGGCGCTTCACACTGACCCTCAGCAGTTTCACTTCATCATGCAGCCGCGCGCACTCGGCGCATGCGGCCAGATGCGCAGCCACATCCGCAGCCGTCGCAGGATCGAGCTCCTGATCCAGATAGCCATGCAGCCGTGTCTGGTAAACCGTGCAGTCGAGTTCATTCATGATCGTGCGACTTCAGTAGTTCGAGCTTGAGCATCGCGCGCGCCCGGGCCAGTCGCGACATGACGGTGCCGATGGGGATATCGACCACCAAAGCGATCTCCTTGTAAGGCATGTCTTCGAGTTCTTTCAGCACAATCACCTCACGAAACACCGGCGGCAGGGCGCACAGCGCTTGCTGGATCAGCGCTGCGTTTTCCGTGTGAATAGCCAGCAATTCCGGGGTCTGGCTGTGGCTCAGTGCCCCTTCGTCATCGCCAATGTCGTCATCGATAGCCACCCAATGGCGCCCGGCCGAGGCTTTGAGCCAGGTGTAGCTTTCATTGCGCACGATGGTCAGAAACCAGGCCTTGGCGTTGCCATCGGCGAAACGCTGTAAAAACCTGAAGGCGCGCAACGCGCTTTCCTGCACGACATCGCGTGCGGCGCTGTCGTTGCCGGTGAGCCAGCGCGCGAGGTTGTAAGCGGCGTCCAGATGCGGCGCAATCAGGTCCTCAAATCGCTTCATAGTGGCTTCCGCACTGTCACACCCCTATAACCGTGATGCGTCGTCTTTTATTCCCTGAAAAGATTTTTTTTGCAGCGCGGAATAAACACTCGTCCCGCAAGGTTTACCTCGTGTCAGCTACATCACTGTAGTCCGCTTGCGAGGACATACCGATGGACATTCAATCAAAACACCCCGTGCGCACCGACAGCTTGCTGAACCCTGACCGCCGAACGCTGCTCAAGTGCTCGGCGTGGGCCGGGGCGGGGGTCATCTGGGCCCTGAGCGGCGGCATTCCCCGGGCTTTTGCGCTGGATGAGGCAGGCAACGTCGCCGACCCCAAGGCACTGGCCAGCACGTTTCACTTCGTGCAAATCAGCGACTCGCACATCGGCTTCAACAAGGAAGCCAACCCGGAGCCGGCAAAGACGTTACAGGTGGCGATCGACAAGGTCATCGCGCTGCCAAAACGGCCGTCGCTGATCCTGCATACCGGCGACATCACGCACCTGTCCAAGCCTGAGGAGTTCGACACGGCGGCACAGTTGCTCAAAGGCCTGCCGTCCACCGTGCATTACGTGCCGGGTGAACACGACACCCTCGACGAGGGCGGCGGCAAGCTTTACCTGGAGCGTTACGGCAAGGGCACCAAAGGCAATGGTTGGTACAGCTTCGACGACCACGGCGTGCATTTCATCGCACTGGTCAATGTCTTCAACTTCCAGGCCGGCCATGAAGCTACCCTTGGAGCTGATCAATTGGCCTGGCTGTCCGATGATTTGCGGGCGGTGACGACCAGTACGCCCATCGTCGTGTTTACCCACATTCCGCTGTGGACGATTTATCAGCCGTGGGGCTGGGGCACCGAGGATGGTGATCAGGCGATTGCGATGCTGCGCAAATACGGTTCAGTAACGGTATTGAACGGTCACATCCATCAGGTCATCCAGAAGGTCGAAGGCAATATCACCTTCCACACCGCCCGTGGCACGGCCTATCCACAACCCGCACCGGGTGCGGCGCCGGCACCGGGGCCGATGACGGTGGCGGCCGATCAACTGCGCAATTATCTGGGGATCACCGATGTGCGAGCGACACAGGGCGATCATCCGCTGGCGCTGATTGATTCGACACTGGTCTAGGGGAGGGCGGTCAGGATGAAAACGCGACTGTTGGCGGTGGTGTGCCTGATGCTGTCGATGCCGGCGTGGGCTCAGGAGGTAAAGATCGATATCAAGGAGTTCATGTTTGCACCCAAGGATTTGACCGTGGCCGTGGGCACCAAAGTGACGTGGGTGAATGACGATCAGATTCCGCACACGGTGGCAGAAACCCACAAGGTGTTTCGCTCGGGGGCGCTGGATACGAATGACAGTTTTTCCTGGGTGTTCAATACGCCGGGAGAGTTCGAGTATTTTTGTGCGCTGCACCCGCAGATGATCGGGAAGATTGTAGTCACCCAGTAAACAAAGGGCGCTGGAAGGTTAAAAGACCGCAGCCTTCGACTGTTCCGACGTCTGCCGGCTCACTCAACAGGTATCCCCAGAAACGACAAAGCCCCGAATAATCGGGGCTTTGTCGTACGGAATCTGCTGGCTACGCAGTTCGAGGAAGAGCCGCATAGGTTTGTTATTTCGTAGTTGGCTCCTTCGTATTGTCGCCCGCGTTGGCAGTCGTCACCCAATTACGCGTCTTTGGCGCCAATAACCGCTCGATGGCGCCACTCACCATGTTTTCCATCAGATTATCGCGCTCTCGTTCATCCAGCGAATATGACCTCAGCCAACTGGGCGCACTGTTGAGCAAGGCTGCAATGGCTCGACCCGCGGCCCGTTGCGCCGGTTCGCTCACGCGGGGTTTGGCTCCGAGCATCAGCAGCAATTTGCGTTCGTATTGCTCGCGCAAGTGGCGAACTTGTTCCTGCTGCTCCTCGTTGAGGCAGCCACTGTCGCGCTCCGCCAGTCGAAAATGCCAGGGCATTTCCTGGTGCAGATTCAGGTGGGCGCGGATCAGGCTGTTGATCTTGTCGCGTTTTGCCGGCGCCTGTTGCTCAATGCGCCCCAGGGTTGCCAACAGCTCCTCGTAGAACTCCTCGATCAAGTCGAGCAGCAAGTGCTGTTTGCTGGGGTAATGGTGATACAACGAGCCGGGGGCGAGTCCCAGGCTCGTCGCCAGCTCACGCATGCCGACCTGACCGAAACCTTTGCTGGCAAACAGCTCCAGCACCGTGCCCCGGTACTCGGCAAACCGTGAGCAACGCTCAGGCATAGGCATGGAAGCCACGCCCCGTTTTGCGCCCCAGGTAACCGGCGGCGACCATTTCCTTGAGCAGCGGTGCAGGGCGATATTTGCTGTCATTGAAGCCGTCGTAAAAGGCTTCAAGAATGGCCAGCACCGTGTCCAGACCGATCAGATCCGCCAGAGCCAGTGGCCCGATCGGCTGGTTGCAACCCAGGCGCATGCCGGCGTCGATGTCTTCCGCGCTGGCCAGGCCTTCCTGGAACACCAGGATTGCTTCATTGATCATCGGCAGCAGAATCCGGTTGACCACGAATCCCGGACGGTTGCCCGCGGTGATTGCGGTCTTGCCGAGAGTGTTTGCCATATCCAGCGCCAGGGCGTGGGTGACATCGCTGGTTTGCAGGCCACGAATCACTTCGATCAAGCCCATCACCGGCACCGGGTTGAAAAAATGCAGGCCGATAAAGCGCTCAGGCCGGCTCACGCTGGCCGCCAGTTGGGTAATGGACAGCGATGACGTGTTGGAGGCGATCACGCACTCAGGGCTGACCTGCGCGGCGATCTGTTGCAACACGCGCAGTTTCAGATCGAGGTTTTCGGTGGCGGCTTCGATCACCAGTTGTGCGTTCAGCAGGCAGCCGTAATCAGTGCTGGTGCGAATCTTGTCGAGGGCGGCGAGCTTTTGCTCATGGGTCAGCGTGTCCTTGACGACCTGCCGATCAAGGTTTTTATCGACGGTCGCGATTGCCTTTTGCAGAGCGCTCTCGGAAATGTCGATCAAGGTCACGTTGAAGCCGGCCAGGGCGCAGACTTGCGCGATGCCATTGCCCATGGTGCCGGCGCCGATAACGCCAATGTTCTGTAGATTCATGCGCATGTCCTTGTGATCAAACCCGTTCGAACAACACGGCGATGCCTTGACCGCCACCGATGCACATGGTCGCCAGGGCATAGCGGCCCTGACAGCGATGCAGTTCATGAATGGCTTTGGTGGCGATGATCGCGCCAGTGGCGCCCACCGGATGGCCCAGCGAGATGCCCGAGCCGTTGGGGTTGACCTTCTGCGGATCGAAGCCCAGCTCTTGCGCTACGGCACAGGCCTGGGCAGCGAAGGCTTCGTTGGACTCGATCACGTCAAGGTCGGCAACGGTCAGACCGGCACGCTTGAGCACCAGGCGGGTGGCGGGAATCGGTCCCAGCCCCATCATTGAGGGCTCGACGCCGGCGTGGGCATAGCCCACCAGTCGAGCCATGGGCTTGAGGCCTTGTTCCTGAACAGTTTGGCCCGTGGCCATGATCAGTGCGCCAGCACCGTCATTGAGACCAGACGCGTTGCCGGCGGTCACGGTGCCGTCCTTTTTGAACGCGGGTTTCATGCGGCTCAATTGCTCGACGTCGACCTCAGCCCGTACATGCTCATCCGTCGCAAACGAAACCGTCCCTTTGCGGGTCGCTACTTCAATCGGCACGATCTGCCCGGAAAAACGCCCTTCGGCAATCGCCCGGGTAGCACGCTGTTGGCTGATCAGCGCCAATTCATCCTGGGTCTGACGCGTGATGCCATAGTGCTCGGCGATATTTTCAGCGGTGATCCCCATGTGGAAACCGGCAAACGGGTCTTGCAGTGCGCCAAGCATGTAGTCGACGGCCTGCATGTCGCCCATGCGTGCGCCCCAGCGCGCTTGCGGCAACAGGTACGCGCCTCGGCTCATGGACTCGACGCCACCGGCCAGCGCAGCGCCCGCATCCCCCAGCATCAAACTTTGCGCGGCACTGACAATCGCCTGCAAACCCGAACCGCACAGACGGTTGACGTTGAAGGCGGGGGTCTCTTTCGTCAGGCCGGCATTCATCGCTACGACCCGGGAGATGTAGGCATCGCGTGCCTCGGTCGGGATCACATGTCCCATCACCGCGTGGCCGATATGCTCGGGCGCCAGGCCTGATCGCTCGATAGCGACGCGGCAAACGTCGGTTGCCAACTGAATAGGCGGTACATCCTTGAGTGAACCGCCAAAACTGCCAATGGCAGAACGGACAGCGCTCACTACAAAAATATCGGAATGGTTCATGTTGGCTCTCTGAACAGGTCTTTTTTGTTGGGCACGAGTTTAGAATCAGCAGCGCCGCTGGCCTATGCCAAAACTGTTCAAGGGTGATGGCGTTTTTTGCCATGTTCAGATGTGACGAGAGAGGCATTCAAATGCGGGAATCGGATTCGGTGGCGGTTTACTTCATGTATCCCATGATCCATGCGCTGCGTGAGAAGCCGCAGCGTCTGCGGTCACTCCTTGAACAGGTGGGAATTGATCCGGCACTGATGGATCAGCCGACGGCGCGGGTGCCGGCCACGGCTTTCGCCGCGTTGTGGCTGGCGCAGATTCGTGAGTTGAACGACGAATTTTTCCAGTTGGACTCCCATGGCATGCCGCCGGGCAGTTTTGCCTTGATCTGTCGGGCATTGATTCAGGAGCCAACGCTGGAAAAAGCCATGCGTCAGTGCCTGGCCAATTTCGCCTTGTTCCTGCATGATTTTCGCGGCACGTTAAGTGTGCGTGGCAAGCGTGCGGTCATCAGCCTGCAGACCCGCTCGCAGAACAGCGAGGTCAGCCGGCTGGGCGAAGAAACGTTTCTGGTGTTGATGATCAGTCTGCTGTGTTGGCTGGGCGGGCGGCGAATTCCCATCGATCGTGCGGACTTTCGTCATCAGCGTTTGTCGCTGCGTGATGATGCCTTGCTCTGGGGGCCCAACCTGACCTTTGGCACCGAGCACACCGAAATCGAGTTCGCCAGTCACTACTTGCGGCTGCCGGTGGTTCAGGACCTTGCCTCGCTGAAAGTGTTTTTGCGCACCGCACCGCAATGGCTGGTGATCCGCTTCCGCAACCAGCATGGGCTGGCATCGCAGGTTCATCAGCGCCTGCGCCATAGCCATTACAGCGAATGGCCGACCTTGCAGGACTTCGCCCTGGAGCAGCACCTGAGCCCCAGTACCTTTCGCCGGAAACTGGGACGTGAAGGCTGTTCGTATCAGGAAATCAAGGACGAAGTGCGACGCGGAGTGGCGTTTGAGCGGTTGCGCCAGAGCAAGGCGAGCATCAGCGATATTGCCGAACAGTTGGGGTTTCAGGAGCCGAGTGCGTTTCACCGCGCCTTCAAAAAATGGACGGGGGAGAGCCCGGGGCAATACCGTTTGCGGTTTGAAGGTCGTGATGATTGACCAATATGGGAAATCTTTTTGTGGTCTGTGGCACATAAAAAAACGCCCCGAACAGGTCGAGGTGTTTGGTACAAAAACGCAGATGGCCGAGACCATCAGGCATTGGTGCTCAAGGGCGCCTAAGCACCTTGGAACCACTCAGTCCCGGAAATGGTGCAGGCTGCGGCGCCGCTCTCGAGTTTGGCCTGCGACACCTTTGTTTTGCCTGCATTGATCTGTGAGTTGCCTACAACTTTGGAAATCGGCACAACTCCTACACGGTAGACAGCAGCAGGCCCTGATCCTCTTACCAGCATCCGCTAAATGGTCATTTGATTTGATCCGGGCGCTGAGGGGCGCGAGACAACCACACGGTTTGAACCTTCACAATTGAGGCGTAATCAAATGAATGCAGCGTCAGGTTTTTCCTGTCCGGAGATATTCATATGAAACGCACAACTGCATTGATTCTGGTGGTATCAGCAACCCTACTGCTCGGTGGCTGCTGGCCGTATTGGCATGATCGTGATGGTCATGGACGTGATCATGGTCGCTACTATGGAGGTGACCGCGGAGGTCAGGAATACCACCGGTATTAGTGCGTAGGAGAGCCAGGATGGACCGCCAGGCAGCGCTCCATTTTGTTGATGCAAAGGGGCTGGCTTGACGACTTCTTTGTTTTCGTCTGCACCGGTCTGCGCTCATCCCAAGCGTCTTATGGGCGGCCTGCCAGCCACGTTATGGCAGTGACGCTGAGTGCAGGCCGATGCGCTCTCATAGAGAGGATCTGCGGGAAAAACTTCATTGCCTGCAACTGATCAAAAGAGCTATTGCGAACGAGCCACAGCTTGCGCCTCGTCAGCCTCTTTGATTACTCGCGGCTATTATCGGTGGTCGGAGGGGCGTGACTGAGGATTGGTACAGGCAACAAAAAGCCCGGGCTTCGCCGGGCCTCTTTGGTAAATCACTCAGCGCAATAAAGCTTCCTCACTTGCTCCGTGCGTTCGAGCGAGGATCTACCCTTTCGCCTTCGAACCAAACACCAGAAGGCGTGTACGGGATGGAGAAAGGCCGCAAACACGCAAAGCAGCATGATGATGAAGAGTGAAATCAGCGGGATGCTTTCGTGCGAGAACATGGTGGATTACTCCTGTATTCACTATGTCGGAAACTTGAGGGTAGACATCTACGGCGGCGCTTGCATGAATGTATGTTCATCTTTCGAGGCTTGAATTGCTCCAGGTCAACTGTTAGCCCTCTGCTCGTGCAACAAGCCGCCATCCTCGCGACAGATCAGCTCGATCAAGATTTTCTCGATGTATCGATCAGGGTCTGGGTTTGCAGCCATGTGATCTGCCAGTGCTTGCGGGCGGTGTCGGAGAGGAAGGGCGTGACTCACTATTCGTAACTGCGTCTACGCAAGTCTGCGCAAAGACATAATAAGGACGTTACGTGTTTCGGAAAGTGATTTTGCTGGTTTTGATCGCCAGTTTAAGTGGGTGTGCGGCAACCGCTATGCGGATGGATTACGACAAACATCGATGCCCTTACATTGGCGTGCGGTTTGACTGGTGGTTGGTAGGCACATCCCGCGGAAAACTAATTCCCTTTTTGCTCGTCGACGCGCCGTTCTCGTTGGTGGTCGACACAGTATTTTTTCCCTTCGAGTATCAATACAGCTGCAACTTTTAATCTGATGCCGGCGTTCGTACGCTTCGGGGTGTGATCTGCGCGAGGTCGTCACCTCTGGCTCAGCCTGCGCCTGCTGTCCGGCGTGCCCGGTGGCTCGCCCGACTACGAGTCGGGTGCCTTGCGTTGCTGCAGATCACACTCCGATGCGGCCTGGTGCTGTGATGCAAATGAATCGAGTGCAGAGTTGATCCAACGAAGACGAATTATCCGAGATTGTTCATTAGCGATGTGTCCATGAGAGGTCGACTGGCTCAGCCCACCTCTCATGTCAAAATCATCGACTTTTTGAAATCACACCACTCATGTATTGATTTAAATCGCGCAGATCCTGAGTCCGCCAAGCGTACGGTGATAGCTTTACACCATTCTCTTTCAACGTTTTTGG
Organism: Pseudomonas sp. GGS8; assembly: GCF_024168645.1. Classification (NCBI taxonomy): domain Bacteria; kingdom Pseudomonadati; phylum Pseudomonadota; class Gammaproteobacteria; order Pseudomonadales; family Pseudomonadaceae; genus Pseudomonas; species Pseudomonas sp. GGS8. The sequence goes on along the minus strand of NZ_JALJWF010000001.1, from coordinate 6,057,697 downwards.
AATCAAGTCTCCATTGGGGCGAAGTATTATCGACGATACAATAACGCCCGGATAATCATTAAGTCGTTTTTTGAAAGCGGGGGTTGTAAGGTTAGCTGCAGGAGGGTTGCTTTTATTGGCCAATGGTCCGGTTGCTTTGAGGTCTGTTCCGTGGCACATGGCACATCTCTGTAAATAGAGATTTTTCCCATTGAGATTATCCGCGAAGGAGAGTGATGTTTGAATTAGCGATAAAATTCCTAGCGAAGCGATGAAGGATATTTTCATTTTCATTTTCATGTGGCCTTGTTGTATAAATCAGATCTGAGTCGTGGGCAAACCCTGGAGGGGCCACTGCAACACTCAATATTCTCGATAACATTTGAAATTATTCAGGTGCGCCGCCTTGCCCTGTTCCGCTTGGGGAGCAGAAGCTGATTGAAGTGCTGCTGGAGCAGCCAGGCGAATAAGGATTCCCATGGCAACCAAGCAACCCGAGTGGGAGGCAATCGAACGCACCTATCGGATGGGGCTGTGCTCTGCTGAGCCTCTCGCAAGCTCGACGGCCGAAGTGATTGCTCCTCTGGCTTGAGGGCTGTTCTTCCAGCAAGTCGAACCTAATGCTGCGGATGCTTGAGCCAGGATGTCACCAGCATCCGATTTTCGGAGCTCGGCGAACGATTCGATACCCATCTGCTTAAGCCGAGTAATGACCGTTGGTCCTACGCCCTTGAGGGCGAGCAAAGCGGTTCTTTCTTCCAGTGAAAATGGCATCCGTAAATTCCTTTTTTTAAATGATTCAGTGGAAGTGTGCCCGACCCTACAAGGCGTCTCAATAGACAGGTGTCATTGTTTTGAGTGTCAGCGGTGAAAAGTCTCCAGGGAGGCACCCCCATCCATGCAACCCGTTTCGTCCTACTGTTCGAGCATCAAGCTGCGCCAAACGATCACTGGCGGTTCAACAGACACAGCGTCCGGTTGCAGCTCTTCCTGTTTCTGTAACTCTGGCGAAGTCACCTCGGATGATGACTGCCGAAGCAGTAAAAGTTGCGCAGCCTCTGCGGTTGGCTCATCGATACGCGGCGTAGTCATTTGATCGTAACAACGACTTTGCCCTTGGCTCGTCCCTGCTCGACGTACTTCAACGCCTCTGCCGTTGATTCAAAGGTGAAGGCGCGGTCAATCACAGGTTTGATGATTCCGGCCTCAATGAGCGCGGTGATTTGTTGCAGTTGGGCGCCATTGGCCCGCATGAAAACGAACGCGTAGCTGACGTCCTGCTTGCGTGCCTTGCGCCGAATGCCGAGGCTCAACAGGCGCATGACTTGCTTCAATGGCCAGGACAACCCTTGCTCCTGCGCGAACTGCGCAGTGGGTGGCCCTGAGATGGAAATGAGCTGGCCACCGGGCTTGAGGACCTTGAGTGACTTCTCCAGTACGTCGGCGCCGAGGCTGTTCAAGACCAAGTCGTAGTCGTGCAGGACACTTTCGAAGTTCTGCTGTGTGTAATCGATCACCAGGTCGGCCCCCAGCGCCTTTACCCATTCGACATTCGCGGTGCTGGTGGTGGTCGCGACAAAGGCGCCGAGGTGTTTGGCGAGTTGGATGGCGAGGGTGCCGACACCGCCGGAGCCGGCATGGATCAGCACTTTCTGGCCCTTTTTCAGTTGGGCGGTTTCGACCAGCACTTGCCAGGCGGTCAGTGCGACCAAGGGGAGGGACGCGGCTTGTGCCATGTTGGTATTGGCAGGTTTCAGGGCGATCGCGTTTTCGTTCACGGCGATCAATTGGGCGAACGTCCCGATCCGTGCTTCGGGCGGGCGAGCGTAGACTTCGTCTCCCGCTTTGAAGCGTTTCACTTGCGAGCCAACCTCAACCACGACGCCTGCCAGGTCATTGCCCAGTACCAGCGGAAATGAATAAGGCAGGATCAGTTTGAATTCGCCCTTCCTGATCTTCGAGTCCAGCAGGTTTACGCTGCTGGCGTGCACCTCAATCAAGACGTCGTGGGCGCCCACCACGGGAGCGGGCGCTTCGCCAATGCGCCCGGTGTTCTGGCCATAGCGATCAATTAAAAATGCCTTCATCGTTGTGCGGCTCTTATCGGTTGGAATGAGGGTAGGCGGAGCGTTTGCGGCGTTGCTGCGCCGCGCTATCAGGTATCAAGGAACGCCAGCGCCTTGGTCACAAAGTCAGCGTAGTACTGGAAAATGGCGCCGTGCCCGGCATCTTCATAAATGACCAGTTGTGCGTTGGGAATGCGGTTGGCAAGCGCAATCGAGTTAACGCTGGGCACCATGATGTCGTTGTCGCCGTTGACGATCAGCGTCGGCGTCCGCAAGCGCCCGAGGTTTTGGGGCGCCTGTTTGCCCCACGCAGTGATGGCTTTCAACTGCCGTAGGAAAGCGCTGGGCGTCGGGCCTTTGTCGCGATTTTTTTTGCGCTCTTTCAAGCGTTGCAAATACTGCGATGCGGTTCGACGGCCATTGGGCGTCGAAGTAAAGAACAGGTAGAACTTGGGATCTCGCAAGGTCATCAAGCCTTTGATCATCAATGGCCACGTCACCGAACCAACCTTGTCGATACCGGTGCCGCCGGCCGGCCCGGTGCCGGTGAGAATCAATCGGCGCACCAATTCGGGCGCCTTCAGGGTGATGTCCTGAGCGACGAAGCCGCCGAGTGAAAAACCCAGCACGTCAACGGTCTCGAATCCCAGCGCATGTATCAGTTGGATGGCATCGTCAGCCATTTCGCCGACCGTCAGTGGCGCGGTTCCGCCAGAGCCGCCGATCCCGCGATAGTTGGTGGCAATGATGCGCCTTGTTTGTGCCAGGCCATCGATGATCCCGGGGTCGAAGTTGTCCAGCACCGCGCCCCAATGGTTGAACAGTACGAGGGGCACGTCGGTCTTGGGGCCGATGTCGCGATAGGCGAAGGGAATGCCGTTGACCGTGATCGACTGGTTTGCCGCGTTGATGAACGACGTCTGCGAACCTGCGGGGTTAATTGTATTCGTGGGCGTCATATCTACTCCGAACAGAGGGCCGCAGTCGATGCAGTGCCTTGGGCGCCTGCATCGAGTCCTGCACAGGTGTTCGCTACAAATAAATCACTGTGGGGTCAGGTAGCGCTGGGCAACCGCAGACTGGCGGATTTGCCCCAGCAGGCCCTGACGTGCGCTCTGCAGGTCATCCCAGCGTTCAGCTTCGTGCAGCGGCGGGATAGTCACCGGCTCACGACGATCGAAACCGACCAGTGCGGCATCCACCAGATCGCCCACTTCCATGATTTCGTTCAAGGTGTTGATGTCGACGCCGGAGCGATCCCAGATCTCCGTGCGGGTAGCGGCCGGCAGCACGGCCTGCACGTAAACGCCCAAGGGCGAGAGTTCCAGGCTCAGGCCTTGGGAAAGGAACAGCACAAATGCCTTGGTCGCACCGTAGACCGACATGCCGAACTCCGGCGCCAGACCCACCACCGAACCGATGTTGATGATTGCGCCTTCGCCTGCTTTGGCCAGGCGTGGGGCGACGGCGCTGGCGAGCCGCACCAGCGCCGTGGTGTTGAGGGCAACCAGTTGCGCAATGCTGTCGGTGCTTTGGTCGATGAAATTACCGGACAGAGCGGCGCCAGCGTTATTGACGAGGATGCCGATACGGGCGTCGTCGCGCAGGCGGCTTTCAACGGTTGTCAGATCGCCGAGTTGGGTCAGGTCCGCCTGAATGACATCGGTGGCGACGTCGTGTTCGCTGCGCAACCGGGTGGCAAGTGCGTCCAGACGTGCCTGGTCGCGGGCGACCAGCACCAGATCGTGGCCGCGTTGCGCGAAGCGCTCGGCGTAGACAGCGCCAATTCCGGTGGAGGCGCCAGTGATAAGAACAGTAGGGCGAGTGCTCATGGGATTATCTCTCTTTCAGAATGTGTGAAAACAGAAAACGCGGTCACTGATTGCTCAGCTTGCGGTGGCGCTCGATTCAGCCAACGTCGGGTAGTCGATGTAGCCTTCCGCGCCGCCGCCATAGAGGGTGGCGGGATTGAAGGCGGACAACGGCGCGCCACGCTTGAGGCGCTCCACCAGATCCGGATTGCCAATGAACGGGCGACCGAACGCGATCAGATCGGCCTGGTCTTTGGCGAGCCGCGAAGTCGCCAGGTCCAGGTCATAGCCGTTGTTGGCGATGTAGGTGTTTTTGAAGCGCTGGCGCAGGGAGCCGAAATCGAATGGCGCCACGTCACGCGGGCCACCGGTTGCGCCTTCGACCACGTGCAGATAAACGACGCCGAGGGCGTCGAGTTGATCGACGACGTAATCGAATTGCGTCTGCGGATCACTGCTGGAAACACCATTGGCCGGTGACACTGGCGACAAGCGCACCCCGGTGCGGTCCGCGCCGACTTCATTGATGACGGCCGCCGTCACTTCGAGCAACAGACGCGCACGATTTTCAATTGAGCCGCCGTAAGCGTCGGTCCGCAGGTTGGCGCTGTCCTTGAGAAATTGATCCAGCAAATAGCCGTTCGCGCCGTGAATCTCTACGCCATCGAACCCGGCGGCGACAGCGTTTACCGCGGCCTGGCGGAAATCGGAGACGATCCCCGGTAGTTCGCTGATGTCCAGTGCGCGCGGCTCGGAGACGTCTTCAAAGCGGTTGTTGACGAATACTTTGGTGGCGGCTCGCAGCGCAGAAGGGGCCACGGGGGCGGCGCCGTTTTCTTGCAGATCAACGTGCGACACGCGGCCGACATGCCACAGCTGCAGGAAGATTTTTCCGCCCTTGGCGTGGACGGCTTCGGTCACTTTGCGCCAGCCATCTATCTGCGCCTGCGTGTAGATCCCGGGGGTGTCCTGATAGCCCTGACCCTGTTGGGAAATCTGCGTGGCTTCACTGATCAGCAAGCCTGCGCTTGCGCGTTGGCTGTAATAGGTGGCCGCGAACTCGCTTGGCACAAAGCCTTCGCTTGCACGGTTGCGTGTCAGTGGCGCGAGGACGACACGGTTCGAGAGCGTGAGGGCGCCAAGCGTGTAAGGGGTGAACAGATTCTGGTCGGTCATTTGGTATTTCTTCCGTGCCCGTTGATGGAGATCGGTTGTGCGTGCAATTAGGATGATGATCGAAATCTAAACTGTCAACGATTTTGATTATGACCAACATCTATGTATCATTGGGCGCATGATTTCCCAGTGGACATGAGGTATTGCACGTGAGAGTGACCAAGGCCCAGGCGCAGGCCAATCGAGAGCACATCGTTGAGACGGCCTCTGAGCTATTCCGTGAGCGCGGCTTCGACGGCGTCGGTGTGTCGGACCTCATGGCGGCTGCCGGTTTCACCCACGGAGGTTTCTACAAGCATTTCGGTTCGAAGGCCGACTTGATGGCCGAAGCCTCGGCCAGCAGCCTTTCCAAATCGCTGGCAGTTGCTGAATCGCTCGATATTCCGGGCTTCATCGACGTCTATGTGTCGAGGGAACATCGGGACGGACGTGGCAGCGGTTGCACCATGGCCGCGCTGTGCGGCGACGCGGCGCGTCAATCGGATGATTTGAAAGCGACGTTTGCCGAAGGGATCGAGCACACCTTGCAAACACTGGGGGACAAATATCCGACTAGGCCGGATGCCGCTCCGGGTGAGGGGAGAAAAAAAATGATCGACCTGTTGTCTCGTGCTGTCGGTGCGATTATTTTGTCGCGTGCCTGCCCGGATGATTCTGCACTGGCGGATGAGATCCTTGAGGTGTGCCGCACTGAAATGTTTGCTTCGTTGCCGGTCAATGAAGTGGAGGCGGTGTAGAGAGGTGGCTCATTCAAAGCGCGGATTTCGGTAGAACTTCGGATTTTGATGCTCGGCTTATGCAGCAATGAAAGCGGGGGGTGGCGGGATCTTCGTATTCTCGAACTTCGCGCCGTCGATGTGGTGCGGCATTCTATCCAACGACAAAATCAGCGACAGGGATCGTCATCAATGCAATCTACTTTCAGCAAAGGCGTCATATTTGCACTCTCCGCCGCGGCACTGAACGCAACGATCGGTGTACTCAGCAAAGTGCTCATGAGTAATGGCTTTACCGCCAGCAGTGTCGCCGTCATCAAGACCGTACTGGGTTGCATGCTTCTCTCGATCTTGCTGCTTTTGCTCAAGCGCCCGGCGTCGACGACCAAATGGACTCAGGCGGCTATCTGCGCGTTCCTTGGCATCTTTGTGCTGTTCCACTTCGAAACGTCCGCCTATCGACATTACGCTGCGGCAGGTGTGGTGGTGGTGCTGATGGCCAGTGCCTCAATTTCCTCGATCATTCTGGGGCGCATTGTTCTCAAGGATGCCATCACCGCGAACGCGACCGTGGGCGCCGCACTGGCTATCGCCGGGATCGCGGTGATCTTCGGCGCCGATCTGCAGCAGGGCTTTACCCTGCAAGGTGCTGCGCTAGCCTCCATGGCCGGCTGCGGCTATGGGGCCTTTTCGGTTGCCATGAAGCGGATGGGCGTGTCGGGGGGGCTGCACTTCACCCGGCAATTGCTGTTCTTTGGCAGCTTGTACCTGCTGATGCCGGCTGCGGCCGATGGTTTCGCGATCGGCGAGCTGTCGCCGCTGGCGATCGCCGCACTGCTGGCGCTGGCTGCGCTGCCGACAATCCTTGGCTTCTTCTGCACCACCAAGGCCATCGAGTATCTCAAGCCATCCCAAGTGCAGGCGCTGGAGCTGACCGAGCCGCTGTTCGCCGCGCTGCTGGCGTTTGTGGCGCTCAATGAAGTACCGCGCGAAAGCCTGTACGCGGGGGCGGCACTGATCATCGTCGGGCTGTGTTTCTCCAATGAACTGATCCGCTTGGGCAGCAAAGCGCCCGTCCCGTCGACCGAGTGAGCTATTTTCGGATCCTGATTGCTTTAGCAATCGGTGGTCAGAACAAATGCAAATGACGGGTTACGTCGAATGCAAACGGGGCACCAATCCTCCAAGATCCGCACCAGACTGCCCTCGGCAATTAACCAAGGTTGTCGAACAGACGCTTACTGACACTGGAAAACCTCATAGGGGCAAATGGTTTTCAGAGTGTGATCAGTTGCTGACTGGACGTTGTGTTTACTGAAAAATTCGGGCCTCGCAGAAGTTTTCGGATGTCCTTGACCTCTCCCAGCATGAGTGCGTGCAGGTTGGAAGGCATCAGTTGTTCGCTGGCGTATTCTGTCCATGACCAGAGACTCCCGGACTTGTTGTTGAGGTCCGGCGAGAGGGTGTGCCAGCCATTGGCGTCGCGCTGTTGTGTGAGGTCGCATGTGTTCAGGTAGAGCTGCCGGAGCTTGGCTTCGAACTCTGGGATCTTCACGCCCCAATTGTCGATTACACAGGCGCGGACGATCTCTTGAAGCTTCGGATGCAGGCCCATGAGTATGGCGTTCTTCGTGGCTCGCACGACCTTGTCGCGTTTATCCCCGACATAGGGGCCGCTGGCCTTTGCTCTATCCAGAGCATCTTGCATGGCTTTCAACGTAATATCGTAGGCGTGCAGAATATCCCGACAGTGCTCTTGTTCGGCATCGCGCGCATCCACAGCGCGCATGGCGTCGATTTCCACATAAATCTGTCGGTTGCCTGTCGCTGCGACGTAGTTCGACGTGAAGCCGCCGGAAATCATCAAGCCGGTTGCATAAAGGCCCGGCGCCAGATGGTAGGCTTCATTGTCTCCCTCGTAGGCTCTTTGCAGGATTTGCACATTGGCTGACCAGCCTTTGAATGGTTTCTGCTGACAGACAATGTTGAACTTGGGGCCCAATGCATGCCTTGGCGGGGAGGTGATGCCGCAGTCCATGGGATCTGCCTGCTTTGCATTGAGCTCCTCTCGGGTCTGGAGTTCGGTCGAGAAGCGAGCGAGCATACTGCCTCCTTGGCTATTGCTGTTCGATCATAAGGGTGTGCCTGAGATTGAAGTCTGGCGCCCTGTCGATTAGCCGACTAACCGCGGACGTTCATTTGGCGATCAGGGACAGCCCGACTCACTTGTCGGTGCCATTCCAGACCTCTCCGTTCGCCTCACACTCGGTGCACTTCTCAACCCCTACGATAGCTCGATAATTCTATGTCTGTAGTGGTTTTCCTTTGGCCTTTCCAGTTGCCAGGTGTAAACAAAACGCCAAACCGTCCGTGCAACCCCTAACGCTTGTTCACCCTGATTTTGGCTGGCTGGAGATTTGTTCGAGACGTGCTCTGAGAAACCTGTCCGCCCCCAGCCGTATCTATTTGCTCGTAAGATTTGATCCCATTCCTTCTAGCTTTCGTTTCAGTCGCCTGAGATCACGATTGACGATCAGCTTATGCGCTGGACCTACCGGCAGCATATAGATGCGCCCAAAGGCGTTATGCGTGACGACAGATGCTGTGATCATGAGCACACGATCTGTTATCGAAAGACAAATCATGACATCCAGGTGTCGATCACGCGCGGTCAGAACCAGCATGTCGGGGGCACTATGTTCCACCAGAAACAAATCCAGCTGTTCGCCCACTTGCACTGTCACCCGCCTAGCGCCGGAGAACCCGCCGATCCGTTTCACGCCGAATAACGAGGAAATGGCATCCCTCGCTCGGAAAGCTAGCCGCATGAGCAGTCCCGGTTCGGCCGTCATGATGTTCCAAGCGTCGAGAACAGTGATTTCAGCAGAGAGCGGAACCGACCTGCTGTCATAGTAATCAAGTTCGGACAGCGTACGCAGAGTGTGAGCAGGTGATGTGGTAGCCAAACATTGTCTCCCCGACATATGCGAAAACCCCCGATTTTTTGAGCTTTTTGCCACTGAATACAGCGCTGCCGAAAACTCATGACTCCAGCAACAAACCATTCACTCGCCTCAGTGGCCCGGCTGCCATTCCGGATACACCGAGTGGAGCAGCATGAATTAAATGGATGTTGTTGAGGCGCCAGCTTCTCCTTGTCGGATACTGAGCCCGATCAAGGCATCATAGAGCTCTTGCTGCCCAGCTGGTAGAACAGGGAGCAGCGTCGCACGGCGCTTGTCGACACCGAACCAGGATTCAACCAACCATCTCACCAGAATCGGTTGCGCACCCTACACAGTCTGTATGGCGCTAAATATGGAGCGAAGTAACTCGTGAGAAAACTAACTCGTAACCATTGGATCGCGGCTGGTTTTGAGGCCCTCGACCAAATTGGGCATCTTGGCGTTTCGGCCGAGAGTCTATCGCGCCGATTGAATGTGACCCGCGGATCGTTCTATCACCATTTCCGCAATCGCGAAGACTTTGTCCGCACCTTGCTGGCCGCTTGGGAAGAAGACTACACGGAGCGCATGCTCGCCTATGCAGCGCAGGGTCGTAGCGCGGGCGAAACCTTGACACGCTACTTGAGTATCGCCGCTGAGAAACAACCTGGGCGGGAAGTTTCCATCCGAGCCTGGTCGCTGCACGATCCGTTGGTAGGCGAGTTCCAGCAGCGTGTCGACACAAGGCGACTGGACTTCGCGATACGGACGTGCCGCCGCTTGGTCCATGTGCCAGGCGGAGCAGAAGTGATTGGTCAGGTGGCCCATCTGTGCCTGATTGGTGGTCAACAGGCAGGGCTGCGGCGTGATGCCGCTCGCTTCAACAGTTTTCTGCATCGAGCCTTTTCACTTTTCGAAGGGGCTCTTCCACCGTGGCGGGCCTAAGTCATGATCTAAATGGGGTAACTGAATAAATAGAGGTCGCGTGCCTGCACCATCACCGCAGGTTCCGCGCTCATGGGGCGGCTCCATTAGAAGGTGGACGCAGCATAAAGGAGGCGCTGTCAGTTTCTGTCAGGAGTGTGACCGGGTATACATAGGGTTTGTTGATTTACGCGCCTTTCATGAATATTTTTTTTCATGGATAAAATGCAGGTACTTTCATTTGACATTTGGGATTCAATGTCTAGAATCGATCGCATGAGCCCCTCGGATGGGCCGAAAAGAATAAAAGTAAAAGGGACGATACAATGCATGGAAGCTATCCACATCACCGTATTGCAGTCTGCAATACTTTCAAATTGCACCTCGCAAAAGCCATCACTGAATTTCCCACCTCGTCGCATTGTGCTGTGAATTATTTTGCTCGCACCCGGTTTTAATTAATTTCGAGCTTCATGCATCTAACTGTTTGGATTAGTGATATCCCAAACTTATGGTGCCTGGCTTGCTGTGGGTCGTTATTAGCAGGTTCGCACTTTCGATATTAAATAATCGAGGGTGCCCGTTCGTCCCAAAAAATTGGCTGATCAAATGGAATTCTGATTCTCGCTATAAGGAGTGGCTTGGCCATGTTTAAAAGACGCAAACGCATTGCATTGGACGATCCCAGTCTGGAACGTGTGAAGTTGACACCTCAGATGCTCACCTACGATCAATTTGCCAGTCGCAGTCGTTCCCAGTACCTGCCTTATGTGATGGGTTTCAATGCCGCCGATTACCGTTCGGAAGCGATCAATACCGATCGGCTCGGATTTCGCCTGGCCTATGATGCGCAAGGCCGGCCGGTCAGTGTCGGCAACCTGGAGGCCTGCGCGCTGCCAGAAGTGAATTTGCTGGTCGGGGCCTCGTCAGCCTTGGGTTACGGGGCCTCCAGTGATGCTGCCTCGGTAGCGAGCCGCCTGTCCGCGCATGATTCTCGCGGTACGCCATGGCTGAATTTTGCTGGGCATACCTTTAACGCGACCCAGGAATTGATGCTGTTTATGCTGCATGCCCATCGACTGCCTGCGTTGCGACGTATCGTGATCATGGGCGGCTTCAATACTCTGGTCATGGCGCGTCTTCCTGAGTTTATTCGAGGTGATCTGCCACCGTTCTACTTCTGCGGTGACTATTACGAAAAGTTTGATGAAATTGCTGAGGAAAATGGTGCAGAACTGCCGCCTGGTAAACTTCCAAAGTGGCCAGCCGAAACGACTGAGGTTCCGCCGATTTCGCAAACTCTGGTACGCGCTCTACAAGACACCATGAATTGTCTGACGACCTGGAAACGACTCGCGGATTCTTTGGGTGCGGAACTTACGTTTGTTCTCCAGCCCTTGGCGACTTGGGTAAGGACGCCGTGTGCCGAAGAGCAGAAGCTGTTCGATGAACTTGATCGGATTTCCCGGTTTGGTACTTGGCAGCATTTATATGGCGACATATCCACTCCCGCTGTCGCGGAATATTACGCCGATAGTCTGGCCAATAGTTGTCATGACTTGGGTATTCGATTTGCCAGTCTGATCGATGATTTTAGAGAACGTCCGGGCGATGAATGGTTATACGTTGATCGCGCGCACTTTACCGACCTTGGCAGTGATGTCGTAGCACGCGCCATTCATCGATACCTGCAGTGAAAGTTTAGGAGGCTCTATGTTAAAGCGAATTCGCAAGGCACTTGGCTCTTTGTTCAAGAAAAAGAAAAAAGCCAAGAAGAAAAACAATTCCTCCATATATCCAATGCACTGATGAAGACTAATAGGCAAATCTTTTCCAGCTTCCTCGGGGCAGAGACCGGGGGAGAGGCCAGGCGTATGTTCACGTCGGTCACCCTGCGCACTTGCCTGGATGCGGTGCATGGGACGGACTTGGCAGACATCGACTTCACCAGCCCGGCGGCTTTGGCTGGGCTGGCGAGTGTTGCATGCGAGCGGCTTGGGCCGTTGCGCGACGGTTTCCGAAGGTTGGCACAGACAATCGAGGGGAGCGAAGCGGATGCCCAGGCGTTGCATGCCAAGGCGGCGTTGGAGTCGGCTCCCTTTCTGATCGGCAGTCAGCACCTGATTCATGGGGTGTGCGGCAGCTGGAATAATGAAGCGCGCCATGCGATGGCAGCGCTGCGTATTCATGCGGTGGATGTGGGTGCCGGTCAGCCGGGGGCCAGTCGTATCCAGCGCTACCAGGAATTGCTGCGTCAGCATGCGCTGGCAGATGCTGGCGAAGATCTCCTGCGAGCGGTGGCCGACCCGAGGATCTCGGATGGAGCCTTCAACTTTGCCTCGACCCTGGTCGTATTGGGGCATTTCCCGGAGTCGCTGACGGCCCAGATCTTGGGGGTCAACCTTTACCTGCGCCATTGCGGGCTGTTGCCCTCGTTTGAGTTCATCGCCCATAACGAGCCGTCCGCCCGCCAATTTCTCGATCTGCGTTGCGACCCCGCCGGTAGTACCGATGATCTTGCCGTGCTCGCCGAAACGGCAGTCCGGGAATTTCTCGTGCAAATGGGCGCTGCCGGAAACGATGGGGTACGCCAAGGCTACCTGTGGGCGCGCTGGCAGGCCGAGGAGATGAACAAGGCGCTGCTCGATGTACTTGAGCGCTGGCTCGATCCGAGAGAGGCGGCGCGCCACCTGATCAGCCGACGTCGGCTGGATGCTTGCCAATACCATGACAAGACTCAGTTGAATAAGGTGCCGATGAAGCCCTTGCTCGCGGTCGACGACTCTTTGAAGTTTCTCGACCATCTTGCCGCCAGCGCCTACGTGCGGGCGGGCAAGCCGGAATCGAGTCCACTGCTCACCAGCCTGATTTCGCCGCGGGGCAAGATGTTCCGAATCTTCAGTCGCGACGATATTGCCATTCTTCACCGCTGGATCTCCAGTTTGCCTTACTCCGATGCGCCCAGGCAGACCCCGGCTTTCCAGGTATGGAAAGACGACGGCAAACTCGCCGGGACTTTTCGCGAGGTCGCTGAAACCGGCGCGTTGGCCGCCAGATTCAGCCCGCGACAGGCCTACCCGCGCCTGTTGCGAATGGAGCTCACGCCGTCAGAGGAAGCCTATGCCGGTCACTACGTAAAGAGCTGGCTGGCCAGGGCCGCCCTTGGCGTCACCAAGGGGCATTGCTCGTTGCCGGAGCATTGGGCTCCCGGTGTCCTGCAGCAGTGGTTGCAGGGCCAGCATGAAGCCTCCAACCAGGCACTGGAGCAGGACGAAGAGCTGCCGTCTCGCGATGAGGTGGTCGCCGATATCCTGTCCCTGGCGCCGCTGACAATGATCGACGGGGCCTGGCTGGCCGGGTTCGCCCACCCGGCGGTAGCCTCCACGGCGTACGGCAGCAGACTGTTCGAAACGCTTTTCGATGAGTTGGGCAATGGAATCGAGGCGCAGAACCATCCGGTCATCTACCGCCATCTGCTCAAGGCCGTACATGGCGAGTTGCCGGCCACCGCTGACCCTGGATACGCCAACGCCGCTTGCTTCAACGACGAGAACTTCGAGCTGCCCGTGTTCTGGTTGTCTATCGGGCGATACCCCCAAACCTACTGCCCGGAGATTCTCGGGCTGAACCTGGCGATGGAGCTGTCCGGAGTAGGGGGCGGTTATCGGCGTACCCACAAGGCGTTGGTTGCCTACGGTTATCCGACGATGTTCGTCGATCTGCACAACTCCATCGACAACATCTCCACCGGGCATACGGCATGGGCTGCCGCGAGTCTGGATACCTACCTTTGCGCATTTTCTCGAAGTGACCGTGATGAACTCTGGGCGCGCGTCCGTAATGGATTCGTCGCGCTCAATCCACCCAGGGAGCAAACAATGCTGGATAAGTTTCGCGAAAAAGTGAGGTCGCTGCTATGACGATTACGCTTGGCATTTCTGCCTTTTATCACGACAGCGCGGCCACTCTGGTGGTGGACGGCAAGATCGTTGCCGCGGCCCAGGAAGAGCGTTTCAGCCGGATACGGCATGACCCGGGTTTTCCACGCAAGGCCATCGAGTACGTCCTGAGGAACGCAGGTATAAACCTGGCTGATGTCGACCATGTTGCCTATTACGAAGACCCGGCACTCAAGTTCCGTCGGGTACTCTCGACGGCCGCTGTGGCCGGGTTTTCGGCAGCGCGCACCTACGCACCGGTGCTTGGCGAATGGTTATCAACCAAGCGCCGGATGGACCGTGAGGTCGTGCGTCATCTCAGAGCGATGGGGGACCGGGACGGTCGCCGAATCGACGTGCATGGTCACCACGAGTCCCACGCCGCATCGGCATTCTTCCCCAGTCCTTTCGAGAGCGCCGCGATCCTGTGCATCGACAGTGTCGGCGAATGGGCGACGACCACCATCTGGCACGGCAGGCCAGAAGGTATCAAGCTGGTCGCCGAGTTGTCCTTTCCCCATTCGCTGGGCCTGCTCTATTCGGCCTTCACCTATTTCTGTGGCTTCAAGGTGGACTCCGGCGAATACAAACTCATGGGACTTGCGCCATATGGCAAGCCTCATTACGTCGACATGATCCTCTCGCATCTGATCGATGTGAAGCCCGATGGCAGCTTCAGGCTCGACTGGACCAAGTTTGAGTTCATCAAAGGCCAAGTCATGACGGGCGATGCCTTTGAGCAGCTGTTCGGTGGTCCGCGGCGCTTGCCCGAGGCCCCCCTTACCGATCGCGAGTTCGATTTGGCAGCATCGGTGCAGAAAGTCACGGAGATAGTCGTTTCGCGCCTGGCCAAGACCGCCCGTGAGCTCACTGGCGAGACCGCGCTGTGCATGGCCGGGGGCGTAGCCCTTAACTGCGTAGCCAACGGCGTGATCTCGCGTGAGCGGATTTTCGACCGTCTGTGGGTGCAACCGGCGGCTGGCGATGCGGGTGGCTCGCTGGGCGCCGCGCTGCTGACTGACCGCAAGCATCGCAGGGTAGCAAGCCGCGAGCTGCCTGCTGGCGTGCGCGATGGCATGAGCGGAGCATTGCTTGGACCGGAGTACAGCGAGGAGCAGATCAGGGACGAACTGGAAGCCTGCGGCGCTGTTTTTCACAGGCTTTCGCAGGAAGAGCTCGACCAGCGGGTGAGCACCAGCATAGAGGACGGCGGGGTCATCGGCTGGTTCCAGGGGCGAATGGAGTTCGGTCCGCGATCGCTTGGCAGCCGTTCGATCCTGGGTGATCCGCGTCGCTCGGACACCCAGTCAAACATGAACCTGCGCATCAAGTTCCGCGAGTCCTTCCGCCCCTTCGCTCCCGTGGTGCTTGAGGAAAAAGCGGCAGACTACTTCGACATCGTCGAGGAAAGCCCCTACATGCTGGTGGTCTCGCCAATTGCAACGGGCATTCGCAAGGCGATCCCACAGGAGAGTGCGCGGCTTACCGGGATCGACTTGCTCAAGTTGGTGCGTAGCGATCTGCCGGCAATCACCCACGTGGACTTCTCGGCAAGGGTGCAGACCGTGGACCGGGAGCGCAACCCGCGGTTCCGGGCGCTGCTTGAACACTTCTATCAGCGTTCAGGGTGTCCAGTATTGGTCAACACCTCGTTCAACGTGCGCGGTGAGCCCATTGTGAACACGCCGTTCGAAGCTTATCGCTGCTTTATGCGTACCAACATGGATGTGCTGGCGATCGGCGACTTCTACCTCGATAAATCGGAGCAGCCTCAGTTCGAGGAGGCGGTCGACTGGCGCGAGACAGTACCGCTGGATTAACTCTTTCATACACTAGGGAAGGTGCACTATGGATTATGTTCTGCTCTACCTGATCCTGCCGCTGGGGATGTTTATCCGACGAACCAAGGCGTTCGCTCATCAGCCGGACCCCAAGGCCACCTCATACCTGAACCGCAAATCATGAGCGTCATGGCCATGGATGTTCAGGAGGCTTCGTTGGTACAGGTGGTGGTCGTCAATGATCCCGACCTCACCGGGCTGGAGGGCTGTCGCGTGAGGCTGGCCGAAACGCCGCACTGCGCTGACAGTGTGGGTGCAGTCGGCGGGGACTGGCTCGGTACCGTGTTGGGCCAGGACATCGTCGAGGCAATTCGCGCATTTCCTGCCAGCCCGCACAAAGCGTTGCTCATCAGAGGCATTTCGCTCTCTACGGACGTCGCGACGCCGCGCAATGGTTTCCTGCCCAACGCCGAGTGTGTTCTTGACTTCGATCTGCTGCACTTTGGCATGTTGCGGCTGCTCGGTGTCAGGCCGCATGCAGTCGAGTATGAAAACTTCGGCAAGCTGGTCAGAAATGTCGTTCCGGTTCCGGAGGCCGCGGGCACCACCAGCTCTTGGGGCGCGGATGTGGAGTTTTTCTGGCACACCGACAATCCCAACTGGCCCTTTGCCGATCAAGGCCGAAATGTCGCGACCGCCGTGCCGAACTTCTTGGCCTTTACCGCCGTGCGCAACTTTGAAGGCGCCTCCACCGACATTGTTTGTGTGGATCATGTCCTTTCAAAGCTGCCCGGCTGGGCGATCGCCCAGTTGCAGAAGTCTGCCTACACCTTTGGCGCCCCTGCCTCCAACGAGGGCTTCGATGGCCAGCCGAGGGTGCTGCCGGTGCTGGAGCACGACGAGGGTGGTTATCGCCTGCGCTTTGACGATGGCATCGTGGCCGCCCTCGACCTGGACAGCGAAAAGGCACTTGGGCTCCTGCGCCAGTGCCTGCGCGATGCCCAGGGTATAGAGGTGGTGTTGCAACCAGGTGACTTCTTCATTTTCAAAAATGCCCGCGTGCTGCACCGCCGCAAGGCGTTCCAGCCTCTGCTCAACGGCAAGGCACGCTGGCTGCGCAGGGTATACGGCAGTTGAGCCTTTGCTTCAAAAAACCATCACAATAGACATGGAGTTCATGCATGAATAAGCGTATCGCAGTAGTCGGTGGCCGTCCCTCGCCCATTCACGGTGCCAAGGAGCTGGGCATCGACGTCGTACTGGTGCATCAAGAGGGTGACTACGAGCAGGAAATCCTCGCCCATTGCGAACAGGTGGTGCATGCCAGGATTGACGACGCCGAGGCCATTATCAAGGTCCTCGAGCCGCTGCACCGCGAACGTCCGTTCGACCGCATCATGACCACTACCGAAGTGGCGGGCGAGTCAACGGGCAAGGTGGTCGATCACTTCGGTCTCACCGGGGTTTCCTATAAGACTGCGCGCCTGCTCAAGGACAAAGTGGCCATGCGCGAGTTGCTGGTCGAGCACAACCTGAGCCCGGTTGCCTATCGCCATGTCACCAGTGCGCAGGATGCCGTCGCGTTCGTCAAAGAGCATGGCAAGTCGGTTCTCAAACCCGCCGAAGGCGTGGCCAGCCTGCATATCCATCCCTGCGATGACGCAGCCTCTGCTTCCAAGGCCTGGCAGGCGCTTCAGGATGCCGACGTCAAGCACATTATCATCGAGGAGTACCTGGAGGGGCCGGTCGTCAGCGTCGACTCCTTCTCGTTCAAGGGGCGCCACCTGCCGATTGGTTACTCCCAGTACCGCATGAACGACAAATACGTTGAGTGGGAAGTCAGCACGCCGAGCACCGAGGCCAGGAAATGGCTGAGCGAGCTGAAGGAAATGACCTGCCGCCTGCTCGATGCCGTAGAGCTGGAGGAAGGTCCTTCCCACAGCGAGTTTGTGCTTACCCCGAAAGGTCCTCGTGTACTCGAATCCCACGCTCGCCTGGCGGGCTCGGGTGCCCCGGAACTGGTGCGGCGTGCGTTCGGCCTGGACCTGAACCGCATGTTCCTGACTGTGCCGCTGGGTATCGACACCCTGCCGGATGTGTCGCCCGAGCCGAAGGCGGGTGCCGCGATCCAGTTCTTCGTACCGACGCCTGGCAAGGTCAGAAAGGTCGAGCTCGATCTCAAGCCTGACGTCGATGTACGCCATACCAAGTCGGGCGAGACTCCACGGGTGTTCCTGCCGTTCCTGTTCGAACTGGGCGCAGCCGAGCGTGCCGTAGTCATCCAGAAGCATGAGGGCGATACGATTCCACCGCTCGACACCGTTGCCGACTGCGTTTCAGGGTACGTCCTGGCAACAGGCTCCTCGCGCGAGGATGCCGTGCGTATCGGTGACGAACTGGTAGCGGCGGTCAACTTCATCGTGGATCCCACGGCATGAAATATGTCCTCTGCTTGCACCGTTGGGTCGGCAGCCAAGCGCTATACGACCGATACGAACTGCCAGCAGGAATGCAGATTCGGGCGATCTGTACGCCCGAATCCTGCGCGTCCCTGCCGAGCGAGCGCCTGGCGTCAAGTTCGGCGCTCGTCTCACTGGACGATGCTGAGGCGGTCATGGCTGAGGCCGAGCGTCTGGTCGAGCAACATGGCGTTCCAGCGCTGGTGGTTGCCCTCAATGAGGGCGACCTGCTCAATGCGGCTTCTATCCGTGAGCGATGGCAGGTACCGGGAGATCTTGTCGCGTGGACCGAGCGGTTTCGCGACAAGCTCACCATGCTGGAGGTCGCAGGCCGGCAATCGTCGATCGGCGTGCTGCCTGCCTCGCCTGCAGATTCCCGCGAAGCGGTGGAGCGACTGGCCGCTGAACACGGCTATCCGCTGGTGCTCAAGCCGCGCTACGGCACGGCGAGTCGCGGCGTAAGGTTTCTTCGCGGCCCAAGGGATCTTGATCAGATTAGTCAGGCCACGGAGCCGATGATGGTCCAGGCTTACTGCGCGGCCCCCATCCTGCACGTGGACGGCTGGTGGGATGGGCAACGGATAGTGGTCGTCACGGCGTCGCGTTATGTGAACAGCTGTGCCGATTTCGGTCCGGACAGCCCGCTGGGTAGCATCGAACTCGAGGAGGGCGATGACGAACGGCGGATTGCGGGGCGCGTCGAGCAACTGCTGGCAGTCTTCGCGCCTGAGCGAGAAATCGTCTTCCACCTCGAACTGTTCGACCTGGATGACCAATTGCTGTTCCTGGAAATCGGTGCCCGGGTCGGTGGCGCCGAAATCCCGTTCCTCTGGCGAGAGGTGAGGGATATCGACCTGCTGGGGATCGCTTGGGAAATCCAGACCGGGGCGTCTACCCGCTACAGGGACCTTGCGCGCAGCCTTAGCAAGGAGGGCAGGCCATTGCACCGCGAGCGGGGGGCATGGGTGATCGCCCGCCGCAACAGCTCGCCGCGTGATGGTTTGGGTACCCTGTACTGGGCTCAGCCGCAGAACCTGGATCGCTTCGCCAGCGGTGTTTATGAGGGCTCTGGCACGCGCCTTCGTCTGCGCAGCTTCGATCGTCCCGCGTTGGTACGAGACGTGGGAACGATCTTCGAACATTTATCCGAGTCATGGGGCGCTCAATCTTGAAAACAGCAGTTGTTACAGGTGCCAGCAGTGGCATTGGCGAGGCCTGCGCTCGTACCTTGGCCAGAAGTGGCTGGCGGGTATTCCTTGTGGCGCGCAGGGGGGATCGGCTCGAGCAGATTGCCGACGAAACCGGCGGACGCGCCATTGTGCTGGATGTGACACAAGCGCGAGAGGAGGACTTGGGACAGATTTGCGAGTGCGATCTTCTGGTGAACTGTGCGGGCGGTGCGATCGGCCTGGATGCGGTAGACACGGCCAGTGCTGAGGATTGGACTAACATGTTCAACAGCAACGTACTGGGGACTTTGCGGATGACCCAACTGCTATTGCCTCGGCTCATCGCATCCCAAGGGGCCATCATCAATATTACCTCTACGGCTGCGCTGGCCAGTTATGAGGGGGGAGGCGGTTATTGCGCGGCCAAGGGCGCTCAGCGCGCACTGACCCAGTCCTTGCGACTGGAGATGAAGGGTGTACCGGTGCGCATCACCGAAGTGCTCCCCGGCATGGTGCATACGCCAGAGTTTTCCTTGAATCGTTTTCGTGGCGACGCCGAACGGGTCAGCGCCCTCTACAAGGATGTCGACCGGCCTTTGAGCGCGGACGATGTCGCCCAGGTCGTGGCCTGGGTTGCCGATCAGCCCGCCCATGTCAATGTCGACGAAATCGTGGTTCGGCCAGTGGCACAGCGCGCTCAGCATGCGCTGTTCCGCGGCAGTCTCGGCTGGCTCGAACAGCGAGCCGACAAATCTCCATTGAACGAAGGAGCACGCTAATGATGGCGCTGGAAAACCTGGCCGGTGTGGCCATCATCTCCTTGGGCATGGTTCTGACGCCGGGTCCCAACATGATTTACCTGACCTCGCGGGCGATTTCCCAGGGGCGGTTGGCCGGGATGATTTCGCTGGCGGGTGTGGCGCTAGGCTTCGTGTGCTACCTGTTGGCGGCGGGACTGGGACTGGCCGCTTTGTTCAAGGCAGTGCCAGTCGCCTACGATGTCGTCAGGATCGCAGGCGCATTTTATCTAGGCTATCTGGCTTGGAACATGCTGAAGCCCAGGGGGAGTTCCCCCTTCGAGGCGCGGGAGCTGCCACCTCACTCGCCGAGACGGCTGTTCACCATGGGGCTGGTGACGAACCTGTTGAATCCGAAGATTGCGCTGATGTATTCCGCGCTGATTCCCCAGTTCATCGACCCTTCCGCAGGGTCTACCTTCCAGCAATTCATCCAGATGGGGCTGGTACAGATCACCATTGCCGTCACCGTGAACGGAATGATCGTCCTCGCCGCCTCCCGGGTCAGCGGATTCCTGGCCAAGCGACCCTCTGCCATGCGCACCCAACGCTGGGTGTCCGGGACTGTCCTGGGCGTCTTCGCGGTCGATATCCTGCTGCGCAAACCGCTCACCTGATAAGGAACGAGTGTTTCGCAAGCCCTGCATTGACAAGGTCCGGCCAATGACCGTAATGCTGTTCACTTAAGTACTTGAGTCTCAGCAGGGCTTCCTCGAAAATCCGATGCCAGACCTCTGGCATCGGATTTTTTATGGTGCGCCCGGCAGGGGCGCAATCTCCTCGGCGGCCAACGTTCAGTCAGTCACAGACCCCTGCGGTATTCTCCCGGCGAAACTGTCCACCAGGCTCGCCACCACCATATTTCCCATTCGCGTGCGAGTCTGCAGCGTCGCACTCGCGCGATGGGGCTGCAGCACCACGTGCTCGTTACCAAACAGTGCTTCGGGTACGTTCGGTTCATCGACAAACACATCCAGTGCCGCGCCCGCGATCTCTCCAGCGGCCAGTGCCGTCACCAGATCGACCTCGTTGACCAGCTTGCCGCGCGCCACGTTGATCAGATACCCGTCCTTGCCCAGCGCCTGCAGCACCTCGGAATTGATGATGGCTTCAGCCTTATCGGCGGCGGCCGCGAGAATCAGCGCGTCGCTGTTGCTGGCCAGTTGGTTCAAGTCGGCGATGAAGGTGTGGTTCACATCGCTCATGGGTTGCAAATCGGTGTAGCTGATCGGGCAACCGAACGCCGCGGCTCGCGTCGCCACGGCACGCCCGACCCGACCCATGCCGACGATGCCGATGCGCATGCCAGACACCTGACGCGCCAACGGTAACGGGGCCAACGGCGTCGGGCTATGCGGCCATTGGCCCGAACGCACGTAACGATCACTGGTGCACAGCCCGCGACACACGGCAATCAGCAAACCGATGGCCAGATCGGCGACATCTTCGGTTAGCGCGCCGATGGTCGCGGTGACGCGGATCCCGCGATCCCTGGCGTAAGCCAGGTCCACCGCATCGGTGCCGACGCCATTGACCGCCACCACTTCCAGTTTGGGCAACTGCGCCATCAGCGCCTGACTGATGCCGGTATGCCCGCCGGTGATCACCCCGCGAATGTTCGCACCGTGTTCCTGCAAATATGCCTGCTTGTCGGCCTGCTGGAAGTAGCGTCTGACGGTAAACAGCTCATCGAGCCGCGCGTTGATTTCAGGGATCAGGATCGGGCTGAGCTGCAAAACTTCTGGCTTCATATGGACCTCGCGTAACGGAGTAAAAAGGCCGGTTCAACCGCGACCGGCAAACGGCATGGCGCTGGCCATGACGGTCATGTTCAGGACGTTCGCCTCCAGCGGCAGACCGGCGATGTAGCGCACGGCATCGGCCACATGCTTGACGTCCACCATCGGCTCCACGGCAATGGTGCCGTTGGCCTGGCGCACGCCTTTGGTCATGCGCACCGACATTTCGGTCAAGGCGTTGCCGATGTCGATCTGGCTGCAGGCGATGTTGAATTCGCGCCCGTCCAGGGCCAGAGATTTGGTCAGTCCCAACACCGCGTGTTTACTGGCGGTGTAGGCGCTGCTGAACGGTCGTGGGGTATGCGCCGAGATCGAGCCGTTATTGATGATGCGTCCGCCCTGTGGCTGTTGCCGGCGCATCAGTGCGAAGGCTCCACGGGCGCAGAGGAAAACGCCGTTGAGGTTGGTGTCGATCACGTTTCTCCACTGCTCGAATGTCAGCTCATCGAGCGGCACGGCAGGGGCATTGACCCCGGCGTTGTTGAACACCACGTCGAGGCGTCCGTAGACCTCGGTGATGGTGGCAAACAGCGCATCGACACTGGCCGGGTCGCGCACATCAGTGGGCACCGCCAACGCTTCGTGTCCTTCGCTGAGCGCCCATTCGACCAAGGCCTGCAACGGCTCCGCTCGGCGACCGGCCAACACCAGGGTGAATCCGTCTGCCATCAGGCCGAGGGCCACAGCGCGGCCGATTCCGCTGCCGGCGCCGGTGACCAGGGCCACTTTCAAAGGGCTGGACATGTTGTTATCTCCTTTTTTCAATTCACGAGCGCGTGTGTCGGGTTCAAGGTCGCTGACCGACGCGCATTTCCAGTTGGCCGATGCCGTCGATCCCGGCATTGATGATGTCGCCCGGTTGCAGCACATCGACGCCCGCCGGGCTGCCGGTCATGATCAAGTCACCGGCCCGGAGCGCTACCGATTGCGAGATGCGGCTGATGATTTCACTCACCGACCAGATCTGGCTGTCGAGGCTGTCGCGTTGGCGCTCTTCGCCGTTGACGTTCAGCCACAAATCGCCGTCCGGGTGTCCGGCGCGAGTCACCGGCACGATGGCGGTCATCGGCGCGGCGCCGTCGAACACCTTGGCACCTTCCCAGGGCAAACCATTGCTTTTGGCCGCGCGCTGGACATCACGACGGGTCAGATCGAGACCGGCGGCATAGCCCCAGACATAGGCCAGCGCCTGGCTCTGCGGAATATTGGTGCCGCCCTCACCGATGGCCACGACCAATTCGATTTCGTGGGCAAACTCTTCGGTCAATGGCGGGAAAGTCACTTCGCCCGTCGCATCCACCACGTTGCTTGCCGGTTTCATGAAGAGCACCGGCGGCTGGCGGGACTGGCCTTGGGTATCTGGCCAAGGGTAATTGCGGCCGACGCAAAATACCCGGCCAACGGGAAAGCGCTGCTGGCTGCCCACGACTGGCAAGGTCACGGGCAGATCCGGGGTAAACACGTACTCGGTTATCGTCATTTTTTTAGTCGTCCTGTTTGAAGCGTCAGCGTACGGCGGCAATCTTTTGCAAAGTTGGACGAAAGCCGCCTCGTGTTGGAGAAAAGCGGTTTCTTGGCTCAGCGCGCCTTGAGTTCGATGCGATACAAGCGACCGAGCAGTAACGAATACGACAAGGTTCCCATCAACGCCACGGCGCCAATGAACCAGAAGGCGTAGGCAAACGAGCCTGTCGCGTGGACGATGCCGCCAATCACAATCGGGGTGACGATCCCGCCGATGTTGGCGGCCAGGCTGGTGACCCCGCCGGTCAGGCCGATCAGTTCCTTGGGCGCGACTTCCGATACGGCCGCCCACGACGACGAAGCGATTCCTTGGGCGAAGAAGGCCATGGTCAGCACGGCAATGCAGATCACGTTCGAGTCGGTGAAATTCACCAGCACGATCGACATTCCCAGCATCGAGCCGACCACCAATGGCAACTTGCGCGCGAAGGACATTGAGTAACCACGGCGAATCAGCAGATCGGAGATGATACCGGCGAGTAAGATGCCGACCGTTGCACCCACGAACGGCAGCACCGCGAAGATCCCGGCCTTGATCATGGTCAGCTTGCGTTCTTCGATCAGGTACGTCGGGAACCAGGTCAGGAAGAAGTACAACGCCGAGGTGCTGGCGAACTTGCCGATGCAAATCGCCCATATCTGCCGATAGCTGAACAGCTCGGCGATCTGCCGCCAGTTGAACCGGGTGCGTTCCTGGCTGCTCTTGACCAGTCCACCACCGGCTTCGATGTACTTCAGTTCTTCCTGGCTGACGTTCTTGCAGCTCAGCGGATCGCGGTACACGTAGAGCCAGATCACACCGAACACAATGCCGAGTATCCCGGTGCTGTAGAAAACATGGCGCCAGTCATAGGTCGTGGCCAGCCACAACAGCACGCCGGTAAACAGTGCCGTGCCCAGATATTGGCCGCACACGTAAATGCTGCTGGCCAGGCCCCGTTCGCGGGCCGGGAACCACACCGTGACTGCTCGGCTGTTGGCCGGAAACGCTGGAGCTTCCATGGCACCGACAGCCAGTCGCAGCCCGAACAGTGAAGCGAATCCTGTGGCCAGGCCTTGGCACACGGTGACCGTCGACCAACTGATCAGCGACACCCCGTAAGTGAACCGGGAACCGAAGCGATCGGCGATGAACCCGGCGGGGACCAAGGCGAGTGCGTAGGTCCACGCAAACGCGGAAAAAATCAGGCCCATTTCAATCTTGTCCAGGCCCAGGTCCTTGGCGAGGAACGGTGCCGCAATCGAAATGTTCACGCGGTCGATGTAGTTGATGATGGTTGCAATCAGCAGCAACGACAGCATGAACCAGCGCCGACGCGTCGGCAGTCGCTGTGGCAACAGGGCGTCCCGGGCGCCGGCGCTCACCGACGGCGCGGTGGACGGGGAGGTGTGCGAGTTCGACATGAGTAGACCTTTTTATTGTTAGAGGAATCCAGTTGTTCGCGCGCAGCCGAAGCCGTTGCCCCAGTCCCGGGGCAGAGCAATCGTTACTTGAATGAGGGGCGCGGACAGCGGTTGTCAGGCGCTCAGATACGCCTTCGCAGAGGTTCGGTCGGGGGAGGGGTGGCGAGGTAGAAAAGCCGGTTCATCACGTGCGCACCTTTTGATTGTTTTTGGAAGGTTGGGCTGCATTGGCTATCACAGTGGTCGTACAACCTCTCAAAATCAACGGAGGCGTTAGATCGTTTTTTCTCCTGAAAAAGGCGATTAATGCAGGTGTCCAAGAAAAATCAAATCAGCTCATTTCCGCAGTTCTGTCTTAAGTGTTTAATAAGTTATTGATTGTTAATGGTTAATTATTTTTATCCTGGCGTATTTTTTTGGACAGACGACGTAGCACACACGAATACAATTAATTCTCTGATTTTTGCTGTCATCCTATGACGCATTGAAATCGGCCGTATCGCCCTACACAATCACCGACGTCGCCGCCTGTTCCGCGGCGCGACGACAACCTGCCCATGTACCTGTCGAGGATCCTCAGGCGATGTCGTCATCGAGTCGAGTACCCACTTACGTCATGCAGCAACGTAGCGAATTGACGGACTTTTACATCCGCGACAAAAAAGGCCGGCACGCCGAAACCAGCCCGCATCGCCACGAGTATTTCCAGATCCAGATCAACCTCGGTGGCGATACCGTGCAGCACATTGGCAACGTCGAGCGGCCGTTTCCACGCAACACGCTGGCCTTCATCCTGCCGCATCGCGTGCACGTGATTCCGCATCCGGTTGACAGCAACTTCATGGTGATCAATTTTTCCCAGACCTTTCTGCTGCCGCACTTGCAGTGTGACCCGATGGATCTGGAGGAAGTCTCGATTCTCCTGGCGCCGGAGTTGTCGCCGTTCCGCTTTCAGGAGCATCTGGATTTCATTCTGGCCGATGAAGATTTCAGCAAAGTCTGTGGTTTGATCGAACAGATGCGCGTGCTTGATGGAAACCGTCAGTTCGGCACCCGCGAGATGCTCAAGGGCTTGCTGCTGCAATTGATTGGAAGTGTCTGCGCCTTGTACGCAGAGCCATTAAAACGGCTGGCCGAAGAGAACGCCGCCGAAGTCAGCCGACGCGACGCACTGAGCAGGATGTCGGAGTATTTGCGCAAGAACATCGCCGACCCCGATCTCAACCTGATCAAGGTCGCCGCTGCGACCTACCTGTCGCCGACGTACCTCACGCACTGGTTACGCAAGGAAGTCGGCAAGACCTTCACTGAGCTGGTGCTCGAGCGCAGGATGCACGCGGCACGCAATTATTTGCTTAATGGGACACGACCGGTGGGGGAGGTGGCGAGGTTGTGCGGTTTCGCTGACGAGGCTTATTTCTCCCGACGCTTTCGCCAGATACATGGCCAGCCACCTGGGCAATTCAGGCGTCAGCAACTCAATCCCGATACTCCGCAATTACCGTCCAACACGTGATCGACAGCTGTGGCTGGCTTGAGTGAGAAGTCCATTGCTGGGGGCAGCACAAAAATGCAAAAGCGACGCCGAAACGAAAAAGCCTGCGCCCCGTCCTGGCCGGCGTCATTGTCGAAGGCGAATGGCAGGCCGGTCGTGTTTAGTAAGGCTCACCACAGAGTGCACCTTAATAATGAAGGAAAGATCAGAATACTTCGTACAAAATTATCGAAAAAGCCGGTATGGAAATTAATAATTAATTCATAAAAAAATGCACGTCCCCTAACCTTTAAGCATCAATTGCGGAGGTGCATTTATGTTGATTTTCATTAAGTCGATGATCATTGGGCTTTGTATTGCAGCCCCTGTGGGACCCATTGGGCTGTTGTGCATACAGAGGAGCCTCGCGCTTGGATGGAGAGCAGGTTTCGCGACAGGGTTAGGGGCGGCCACAGCCGATTCGATCTATGGATATGTCGGTGCGCTGGGGATCACAGTCATCATAGCGACACTCATTAGCTTTAAACCATGGTTGTGTATTTTGGGGGGAATGTTCCTCGCGTACATTGGTTATCAAACAATAAGATCGAAAGCGAGCTCAACAGCCCTGGCGGGTGAACGAGCCAACCTGTTAAAAGCCTACTTGAGTACACTGTTTTTGACACTGTCGAACCCCATGACCATCCTGTCGTTTATTGCGATATTTGCTGCCATGAGCGACGGCATGGCTAATGATCAAAGCGGTCAGCACTCAGTGCTGCCTATGGTGACAGGTATCTTTCTCGGCTCGGCTGTCTGGTGGCTGGGATTGAGCGGATTCTCCTCCGTATTCAAGACCAGAATCTCCCAATCAAAGCTCAGGTTGATCAACTATTTTTCCGGGTCAACCATAACCATTCTGGGGGCCTACCAAGTAGCCACTGGCGTTATGCTCGCCACAGGAGCTTAAACGGGAAATGAGACAAGGCTTATTTCTCATTGACTGATGAGTAAGCCTTGGCATCAATCCCCTACGGTCTAACGGGACGATGCTTTACTGCATTCTGGATTCAATGTACGCCCTGAGGCTGCCTATCGCTTGTTTGATTTCTGATTCTGTCGCATTGCTAAACGACAACCTGACCTGAGTGACAGCCTCATTCGTCAGCGAAAACAAGGAAGTGGGAAATACGATAACCTTGAAGTTCCTGGCGCACTCGCACATTTCAAAATATTCAAAGGTGAAAGGCAGCTGTACATTGATGAAAAAGCCCCCCTCTGGATGGTTCCAGGTGACACTTCTTCGAGAATCAGCCTTGATCGGGAATTCACGTTCAAGGCATTCAATCATATAGTTTCTTTTCTGCCTGTAAGACAACACTCTTGGTTGATTGAGCGCTTTTAAAGAGTAATTGTTCTCTATCAGCAAACCACCGACAACTGCTTGGCACAGGGGCGGTGTATTGACGGTGATCAAGCTTTTGGCTTTACATAATCTGGCGCTAAAGGAAATCACCCCAGCGCTCTCCGGGGCGACGACATAGCCCATACGCAATCCCGGAAAAATTGACTTTGCAAAAGAGCCAAGAAGGAATACTCGACTACTGTCGATCGACTTCATCAAGGGGATTTTATCTCCCTCGTACCTGAAGTAGCTGTAGGCATTATCCTCCAGGATAAAAAAATTCATTTCATTGGCCAAGGAGAGCATGGCCTTTCTGTCTTCATAGGAAAGGCTGTTAGCAGTAGGGTTACTAAAATCCGAAATCGCGTACAGCGCTTTTACCTTTTCCCCCCTGGACTCAAGATCTTCAGCTACCTTGCGCAGGGCAGATGGATCGAGGAAGGTGTCCTCGGGAACGGGTACAATTGTTATTCTTAATAGTTTCGCAATACCCGTTATTCCGGAAAACACAGGGTCAGGCACTAATAAAACACCACTTCCTTCAAAGATTGATAGCAGTGTCAAGGTCGCAGCTTCCTGAAACCCCATACACACGACAATACTTTCAGGGTTGGAAATCTTTATGCCTTCATCCACCTGCAAGTGTTCGGCTATTATACCGTTGATAATCCCGGTGGTTTTTCCATATTGGCAAAGTAGTGTCGCAAGTGAATGTTCCGTATCGGCGGCGTATCGTGTATAGCTGGCCAGCCCTTTATCGATGAGGGACAGGTCACATTGCTCGTCGTCAGGTCGACCGGAAGCCAGAGAGATTGCCTCTGGATTTTCACTGGAAATGGAATTTAGAAGATGGATAACGTTCAGAGTAGGGTCTTCGAATATCGTTTTTTCGAGTACGCTGGGCAATTTCGCTTCTCCATAAAAAAGCAACGAGCCGTGGAAGGCTCGTTGCTCATGATTAACATCTGTTACGCAGGTTTAAGTGCACTTTTTTGATGGGCCATATTTTCCATGGCT
Source organism: Pseudomonas sp. GGS8 (assembly GCF_024168645.1). NCBI lineage: Bacteria > Pseudomonadati > Pseudomonadota > Gammaproteobacteria > Pseudomonadales > Pseudomonadaceae > Pseudomonas > Pseudomonas sp. GGS8. The sequence continues at coordinate 6,029,313 of NZ_JALJWF010000001.1, read as the reverse complement.
ACAAATGCCTGAAGCAGATCCTCTTTAAGATCCTCAAGGGCCTCTAAACCAAAACACAATCGAACCAAACCCTTTTCAATCCCCATATCCGCTTTTTCCTGCTCAGTCATCGAGGCATGGCTTCCACTAAAGGGTTGCGCAACCATTGACGTGACACAGGCCATTCCCGTACCCGTTCCAAACCATTTGAGGGCGCTGGTGAAAGTTTTGTAAAAGGGGACCAGATCAGGCCGAATATCAACAAACACAATGCCACCATAGCCGGTCAATTGTTTACCATCGACTCGTGGATAATAAACACGCTCAATAAAGGGCAGTTCCCGCAGATAGTTGAGCATGCTGGAGGTTGTGTTGCTGTGTTTCTCCATGCGCAGGTTAAATGTCTGCATGCTTCTGCGAAGCAGCCATGCGCTATTAGGCGCTAATATTGAGCCTGAATAAAAGCGGCCTTCGAGGAGGCGCGTATAAATCATTTCATTGTTGATGAGTACCAGGCCGCCCATGACATCGCTATGCCCGGAGAAATACTTCGTTGCGCTGTACAGAGAAATATCCGCGCCAAAGTTCAGAGGCTTTTGAAATATCGGCGTGGCCCACGTGTTGTCAACGACCACCAGAGCGTGTGGGTTATTTTGCTTAACCGCCTTGCTGACCGCATGAATATCAATATCTTTCAGAAAGGGATTGGTCGGTGTTTCGAAAATGACCATGTCCACGTTCGACGGCAACTCTTTCAATCCACTTTCCGTGGTGAGATCCAGAATCGTCAGTTTCGCACCGATACGTGCCGCATATCGCTGAAACAGCTTATAAGAACAGCCATAGATATATTTGTTGATCACCAGCGACCCACCGGGTTTCAGCAGCTCCAGAACCATGTAGATGGCACTCATTCCGGTGCTGTAGGCCAAGGCGTATTCGCTTCCTTCCAGTGCAGCGACAACCTGTTCCAGCTCAGTCACATTGGGATTGGCTTTTCTCGAGTAGAAGAATGCCGAGTCAGCGCTAAAAGCGCTGCACTGATAAATAGGCGTCACGGATGGGTGGGCCTCTCGGTCATCGACCCTGATATGGAGTATTTCAGTAGACACGTTCATGATTTGCTCACCAGTTTGATAACCTGCTCATACATGTTCTGCTTGCCTTCATACCCAATGGTCGGCGTGATGTCGTTTTGCGAAATACCAATCTCTTCAATCGACTCGGTTGGGAAGTGAGCCCTGTCGAATACTTCATGAAGATTTGAGTTCACCCCCTTGGGAAGCCAGACTTCAGGGCCTGATTCATCAATTCGTGCCTTGGCAATGATAAATCGATAGCTTTCATACGGCCGCAATGTCAGTGATTTCCAATCACTGTTGAGCCCGTCGGTATAGTTGCGCCGCAGGTACACGGTCTGTTCAAAGTCTTCAGTATTCAGCACTTGGGCGTGCAGCGATACGATATCCCCATGCCACTCGAACTTTCGCTTCTCGTAAGAGGTCAATGCAGCCTCTTGCAGTTCAACAGGCGCGTTCGCTTTGTGTTCGCCCAGTAACTTGAAGTGTGCGTCGTGCCCACACCGGGCACAGCAACCGTTGCTATCCAATCCAATTATTTCAGCATTCAAACCGTAGCGGGTAACGAGTAGAGCGTTACAATTATTGCAGTTGGTATTGGTGCCCTGGACATCATTGACGTTGCCCAGATAAACATGCTCAACCCCCATGCTCCGGGCAATGTCCCGAGCCTTCAGGAGTCTATCCACGGGCGTCCTGATGCTATTGCTCATTTTATAATCAGGGTGAAACCTTACAAAGTGGAGCGGTACATTCGGGCCCAGTTCATCCAGTACCCACTGGCTAATTTTCCTGGCGGTATCCTCATCGTCACTGATATCGGTAACCATCAAGGTGCTGACTTCAACATATTTACCAGCATCGTATACTTTCTTGATGCCAGCCAGAACGGGCTCTACCCAGCCTGTCGTGACTTTTCGATAGTATTCGGGGGAGATGGATTTTAGCGAAATCGAGAATATGTCGATGACGGGCAATAGTTCATCAATGGCTTCTTCACTGATAAAAAAAGCTGATTTATATAAATTGATTAAGCCCGCTTCCTTTGCCAGCTTTGCCGTGTCGAGGATGAATTCATGCCAGACAACAGGGTCGTTATACGTCCAGGAGATAACGCGTATACCATGCTTCAAGGCAGTTTCTACAACCTGTTCAGGCGTATAGTAGTAAACATCTTTATCTGTCACATACTTGGCCTGAGAGGTCTTCCAATTGTGGCAGTAGCCGCAGTTAAGCATGCAGCCGATATTGCCTAGGGAAAGGATTCGCTCTCCGGGAGCAAAGTGGAATACCGCCTCGGTTTCGATGGTCTCTTCGGTGCTGTGAACGCCTTTGCCATAATTCAACGTAACTAACCGGCCGCCTCTGTTTCCGCGCACCTTGCAAAAACCTACTTTGCCCTCCTGAATGACACAGTTTCGGGGAGAAAGATGACACTTTACGACGCCGTTTGGGAGTATTTCTTCCAACTTTGCAGGCGTGCTTTCCAAGGTCCAGTTTTTATTTTTTGTAGTGTCCATCTCTCACTCCTCATCTCACGGAAGTTACTGTCAATATCATCGGTTGAAATAGTCGAGGCGAAACAATCCCGCCGCCACAGTGGCAGCAATCCTCTAGTCGTTATTGATAGGCGGAAGAAACGCTGGTCAATCCATAATTCTTAAGTGAAAAACGCCTGGCGTTTATATTCATGAATGGCTGTATAAGAGGGCCTATGACCAACAAGAATGCAATGGTTCCCACACCGAAGGGCCCGCCTAGAAGCCATCCGGTTGAAAAGATGCCAATTTCAATTATCATTTTGGCTTTGGTGAATGACCACGCCCATTTGGACACCATGGTAAGCACCACAAGGTCCATGATTCTGATACCAATACCGCTCATGATAATCAGTGCAGACGAATAAGCACACAGCACCAGACCCATCGCCAATATCGTGTATTCATTCACTCTGACAATCAAATACTCTCCAAGCCCCAGCACGGACCAGAGGTCAATCAACAGACCTGTAAGTGTGGTTGTAATAAATGGGCTTATCGGAGGATATTTCTTGTTCCAGAGCATCCACCACAGCAGAAAGAATAGAGAAACAATACCCGAACAAACGCCCATTCCGAGCATGAGTATTTTATTTATCGAGATGATCAGGACATCTAAGGGGTCAGTCCCCAGTTGACTGACTATGAAAAACTTGGCCCCCACCGAGAAAAGGGCGACTCCAGCCAGATACATAAAAATCTGATCCATCTTGAAATCACGAAAACTTAGGACTTGCGTTCCAATATAATTCGCGAATGATGGATAGGGTTTTTTTTCACACTTTATTTTTTCATCTTCCATACGAACACCATCCCTGGAGGAGAATATTTTATTATGCAGTGCGTAACGCTAAGGATTCAGAGCTATTGACTGCCCGGGTTCTTGTTAGGTTTTACCGGGCTGCAAATAGACTAGCACTCTGCTTTATTTTGGTGCATTATTTTTTAATGAAAACCGGGTGCTTTTCATTAAAATTTATACTTTTTGCTGGGGGGACTTACATGGATCGTATAGACATCAAAATCTTGGGGAAGGTGCAGGACTTTGGTCGCATTTCCATCACGGAGTTGTCCAAGCACGCAGGTCTTTCTATTCCCGCCACCACTGATCGGTTGCGAAAGCTCGAGGACTCTGGGGTCATCAAGGGGTATAGCGCTCAGTTAGATCCAACCAAGCTAGGGTTCGGCATATCTGCTGTCGTCGGCATGACCACCCTCAAGCCTGCGAAATCCAAATTGATAGCGACGCTCAACGACATACCCGAAGTCGTTGAGTGCCTGCACGTCACGGGTAACGACTCCTACCTGATCAGGATCTATGCCAGGTCAATGGCCGATATCGAAAATATCATTGCGAAGATCAACGCGTACGGTGAGACACGTACAAGCATTGTCTTGTCTGTCCCTATCGAGAGAAGAAAGCTTGTCCCTTGAGCCTGTACATAGAACAGTCAGCTGTTGGCTATTTCAAGGGTGATCATTTTGTGTGCCCGGAACGGCGCCAGCAGCGATTCATCTGCCCCTGAATCGGTAATCAACGTCCACGGCCCTTTGAGGGGAGACCAATATTGCTGGAGGGCGCGCCTTAATTTTGTGGCGTCAGCCAGCACGAAGGTCTGTGCCGCTTGCCCGATCATGTTTTCTTTGAGGTAAGCCAGGTCGGCACTGGCTTCGCAGAGCCCCAACTCTGCAACAACGCCATCGGCGCTATGAAAAATCTTGTCGGCACTCAAATGCAGGCGCTTGGTGGAAAGCGGCCTTCATCTGAAGTGGGATTTGGAGCCAGCCCTGGTCAGTCGTGACGGGCAGAAAACGGTCAGAAGTGGACATTGACCAAACGCTACTGTCGGCCAGAAAGTGTGGTCGCTATTGGCTGCTAACTATCCAATACAAACACGCTTTGCATTCCTTCATGCACCGTGTAAAAAGCAACTCCTACATTGAAGCGCAGACTCGACAGCGCTCAGCAAAGCTTCGCCGCTGAAGGGTTTACGCAAACATTCGATGGGCTCATATCGGCTGGTTTCGGCCAGTGTCGCTTCATCCCAGTGTGCCGACATACAAATCACTGGAAATTTTCTGTCTTTGAGCTTCAGCGCGTGCATGACCTCTATCCCTGACAGTCCGTTCATCTTCAAATCCAAAAGCAGGCACGCGACGTCATCTAAGTTTTCGAGGGCTAAGAACTCCTCTCCCGAGGTGAATACCCGAGAGCGGTATCCCGCCGACCGGAGCAGATTGGCCAGGCTTTTGCGCACGGACGCGTCGTCGTCCACGATACAGACGATGATCATGGCGCTGACGAATGACCCGGGCGCGGCGCAGTCATTGTTGGTAGTCATGTAGGACTCTGCGCGCCAAACGTCGGCTCTGAGCTAATCAAGCCATACAGGTTGACCAGGCTCACCAGCGAGCGCGTCTGCATCTTCTCCATGATGTGTTTGCGGTGGACCTTGGCGGTGATTTCGCTGGTACCCAGCCGGTTGGCGATGTGTTTGTTGGACAGACCCTCCACGATCAGTGGCAGCACTTCACGCTCACGGGGGGTCAACAGGGCGGCCTTTTTACGGGCGGCCTGAGTGCGCCGCCATTGCTCGAATGCCATCGCTGCACGCTGACGGGTAGTGCGCAGGATACCGAGCAACTGCTCGTCATTGAAAGGTTTGGTCATGAACTCGACCGCTCCCGCTTTCATGGCCTGCACCGACATCGGGATGGTGCCGAACCCTGTCATGAAAATCACCGGCCACGGATGTCCGCGTTGTCCGAGTGCCGATTGCAGTTCCATACCTGTCGCCTCGGGCAGGCTGATGTCCAGCAACAAGCAAGCGGGGCCAATGTCGAGGTCAGCGTTGAGCAATTCTTCGGCCGAGGTGAATATCCGGTGCGCGATTCCTTCGGCGCGTAGCAAACGACTGAGTGCTGTGCGTACGGACGCTTCATCATCCACGATGTACACCGGCACGCTGTCAGGATCGATCGTCTCCTGATCCTCGGATGCATAGGTGCCCGGTGATACCGGATGGAACAGGGGCAGGAGCGGTTCAAGTTCTTTCAATAATCGGTAACCTCGGCGCGGGACCGTCTGGATGAGCTCTTTTTCTCCAAGCAACTTGCGTAGCGAGGAAATCTGCACCTGCAGATTGTTTTCCTCGACGACGGTGTCAGGCCAGACCTGTGTGATCAATTCATCTTTGCTGACGATTCGGCCATCGGCCTGCAACAGCACCGAGAGGATTTCGAACGCCCGGCCTCCGACACGCAGCGGCCGTCCGTCAAGAAAGGCTTCACGCCGTTCCAGGGAGATAGTGGCTTGGCCAAGTCGGATCATAGGTTCCTCTGCGCTGCGTTGACGGGGAGTGACGCCGAAACGTCGTTTCATCAGGGCTACACGCTAGGGGATGGCCTCGCATAATGCAATTATCCCGAGGGATAACATGCAACGATTTCAGTGCGCAAAAACCACAGGCCGCGGAGGCCCTCAACTGCCATCCTGGTGCCGATAACGGACAGGACTGCTCGAGCGCAGCCATCGGGCCAGAGCCTTGCGTATACTCACCGGCTCAGCCCGAAACGAATCTTCAGCGGTGATTGTTCATGCCCAGCAGCTCTCTCTCAGCATCCGGTTCCCACAGTCTTGATGTCGTACACGATGAGGCCTGGCTGGAGCGTTGCACCTTCACCATACTGCGCCGGGAAAACGACCTGACCTGGTTCACGCTCCAGGATCGGGCATCGGGCACACGCTGGCTCGCCGCCCGGGCGCCGATTCAGCGGCCTGCTGTATGCCAGCGGCTGGAGCGCGATTTTCACCTGCGCCTGGATCCGGCCTGGGCGATTGCCCCTGTCGCGTTCATCCGCTCGGCCGAGGGGCCTTTGTTGATCTATCCCGAGCATGGGACGCCGCTGACTGATTTGATTGGTGACACAGCGTTGCCACTGGCGCGCGTGCTGGTCATCGCCGTAACCGCGGCCAACGCACTCGCGAGTGCCCAGAAGATGGGCGTGCGACATGCCAGTCTGCTACCCCACCACTTGGTTGTGGACGCCGCTGACTCGGTCAAACTACTGAGTTTTCACAGCCATGCCGGGGAGGCGCCCGCCGTTGAACTACCCGGCCTGGAGCAGTGGCCTTATCTGGCCCCCGAGCAGGTGCAACGTGATGCCGCCAATTTTGATGCGCGCAGCGATGTCTACGCGCTGACCGCGATTCTTTATCAAGCGCTGACCGGCCGACTGCCGCTCACCGCCCGCGACCCGTCCCAATGGCTGCACGTGCACGCTGCCGTCCAGCCGGAATCACCGGCGATTCATGTCACCGATCTACCAGAAGGCATCTGCCGAGTTCTGCTCAAAGGCCTGGCGAAAGAACCGGGCGCCCGCTACCAGAGTGCCGAATCAATGGCTGCGGATCTGGCCTGGTGCCAACAGCAGTGGCTGGAACATGAGCGTATCGACGCGTTCCGCCTGGGCGCTTTCGATGCGTTGCCTTCCTTGGCCCGCAGCGAGGTGCTGTTCGGTCGAGAGGCCGAACGTACGCAGTTGGTCGAGCTGATTCACCAGGTGGGCAACGATGGCATTGCCCGGGTTCTGCTGGTCGGTGGCGCGCCAGGTGCCGGTAAGTCGATGCTGATCCATCAAGGTGTCCGGCCCCTGGCGCCCGGCTACTGGGCCAGCGGCAAGAGCAATCTGTTGCAGCAGGAAATTCCATTTGCACCCTTGGCAGAAATCTTCAAGTCGCTGATGACCCAGTTGCTGGGCAAGCCGGCTCCGGAGCTGCAGACGCTGGGCGATCAACTGGTCGAACGGCTTAAGGGGCGGGGCAGGCTTCTGGTGGAACTGGCGCCCGAGGCCGAGCTGGTCATCGGGGTCACACCTGAGATGCCGAACATGCCAGCCCGACATGCGCTCGATCACGCCAACCGGACCCTGCTCGATGTATTGGAAGTCTTCGCTCAGCCGGGACGCCCCCTGGTGCTGTTCGTGGATGATGTGCAATGGGCGGACGATTCGACGCTGTCGTTTTTGCAGGCCTTCGTCGCCCGGCGGCCCCGGCATCTGGTGCTGATCCTGGCGTATCGCGAGGCGGAGTCGCAGGCCCTCAAGCGCGACGGGGGCGTGCTGGAGGTGCTGGGCCGTGAGCAATCGTTGCCCTGTGCAAGCGTCATGCTGGGGCCATTGTCGGTGCCCGCGGTCGCAGAGCTGATCGCCGCTGAGCTGGACACCGCCCCCTGGGAGATTGAGGCGCTCGCGCAAGTTGTGCATTACAAGACGGCCGGCAACCCTCTGTTCGTCAGCCAAGTGTTGCGCGCATTGATCGATGAACGTCTGGTACGTTTCGACGTGCAGGGGCGCCGCTGGGTCTGGAATCAACAGGAGGTGGACGGTTATCGCTACGCTGACAACGTTGCAGACTTGATGGTACTGCGACTCGAACGCCTGTCATCGATAGAGCGCGAAGTGCTGCGCACGGCCAGCTATGTCGGCGGGCGCTGTGATGAATCACTGCTGCACCGGCTGTTGCCGTATGAGCTGCAACAGATCACCCATGATGTGCAAAGCCTGGTCGATGCAGGTTTTCTGCTGCGTGAGCACGAGCAACTGGTGTTTCCCCATGACCGCGTGCTTGAGGCGGCCTGTCAGCTTGCGGCGCCAGCGGGGCGCGCCGCCGAGCATGCGCGTATCGCCGGCGCCATGCTTGATCATTGGCGCGAACGGGTCCAAGAGCACGTGTTCGAAGTCGCCAGTCAGGTCCAACGCATTGACGCCGATGAACTGGAGGCGCATCGGCGCGCCGCGTTCATCGAGCTGTTGGTCGAAGCCGCCGAACGCGCCCGGGGCACCGCCGCTGTCGAGCAGGCCGTGGGCTATCTTCGCACGGCCGAAAGTCTGCTCGGTCAGACGGGTTGGTCGAGCCTCTACACCCAGGCGTTCGCCACTCAATGGTTGGCGGCCGAGTGCGACATGCTTCTGGCCGATCTGACTGGTGCCCAACGCCGCCTCGACGACTGCCTGATGCACGCCACTACAGCGCTTGATCGCGCGAAATCCTATCGGTTATTAGCCACCTTGCGCACGCTGTACTCCGATTACGAGGGGGCGATCACCGAGGCGTTGAGCGGTCTGGTCCTGCTGGATATTCCCCTTCAGCGCAGGCCCTCACAGAACGATTTGACCCTGGCATTTACCCAGGTTCGTGAACTTGTCGGCGCACGCCGCATCGCCGATCTGGTGCATTTGCCCAAGGCCGATGACCCTTCTGTGGAAGCGGCCATGGAGTTGCTCAGTACGTTGATTTCTTCGTTCTTCGTCGACGACGACATTCGTTTTCTGCATTTGGCGAAAATGGTCGAACTCACGCTGCTGCATGGCACCACGCCAGGCAGCGGTTACGGTTTAGCCTGGTTTGGCGTGATGATTGCCGAACGCTATGGCGAGTATATGGACGGGCAGGCCTTCGCCGAAGTGGCTCTTGAACTCACCGACAAGCACGGCTACGAAGCAGGGCGCACAGGCACGCTGGTGGCGCTCGATCAGGTCAGTCCTTGGACCCGACCGATGGCGTACGCTCGACAGAAGGCCTTCGCCGCATTCGAGTGCGGCCAGGCCGGCGGCGACCTGGGAATGTCCTGTTACGCCTGCAACCACATCGCCTCCGACCTGCTGTTCATGGGCGAACCCTTGCAAGGGGTGTTGAACGAACTGGAGCATGGATTGGCGTGGGTGCGGCAGTTTCATTACATCGATATCGAGCGCATCCTGCTGGCGCAACAGGCATTCGCCACCGATCTGCGCGACGGGCGCCAGCATCGGCCGTTGGCCGAACTGGATGGCATCGAAAATGACCGTTTCGGCCCCATCGACCGTACCCGTGTGTCGCAGCCGACGCTGTTCTGGTCGTGGCTGTATTCAGGTATGTCGGCGTTTTATTTCGGCGATATCCCTTACGCATTGCGACGTTTCGAAGAAGCAGCCGCGCTGGCCTGGTCCATTCCGGCGCATATCAATCTCGCCGATTACTACCTGTTCTACTGTCTGGCGCTGGGCAGTGCGCAAGCGCCGGGCGAGGTGGCGGAAAAACTGGAAAAACTCGAGCGGCAACGCCTGCGGTTTCTGCCGTGGGTCGAACTCAACCCGATAACCTTTCGGAACAAACTGCTGCTGATCGAGGGGGTCATCGCCCGTTTGCGCGGTCAGGAACTGGTAGCTATCCGTTGTTTCGATCAGTCGCAGATCGCTGCGGCGGCGGCCGGTTTCATCCATGAGCAGGCGCTGGCCCATGAACAGCTAGCCGATATCTGCCTACCTAACGGGCTGGTGTCGGGTGCCAGCCACCACCTGCGTGTCGCGCGCGATTGCTACAACTTGTGGGGCGCCGACAGCAAGGCGCGTCTATTGGAAACCTTGCACCCGTTTCTGAGTGCGGAACCATCGTTCGAACCGGTCCGGCCTGTGACCCAGGTCCGCCTCGATCTTGAAGTGGGGATCGAAGCGGCGCGTGCACTGTCGCAGGAGGTTCTGCTTGAACGACTGGTCGAAACCCTGATGAATCACTTGATGATACAGGCCGGTGCCGACAATGGCGTGCTGATGATCGTCAGCGGCACCGAACTGCAACTGGCTGCGACGGCTTCGGTCGAAGCCGGCAATGTACGGGTCGCTCTGGACTCCGCGCAACCGCTCGAACAGATTGCGCCGGACTCGGTGCTCAACGCCACGATGCGCACGCGCACAACCCTGGTGCTCGACGATGCTCTGGCCGATTGTCCCGAGGCCTACAGCAGCGATCTGCAACAGCGGCAAGTGCGGTCGGTGTTATGCCTGCCGTTGCTCAAACAAGGCACGTTGATCGGCCTTGTTTATCTGGAAAATAGTCTGGTCCCCAAGCTGTTCAGCGCCCAGCGCCTGACCATGCTGGAAATTCTCGCCTCTCAGGCCGCGGTGTCACTGCAAACCGCCAAGTTGTACGAACAGCTAGTCGAAGATAACCAGCTACGCGCGCAAATGGAGGCGGACTTGCGCAGTTCCCGCGCGGAACTGGCGCGTAGCTCGCACCTCAAGGTTATGGGCGAGCTTTCTGCTTCGATTGCCCATGAAATCAGCCAGCCGTTGCTGGGCATCGTGTCCAATGCCTCGGCCAGCCTGCGCTGGCTCAAGCGTGATCAACCCGATCTGGAGGAGGCGATTCAGGGGCTGGAAGACATTCGCTCGGACAGCGCTCGCGCCGCGGACATTGTCCAGGCGCTTCGCGTACTCGCCAAGCAGGCGCCGTTGCAACGGTTACCGTTACAAATCGATGACTTGATCGGAGAGGTCGTACTCCTGACCGCTACCGATCTGGTTAACCGCAACGTGCGCCTGGAAACCCGGCTCGATGCGCAATGCCCGGTGTCGGTCGACGAGGTGCAGATCCAGCAGGTGGTGTTCAACCTGATCACCAATGCGCTGGAGGCCATCGCCGGAGCAGGGTTGCCCAATGGACGCATCATCATCAGCTCAGCGGTGAAGGACGCTCATGTCCAGGTCTGCTTCCAGGACAATGGCCCTGGCATTGACGTACAACAGCGCGAGCAGATCTTCGATGCGTTCTACACCACCAAAGGCAGCGGCATGGGAATGGGCCTGGCCATCTGCAGGTCCGTGATCGGCGCGCACGGTGGGACGCTGGTGGTCCAGGACAGCGAGCAGGGCGCCCGGATTTGCTTCAGCCTGCCACTCGCACCGGCCAGCACTGGATAAAAAAGGCCGCATAAGCGGCCAAAGGGGAGGAGTTCGTTTTGTCGACCTCGATCAGTTCACGACGCGCAGCTCCTGCGAGCGCGACTGTCCCATCCCGTCGACCAGGCTATCGCGAACGCTCCAGTCGGGTATGTCCCGATTGATCACTGGTGGCTGGGTAGGGTGGCTCGTTGCATGATCAAAGGCCCGGCGCCATGCCTTGGGTGTTATCCCTTCCAGACGGCTGAAGGTGCGGGTGAAATGCGAGTGATCCGCGAAACCGCATTCATAGACGACATCTGTGATCGGCATCGAGGTGGTTAGCAGGCTTTTGGCTTTTTCGATTTTCATCATCACTAGCCAGCCTTGCGGCGAGTGGCCGGTAATCTTTTTGAACGCTCGGGAAAAATGGCTACGGGACAGGTTGCAGTGTTCGGCAATCTCGCTGATGCGAACGCAGCTGCCCAAGTCACGCAGCATCAGCTCCTTGGCACGGCGCTCCTGCCAGCCGGACAGGGCGCCCAACGGCCGTACAACAGGACATGGATGGTTTGAATTCACCGATTGCGGGTTCATGGTGGCTCTCCTGATCGTTCAGGAAAGTCTGTCCGCCGGCGACATTTAAAGTCCTTAAGCAAACCTTAAGAGTTATGAAGTGAGCCTTACCTTACGGTCGGCTAAGCCAGTAGTTGTTTAGGAAAATCGTCATTTATGTAGGCTTTACAAATTGCCCCTTCAGCCGCGAATTTCGGCATTGCTGGCCCAATAACCGGGAAGATCCGGAAGTGGAAATTCGGTTGTGCCGGAGTTCGCTGCAGCAGAGCTGAAAAAAGCGGATTCGCTTGAAGTGAAGGTGCGGGCGCTGCTGGCTGAGCGTCGGCAGCGCATTGGATACGAGCGGGAGCTGATTGCAACGACTGACGCCTGCCGCTGATACACAATATCTAGGCGGGCTGGTAATGCTCGGCAGCGTGCATTGCCAAGTAGGCTTTGAGGTTTTCGTCACTTATGCCCAAGGTGCACAAGATTTTAGCCATGAAACTGACCGGAGCAGTACCTGGAGCTGTTACTACGCGCTTATCAGCTACTGCATAGGGGACATCCTGATAGTGAGCCGCTCCGCCATAATTCAGTTTCGATAGGTTCTCTGCCGAGTTGGAAGTGTGACGGAGGTTATCGAGCACGCCCGATTGCGCTAACACACGGGTACCGTCGCAAATGCCTGCGACGATGGTGTGTTTTTCATAGGCAGCGCTAACCAGGGCAGTGATATTGGGGGCCTGATCGGTCTGCCAGATAGTACCTCCACATATTATTAGCAGGTCGAGTTCATCAAGCGGGATGTCCTCGAGCGCTAACTGCGGGGTGACGATCATGCCTCCAGAGGAGGTGACAGGTGTACCTTGGGGCGTAGCGAAGCGTGTATCAAAGCCGTAATAGGCTCGACCAGCAGAGTTGATCAGGGCGGTTTCCCAATCTGAAAAGTTCTCGGTGATAATGGTAATGGCACGTGTCATTAGAGAGTCCTTCTCTGATTGCGTTGACAAATATCTGAGGAATCGCCTTTCCTCACATGAACTCAAAGAGTAACAAGCAGGACCGTCAGTTTCTGTCAGTAGTATTTGGGTGGTGCAGAGGGATGATGTCAACTTCATGCAGCGCAGGAGTTGAATAGCCCCCTGGTCTCGTAGACACATCTGACTGGCTGCTGGAGTGTCCGCTATGGGCCCAGGCTGTGTGAAAACGTTTTAGAGCAGGTTTGACAATCAGGACTGGAACGAAAATCGCGCTCCTAAGCAAATTCCCGGCCTGCTGATTAACCAAACGCTGGCAGATTTTAAGTAGCAACGCAGACTTCAAAATGGCGCATGCGTTTTCACACAGCCTGGGTCGGTAACTGCATCTAGTCAGGGGCAGCAATCGGCCAAAATCGTCCGACAAATTTTCCTTCCAGTCCAATTTACGGTCTAAGGTGGAAACGGAAACCCTATTGAGCAGCGTGTCGTTCAACTCAAGAAAACGGCGATACAGCTCCCTGACTACAATTATCCACGCAGCTGTACCGGACTTAATCCAAAGCGTTGCCTGAAAGTGGTTGCCATGTGCGCCTGGGAGTTAAAGCCGCAGGTGTGGGCGATCTCTGCCAGGCTTGCTGTCGAATCGCGTATCAGCGCGCGGGCCTTGGCAAGGCGTCGGTCGATCAGGTAACTGTGCGGGCTCTTGCCCGTCGCGCTCTTGAACGCTCGCATGAAATAACCTTCGGACAATCCAAGTAAGCCCGCCAATGCTGGTATGCCCAGCGGCCCGTCGAGGCCAGCGTCAATGAACTCATCGAGCAGACGCATTCGGCTGCCGGTGATAGAGCCTTGGGGTGGAGCCGAAAATGTTTGATCGCTCGTCGCCCGTTCAGCCAATGCGAGTGCCCAGGCCTCCCAATCGTTCTCCGCTGAGGCGTGCAACAACGCGCCGCGCATTCGCAGGGCGAGGGTAATGGCCTGCTGATCAATGCGATTGTTGAATGCGCTATCCCCGACCAACATATTCCCGTCGGTGCGCATTACCCGCAGGTATTCACCGCCCGTGGGTGACTTGGACAGCACGTCACAGCCGGTGGGGACGAACGCCAGACTGTTGGGCATGGCATCGAAGGGCAGCACTCGGTCGCTGCCAATGGCGTGAAGGCCTCGCTGGCTGTCGAAGGCAAAGCCAATCGCTGCCTGAGGCGCTACATACCGGGTCGCGTAGGCGGCGCCGGGTAGCAATTCAATCGTCCATGGCCCTGCCTCGACTCGACGGACCGGTTCGGGGCGGGGCGTTGGCTGAAGGCGGCTTCGACGGCTCATGAACGCCATAGTAGTGAAGCGGGGGCACAAAAGTCAGGTCAGTTTTTTGAAAGCCTGCGTGATGCGCCCGTGTCTAGTCTGGGCAAAACCTCAGGGAGACGACTCATGCACAGACTGACTCGCGACGATATCGAGCAAGCTGCTCACCACGTGTACCAAGTCATGCCCGCTACAGCTCAATACCCTTGGCCCTTGTTGGCCGTGCGGTTGGGTTGCACCGTTTGGGTCAAGCACGAAAACCACACACCTACAGGTGCTTTCAAGGTGCGTGGTGGCATTACCTTTATGCACTGGCTAAAGCGCGAGCACCCGGGCATCAAGGGTATTGTCACCGCCACCCGCGGCAACCATGGGCAGAGCCTGGCGCTGGCAGCCGGCGCGCTGGGTTTGAGGGCGTTGATTGTAGTGCCGGAGGGTAACTCGGTAGAAAAGAACAATGCCATGCGCGCCTTTGGCGGTGAAGTGGTCGAGTGTGGCCGCGATTTTGATGAAGCCTGTGAAGAGGCCGGGCGCCTGGCGCAAGCGCATGACCTCTATCTGGTGCCGCCGTTCCATGCCGAGTTGGTCAAAGGCGTGGCCACTTATGCGCTGGAGCTGTTCGAGGCTGCACCGGATCTTGATACGGTTTACGTGCCGATTGGCTGTGGGTCGGGGATTTGTGGGGTGATCGCCGCCCGCGACGCACTTGGCCTGAACACCCGGGTGGTGGGTGTGGTTTCCACTAAGGCTGAGGCCGCAAAGTTGTCGTTTGATGCAGGAGCAATATGCGAAACCGCCTCGGCGAATACCTTTGCTGACGGCCTTGCCGTGCGTAAGCCAATTCCAGAAGCCTTTGCCATCTACGCGCAAGGTGCGCAGCGAATCGTATCAGTCAGTGAGGCGCAGATTGCCGAGGCCATGTGCGTGTATTACACCGATACCCACAATCTTGCTGAAGGGGCGGCTGCGGCGGCCCTCGCGGCGCTCATTCAGGAGCGTGAAGCAATGGCCGGAAGAAGGGTGGGTGTGATTCTGTCCGGAGGGAATGTGGACCGATTGGTGTATGCGAGAGTGATTGCGTGAAGTAAGTCGATGGAGTAAATGCCCGCTGTTGGCCGATTCTGGTGAAGAAGTCGACCCGGGCAGGATTTCTTTGCTTTTTGAAGTGACCTCGGTCAGCTACTACCAATAGTGTTTCCAACACCATCGCCTTGCGGGCCTGCTTGGCCATCGAGCTGAGTTGATCTTGGTCGGAGGAGGTTGGTAGCGGCCATGGCGCTCGTGCAGGGTCAGAGCGGCCGGCCACGGCGATCTCTTCAATACGGGTTTGTATCAGTTGACGGCTCCTTTATGGGGCTCGGCAGCGGGATTGACAACTCGCTCGCGCCGCGGCAAACGGCTGTTGAGCACGGCGTACGCGACCAGACCCATCAGTAGCCCCCAGAACGCTCCGCCAATCCCGAACAAGGTAATGTTGGCGGCGGCTGCCAGGAAGGTAATCAGCGAGGCTTCGCGGGATTTGGCTTCGGCCATGGCACTGGCCAGGCTGCCGCCGATGGTGCCCAGCAGGGCGAGCCCGGCCAGAGTAGTGATGAAGGTTGCCGGGAAGGCCATGAACACCGCAGCGAGGGTCACGCCGAAGACCCCGACGAGGATGTAGAAGACGCCCGCAGCAATGCCGGCGATCCAGCGCTTGGAGGGCTCTTCGTGGGCCCCCTTGCCGGTGCAGATGGCTGCTGTAATCGCCGCGATATTGAATGCGTGGGAACCAAAGGGCGCCATGAGCAGGGAACCCAACCCGGTGATGGTCACGATCGGATTGGCACTGGTGCTGAATCCATCATTGCGCAGCACCAGCATGCCAGGCATGTACTGACCGGTCAGGGTGATCAGAAACAGCGGCATCGCGACACTGAGCAAGGCATTGAGCGAGAACTCAGGCAGGGTGAATACCGGCGCCGCGAGTTGCGGTTCCAGCCCCGACAAATCCACACGTCCCTGAATCAACAGGAAGGCCAGCCCCAGTGCCAAAATGCCCACCACTGCGTAGCGTGCGGTAAAGCGCTTGAGCACGACGTAGGCGACAATCAGCAACCCGACCAGCATAGGGTCAATGCTCATACCGCCAAAAGCACCGATGCCGAACTGCAGCAGGATACCGGCCAGTAGCCCTGCGGCCACACCCGGCGGGATCAGTCGGATGACTTTTTCGAAGTAACCGGACAGGCCCAGCAGCACGAAGGCCGCAGCCGAGAGCATGTACGCGCCCACCGCCTCAGCATAGGGCGTGGTGGCCAGGGCGACGACCAGGAATGCCGCTGCGGGTGTCGACCAGGCGGTGATGATCGGCTCACGGGAAACCCAACTGAGGAACAGCCCGGTAACGCCCACGCCAATCGACACGGACCACACCCACGAAGCCGTCAACTCGGGGCTCAGTCCGGCTACCTTGGCGGCCTGGAAGACCAGAATGAAGGTGCCGCCATAGTTGACGATGACCGAGATCAGACCGGCGACAATCGGATGGATGAGATCGATGAGGCGAATAGGTGACTTGGATGCTGAAGAAGACATGGCTTTATTTTGCTCCTTGCAAAGCGAGGTGCTTGGCCTCGACTGGAAAGTGATTTATAGGGCTGCAATGGTCTGTTTAGCCCCTGCACTTTTTGCGCGGCGGCGTTCAAAGTTGTCCCCCAGGCGATAGAGCGCCGAGCACAGAGGCAGTAGCGATGAACAAAGTCTACGGATAGACTGGCCTGCCTTTGTAGGCCAATTTGTTAGTCTGAGGCAGACCACATGGCGAAAGCCTTCGAGCTCGAAACGCTGAAGATGCGACTCAACGATGCTGAGTTTCAGCTGTTGGATCTGCACCAGCGGATTCAGCGCGCCCTGCGTGCCTTGATCCTCGATGGTGTTCTTGACTCTGGCCTGAAGCTACCGGCGAGCAGGGTCCTGGCCAAGACGCTCGGCGTTGCCCGCGACACGGTCGAGAATGCCTATGTGCAATTGCACCGTGATGGTTTCATCGTGCGGCGCGAGGGCTCTGGCAGTTATGTATCCGATGCGGTTGGCACCAAATTGCTCGGAGCCGCGCGCCGGCGCATAAAATTGAAAGACACTCAACGCAGCGAGGCGGCGCCAGAACCTGGCTTGAGCCTGCGAGGGCGGATGATTTTCGACAGTGGTGGGGTTACCGATCAACAGGTGATCAAGGCCTTTGCCACAGGTCTGCCGGAAACCCGCACCTTCCCCACCGATGTCTGGGAACGCTTACAACGCCAGGTCATGAAGGACTACCGGGACAATGTCCTGCTGCATGGCGACCCGCAAGGCGCTGAGCCTCTGCGCAAGGCCATCGCCACCTACTTGAACCTTGAGCGCGGTGCCAAGTGCTCCCCCGACCAGATCCTGGTGCTGAGCAGTACTCGCCAAGCTCTGTTCCTGTGTGCCCAGATGCTAGTGGACGCCGGCAAACCGATCCTGCTGGAAAACCCAGGCTACTTCGGCGCCAGGAAAGCCTTTGAAACGGCCGAGACCAAGGTCGTGCCCATTGACGTCGATGCACAGGGCATACGCACGGACCTGCTGCAGGCAGACCGCAGCGGCGCCAATTGCGTCTATGTCACGCCTTCTCATCAATACCCCACCGGAGCGACCTTACCGTTGGAGCGTCGACTTGAGCTGATCCGTTGGGCGGCCGAGTGTGGTAAGTGGATCATCGAGGACGACTACGATAGCGAGTTCCACTACGACGGGCTGCCGACCGCGTGCGTGCAGGGCCTGGACAAATACCAGCGCACGATCTACCTCGGTACCTTCAGCAAGACGCTCTATCCGGGGTTGCGGATGGGCTACATGGTGCTGCCTTTCGAGCTGGTCAAAGCTTTCACCTACGCGCGCAGCATCATGGACGGCCACACGCCACAGATCCTTCAACTGACCCTGGCGCGCTTCATGGAAGACGGCCACTACAACTCCCACGTCCGGGCTATGCGCAAACTCTACGCCGGACGCCGTGCAGTTATGCTCGATGCAATCGGCAAGCACCTGGACGGCATTGCCACAGCATTACGCCCCCAAGGCGGGCTGCAGATTCCCTGTCTACTGGCCGATGGCTGGTCGGAGGAAAAGACCATCCACCAAGCTGCCAGCGCGGGCGTGCGACTGCCCGGCCTCAGCCGGTTGTACGCCGGCGATGAGAAGAAACAAGGGTGGCTGTTGGGCTATTCGTCCTTGACCGCTTATGAAATCGAAGCGGCTATGGTGCGTCTGACCAAGGCGCTGAAAACCAAATAGGGCAACGGCAGGCGAAAGATCGTTCCTTTTTCCAACGTTGATTCCACTTCGATTTCCCCGCCATGACCTCCGACAATCTGCGCGGCTATAAATAATCCTAATCCCAGTCCTGAAGACGCTCCGCGCTCACTGTCAGTGTGCCGGGAATAACGTCCTTCCGGATTAAAGAGCGTGGGCAACGCGCTCTTTGGAATAGGCTCTCCTTGGTCTTGCGCACGTCATCCACACCGAGCGGTGAGCCGTGTGCCTTGAAGGTGTCTTGCTCGGGTGAGCCGTCGCCGATGTGCGTACGAACCAGAATTAACGACGGACGCGCAATTTGTTCCCGCGCCGCCTGCAGTGCGGCATTTATCTCCGTGAGGTCATTGCCATCCGCCACCGATATCGTAGTAGCGCGCGGTCTTCGGAGAACGTCATGGCGGCTCCGGCAGCTAGGGTGACCGAGTTGTCGTCGTACAGGCAGGTGAGTTTGCCCAGCTTCAAGTGGCCGGCGAGCGAGGCGGCTTCGCTCGCCACGCCCTCCATCAGATCACCATCGCTGACGAATGCGAAGGTATGGTGGCCGCTGTCGGCCTTTTGCACCATGTCCACCGACAGGAAACGCAGGGTGTCGATGCATTGCTGGTCGAGTTTGCTGGACATGGTGGTCTCCTGAATCGGCGAATGGGGTATCGCCGGGAAGGTGCTCTACATCGCCATGAAGCCCCAGAACATCGCGATCACGACAAGCGCCATTGCGATCGAACAGCACCAGCCCAATGTTCGCAGCCCAGGGTGAATGACGAACGTGCCCATGATGTCTTTGCGCGATGCCATCAACATCATGATGAACATGATAGGTACCGCGATCACACAATTGATTACGGCGCTCCAGAATAACGCTTTAATGGGGTCAATCGGCGCAAAGCAGATCACCACACCCACCAAGGTTGCCGCGCTGATAATGCCGTAAAACGCCTTGTCCGCTTTTGGCTTGGCGGCCAGGCTATTGTCCCATTTGAATGTGCCGGACACTGCATAAGCGGCCGAGCCGGCCAGCACAGGGACCGCTAACATACCGGTGCCAATGATGCCCCCACTGAACAACCAAAAAGCGAACTCCCCCGCAATCGGTCGCAAGGCACTGGCCGCCTGGGAGGATGTTTGAATGTCTGTGACACCATGCATATTGAGTGTGACGGCCGTGGTCAACATAATGAAAAAAGCAATGATGTTAGAAAAGCCCATGCCCACAATCGTGTCCGCTTGAATGCGACTAAAGCTGCTTCGTGCCTGGTTGGGCGCATCAATCAGTGGCCGGGCGTCGGGGGGGGCGACCATGTCTTCAACTTCCTGCGATGCCTGCCAGAAAAAAAGATAGGGGCTGATGGTGGTGCCAAAAATGGCCACCACCATGGTTATGTATTCCGGCTTCCAGGACAGCTGGGGCCATACGGTCTGGCGAGCGACCTGGCCCCAGGGGATATGCACCGCAAACACAGTGCCCACATACGCCAGCAACACGAGTGTCAGCCATTTAAGTACCCGCACATAGCGTTTGTAAGGAATGAACACTTGCAGCAGCAGTGAAATCGCGCCAAAGCAGACCGCATAGAAATGTGCGGAGCCACCGAGCAGCAGTTTCATTGCACTGCCCATCGCGGCGATGTCCGCGGCAATATTAATGGTGTTGGCAAGCATCAACAGCGCGACGATGACAAACAAAAAAGGCTTGGGGTAATGACGGCGGATATTGGTCGCGAGCCCGTGCCCGCTGACGCGGCCTATTTTGGCGCTGATGATCTGAATGCCGACCATCAGTGGGAAGGTGAAAAACAAGGTCCAGAGTGTATTCAAGCCAAACTGCGCGCCAGCTTGCGAATAGGTCGCTATACCGCTTGGATCATCATCCGCCGCGCCCGTGATAAGGCCAGGCCCCAGTTTTTTTATCCACGAGCGATGGGCAACAACCGAAGGCTTGCCTGTGGGTTCTTTCTTATTCATTTTTAATTTCTCAGGGGCACAGGATGCCGCACCAAGTTTTGACTTAGGACCTTTAACGGGAGTTCCGGAATGATTTTCAGAGAATTCTTACACTTTCGTGTATTGGTGCATCCGTGTTTAGGGCTGAGTGGCTACCTAACCTGAATGGCAACTGCACCCGCATTGGTATAGAACTGAATCGCCCTGGGTTTCGTAGACACCTCCATGCCTTAAAATGAGGCCAATCAGGAGGTGCCATGAGCAACCCGCGTTACCCCGAAGAATTCAAAATCCAAGCGGTCAATCAAGTGACCGAAAAGAAGCTCCCTGTCGCTGATGTGGCGGCCCGTCTTGGCGTGTCGACGCATAGCCTCTATGCGTGGATAAAGCGCTAAAGCAAACCTCAAGAAGAACGGCAGCAAGACGATGATCAGCACGCTGAAGTACGCCTTTATCAAGCAGCGCGCGGGCGACTATTCCATTCGACGGCTTTGCCTGGCGCTGAAAGTCCATCCCAGTGGTTATTACTCCTGGTTGTCTGAGCCGCAATCTGCACGCGCTAAAGACGATCAGCGATTGCTGGGTTTGATTAAGCATTCGTGGCTGGAGAGCGGCGGAGGAACAATTTGGTTGCCAGCATGAGTCGCCGAGGCAACTGTCATGACAACGCCGTGGCCGAGAGCTTTTTCCAGCTTCTAAAGCGGGAACGGATCAAGCGGAAAATCTACACCACGCGGCAAGATGCTCGTAGCGATGTATTCGATTACATCGAGATGTTCTACAACGCAAAACGCCGCCATGATTTCAACAATCAGCTGTCACCGGTAGAGTTTGAAAAGCGTTACGCAATGAGCTTTCAAGGTGTCTAGAGAATCCGGGGCAATTCACTGCTTTTTCCGAAGCGGTCAGCGGCAACACCTCCTCCCTAGCGAAAACTTTTAAGCACGACCGAATGGGGGCGTTATGCCATGAAGGCGCGAGTTGATAGCGCCGTAGATGCTGTAGGAGCATAATGGCATATTGAATAAGCCTCACTTAGGGAGAGAGTTTTGGGCAATCCGTGTAATGCTGGATCGGCTGTAATGTTCGTAGTTAAACACCGTATCGCTGCGGAAACTCTAGCCAGACAGATTGACGTCCCGACCGAAAACATTCTTGGCCTTGCCGCACATGAGAGTCAATACGGTAAAGGTCGGTTCGCTACCGAGGGCAACAATTTTTTCTCGATGCACGCGCCAGCGCCTTTACAGACCGGCACGATAACGGCATTGGGCGATCCAAAAATGAAAGTTGCTGCTTTCGCCTCTTTTTTACAGTCAGGGCAGTCTTTTTTGGCGCGATTTGGGAGTGCAGTACGCGGTAAAAAAGATCCGGGCGAGTTTAGCAGAGCCCTTGTTACAAGCCACTTCAACACAGGCGATGCGAAGACGGGCGGGCGCTTTGGGTATGCGAAACTTGTGGAAGACGCAATTGGTATGGTGAAAGCGAGAATGCAATGCGATACATAAGTCGGCTGCAAGCATTGGTGGTTGCTGCTGCCCTGTTGGCCTGTTCGTCCGTGCTTGCGGAATCACTCAACGCAAAGAACATTCGGCCTTCCGGCTTGACAGCGGATCAAGCCAAACAGGTTCTGCTTGTCGTTCTGAAACACCAGCGCTACAAGATGTCAAACCCGGATATGTGGATTGACGGTCCATGGCAGGGCGAAGAGAAAGGGACTCTGTTTCGTGCGGGATACTATGACTTCGGTTTGGTGTTCAATAACCCAAAAGGCGCGGCGTCCAATGTACTGGGCCATTTCGCGGTTAACATCTTAACCGGTGATGTGTGGGAAACCGAAAGCTGCGAACGCTTCAGTTCCGCCACCTTATCGGGAATTCAAAAACGCATTTCCGTGCAGACTGGCAAAAATCTCACTAACGAAGAGGTGGCACGGAGCGAGATAGGCTGCGAGTAGCTGACTACCTTTTTTTCATTGGGTGATTGCAAGCCCGACTCCCCTACGCCGCCTGCCGCCGCATGGTCAGGATAGCAGCACCGAAACCGATGAATGTCGACCCCACCACCCGGCTGACCCAACGGGACAGCGCAGGCCGGGTTAGCACACCCTTGGCCCGCGAGGCGAGCGCGGCATAGAGGCTCAGGGACGACACCGACAATGCCATGAAGATTGAGGTGAGGATCAGAAATTGCGGCAGCAATGCCGCACTCTGATCGATGAACTGCGGGAACAACGCGGTGAAGAACATCGTCGCCTTGGGGTTGGTCACCGCCGTCAGGAAGGCCGCTTTGTACAGTTTGGAACGAGTCGGCCGGCTTTCCTTCAAGTCGTCTTGAATCCCGTCCGGGAGCATCGGGCCCTTTTTGAACAATTGTCTGATGCCCAGGTAGAACAAATAACCGGCACCGATGAACTTCACTGCATTGAACAGCCATTCGGAACTGGCAAGCAGCGCCCCCAGCCCTAGCATGGCAGCGGACGACAGGCAGAACAGGCCACTGGCGTTGCCGAGCGATGACCATATGGCGCTGCGCTGCCCATGGGCCAGGCTATTGTTGATCGCCATCAAGGTCGCAGGCCCTGGGCTGGCAATGGCAATCGCGGCGACCAATGTAAACGTCAGAATCGAGTGAGAATCCATTTTCAAAGCTCGTGGTGGTGGGGGCTGGCATGTTACAGGAACGAACGGGACAACGAGTTAAGTGGTGCTCGGTTTCCCAGACGGTAATTGGATTGAAAGCGTTCCTCGCCTACCGACAGCAACCGACCGAGGCTATGTGAAAACGTTTTTCGGCGCGGCAGGTACTCAAAACCAGACTGGAAATCGCGTTTCTATGCGAAATCCACATCTGCTGACGGGCCAATAAATTTCAGATTTAACGTAGACACGCACACTTCAATTTTGGCGAAGCGTTTTTACACACTCTGGACTCGAAGCGGTCAGTCAACCTGGGGACATAATTTGGATGGTGTGTACCAGTGGACTGCGGAGTCGACATGAACGTGTTTTTGCTTTTGAGGCATGAAGGGCGTGTCGAGCGTGCCCAGTGCTATCGAAACCCAGTCGGCAAATTCGCCTTGAGATCGTGACCAGAACAGCGTCGAGCCACAGTGCGCGCAGAACTCGCGTAGCACCGTCCCTGAGGACGCATAGGTTTTGATGCTGGTGGCGCCGCCAAGTATCCGTAGCGCGTTGCGGGGAACGCTGCCGTACGAAGCGAATGCCGCCCCGTGACCTTTGCGACACTGGCTGCAATGACAATGACTCACTGCTTTTGGTGGAGTGAGTAGCTCGTAACTGACCGCTGCGCATAGGCAGCTTCCTTGGTATACCTCTGTCATGCGCCCAACCCTACACGTGAAAACACGCCAGCTTAACCACCTCAATCAAGACAGTCGACTAACTGCTTTGGGCCGATAATTGCCTGTCGTAACGGTTGGACCCAAGTCTGCTTTTCCTGCTTAGCTATGCGTATTGCGGTTTCCATGTAAGCAACGTATGCAGACAGGCCAGGCGCGATGATGGGAGTGTCTTGTTACCTAGTCACTGACCGCCACGTCACCAGTCCATCCAGGCCATGGTCGGACTTCAGGTATTTGAGCATGTTTTGCGCCTCGGCCTTTTCTTCAAACGGGCCTGCGAAAACGTGGGGCGCTTCATCGAGAATTGTTGGTATGTCGATTAGCGTCATCTGTGCAGCCATCCGTTCAAATTCCTCATCGGTATGGGCAGTAATGCGTGCTACCCAGCCGCTGCGATTTCTCAGGGCGATAGGCTCCACTTCGGCTCCGCAGCGTTTACATCGTGAGGCTGCAGCTTTGATGGCTTGGGTGCAGGCAGGGCAGGGGCGCAGATCTTCGTGCACTAGAGCGTCAACACCGGTTTTTGCCAACCGTGGCATTAACAACACGGCGATCAGGGCTACGCCGGGAAGGAAAAGCCCGATTGCAAACCATCTTGGCCCTGATCGCCCGCGTGTACTCGCAACGTAAGCGGTCACGACCGTGAGAATGAGCCAGAGGGGGAGAGGGACGCCCATTGAACTTCCTTGTTTTGAAGTTTGAGTGATAACCCCGCTGACCGGGCTCATCAAAATATCTACTCTTTGTCAGCAACGCCACCAATAGAGAACAAAGGCTGCAATCAACCCATAGCTGCAGGTGGCGACGGGCAGAAAACAGCCAGAAACGGCTCTTTCCAACTTCGTTACGGCAAAGCCATAGCTGCTGCCAGCAGGCTACGCTGGGCCTCAGGCGCGCTTAAAGTCTCCGGCGAGGCTGATGCCCAACGTACATTCGGTGTCGTTCATCAGAAGGCCTCAGCTCCGCAATGGCCCCGCGCGCTTTTGCTCATTTGCTTGTGACAGCGGTTGCACTTTCTCGGGCGGCTTGATCGAGCCGATGTAAACCGCGATGATCGTCAATAGCGCTCCGCACACTTGGAATGTTGAGCTGGCCTTGCCCAGAAAAGTCACGTCGATGAAATAAGTAATCACCGGTTCCAGCAGCAAGATAAGGCCAGCGACCCCCAGGCTGATCGAGCCGATCGAACGGTTGACCAGTAGCCATCCGACAAACTGCACCAACACGCCGTAGATGATCAGCATTACTAACGTCTGGGCGTCGACGATAGCCAAGCTTTCGCCATTGACCATCGCGTAACCGAGCAACACCAGCGCTGCCCAAATGCCTAGGTTAAGCATCTGGGCTGTCTTGTCACCGCCACCATCAGGCAACTGCGTGTTGACTTTCAGGAAGTAAACGCAAATAGCGTAGGCAAGGCCCGACAAGACGCCAAACACGACCCCCTTGATACCCAGTGAACTCGTCATCTCGGGCACCAGCAGCAAGTAAAGCCCAACGAACGCGAGGATAATGGAGATCAGGAAGTAGATCGAAGGTCGCTCCTTGAGCAAGTACATTCCCAACACGGTCATGAAAAATACTTGGCAATTGGTGAGGATAGAGCCGATGCCGGGACCCACCACATAGATACTCTGATGCCAAAGCACCAAGTCAATTGCCAAAAACACCCCTGCCAAACCGGTGTAGAGTAGGGCGCGATAGCTTTTTAGCAGTACTGGAATCCGGCGGACTTTGAGCAGCAGGAAACACAATATCGACGCGAACAGCATTCGATAGAATCCAGCTCCTCCGGCACCGATATGAGCGAAAGCCGCCGCTAACGCCGAGAGGCTGAGCATCAGCCCACCGACCGTCAATTCGATAATGGCACGGCTATTACTCAGCGACATGTGCATCCCCTTACACGACCCACACTCATTTCTCCCTTTCCTGTTGGACAGATAAAGCAACGCCCGACAAACAGAAAAGCTCCACGGGCTTTTCTGTTGCCGCGATCTCTACATTTATTAGGTCAGAAACATCCGTGCTCAGGCTGAGCCTTACACTTCTTCAGCCGCTTTTTTCAGCCACTGTTGAACCGGCCCGTAAGCCACAACCTGATCCACATACTTTTGCAGTGCTGGCGGCACGCAAATTCCATAACGGCGGAAGCGGAACACTACGGGCGCGAACATCGCGTCCACGATGCCGAACTGGCCGCACAGGAATGCGCTGGATTGGCTCGCCGCCAGCAGCCCTTCCCAGATGGAAAAAATCCTGTCGATCTCTTCCTTGGTTTCTACCGTCAACGCACCAGCATCGTCGCCAGCGCCCAGGCCAAACGCCATTTGTGTGCGCAGATGGGTAAAGCCGGAATGCATTTCAGCAGCGGCGGAACGCGCCAATGCCCTTAGACGCGTATCTCGGGGCCACAGGTTGCCATCGGGGTAGGCCTCGGCAATGTACTCACTGATGGCCAGGCTATCGTTGATCACAACATTGTCTAACAACAGCGTCGGGACTTTCCCTGAAGGTGAGTATTCGCTGATTTGGCGATGGGTGTCAGGCTGTTCCAGCTTGATCTGTACCGTATCGAATGCAGCATCAGCGGTCACCATTACCAACCACGCACGTAGTGACCAGGAAGACTTTTTGAAGTCCCCTATAACCAGTTTTGCCGTCATATTCTTCCCTAGCGCATGTTATGAAACAGGTGCTAACTTTACGGTCGTATCTTTCAGTCGTATTGCACAAAACTGGACAAGTCATGGAAAAGACAGAAGGCCTGAAAGACCCTCTTTATGAAAAGGATTTCGTGCGTTTCTGGCGTATCCCTGAAGGCGACTGCGAGCTATTGTCGGCGCGGTACACCACCCAATCTTTTGGTCGGCACTCGCACGACCGTTATGCAGTGGGGGTGATAAGCGCAGGGGTTGAAAAACTGTTCTACCGCGGCGGCTATGCCTTGGGCGGGGTAGGCAGCGTTGTCACTATCACGCCTGGTGAGATACATGACGGCCTACCTGGACACGACAATGGCTGGATGTACAGCATGCTCTACCTGGACCCAGACTGGGTTAATCGCTCGGTGTTTCAAGGGCGCGTGGCCAGCGATCACGTACATCTTTTTCAAGAAGCACTCAGCTCAAACCCAGCCTTTGCCCGGGACTTTCTTCAGCAGCATCAACTAATTGAACAGACGCCGCCTGGGCTACAGCGCGAGTCCATCTTGCTGGAACTGGTGTGTCAGGTATTCGAGCGCAGCGGTGCTCCCGCCTTGTCAGCCCTGCCATCAGAACAGCAGGCGGTAAAACAGATCAAACAGAAGTTGGAAGACGAGTTTGCCCAGGATATTCCCTTGGAGACCTTGGCACAGCTGGTTGATCTTGATCCGCTGTACCTCATTCGAGTTTTCAAGAAGCACGTTGGTGTTGCGCCCCACAGCTATCAAATACAGAAGCGCATCGCGCATGTGCAAAAACTTCTGCGCGCTGGCGCCAGCCTGACGGAGGCTGCATTTGCTTGTGGATTCTTCGATCAAAGCCACATGACACGGGCCTTCAAAAAAGTAGTCGGGGTTACCCCCGGAAGCTTTCGCAATAGCGGAGCGCTTCGAGAGAACACTTGAGCCACAGCCTCAGTGCTGAAAAATCGCGTGGTCCGTTAGACGCAGCCTTAAGGCAGCTGCGACCTCGATATGCTGTCTGAGCGGTAGAGGGGGCGTCTTGGACAGATATAGGTGCGAGCCTGCGCCCCTTCGTGACGGGCAGCAACCGGCCCAGGCTGTGTAAAAACGCAGGTCCTGTGTTGAAGTCTGCGTCGCTACGTAAAATCTGCCAGTGATTGGCAGTTCAGTGGACTTGAAATTTTCGCAGGAACGCGATTTTCGTTCCGATTCAGACCGTCAAACTTGCTCTAAAACGTTTTTACACAGCCTCGGCCAAAAGCGGTCACTCGAAGGTATGCATTTCATTCTTACGCCTTATTCTGCGTCGGACGTCACTGGATCTGAGTTGCAGGAATGACTCAAGTATCCGAAGAGCGATTACTTCAAGAGCATGATTTGATCCATGAGAGATGACCCCTACACACTGTCCATGCGCTTTCAGACACCCGCCTCTGACATTGCCCCACGCGAACAGGCGCCGATGCTCGCCCAGGAGCAAGCCTGGGCGCGGGAGCACGCGTCCAGGCATCGCTTCAGCTGGATCGAGGTGTTAGTGCCGCCGTTGTGCTTTGGCCCTGTTCTGCCGGGTATCGCGTTTTTACTGGGCCTGTTGCTCTATCGCTCGTTATTCGCCCCCGGCCTGGATATTGACCGGATCGTCGGAGCCTCCTTTGGCTGGCTTGCCCTCGCGACGCTGCTCTTCATGGCTGCCTGGGGGTTACACAACTTCTTGCGCGATGCCCACGACCCGACCAAACGCTACTGGCAGTCCATGCCGGACCAAGGGTTGGCGGAGCTTGAGCACCATAGCCTGGTATCTGGCACCAGCCTGTGGTCCTCCGGTTATGATCCGGACTGCAACACCCTCATGCAATGGACAAACGGCAAGCTTGAATGCGTGCAAGACAGCGGTGTGTCGCAATGGGTCCTGGCCAAGACTAATGAGGGCCACTGGCTGGTGCTCAAGGAAGAATATCCGGGCAGCTTCAACTATGGACGGGTTGGGAAAATGCCCACGCCGGACAAGCAAATGCAACCCTGCCAGGAACTGGCGATCGCCTTTGCCCCCGGCACCAACCTCCCTCTCGGCCGGCGTTTCGGCGGCGCGCCGATGCCATTGGTCGACACGCCGTATTGGGTGTCTGCCGATGAACTCAAGCGCCTTGTCGAGGTCGCCCATCACTGGACCTTTTTCCCCCCGGACCGCTACGCCGTGATCAATAACCAGGATGCCGAGTGGGTGCAACGGCTGGTGGACAGGGCGCAAGCCAGCGTCGGCCCCCGGACGAGACAGCCAGCAATCGGCCAAGAGCGGACGATGTCTCCCCCTTTTCTCTGATCACATGAGGCAGGCTTACAGCCAACAAGACCGATGATTGTTTCCATTAGAAATTTCTTTCCAGAAGACAAGCCGCTGGTCGATCAGGTAGTGCGTGATGCCTGGATAGAGCTGGCCACCGCCATGCCGGGGTGGAATGAGCTCGCTCCGCGACTCGGGGCGCTTACCGCCAATGCTGCTCTCAGCGAAGTACTTGTCGCAGAGCTGGACGGCGAAATAGTCGGCG
The DNA here is from genome assembly GCF_024168645.1 of Pseudomonas sp. GGS8. Lineage (NCBI taxonomy): Bacteria > Pseudomonadati > Pseudomonadota > Gammaproteobacteria > Pseudomonadales > Pseudomonadaceae > Pseudomonas > Pseudomonas sp. GGS8. The sequence continues at coordinate 6,000,341 of NZ_JALJWF010000001.1, read as the reverse complement.
CGGCCGGCTACGTCGGTCCAAACCAGCCCAAGCCCGACTTTTTTGCGCCCGAATGGCCGATGGTACGGTTGATGTCAGTTGTGCCAAAAGCACGGGGCCATGGCGTTGGCCAGGCTCTACTCGACGAATGCATCAACCGCGCGAAGCGCGATAGCACGACGTTAATCGCATTACATACAACCCCGATAATGGAAGCTGCGCAGCACTTATACCAGCGAGCCGGCTTCGGGGTGGTACGCAATCTGCCAGACATGTTTGGCGTGCCTTATGTGCTGATGACTCGACTGTTTTAACCAGTTGGAATAGTCACGAAGCAGGCAAAAACGGCACGCTGCAAGGTCCGCAAGAGTCGATTGCAGCCCTTCGCGACAGGCAGCAATCGGCCTGGCCCAGGTCTTCCTGCAACATATGGCGGGTATGCTCGGCATTTGCCGGGGCGTGCTTTACAGCCTGCGGGAAAGTGCTGACAGCTTGCAGCTGGTTGGCAGTTACGCCGCCGATCCGCAGCATCCACCTGCGCCGACTGTGGCCTTGGGCGCCGGTCTGCTTGGGCAGTGCGCGATAGATCGTGTGCCGCGTGAACTGCAAGGGCTGTTCGGCCGCTTGCATTCGCAGCTGGACGAGGTGTCGGCCAGCAATCTATTGCTGCAACCGATTCTGCGCGGTGAGCGCTTGCTCGGCGTGCTCGAACTGGCTGGCTACGAGACGCTTGGAGAGCGTGAGTCGTCGCTTCTGCAAGAGGCGTTGCCACGTTTGGCCGGTGCCATGGCTGTCATGGAGCGCAACCAAGCGGTGCAATCTCTGTTGATCGAGACCCGGCGCCAGGCCGACGAAATGGGTGAGCAGGCGTTGCGGCTGGAGCAGCAGTCGCAGGAGCTGGAGGCTCAGCAAAGCGCATTGCGCTCTACCGAGGCCTGGTATCGCGGGATCATTGAAGCGGCGCCGGACGGCATGCTAGTGATCGGTGCTGACGGCGCAATCCTGATGACCAACCCGCAATTGGACAATCTGTTCGGTTACGCCTCAGGGGAGCTGATTGGCGAAACCGTCGAACGCATGGTTCCCGACGCGGCTCGCGGGCGGCATGTGGCGTTGCGCGATGGCTTCATCGCTCACGGCAGCACTCGGCAGATGGGCGCGAACCTGGAGGACCTGCAGGGTGTGCGCAAGGACGGTAGCCTGTTCTCGGTGGAGATCGGCCTGTCGCACTTGCCGACCCTGGAGGGGCGGGGTACCTGCATCTGTGCTTCCGTGCGTGACGTCAGCGAGAGGCGCCAGTTGCAGGCGGCACTCAAGTCCAGAGAGACGCAACTGCGTGCCGTGCTGGACAGCAGTCCCGTGGCCATGCTGATCCGCGACGATGACGGCCGGCTCAGCTACTGCAACCCGGAGCTGGAAAACCTGTTCGGCATTGGCCGCGAGCAACTCGGCGAGGCGGACGAAAGCCGCTTTTGGTGCGATGCACAAGCGCGTGGGAGCTTCCTTGCTGCGACTACTGAGGGGGAGGTGCTGAATTTCGAGGCCAGTCTGCAACAGGTGGGAGGAAAACGTTTCGATGTGCTGCTCTCGGCGGTACCACTGACCCTTGGCGAGCGGCGCATCAGCGCCAGTTGGTATTACGACATCACCGACCGCGAGGCCGCCGAGGCAGAGGTACAGCGTGCCCGTGAAATGGCCGAAGAAGCGACGCGGGCCAAGAGCGAATTCCTTGCCAATATGAGTCATGAAATCCGCACCCCAATGAATGCCATTATCGGCATGAGCCACCTTGCACTGCGCACCGAATTGAACAATCGGCAACGCAACTACATCGAGAAGGTACATCGCTCGGCGGAGAATCTGTTGGGGATCATCAACGACATCCTCGACTTTTCCAAGATCGAGGCAGGCAGGATGGATCTGGAACTCATCCCCTTTCATCTGGAGGACGTACTGGAGAACTTCGCCGGCATGGTTGGCTTGAAGACCGAGGAAAAAGGCCTGGAGCTGCTTTACAAAACAGTAGCCGACTTGCCCACTGCATTGATTGGCGACCCTATGCGCCTGGGCCAGATCCTGGTGAACCTGGGCAATAACGCTGCCAAGTTCACCGAGCAGGGTGAAATCGTGGTGGGGGTGGAACACCAGGGTGGCGATGATGGCGAGGTGGAGCTGCATTTCTGGGTGCGCGACACCGGCATTGGCATGAGTGAAGAGCAGTGCCAGAGGATTTTCCAGTCCTTCAACCAGGCCGATAGTTCCACTACTCGTAAATACGGCGGGACCGGTCTCGGCCTGGCCATCTCCAAGCGTCTGGCGGAATTGATGGGTGGGCGCATCTGGGTGCAAAGCGTACTCGGCAGGGGTTCCACCTTTCACTTCTGCGTGAGTTTGGGCCTGCAGGCTTACGCACAACCGCGGCGCATGTTTAGCGCCGACGAGCTGCTCGGCATAAGCGGCTTAGAGAGCTTGAATCACTGCTGACCAAAAGCCAGTCCCGTTCCAGCATGTCGGGACAGGTACGCTGAACACTCTTGTACAGGCACTGCTGTCTTTCATCGCTGAGGTGAAAAAGGACAACGTGATTTTCGCTATGGAAGAGCCTGAGATAGCCTTGCCACGCATACGCAGCGCCGAATTGCGAAGTACCTGTTGGAAGAAACGACTCAGTGCTTTGTGACGTCGCATTCGCCATATGCGATTGAGCGATTTGATCCCTCGCAGATCATCATCTTGCGGCGCAATGGAGAGGCAAAGGTGGACTCGACGACCGTGGCATCCGGCACGACGCTGAAAGGCAAGATGTACAAGCGCCATGCGCGCCGTGGCCTGGCGGAGGCGAAGCATTGGTGCGGTCACGCGGCGACCGTCCTCCGTGACGATCAAGTATGGGGTTCGGACTGCACGCGCCTTCCGTTGTGCGAGCAGCCTCTCTATCAACTCGCCCAGGCCGTTAATCATCTCGCCAGCATCGAGCAAGATGCGGAGCTTTTTTGAGGTCTTACCCTGGGCCACCTGCGGCACACCTACCCTTCCCGACTGACTCACCCGAAGCGCCCAAATCTACTCACCAGTCTCGGTGTCGCGCCTTGCTAGGCGTTGCAGGGTATTGATAGAGATTCGGCTGCTAAGCAGAGAAGTACTTCAACCAATAGGCTTCCCGGCATTCACTGTTAAAGCTGACGTGGCAAGGACTAATTGTTTTATCGAGCGGCTGGCGGACGACCTCATAGCAAATCCAGCATTCGGCGCAGACTGCGTCACTGGGAAAATTATCCTGTTCCGCTAGCCGCTTGATGAGTGCGCCGTCATCAAAGGCATAGATTTTTTCCTCCGCGGTGACGGTGCATCCCTGGTCAAGCCAGGTTTCTTGATTTGAGTTTTCAAGATGCACGGTGCGAGGCGACCAAACTCCCAGGATGGCACTGACGTAGTTAACAAGGTGATCCAAATGAGCCATGGGCTTTATCCGCTGGTGGATTAGAGCGACTAACAAGAGTCCTAATTCGGCGCTGCGACTTTACTACAAGTCAGTAACCCGACAACTCTGCCTATCGTCACAGGCTGTGATCCAGCACTCTCGGTGGGCATGCTCTTGTTGGTGGCCTTGCACACGGCCAACAAATTGCCCGCATCGAAGGCCACCGCCACGGCGAGTGACGTCGCCATGTGCAGGCTGGAGCCGGTGGCATAGCCCTCACAAACCAGTACCGGTTCACCTGGCTCGGGTACTACTACGACGGGAGAGATGACCAAGGGAAGAGGAAAGAAATTCCGTTGGGTGGTGACTTGGATGTTGCCAAGGCGGAATGGGCAAAACTCGACTGCAAGCCAATTCCGCTAAAGAACACCCTGCTGGGAAAGGTTTTCGATCGATACGAGGCCGAAATCATTCCAGGGAAAAAGCCTAGAACCCAAAAGGACAACTTGCTTTCGCTGACACAGCTGCGGAAAGCATTCAGTGACGCACCGATAAAATGCAGTGACACCGTACGTACCGGCGCAGCAAGGCACCTGCAATACCTGTATGTTGTTTGCGACGGTCACGGTTGTGGAAACATTGCACTTCCTGAAGTACCACAGCCGCATCCAATTGGCTCCAGGGGTTATTCACACGTGCCTGCTGGGGCGCAGATGCATCGAAGGAGCGACCGCCGAGGAAGTACTCGAAGCTGCCGCCACGCACGGTATCGCGTATGGCTTTGCAGGTGACTATCCGTTTCCGAGCGCCCAGTGCGGCACTACCGTCAACCTATACGCAATCAGCCGCCGCGTGTGGCTCGCCGGTCCGAACGATGCAATGGCAATCCTTGCTAATCAAGGTCTGGTACTCGGCGATATGTGGATCGATCCAGCGTTCTTAACCCTCAAATCAGATGATATCTACAGGTTTCAGGATACACCTGATAAGCGACTCCACTCAGTCGCAGTGGTGGGGTACAACAGGGCTGAAGGCTACTGGATTATCTCTAACAGTCTCGGCACCGGCTGGTGTCAGGATGGCTTTGGGCGGGTGGCCTTTGGTTCGGGTGGACTGCTCGACGAACGCGGTGGATGGCAGGTCCTGATCTGATCAGGATCAATCGGCGCAGTCGCTGATTTTCGACTAGGCGTGAATACCTTTCGGGGCCTACGAATTTCAGAACGCCCCTCCTTTTGCTCGGTGGCCGTTCCTGGGTGAGAGTTGCCGATAGGGAAGGGTAGTTTTCGACCAGTTCTGTTGAAAAAGTCGGCCATGGATTCCACGGCTGAAAAGTACGCGTCTGAGATTGAAATCCGTGTTTTGAGCAGAAGGTTCAGGGCCCAGATTTAACGTGGCAGCGTGGGATATACCGGGCCCGAACATGTCGGCGCAGTGCATTCTGGAACTCCGGACATTGACTGGTCGCGGCATCGTGCGCCGCGTCCCAGGCGCTGAAAAAGACGTCAAGATCCCCAGGCTGCGGTCGGCAGTCTGTTTCAAACAGCGCATTTATTGTTTCGCGATTTCCTGGTTGCGCAGAATGAATCGCTGCAACTTGCCACTGGGATCCCGCGCAATGCCATCGTTAGATGAGCGATCGCGTGGATCAATAAAAACCCGGCAACTGGGTCAGAAACGCAGCAGCGCAAACATGCTGGCAGCTTTACGCCGCTATAACGTCAAAGTTCTCAAAAGGCTCGCGAGAGCCTACCAGCGCCTTAAAGTCGAATTTGCTACTGAATGGATTACGCTCATCAGTAACAGCACTCCACTCATGGCATGAGGTTAAAAAAAGCTCGCCCGATCAGATAATCAGACTTTCCGCTTTAACTCATCAATTTCCCTTCGAACAGCGCCTTTCCAAGGCGTTTTTCCGCATTACAGGCGCACCTCTCCTATGCCAGCAGCCGCTTTCGCATCCCCCAAATGTTCGACAGGGCAAAATTCCCGAACGGCGTGCACATCGCGCTGCAAGGGATACCGCGTTCGATTCTGGCTGAGTACGCCGATTCCCATCTCTGAACCGATGCACTGACTGAAACGGGCGCCCCTTAGGACGCCCGTTTTGCTTTTAAACTTGAGGCTTGAAGCTTGCGGTTGTTTTTTCTATCACTGCCCAATCAATCACCGGCTTATGCGCCCGTGACAGCAGCGTATACACCGACGGCAGCACGAACAAGGTGAACAGGGTGCCCACCAGCATCCCGATCACGATCACCAGACCCAGGCCGAAGCGACTGCTGGCGCCGGCGCCGGACGAGAACAGCATCGGCACCAGGCCGACCACCATCGCGGCGGTGGTCATCAGGATCGGGCGCAGGCGAATCCTCGCCGCGCGAATGATCGCCTGGGCCGGCGTGCAGCGGTACAGCAGCTGTAACTCGTTGGCGAACTCGACCATCAGGATCCCGTGTTTACTGATCAGTCCGATCAGCGTCACCAGACCAATCTGCGTGTAGATGTTGATCGTGGCCAAGCCCAGGGCCAGCGGGAGCAATGCGCCGCAGATCGACAGCGGCACCGTGATCAGGATGATCAGCGGGTCGGTCAGGCTTTCATACTGCGCGGCCAGCACCATGTAGATCACGATCAGCGCAAACAGGAACGTCAGCATCAACGCATTGCCTTCGTGAATGAACTGGCGCGAATCGGCCTGCCAGTCATGGCTGAAGCTGGCCGGCAGCTGTTGGCTGTGCTCCTGCAAGAATGACACCGCCTGGCCCAGGCTGACCCCCGGCGCCGGAATGCCCTGGAAGGTCGCGCTGTTCTGCTGGTTGAACTGCTTGAGCTTGTTCGGCTCGATCACGCCGTGCAGGCTGACCACGGTCGACAGCGGCACCTGCTGGCCGGCGTCGGTGTCGAGGTAGAAGGCATTCAGGTCCTGGGGCGTGAGGCGCCGCGACGCCTGGCTCTGGGGGATCACATCATAGGAACGGCCCTGCAGGGCGAAGCGGTTGGTGTAGTTTTCGCCGATCAACACCGCCAGGGTGCTGCCGATGTCTTGCATGCGGATCCCCAGGCTGTTGGCCTTGCTGCGGTCGATGCGCACCTGGGTCACCGGGTTGTTGAAGGCCAGGTCGCTGTCGACCACCGCAAACAGGCCGCTGGCCCGCGCCTGGGTCTTCAGCTCTTCCATGGCCTGGTACAACGAGCGGTAGTCCTCGGTGCTGCGGATCACCAGTTGTACCGGCAAACCGCCGGTCGAGGCGGGCAGTGGCGGCAACTGGAACACAAAGATCGAGTTGCCCTCCACCGCATCCACGCTCTGTTGCAGTTCGGCCTGGATACTCGCGGCGCTGCGTGAACGTTGCGACCACTCGCTGAAGTTGACCCCGGCAAAGCTGGCCGCCACCCCGTCGTTGCCATTGATGATCCAGGTACTGACGGCCTCCGGCAGTTGGCCGAGGATCTCGCTCAACTGATAGGCATAGCGCTCCACGTAATCCAGGTTGGCGTGTTGCGGTGACTTGATCGCCAGCAGCAGGTTGCCCTGATCCTCATTCGGCGCCAGTTCCTTGCTGGCATGCCCGTACAGCCAGGGCAGGCTGATCAGCACCAGTGCGCCCAGCAGCAGGATCAGCCCGCGCCTGCGCAACGAGCCGAGCAGCGCGCGCTGGTACAGGCGCGCTAGGCGCTGGAAGAAGCGCTCGGCCAGGCGGCTCATGCGCCCTTCGTGTTCCTGGCTGGGCAGCAGCTTGGCGCACATCACCGGGGTCAGGGTGAGGGCGATGACCCCGGAGACCAGCACCGCGCCGGCCAGGGTCAGGGCGAATTCCTTAAACAGCGCACCGGTCAGGCCGTTCATCAGGCCGATGGGCATATAGACGGCGGCCAGGGTGATAGTCATGGCGATTACCGGCGAGGCGATTTCCCGCGCGCCGAACAGCGCGGCTTGCAGGGCCGTGCGACCTTCCTTGAGGTGACGGTGGATGTTTTCCATCACCACGATGGCGTCATCCACCACCAGGCCGATGGCCAGCACCATCGCCAGCAGCGTCAGCAGGTTGATGCTGAATCCGAACAACGTCATCAGCCCCAAAGCGCCGAGCATCGACAGCGGGATGCTGACGATGGGGATGATCACGCTGCGCACCGAGCCCAGGCACAAGTAGATGATTACCACCACGATCAGGATCGCTTCGATCAGGGTCGCGATCACTTCGATGATCGACGCCTCGATAAAGTGCGCGGTCTCAAACGCCAGCGCCACCTTGACCCCCGGCGGCAGGGTTTTCTCGATGGCCGGCAGCAGGCGCTTGATATCGGCGACGATCAGCAGCGGGTTGCCCTTGGGCGTCGCATAAAGGCCCAGGTGCACCGCCGGCTTGGCATCCATCAGAGCGCTGGTTTCATAGGCGGCCGAGCCGAGCTCGACGGTGGCGATATCGCGCAGGCGCAGCAGGTGGTCGCCGTTGTTGCTGATGACCATGTTGCGAAATTCATCCAGACTGCTCAGGTCGGTGTTGACCTGGATCGAGGAGACCACGTACTGGCCCTTGATCTGCCCCGGCGCGGCCTGGAAGTTATTGTCGCGGATCGCCTGTTCGACCTGGGCCGCGCCGATGCCGTGGCCGGCCATGCGTTGCGGATCGAGCCACAGGCGCATGGCCAGGCGCTGGCCGCCAAAGGTCTCGACCTTGGCCACACCCTCGATGGTGGAAAACAACGGCTGCACCACGCGGCTGAGGTAATCGCTCAAGGCCGAAGCGCTGAGCGAATCACTGGAAAACCCCACATAGGCCACCGCCGTTGCGTCGCCGGCGGAGCGTTCGATCACTGGGTCGTAGGCCTGTTCCGGCAGGCGATATTTGACTTGGTTGACCTTGGCAATCACATCGCTCAGGGCCTTGGCCGAGTCCTGATTGAGGGCCATGCGCAAGGTGATCTGGCTGCGGCCCTGCACCGAGGTCGAGCTGACGTAGTCCACGCCTTCCACCGAGGCCAGGGACTGGTTGATCGGCTGGGTCACAAAGCCTTGCATCAGCTCGGCGGGGGCGCCGGGATAGTCAGTGGTGACGCTGATCACCGAGCTTTCCAGCAACGGGTACTGGCGCACGGGCAGGTCGAGGGAAGCCTTGAGGCCGGCCAGTACGATCAGCAGGCTGACCACCAGGGCCAGCACCGGGCGGCGCACGAAGAGGTCGGTGAATTTCACGGGTGCTCTCCGGCCATGCTCAGCCGCGCGGGCGTGTTGGTGTCGTTCAACACCGTGCGTTCGAGGGGTTCGATGGCGGCGCCGTCGCTGAGCTTGATCTGCCCGGAAATCACTACCTGTTCGCCCGGATTCAAACCCGAGTCGATCACTACCCGGCCATCCCGACGTTCGCCGGTCTTGACCAGCACCCGGCGTACAATCGGCGGGGTGTTGGCGTCTGGCGAGGGTTGCACCACAAACACATCTTCGCCGTAGGCGTTATAGGTGATCGCGGTTTCCGGCACGGTCAGCGTATTGCTCGGCAGCGGCTGGGGCAGGCGTACTTTGGCGAACATGCGCGGCAAGGCGCCGGGTGTCGGCGCTTGCAGTAGCGCCTGCACACTCAGGGTGCGCGCGCGATCGAGGAACGGGTCGATGCTGCTGATGCGCGCTGTGTAGCGTTGCCCCGGCAGGGCATCGAGCTGCACGTTCAGGCGGTTGCCGACCTTGAGTTGCGCCAGGGCTTGTTCCGGCACGCTGAAGTTGACGTACAAGCCCTGGTCGCCGACCAGGTTGATCAGGCTATCGCCCGGATTGACGTACTGCCCCAGGTGCACCTTGCGAATCCCCAGGGTACCGGCGAACGGGGCGCGGATGGTCAGTTGATCGATCTGCGCCTTGAGCTCCTGCAGGGCACCCTGAGCCGTGGTGTACTCGGTCTGGGCATTGTCGAAGGCTTCGTGGGAGATAGCGTTGACCTTGACCAGGCTGCGCGAGCGTTCCAGCTTGACCTTGGCATTTTCCAGCTCGCTTTGCAGGCGCATCAGGCTGCCGCGCTGCGGCGCATCGTTGAGCTTGACCAGCACTTGGTCGCGCTCGACACGCTGGCCGGATTCCACCGGCAACTGCACGACGCGCCCGCCGACTTCGGCGGGCACGCTCACCTGTTGCACCGCCTCCAGTTCGCCAATTGCCTCCAGGTAGCGGGTGAACGGTGCATCGCTGACCGGCGCAATCGCGACTTTTATCGGCGCCGGGGCGTAGGCGGCAACGGCCGGGTGGCTCCAGCGCCATAAGCCCCAGGCCAGGGCGAGCAACAGGAGCACGGCTATCAGCAACGCCACGGTGGTTCGGAAAACGGCACGTCCCGGAGTGCTTACGTGAGGCATAAGCTTCATTCCTTGAAGAGCAATCAGTAAATGGGCCAGCAGCCCGGTGTCAGCAGTTCGACGAGGTTCGCATCCGGGTCGCGGAAGTAAACGCTCGATCCGCCCTTGGGCCAGTGCGTACGTCCTTCGATGGCGATATTGGCCGCGTCCAGGCGCTGCTCCCAGGTCGGCAGGTCTTCGGCATCGATTGCAAAACAGATGTGGATGCGCCCGCTGGCGTCATGGGGCGGGATCTCACCCCCGCTCAAATATTTGGTGTGCACAGAGGCGCCCCGTTTGAACAGCAAGAGAGTATTCTGCTGGCCAACGTTGAACGCGACGAGCACGTTGCTCTCGACCATCGCCTCCAGTTGCAGGTGCTGGCTATAAAACGCTTTGGCGCGCTCAAGGTCATCCACATACAGCGCGGTCTCAATAATTCGTTTGATTTGAGGCATGGTTTGGTCCTTGTTGAAGGGTTGCTCCCTGAAATGGAATTCACCGCATGGTCACGGTTTTACTGCGCAATATCGATTTGAATCTGTTGGTGGTGCTCGATGCACTGCTGACCGAAAAACACGTCACCCGCACGGGGGCGCGTCTGCATTTGAGCCAGCCGGCCATCAGTCATTCCCTGAGTAAGTTGCGGGTGCTGCTGGACGATCCGATCCTGATCCGCGAGGGCAATGAGGTGATGCTCAGCGCCATGGCGCAAAACCTCCAGGAGCCGCTGCGCGAAATTCTCAGTCAGATTGAAACTCTGTTCGGCAAGTCCATCGACTTCGACGCGGCCAGTTCCCAACGCACCTTCCAGTTGGCAATGTCGGATTATGGCGCGGCGATTATCTTGCCCAAATTGCTGGTGCGACTGCGTCGCGAGGCGCCGAACACTACCCTGGTGGTGACCCAGGGCAGCCGGCACGGGATGCTCGAGCAAGTAGCGCAGGGCAAGATCGACCTGGCCCTGGGGGTGTTCCCCAGCCTGACGCCCGATGTGTCGATGGAAGTGTTGTTCGAGGAAAGTTTTTCCTGCCTGCTCGACCGGCGGACCTTGTTCAAGAACGGCATGCTGGATCTGGAGAGCTACCTGGAGCGCCCGCATATCCAGGTGTCCATGGACGGTGGCGCCAATGGCGAAGTCGACACCCTGTTGCGCGCCGAGGGCCTGCGCCGTCGTATCGCCGTGAGCGTGCCGCACTGGCGCACTGCGCCAAGCTTGTTGCACAACACTGATCTGATCCTCACCGTGGCGACGCGCGCCCTGGAGGACATCTTGCTTAACCCGGATCTGGTGCAATTGCCGCCACCGTTCAGCATTCCGCGCTTTCCCTTTGTGCAGATCTGGCACCAGCGTTTCTGTGACGATCCGGCACATGCGTGGCTGCGCGACCAAGTCAAGCAAGTGGTGGCTCATACCGTACAGGTCGACTGATCGGGGCGCAGGCGTAAACGCAGGTCCTGCCCCAGTTGGGTGACGTCGTACAGGGTGAAGTCCAGGGAGTGCGTCAGCTGTTCCAGCTCCGGTAAATGCACCAGTGGCCGTGCCAGGTCGCCTAACAGACGCGGTGCCACGTATAGCAGCAACTCGTCGACCAGGCCCGCGCGCAGCAGGTTACCGGCCAGTGTCGGGCCGGCTTCCACCATGACGTCATGCAGGCCGCGCTCACTCAGGTGAGTCATCAGGGCGTGCAGATCCAGGCCCTGCTGATTGCCCGGCAGGCCGAGAAGGCGTTCGCCGTTCGCGCCTTGTGGCACGTGGCGATCATGCATCACATGCAGGCTGGGGGCGCGGTCATCGAACACGCGGGCGGTCTCCGGCACGCGCGCCTGGCTGTCGAGGATGACCCGTAATGGCGCGATGGCCTCGGCGGACGCCATTTCCCGCACGGTCAGCGAGGGGTTATCCGCCAGCACGGTGCCGCTGCCGGTCAGGATCGCCGCACTGCGCGCGCGCCAGTACTGCACATCGGCGCGCGCCCGGGCGCTGGTGATCCACTGCGAACTGCCATTGTTCAGCGCGGTGCGGCCGTCCAGGCTCATGCCCATCTTCAACTGCACTCAAGGCCGCTGGCGCTTGACCGTGGACAAGAATCCCCGGTTCAGCTCCCGCGCCGCGACGTTGAGCAAGCCGACCTTGACCTCGATCCTGGCTGCGCGCAGTTCGGCGATGCCGCGCCCGTCGACTTGCTTGAACGGGTCTTCATGGGCCACGATCACGCAAGCCACGCCTGCCTCGATCAGCGCTTGATGGCAGGCCCCCGTGCGGCCGACATGGCTGCACGGTTCGAGCGTCACATAAGCGGTGGCTCCCTTGGCCAGGGCGCCGGCCTGGCGCAGGGCAAACACTTCGGCGTGCGGGCCACCCGCACGCCGATGCCAGCCTTCACCCACGATATGCGTACCGTGGGCGATGACACACCCGACCCGAGGATTGGGCCAGGTGGAGTGACTGCCGCGCTCGGCCAACGATAATGCACGGTGCATATGTTGAAAGTCGATTTCGCTGAAGTGGGTCATGGGCGCGTTTGCCGTGCCGAAGACTGGGCGGTGATCGGGTAGATGCGGCCATCATAGGCGCTGGCGAGGAAGCCGCTGCCTTCGGCGTCGTGGGTCAGACAGGAGATACCGCTGGCGGTGATCTTCTCCACCTTTGCCCAACTGCGCTTGGCCAGGTCGAACACGGCCACGGTGCCGCCGTAGCTGCCGGTGGCGATCATCTTGCGGTCCTTGGAGATGGCAATGCACTTGATCGAGTGGCTGTGAGGGGTTTCATAGACTTCGCTGTTGCCGGCCTGCCACAGCCGCAGCTTGAGGTCCCGACCGATGCTGGCAAAGCCGCCCTGGATCTGTGTGCAACCGTTGGAAATGCGGTCGTGGGCTTTGTCTAGGTAGGTCTCCAGCTCGAAGTCGGCAATGCGGAAAAACGCCGCTGCCGCCGTCGCGCAGACGCTGAATAAGTACTGCTCATCCGCCGCGATGCCTTTGATCGCATTTTCATGCATGTGCACTTCGCGCAGGAACTGCGGCTGCTGATCTGCCAGGTTGAAGATCAAGGCTTCGCCGGTGTAGGTACCAATCGCGGCGTGCAGCTCACCATCCTTTTCAAAGGTAGTGCCGCAGTTGAGCGGTGAGCGGTGCTGGTAGATAACGTCGCCGGTCTTGGCGTCGAACACCGTGCCCATTTGCCCGCCGGTCAACACGCTGTCGCCGAATGGCAGCAGGAAATTGCACAGGCTGCCGGCCTTGGTGCTGGGCTGGCCATTGATCTGCAGGATGCCGGCGTCGCCAATGCTGTAGATGTCGTCGCCGACCACCGTCACCGCGTTCAGGCTGATGGCCGGCTCGATGCCGCTGACGTCCCATTGCTGGGTAGTGAAATCCCAGGTGGCGTAGGTGGAGCCAAAGGTCACGAAGGCGATGCGCTGATCGCCGAGCAATGCGCAACTGCGCGGCCAGATGATGCTTGGCAGTGAGGTCTGCGCGGTTGTTTCCAGGCGGTTGTCGGCTGTCAGTTTCCATAGCATCACGCAGCGGTCGTAGCTCAGGCTGACTAGCAGGCGCTGTGCCTCGTTCCACACGATGCGCTTGATCCCGGCGGCGTGGGCCGGTTGCAGGTAGGTGCCGGCGCTGCTGATCACCGAAATCTTGCCCTCGTCGTCACCGGCAAAGATGATGCCTTCGCGGGACAAGGCCACGGTGTCGGTCTCGACGCCACCGAGGTCGATGATGTCCAGTTGCTCGCCCGTGGCGGCATCCCAGCGGCGGATCGAACCGTCATCGCTGCTCGACACCAGGGTCTGGCCGTCGGCTGACCAGCACACCGAGATCACATCGGCCTCATGGCCGGTCAGGATCTTCTGGGTTTGCCCGCTGAGGTTGAACAGGCGGATGGTATGGTCGCGCGAGCAGGTGGCGATGGTCTGGCCATCCGGCGAGAAGGCGGCCATTTCGATGTCGTCATCGTGGCCGCCCAGCACGCTCTTGAGGCGCAGCGAAGGGACTTCCCAGACACGGGCGGTGTAGTCGCTGCTGGCACTGACCAGCAGAGTGCCGCTGGCGTTGAACGCGCATTGGTTGGCCAGGTGATCGTGGAGCACGCGCTGGATCGGCGTTTTGGTTTTTGCGTCCCAGAGGACGACTTGGTTGTCATAACCGGCGGTGGCGACGTAGGTATCGTTGAACGTTGCAATACCGCTGATAGGGCCAAAATGTCTCATGCGTCATTATCCTTAATGTTGAGGTTGGCTTATTGCGGGCGACCTGAATGATTCAGCCGCGCAAGCGAGTTACTTCACCAGTTTGATCACGTGATTTTTCTTATCGACTTTGGCTTGCAGGTAGTTGGTGTTATGGCGTGTGACAAATACACCGGTGGGAATCACTTTATCGACGACAATGCCGTTGTCGACCAAGGCCTGAACTTTTTCGGGGTTGTTAGTTATCAATTGGCAATGTTTGACATTCAAAGCTTTCAACATACCGGCGGCCATGGAAAAGTCGCGGCCATCTTCGGGGAAGTTAAGGTGTGCATTGGCCTCGAATGTATCCATGCCGGAGTCCTGCAGGCGATAAGCATCCAACTTGGCATATAGGCCAATGCCCCGACCTTCTTGGCGAAGATAAACCAAATAGCCACCGACTTCCTGCATGCGCTCGATGGACTCATTTAATTGCGGGCCACAATCACAGCGTTGTGAACTGAATACGTCGCCCGTGAGGCATTCGGAATGAATCCGCACTAATGGACTGACCGGGTTAGCCGGCCCCAGTTTAATGACGATATGTTCGTGGTCGGTTCCCAACCCACTGAATGTATAAAAAGTCCCAGGATTTGAAGTGTCATCCAAGGGGATATCAACGTGATTGCGTACGCTTAGGCAGTTCATTTGCGGTTCCTTCCGTGCTGAATTATTAACGCGTTTTTGTTTGAGGTTATTCGTTGTAAGACAGGGAGGGGTCTACAGGGTTTTGGCGAGGCGAAAACCCATTACATAAATCTGTCGCGGGTATTTGCCGTGGCGTCGGCAATTGCGTGTCAGGTCGCGAAAGCGGGTGAAACTGCCGCCGCGGGCGATACGATGGGTACCGACCACGGTTACCAGGTCGTCGGTGACGGCCGTGCCGCCGGGGTAGGGAGCATAGTCATCGCTGACGTATTCTTCGACGTTGCCGGCCATGTCCAGGCAGCCAAAGGGCGAGGCACCTTCGATCAGCAGGCCCACGGGCGTGGTGTCGAACAGGCCCATTTCTGCGGTATTGGCATGCTGGGGTAGGAAGGTCGGGCCCCAGGGAAAATCGAGGTTTTCCGGGCCGGCCGCGGCGTATTCCCATTCGGCTTCGGTTGGTAGACGATAAGCTTGGCCACTGGCCGCACTGAGCCAGGCGACGTAGGCGTCGGCGTCTTCTGCAGTGATGCCGTATACCGGATGGTTGGCGCGCTCGTTGGGGTATTGGCCGAAGACCCAGCTTTCAGGAATCCGCGCATGGCCCGAGGCTTCGAGGAAGGCGCGGTATTCGAGGTTGGTCACCGGGTATTTGCCGATCGCATAGGGTTGCAGATGCACCGGGTGGCGCGGCACCTCCTTGGCGATCCAGTCACGATCCAGACCCAGGCCCTGCATGTCGTGCATGACTTGATCCACCGCCGACTCTGCCAGGCCGATTTCGACTCGGCCGCCACTGATGTGAATCATTGCCGGGCTGAGCACATTGATCCGTGGGTCCACGGTCAAGGCCAGCAGTTGGGCGGCGGCGTAGCGCCAGGCCAGTGGCGAGGCCGGGTTTTCCACGCGGTCGGCCAACTGTTCGCTGGACTCTTCCGAAACCTGTCGCCAAGCGGCCAGGGGCAGCTTTAGGTTTAGCGCGTCCTGGAAGTGTTCGGGCAGGCCCATCAAGAATCGGTCGGTCATCTCGGCGGTCAGAGGGCCGTCGAATACCGGCCAGTGGTTGAAACCCTTGGAAGTCATAACGCTTGGTTTCCTGCTGCGGAAAAGAAAAGGCACGCGCACTCAGGTGCGACGTGCCAGGCTTTCATAGGGAGCAGATCAGCCCGGTTTGCAGGCAGTTGCGCTCAAAGTCATCCCAATAGCCTTTAGGATGCTTGGCCCGTTCGGCCTCGGAGATGATTGGTTTCTGCCATTGCAGGCGCGAGAAGCCGGCCTTCATGATCGCCAGCTCATAGCGCTCACGGCTCCAGCGATGAAAGGTGAAGGCGCTGGGTGGCTGGGTGACGAATTCGGCGTGGTGACGAAAGCCGCCCTCGTGGACTTCTTCGGTCAGCACATGCACGCCGTACTTGGTGAAATTGCCGCGTTGCAGTTGGAATGTCGGCTCCACGGTGTAGGCCACGACGCGGCCGCCGGGGGCGAGGTTCTCGGCGACCACTTGGAACATCTTGTCCAGTTTTGCCGGCGAGTCGGCATAGTTGAACAGCCACGCCGCCGTGATCAGGTTGAATTTTCCGAGGATACCCAGGTCGCAGATATCGCTGACGTGATACTCGATCGCTTCATGGTTACGCGCCGATTCCTTGCGGGCCAGGTCAATCATCGAGGCGGAGATATCCACCCCGACCACTTTGCTCGCGCCCTGACGATATAACTCACGACCAAAGAAGCCGAAGCCGCAGGCCAGGTCCAATACGGACTTGCCTTTGACGTCGCCGACCATATGGAAAAACGTCGCGGTTTCTACTGAACGTTGGGAGGCCGTGTCCGTGAAAGCCTCGAAGCGTTCGCCAATAGCGTCATAAGTCGCGTTTGCAGATTGATTAGTCATTGCCTCACCTTTTAACAAATAATAGCTGTCGTCAATCCCTGACTCGGGAACATGAAGAAATCTTCTGTTTCGGTGACCCCCGTCGTTTGTTTTCAAGTACGTGTAGTAATAAGAAAACCTCCTATGACGACAATCACGCCGACCAGTTTATTAATATTAAGAGACTGCTTCGGAAAGCCGATCAGGCCGAAGTAGTCAATCGCGATTGAAACGATAAGTTGGCCGACCAATACCGCCATGATGAAGTTGAGTGCGCCGAGTCGGGGGGCCATCAATAAGGCGACGGTTATATAAAACACGCCGGCCACGCCGCCCATCCAAATCCACCATGGGCCTTCTTGTCCCGCCGATAAGTTCGGGCGGGGTGCTTTTGCAACAATGATGACAACGATGAGAACGACCAGGCTGACCAATAAGGAAACTGCGGTTGCCCACAAAGGGTGGCCCAGGAGACTGCCTAGTTTTGCGTTAGTCCCGGCTTGCAAGGGAACTGCGAAGCCGGCGAATAAACTGAGCAGGACAAACATTAGTAAGGTCATGGAATGTGCTTTCCGTTTTTTTTGAAGTTTTACGATGATCGTTTTGGCGGCGCCAATTCTTTGTTCTGATGGGTTGTATTCGTCGCACTGATCGGGCCATTGGCTACTACTTGTTCGCTTCGCGGAATCAGGCGTGCGCGATCTTGACCGGCGGGTTTACGGCGTTCCTGATCGGGAGTATTCCTTCGCTGGCTCATCTCGATTCCCAAGGTCTCGTCCATTTGGTCGGCGTCATTGACTAAGCCGTGACGTTCAGTGAGGCGGTGGCCGAAGCTCGGGCTGAATGGCCTTGAAGAGCGTAAGGCCTTCTACGAGACTGCGCTGAAGGTGCTGGCATGACTTCCATCTGGCTGCGGATCCTTCCTTATATAGCTGCGGTGCTGCTGGCGGCCGGCGCGCTGTTTGGCGCCTACCACCATGGGCTATCGGTGAAGGATGCCGAGTGGCAATCGGCCTGGAATGACCGCGATACCCGGGACGCCGAGGCTAAAGCGCTGAATGAGGCCGCCGAGCGCACCAAAGAGCAAGCCCGTCAACTCTCCATCAATAAGGCGATGCAAGATGGCCAACAGATCATTGACCAAGCAACTGCTGATGCTGCCGCTGCTCGCGCTTCTGCTGACAGCCTGCGTGGGGCGGCCGACACCCTTGCCGCTCGACTCGCAGCCAGTCAAACCAGCGGCAATTCCTGTACTGCCGCCGCAAGCCAGGCAGCTACCCGCGCCGCAATGGTGCTTGCCGACGTGCTCAAGCGCGCTGACCAGCGAGCGGGCGAACTGGCTGAAGTTGCTGACCAAGCCAGAGCCAGGGGCGTGACGTGCGAGCAGGCGTATGACGGTATTTCAAAATAGGGATTGTGTTCGGTCGGCAGAACGCCGGAGAAAGGGTGAACTACTGTAGGAATATCCAACGCTAAATGTGGCGGTTTTGTACCTCCTTTAAATGACCTGTTTTTCTTTAAATATCAACTGCTGATTTCGGGGTCACCTTGACCCAGCGCAATGCTCAACGAATTGTCGGCATCACCGACGACGGTGACCGGGGCTGATCAAACTGGCGGAGTGCCAGGCGTACGTGCGGGAGGTGGCGGCTTCAGGTCCATGAGTTACAGAGAGCAGTATCACGAGATCGACTTTCTAAAATTTGGTTTTGAAATAGCCGCTCGAGATTTTCTCGGCGGCTATCTGATCAACTAAGGCCCGCTCCGTTATGTTATTTTTTTTCTGCCCTGAAGGTCACAGTAGCGTTATCGCCGTCTCCACCACTATATGAAACTTTAACGTTATCGCTATCGGTCGTGATTACATACGAATTAGATCCCGCGTATGGGTCGTCCCAGTGGATATTTATATTGCAAACTTCCTCAGTGACAAAATCATAAAAAGCGTAGGAGCAAAGTGCCTCCGTGCCCGTAGCGAACCCGTCCGACTCTGTCTTCCAATAACCTTTGCCGGGCACATTAGCGTTCGGCTTCAATATTTTCTGCGGAGGATAGGAATCCCATTCCCCATGATCTAACTTCAGAGAATTCTGAGTTAGACTCAAGGTGGAGTCGAGATAATTCTCAAAATAAACATCAACGCTTCTTTGAGCCATCGGTATAATTCCTTTTATTGAGTTAACATTGCGCCTGCAATAGTTAGTTTGGGTTTTGCTCCGTCTGTTTTATATGTTGTCTGCGATTACTCCTTTTTGATAGATTCTGTTAATTATTGTTGATGCCCTTTCAGGTATGTTTTTTAAGTGTTCGCCAGTAAGTGTATCGAATTCCTTAATGGTCTTGGTTGACTGTAATTTGTTACCAGGAAGGAGTTTGGTATCTTGTTTTTCGTTGAGGAGCTTGTTCTTGGTTTTAGCTTGTGCTGATTAAAAGTGTACTTATGCATGATCGGTTGATCGCGCGCAGTTAGAAAGTCATCGTACGTTTTCGATGAATATATGGTTGAATTTTTGGAGTCGGTGGGCAATTTGATGAACTCCTTATTCCATTAGGAGTGACGACTGAATCTATCCATTAAAGCTAAATTAACCACATTTACTATGGTTTTGTTTAATCCTAATAGAGGCTAGACGGCGATCTTCAAAAGTCAAGCAACGTGTAGCGGATATGAGCGGTGCGATGCGCTTATGAGCAACCGAGCTTGTTGGTTGTATAGGCCCCACTCGCTATTTCCTCCGGCTGGTCTTGAACGCAGGAACCCATGGTCTAGTATATTTTGTACATGTTTTGTACAGGTGTCAGCAGAGTGACAACTCTAGATAAGATCCTTGCTTTGCATCAGAGCTGGTCCATTTTGAATGGCTCCGTGTGGTGTAAGCGCTGCGGCGGGATACAGCAAGAGGTAGATGGATCAAAGCAATTTCCATTCCCCAACGTGCACGATGTTCGGTGCAAACGTCCAACCATGAGCGGCACTGGAGGATGTAAAGACTGCCTTTGATAAACGTGAGCAGGACACTCCGGTGTCATCAGGACCTCCTCGTTCTTGTCGATCGTATCTAGGGCACCCCGCACCTTGTCGGCGACGTCGACCGAGCCGCGTTGTTCGACCCAGTTGGAAAGCTCCATGACGGCCGCCTCGAGGGAAAGCTGGTTTTCGTTGATTTTGAAAAGTAGGGAAGGGAGTACTGAATTTGGCATAGCGAGTCCTCGGTTACGAGGTCAGCGTAGCGCCAGGTTCGATGAAGGATTTTTTACGGCCGGCTGGGCGCCAGGGGTAGGGGAAATCAGGAAAGTTTTGTAACGGTTACCAAAAAGTTTTGTAACTCGTTGAGGTCGGCTGATCAGAAGCCAAACCCCAGAAACGACAAAGCCCTAAATAATCAGGGCTTTGTCGTACATAAGATGGCGGAGGCGATGTCCGCTATTTTGACGTATTTTTAGTTCTATTGCCGTCTGGCTGTTTACTAAAAAGTCCTTATTAAACATGTAGATATTTGATTTTTTGTCTTTTGTGTTCCAATGGATACTACCGAAAGCCATCGTCCAAGGTGTGGGCTGGAGTGTGGGCTGGAGCTGATTTAGATTAGGTCATCGTCCTTAAAAAGATGAGGTGACGCATGGCATCACTTACGACAAAGGCGGTGGAGAAAATAGTCAGAACTGGCTTGCCTGGCATGACCAATGACGGAGATGGGTTGTATCTGAGAGTTGGCCCTACCGGCGGTGCAAGTTGGCTTTTCCGCTATAAGCTATCAGGAAAGAGTCGATATATGGGCTTGGGAAAGCATCCAGAGACAAGTCTCGCGGCAGCTCGGGAAAAAGCATCTGATGCTAGAAGGCTGAGTAGATTTGGAGTCGATCCAATTGCGAGTCGAGATGAGGTGTTGGAGAGGAAAAGGCTGGAAAAAGAAGCCACGTTTCTATCGGAGCGCGAAACCCCGACCAAACCAATAACCTTTAAGGAGGTTGCTCTTGATTACATCGCTGCCCATAAGGCGGGCTGGAAAAATGCCAAGCACGCCCAACAGTGGAAGAACACACTGACTACTTATGCGTTCAAGATCATAGGCGATCTTCCCACCCAGGAGATAGGCATTGAACATGTGCTGAAAATCCTCAAGCCGATTTGGACAGAAAAGCCCGAAACCGCTAGCCGTTTGCGAAACCGTATCGAACTTGTCCTCGACGCAGCAAGGGCTCGAGACCTACGCGCAGGCGAAAATCCCGCTCGATGGCGAGGACACTTGGACAAGCTTTTGCCTCCTCGCCAAAAAGTGCGTGCTGTAAAACATCACGTAGCAATCCCATGGACTGAGCTCCCTACGTTCGTGGCGACTCTTGAGAAAGCAGAAGATCTGAGTTCTAAGGCCCTGTGCTTCACTATCCTGACTGCCTGCCGAACCAGCGAAGTACTCTTATCTACGTGGGCAGAGATTGATCTCGTTGCAGGGATATGGACCATTCCAGCGTCGCGGATGAAAGCAGGGAAAGAGCACCGGGTTCCGCTGTCGAAACCAGCATTGGATCTACTGATTGGTCTTCCTCGCGTAGAAGGGAACAATCATCTGTTTCCTGGTGCTCGAAAAGGGAGGCCGCTGAGCAATATGGCGATGTTGATGGTGTTGCGTCGAATGAAGCGCAACGATCTCACGACGCATGGATTCCGCTCGACTTTTAGGGATTGGGCGAGTGAGGTCACCCACTATCCTCGAGAGGTCTGCGAACAGGCGCTTGCACATACAGTAGCGAATGCGGTTGAGGCTGCTTATCGCCGTGGAGATCTGTTCGGGAAGCGTCAAATGTTAATGGATCAATGGTCACGATATGTGTGTGGCATGCAGGAAGCACAGGACAGTAGGGAGGCTACCAGTTTAGGTTCAGCTTGTTTACTGACCTATTGAAGTCCTCGACGACATCAACGGCGACCTGGTGACGCTTTATCGCGTCGTGCAGAACCACCTCGAAGAGTTCGTGCGCCAGTTCAAATGGGCACTCAGTTCGCGCCAGGTGTTCGAGTGGCAGAAGATGACCCGCCCCGAAACCCTCACCGACATCCAGCGCGCCGCCCGATTCTTCTACCTGCAGCACCATGCCTTCGCTGGTAAGGTCACCGGGCAGACATTCGGTACCGCCACCACTGGCCCGGCCATCAACCTGCTGCGGATCGAAGAGAACCTCTCGGCTGCCTGGCAGCGCCTGTCCGGCACCTACGTCGAAAACCTGCCCTGGTTGGAGTGTGCCGAACGCTACGACCGTGCCCAGACCTTCCACTACATGGACCCGCCTTACTGGCAAACCGCTGGCTATGGGGTGGACTTTCCGTTTGAGAACTATGAGCGGATGGCCGACTTCATGCGCCGCTGCAAAGGCAAGGTCATGGTCATGGTCAGCATCAATGATCACCCGGACATCCGGCGGGTGTTCGAGGGCTTTCATTTCGAGACCTTGGACATCCGTTACACCAACACCAATCAGCGGCAGGGGAGGGCCGAGGTGAGTGGTGAACTGGTGATCATGAACTGGGAACCGTCCGCGTTGGGCGGGTTGTTTTGATCACCCATTGAATAGCCACGGACAACACATCGCCAGGAATATCCCCGGCTTGCCTCGACCGCTTTGATCGAAGAGACGATTTGCCCTGCCTATACGGGGCAGGCTTCGTCCAAGGTACGAACCAGATCGGACGAACATGTCGGCTTCGTGATCATCACCGCCGACAGTGAGGGCGGTATGGTGGACATTCATGACCGGAGATTGGCGAACAGCTTTATCCTTTACGGTAAAATGAACTCAGTTCTTGAGCCCGTTTGTCTTCCTCACGAATCACCTCCAGCCGTCGCCAAAACTGATTCATTTTCACGTCGTGCTTTATCAACGCACTGCTCGCCGTCAAGCCATTTACAAGATGGTCGCGCAACGCCTCGATCAATGCGGGAGTGCGGATAGTCGTACCGCTCAACAGAAGCTCGAAATGGCGAGGATCGACGTTGCCCGGAACTAGCCTCAGAATTGCCTTAACCACAAATATCCACCAGATATATTAGACAATAGATTTTACCTTTAAGGGTAAAGTTGGTTTTGGTTATAAAGCGACCTCAAGCGCACGCTGAATCACGCCTTGGCGCCAGCGGTATGCCTAACGCCAAGGGCCGGAGTTGATCCAGTCGGACCGGCATGGCTAGCTTGCGCCTGCTTCTGGCAGTGACGAAATCAACGTGCAACCGCATGCGCAGCGGTGCCCGTGAAAGGCGACCGGCACACCATTGTCGCGAAACGTTGGGTGCCCCTCGACAATCACCGTCCGACCGTGACCGGGAATCGGACAGTTCACCGGGTCGCCCTGTCGATGAGTGCGTTCATACTTCCACCGTGGTGGCGGGCAGTGAGTCTGGACACTCGATGGTCATCGCGTGCGGGTACTCATCGTGATTGCCCCAGGCGAATGGCTTGCAGCTTCTCGAAGCTTGGGTCACTGCCACCCACCACAACACTGCCATCGGAGTAGGTGAACTGGTTGTGATTGCCTTCTTTCTTCACCTTCGGCCCCACCGAGTAAACCACGTAGTCGGCATGCAGCAGGGGCTCGAACGCCACCTTTCGGGCATTTTTGACGCGATAATACGAATAGATTTCACCCTCACCGACTAGCCAAGCGAGCTTTTCATGTCCGCCAATGAAATGCTCGCTAACCCAAGGGTAGTAGTCCTGCCTGATCAGCACGTCACCGCTGACCTTTATCGTCGGCTCAAAAGCAGAACGTTGTTGTGGCAGATGCTGATCGAACATCACGATAACCCCCCCGCCAGGGCCGGCTTTAACGTTCTCCCCGAAGTGCGTCGTGTTGGCGTAGGTGACGCCAAAGGTCACATTACTCAGCTGCCACTGGCAACTGCTACCGCCATTGATCGGTAGCTTCGCCTCATACACGTCGCTCTGCCCCTGCCGTTGCGGCTGGACCGTGGTGGCCAGGTAGCCGTCCTCTTCATAACTGGACCAGTCCGGCCCGGAGCGCTTGATTGGGCATTTCTCCGAGCGGTATATCACCTGCATGGGTTCCGCGGCGAGATTCTGGGGGACTTTCACCGTCATGCTGACCTGCTCGCCACCCGGCGGCGGCGAAAAGCCCCGATTGAGGGCACAACCGCCGAGACTGAACAGCAGCAGGCCAGCGGTAGTGCCGCTGATGAACGCGTTCATACTTCCACCGTGGTGGCGGGCAGTGAGTCTGGACACTCGATGGTCATCGCGTGCGGGTACTCATCGTGATTGCCCCAGGCGAATGGCTTGCAGCTTCTTGAAGCTTGGCTTACTACCAGTCGCTGTAACACTGCCATCGGGGTAGGTGACTTGGGTGTGATTGCCCTCTTTCTGCACCTTCGGCGCCACCGAGTAAACCACGTAGTCGGCATGCAGCAGGGGCTCGAACGCCACCTTTCGGGCAGTTGGGGCGCGATAATACGAATACATTTCACCCTCACCGATTAGCCAAGCGAGCTTTTTATGCCCGCCAATGAAATGCTCGCTAACCCAAGGGTAGTAGTCCTGCCTGATCAGCACGTCACCGCTGACCTTTATCGTCGGCTCAAAAGCAGAACGTCGTTGTGGCAGGTGCTGATCGAACATCACGATAACCCCCCCGCCAGGGCCGGCTTTAACGTTCTCCCCGAAGTGCGTCGTGTTGGCGTAGGTGACGCCAAAGGTGACATTGCTCAACTGCCACTGGCAGCTGCTCCCGCCATTGATGGGCAGCTTCGCCTCATACAGATCGCTCTGCCCCTGCCGTTGCGGCTGGACCGTGGTGGCCAGGTAGCCGTCCTCTTCATAACTGGTCCAGTCCGGCCCGGAGCGCTTGATTGGGCATTTCTCCGAGCGGTACATCACCCGCATGGGTTCCGCGGCGAGATTCTGCGGGACCTTCACCGTCATGCTGACCTGCTCACCACCCGGTGGCGGCGACAAGGCCTGGTTCTGGGCGCAACCGCTGAGGCTGAACAGTAGCAACAGAGCGCCGCTCGTGCGGCTTAGGGGAGCCTTCATGTTCTGTGTTCCTCCGTAATGGTTGGCAGCGCGTCGGGAAAGTCGATGGTCACCGCGTCCGGGTAACGGGTAGTGATGGATTGGGTGTGCCCCTCACAATTGGTCGTGCCCTCGTACACCGTCCGTTCTCGGGTGGTGACACGGTAGCGGACGAAGGGGAGGGCGCCCCCGCTTTCCTCGACAGTCCGATAGCTCACGTGTTGCATTGGAAACTGCGCGGGGTGGATCAGAATGTTCATGGTTTCACGTCTTCCCCTATGGCCGATGTGTTTGGCGGGCTGTGGCATCCCGGAGCGGTGGTTCAGGCTTGGGTGATCTCGATCATCACGCCGAATTCACGCTTGCGGCAGAAACGCTGCAGGGCCTCACGGCCACCTTCCAGGTCTTCGGTCATGCGCAACGTCATGGGTAACAACTTCTGCAGGGTAAGGAACTGTTCGTTGCGATGCTTTTCCACCTCGGGGATACCCATCGTTTTCATCTGTTCCTCGAACTTCGCCCGCTCCTCCTTGCGCTGCAGCGGCCGCTCGGGGTCGCTCAACTCCAGCAGTTGGTTGTGCAGGAAGGGTAGGTAAGCCTTGATCATCGAGTGATCCGACGGGCTGGAGCGTGCGGTACTGCGCTCGGGGTTGGTGTGTGGTGGAAAGAAATGCGCCAGGCTTTCCCGGTTCAGCGAGCGGATCAGTGTCTTCTGCTCGTCACGGGCGAAGCGGTTGGATTCATCGTTCAGGCTCGGTACCAGGTAGATGCGTGTGCGGTGCAGCAAACGGGTAGTAATGGTGCTGTAGTAGGGCGCGCCCAGGCCTTCTTTACTGCGCTCGAAAGGGTTGTTGGAGGCACGTGACTCCAAATGCTGGTCGGCCCGGTAGAACATGGCAATCTGCCCGTGATGCCAGTAGGGGTCGCCAAAGCGGATCAGTTTTCCGGCCAGCAGCTCACCCACGGACCAGATGTAGCCCAGGTCAGCGCCCAGCGGGCCGAAGGCTTCGTACAGCCAGTTATCCAGCGCCGCCTCGGGTGGCACGCTGGTGACGGTGTCCGCGTCGTTGACGTGGCGAAAGTGCGTCACGGACTTCAGACTCTCCAGCGCCTTGCCGGTGAAGGTGCGGGGCATGCCGTAGGTATAGAGCAGGGGATTGCTATCTTTCAGCTCTGCGGAGTGGATCAGTGCCAGGGCGCCGCCCAGGCTATGGCCGCAAATAAATAACTTTCTATCGTCTAACGCTGTCTGAATGTCATTGAAATCTGTGGGAAACAGCTTCTTGGCCACCTCGAACGCCTGCAAAAAACCGTAATGCACACTGCCGACATCAATCAGGTGCGTGCCCGGTGACTTCAAGTCACAGCCACTGCCATCGGCCGGCATCGGGCGGTACATCACATCGGTCAGCCAGTCCTTGGGCTCCTGGGTCCCGCGCCAGGCCACGACCACCTGAGTCTGGTTGATACAATAGAAAAGCTGGGTGTTTTCGATGATGCGCTGTGGGATGTCCGACCCACCCGGTGGGCGCTCGGCCGTCAGCGAATCAAGCATGACAGCCGTGGTGTAGCGCTGGTCGAAGGGGACGTCCACCACCAGCGCCGGTAGGCGGTCCCCTTTGTTGTCGATCATCATGGGCGTGCGCGACAAGTCCAGGCACTGGCGGAAAAAGAACTCGTCCACCGAACCCGACACGGTACTGGGATCGGTGTCCGGTCGCTGTTTCAACATGTTCTGGGCGACGACGCTGTAGGACAAGTTGGCCATCAGTCCAAGGTTATAGGCATTGGCCATGCTGTATTCAGGTAGGTGATGCAGCACCAGCGACCAGGCACGGAAGGGGCAGATCTCCAGTACATGGCGGCGGTTCAGTTCGTCGTCGGCCACCGTGAAACCGCCGAAGTTCGGGTCGGGGAAATGGAACGCCGGCAGTTTGTCTTGCTCTGACCAAGGATCCAGGTCCGGGAAGCGATCGCACAATTGACCGATGCGCAGATAGTGATAACCGTGCCCATCGGACCGGGCCTGTTTCTCAATGGAGGAGAAGTTCGCTGGAGGCGGGTCATAGCGATAAGGGATTTCCAGGGGGGGCGAAACCGGCAGTTCAGCACGTAGCGCACTCAGACGTCGGGTTTGCAACACCTCTGCCAGCGGATTGGCCGTCAACAGCAGGGTCACCGCCAGCGGGTGCAGGCCCTCCAGGCGGATCACCCCTTGAGCATCGCTCTGACCGCTGAATTCGGGAACGAGCTGGCAGCGGGTCGCCTCATTGATCGCCCGAAAAGGCTGATGAGGCAAAGGATCGTTGCGCTCATCGAGCAATTGAAACTCCAGCCAGTGCCGGATCTGCTTGTCTCCCTGAACAGCCTTATAGGTGCAAATGGTATCGGTACGATGTTGCCTATCGGACATAACGGGTCTTCCATGAATCAGTCAATGTTCGGTGTCCGACTGGAACATACCTCCGCCGGGCGTTAAGAGAGGAGCTGACCAGCTCAGGCATCAGCCGATAAGGCTTACCGAGGGCTTCCTCCTGCGTTGACAGCACAGAAAAAGTGAACCTCAAATCCCTTTGGCGCATATAACTGCTCCTTGGTCAAAACAGTGAGCGCTCGGAGAGGCCCCCCCCACACACGTGTCAGGCATGCTTGGCCTGCGTAAAGCGTGTATTGCCGAGTAGGCTAACAAGACGGCAACAGAATTGATCCGAGAAACGGCCTAAAACTCATCCGAGTTTTCAATTGTTCAGAGTGTTGTTTCAGCGGATAACATTAAGCGTCCGGCCAACATCCCTTTCTGGTTCCAACGTTTAGGACGATGAGATCTGCCTACTTATGGGCTGCATCCAAAAAGCTGGACGATTGAAGGTCTGTGCCCGAGCGGATCGAGGTCTGTGCTTAGCAGGGCTGGGCCCGACAGTAAAACCAGTCGGGCTTCTTTTTTTGGTTTCGCTGGGCGTCTGGTTATAGTTTGAATAACTGGTTTGGCAGCATTATTAAATTGGAATAATATTCGTGTGGTCTACGAGGAAGTATAGTGGATGCCAACCAATACCATTTAATGCCAAATGAACGAATGACTACGACATGTCAAAAAGCTCTACAGCCCCTTAATCACGGGGCTGTAGAGCTTTTTGCGTTAGTACTCCAACACAATCGGCGAGTGTATGGGCGAAATTACATTGCTTCGAACGTGTTAAAGCTCGCTCGCCACTCTCTCCAGCCGAGCATGACATATGTCTTGAGCGCAATCTGGTTTTCGAAAGGCATTAGACGAGTGTCGTCCAGCGCGCTCAGATATGCTTCCAAATCACCGAGGGCATCACAGAATGGACCGGGCGCATGGGCCTTAAGTACATCGTTGAGTTTTTCGCGTAAGCCATTCCCAACTTCTACCGGTAACACTGCCAAAATGGTACGGACTTGGTCTGCAGTGGGGACCGGTTCGCCGTACTCGCTGAAAGCCATCGGAAGTAACGATTGAGTCATGCGGTATTCCTTTTCGAGTCAGATGCTAGTCTGCGTGAAAGCAGACATTGAGGATGGTGGCCCAGTCTAGTGGCCTACTCAAGCAGATGGAAATCGTCACGTTTCCTGGGGTCGGTGGTTCCACCTCGGCAGTTTTGGCCGCGCATGGGCTTCAGTCCTGGAAGAAAGACCAGACCCTCCGTTTCTAAGGCGAACGACAAAGCTTGCATCGTGACCGATCGCAATGTTCGCCGGCCTTCTTCAAGCTCTCTGATTGCCTTGACTGAAACCCCGGACCGGAATGAGAGTGCCTCTACTGACCAATTCAGCATGGCGCGGGCAGCAGCGCAGTGAGTGGTCGAGAAGGACAGCGGTAAAGTATCTAGAAAAGGATCAGGCCCCCATTCAATTCCCGCCTCCTTTAGCGCTCTGATCTGCTCCAGGTTGATGATTTTTCCCGGCATAGCGCAACCCCCTTAATACTGTTTTTATATACAGTAAAGCATGAAGGAGACGACGACGATAGGTCATCACGGACGGATCACGGCGAAACAGTATCGAGGTGGCGTGCGGGTGTCGATGCGCTGATCGGCCGGCAGGAGGCGGGCATGATTTGAAAAAAACGGCGTGCTTGGCGTTGGTGACTGTTCAACTGTTCGGAGTCTGCAAAAGCAGAAACAGACACCTTAACAGACACCTAAGTGAGGCGGGGTAGGCTGGAGGCCTTGAAAATAGTGGAGCGGGTGAAGGGAATCGAACCCTCGTTATCAGCTTGGGAAGCCGAGGGCTAGACTTCAGCGTGGCGAGATGAGAGGCTCAAGATGTGGTTAGTGGGGGCAAGTTAATATCACGGCGGCCGCTGTATGAAAAAGAAGAAAAGAAAAGCCAAATATCATCCTTTTGAAACACTGCGGCCGACAGGGCTGGACCCCAAGCTGGAGGAGTTTGCCCTAACGCTTTACGATTTTGCGACCAAGGGCTCTAAGTCTATATGGGAAGAGTTACCCCATAATGATGTGAAAACTGATGTCGAATTCAGAAGGCGGTTCCTTACTCTCTCTCATGCTGGGATGAACGCTGCTCAGCAAGAAATTATTGAGCTAGTTAATTCAAAAGAACTGCTCAGTGGATCGCAAAAAATACTGATGCACGGTATTGCGGATGCAATGGCCTGGCAGATGATTGGTAATCAGCTTTGTTACGCTCGTAGATTTTACAAAAGTCATAAACCGGTAGATTTAAAACAGTCTAATTTTGAGTCGGTTGTTTTAGCTGCTAGCGAAAGAAGCCAGCGTGATCCGGGTAGTTTCTCTCTGATTTCGGATCTTACATCATTTGTCCAAGTGGGTGATTTACTGACGATGGGGTCGAGAGGTGGGTTGAGTATTGCGGAGGTGAAGGAGGGGCAAAAAAATTATGAGTTAATGCAATTTATGGATTTTTTTTCAAAGTCAGGTTGTCCACGGGCGTTTCAGTTTTTTGCTGAAAAGCACGGAGAGTCTGGAGTCAAACAACTCCAACGAATGCTGCGACAAACTAAGCGGATGGGGCATGTAGGTGAGATTCTGTCAAAAGGGCATTCGCGGGATCCGGACACAAACCATAACATCCATATTCCCGAGGAAATTGTCATCATTGGCAGCTGGGAAGAAGAGCTCAATGGAGTATTGGACGGTTCAGATTCCAAGGGTTGGGCCCTGGATGTCGTAGAGGACTGCCTTTTTGTAGCCTCGTACACCAAAGAGGCGATGCTAGGCCACGGGCATGGAGCCTTTAATTTGTGGTTTGACAATTTTGGAGGCACTCCCGATTGTCCGCGAGCAAGCCTTATAGATACATTGAGACACCCTCTGGCTTTGCCGATATTCAACTGAAATATTTCGGAAAAAAACAAATTTGACATCCTGTTCGGTAGGAAGAACGTCTGCGTGGGCCTTAATGTGTCTATGCTTCTAGAGAAGCTTCAGAAAGTTGGTTTGCAAATCCGTGAGGCGACAAATAAAGAATTTAGCCAGGCAGAGCAGCAGGGCTTCCCCTTGGTACGTCACAATGGCAAAGGTTACTTCGTGGGGAACGGGGAGCGAGAACTGCAAATTCTGGATGGGATCTTTTTACGAGTCCTGTTTCACTGTCAGCGTCCAGTCAATACCATCCAAGCCATTCTCGAGGCGCCGGATGGACCTGGCTATGAACCTGATGTTTAGGGCGATTTTAGGGCAAAGATGAGGCCGTCATAGGCCCGTGCAGGCCAGCGGTCACTCGCTCAATGCCTCAAAATCACGGTCTGGAGCGAGTTGGGGTATAACACGGTCGGGTTCGAATCCCTATCTTTAATATAGATACCCGGCGGCCTCATTTGACTGTGGCGCAGTTCAACTACTGGCATGAACCAAAGTAGCAGTATCCCTTGCGCGGACTTAAGTATCATTGTCCTCTCGAGTTAGGCGCAGACTTCGTTTTCTTATTTAAAGCTAAACTGTCATCTAGAAATTCTAAAATTAACTCAGGAAAGCAAAGGTCAATATATTTTTGGGTTAGGTATATTTCTGGCCACCGCCCATCACCCTTTTCTCCGCTAAATAGTGACGTCCAGTGGGTGGGGTAGTAACGACTAAGCATGCCAAGAAAATAGGAAGGCATGTATGTAATGGCGATTTGAGAATGTCGAGAGCCACTTTTTAATGGTTTTGCAATATGTAGAGCCGGTATGGTTCCAAACATTTTATTAACGTATGAATGAAAAAAACTGAGGAGGGTTTTTCTGAAAGTTTTTGGCGTTGCAACTTAAGCTATAAGAGGAGGTGTCTTGCGTGACTTGGTAGCCATGTGATCGGTAGATATCAATAAATTCGAGAAAATTATCAGACGTTACCTGTGTCTTGAATCCGTTATCAAGATCATAGCTTAATGATCCGGCTGAAGCATATAGAACTGTCTGTGAAGAACGTTTGTGTTCTGATTTAATGTCTGGCAGGCGTAGCATTAAGTCATCAAAGGTTAGTTCGTCTCCAAGTTCGGGGGCATATGGTATACGCCATTCAACCGCAGAGGAATTTATGTGTATGCATATGGTGTTGTCTGTCTGATGATATCTGAAAATAAGCCTTTGCAAGTTTTTATCTTTAGCTCACCAAGTGCGGCAAGTCCTGCGGAAATCTCACCCGATAATGTCTTCGGCCATTCTAGTCGTAATGCCGTGTCCTTGAGTTAGGCCGGATTCACCGCCTTGCGGATTGAGGAGCAGTGCGACAGACCTGCTAAGGCTAGCAGCTCCGTAAAATGTTAACAGTGGTTTGACTGAAACATTTGATTCTGCAGAGTTCCTAAAAAAACTCCCGCGCTTGTCTTGCGGCTGATGTTATTTCTTTTGCACGACGGGCGTTCAAGGTCCGAGAAAATACCTGTTGGTGCCAAGCTATCACAGAGTCGTGACTCTCTAAAAAAAGAAGTTCCTGTCACGTCGAGCTTTGCATCGTTGAACTCATAAATTACCCACTAAATTTTAAACCAGTTGTCTAGGTCCGCATTCGCATATTAATGTCAGTTAACTTCGGCCCGGTCCCTGTATTCGTGATAGGTCCTGTTCCTTCAACCAGCGCTAACGTTCAATTCCTGCACTGCCCCGCAAGCTCTGCAGCTGCCCACGTCGCCATGATGCTTGCCAACATGCTCAAGCGCGCTAATGAATCGGGGTAAGCATAGTACCGGTAGTGCCCCTGACAGGCAGTAATTGCAGATTGCTTAGAAATTGCTACAAAGCGACGAGCTTTCGGCGGATCAGCCAGCCTGGCCGGGAGGCTGGGGGACTACTGCGCCCAATCCATCATTGGGCGCGATTCACCGCCGGGGAAGGGTAACAGAGCAGTGAAGTTGCGGGTCACTCCAGAGTCAACTCTGCGCTTCGATCCCCACCAATGGGGCACTACGGAAATTTAATTTTTTTCGATTTTCAGAAAAGGATTATCTGGTGGTATCGATTCAAAAAGTAACTTCGGTTCCTCGATCAAATATCCCTTCAAGGTGGTTTTCTTCCTTGGGCCTTGCACTTGGCATGCCCAGATATTCAAACCGTTGCCTCGCTTCCTGTGGATCTTCAGTTTCTCGAACTGCTTCTGCACCCAGCGCCAATCTTCAATCTCTTGATCGGCACCTTGTGAGATACCAGGAAACTCCTGAGCGTAGCGTTGGAAAAGGCCGGGTGTTACCAGAAACACCGAACCGCTCACCGTATGCACCTTGGCCTTGCTGTCGTTGATGATCAGCTTGTGGCTCAGGATGCCTTCCTTGACCCAATTCAGAAATGCCTGGCCAGGGTTATCCGAAGGGGGCGTTGAAATTCCGAGAGCGCTTTCTGACGGTTCTTCACGAACCTCAGGTTCTGCTGAGTCGAACATATCCAGTATCGTTCCGAGATAGTCGGCATCTTCCATTGCTATGGGATCTGGCAACAAGGAGCTTTGACGCGATCCTGTACTAACAGTCTTAGGCACTGGTGGTGATGCCGGAGCGTCAGTCGAGTGGTCATCGGCTGCCATGCTCACCGTTCCGCTGAAAGCTTCGGGGCGGTCTTCGTTTCCCCAGATCAACGCCGGCTGAAGGCGCAGAAAGGTAAAGCTCTGCCCCCAGTTTCCCTGTGTCACGAGAGCGGTCCAGATGGCTTTACCTTCTGGAGTCGACTCGACCAGCCCATGCGATTGCAGTTCGTCGAACACAGCAATGTTGGAGGAGGGAATGCCCTCAATCGATTGCGACAGCAGATAGGCTCGCAGCTTGTCCGTGACCGTCTTGCTGACCAGCCACAGTGCGTCTTGAGTCAGCCATCCCGCGGCACCCGGCTGGTTGAGTTTCAGTTCGTGCTGAACCAGATGACGCAGTCCGCTGATCAAGTGATGTTGCAACGAATGAATCGGCGCTTGCAGCGCCTTGCTCGGGTTACCACCGATGTTCTGTGCGGTGGAAGCACGGTCGGCCTGCATCACCAACTCACCGAGCACGCCGGCACGTTCGTATTGGCCCGCCAGGACATACAGCAGACTGGCCCACAGTGGCGGAAACCCACTGAGCCAATCGAGGATCGGTCGGTCGAGAATCTGTGTGTAGAGCAAACCTGCGGCGGCGCCGTGCAGGTGGTAGTCGCGACCTTTGAGGTAGCGAAAACGGTAGGGCTGATCCAATGGCCCCTGCCAAGGATGCCAAAGACGGCCATCCTGGCGTTCGACCTGCAGGTCCACGGCGATCTTGCCGATGTCATGCAGCAGGGCGCCATAAGCAATACCCGCCGACCAGGCATCGGTCTGGGCGGCCTGGTCTTCGGGCGCGGCCCCGGAGGGGAGCAGATACGACTGGCGCAGTTTCAAGCTACAGGCGACCAGCTCCAGGCCATGGTCGAGCATGCCTCCGAGATACGCATGATGGTGCGTCTCGCTGGCCGGGAGTTGCTGGACCTGTTCGGCGTAGCGATGGATCGGATTTAAGTAGAGCTGGGTGAATTGGGCGTGGGAGAGGGCGGTGTATTGCCAGATGCGATCGAGCAACTGGCGGCGGTGCTCCGCTGCTAACAAACTGTGGGCCGACTCGATGGGCAGGTAGCCTGCGGCGACGCTCACGGTCGGCGGCGGAGGGGGCTTCTGCCCTTTGTGGCGAAACAGGCTGAGCATCGTGACCTCCGGGAAGTGGCTGGGTCAGTGGCCTTTTAGCCTTTTCGGATAGAGCTCTTACCCTTGAGTCCCATTCCCTTCCAACCCTTACCCGTCCTTTTGGCCCGTGTCCCTTTGTGTGGCAATGGGAATGCCGATTTTCTCCAAGTACCATTTTGCAGCGGAGCTTGGAGGGAGCCGGTAGGTGCTGAGCCATGATTTCGCTGATCAGGGGTAGGCAATGATCCAGCGTCATATCACCGACTAAGAGTAATCAGCGAGGGCACCGGTTCCCAGCAGCGGGGCGGTCAAATCAACGATCTAATGGAGACTGGAAGCAGTACCCCAATCGCGCTAGCAGCTGTATCGGGTAGTCGTATATGGCCCTGTTAGTGAGCGTGTATCGCATCGTGCACTTCTTTGAAACACGAATGTTCCAATCGGATAGCCCGCTCAATAACCTTCTGTTGCTCTGAGCTCCTACATAGTGCTGACAACCTTCAGCTTGGGTAGATCCTGCGCAAGCCAACTCTGAGTCTAAGTTCTTAAGCATCGGCGATGGATAGCAAGCTTTCGTATTGGCGTGGTAATTGCCTGCAAGTTTGGCACTCATATGTCGTACTTGGGGAAGTGAATGTCGCTATCAAGCAATTCTATGCAGTTATCCTCCGCCGAAAAGCGCTGGTTACCTTGGTTTGGCAAGACCGGAAAACTGGCGATGAGCTGGTCCTGCCGACTCAATCGGTCTGCCTACCCGGTGATTGAGCAGACATTCGAGGCTATTGCCGAAACCCGAGTCAAATTGCTGCACAACTGGACTCGGGAGCAGTGGGAACACTTGGCCGAACTGGCCGTGACCCTTAGCCGCGAATTCTCCCATCTCGACAATCATCCGCTGCTGGACAAGCTCGGCCAGGCCGAGGACTTTTCCGAACTCTTTGTTGTCGATACAGGTGGCGCAGTCATCGCCTCGACCTGGAGTGGCCATGGCAAAAGCAGCCCCTGCAACCCCAAAGCACTGGCCGAAGGTTTGAAAGCACCGTTTCTCCACGGCCCCTACAGTGACCCTCTGACCTTGCAGATCGGCCCTTCATCCTCGCGCTTTCACGACGAGGTCACGCTGATGTTCTACCAGCCCCTGAAGGCTGATGGCAAAGTCCTTGGCTGCCTCTGCGGCCGTGTACCGAACGATGTCCTGGGCGACTTGATCCAGCGTGAGGCCGGGCATATTTTTGCCGAGTCGGGAGATAACTATCTGTTCATGGTCCAGTCGCGTTTCGATTCAACGATTCAGCCGGGTATTGCCCTGTCACGTTCACGCTTTGAGGACGGTACGTTCACCCGCGGCGAGAACCTCAAAAGTGGCGTACGCACCCCCTGGAAGACCGTACAGATACAGCGCCACACCGAACTGGAGCTGCGCTTCACCGATCCGGCGACCCAGCAGTTGCACCCCGGTGTGCGAGAAACCATTCGTAGCGGTTCCAATCTGTTCGTCACCTACCCAGGTTACTCGGACTACCGGCACATTCCGGTCGTCGGCAAGGGCGTTACTTTCCAACTGCCGGGTTCACCTGACCGCTGGGGGATGATGTGCGAAGCCGATCTGGAGGAAGTCTATCGACGGCGCTCGCTGAGTTATGGGTTGATGAAACCTTACCTGGCAACAATGGTTGGCCTGTTCGTCTGCAATTTCCTGGTCCAGCACTACAGTGGTCTGGAGCAGAGCCTGATCGATGCTTGCGAGACTTTGAGCATGTTGACGGCTGCGGCCCTGTTCAGCACTTTTGGCCCGAAGCGGTTGGCTGCGCGTCTAAACGAAATGACCGGTGTGATCAGGACCATCGCTGAAGGCGAGGGCAATCTGCGTCAGCGCCTCGACACCACGCGTATGGCCAACGACGAGACCGGAGATATGGGCCGTTGGATCAACAGTTTTATCGACCATCTGGATGCAGTCGTCGGACAGGTGGTCAAGGCCAGCCATAGCGTCGGCAAGACCAACCAGCTGATGCTCAGTCGCAGCCAGGAAGCCACACTCACTTCCGGTGAGGTCGCGGATGCGGTGCATCGCATGATGATCATTGTCGAAGAGCAACTGGGCGAGATCCAACAAGCCTCGGCCAGTGCCGAACAAATGAAGCAAGCGATGGACGAAGTGGTCAGCCGAGCCCGCGAGCAATTTCTCGCGGTACAAGTGGGGACTCAGTCAATTCGCGATGTCGTGGAGCGGTCTTCTTCGAGCGTGCAGTTGCTTGACAGCCGGATGGCACAAATCGGCAATATCACCGGCCTGATCAGCGACATCACCAATCAGACCAACCTGCTGGCGCTGAACGCCGCCATTGAGGCCGCCCGCGCCGGCGAACATGGTCGTGGTTTTGCGGTGGTAGCCGATGAAGTCCGAACCTTGGCCGCGCGCACATCCCGCGCCGCCGACGACATCCGGCAGATGGTCGAAGGCCTGCAAAACGAAACGCAAAAAGCCGTGGGTTTTATGGAAAACGGAGTCAAGGATGTTGACAACAGCCTGCGCCTGGCCGAAGAGGCATCCTCGGAAAATGTGCAACTGCATCAGGCAGTGGAAAGCATGTTCAGCATCATCCAGCAACTCAATGAACGCAGCCTCGACTATGGCAAAACGATCAAGCAGGTCGACCAGTCGTCCGCAGAGATGCGCCAGACGGTGATCGTGCTGCAGACCAGTGCGGAAACGGTAAGGCTCGACGCCAACAAGTTGCAAAAATTGGTGGGGCTGTTCGAGGTGAGCAACAACTCCCGGCAAAGTGCTGCTTGAGGCTTTGCCGCGTACTTCAAAGTACGCAGATCGGTGAAGAGTACGGGGTTGATCCAGGCCGCCATCGATGCGCTGGATCATGTCTTTTGGTGAGGGATCCAACTATTAAAAGACTGAAATATTGCTCATTCTCTGGCTATGCGGCGAGTACATCGATGATCTAGTTAGTGTTGGGTAAGGAGAACTCGGTACACTGCGGTGCAAATTTTCGTGAGTCCTATCATGACCCTCACTGACGCCACGCTCGTGCTGCTGCTTGCGGCACGCATCCATGGGACAGACGAAGCCGTCAGGGCCTCGGCGAAGAGCGTGGTCAAGAAGTTGCCGCGCAGTAAACGCGATCTGATCTACAAGGTGATCGACAGCCGAAGCCCACTCGAGTTGGTGGATTTTCTGGCGCAGAACTTGGATACGTAACGACAAGCTGCGGGGGGCTCTCTTGTCTTGCGTGAGGGCCCCGCGGCGTAATGCTTCTGGAAACAAAAAAAGGGCTCAACTCGCGTTGGGCCCTGTGAAACGTTTGCAGTGGTGAGGCAATCATTAAGCTCCATCGTTCATGCATAGTGAGTCATCCAAGACGGCTTGCTTCAGTTGCTGCTCTAGGTTGAGTACATACTCCGAGGCGCTTCGGGCGTGACCACTGGCGCGGAAGATCGCGCGTTTGTCAGCCTTGAGTAGGCTGAGCCAGGAGTCAATGTAGGCCTCGTGTCGCAACTCTCCCTGTATACCGGTGTAGGCACATAAAAACGCAGCGCCCATTTCGGCGATCAACTCCTCAAACGCGTAGCCTGGCGAGCCGAAAGGACAGGATGACGTCACACCCTCGCGCTGCAACCGAGAGTGATGCCCGGTCCAGTGTGTCAGCTCGTGCAGTGCGGTGGCGTAGTACCCGCCTTCATCGTGAAATTGTGCTTTTGTCGGCAGTTGGATGAGATCCCTGATCCGGTGGTAAAAAGCTTCGTCGGCAGGCCGATGAACGATGCGTGCACCTGAACTTAACAGCAGATTTTCCGCAGCGCTGTTGGCCTGGAAGGCATCGGTCGATTCCGTTTCGAGCAGTGTTTCATTGAGCGATTCGAGCCCCTCCGTTTGCTCGATATTGAACAGAAAATGCGTCCTGAGAATGCCGAAGTGAGCGACTTTGGGCTGACCGTTTTCATCGAGTACGGGTTGGCCTGACTCAGTCTGTTCCTTCCGCTCCATCGGCTTGTAGAGCACCGCCAGGGTGCTGTGCTCACCCTTACGGATATGCCCACCGGCCTTTTTGGCTTGGTTGAAGGTCAGCCAACGATCTTGAGTGAACCCCTGCAACCTGGCCTCGGCCCAGAGCAACGGTAAATTGATCCCCGAATAGGGACGTCGCGTGATGGCATTGATGGGGAAGGGTTGATGATGAGTGACGTCAGCTGAGCCACTTGAGGACCAGGGTTTGATCCAGGGGGTAACGCCTTGGTCTAACGCGGTAACGATCTTGTCCGTTACGTCTTGGTAGATATCGCGCATGGCAATTTCCTCGAGAGAAAAACGGAGGAACGCCTTGCCCGTCGGGGGAGGGTTCCCCGGTGGGTGATGGGCTGGATTGATGCAGGTCTTGCATGCCGTCCGAATGTGGATTTGAGCGCCGAGTACGGTTATGTGCGTTTAGCGTTGGCCTCTCCTGGAAGCGCTATCAGCAAGGCGCCAGGCTGACCCGGTTCTTGGAGTAGGCTCAGACTCAATTGGAGCAACGGGTCGTGGTCTAAGTGATCGGTTGGTTCAATGTGGACTACCTCGAACAGCACATAGGGCTTGTGTGGATAGGCCAGGTGGGCTTCGAAAGCTGCGCGCAATACGTGGCTCAACCGATCGATCTGCAGCTTCCCAGCGTGATCGGAACGCTCGAGCTGTACTGCGCGTTGCCACGCGCCAGATGTGAACACGATGGGCAACCGAAGGGGGTTCAGTGTTTCCGGTGTAAGTGAGTCGGGCATGGTATGTCTCCGTTGAAAACGCGAAGAAACCTGTCCCGTGCGGGGAAAGATTTCCCCGCAGTGGGTTGAAGAAAATCAAGAGGGTTTTCCTCACGAGCAGAGCTCGAAAGGCGCTCAGGAGAGCAGTAGGCGTTCATCACCGTACAAGCGGTGACCGTGCGAGCTACCGAACGCTGATCGCACTTGGGGAGAGCCATCATCGAAGTGACGTAGCCTTGAAGGTTCTGGCTACCTGGGAAAGTGCTGTCGATAACAGCGATCCGTACCTTGTATTTAACCGGACGATTTGTATGGGTCAATGACTGTAGAGACGCTGTTTCACGGAGCTTGTCTTCTGTCTTCCAGTGAAGATTTTTCGGCTGGGGCAAACTGATAAACGGTCAGGCACGGGCCGACTTCAGTAGTACGCTATTACTCTTGTCTCAACCATGAAAACGCTCAGAAGAGGGCGAGACCATGCCGATTCAGCAACCTGTTCAGAGTTCACGTACCCACCGCTGGGCGTACGTCTGTGGTATGTCGGTGAAGCGTGGTTACCTTGGGTTGAAAAC
This sequence comes from Pseudomonas sp. GGS8, assembly GCF_024168645.1. NCBI lineage: Bacteria > Pseudomonadati > Pseudomonadota > Gammaproteobacteria > Pseudomonadales > Pseudomonadaceae > Pseudomonas > Pseudomonas sp. GGS8. Next base: position 5,961,420 of record NZ_JALJWF010000001.1, on the reverse strand, counting down.
GTTTGAATCCCGCGTGGTTGAGCGGGCGGAGACGGCGGGTATGCCCGCAGATAAATTTCTTGTTCTCGGGAGTTTTCTGACTGCCAAGTTGGCTCTGCTCGGAGCATTTCTTTTTGTTAGCTTCTGGTTGTTTGTACTGATGTGCACAATCTTCGTATTAGTAGCTATCCCAATTCAAGATTCAGACACTCCAGGTCTTGACGATCTCGATGATCCAATGCATAGAACGTCTTGGCCTGAGCGGTACGATAAATGGGGTTCTCTGAAGTAGCCTCTTGGTTATTTTGAGCTCGATTTACCCGAAACAATTCTTGCACCGCTCATCAACTGAGAGGTTCCATTAGAGCTCGCTGTCTGTGCTGCGTGGGTTCCCCTGCTGAGCATTCCTTCTACGCCTGAACCTACGCTATATCCTGCCCAGCTCATCGCAGCCAAAAATAATATTGGAAGCACGACGAACATCGCCCCCATCACGTACTCGATCACCTGCGCGGTGACAGTCCCATCCATAAACCCGGATGTGGGCAGCGACAACAGCACCTGATTGGAAGCCGAAACCTGGTTGTACAGGGTATCGAGCATGCTGGAGTCGACCCAGCGCGCCAGTTCCCACCAGAAGGTCAGCATGTGTAAGGTGAACAGCGCGAACGTCACCGTCATGACGGTCTTCAACTGATAGGTACTGACCAGCAGGATCAACGGCAAGCTGATGATGACGCCCATGATGAGGAAGGCCTGCACCATTGGCAGAGCGGCGCGTAGTGCATTCATTGCCGGGAAGTTGCTGAAGGAGCCCAGTGCTAACCCGGTATTGGTGGCCAGATTATTGAGCCCCTGATTGATCGAGCCGCCACGAGCGCTGGAGCCATAGTCCTGGTACACCTGTCCGGGCGACATGGACATCGATTGCTGGCGCGGACTGACCAGTTCGCGCAGGGTGGCATCCTCGATCTCGTTGCTCGAACGGCCAGCCAACCAACCTTTCAGCTGAGTCAGCAGCGAGGGATCAACCTGCTCGATCAAACGTTCGCGTAACCCTACACCGCTATCACTCCACCACTGCTTGCAGGTGGGGTAGCCCGCGGCATTCTCTAGCCGCGGTAAGGAGACATCGCGGTTGTCGTCATACGGCCAACTGACTCGCGGCGTTCGTGAGCGATCCGTATCGTAGTAGCCAGGGGTATCGAGAAAATAGCTTGAACCGATCCACGCTGCGTCGTGACTTTGTGCTTTGCCCAACTGCGGACGGTTGGTGAATAGCCGAGAACGAGAATAACCATAACAGTCGCGAGTGAAGTCGGCGACTTCCTGCAGCAGGACCTGACTGTCGATGCGCGAGCTGTCGATCTCCATGCGCATCTGCCGGATATCCGGTGCGCAGGGGATGGTAGCCGTGGCCGCCGCGGTCACACCTTTGCTCAAGGCATGCACCAGAAACCACCAGATAGGTACGTTGGCGGAGCGTTCGCCGATAATATTGAAGGTCGTCCCCCAGGCGGTTTCCGTCGGTTGGGCCACGCTCACGCCGCAGCGCTGACTCGCCGCATCATCGAACGTCATTGACGAGAGGCTCAACGGAAACACAGGCGCGCAACCGAACAACACGACGATGTAGGCCAGCCACAACCGGTTCTCGATCCGAGGCACCGAGAGCAGTCCCTTGTTGCCTTCATCCGCGCCTTGCTGACGGGCCGACAACCATTCTTGCAAAATGATTGCGCCAAAGGGTGCGGCGAATAGCCCGGTGTCGGACAGGACGCTCCAGAGGCCGTTGTTGATGATCCAGGCCAGCAGGGAGAGGTAAAACTCCAGGTAGCTGTTGGTGCTCATGAGCATGACGGTGACCTCACAGTCGGGTGAGTTCGACGCAGGTAAAGAGCACGAGCCCTAATGCTCCGATGCGTTTCACGCGCAGTCGATCCTGGGGGCGCTGTCGGTAACGCCGAAGCAGATCCCACCAGAGCGCAAAGAGGGCGGCGTAGAGCAGGGCGCGCCACCACCGCAGATAAGGTCGTGCGGATTCGAATGCCTGCTGCCAGGCCTCGAGGCTACCCAGCGCAGTGCGGCCGATCCAGGCGACCAGTGCGGCGGTGAGGATCATCACCGCGGCAATCCCTAGACCTGAAAGCAGAGTGAATAGCGGTGAGCGTTTCATGGCTCACTTGCGCCTGGCGTCAGCATCATTAAGTCGACCGGGCTCAGGGTCGCCTTGCTCGACGGTGCGCGAAGCATCAGCGCCACCGGCATGCCGGTCGAGCACCAGGCTGGCGGTATTGGTCGTCAGCATCTGCCTGACCTGCAGCTCGGTCTGCAGCAGGCGAATTTCGCGCTCCAAGGCGTCGATGTTTTTCGTCAAGGCGATCTGGGCCGGCTCGGCGGAGGCGATGTACGGTTCGTGACTGCCCGCCAGTAGCGTACGCAGTAGCAGCAACGCCTTGTCGAGTACGCTGGACAGGGCAGTCTCACTGGCCAAACGCCGTGCCAGCAGATCCTGGTCGGGATCGTCACGCAGGGCTTCGACCACGCCTCGGGTCACCGGTAACATCGGGCTGGAGGCTTTAGCCAGGTTGTCAGGGGTAGGCGGGAGAGAGCCAGACAGCAACCCCTGCAGGGCCTTCAGGCGTTCGCTATAGGCCTCCTGAATCAACGGCGTCAATCCACTGCCAGCGGTAGCACGAAGGGTTTCGCAGGTGTCGCAGGTCGAGACTTCGGTCTCGCCCAACACCCGAACAGCCCATTCGGATTCCTCCTGGGGAGAGGCCCAGATCTGGCAAATAGCCCCACCTAGGCAATCGCTGCTACTGATCGAGGCACCGTCATCCACCGTCCGGTTATGCAGCAAGTTGTAGCCCGCACGCACCACGTCGGAGGTCACCCGAATGGGCGTCTGCCCATCACCACCAGCCTTCGAACCGCCGACCCAGGACACCCCATTGTTCCCGTTAAGGGCCTCGGTGTTTTTCACCGCGGCCACCGCATCGCCGCCGGTTTGCTCCAGATTGCCCTGCATCTCCTGGTTCTTGGCCAGCGCGCCCCAGCCTGCTTGACCTACCTTGTCCGCCATCTTTTCGGCCATGGCCTGGCAGGTCAGCTTGGAGCGATCGAAGTCGATACGACCTTGCATCACCCCGTTACTGAGCAACTCATAGAGACCGGGGTTGGCGCGCTGGATGATCAACGCCGGCAGCGACATCACCGCTTGGGTCGCGTTCTGCACGATGCTGCCCATGATCTGCTGGAAACCTTCGGTGACGCCGTTAAGTTGGTTTTGCAGAGTGTTAGTGAGGCTCATGTTTCCGCACATCATGTTCGCTCGCCATGACCCGCCGACACCGAGACCACTGGGTCGGTAGAGTGAACTCGGTGAGCCCACTGCCGAACCGCCTCCGATGGTGTACATCACCCGGTCGTCGAGCACTTCGCCTTGTGTGCCCAGGCGGTAATCGCCCTCGGCGGCGTGGGAATGCGTGGCAATGGCGAGCAGCCCGTAGAGCAATAGACTTACCAGACCAAACCATGATTGCGCACGAAGCCGACTCATGACGCACCGCCTTCGAAGTCGATGCTGAACAGGAAGGTCTGCCCCTCACGTTTGCAGCAGCTATAAGGGCGCCACAACGACCAGGCGTAGCCGCCATCCGAACTCTGTACCGGATCGCTGGGGAAGATGGCGCACGTGGGCTGAACCTTAGGGTAAAGCAATTGCCATTTGTGGGTAGAAGCGTCGTTTTCAACGATCGGGCCAGGCGGCCAGTAGCCGTCGCGTTTGGCCGGCGTGAGTGGTAAGTACACATGCGGCTGCCCGTTACGGGTCATCACATCGCCGGCCCGCTGCGCCATGACGGCGGCCGCCTTGAAGTCGTCGGGTTGTACGATAAAGCCCTGCCGGGGATAGACGTTGCCCCACATATTTCCCAAAGCCTGACGACCAATTTCACGGATTCCCGGCATTAGCGACTCGGGGTAAAGACTTTCCGGAATGCCATGGCGCCAGGCCAGTGAGTCCAGGGTACTCAGGTAGTAGGGCATGAACGCAGTTGCACCGCTGGCGCAGGCATAGCCGGATTGAGAGGCCAGTTGTGTTGCGGTCCAGCCACCTGAATGACCGATGCCATCAACGTTTTTGAAACGAGGCAGGTTGTCGCGACGGGTGTTCGGCGTGATCAGGTTGCCGCCACCCTCCGCGCCGCTGATGGGAGAGGAGAGGGCAGCCATCTCGGTCCAGGGGTTGTTGCCGGTGGTGGCGTAGCTCGAGACCACGAGTTCAGGAAGGAAATGACGAACCTTGGTTGAGGTTTTGACTGTGCAGCCGAAGGGCGTGCAGAGCAGCCAGAAACAAATGCCGACGACCCTGTATGCGAGGCAATTTGGCGAAAGCACAGAGGCGGTGATGCTGCCGGTATCCAGCGCCACGCTTGGGCCGCACGCCAGCAGGATGCTTAACGCCAGGGGCCGTAGCTTTGTGGGCGAGATTGATGAGCAGGCAACAGGCATGATCCAGGCTCTCGGTGTATGGCCTGGGCAGGTTCGCTTACAGCCTGAAGACTGTCAGTGGAAATTATGAAGGCGGATCTATCGGATTTGTGAACCGTGAGACTATTATTTGACGTGAAGGGCGCTGCGCAGGGTATCGGGTTCTGCAAGTAGCTGATCTGTGGTGATTTCGAGAATATTGGCCAGCTTGCACAGGACCAACAGCGACGGATTGCCCGTGCATCGTTCGATTTGACTGACGTAGGTGCGATCTACCTCGGCCATGAGCGCGAGCTGCTCTTGGGTCAGGTTTTTCACGCGTCTCATCAAGCGGATGTTTTCCGCCAGCTGCAGACGAAGCTGTTCGTAGTCTTGAGTCATGCGCGCAAATTGCGCCTTGAGGGACTCTCAATCCACGGGATATAGTCTACATTGGCATTGATCTAGGCCATTTGATGCTCATGCCTGTTATCGAGCGTTCATTTGGTGTCGTTAAGATTTTCAAGGCTGGATTCCGCGTCTAACAATAAATCAGACATCTAGGGTGTGTATGGACGAAAACTACATTTCAATTCCCGCGGCGGATGGTTGCTCAAGTCTTCTGACACCTTGGGGCAGCGAGTTTGCCCCGATGATCGAACGTGGCGTGCAATGTGCCCAGGCTTGGCTTGATACGCCCGGCGAGATTCCACTGTGGTGGGAGCTGGCGCAAACCCGCAAGACCTTTCCTGTCGGTGATTACCAGGATGCCTTCGAAGCCGGATTCTTGTTGAGGATTCAGCAGCGGCTTGGAGGCGTATCAAAGTAATCCGTTGCTCACTGGCAAGTACATCGATGTGATTAGTGTCATTGGCACAGACACGCTGATAGCAGTTTGAGTTGCAGGGGGATTACCGCGCAGAGCATTTGCCCTGTCTTTGTAAGACAGCAATCGAGCCATGCTGTCATTGAAAATGGATCCATGGCGGCCGTTCAGTAACTATCCGGGCAGCACACCTTCCTGATGCTGTCGCTGAAAGTGATGGTGTTTACTTCAATTTTTGATCTCAGGTGCTCATCATCAATGGGAGCTATTTTCATATTTCGGAACACGGCTCTGTTGTGCATTGGAGTTTGCGTTCTTTCAGCACAAACTCGAGAGTTCGGAACTGCGTTGGACAACATAAGCCGTCATTATCGGTGTGCATCATGAGTTGCACGATGATCTTCTCACCCTGAATAGACACGCTACGAATTTCTAGCCGGTCTCCCAAGACATACGCTTTCCCATACGATTTTGCGGTTCCTCTGTCGTTAAAAACAGTAGCAAGATAGTAGTAAATCCCGCTCCCTCCATCTGATGCCTGCAGTACAGCGATTGCGTCACTGTTACCATCGCCATCAAAGTCGCCAAACGCATGGTCTACTAAATAGACTGCTATGTCCTTGTCGGGCAGTTCACGTCCGGTGTCAGGAGCAAACTCACGCTTTCCATCCTGCAACGTAATGAAATCGTCGTCGATTCTGTAGGTGAGATTCTTCAGCACCTCCATTGATAATGGAGGGTAGGCGATTGGGACTGGTGGCTGGGCGCTAGAGTTTGCAATTGAGACGTATGCCCAGATTGCCATGCCTGAAAGCGCAACGGTCCAAAAAGTGAACGCCATGAACATGATGATCCGAAAGTTTTGTTTCTTTGTAAGGTTCGGAAAGATGATCTTAGCAATGATGTCACGGCCAATGCAGAGAGACGCTCCAATAGCTATTCCTGCCGGTGCTGCAATTTGTGCGACTGATTTGATTAGGTCAGGTGTGATGGTTGAGGACATAGTGGATGGCGGTGCCTAACGGTAGAGTTGATGCGGAGTGCTTGGAATCCCGCCTAGCATGAATTTCAATTTAAGACTCTCTGCCGGACCAAGGCTACTGAAATTCGCACAGCCTATTTAGACGAGAGTGCCTATCTCCTACAGGCCAACGATCACCGGGGCGCGCAGAAGGATTGCTAAAACCAAAAATATCATCATGGATTGTGGGGGGATACGGTTGTAACGCGGCTCATTGTCGCGCTAAGTGAGTGGCCAAGTGCCACTCCTGGTTGCACGATGCGCTACGTTTCATTGTCCAGTCAAGATGCGAGGACGGTAGGGGGACTGAATTGACTTTCCTAAGCGGGTTCTATTCCTCGTGTTCTATCGATCTGTTCAGCTACCCGGTAAGCCGCTTCCAACTCTGAACAGCCGTCCTCTTGCATCAGTGCCCAGCGCTCGGCTTTTTCCTCGGGCTCCGTCATGGCCAGGGCGAGGTAAAGACTGGGCGGCACGGCTCGAAACAATGTTTCGAGTTTCTTCGACAGCACCACTCCTTCAGTGTATTTGCCCGGTTCTTTATTGGCTGAGAGCAACAGGGCTTTTTGCGCCGGTGTGAGCTTCTTGAAGCGAGCGATCTCTTCGATTTCCGCGGGCGGCATGTTCAAACAAATCCACCATTCGATCATGTTGAGCATGGTCTGCGCAGCCGTGGGAAAATCGGCAAGGTTTTGCGTGGCGAGCCAGAACCAAGCGCCGAGCTTGCGCCACATCTTGGTCCCCTTGACCACGAATGGCGCCAGCAGCGGGTTCTTGGTGATGATATGGCCCTCGTCGGTGACCATGATGATCGGCCGACCCAAATACTGATCGCGCTCGGCGAGGTTGTTCACGGTGTTCATCAGGCTGATGTAGCTGATGGACATCTGTGCCTCGTAGCCTTCGCGAGCGTAAGTGGCCAGGTCGACAATGGTCACATCGCTCTCGGGCCAAGACGTGCCCTCGCGATCGAACAGTTCGCCCTCGAAACCTTGGCAAAACAGGTCGATGGACTCGCCCATTTCCTGGGCGCGCTCGCGGCGCTTTTCCGGTAAGTGCGGGTCGGCGGCAACGTGCAGCAAGGCGTTGCGCACGTCGCGGGTCAGCACCTGACGACCCGACGCGACACAGGTCTGTGCCGCATCCAGGATGCACTCGCGAATCAGACTGCGATCGGCTCGGCTCAGGCGTGCTTCTTCCTTGGCCTCGCCACCGGTGATCATCAGTCGAGCGGTGATTTCCAATTCGCCAAGAACATCGCGTTGGTCTTCGCGACTTGCTACCGTCTCATCGTCCCACTCATCGATCGACAGACTCGCCACCTGATCCGGTTGCTCGACTAGGCGGTAGGCATCGGCGAAGGGCGCAAGACTGACCGAGGCGCCAGGTTTCAATTGGACCTTGTTGACCGATAGGCCTTGTGTCGCGAAGTAATCGCCTTGCAAACCGAATGAGTTGCCCGCCTCGACGATAAACAGCCGCGGACGGTACACCGCCATAATCTGCATCAGTAGGGTGACCAGGGTGGCCGACTTACCGGCGCCGGTGGGGCCGAACAACAGCAGATGGCCGTTCATGGCCCGGTCTAGGCGTGACAACGGATCAAAACTTAACGGCGAGCCACCACGATTGAACAGGGTGATGCCCAGGTGGCCGGTGCCGGTGCTGCGGCCCCAGACCGGAACCAGATTCGCCAGGTGCTGGGCAAACATCAGGCGGGTGTACCAGTTGCGCGTGTCGCGGGCCGGGTTGTAAGCCATCGGCAACCAACGCAGGTAGCTGTTGCAGGCGGCGACCTCATCGCCTTCGCGTATCGGTTGCAGCCCCGCACCCAGCAGCGCGTTGGCCAGGCTGACCGAGTGTTGGTGCAATTGCTGTTCATCGTGACCGCGCACGTAGAACGCCAGGGTTCCTCGGTACAGCTTGTGCTGGCGACCGATGATTGCACGAGCCTCTTCAACATCTTGGCGGGTTTGGGTCGAGGCCAGGTTTTCACCGATGGCTTTGCGCGCCAGGCGGTTCAACTGATCTTCAAGTACATCCTGCGGTTTGACCACCAAGGTCAGACTCATCACCGTGCCTTCGGGTAACTGGTCGAACAGGGCATTCACTGCGTCACCCTTGCGGGTTTCTCCGGTGAGTTGACCAATCAAGGGAGCCCGGCGCAGCTTGTCCACCACAATCACCCGGTGGGGCTGATCGTCGAAAAACCAGACCCCGTGCTGCACATCCGAACGCGGTTCGTTGAAGAATAGCCGTTCGGCAAAGTCATGATCGAAGGGCAGTTCCAGCGACTCGCCATCACCTGACTCCGGATAGGCCACGCGTTGGTAGAAATCCTCGGGTGCTTCATTGATGAGCCTGGGCGTCGGATTGAACCAGGGCAATAACCAGGCATACAAACCGCGGCCATCGACTCGTGCCGATTGCACGCCGCATGCCTGCAACGAAGCCGCAATACGTTCGCAAGCCTGTTGCAGGGATTGCACCGGAGTGAGTCCTGTCTCCTCAGCGTTAGACTCAAGCCAGCGATAGACCACCAGGCGCCCCCGTCGGTTGTTGCCACGCCAGGGCAGGCGCGTGACTGCCTTGTCCTCGAACAGACCTCCCGGCTTGGCGATGGCCTTCAGATGACGGCGGCTGAGTTCCAAATACGTCTCGGTGAAGACCGTGCCTCGCGCGCTGTCCTGAATATAATCGGTGAGCCGGGTCAGGTAGGGGATGAAGTCGTTGTCGTCCTGACAGAAAAACTGCGCCACCCAAGGCGCTTGATCCAGCTCGTCAAAGCTATCCTGCAGGGCATCCTCAAGGGCATCGCGGGCAGCCATCAACCAATCGGGTTCGCGCCCTTCAGTGCCGATGGGCAGTAACTCGAACACCGCACCCACCGAGCGATTGTCATCGAGCAGAAAACACTGTTCGGTGTCGAGGTATTCGACCCAAGGCAGGTGATCGGTGAAGCTGGGGTTGTGCGCGTACAGTGCGGCTTCATTAGCCAAGGTGGCGCGAGGGCGCAATGGATTGCGCCAAGCTTTCCACGCAGGAGTACGGTTCTTCGAATCGCCGGTACGCACTACAAGTCTTCCTGACGTTCACCCGGCAATGCGTACTGCACACGCTGGTAAAATGGAAAAACGGTCGAGTAGCCCGGGACCGGTGCCTGCTCGGTACCGCTCAGGTGCGGATACACGTACAGCACCAGATCGGGATTGGGCAGGCGAGGGAACAGGTTACGGATCTCGTTCGTCGCTGTGCGCGTGTACGGTTCCTGGAGAGGGGCGGAGAAATCTGCCTGGTCCAGGGGACGGCGTAACTGTTGCCGAGCATCCAGCAGTTGCTGCTGAGTGCCTTGTGAGCCGGCGCCGTTCCAGATGTCCAGCATGGTTTGCTCGCCATGGGGCAGCAGCGTCTCCTTGTCGGTGGAACACCCCGCCAGGACTAAGCAAAGCAAGCTAATCCAGATCAGGCAGGGAGGCATGGTCTTTTTCATGGCGAACGCTCCGGCCCTTGGGCTCGTAGTCGATGGTGATCTCATGGTCGAGGTGCAGCGCGACCTGTGCGGCCGGTGGCACGTACACGGCAGCAAAAGCCTCGCCATACAGCTTGTTCACCCACTCGCGGATGTCGCTGACCCCACCACTGAGGATTGAATTCAGCGCGCTGTTACCCGTGCTACTAGTGACCCCGAGCGTACTGCCGCCCGAACTGATCACGCTGCTGTTGTTTTGCTCATTCCCGAGCAAGGCAGCGACACCCGCGCCGGCCGCAGTGATCAGGCTCTGGCTGCCGAGATACTGCTGGGCGTTCGAGCGGCGCTCGCCAGCAATGCAAGGAATGCCATACGGATCGGACAGGTAACCGAGTCCACCGCGGATCTTGTCGGTGTTTGAGCTCTGGGTGGTGGAGGCATTGCGGCTGGCTACCGCCTTCGGCGGAGGCACCGTGCGGATGGTGCCATCGGTAAACACAAAGGTGATCGACTCGACCTGTCCGCGTACGCAAGACAGGGTCCAGTCACCGGACGCCGTGCCGCTCATCACGGCTCCCGCGACGTCCGGCAGGTCGATGCCGTTGGCCGTCAGGTTCTCCGGACCGACCAGCACCTTGAAGGGATAGGGGTCATTCACTGTGCCGTCCACCGGGACTCGGCCAATCAGCGCAGTCATGGCGACCGAGCCCATCAGCGTGGCGTTTTCGGGGATCGTGTAGACCGGCTTCGCGCCTTCGGTACGATCAACGGATCGCGTCAGGTCGCGCTCACCCTTGGTAACTGCACGTAGCTGTTTCTGGCTGCGATCAATCGCGTTCTCTTTCAAGCCTTCCAGAGAGTTGAAAGCGGTAGGCAGACTCTGTGCGGAGGAAGTCTTGGTTTTGCCTCTAGCGCCGGTGGACGGAGCATCCGAGGGTTCAATCCACTGCAGCGCATCATTGGCAGAGTGTCGCCCTTCGAACTGAGCGCCGTCGCCGGGCTCAAGCCCCAATCCGATCGGCATGTCCGTGCTTTTGCCGGTCAGCCCCGACAACTGGTTCTGCAATTGCGTCAGCAGACCGCGAGCCTGACGACTGTCTTGTTCTGCTTTGAGTCGGGCCTCGTTGGCTTGGCGGCGGCCTTCGTCGACCTGCTGGGTTACGCTGCCAAGCGCGGTCTGGATACGCGAATCGACACTGTTTTCCCGCTCGCGCAGGCGGTTGTTTTCCGTCTGCAGCGAATCGTTGTGTTTTTTCAGGCCGAGCATGTCGCTGCGCATGGCCTTCACCTGTCCGACCAGGGTGGCGACTGTATCGCGTGGGGTATCGCCAGCAATGCCGAGCGACTTAGCTTGCTCGGTGGATAACTGAATGTTGCCCTGATCAACTGGGTTCTCTGGAGAGGGCGTGCTGCCACCCGCGACCCAGCTTTTTAGGATGATCAACACCACGGCCAGCAGCGCAGCCGGTACCAGCCATTTGAGCAATGCGTTAGCCTTCATTGCCAGAACCTCGCGCAACGGGCGGAAGCAACACGGCGTGTTCGAGGCCGGCACCGCGGGTGACGAGGTAGGCAATCGTGGTGTCTTCAGCGCTGCCGACAGGCCCGAGGAAAGCATGCTGGAAGGCCGCGGCAAACAGCTTGGCCTGAAGCCGACGCGGATCGAGTTGCACCGTCGCTGGACCAAGATTGCGCAACTTCACTGCCGTCACCCAGCAATCACCGAGTCGCCAGGCTGCGATGGGCGTGCTGGACACGTTTTCGGTGGGCAGCAGGGTCGGTAGTTCGGTGCGTAGCTTGAGCGGGACGCGGCGTACACCGGGCAGGGACTCCACGGTGCGCAGCGGCGCGTACAGGCTTTGCGCGGCGTATCGCGTCAAAGCGACCGGGATCGGTGTACGTTCTGGAACAGGGACGGTGCTCGATTCATCTTCGGCAGCTTGCTCCTGAGCATTCTTGAGAATACGCACGGGCTCCAGCGGTTGATCGCCAGGAGTGGCCGCGACATCCAGCAGGATGATCTCGCCCGTCGCGACCGATTGCAGTTGCAGGCGGGTTGGTGCAATGGTTTCCGATGCGCGCAGGTACAGCGTACCGCCAGTTGATTGTACGCGCAGCTTACCTGTCAGGGTTGAGGGCACGCCGACTCGGACATTCTCATCGACAAAGACCACCCGTTCCTGATTGATTACCAGCGGGACCGCGAGGGGGAGGCGTTCCCAGTGCATCAGCTCAACGGCCTGCGCTGCAACCCCCCATGTGGTCAGTGCGACGGCGAGTCCTAGGGTAGAAATCCGCTTCATGGCTCACCTCCAGGCAGGGAGATTTTTTGCGGAGTGCCCTGATAACAATCGAGTGCCAGCCCCCACTTATTACGCTCGGGATCCAGGTCAAAACGCACCACGCGCAATGGATATCGCACCACCACCCGTTTCACCGGTTCGGCGGCGTAATATTCATCGGCATTGAGGTCGAGCTTGACCAGCCAGCTGTCGCGATCGAGTTGCTTGACCCTGAGTTCCGGATCTTCGCTGTAGCCTCGGCCCAGAATTTCGTACACGCCACGCACCCGCTGGCGCAGTTCGCCGGCGGCCTTGCGGTACTCGTAGTCGCCATCGAGGAACGCCTTGCAGGAGGGTGTCAGGTAGGACTGCAAGCCATAGATGGCGCGGCGATAATCCTGCTCGCCATCCGAGGGCCAGCGGTTGAGTTGGCCAAAGATGTACAGGGCAAAGGCATAGACATTCTCTGAGGGGATATCCCACCACTTGCGCGTGCTGCCCGAGCGCAGATCCGGGGGGACATGCACGGTCAGATCGGTCGGTGCCGAGCGCCAGCCGTACCAGAGTCCGGCACAGAGCAGGGTCAGGATCATTACCGCCAGGCGCAGACTGAAGATATGGGCCTGCTGGGCATCCACCTTGTTCCGAAATCGGCTCATCGCTGCCACCGGGACAGGGCAGGGCGCAGTCGACGCGAACGGCGAACCGTCCAGGCGCCGGAGTGCAGAATCAAACTTCCGCGCCCCAGGCGCCAACGGCTGGCGAGTATCCATTCAAGCTTGCGGTACAACCAGGTCTCGGGGCGGGCTCGTTTGGCCCGGCGCAGTAGCGTGCCACCGGCGAATAGCACCATCGCCATACCCGCGATCATGCTGGTCGGTGCCACGGCAATGGAAGCGGTGGCGATCGCCAGAGGAACGCCCAGCAGCAGGCCGACGAGTGCGCCGACACCGAGCGCTACCCACATCTCATCATTGGTCAAACCACGCAATACGGCAGGATCACGATTGAGTCGCTCCGGCAGAAAGACCAAGGTGCCGTCGGCAAGGCGTTCGATAGTGTCGTTCATGCCAACCTCACAAAATCGCGGCGGCCTTGGTCAGAAACCAGATGATGATCACCACCAGTAGGGCGCCGATGCCAACCACGGCGCCGAGGTCTTTCCAGGTCTTGCGCTGGTTCTGCACGTCGGCATACACGGTCAGGGAATGCCACGCCACACCCAAGAAAGCGAGCAGGGCGATCAGCAAGCCGAGCAGGATACCGCCGTCGTAGGCGTAGTTTTTGATCGTCTCGATCAACCCGGAACCTTCACCACGTGAAGGCGCTTCCATGGTTGGGAGTTCGGCAAAAGCCAGGCTTGGACCTAGTACCAACAGCAGACCGATCAGGCGCTGACTGGCACGATCACGCAGGTTGTTTTTTAGGGGGATAAGGCACTTGAGCATGATGGCGATCTCCTGGGTTAGGACAGGGTGAAGAACATCAGGACCAACAATGCGAGCAACACGCGCGCGGCGCTGCCGCCAAACGCGCCGAAGCGCACACTGCCTGTCGCCCATCCCCGGTAAGCCGTCCACATCACCCAGGCGCACCAAAGCAAAGCCAGAACGAGAACCAGGGATAGCCAGAGCGTCGAACTGCTCTGCGGTGAGAAACCGGAGGCGTTTTGGAACGCTGAGGTTTGGGCGTCAGTCATGCTCATGGCGAAGGCTCCGCGAGCGGAGTGTCGAGGAGGTAATCACCGACCAATTCACTGGGATCGCGGGGTTGAGCGCGGGAAGGGGACAGGTAGCCCTGTACTCCGTGACGGATGCGCTGAATGTCCTGGGTCAGTCGTGGATAGTCGAAGCGATAGCGCTCGACTGATTCAGCTGTGCTGGCTGTCTTAGCTCGTGTCACAAGGCGTTCGATAGTGTCGAGTTGTTGCAAAATCAGACTGAACTGATCTTGTTCATGGGCAGACGCGGCATAGCTGCTGCCATCAACGATAGCCAGTGAGAGCAGTAAGCAGCGAGGTACGGTAGTTGGCATGATGCTGGCTCATATGGATCTGGGAGCAGAATCAAGTCAGGGGTCGAATTATTCAGTATTAAACGCGAGGTGGAATGTATCGCTTTTTTTGGGAGCGCCGAATAGGTTTACTCACACATACATCAGCAATCGATTCGGCGAAAAAGAAAGCTCAGACAGCTCTCCTAGCCCAATAATAATGTGTTGTTCAGGCGGCAATGAGTGGATTAGCTCATGCTTGAGGCAGCATGGGTGACGAAGAGCTAATCATCGCTTAGCATTGGAATGTTCATTCCTCATTACTCTAACCTGAAGGAAGTTTCATATGTCTCGTTTGGCTGAATTTCGTAAGCTTGAGCAGCAGCTGGCCGAACAGCTCGCAGAGCTTGAGTCGATGAAAAGTGATTCCGGCCTGAAAAAAGAAATGGAATTTGAGAGCAAATTGCGGGCGTTACTTGGCGAGTACGGCTTCAGCTTGAAGAACATCATTAGCATCCTGGATCCAGAGGCTGGCCGTCGTACCTCGGCACCAATAGCAGCACCTGTAAAGGCAGCCCGTAAAGCTCGCGATGTAAAAATTTACAAAAATCCGAACTCTGGTGAGCTGATCGAAACCAAGGGAGGTAACCATCGGCAGTTGAAAGAATGGAAAATCGAGTTTGGCGCGGACGTTGTCGAGTCGTGGCGTACTCAGTAAGAACGGTTTGACTACTAGGGCTCTGCAAGGGCCCTTTTTTGTTGGTGAGGATGCTGAGTCCCGAATGCGAATCTTGGTCCCACTTCTGCACTAATCTTGAGGCATATCCCCAGACTGTGAAAGTTTGCCTTTCATTCACCGCTCTGCTCGAAGTGGGGAGCCGAAGTCGAATACGGGCAGGTCAACACGTGCGCTGTGTCAGTTCTGCAGTCGCTGAATAACGATCCTGATACCAAGGGATATATAAAGGGAAAATATAATTTTTCCGAGTCAGAGATATTTCTTAAATGTAGTTGCCGTCATTGCTACTGTGATGCCAAGCATTACAGCACAAGGCAAAAATACGACCATAGGATTGAGCGAAAAGGGCAGGGATAGGTAAATGATCCAGGGCACAAGCAATAGCGGTATCACTGCCCGTTTAGCGCGGTGATAGACGAAGCTACTCTCTCGTCCAGCACCAAATTTGCGCAGGTCGCGACGCATCAAGCCATCGACAAAACCGGTGAGAGAGGCCAGCAGAAACAAGGGTGTGGCCAGGACCAGAATGGTCAGGCGCACCACGAAGGTAAAGGTCACATTCACCGCCGCCAGCACGAAATCCTCAATGCTCACGTAAAACTGGTTGATCCACGCCCAGAACCCATCGCCCTGGCTCGATACCCGCGCCTGCTGGGCAAAGTCCGCAAAGCCGGTCTTGACCAACAACCACTGATTGAGGAGATCCAGCCTCTGGACTATCGTTGGTCCAGGCTGTTGGATGAGCAGTGAAGATTTGAAGTGCTCGCTGAGCCAACTTAATTCACTGGTTAGCATGGCGTGACTATGCCGCCAGCCCTGATCACCCCAGAAGAGCAGCAGGCCCGCGAACTCGATGAGGATCGAGAACAGCAACGATGCAATCAGCAAGCCGATGATGCGCAGCATTAGGCTGATCGCCGAGACGATTAATCCTGGGCGCTGGATCCGTTGTGGCGGCATGTTCTGGGCTGAAGTCGCCATTGTTCACTCCATTGCGCGCTGCAAAGTTGATGTCGTCACAACGCCTTCTGGATCGTTTTCTGCTGAATCGAAACCTGTCGCGGGTACGGACTACCCCACCTGATCCAGATCGAAGTTTGTTGTTGGGCCGCCACCGCTTGCGTTCCACCATTGCCCCGCTTGCTCGTTGTAGGTGGTCCGCATTCGCTGGGTGAGCTCCTGCAGGTCCTTGGGCATGGCATCGTCGTTGGAGGGTTTTGGCAACGGCATGCGGACTTTCCAGAGCTGGCCACCGGCTTGGAAGGAGAACATTTGCCCTTTGGGTAAACTGACGATGTGGGCTGGCTCGATCAACGGCACGCTGGTGCTGCTGACGCGGTCCTGTGAGGACGAAGTGAAGTCCGTATTGGCTTCCGGATCGGAGGTGTCGGTGGCACCCGACACCAGGGTCTTGGTCAGCACGTTGACCTTGGGCAATTGCTGAGTGAGCAGTTCAGCGGTGGCGGTTTCGCGCACCCGCAGCATCTGCAGGGTATTGAAGTTGCCAATAACCTGGCCAGCTTTGGCGCGGTTGCCGATACGTGCTTCGATATCGCTGAGGGTCTGGGTGTAGGCAGTTACCTGGATACCGGCACCGCCGCCCTTGTTGATCAGCGGGATGAATTCATCACCCATCAACTCGTTGAATTCATCAGCGTGCAGATTAATCGGCAACTTGTCACTGTTGTTACCCGATGGGGGCAGGCCATGGTCAATGCCATGTTTGTAGATGTGGCCCGCGACCGAGACCAAGTCGGCGAACATGGAGTTGCCCACAGCGGCGGCCACCTCGGCGTCGGTCAGCGCATCCAGACCGACGTAGACGATGCCGCGTTTTCGGATGATCTGCATCCAGTCGAAGATCGGCCGCGGGTCATCCAGGTCGGTGTAATTGGGGGCCAGTAACTGGGCGGTCTTGCCGGTGGTGAGTTTCTCCAGCAGCGGTAGCAGCGAGGCGACAATCTTGTCGAAGTAAGTACGGTCGTAACGCACCGCCGAACGCAGTCCGTCCAGCACCGGATCAAATACCCGTTTGGCCGCCAGGTACTGTTCGATGGCCACCACCCGCTTTTCGCGTCCTACCATATGCCGGGGAATGTTTTTCTCGGTGAGCCTGCCTTCAAGCTGGACGATCACTTCCCACGCTTTCGGATCAGTCTTGGCGAAAAACTGCTGGGCGTATTCGATGAACAGTGCGTCGATATTGACCACATGTCGCTGGATTTGCAGGTAGTCCGGACGCCGGCCCAGCTCGATCAGGGCGCGGGCAATGATGTTGACGAAGCGCCAGGCGAACTCACGAAAGGCCGCCGAGTTGCCTTCGCCACTGAGCTGCCCGGCGATGCGTGACGCCACTTCCGAGATGCGTCCGAAACGCCCCACGGCGTTGTAGCGAGCGGAGATCTCCGGCCAGCCCAGATGGAACACATAGAATTCCTTTTCCCGACCGGCGCGTTTGGCTTCGACGTACATGCGCTTGAGCAAGTCGGCATCGCCCTTAGGATCGAAGACGATCACCACTTCATGTTCGACGCGGTGAATGTCCTGGGTGATGTACACCTCGGCGAGTCGCGTCTTGCCGACACGGGTAGTGCCCAGCACCAGGGTGTGTCCGACCCGTTCGCCCAGCGGCAGACTGACTTCCGTTTCGTTGGGCTCGACCCCATGCAACAGCGGCGAGCCACCGACTGGGGGCAAAGGGCGCAACGGATTGAAGGCACTGTCCCAGGCGGTGGCACGGGCCAGTGTCGAGAACGGAAACGGTGCATGTTCTAGGCGGCGTTCGAGTCCTCGGGCCAGACGGTAACGGGTCGGTTGCTCGACATAGTGGGCGACCGCCGGATCCTGGGTCTCAACCAAACGCTGGGTGTGCAGACGGGTCCAGCGAAAGCCTCGGCCCATGAACAGACGCTTGCGGCTGACCGGAATCTGCCGACTGGTCAGCCCGTAGCGCGGCAGCCGACGGATATTGCGCCGATAACGCAGCACCTCCCAGGCTTGTTGCAGCCGGATAAGGCCGAACAGGGCATAGGCCAGTGCTGCAACCAGACCGATCTCGGGTGATAGGGCCACAGCCCAGGGCGAGTACACGCACAACACCGCGGCAGCGATGCAGATCGCTACGGTGTACAGCTCCACCGCTGGCCGGAGCTTGGACTCCATCGCATGCTCGGCCATCACCTGGACTCACTGTTCCAGTGAGGTGGCAGTGATCAAGACGGGATAGTGCTCAATCTGCAGGCGGGTGGCGATGTCGTTGCCGTTGACCGGCAGGATGGAGATGCTCGGAGCGGCTGCTCGAATCCGGGCCAGGGCTTCATTGTCGGCCACTTCGACGGCGAGACCAGCCGCGCCCATTTCCTGCAGTTCAGCAGCGCGTTGACGCAGCCAAGTCAGCGACTGGGGATCGTCACCGACCAGGAAAAATGGCCTCAAGCCAGGCATGTTGAGGGCGCGGGGTGTGATCTGGCCGGGGCTCAGCCGAGAACTGCGGACCGGCAATATCCAGTCTTCATTGGCAGACGTGGACAGGCCCGCATGCATAGCCCGATCAGGCTGGATCTTGTTGTTTATTAGCGGCCTGGCAACCTGAAAATGGGGGCGGGTGAAGTCGCTAGGCTGATCCCCGGCTACGGTCAGCTCCGGCCGGGCGAAAGGTGCCAAGAGCAGGATGAAGTAGCAGGTAAGGGGCATTCGCTTCATGGTGGTGTGTCCTGTTTGAAGGCAATTAGCAGTCGTTCGAGTTGCCGGGAAAATCCGGCGCGGTAACGCGCGGCCGGCGTTCCTCCTGCCGGGCGGTGATAGCGGCCGGCAGCTGACACCCAGTCACCGGTGGCGGTGTGATGCTCCTGCAGCAGCCCGGCGGTCACGGCGAGATTTCGGTAGGGGTCGAGGGCATCGCAGGGACTGGAAAAACGTCGTCCGTGGTAGCCCAGGTTGGTTTGCCCAAGTCCGGCGTCGACCCGCTTGGCGTCATACTGAGCGAGCGCCTGGAGCAAGGCGTGACAGGCAGCCGGGCGAGTGGCGAAGCGGTAGGGTGTTCCGGCGATGTTCAGGGTCCAGGGCCAGGGCAGCAGTCGACCACGAACGCGGATACCGCTCTCCTGCAGGGCAATCGCGAACAGCACCGTAGAAGGGATGTCGGCGTTATGCGCCGCCAGTTGGTAGGCTGGGGGCGGAAGCTCCTCGGCCTGAGCCGCCAGCATGGCCAACATCAGCGCAATACCACTCAGTTGAGGCGTTGCCATTGTCCACTCACCTGTTGAAATGTGGCAGGCAATGGCCCCGGGGCACCCAGGCTGAACCAGCGACCACGGTCATGGTTCAGGGTGATCTGCTGGCGTTGAACCTTGGCCGGATCGATGTCTGCTTGCCGAGCCCAGCCACGAACGCGCTCATCCTCGCCTTGGCTGCCCACCAGGTAGATATCGAACGCCGTATCGCTGTTTTGCATACGTTGCGCTTCGGCGGTGCACGCTGGACAGTGGTCCTCCACAAACAAGGCCTGGCGCGGCATGACCGATGAGCTGGCAGGGGGCGGGGACGCCATGCCCTGGATCGGCAGCAGCCCGGGAAACAGCTTGGCCCAGGCCGCGGTGTAAGCGTTTTGGTAAGCCAACTCGCGCTCGGCGCGTTTGGCTTCCAGCGCTACCTGCAATTCGGCATAACGCTGGCGCTCTTGGTCGGTCTGGGCTTCGACCCCGAGTGCGGTCAACGGATCGAGGTTCGGGCTCCAGAAACCGCGCGGGCCGGCTTGGATCTGTTCGAAGCGCGTCCACTCCTGCTCCGTCAGACCCCAGCTCGCCGCCTGTTCAGAGTCAGAGCGCCCCAGCGGAGCAGACTGCGTGTCCTGGATCCGTGACTGTGTCGCGACGGGGTTGCCCACCGCAGCGCCCATGGCCAGTAGCGAAGCGAGACAGACAACGGTGGGCAGTAGCGTTCTGTTCATGATCGCTTCTCAAGGGAGGTGCACGGTCTGATCTGGCTGAGCGGTCACCGCGAAGACGGCTGAGTTCGGCTCCAGCACTTTTAGGTGCCAGGCCCCGAGCTGCTCACCGCTATGTAGCAGCCGGACATCCATGAGCGAGCGACTGTCATGGGGTGCGACCGCCAGAAAGCGCTCCCCCCCGCGGAACTCGACTCCCAACACCGAGAACGGTGGCGAAAGCGGGGTGGGTTTGGGGCGAGCGGTCTTTTTCGGTTTGGTCGCAGAAGGCGTCGGCGGGGGAGGGAATGGCTTTGTCCTGAGGTCCAGGAGTTGCTGCTCGACCTGCTCAAGGCGTGCGCGTAGCGCTGTCAGGTCTGCAACGGTGGCGCGGGCTGCCAGACCGTCGCGCAGTTCCTGTATCTCTTGCGCCCACTGATCCAACATCGGATCGAGGGTATTGGCCTGTTGCTCACCAGTATCGACCATCTGCTTCAGGTCTTTCAGCGCGTACTGAAGCTTCTCCTGGGCGTCCTTGAGGGCGCTTGAATCACGTTGCAGGGTGTCCAGGGTTTGTCGGTATTGGGTGTTCGTACGCTGTAGCTCGGCCACGCGCTGATACTGGTTATACATACCACCGCACAGACCGGCGGCCGTAAGGCAAAGTAGCCCGACAATGAGGGTTTGAAACGTCGAGGCCTTCATGAACGTGCCTCCGATTGATGGGACGAGCCTGGTGTGATCAGCACGCTGCCGACATCAGCCTTCTGTTGTTCGAAGCAGACCGAACGGCCGACTTCATCGGTCGTAAGTTGCCAGGCGGGGCCAGCCAGCACTTGTAGCGCGCTGCGCAAAGGGATTGGACCAAGCCGGTAATGGGCCGCCGGCAAGGGCCGGGTAAAAAGCACCTTCACCGACGCGCTATCGGGACAGAGCGAATAGCCCGAGCGCTGCAGTACGTACTGCAACGCATCCTGCACCGAAGGGCTCAGGCTGGACGGGATGTTTACTTCAATGATTTGGGCTAGAAGATCGCGTTGTTCCGTCGTGGGCTCGGTGCTGAGCAGCGTGTAGCGGCCATAACGAAGTTCTGCCGGACGGCTTTCTTCGGTTGTGCCCCTCGAGTGCTGGGCCCGATTGGAGCCACTGCCGATTTCTGGATGAGTCGGCAATGGGGTGGGGATTTGCGCGGTGCAGGCGCTCAACAAACCCAGCAGGCAGACAGGCGGGAGAAAACGCTCCATGGAAAAAACCTCGTGTCAGATTCAGTGCAGAACCTGACATGAGGTGAAGGAGCGACTCAGTGAGAAAGTTGATTCAAGGCGGGTCGTGTTAAAGCGGAGCGCGTTGTTACTCATCAAAAATGGCGAGTCCCTCCAAGACGGTGGCGTCGGGGTCGAAGATCAACAATCGCACATCCGCCAACGCCGCCAGGTATAACACCGTGACCAGGGCTTCCGGTGTGCCGGCGTCGAGTTGCTCTTGTCTCAAGCTTGAATAACGTTTGCCCTCAATGTTCAGCAAGTTCTCGTCCGTCCATGGTGTGCCGATCAGCTTGCAACCGATGCCGCAGCAATCCGGCAACGCGAAAAGTTCGAACAAAAGGCCGGTTTGCCTCGGAGCGGAGTGACTGACCCACCCTCCCAGGTAGAACATTGCTGCTTCAGGAAGGTGTGCGGTACTGATCTCCCAGGCTCGACTGTAGTGTCCCGTTTCGAAGCGCAAGTGATGGACCATGGCTTGGGCTTCTTCCAGGGAGTACAGATCGCCGACGTGATGCTGCTCGTTGAACATCTCGCCCATCACGGCGTAGATCACTTGGCGCACCAGTCCGGTGGACTGGCAGCGTTCATCCAACTCTTCAGGAATAGATTGACCTTCGCTGATCAAGGCGAAATCGTCATTGAACAGGCAGGGGAACAGTTGCAGTTCATCGTCGGGCAGATGGGCCTGTGAGTCGTGCACGGGTCGAAAGCAGGGAGGGCAGTCGTTTTCGTAGGTGATCAGTAGCAGCCGTTCGATATGCAGGTTGTCGTAACCGCGAGCAAATGGATTTGAGGCCACCAGTAGGGCTGGGGCCTGGTGTGTGAGGTTCATGAGGGTTCTCCAGGATGAAAATGAACAAGGCGCCCGAAGACGCCTGTGAGGGTTAAAGCCAGCCATGTTCGGCAAGGGAGAGAGGACGACCTTCACCCACGATGAAGTGATCCAGTACACGCACTTCGATCAAGGCCAAGGCCTCCTTCAGCCGTGCAGTCAAGACGCGATCCGCCTGGCTGGGTTCCGTACACCCTGAGGGGTGGTTGTGAACAAAAATGGTGGCCGCAGCGTTATGCGCGAGGGAACGCTTAACGACTTGGCGGGGGTAAACGCTGGCGCCATCAATGCTGCCGTGAAAGAGGACTTCGAATGCCAGCACCCGGTGCCTGGCATCGAGAAAGATCACACCGAAGACTTCATGCTCTTGTTGCGCATAGGTATGAGGCCACAGTGTCAGGCGACGTCAGGATAGGGCCGCGGGCGAACAGCCGACGATCCAGAATATGCAGCGCTTCGTCGATCAGCTGGTTTTCTTGGACAATGCGATCAGCCTCGAAATCCGAGGTCTCAATCAGTGTGAGTTGGGTGCTCATGGCGGTACCTCCGAAGGGAGCAATCAGGGGTACACGCCCGAGGGGAGTGGTATCCCCAAGGTGGGTGTGGAGTCGTGGGCGTTAGCCGATGACGCGCTGTTTACAGCCGAGTGAATCGGTGGCGTTGACCGTGTAGATGTGAACCACAACCGTCACAGGGCAATGGAGAAAAGGCGCTTGTTCCCCAGCCGGCTTCGGGATCGAAGTCGGCACTGATAGGCATCAACCGAACCAGCCCACGATGGATGCCGGCGATGCGTTTCTCAATTTCATCCGTCGTGTAGTAGAGCGATAACGAGCTGTAGTCCTCGTAAGCCGCAGCGAACAGGCAGTCGTCGCAAAGCCAGAAGGATTCCATGTTGGTTCTCCTGTGCCGATTGAAGAAAAGGCGCTCGGGGGAGCGCCTTGATGAGGAACATCGTGGACTGTTCAGTCGGACTGAACGGTACGGGTGGCATCACTGCGGGCCGTGCGGGGTGTGGGTGGAGATTCAGGTTCAACCCGAGCCTCTATTGGGTTTCCGATATCCTCAGCTTCGGCATCAGCCGATGGTGCGGATGACTCACTGTTTGGCACTTGCTCAGCAGGTGCTCTTGCTTCCTGCCTGGCGGGCGCTTTGTATTCGAACGTGCCGTTGACCTTGATCCAGTCGATGAACAGCAAACGACCTTTCAGACTGGCGCCCGGTTGGCCTTGTTTCTCGCCTTTCTCGTAGAGAAATGGATCGATCCACAGGTCGCCGATACGAAACGACAACAAGACCTTTTTCTCGGCGTTGACGGCGTCCATATAGAAACGAATCAAGCGTTCAGCTTCACCCCCAGCGACTTTGCAGTCGAAGCGGGTGTACTCCACCGCATCGGTGGCACCGTGCAGGGCTGCAATATCGCAGGCCATGAATGGCTGGCCGCGGCGGACTTGTACTTCACGAACACGGTTGAGGTAACCGATACCGACGGTGTGCAGGTTGAAGTAAGTGGTCGCTTCTTGGGATTGGTTGGCGTGGGCCATGGTGGTTCTCCTGTTTCAAGGGAAAACGGCGACGCACATCCCCCGACGGGGAAGTGAGCCCCCGTCAGGGGTGGATAAGGTGCAGGTGAGCAATGAACGACTCGCCACCGGCAAGCCGATGACGATCAGAACGATGCGTCTTGGGGAATAGTTTTGCAGCAGAGGATCGTCTGCGGTGGTGATCCGCAGGCATGGAGTAGTGAGCATTCATTACCGCTGAAGCGGTAACCGCGCGAGCTTCCGAACGCTGATCGCACTTGGGTAAACCACCACGAACGTGGCGTAGCCTTGAAGGTTCAAGCTACCTGGGCTGGGCTGTCAACGACAGCGAACCATGCCCTTTGTATAAGCCTGTCACAGGGGAGCGTCAAGACGCTGCAACCCGATTTTTTATGGCCGGAATACGGTGGCAGTCACTGGAAGGAGAAAAAGAAGAGCTGGCCTGGTGGGTCACCAGGCGAGGAATAGAAAAGCCACCTTTGACGGTCATACGCAGTCGAAAAGCTCCTCGCAAAGCTTGGTTTAACTGCGCCTTGATTCACCAACCGACCCTTGTCGTGGCTTGGGTCGGAACATGCTGGCACGCATCCGCGTACAAAGGGTGCCCAGTGTTTCCCCGGCGGGCCCCGGGGCTGAATACGATCGCCGAGGCGGATGACCGCTGTTGCCTTGTAGAGGCAACACTGGTCATCCGCCACCACGATCAGGTCGAGCACAAAACGGGAACGAAATCCCGCAGAGGAGAAGGCTCCGAACTCTAAGAGTCTGACCGAGCTGCCCGGAGCGAATCGGTCTTGGGTCGCCGTTGGCGATGATCCTGAGGCACTACAGCAGAGCGGGTGGGACGACGTCAAGGCAGAGTGCGCCGCCTCAAAGACCCCGGTATCGGATGCGAGTGAATGAACTTACTTGTTGGCGAGATGAGCGACTAATTGTTCGACGGTTGCCAAGATAAAGGCACGGTCGCTTTCTTTCAGTCCACTCAGCAGACCCGCGATCATCTGGCCCTGGTCATTGGCGCGATTACTCGATTCCGTCAGCAGTTCATCCATCCGGCAGTCGAAAATATCCGCCAGTTGCATCAGCTTGACCACGGAAAGCTCCACCACACCTCGCTCTAGACGCGATACAGCTTCGCTGCCGATCCCCAAACGTTCAGCCACCTCTTCCTGAGTCAGATTACGCTCGCTGCGGTGCTTCGCGATCATGCGCCCGATTTGGGCTTGGGTTGGATGTTTATGTGCCAAGTGATGAGTTCTCCAGTTCAACCCGAATGGTTGAGCAAAGACCCGTTGACATGAACATCCTTAACGGTTGAGTATCGACTTGTAAGGTTGTTATATTGGCTGAAATCGCTGTGTAATGCGACGTGGCTTCTATTCCTCCAGGAATCAGAGTCCGAGGTGGTCAGTGAGAATGAGCGGTCTGATAGGGCCAAGCTGAGGAACGGTTGAGCATGGAAGAGAAGAGCGAGAACGTCATGGATCAGATCTGGGATCGAACACTGGAGCTGTTCATCAAGATCCATAATTGCCCGGATAACCCCGAACACTTCGACAGCCTTGTTCATTGGCTCAACGAAAATCCTGATCACCTGAAAGCGTTCAACGAACTGGGGCAGATATGGATTTCGACAGGCATCGCCCTGGCCCGTGAAATCGGACAACCGCTAAGCGACTTAGAGAGGGATCAGTCACCGTTGATGATGCACTGACCACTACATTGACCCCAATGCTTATGTTGATCTCCAATGGCGCGTTATGGGCGAGGCGTATCTTTTTTGATCGGGGCAGTGCCCTTGCAGTTTGGGTAGTGGGAGCATGACCAGAACGGCCCTGATTTCCCCTTTCGCTTGAGCATTGAGGCGTTGCAAATGGGGCAGGCCGGGCTGGCTTCGACAGGCATGGCTAAAGTCAGTGAACTGCAGTGTGCGACCAACTGCGCAATCCAGTTTGCCTGTTTGGCGACGAATGCATCCAGGGTCAGACGTCCCGATTCGATTTCGTCCAGAGCCTGTTCCCAGACTGCGGTCATACCCGGATCTGCAACCGCTGTTGGTACCGCTTCGATCAGGGTATGGGCCGCCGCCGAGGCCATTAAAGCGCGTTTTTTCTTCAGCAAATAACCGCGATCAATCAACCCCTTGATGATGCTGGCTCGCGTGGCTTCGGTACCGATACCGGTGGTGTCCCGAAGTTTCTGTTTCAGGCGTGGATCGTTGACCAGCTTGGCCACATTTTTCATCGCCTTGATCAGATCGCCCTCAGTGAGAGGTTTGGGGGCGGTGGTGCGCATGGACTTGAGTTCGACGTCGTCCACTGCGCACTGCGTACCTTGTTGCAAGATGGGTAAGACCTGGGACTTGTGATTGGGCTCATCCTCCTCGGTGTTTTCGTAGAGCAAGCCTTTCCAGCCCTGAACCAGGATCTGTTTGCCAACAGCGGTCAATCGCTCTGCGCCACACTCCAGTTCGACCTGGGGCCGTTCAAACTCATGGTGCGGAAGAAATTGCGCGAGGTAGTAGCTACGGATCAGTTCGTAGACTTGGCGCTCTTGTTCAGACATCCGCGCCAGGTTGGCCGACTCGGTGGTGGGGATGATGCCGTGGTGCGCGGTGACCTTGGCATCGTTCCATGCCCGTGAGCGCAATGATCGATCGAGGCCTCCGAGTGCGTGCCGCAGTGCGGGATCCGTTTTGAGCAGGGCATCGAATACCAAGGGTACCTCGTCGAACATACTTGCTGGCAAATAGCGGCAATCGCTGCGCGGGTAGGTGGTGGCTTTGTGGGTTTCATACAGGGTTTGGGCGATGTTCAGGGTTTCCTGAACGCCGAGTCCCAGTTTGCGCGAGCAGATCTCCTGCAGGGTGCTCAGGTCGAAGGGCAGGGGCGGAGGCTCTCGGAAATGCTCAGTCTGCAGTGAGAGTACTGTGGCGGCGCAACCGTCAATGATTGTTTGGACTGCCTGACGGGCAAGCGTCTGCTGCAGGCAACGACCGGCATCAACCCGTCCCAAGCTGGGTGGTAACCACGATGCGATAAATGGTTGCCCCATAGAAGACAGGTACACATCCACTTCCCAGTAGGGCACCGAGACAAAGCTGGCAATCGCACGATCCCGATCGACCACCAAACGTAAGGTGGGTGTCTGGACGCGTCCCACTGACAACACGCCATCGTAGCCCGCTCGTCGACCAAGAAGGGTAAACAAACGACTGAGGTTCATGCCGATCAGCCAGTCGGCGCGGCTGCGGGCGAGGGCGGAGTGGTAGAGTGGGTAGGTCTCCTGACCAGACTTCAGCGCGGACAGTGCTCTGCGAATTGACGCCTCGTTGAGTGCGGACAGCCAGAGGCGCTGAACAGGACCTCGATACTTGCAGTGCTCCAGCAATTCGCGGGCAATCATTTCACCTTCGCGATCGGCGTCGGTGGCGATGACGACGGTGGCCGCTTCACTGAGCAGGCGCTTGATGATTTTGAACTGTGCCGCAGTCTTGGGTTTGACCTCGACCTGCCACTGCGGGGGAATGATCGGTAGATGATCCAGCGACCAACGCTTGAATTGTTCACCATAAGCTTCAGGCGGTGCTGTCTCCAGCAGGTGGCCGATACACCAGGTGACGGTTGTCTCTGTGCCGATCAGGCAACCATCACCACGCCGAGTGGCTCCGAGAACCTTGGCGATGTCACGACCTTGGGACGGTTTCTCGCAGAGGAAGAGGCGCATAGAACTGCTCCGGATTGAGTTCGGAGCAGATTTGTTGAAAGTAGCGGTGATGAGATATGAAAAACCTGAACGGCAGGTTCATCACATTCGTCGGTGAATATGCCGGCGAACCAGGCTGTCTGCTCAGAAATAGAAATCCTGCTGCGGGTTACGGTGTGCTCCTGGAAAGCGTGTTCGCAATCCGCGTCAGGTTTGGCCACCTTTCTTTACATGGCTAGATTTCCGTCAGTTCGAGGCCGGACATCGCCATGAAGGAGGGAGTCCTCAGGTAGAACAGCGAGGTGTAGTTGCTAAATCGGCACGATGCAGCGGAACCGCGCATCCCTGCGTTCTTGAACGACTTCAACCTGGAGCGGTTCAACCGCTACCCGCATGCGCACAGAAACTTTACGCGTATTGACATCATGAACCAGTGCCTTCAGCGCCCGTAGTGCGCCCCTGTAACGATAGTGACGCTGAGCGTTTCATGCCGCTTCTAGCGCACCGATTCTTTCATGCACCTCGCCTACCCGCGCCAGCAAATTGTAAATGGTCCTCGTCTTGAGTCGGTTTGCGTAGCGGAAATCAATGCCCCTTGAATTCGAGCTCTAGACGCGGCGTACCGGCCTTCAGGGCCTTGATGGCCGAAGCAAGCCCGTTCTTCACGTCTTCTGTCTCGAACAAGGGCATGGCAATGTTGAACATCACATCGTCGGCCGCCTGGATACCGCCGTTTGCCCAGGCTCGCAGCAAGGCTTTGTGAGCTGCGTGGGCGCGTGTGGGGCCATGCACAAACTTCGCGGCGAACGCATGCGCCGTTGCAAACAGTTCAGCATCGGCGACGACGCGGTTGATTACGCCGAAGCGCTCCATCGTCGTGGCGGGGACACGCTCGGAAGTCAGCGCCCATTCCATGGCTCGTACGCGTCCTGCACGTTCGGCGACGCGGTAGATGCCGCCCAACAGGGTGACTTAAGGCAAGCGATTGTTCCGGATGGCAGAATGTTGCGCTTTCGGCGGCAAAGATTACATCGGCACGCAACGCCAGTTCGAAACCATCGCCTGCGCACAAGCCCTGCACCATGGCGATGACAGGCAAGGACAGACGTTCGAAGCGATTGAAGACGTCCATGTAACCCTCGAAGCGTGCACGCAACTGGCGGGGGGGGGGCATCGGGCCAGGACGTGATGTCCCCGCCAAAGCTGAAGCTCTCGCCTTCGGCGCGCACCAGCACGACGCGTGCGTCACTGCGTTCGATCGCTGACTGCCGTAGCCAGTTCGTCAACCATCTGGTCGTCAATGCGATTTTGCGGCGAGCGATCAAGAATGATCGTTGCTATGCCGTTCTCGATGGTATGGGTGAGATGAGACATGTCGGGCTCCTGCGTGGTCGCAAGTTGAGGTTAGGAGAGGTGTTCCTTGAACCAGTCCAGCGCGGCGGTACTTGATTGATCGAATCTGGTGATGTACGGATCGAAGTGGCCGCCGGGAATCGTCACGAGGCGCTTTGGCTCAACGGCACGCTCGTAGGCGGCCAGCTCAAGATCGGTCAGCGTGATCGTGTCCTGCAGCGCGACGACCATCAGCAGCGGCGTGGGGGACACGCGCGCAATCCACGTGCCCGGTTCGTACATGCGCGCAGCGCGCGTCGAGCGCACCGTGACGCTGTTCTCCCAGGCGCCGTCGGGTACGGGCTGCAGATAGAACTCGATGGCTTCCTTGGTGCGGTACGAAGCAGGGACGGCCGGATCGGCGCTGACGATTGCCTGCCTACGCGGCGGCTCGCCGCGTGCTTGCGCGCGCTCGTCCGCCGTGAAGGCATCCTCGATGGCAGCGACAGCATCGGGCGGAATGCGGCGCAGTCCTTGCTCGAAGCCGCTGATCGTCGGCACCTGCGCGACGACCGCACGCAAGCGGCGTTCGGTTGCGCCAAGCACGAGTGCGTGACCGCCGGAATAGCTCGTGCCCCATAAGCCGATGCGCTTCGCGTCGACGGCGTCCTGGTCTTCGAGGAAGCTGATCGCGCGCCGCCAATCGGCGATCTGACACCATGGGTCGATATCCTGGCGCGGCGTGCCTTCGCTGGCGCCGAAATTGCGGTGATCGTGCAGGAGGACGACAAAGCCGTTGGAGGCAAATTTCTCAGCGAATGGCTCCAGGCCGTGCTCCTTCACGCCGGCATAACCATGCGCCATCGTGATGGCAGGATAGGGGGCGGTGCCGCCGGTGGGAATATAGAGCCAGCCGCGCAGCGTGACGCCGCCCTCGGCTTCGAACGCGATATCGGTACGTCGAAACATGAAAGTTCTCCTTGTAGAAAGAGGTCAGGCGGCGCCGTAAACCCTATGCGCAGCGACAGTTCATGCCTTCCACCCTTTTGCCTCGGTCACTCGATGCCAGGTCAATTGCCTGGTCGCTCAAGCGTGAAGAGCTGCTCCGCGCCGATTTCGAAATAGTCGGCCGGCCCACCTCCGCGCAGGATCGGGCGCGCCTGCGCAGTCTGATACACGCCGTCTTTGATCAGTTGCTGGTCAATGTGGATCGCTACTACTTCGCCCAACACCAGCCACGCCGGGAGCGCAGCACCGCCTTGCGCCTCAAGCTGCACGATCTGGGTGACCACGCACTCGAACTGCACCGGGCTAGCCGCAACGCGCGATGGCCGTACTTTTGCGGAGGGCAGCGTCTCCAACTTGGCCAACTCGAATTCATCGACGTCCGCTGGCGCCATCGCCGCAGAGGCGTTCATCGCCTCGGCGAGTTCTCGCGTCGCCAGATTCCATACGAACTCGCCGGTCGCACGCGCATTGGCGAGCGAGTCCTTTGCGCCAAGCGAGCAAAAGCCGATAATTGGCGGCTTGTAGCTGAATAGGTTAAAAAAGCTGTAGGGAGCAAGGTTACGTACGCCGTCGCTGGAGACAGTACTGATCCAGCCGATCGGGCGCGGAGCGACGATGGCGTTGAGCGGATCGTGCCGCAGGGAATGTCCCTGTGCCGGTTCGTAGAAATGCCAATCGGTCATAGCTTACCTCTTTTGGGACGAGCGCAAGGACTGCCGCCTACAGTGCCTCCGGCTCGGTGCGCGTGCGCAACACCATGGTCGAAGTGATGGCTGCATTCATCCCGATACCCGTCCAGAACATGGTGTCGGATCGGAGCCACATGAGCCCCACGCCTGAGAAACGAACGAGACATTCGTTTCGAGTCAATTCTGCTGCGCCGTTTCTAAAGAACGGGGCGGCTTTCGTATTTCTTACTTGTTTACCCAAGGCATGGAGAGGTCAATGTCAGAGACCAGCTTGCCACCGCCGAAGCTCATGTTCTCCAAGGGAACGGCATACATGATCAGGCTGATATCGTCCTGGCTGACGCCCACCTTTTCTACCGCGTAACGGGTGACCAACTCCGCGAGCTTGCGTTTCTGCTCCACTGTCCTGCTCGTGCCTATCGTCACCGTTACGACCATGCGCTTGTCAGATCTCTTCATGTCAGGAAAAGTCGGATGGATGAAAAGCTCATCGTCCTTGTGCTCACTGATGATGACGAAACGGTCATCCTTGGGCGTATCCATGGCTTCATGAAGAGCGAGATTCAAGGCATCCGCCAGCGCGCGTTTCTCTTCGCTAGAGAATTTTTGGGCCGGAATGTGGGCGTGGAATATTGGCATGAGTGTTTCCTCGGTCGTGTCGTTCAGGTCGAATGAGGCGATGAAGTGCGTTTCGATGTATGCGTTGCCTCAGCGGCCTCGGCAACCCTAGCTTTTATATCCCGGAGGAACCGAGAAAATCTCCGCCTCCGGTGGCGGCAGGTCAGCAGCGCCGTTTGGGTAGAGTGCCTGTGCCCCGGCCAGCGTGTTAAGAGACTCGCGAAGCAACTTGATTTTGCCGCCCTCGGCAACGAGGTATCCCGTGAACAAGTGATGGATGAGACGTCCGGTCGACGCCGCGCGCGCTTCCGCCAGATATTCGGCGTACACCTGATCCTTCGTGTCGATCAGCACCGTGGTATTTTCGGGTTTGAAGCTGAAGCCGGGATAAAGGTTGCCGCCGACAAAATCATAGAGCTTCGCGATGGCTTCGCGCCCCTGATGGCGGGTCGGAATACCGAGCGAATGGAGGAATGGGAGTTCCAGCACGCCGTCCTCGGCGAACAGCTCAGCACATTTCTTGCCGTCGGGGACAACGGCAAGAAGGTCTAACAGCAATGTTTTTGCATCAGTCATGGTCATTTTCCTCAGGAAAAATTGGCGGCCGCCGCCAGGGGCGGCGCAGTAGGATCAGTTCGGAAAGCTGTCGCCAAACATCGGGAGCCCACTTTTCGAACCGTCGCGCGTGGCCTCGTCTTGGATAACATCCCAGTGTTCGGCGAGCTGGCCGTTTTCGATGCGGACTATGTCGACCACGATCCAGTTTGTCGGGGCGCCGAATCCTGAGAAGCGGCCATGAAGTACGACATAATCGCCCGAGGCCACGGCCAGCCCATTTTCGTAGCGAAACTCGGCGGGCGCTGCCTTGACGAGATCAAACAGGCCTTCGCGACCGGGCGCGATATAGGCACTGTGCTGGATATAGTCGGGCGACCAGAAGCGTTCGGCCGCGGCATAGTCGCGCTTGTTGAACAGCGTATCAAACGCTTCCAGCACGAAATTCCTGTTTCTCTCTTCGGTGCTCATTGGTTTGTCCTCTCTTCGTTATCTGTTGGGTTGAGGGGAGGGTAGGCGGATTAAATTTCGCTATCTCCCACGGCTGTGTGGTGGGGTATGTTGGTCCGTACAACTGTAATGATCTTCGGCGAAACGCCAGCTCATCGTGCCATGTCGCTGTTAACGTCATTTCGGCCATACGCAGCACCGAATTGTCGCTGTTACCCGTGTTGAAAAGCCCAGATGTTCGATTCTTTTAGCGCTTGCAAAGTGCAAGTGGTTGAATAATATTCGCGCTGCTTGCATAGTGCAAGTGGAAATTTAAGGGGAATAGCAGTGCAGCAAACAAGACGATCGGGCTGCCCGATCAACCTGACGCTTGAGCAGATCGGCGACCGCTGGAGCCTGATCGTTATCCGCGATGTTATGTTCGAGAACAGACGCAGTTATGGCGCCTTGCTGGAGCAAAACCAGGAAGGCATCGCCACGAACATCCTCGCAAGTCGGCTGAAGCACTTGAGCGCGTCTGGCCTGCTGACACGATGTCCGGATCCGAAACATCAGCAGAAAGGAATTTACAGCCTCACGGAAGCGGCAATACAGCTTGTACCTCTGCTCGCACATATGGCTGCCTGGGGCGCTCGGCATACGCATCCGAGCAAGGAAGCGTCTTTGCGCGCGGAGGTGCTGGAAAAGGGCGGCCCTTCACTTTGGAGTGCCTTTATGGATGAGCTACGTTATCTGCATCTCGGTGCACCTCGTCCGGTGCGCTCAGTATTGGGCGAGCTCCGGGCCGACGACGAGCAGGCAATCGCTACTTAGTACCAATCTTTGGTGTCATGACACACGTCACGTGGTGCAAAAGCTATCCCTGCCCGAATGGCTTTAGCCTTGTGCGTGATGCTGCGGCCTGAGCAACCGCTGTTATTCAATCGGGGGCCTCGCGAGCACGATACGCACGCTGCGGATGGGGCCGTTGCCCAAACTGAGAGCGTCAAGCTAACCATTGCGTGCTCGACAAGCCTCAAGGTGGATCGTGATCGCGATGCGGTGCTACACGCACAGACCTATGCCGAAAGGGTCAGTACATTGGCACTGATCCCGGACATGCTGGAGGCGTTCACGGTTAGAGGCCAGGGAGTCAGAAGAGGCTGCGTCCCGAAGCCAGGCGCGCTGAAACTCACCCATTTGCATGAAATCCGCCCGCCACACATGAAGCGCAGCCAACGGCTGCGCTATCGTATCTGGAGGGCCGACGAAGGTGTGGGGGCATATGATGCCTGGGGTAGAAGAGAGTTAGCTCTCAACTGGCCTGCCTGCTGCGATGCGCGCAGGCTTGCAGCCGCGATGCGCCTACGTGGCACTTGGTGGATGGAGGCCAAGTGTCCATGGCGACTGCAATTAGGCCTAACTCATTACCCTACACGGCTTTTCATCCTGCTGTCCGGCCGCACTCACGGCTTGATCGCGGACACGTTTTTTCCTGAGTTCTGTCAGTCCGACGCTGGCTGCCCTCTGCGTTTCCTGGATTTCGACGAGGGAGAACTGGTCTGCTCCGGATCATTTCCTGCGTGTGTCGCGGATGCTGCCAGCTCATTGGAGCGTATCCGCATATCCACGCGGTGTACCCTGTGAGGAAGGATGCCGACTCTACGAGCCTCGATCTTGAAAGTCACCCGCGCATTGTCTTCGCTGTCCTCCCACTCATCGCGCACGGTGCGGCCTTCGACCAACACACGCATGCCTTTCTGGTACAGCGTACTCCAGTGTTCAGCCTCGCGGTGCCAGAGCTCAACTGGCGCCCAATAGCCGCCTCGATCTTCATAGCTGCCATCGCGTGGCACGGGGTTGTCGAAGTACACATTCAGTCGTAGCAAACGCCGTGGCTCGTCATTGCCTGATGGAAATTCCTGGAACTCTGGCGCACTGCCGATGTTGCCTTCGCCGACGAAAAAAGTACTCATCATGATATCTCCACTGCTGGTGTGAACTGGCGCAGCAGCTGTTCGGCACTGGCCATTTTGATCGCACAGGTTGTGGCCTGGCGGTAGAGCGAATGCACCACGCTCATCTGCAGGTTCAGTGCAATGCGATCGCATTCGAAACGGTGCAATCCCTCGCGTACGACCTGCGGCAGGGCTTTGTTGCAGACCTGGTGTTCCCAGACCGCAACCCCCATGCGGGCGAAGTCACGGGTGCGCCAACGCAAAAAGGAGCTGCCAGCGCTGGTGTTCTGCAGCACTAATCGGACATCCAGCAGTGAGTAAGGGGGCTGTCCGGCCTGCTGCACCACAGCGTCCATCAGGTGACATAGCTGCGCCTCGGTTTCCCTCGCCACCTGCGCCAGGTGCTCCAACTCCCCCTTACCCTTAAAGGGTTTTAAAAGGCCTTTTAGGGAGGCTGCGTGTTCGAGTTGTCGATAGGCATCCGTTGTCAACGCTGCAAAGGGCATTGGTTGAGCCGAGGTCAGGGGATTCATACTTCGTCCTCCGGCTCATCCACTGTCGCAGATGGCTCTCCCGCTTCCTCTGCCAACGCGTCAGCGTCATCCACTGCCACAGCACCACGACGAATAATTGGCGGCGCAAACTGGGAGCGACGAATACCTTCAAGGATGTCCGTCGGGGGCAAACCCAGTTTCTCAACGGCCGCAATGGCACGGGCGTTGTTCGCCGCCATGTCATCACGCGTGACGCCCGCATGCCGATAGCGCTGTGCCTGACCGAACAAGCTGCGCAGCAAATGGGCTCCGTCGTCGATCCAGGCTTCCATGTCGATGCGGCCGATCAAGGCGGTGTGATGGGCCAATAGGGTACGACGCACCAAGGTGTCGTAGTCGGTCAGCAGGTAGACCGCCAGAAAACCCAGCTGGCTGCCGATGTACAACGGCAAGGTGACGGGGTGGATGTTGAGGTTGTCGCTCATGTCGATCTGTGTCGGCAGGTCCTGCCTGATCCGATCCAGCTGCTGGGTCAGTTCCAGCATCCCAGCCTTGGCCTGCATCAGTTTTTCTTCGAGTTGCACGATGGCCCAGTCAGCATAGGGATCGTCCTGGGCCGCGGTTTGTTTGATCAGGTTGGTGACACTGATGTAGCCAGCCATGCCCATGATCGAGTGGACGTCTTCGCGTGCGGCCCGACCTTGCCAGATACGGGCGGCGTGGTGAGTGTGCAGGGTCAGGGTGATGCTGCTGCGCAATGAACCCAGATTGAGTTGATAGTGGTCGGCCACGGTGTTGTCCTCGCATTGGCTTGGACGGGAACGTTGCGACAGATGAGGGTCAAGGGCAGTCAAAAAACTGAATGCGGTCTGTTCGGTTTGAGAGGGTTAATTCGGAGACGTTCGTGGGTGATGCCGGTGGCATCATTTCCAGGGATGGCGATGGTTGTATGGGGCGGATTGCGCAGATTCGGCCCTTTGCGATCCCACAGTAGAGCTCAGTAGATTTGATGCCACTGGCATCAAATCTACTGAGGTCCAGGGCGTTTGCCGCGCAGTTGGCGTAGCTCATTCAGACACGCTTGGGCGAGAGCGGAGGCGGGTTCGCCCTGTTTTCGGGACGGACGTGACGGTGCTGTGGGGGGCGGTTCTGCAACGGGTGAGGGCGCTGTCTGACCTGCCCAAGGACGAAAGTCGCCGTTCAGTGCGCGCTGGACCAGGCCCATCAGATACGCGGCTGGCTTGCGGATACCTCCTGCCGTACAGCGTGCACCCGCTTCGTTGAGCACCGCCTGACGATCTGCGGGTTTGAGCTTGTTCAGCGCCACGGCGACGGCCTGACGCTCGCTTGGACTCAGGTGCAGCGGATCGGGCCAGTGCAGGTTATCCACCGCCGGGGTCGCGCGCGGTACAGTACAAGTACTTTCTTTTAATACAGTACAGGCGGCGTTCGGATTCCGAACGGTGCCGGAAACATTGGCGTTCAGGCCTGGTTCGGAATCCGAACGAGGTCCCACACGATTCCGAACGAGGTGATCTTCCCCCAG
Source organism: Pseudomonas sp. GGS8 (assembly GCF_024168645.1). Classification (NCBI taxonomy): domain Bacteria; kingdom Pseudomonadati; phylum Pseudomonadota; class Gammaproteobacteria; order Pseudomonadales; family Pseudomonadaceae; genus Pseudomonas; species Pseudomonas sp. GGS8. The sequence continues at coordinate 5,925,737 of NZ_JALJWF010000001.1, read as the reverse complement.
TTCCGAATCGTGCATGCTGGCGTCGATTGCCTGATCCAATCCTTGCTGCATCCAGTGTTCGCCCCAACTGTCGAGCCGTGTGGGTAGCTGACCTAAATCGATACGAGTGTCCTGGCGAACTTCTTCCAGAACATGCTGAGCGACAATGCGTACAGCTTTGGTCGCATGACCGAGGGCATGTCCGACCAGCTCGAGGTAATCCTGATCCAGTTCCATGGCTTCGGCGGGGGTTAGCGGCTCATCGTGCAGGACGTACAGAGAACCATGCAGGCGTCCGCTGAGCTGATCGCGCCCGCGACTCACCAAGCTAAGCCAGCGCGTCAGCCTGAGCATCGTCAAGACGCGAGCGATGGTTTCACGTGAGGCTGACGCGCCGAAGGGCACGCTCGACAGGTAAGGCTGCAAATCCTCATAGCTCGGTGTGACCACGCCCTGGCCTTGCAGCATGAGTCGAAACACCTGCCAGGCATTACGTTCCAATGGCGTCAGCCGATGATCCAACAGCAGGCGACGCGGCACGACTTCGTGTGATTGGCCACTGAACAGAAAGCCAGCCTGCAGAGCCTGGTTGGACGGTTGTTCAGTGGTAGGGCGTGCGGGCCAGCGTTCACTCAGCTGCTGGGTGCATTGCTGCAGGACACGCTGCCAGCGACTGGAGGGGGGAGTGTTCATGTTTCGTTGCTGTAATGGTCGATCTGCTGCCAAACAATGGTCAAGCTGATCTGTTGCTCCTCCGCCAGCATCATCATGGCGTCGAGCTGATCCTCGGTACCGTCCTGAGAGCTTAGCTGGCACCATCGTTGCCAGAGCGCATGTTCTTGCGCTTCGCTCAAATGCTGAGGGCGGCCCTTACGGGTTTCTATCTTGAGTAGCCGTCGGCGCAGGGCGGTTTCCGAATGCGCCAAGCCGAAGCATTGGTACATGATAGTGCTGCTGGCGCCTAGCTTGAGCGCGCGGTTGATCAAGCGCTCGTTCTGCTCGTCGCGTTCGGCTTGCTCGATCAACCGATGCAGCACCGGCGAGTCGATCTTGACCTCGACCCAAGACACTGTGGCATGGGCCAGGCGCGACAGCGTGGTGGGCGGTAAGGATTGCAACAGATAGATGTCGTCTTCACCCAGTCCGAGTGCCTTACAGCGTTGCAGATTACCCAGGCGCAGCTCATGCAGTACCTGAGTCAGCATGGCCTGGTTGAGCACATTGAAGGACAGGTTCATGGCAGCTCCTTCGGTGAGTCATCTTTAGGGGTAAGCGTTAAGTCGATCAGGCGACGGGCCAGTCGGATGAGGCGATACAGCTTGATTAACAGACTGTCGGGCAGTCGCTCCAGACCCACATCCATGGCGGGACGATCTGTGAGCGGAAGTTGGTAAACCCCCAGCAACAGCTGGCCGAACAGAGCAGAGGGCAGTTGCTTGCGATCCTCCCAGTTCACGTCGTCTTGAGCGCGCAGCAGGGCCAGGAGCAGTAGGTGAACGCCGGTCGCGCGAGGCGCTGCAAGATCAAGCGGCTCGATGTTGAGGACGAAGCCTAAGCCAAGCTGCTGTTCGATGATGCTCTCGGGATGTCCGGCATAGGCCGCCATTTCCCGTGCCAGTCCGGCGATGGCTAAACGCAGTTGTTCGGGGCAATCCAGTGCTGGTGCAATGGTCCAGATGTCGTTGGTCGTGCAGCCCTCGACGCTTGGTGCTGTTTCGGTGGCGATCTCGCGATCGACCTGCTCGCGAATCTGTTGAACGCGTGACGGAGGACTGACCGCCGATGCGACGTTCGTTTCTGGCGGTGTGGGCGGTTCCTCTCGCGTTGGTTCGGTCTGGGGCCTGGTCTCAGTTGGTTTGGGATGGGCCTCGGAGGAGGGAGGTCCTGCCGTGGCTTCATCAATGCTCGGCAGATGAATATTCTCCGAGGTCGTGGTGACGACAACGCCAGGCGTCGAGATGACCCGTTGGGTATCGCTCAATTCCAGGGCCAACATACGGTAGGACTGTCCGAGTAAGCGGCTCATGCGTTCGAGCAGTTCATCTTGGATTTGTTCAAGGTCGAAGGACTCGGGTTCGGCATCGAAATAGCCCAGTGTATCGAGCCAAAATTCGGCGAACGCAATGGTGGCGGTTGGATAACGGTTCCAGGTTCGTTCGGCCTGGCTACGCAGTGCGATCAGCCGTTCGATTTGGGGCTTACCCAATCCGGTATATAGGGTTTGCGGGATGGCGGGCAGTAGGTGTTCAAGGGTGTCGAGCATCCGGCTGATGTGCGACTGCGAAATCGGATAGCCTCCAGCGGCAAGACGTCGTGCCAGCTCACGTTGCGAGAGTACTGCTCCATCTGCTTCGAGCATGGTTTTGAGTTTGGCTACCGCCAAAGCCCGTTCGATGAAAGTGAGTTGACCGTGCAGATCGCTTTCGGCCAGATGGCCGAGTAAGGCGGTGATTTCATTACTCCAGGGCCGGAACAGGCAATGAATGCGGAAGAAACGCTCGTCGCGGGTTTCCTGCCACAGTTCGCCGAGAATCGCTAAGCGCGTATTACCGCCGTTGCGTATGATGAAAAAGCTTTCTCCCGGGCGGCGGGTAATCGGCGGTGGTTGATCTAGCCCACGCTCGCGGATCGAGGCCTTGATATCGTCATACAGCGGATTACGAATGAAGCGTGGGTTGTGTTCGTAGGGCCGCAACTGTTCCAGAGTGATCAGCATAGGCGTGTCAGTAAGTGGGTCAGACAGTCGCTCCAGTTCTGGGCCGCGAGGGACGTGGTCCTGGTGCAGCTTATCGGTGATCTGCTCCTGACTGAGCTTCTTCATCGGAACAACCTCGGTTAACGCCGGTTGCGCAAATGGTCACCGACCTCGAACTTGACGATCTCGGCAGTGCCCGAACCTTCGAAATGTCGGGAGAGCTCTGCGAGGAACCAACCCATGGCCGAGCGCCCACCCTGCAGGCGAAAGACCACGGTGCAGTACTCCTCGCAAGGTGGGTGGTGTGGTCGAATGGAGGGTGGAACGATGATAGGCAGTAAATCCAACATCAACAGACTCCTAGCCAAATGCTGTTGGCCTCAAGGTCGATCAAACCTAATGACTGGGTGAGAAATGTGGGCTTGGTGATTTGTCTCATTGAACCTCCGCGCATCGGCTCACCGAAGATATCGTTTTGTGCCATTCCGGAAATAACTCAATAGCCAGCGCTTGCATGGTTTCCATCGCGGATGGCGAGCGTCGTTCGCGTGACTGGCGCACCTCGATTCGGTGGACCGGCAGGCCAAGGGAAGCGGCATTGAGATAAGCCACTCGGTCTGGAACTACGGTGTCTAGAACCGAGATGTTGTTAGCCCCAGTGAAGGTCTCGCGCAGGCCACGGATGATCATCCGTGTGTCCACTCGAATGGTATTCACCTGGTTCAGTAGCAGGCGCAAGGGCGGCGGTGGAATGCCCAGATGACGGAATGGTTCGAGCTCACTCATCAGCTTCAAGGTGCCGCGTCGCAGTTCGCGGGCGGCGAGCATTTCCGGGGTGATGGGAGAAAGGGCGAGATCGGAAGCGAGGATGGCCATCTCCAGCAGCACGCTGCGCGCACCTTGGGTGTCGATCAAAAGCAGGTCGTAACTGGGGCGGAAATTGTCGAGCAAATTACGCAGCCGTAATCGCCCGTCAGGGGCATGCAGCAGCATGGTGCTCAGTCGGCCTTGATCGTCGTTGGAGAGGATCAGGTCGAGCCCGACAACTGTAGTCGTGGAAATTATTTGCGCGGGGTCTGTCAGGTTGAGCGCAATGAGCTCGTACGCGCCAGCGGCAGACTCGTGGCTCAACGAGTAGTAGCTTGAGAGGGTTGGTTGGCTATCCAGATCCAGTAGCAAGACGCGCAGGCCAGCATCGGCTAGTAGACCGCCGAGGTTGGCGGCGACCGTGGTTTTGCCAACTCCACCTTTAGTGGAAACCACCGATACCACGCGCATAGCATCAGCTCTGCTGCGCCAAGCGCTCGGTGACCCACCGCTCGATCTCCATTGAATCCCAGCCCACCGCACGCAATCCAATGCGCTTGGCTTGAGGGAATTTGCCTTCCTTCATCAGGTTGTAGATGTGCGCACGTTTGAAGCCGGTTTTTCGTTCGACTTCTTCGCGCCGCATGATATGACGTTCTACTTGCAATTGAGGTGCTTCAACGATGGGTGAGGATTGAATGTACATGCTGGTCACTCCTGGCGCCGACTGGCGCGTGATGGGAAGTAACCTCGATTCGATACCAGAAAAAGAAATGAGTCATTGCAATTGCAACACACGCAATTGCAATGCAATCTTCATCTTTTAGCCTGCGTAAGACTGCGTCGTCCGGCCGCAAATTTTTCATCCAACGAGCGCTTGCTAAGCCCCTTAACGCCGTCGTGATGAGACGTTATCGAGTCCACGATAGATGCCTGGCTTTCAAAGATAGAATGCTTTCGTCCTGCTCCGGTGGAGCCCAGTATGAGATCGACGAGCGCACCAATAACGATTAAGTAACTTGCTTTACTTTGATCGTTGAGTTGTTGTGTGTTATCGGCAAGCGCGCGCAACTGGTCACGCTCCAGTCCCGCAGCTTTAAGCTCTTCAAGCAATGCCTGAAGCCTCACTTCAGTATCTTTCAATTGCACCTGCAAGGCATCACGGTCTGCTTGTAAAACCAAATAGGTGCTGCGATGAGCTGATTCACCGATCAGTGCGCTATTACCGAAAAGAAAAGATGGCCACTGGTCTGGATGGTAGATATACATCCAACGCCTTAAGTCTGAGTGCCTAACCGTCAGCAGTCTGGGGTCGACAGGTGTCCCGGGGCTGACCGTCACCCCCAAAGCTCCATACGGTAACTCTTCATTTCGAACCGCATCGAGGATTTTTTCGACATTCGCGTGCAAGCATGGCCATTGAGGAAAGACTGTGATGAGTCGCCCAGGGTTTTCCGATGCTGTCGCTAGGATTTGAATCTCATAGTCCACCAATTCGCACCAGCGTATGGCGGCCTCAAGAGGTCGATAAAACAGCTTTTCAGCGGAGTTGAATTTTGCCTTTTCGTACACAGAGGGCTCCTCTTCCGAAGAGCAGGCCCGCAAGTTACTGGCTCAAGGTCTAAAGCGAGGGGTGAGCATCCGTGCGGCTGCTGTTCAAAAACTCGTTGATAGCAAGTTTTTACGGCCTAATTCCATTAATCTGGAGAAAATAAGATGTCCCTAACGTTTGCCCGCCAATTACGGTGGGTCTAGCCGACAGAGAACTGGATAAATCTGTTTTCGTCTGTCACCAAAGAATCGTACCGAGACGTTGGATAATACTGTAATTTTTTAACGACAAAATGATACGCCTAAATGAACTACTATCAAGTAGGCACTCAATGTAACCTTGGTAGGTTCAAGTATACTCAGGAAGCCCCAGGCCGTCTGGCGTCGTTCTGTCTGCAGCTAATTTTCGCTGAGAAATAGCCAGTCTCTTCAATCGCCATTTCGCGCCTTGCTTAACTGCGAACCCAGCCGCTTCCATCTGTCATCTGTCATGGGTGCCTCTTTGCAGTTCACAGAATGGCTATCGCAAGCTATAGCCCGGCGAAGTGAAATGATTGAGTATGGAGTCAAGCAGTCCTGGAAAGCGTATTTCAAACTCATCCTTACGAAGAGAGTTCATATGGGGTGCACCAACGTTACGAGTGCGCATCCACCCCGTATCACAGTAGAACTGTGAAGTTAGCTCCGTAGGCACTCGGAGCTGCTCGGCGGCTCAAATCATTCAGGAGTCGGCGTAAGCGTCAAAAGCGTACCTCCTTGCCGAGCTGAAGCGTAGGCCGCGTCCATGACCTGCATGATTGCCTCGGCATCGCGTAATGATGCAATTGGCTTGGCCCCATTACGGCATTCAGCAAGCACTTGTTTGACAAACAGTGGGTAATAGACGTCTGTGTCCAGTTGTATTCTGCGGCTTCGAGTGCCGGCCGCAAGGTTCTGTCGATCCCTTATTTCGATTCGGTCGGGACCGGATTTGGCATACATGTGATCAGATGAAAGGGTGAAGGAGAACTCGCGCTGCTCGTCGGCGGTACTGGGGAAACTGTATCCCGTTTCCACAACACCGATCACGCCATCTTCAGTCTGCAGGGTCAATAACGAATAGTCTTCGACGGCACCCCGATGTGTCAGTGAATTCATGATGGCTGAGACTCGCGAGACCTCCTTACCGGTCAATAGTCTGAAGAGATCTATGAAATGCGTAGCCACGTTGATCGTCGATCCGCCTCCTGAAAAAGCGGGATCGATGGCCCAGCCTGAGCCTGCAGTTTCATAGCGAGCGGGCGGACCTACGATGAAGCGGAAAGACATGTAGTTGAAGTCCGCGGCCAAGCGTCCCTCAGCATCTTGCAGAGCGCTAAGCAGTTCACTCATGCGGAAGATCAGCGGCACAGCACAGTAGAGATTGGCTTGCTCGGCCAGCTCACGCAGTCGTGTGACCTGCGCCATGTTGATGCCGCAGGGTTTCTCCAGGGCAAAGGGGATGTTTCGTGCGATCACGGCCTCTGCCAGCGACGGCATTTGCGAATGCCTGCCGAACACGAAAGCAAAATCGACCTCCTCGCGCTCAAGCAACTCATAGGATGAGCTATACAAAGGGCATTTGAATCGCTCGGCAATGGCCTCGCCCTTCACGTGCTCCGAATCCGATACGGCCACCACTTGAACCCCATTGGCCTCAAGAGCATTCAGATACAGTGGGACATGCCAATGGCTGACCTCCAGTAACGCAACTTTCATACGTACTCACTCCTGGCGCGGTACAAGCAGACATTTGGAATGTTCGGGTTGAAAATGATCGCGCTATAGGTTTCAGCGACTTTGGAATCATTCATGGTCTTTCCCTTTATTCGCTTCGATGAAAACGGGTCGTTTTCCCCGTTTTCGCTGAAGCGCTTTTACGTCAAATGGCCGGCATCTCTTGCTGGCGGCAACAATAATTCGGCATCGACTGCTGTTACGTTATCGGGGTGGTAATCGAACCCAAGGAAGCGCAGTGCAAGCAACGCCTGACCTTTGTGCATGGGGCCACCGTCCTGGGTACGACACCCTCGTTTACGCGCAGCATCGCAAAGCGGTGTCGAGTCTGGCGAATTGATGATATCCACAACGAGGGTACCGGGCTCGAGCCGCTCGGGGTCCACAGGCATAGGATCATTTTTGCTCATGCCAAGCGGCGTGGCATTGATCACGATTTCATAGCCATGTGGGTCGGGTGGGCCGGAATGCGTGATGCAACCTGTTTCGGCAGCAACGGCTTTCGCCAGATCCTCAGCTCGGTGTTCGTCGACATCGGAGATAGTCAGCGATCGAGCACCCGCCGCCGCGACGGCAAATGCGATCGCTCTGCCTGCGCCTCCAGCACCGACCAAAAGAACGTTTTTGTTCGCTGGATGGTTGCCTTCCCATTGCATGCCAAGAACACAGCCGAGGCCATCGAATACGGCGCCGACCCAACGTCCGTCTGTCTCGCAACGAATGACGTTGATCGCACCGACTTGACGCGCAGTCGGATGAAGTTCGTCGACAACATCCAGCATCCTTTGCTTGTGAGGCATGGTGACCAGGATGCCGGCGAGATTGTTCAGCGCTCTGGCACCCTTCACGAACGCGGACAGGTCATCGGCCTTGACCTCCAATGGAATACAAACCGCGTCTGCCTGCTGTTCTATAAAGAGTCGGTTGAATAATTGCGGTGACTTGGCAGCCGCCAGCGGATGGCCGACCAATCCATAAAGCCGAGTTGTTCCTGTGATATGTGAGGCCATGGTTGCCTGATATTTGATGTTGACGGGAAGAGGCGTCCTGGCGGCTTCTTGGGTCATGCACAGCGTCGATGGCTATGCATTGGCAAGTGCCGACCGCAGGATGCTGCTCTGCCCGTCGGGCCTGTGTGGGTCGCGAAAACCTAATGGTCGCACCAGTGTGATCGTCGAAAGTCGTTACGAGCGCAGTTGGCTAGCCAGGTCGTTCGGGACGGCTGTCTGAGCTGTGCCCCGCATCGCTTCGTCCCGCATACGATCGTATTCTTCTTTGGCAATAGGCACTGCGTTGCGCTTGCCGAGATCTTCAAGGCGAATCCGGTATGTTTCGCGTGTAGTGAACGCCGCGATCGCAGCGATAACACAGATACCTAATGTAAGAGAACCGATTTTCAGAGGGATATTCTCGGAGCCGGGGGCGCAACAGTGACGAAGATTGCCGGGAGAAATGCAGTCATCGCGGTCCCTATGTTCTGCCCGATGGCCATACCGGTCACACGCACCCGCGTACGGAACAATTCGGGAAAGAGGCTCGGGAATACGCCGTTGAAACCCTGATAGGCGACGCCCCACATGAGTACGGAGAGAACCAGCGAAAGCCACAGGTTGTGGACGCTGATAGCGTACAGGTACGCGTACGAGAGCAGTCCTGCGCAGAGAACGCCAATAATGACTGGGGGCCTGCGGCCGATCTTGTCTGAGAGGTTACCAACGAAGGGGATTAGGATCACCGCGCACATGTAACCCAGCAGAGGAATCCACAAATAGATGCCAGCAGGGAAACCGATGCCATAGGCCGGTTGAACCGCATTATCGGTAGCCTCGGATAGAGCTTGGAAATAGGCACGTATTTTCAACGGTAAGGCGTCTTAATTGCTCCAGTGCGAGCGTAGGTCTTTCCAAGCTTTATCTAGTCACAGCAGTAGTGAGCCGCAGACGGGGCATACCCGCATTGACAGGTCGATTTTGGTCCAGCGAGTTTAAAATCAATGGGACGTTCAAATTCATGTGTTAAATCGGGCTATGAACGCATTGAGAAACGTCCGCTCTGTGTAAGCTGAGCCTAAAGATAGCCACGATGCGCCTTCAAAGTGCCGGCAGGTGGTCTTTGCGAGCCCGTCCTTTTTTCAGCGATTTGATTTTCCCGCAGGCGCGCCTGAGCATCTGATAAATCTGCTCCGTGCTCAAAAGCGATAAGTAACGGTACGTGATCATACCGTTACCGTTACCGTCATCTAAGCGTAGATTCCGATTTATGTAACGTCACCGGATGTCCTAGCACTAGTTGCCTAGTGCTTGACGGTTACTCAGACGCTCATGGCAACCTGTCCGGCAGCAGGCTCGTCACATGGCCCGGCGAAAGCCAACAATCGCTTTGGTTTCGAGAAAATCGCCGAACGCAACTTCTCCCCATTCACGACCGTTACCCGACTGCTTGTATCCCCCGAACGGTGCCGCCAAATCCATGTCGGCATAATTGAGCGTGATTTGTCCGGCCCGAAGTTTGCGCGCCACTGCCTCGGCGGCTGTATGTTCGCCCTGAACATAAGCGGCAAGACCGAATACCGTGTCATTGGCGATCGCCACTGCGTCGGCTTCATCGATGTAACCGATGATGACAAGCACCGGCCCGAAGATTTCCTCGCGGGCGATAGTCATGTCATTCGTCACGTCGGAGAAGACGGTCGGCCGGACGTAGAATCCGGCATCAAGCCCTTCAGGTCGGCCGAGCCCCCCTGTGATCAGTGTTGCACCTTCATCGATGCCGATCTGTATCAGGTTCTGGATCTTGCTCCACTGCGCCTCGGAGGCGACCGGCCCCATTTTGGCATTGTTCGCCGGGTGTCCGACAACCCACTCTGCTGCCGCAGTACGTGCAAGATCGGCGGCCTCATCCATTCGTGTAATGGGTACAAGCATTCGTGACGGCGCATTACATGATTGACCGCTGTTGAGCATAATTTGAGCCACGCCCGCCGCCACGGCGGAAGGGAAATCGGCACTCGGCAACAGGATGTTCGGCGACTTTCCGCCAAGTTCCTGATGCACGCGTTTCACCGTCAGTGCAGCATTGCGCGCTACCTGGATGCCTGCGGGGGTAGATCCAGTAAACGAGACGAGATCGACTTCAGGATGACCAGTCAGTGCGTCGCCAACACCTTTGCCGTCTCCATGTACCAGATTAAAAACACCGGCTGGTACACCGGCATCATGCATGATCTCGGTAAAGATCGTCGCCGAGAAGGGCGACACTTCAGAAGGCTTCACCACCATCGTGCAACCTGTCGCCAACGCTGCGGCCACCTTGCAGGTCAGCTGGTTGAGCGGCCAGTTCCATGGCGTGATTAACGCACAGACGCCAATCGGCTCGCGTACGATTTCGGTGGTGCCCATCTCGTGTTCGAAACTGTATTTGGCTAACGCGGCGCGAGCAATTTGAATGTGGGCGAGGCCGGCCGTGACTTGCAATTGCTCGGCAAGCCATAGCGGTGCGCCCATTTCGTCGGACACTGCTACCGCAAGGTCATGTGCGCGCAACTGGTAGGCTGCGATGATTCGATCGAATAGTGCAAGACGCTCATCAACCGATATCTGCGAGAAGGTCTGGAAGGCGGCTCTCGCCGCTGCGACCGCTTTATCGACGTCAATGGCGCCACCGAGCGCGACCTGGCCGGCAACCGTTTCGTCAGCCGGATTAATTACATCTATTACGATATTGCCAGCGGGCTCCACCCACGAACCATCGATGTAAAACTGAAGATTTTTGCGCATTTTAGTCCTCGTCATATTGGGCTTTCCAAAAAAGGTCAGGCCGCTGGGATCAGCGCTGCCGCGTCGATATCGAAGGCGCTTGGCCAATCGTCGAGAGTCGCAGAGAAGCGTTGATCAAGGGTCGCAATAAGGCATCGAGTGAGACCATCGTTGTCGACCACTACAAGGTATACGCGATAAACCTAGAGTCAATTAGGCACTTAATGTAGCGTTGGTAGGTTTAGGGATACCGCGAGTAAACCTACGAAGTAATGGGAGTCAATAAAAAATCACTTCGTCAGGCTTACTTGCGCGGCCTCGTCAAACTTCAACCGGGCCGTTTCAACCTCAGGCAATTTGTCGAGCGTCCATTTATGCAATTCGCGGAATGGCTGCTGCAGTGTTCGACCAAGTTGGGTGATCTCATACTGGACTGCCACGGGCGAGAACGAGATGACCTGGCGCGAGACGAGTCCATTTCGTTCCAGTCGACGCAGGCACTGTGTCAGTGCTTTCTGAGTGACGCCCTCCAGGCGACGCCTGATGGCGTTAAAACGGTGCGGCCCGTCATCAAGTACCGCCAGAACCATCATCGACCACTTGTCTGCGATTTGGTCGAACAGCGCCCGGCTTGGGCACTCCGACGAAAAACATTGCGGCTTTAATTCCAGCATCGAAGTTTCCTCACATATACCTAGGCGACTTTAGGTGCCTAATTGACATTTGGTTTACAAAATATACTTATATGGCTTCCAAAAGCAAATGGAGTCCATCCGATGTCAAACCCTGAAACCAGCATTTTATTTCGTCCTTTTTCCATCCGGTCGCTTGAACTGAAAAACCGGATTGTCATGGCGCCAATGACGCGTCTGTTCTCACCCGAAGGCATCCCGGGTGAAGCGAGCACCGCCTACTACCGGCGGCGGGCAGAGGGACGTGTCGGGCTGATTTTGTCGGAAGGCACCGTGATTGATCGCCCAGCATCACGCAATGATTCCGGCATTCCTTTTTTTCACGGCGAAGCGGCGCTGGCTGGGTGGAAAAACGTGATCGATGCGGTCCACAACGCTGGCGGGCGCATGGCACCGCAGATCTGGCACACCGGTGCCACGCGTTACATCAACGACTGGGAGCCTGATGCGCCAGTGGAAAGCCCGTCGGGCCTTGATTCGCCAGGTGACCTGCGTGGTGTGGCGATGAGTGAAGAGGACATTGCCGACACGGTAGCAGCGTTCGCCAAGGCCGCAGCGGATGCCAAACGACTGGGCTTCGATACCGTTGAGATCCACGGAGCCCATGGTTATCTGATCGATCAGTTTTTCTGGTCTGGTACCAATCTGCGCACCGACCGCTACGGCGGCCCGACAATCAAGGAACGCTCGCGCTTTGCCAGCGAGATCGTATCTGCTGTTCGTCATGCTGTTGGCCCTGAATTCCCGATCATCATGCGTGTCAGCCAGTGGAAGCAACAGGATTACGGAGTACGCGTCGCTGAAACGCCAGCTGTGATGGAAGACTGGCTGCTGCCACTGGTCGAGGCCGGTGTCGACGTCCTGCACTGCTCACAACGCCGCTTCTGGGAACCTGAGTTCCCCGAGATTGACGGTGAGAACGGCCTGAACTGCGCGGGCTGGGCGAAGAAAGTAACCGGGGCCGCGACCATCAGTGTTGGTTCGGTTGGGCTAGAAAATGATGTTACTAATGCCTTCGCCGGCAAGGGATCAACCCCTGCGAGTTTGGATCGGCTCGTCGAGCGCATGGAGCGCGAAGAGTTTGATCTGATCGCAGTAGGGCGTGTTCTGCTGAGTGACAAGGATTGGGTCGCCAAAGTGGAAAAGGGCGATTACGCAGATCTGAAGGGCTTCAATCCGACATCTTTAGCCGAATTAGTTTGAGCCTTGTTGCGGAGTGGAGAGTGCGATACCACAAAGGTTTAGTCTGAAAAAATCAGAGGTCTAGCCTCGGATTTTGCGAGATCGAGGTCGCAATCTGTTGTTGAGTGTGGCTTGACTGTTTCAATGACTGACCATGTTACGGCCACTCAACATCCGTCAGAATCGGATTGAATTACAGTGGGTCCCGGGCATCTACGCGCGAGTCGTAGATGTCCGTTGGCCGGGTGATACAGCGTCGCCACGGGTAATACCGACGTTTCCACACGAAAGCACCCACTGGTACGCCCGTATTGGTCAATGGTCAGTTGAGTCAGTTGCTAAGGTTTACTACTACGCTCAGGGCCACGCCGTAAATGACGTGCCGATCCGGAAAGGGGGGGCGACCGGCCAGGTGCAGGTGTGTTTGAGTATACCTAGTAGGGATTTGGTGCCTAATTGAAGCCAGGTATATAATGTATATCATTGGTTTCTTTAGCCATCGCCTCTACTTGAAGTTTGGGGGGCGGAACAGGACTGATCATGACGCCTATAAGCCAATCAGTGACGCTCATAAAAAACAATGTCACGAGGTTTGCCTGCAACGGATGCGGAACTTGCTGTAAAGAACGTCTTATCCCTCTGACTCTTCAAGAGGCCGAGGAATGGTTAAATCGCGGCGGTAACATCGCAGTCATACTCGAAGCTTTCGACACGTCAGTCTTCCCGCTGCCAAAGCACTACGCCCACAGCGCGCAACGCGCGGTAGACGTCGTCAGTGGAGATGCACGTATTCAGGTAATAGCCATTTTTGCGGGTAACGCACTGACACAGTGTCCAAGTTTAGGGGAGAATAACCACTGCAAGATCTATGAAGATCGACCGCTGGTCTGTCGAATCTATCCGATGGAAATCAATCCATTTCTAACCGTGCGCCCCGCAGAAAAGGTCTGTCCACCGGAAGTCTGGGAGGCGGGAGAGGTGTTATGTTCTGACCGTGTAGTTGATCCTGTCTTGGAGGATCAGATTCAACGCTCCCGGCAGGCTGACCGTGACGACGCCAAGGCTAAAGTTTTAGTGTGCGCGGCGATGGGGATGAGTGTTGCCGCTTGGAAAGGCAACGCGCTGGCCGTTTACTTAGCCGACCGTACGCAATTGCAGCAGGCCATCAGTCTCGTTCGCGCGGGGGGCGATGTACCGGCAAATGTGTCTTGGAAAGTACGTGTCGATGATGCTGACCTTCACACTCGTCTGCATGGGGCAGGTGTTGAACTGGATCTTCGCGCACAGACTGAATATATCTTTCACTCGATTTAATCGGAGAGCTTAATGATTTGCCTGGCTTATTAGTCACTTAATGACAGCTTCATGCCGAAACGGTTTAGCGTCATAGATGCTTGATCTGTCGTTTTCGTATAAGAGGTCTTCATCTTGGTGCACTTTAGCGGCGCCATTACAAACGTTGAAAAACGTAATGGCCTATTCGGCGATCACCTTATGGCCGCTCACAATTTCGTATGGGTCGGAGTCTACCCAATCGGCTAACTCATCTTTTTGAGGTGAAAGAATGAAGATAAGAAGACTTGTTTTATCGATCAGGCAGTCTCGCGAGGGTTTGAGTACAAAAGTGTTGCCGCAAACAATCGTTATTGGAAACATCCATGGCGGAATCTCGCGGGGAAGTTGATGGGTTGAAAAGCCTTTTCTTCTCTGCCGCCCGCACAAAGCAAAACGCCCGAATAAGTCGGGGCGTTTGCTTGAAGTACCTTCAGCGTGTTTTCACACAGTCTGATTAAGTGCCTTTTGTAAAACTTATGGCATTATGCCGCTTGTATTTTCCCTTATGCGCAACACGATGAGAGCCGATCTGTGTCCGTGATTCCCCTACTTGTGTGCGACGACTCCAGCATGGCCCGTAAGCAGGTGTTACGGGCGCTGCCGGCGGACTGGTTGGTTTCGATCACCGAAGCCAACGATGGTCGCCAGGGAATGGACGCTATACGCCGGGGCTTGGGGCAGGTGGTGCTGCTCGATCTGACCATGCCGGAAATGGACGGTTACCAGGTGTTGAGCGCCCTGCGCGCCGAAGGGCTGAAGGCACAAGTTATCGTGATCTCCGGTGACGTCCAGGAAGAGGCGGTGCGCCGGGTGCGTGAGCTGGGCGCGCTGGCGTTCCTGAAAAAGCCCTTCGACGAACACGAGCTGCGCCAGACACTCAGTCAGCTGGGGCTACTGACGGAACCCGGCCAGGCGTCGCTGGGGAGTCGTCCGGCAGCGAACACGGCCATCAGTTTTCACGATGCGTTCCGCGAAACGGTCAACGTTGCCATCGGCCGCGCTGCAGCCCTGATCGCCAAGGTGTTGGGGGTATTCGTGCAGTTGCCGATACCGAACGTGAACATCCTCGAAGTCGGCGAATTGCACATGGCGTTGACCGACGCCAGCCGTTCCAAGCAGCTCACCGCCATCTGCCAGGGGTTTATCGGCAGCGGCATCGCCGGCGAAGCCCTACTGATATTCCACGACTCGGAAATCGCCGACATGGCGCAATTGATGCAACGCCAGAGCACCGAGTATTCGGACCTGGAAATGCTGCTGGACCTCTCCAGTGTCCTGATTGGAGCCTGTCTGAGCAGCATTGCCGAACAGATCGACGTGATGTTTTCCCAAGGCCATCCTCAGATCCTTGGCCAGCACGCGGCCATCGACGAGATGATCCGGGTCAACCGGCAGCACTGGAAAAAGACCCTGGCGGTGGAAATCAGCTACAGCCTGGAAGGGCACGATATTCGTTTCGACTTGTTGTTGCTGTTTACGGAAGACTCGATCGAGCGGTTGACCCATAAACTCGCCTACCTGATGAATTGAGCTATGAACGTTCCTATCGATCTGAACGAGTTTCACTGGTTACTGGCGATCGTCCAGAGCATTGACGTCGGGGTGGTGGTGCTCGACCGCGACTACTGCGTGCAGGTGTGGAACACCTTCATGGAGAACCGCTCCGGGGTGCAGCCCAAGGATGCTAACAACCAGTCTTTCTTCAGTCTGTTTCCCGAAGTCGACCGCGAATGGTTCAGCCGCAAGGTGGGCAGCGTTGCAACCCTGGGCACGCCGGCGTTCACCATCTGGGAGCAACGCCCTTATCTGGTGCGGTTCAAGAACTACCAGCCGATCACCGGCCAGGAAGACTTCATGTACCAGAACACCACGATGTTGCCGTTGCGCTCCACCGACAGCAAAATTCGCCATATCTGCCTGGTGATCTATGACGTGACCGACGTCGCCACCAACCGGCATCAGCTCCAGGCCGCCAATGCGCAGTTGCGGCAACTCTCCAGTACCGATCGGCTGACGGGCCTGTACAACCGGGGCCATTGGGAAGAGAGCCTGAAAGTCGCCTATGCCCGGCACCAGCGCCATGGCAATGCTACCAGCCTGGTGATGCTCGATATCGACCACTTCAAGCGGGTCAACGACACCTATGGTCACCAGGCGGGCGACAAGGTCATCGAGCAAGTCGCCAGGCTGGTCCGCGAGCATGTGCGCGACAGCGATGTAGCGGGGCGTTATGGAGGTGAAGAGTTCGGCGTGGTGCTTTCGGACACCGACAAGGCCGGCGCACGGTTTTTCGCCGAGCGGCTGCGTAAGGCGGTCGAAGGGCAGGAAGTGCTGCACGACGGCCGGAGCATCCGTTTCACCATCAGCCTGGGCGTTGCCGACCTGAGCCAGCCCTCGACTAACCACGCCGACCTGATCGCCTGGGCGGACCATGCTCTGTATACGTCGAAGAACACCGGGCGCAATCGGGTGACGGTGTATGAGTAGATAGTGGGTTGGGCATTGTCGGAAAAGCCGGACGCCGAGCTGGTTATCAACGCACTGGACATGGCCTATGAGCAACGTGGAAGACCTCTGGGTCTGCTGTTTTACTCGGATCAAGGGTCGCATTATGCGAGTCGTTTATTTCGCCAGCGGCTCTGGCGTTATCGCATGCGCCAGAGCATGAATCGCCGGGGAAATTGCTGGGACACTCAGTTCACTATGCTCAAGAGCGTCAGCCCAATCTGACCCGCGCTGGGATTGGCCAATCGAATGCCATTGCGTTGACCTGTCGATTGGACGCTGACGTTCCCTGGCATTGCAGGGCCTAGCGTCTGTGACCTGATAGGAGCCTTGTTCTGCATCTTGAGTGTCCTGTCCTGCGTATGGGGTTGGTAATGCGTTCTCCTTGGAGGCATTAGTCATGAACAATCCCATGGGCGAAAACGAAGTCATCTTGGGTGTTGATACACATCTGGATACCCACGTAGGTGTCTTGATCAGTACGAGTGGAAACTTGCTTGGCAGCTTGGCGGTAACGACCGATACCAGCGGATATCTCAAGCTCGTTACCTGGGCCAACTCCTTCGGTATGTTGAAGCGTGCTGGCGTGGAAGGCACCGGAACCTATGGCGCGGGTTTAGCTCGTGTCCTGTGTGATCATGGCATCGAGGTGCTGGAGGTTAACCGCCCCGATCGCCCCAAACGCCGGCTCCAGGGAAAAACCGATCCCACCGAAGCTGAGAGCGCAGCTCGATCCGTTCTTTCGGGAAGCGCCACAGCGATAGCCAAGACCCAATCGGGTGTGGCCGAAGCGCTGCGGGTGGTTTCGGTTGCTCGGCGCAGCGCAGTCAGAGCGAAAACCCAAGCGATCAATCAATTGAGAGCCTTGCTCGTCAGTGCCCCGCAAGACATTCGTGAGCGGCTCTGGAAAACCAAACCTGCCGACTGCGCCAAAAGGGGGGGGCGCGTCTTCGCTCGCTGGGCGCGACTGCATTCCTGAGCACCTTAACGACCTCTCTGTGCCTATTGGCCAAGCACTGGCGGGCATTGGCAAACTAAGTTGAAAAGCTCGACGCCATTCTGGAAAACCTGACCCGCCAACATGCTCGCCGTTTACGCGAACAATTTAGCGTTGGCCCTCAAACAGCAGCCGTGCTGCTTTCGACAGCAGGCGATAACCTGGAGCGTTTAAAAAGTGAAGCAGCTCTCGTCGCCCTCTGTGGGGTAAGTCCTTTACCGGCATCCTCGGGTAAAACGGCGCGACATCGTTTAAACCGAGGTGGGAATTGTTCTGCGAATAAGGCCCTATGGACCATTGCGATGGTACGTATGCGCGGTGATCCCAAAACCCAAAGCTATGTCGCCCGGCGTAGTGCGAAAGGTTTTTTTCCAAAGAAGTCCAGCACTGTTTGAAGCGCCATATCGTCAGGGAGCTATACCCTTTGATCCTGGCGGATTTAGCCGACTCGACTCGATCTTGTTGACATAGGAGCGTCAACGCGCCGATGGAGCGCGTGTTCCGCAGCTTGAGAACTGAATGGATACCGACTGTGGGCTACGGAACTGCTCAAGAAGCCCAGCGGGATATCAGCCATTTCTTGATGCATCGATACAACTGATTCGGCCCCATCAATTCAACGGTGGGCTCGCGCCGAAGAAAAACTTAACGTTGTGTCCGGGATTGGTTGACCAATACAGGGTCGTGCCGCAGCTTCTCTTGAACTTGGGATTCCAGCATCGCACGTAGCGCGTCTTTGTCGGGCCGAGTCAGCAATTTGTCACTCCTATTAGGAAACCAGGCACCCAGTAATCGACTGGGCCAGTGGCGGGTTGGGGAACATCCGATCAATCGTGTCGAAAATATGAGCTGCAGATACAGCCATAGGATTTCAGGTCGAAGAGCAGAGGCGAATCATCAATTTCTTCCAACATGGCGATCGTGTCAAATTGGGCATGCCTGGGATGATTCCGTAATCGACAGGAAAGCAGGCAGTGGGAGATTACAAAGCTACGATCCCTTTTCAATCTTCAGCGCGCTGATCATTGGTGTTGGTCTCTACATGGGTATCCATGGTTGGATCAGCTTGAACGCATAAGAATGGCAATGTGATAAAGGTGATTGAAAGCCTTATCTCCTTGATCGCGAGTTTCCGACTATCACGCCTTGCTAACTATGCTAGTTACAAGGCTAAAAATGGTGTTCACAAGACAGTTGGGGGTTATCCAGAGCCTTAACGGTGATGGATGGTCCGCGCTCGCAGTCGCCTCGCTGGACGTCTTGCTCATGGACTTATGTTTGGCTTGGTGTACGTAAGGATATGCTGCGATGACTTCATATATGCCAATAAAAACCAACCACAGTGACGTTATGAACCAATCAGAGACGCGTGTGACCAACGCAACAAACGGGCGAGATACATCCTTCCAACGGTTGGACTTTTCCTCGAGTCGGATGGCGAAATCCATGGCCTCTCGGTAGTTGAAACGTAGTCGAAAAAAGCCACATCGAAACCTGACTTTTCTTTGTGCGTCACACACGCTTCCCTATATGAGCGCTGATGCCAGCCGGGTTTGTCGTTTGCGTTGCTGCACGCGGAGGTACGGACCATCGAACTGCGACTGCCGCCGCTGCCGGAAAAATATCAATCTGGATACGACGTTAAAGAGTATTCAAACCAGCAGAGTAAAACAGTTGCAGGCCAGCCACTACTTGGGATGCCTGGTGCATCAGGCGTCGGCAGGTGGCATGGGTGACGTGCTTGTTATTTGTTCAGAATTGCTTCCGAGACGCCGCATGTGTACATGCAATAGGCTTCATCCACTACCCCGTGTTTTTGATTCCTTACTGGTGTAGGGGGTTTCCTTTAGTACTCCATGGATGGGGTGGTCGACCTAGATGTTTATGTGTTGCAGATGCGGCGTTGTATATGCCGCAGGTGATTTGTCAGTGTGGCTTACAAGGAATTTATATGCTGTGGCTGGCAACTTGGTCGGCTAAGGGTGTGAATTCCAGTCTTGCTTGATTTTCGTGATGGCGTCGGCCATTGCAAACGGTAACTGGAGGATTTATGGCTTCAAATAGTTTTCAAAATGAAGTGCCCAAAGCTCGGGTAAATATCAAGCTTGATTTGCATACCGGCGGCGCGCAGAAAAAAGTCGAGTTACCACTGAAATTGATGGTCATGGGGGATTACAGTAACGGAAAAGAGATGCGTCCGTTGTCTGAAAGAAGCAAGGTCGATATTAATAAGAACAACTTCGATAGCGTGTTGGCCGAGTTTTCGCCAGCCCTGAAACTGGCAGTAGAAAATACGTTGGTCAATGACTGCGCCGATACTCCTGTCGAGTTGAGCTTCCATAACATGAAGGACTTCGAGCCGGAGCAGGTGGCGCGGCAAATACCGCAATTACGGGCCCTGCTGGCCATGCGCAATCTGTTGCGTGACCTCAAGTCGAACCTGCTGGACAACGTGACCTTCCGTCACGAGTTGGAACGCATCCTAAAGGATGATGCGCTCAGTGATGAACTGCGAGCCGAACTGGCCGCTCTGGCTCCCCAAGAAGAACGTTGATTCCCTTCGGCTCGTTTCAAAGGAAGTTTCACCATGTCCACAGAACATTCATCCGCACAACCGTACGGCACTGCGGTGCTGACTGAAGAAAATCAAGGCGTATATGGTGCCTTGTTCGCCAAGATCAACCTCAGCCCGGTTGCAGAGTTGGGCGGTATCGAAGCTTTTCAGAACGCTGAAGCACTGTCCGAGGCATCCGTTGATGAGCGGGTAACTGCCGCTGTCAGCGTTTTCTTGAAGCTGCTCAAGCAGTCGTCCCAGAAAGTACAGCGTCTGGATAAAACATTGCTGGATGAGCACATTGCGTCATTGGATGCGCAGATAAGCCGCCAACTCGATGCGGTAATGCACCACCCTGATTTTCAGCGGGTTGAGTCGACCTGGCGCGGCGTTAAATCGCTGATCGATCAGACCGATTTCCGCCAGAACGTGCGTATCGAATTGTTGGATATCAGTAAGGATCACTTGATACAAGATTTCGAAGATGTGCCGGAGATCGCCCAGAGCGGCCTGTACCTGCATACCTATACCCAGGAATACGACACGCCGGGTGGCGAACCGATTGCCGCGGCGATTTCCAACTATGAGTTCGATCGCAATCCGCAGGATATTGCCCTGTTGCGCAGTATTTCCAAAGTTGCGGCGGCAGCGCACATGCCCTTCATTGGCTCCGTCGGCCCGGCCTTCTTTGGCAAGGAGTCGATGGAGGAGGTGGCGGCCATCAAGGACATTGGCAACTACTTCGACCGCGCTGAATACATCAAATGGAAGTCGTTCCGCGACAGTGACGATGCCCGTTACATCGGTCTGACCATGCCGCGCGTGCTGGGTCGTCTGCCCTATGGCCCGGACACCATTCCGGTGCGCAGTTTCAACTACATCGAAAGCGTCAAGGGGCCTGATCACGACAGGTATCTATGGACCAACGCCTCGTTTGCCTTCGCTGCAAACATGGTCAAGAGCTTCATCACTAACGGCTGGTGCGTGCAGATTCGCGGACCACAATCGGGCGGTGCTGTCACCGAGTTGCCAATTCATTTGTACGATCTGGGCACCGGCAACCAGGTGAAGATTCCCTCCGAAGTCATGATTCCCGAGACCCGTGAATTCGAATTCGCCAATCTGGGCTTCATCCCGCTGTCGTATTACAAAAACCGAGACTACGCCTGTTTCTTTTCGGCTAACTCTACGCAGAAGGCGGCGTTGTATGACACGGCCGATGCCACCGCCAACAGCCGGATCAATGCTCGCTTGCCATACATCTTCTTGCTGTCACGCATCGCCCATTATCTGAAGCTGATCCAGCGCGAGAACATCGGTACGACCAAGGACCGTCGCTTGCTGGAGTTGGAGTTGAACAAGTGGGTCGGTGGGCTGGTGACCGAAATGACAGATCCGGGCGACGACTTGCAGGCTTCACACCCGTTGCGCGATGCCAAGGTCACCGTAGAAGACATCGAGGACAACCCGGGCTTCTTCCGCGTCAAGTTGTACGCCGTGCCGCACTTCCAAGTGGAAGGCATGGACGTAAATCTGTCGCTGGTTTCGCAAATGCCGAAGGCGAAAACCTGATTCATTCGTAGGGAAACGACGTCATGAAGATCGACCGCCCCCTGTGGGCCTCGGGGGCTTTGCTATCCCCACAGCAATTCCAGCAGCAGGCAAGCTGGGAAGCCTGGGCCAATGAGCGTCTGGCTCATCTGTCATTGGTTCATCCCTGGGGTGTCCAGGCGGTGGTATTTGATCTGGATGCCCTGCGCCTGGGTAAGCTCAAGGCCGCACAAATGCGCGTGCGTATGCCCGATGGGACTTTGATCGATACGGATCAGGTTGATCGGTTGCCCCCGGCCCTGGATTTGGCCAGGCAGCTGTCCGATGACACCCAAGCAGCTACCGTGCTGCTGGCATTGCCACTGGAGCAGGCCAACGGCAACAACTGTCTGTTCGAGGGGGGCAGGGCCGATCGGCCGACACGCTATCGCCAGGATTGGCGTCAGGTACAGGATATCTACGCAGACGAGGTGCAATCGATTGGCGTGCTGGAGCACGTGTTGAGCCTGCGCCTGGATGGCGACGAGAACGCCGATTACCTGACCTGCCCGGTCGCGCGTCTGGTGCGCGATGGGCAGGGGGGCTGGAGCCTCGATCCTGCCTATGTACCACCGCTGCTCACTTTCGCCGCTCATCCAGGGCTGCTGACACAACTGGATAATCTGTTGACCCAGTTATCCGCCAAGCGTCAGCGGCTGATGGGTATGCGTCGCGAGAGCAACCAGCGTATGGCGGATTTCGCCGTGGCCGATGTGTCGTTGTTCTGGCTGCTCAATGCGTTGAACACCTACCAACCGGTATTGGCTGACCTCAAGGCCCATCCTGCGCGGCACCCCGAGCAGGTCTACCTGGAGTTGGTCAAGCTGGCCGGCAGCCTGCTGACTTTTTCCTTGGAACATGATATCGACAAGATCCCGGCCTACCGGCACGAGCAGCTGGAGACCGTGTTCGCGCCGCTGATGCGCACCATCTCCACTTTGCTGGAGGCCAGCCTGCCTTCGCGGGTCATTGCCCTGGTGCTGGAGGAGATTGGTGCCAATCGTTGGCAGGTGACCCTCAACGATGCTCGCCTGCGTGAGCGTGACGGAGCCGATTTCTATTTGTCGGTGCGTTGTCGCATGCCGGCAGCACAGTTGCAGAGCCAGTTCCCACGCCTGTGCAAAGTCGGTACACCCGATGATGTCGATCACCTGGTCAACGCCGCGCTTGACGGTGTTCCATTGCAATCGCTCAGCCATGTGCCGGCGGCTATTCCGCTACGGCTGGAGAATCAGTACTTCGCGCTCGACCTCAGTCATGCCAAGGGACAGGCCATGCTGGCTGAAGGCGTCTGTGCCCTCTACGTACCGAGCACGTTGGCCGACGTGAAGCTGGAACTGTTCGCGGTACTGCGCGCATGAACCTGACCGCGACCAAAAAACAGACCGCAACCGGGGTGGATATCGACTCGCTACTGCAGGTTAGCTACCTACTGGTCATTGAGCTGCGCCAGGGAGGCTCGGCGCAGAATAGCCAGGTCCTGTGGAAGTTTTGCTCGAAGCAGATCGAGCACGTCAGTCAGCAACTCAAGCGTGCCGGCCTGAGCCAGCGCAGCATCAATTACATCAGTCACGCTCAATGCGCTTTGCTGGATGAAACCGTGCTCAGCTGTGCCAAAGGTGACGCCCACGCCGCCTGGGCAAGCGAGCCCCTGCAAGCCAAGTTCTTCGGTGGGCACCAGGCCGGTGAGTTCCTGTATGAAGACATGCGCGAAGTACTGCGCGAGCCAGCGCCTGATCTCCAGGTGCTGACGGCATTCCATCGGGTGCTGATGCTTGGCTTCCGGGGCCGTTACGCCAATGTGAACGACCCCGCGCGTGAACAACTGCTGGCCGCCCTGAGCGCGCAGGTCGAACCCCTGGAACTCAGTCAGACGTTAACCACACAAGTAGACGCCCGCCACCGAGCGACCCCCCTGCGTTGGTTGCAATCACCGTTGGCCCATATCCTGGCGGTGGGCTTGTTGCTCATCGGTGCGTGGTGGGGGCTGGACCATGTGCTGGCGGGTCTGATCGCCACGCTCTTGCCTGGTCAGTCGTGAGGGCCAGCCGATGACGCTCAAGTTGACACGAAGTCTTTGGCTGTGGGCCGGCGCACTTGTTCTGGCGCTGCTTGCTGTCATTCCGCTCGCCACCTGGATACGGGCGGTGGCTGTTCTGATCGTTGTGGTCTTCGTCGCCGTGGCCTGGGTCCGGGCGGGGCGACATGTGTCGCGTCAGTGCGAGTCCGTGGTCTTGGCCGACAATACGGCATTGCCGCCTGCGGCTTATCGCCAGCCGGTGGTATTGGTCTGTGGCGATGGCCTGGTCGGTCTTTTCGGCGCGATTACCGCTGAACAACTGGCCCTGCGCCAGACACAACAAGGTTGTTATGTGCGGGTGCCTGGCCTGGATCAGTTATCGGCGGTGAGTGCCAGCCTGATAGCCATGCGCCCAGACTGGAGCGCGCAGCTCAGCGTCATGTTCGTTGTCAATCCTGGAGAGCATACCGACGACGCAGTACTGGCTGGCCAGGTGCGTGCCTTCAGCCATCAAGTAGCGCTGATCCGCAGGGGCGGCATAGCGCTGCCGCTGTTGCTGGTGAGCTACCAGCAAGCCTCGCAAGGCGTTGGGCCCTGGTTCAGTTGGGAGTCTGGCCAGACCAGCCCCTGCGTGCGTCAGGCCGGTGCGTGCGTCAGTCTGGTCGATTGGCAGCGGCAGGGCGCAAATGGCACAGCGCATGCCGAACGGTTGCACACGAGCGTAAAACTCAACAGCGTGGCGGCCTGGCTGAAGGCAACGGTACTCCCGCATTTCGCGAACCGTGAAGCCCGCAGTCCTGTCGGCCTGGCGGTGGCCTGCGCCATTACCCTGGTACCGGCACTGCCCCTGAGGGTGAAAGGCAACCTGTGGCAACAATGGCTGCGAAACAAGATCGCACTGGTTGACACTCGGCAGGCTCCACCCGGGGCTGACACGACGTTGCCGTTTCCTGATCCCTTGCTAAACCTGCTCCCGACCCACACCCAGAGCTCCGCGGTACATCGCGCGAGCGTGGTCGCGCTGTGGTTGTTCGCGCTTGCTGGCCTGGTCGCCTTGGCCAGCTCGGCCTGGCAGAACACCCTGTTGGTGCGCCAGGTCAGTGATGACCTGCGCCGCTATCTGTCCATTGCCGTGCCGGAACGTCGTGACCAGCCCGAGTTCGCCTTGCGCCAAGAGGCCGTGACGGTACTGCGCCAAGACGCCGGGCGCCTGGACAGTTACTACCGACAGGGCGAACCGCTTGCGCTGGGCTTGGGCCTGTATCGCGGCGAGCGCCTGCGGGCGCCGCTGTTGGCGACAATTGCCGGTCACCGTGAGCCGTCGGCCCCGATACCGGTGCAGATTCCAAAGCCGGTGCGCCTGGACAGCCTGTCGCTGTTCAGTACCGGGAGTGCCCATCTCAAGCCTGACTCGACCAAGGTGTTGATCAATGCCCTGGTCGACATCAAGGCCCAGCCGGGCTGGCTGATCGTCATCGCCGGGCATACCGATGCCACGGGCAATGCCGAGCAGAACCTGCAGTTGTCCCGTGCCCGGGCAGCGGCGGTGCATGACTGGATGCAACGCATGGGCGATATCCCCGAAAGTTGTTTTGCGGTGCAGGGCTTCGGTGCCAGCCAGCCGATCGCCAGCAATGACACCGAGGTCGGGCGAGCAATGAATCGTCGTGTCGATATCCGTCTGGTACCTGAAGTGGGGGCCTGTGTGTTCCCCACGGTGGTGCTGGACAGGCAACCCCCTGTCGCACCCGCGGCGTTTATTTTCTGAGAAAAGGAGCTTCACATGGCAATTCCCGTTTACCTGTGGCTGCAAGATGATGGCGGCGCGGACATTAAAGGTTCAGTCGACGTACAAAAACGCGAAGGTAGCATCGAGGTGGTCGCCCAGGACCACAGCCTATACATCCCCACCGACAACAACACCGGCAAGCTGACCGGCACTCGGGTTCATACCCCGTTCCTGTTTACCAAGGAAATCGATGCCTCCAGCCCCTATCTGTACAAGGCGGTGACCACCGGGCAGACCCTCAAGAGCGCCGAGTTCAAGTGGTACCGCATCGACGACGCGGGCCAAGAAGTCGAGTACTTCATCACCAAGTTGGAAAACGTAAAAGTAGTGAAAGTCGCGCCGAAAATGCACGACGTCAAAGACCCGACCAAGGAAAAGCACAACCATCTGGAACAGGTTGAGCTGCGCTACGAGAAGGTCACCTGGACCTACAAGGACGGCAACATCATCCACTCCGACTCCTGGAATGAACGTCAGAGCGCTTGACACGAAAGGACCGGCAGACGGAGCCCCGTCTGTTGGTCCCCGGTGTGCTGGGTTGAGCGTCTGTTCGCGGGCGTTCAGCCAATCACATCGAGCCTCAAGCCTGCCGTTTTCTTCATCGACCATTCGCCAGAACCCAGAACAGGGAAGTACCCCGCATGGCACACAACTCCTCCCGTTTGCTTCGCCGTCTCAATCCCTACTGTGCCCAGGCGCTGAGTGCGGCGGCTTCGCTGTGTCAAAGCCGTGCCCATTCATACATCAGCATCGAGCACTGGCTGCTCAAGTTGCTGGAGCAAGGTGAGGGCGACCTGACCCTCATCGCTCGCCGCTACGACTGGGATATGGACGCTATCTGGCGCGGGCTGCTCGATCATCTCGAGACCCTGCCGCGCAGTGTGCAGAGCAAGCCGCAGTTGTGTGACAAGTTGCAGCAACTGATCAAGGACGCCTGGTTGCGTGCATCGCTGGACGACAACAATGATCACCTGCGTTCAGCACACCTGCTCGGCGCGTTGATGGACACTCCCAGCCTGCTGGCGTGCGAGGCCGCTTGGCCGTTGCTGAGCCTCAGCGATGTTCAGTTGCAGCGTTTGTTTGCATTGCTGGATCAATACTCCGAAGAACGCCCACAGGTGCAGCAGCAAACGGCCCTGGCCCAAGTGCCAACGCCTTCAGGCCTGGTGACCCCGTCCAGCGCCGTCAGGCACGATGCCTCGCAGGCCGTGCTGGACAAATTTACCCACGACGTCACCGCCAAGGCTGGGGAAGGGCGGATCGATCCCGTGTTCGGCCGCGACGATGAAATCCGTCAGGTCATCGACATTCTTAGCCGTCGACGCAAGAACAACCCGATCCTGGTCGGCGAGCCCGGGGTCGGCAAAACCGCCCTGGTCGAGGGCCTGGCGTTGCGTATCGCCCAGGGTAATGTTCCCGACAGTCTCAAGTCGGTCAGCGTGCGCATCCTCGACCTGGGACTGTTGCAGGCGGGCGCGGGCGTCAAGGGCGAATTCGAACAACGCCTGAAAAACGTCATCGACGCCGTGCAGCAATCCGAAACCCCGGTGCTGCTGTTTATCGATGAAGCCCATACTCTGATTGGCGCCGGCAACCAGGCGGGTGGTGCCGATGCGGCGAATCTGCTAAAGCCTGCCCTGGCCCGCGGCGAGTTGCGCACCATCGCCGCCACCACCTGGAGCGAATACAAGCAATACTTCGAGCGCGATGCAGCCTTGGAGCGGCGCTTTCAGATGGTCAAGGTTGACGAGCCGGACGACGCCAACGCCAGCCTCATGTTGCGCGGCCTCAAGGCGCGCTACGCCAGCCACCATGGCGTGCATATCCAGGATGCGGCGGTACAGGCTGCGGTCAGCCTGTCGCGGCGCTACCTGACCGGTCGCCAACTGCCGGACAAAGCTGTCGACCTGCTCGACACCGCCAGTGCACGGGTGCGCATGAGCCTCGACTGTGAACCGCAAGCGCTGGTTCGCGTCAAGGTCCGGCAGGTTGCCCTGGAGCTGGAACGCCAGGCTCTGGAAGAAGACGCGCAACTGTGCGGCCACGCCGCCAGCGAGCGTCTGGCGACGATCGCTGCACAACACGCCGAGCTGCATCGCCAGCAAGTCGAGCTGGAGCAGCAATACCGGCACGAACTCGACCTGACCCAGCAACTGCTCGGAGCGCGCCAGGCCGAACCGCCACAAATGGACCTTTGCGCGCAGCTGCAACAACGACTGAACGAGGCCCAAGGCAACCAACCGTTGCTATCGCTCGATGTCGAGGCGCGCAGCGTGGCCGAAGTGATCGCCGACTGGACCGGCGTGCCGCTGGGCAGCCTGCTCAAGGACGAGCAAGCCAACCTGCTGGCGCTTGAACAGCAATTGGGTGAGCGCGTCATTGGCCAGGCCCCTGCGCTCGGCGCATTGGCCCAGCGTCTGCGTGCGGCCAAAACCGGGCTCACGGAAGAAAAGGCGCCACTGGGTGTCTTCCTGCTGGTGGGTACCAGCGGCGTCGGCAAGACCGAAACCGCCCTGGCCCTGGCCGACAGCCTGTTCGGTGGCGAGAAGTCGCTGATCACGATCAACCTTTCCGAATACCAGGAAGCCCACACTGTCAGCCAACTCAAAGGCTCGCCCCCCGGCTACGTCGGTTACGGCCAGGGCGGGGTGCTCACCGAAGCGGTACGCCAACGGCCCTACAGTGTTGTATTGCTCGACGAAGTGGAAAAAGCCCATCGCGACGTGCTCAACCTGTTTTACCAGGTCTTCGATCGCGGCTTCATGCGTGATGGCGAAGGGCGCGAAATCGACTTTCGCAACACCGTCATTCTCATGACTTCCAACCTTGGCAGCGACGTACTGCAAGCCTGTTTGCAGGAGCAACCGGAAGCGCCGGACAGCACCTTGCACGAGTTGCTGCGGCCGATCCTGCGCGAGCATTTCCAGCCGGCCTTGCTGGCACGCTTCCAAACCCTGATCTACCGCCCGCTGCAAGCCGATGCGCTCAAGTGCATCGTCGCCATCAAACTCGCCCAGGTCGCCAAGCGCCTGCAACGTCACTATGGCCTGGCCTGCCAGATCGACGAACGCCTCAACGATTCCTTGGTTGCTGCTTGCCTGCTGCCCGACACCGGTGCGCGCAATATCGACAGCCTGCTCAACCAGCAGATTTTGCCGGTACTCAGCCAGCAACTGCTGCAACGCCAGGCGGCCCGACGCAAAACCCACGGCGTGATCCTCGCCTACAGCGACGATGAGGGCATCACTCTGAGCTTCACCGACGCCCAGGATGCGGCGCCACCCGCCGCCAAGGAGGCCTGAACATGCTCAACGAGCTGCGCACCTTCTTCGACCACAGCCGGCACAAACTTCGCGTCCGTAACGTCGACGCCGTGCTCGACGTGCTGGCCTTCCACAGCGAGGAGCGCCTGAGCCAGCCGTTCACCTACACCGTGGAGTTCACCTGTGTCGAGGACGACCTTGCCGCCGAACAGCTGCTCGGCCAGGACGCCAGTTTCAGCCTGCATGCTTCGCCGCAAACCTTGCCTGTGCTGGGCCTGCGCGTGCCTGAGATCAAACCACTGCGCACGCTGCATGGTGTGATCACTGGCTTCAAGCGTCTGTCTGGCTCCAGCGACGAAGCCCACTACGAAATCACCCTGGAACCGCGCCTGGCGCTGCTCGGTCGCGGTAAGCAGTTCCGCATCTACCAGCACCAGTCGGTGCCGGACATCGTCGAGAGCATCCTGCGCAGCCGCCACGGCTTCGAAGGCCAGGACTTCCTCTTCAGCCTGCAACGCGAATACCCCAAGCGCGAACAGGTCATGCAATACGGCGAAAGCGACCTGGCCTTCATCGCTCGCCTGGTGGCCGAGGTCGGCATCTGGTATCGCTTCACCAGCGACGAGCGCCTGAGCATCGACGTCGTGGAATTCCACGACGACCAGCGTCATTACCAGTTCGACGTCGAGCTGCCTTATCGCCCGCAATCCGGGTTGAGCAGCAGCGCGCAGGACGCCGTGTGGAGCTTGCAGACCCAGCACTTGGTGGTGGAACAGAACGTCAATATTCGCGCCTATCATCACCGGGAGGCCAACGCCCCCCTCGATGGTGACATCGACCAGAGCCGTGGTGCGAGCACTACCTACGGCGAGGCCTACCACTACGCCGAGCCCTACACCGTGCTGGGTGACGCCCAGGCTCAGGACGAAGACCTGCAAAGCGAAAGCGGCTACTTCTACGCGCGCCTGCGCCATGAACGCTACTTGAATGAGCAGGCCCGGCTCAGCGGCGTGAGCAGCAGCGCTATGCTGGCCCCCGGTCAGGTGCTCAAGGTGTCCGGCGGCGCGCCACAAGCCTTCGTCCCGGGCGCGGTGATTGTCGGCCTGACCACTCGTGCTGCGCGCGACCGCAGTTTCGAAGCCAGCTTCCAGGCCATGCCTTACTCGGAAACCGTCTGTTTCCGTCCGCCGCTGCATAACAAGCCGCAAATCGCCGGCACCGTGCCGGCCCGCGTGACCAGCCCGCAGGCCAACGACCCCTACGGTCACATCGACCTGGAAGGGCGCTACAAAGTCAATTTCCTGTTCGACCGCGACAGCTGGAAAGCCGGCGAAGAAAGCCTGTGGCTACGTATGGCCCGGCCTTACGCCGGCGACACCCACGGCCTGCACCTGCCGCTGATCCCCGGCACGGAAGTGGCCATCGCCTTCGAACAAGGCGACCCGGATCGCCCCTACATCGCCCACGCCCTGCACGACAGCCAGCACCCGGACCACGTCACCCTGCGCAACTACAAGCGCAACGTGCTGCGCACCCCGGCGAACAACAAGCTGCGCATGGACGACACGCGGGGACAGGAACACATCAAGCTCAGTACTGAGCACAGTGGCAAGAGTCAGTTGAACCTCGGTCACCTGGTCAATGCCGAGAAGAAAAAGCGCGGCGAAGGTTTTGAACTGCGCACCGATGGCTGGGGGGCCATTCGTGCCGGCAAGGGGCTGTTCATCAGTGCCGATGAACAGGCCAAGGCCACGGGTGAGCAACTCGATATGACCGCTGCCATTGAGCAACTGGAAAGCGCGCTATCGCTGGCTCGCTCTCTGGCCCAAGGGGCCCGTAGCGCTCAAGTGAACCCCAGTGATACTGAAAGCCAGCAAGGTTTGTTCGAACGGCTCAAAGGATTAGTTCAACCCGGTGTGCTGCTGCATGCTCCGGCGGGTATTGGCATACTCAGTCCTAAAGCCGTATGCCTGTCTTCTGGAGCGGAGAGCGTGGGCATCATGGCCGCGCACAACATTGACATCAGCGCCGGACACGACATCACCGCAGCCGCCGAGGGCGGTGTCAGTGTGTTCGCACAACGAGCCGACCTGCAACTCAAAGCGGCTCAAGGCAAAGTCGAATTGCACGCACAGGGCAGCAACCTCCATGCCCTGGCAAAGACCGATGTCAAGATCGAAAGCGTCGAAGGCCGTGTAGAAATCAGCGCCTCTCAAGAGCTGGTGTTCAACTGTGGTGGCGCCTACATTCGTATCAAGGGCGGAGATATCGAACTGGGGGCACCTGGCAACATCTACCTCAAGGCTGCCCATGTGCAAAAACTTGGCAGCTCCAATCTGGACACGCCGGTATCACCATTACCAGCAGGTTATTCCGGCGGTTATGCCCTGAAGGACAAGGCCCAGGCGCCAATGCCGTTCACCCGCTACCGGATCACCACCCAGCAGGGGGAGGTGTTCAACGGGGTGACAGACAAGGATGGCCAGACCATGAGCGTTCATACCTTGGTGCCGGGCGGCTTGAAGATTGAGTTTCCGGAGTCAGAGAAATGGATCAGTTTTTCAGCTCCGCAGGAGTTGAATTATCAAGGAATAAAGTGCACCGCCACCATGGATGATGGAACCGTTCTACAGGGCGAATTCGATAGCGAGAACAAAGCGAGTTTTTATTCTTTTGCAGGGAAATCTTGCGTCAAATTCGAGGTGGAGAACTTAGATAAGCACGAGAGTGTGCTCAGTGGTGCTGAGAAATTGCTAAGTGAACTTGGGGCGTAAATTATGGATTCTTTTTATCGGTACTACTTGGCTCAAGAGATTCATCCAGTTGACGATGCGGTTCTAGATCGAGCGCTTGAAGACTTTGAGGGCGCGGCTCTTAAGTTTTCTGTAGATTTTATCAGTGATGCGGAGCAACGAGATAACTACAATCGTAACGTCAAGAGGGTTAAGGCTGAAGTCCTGGCACAAGTGAAGTCTGGCAATGTTTCGGTGAGAGAAGCAGCGGAGTTCTGCTATGAAATGCGAAACAAGATTATGGCAGAGGTCAGGGCGAAGACGTCCGTGCATGGGCGGGCCGTTGCGGAAAATAAAAAAATGGTTTCTTCCAGTCTGGAGAAATTGATGGATGAGAAGGCGGTTGCAAAGTTTGGGAGAAAATTTGGCGAGTTGAGCTCTCAGCAAAAAAGCGCTATTCATTATGAGATTATTGAATCTTCGGCGAGACCACATGCTACATACAATGTGCTCAATAAAACATTAAAGGTAACTGGCAAGGTGCTCATAGTCGTCACTATCGCATATGCCGCATATGACATTGCTAATGCGGAGAATAAGAAAAATGAGGCGATCAGGCAGGGAGCCACGATAGGAGGTGGCGTTCTGGGGACTTATGCGGCTGGCGCTACCGTTTCATTAGTCTGTGGGGTGGGGGCCCCAGTGTGCACGATTGCATTTATGCTCGCTGGTGGATTCGCGGGCGGGTGGTTTGCATCAAGGGGTATGGATTTTTTCGATGATGAGATTGAAGAGTTCACTAAGTGGGGAGTTAGGTAGCGGATTAATATGTTGAGAGTGTTGTTGGTTGTTGGTTGTTGGTTGTTGGTTGTTGTTGTTGTTGTTGTTGTTGTTGTTCGGTTGTAAATGTTTTTAGGAAGTGCGGATTGTCTGCAAAAGGGGGTGGGTTGGATATTTCAATGCTATGGGTGTTGTTTAGGATGTTTTTGTTAGTTGGGCCTTTATTGGTTGGGCTTGTTGGTGTGGGTGTGGGTTGTTATATTGCATCTCGTGATCTGGATGTGGTGCAAAGTAATTTCAGGAATAGCTATATCATAACGTCCTATGGGAGGGGGTGGGGCAATGGGTCGTTCGTTGAACGCCTTGCTTTAACCTCTATGTTGTCGGGCGTCATAGTTTGGCCGAATAAGCATATTCGAGATGGGGTGCTTGATCCTGAGGAACTCGCTTGTTTGCCTGTGTCAATAAAAAAGCGCATGAAGTGGTCTGTGGGGCTTACGGTCTGTGGGTTTGTATGGCTGGTTGTTGTTGTCGTGGTGTTTAAGCTTTTCAAATAGCTCGTAGGGTTATGTGCGGCTGTGCTGCATTGCCTGAATGCGTGAAAAAATAATTAACGACGTATCAATCGCTCAGTAAGCACCAGTATTAAAAGGACTGATATGAACGACACCCAGCACCGTACCGACACGCTCAACCCGCGCAAGGACGTTACTTGTGGGAAACAGAAACAGCACTGGATCGAGTTTCAGTTGCTGGACGAGCAGGGCGAGCCCTTGGCGAACATGCCATATCGCGCGGTGAACGACGCCACCCACGCGGCCTGCACACCCATGTACACGGGCCAGAGCGACGCCCAAGGCGTGATCCGCATTGACGGCCTGCACCCGCTTCCCATCACCTTGCTAATGCAGGCCGATCCGTTGGCCGAGCAACTACAAACTCGTCGCCTGCGTGCCGAACGGCCCGAACCGCCCCGGCCTGGAGTGGCTGACCGCACCCCACTTCATGGTCCGCAGAGCGCTGGCTTCTCGCCGATCGAGAAGCGGGCCCTCGCGGCAGGTCATGCCTACCACTACCTGCGCATCGGCCAGTTGTGCGATCACCAGCCGAATTTCGACCCCCCCTTGGCAGACCCGAGTCAGCTCCCGGCCTTCCACTTCCCGGACCGGACATTCAGCGGTTTCACCGTCAGCGGCGACCAGTTGAGTCGCCGTCATGTGCTGGAAGTCTGCCCGTTCCGTGCCTGGTCGCTGGTGTTGCACCACCAGTCCGAGTACAGCTTGGTCAACGCCTACAACCTGGGGCTGATGAGTATTCTGGCGTACAGCAAGTTGCCAGAGAAGGAACGTGGATCTGTCAAAGAGCTTTTCGAACAGCAATGCCTGGACCTGTCACGTACACCACGGGTATGGGACAGCGGCAAGGATTGGCCGTGCTTGGTCAGCGATGTGCCCTTCAATGATCGCTATACAAGTGTCGAGCCACTGGACACCACTCAGGCTCAGCCGCCGGAAGGAGATACCCAACTGTTCTACGCCATCAGTGCCTCCCAGATACTGGTGGCTTGGCGGGGCACTGAGATGGATGGTTTCGCCGACCTTAGCACCGATGCGACCTTTCGCCCGGTAAAACCGGAAGTACAGGTCTTGTGCGAGCCCAAGGTGCCCTGCACCGACCTGACCCCGGAGGGCAGTATGCACCTGGGCTTTCGCGACTCGTTCGAACTAGCCAGAAGGATTTATGCTAAGGATCTGGGCAAGACGATTCCTGAAAAGGCGTTCGAGAAGGAATTATTCATCTGCGGCCACAGCCTGGGCGGTGCCCTAGGACTGGTCCATGCAGCCTCGCTGAAAGAGCTAAATCCACTGCTATACACCTATGGCATGCCACGCACCTTCAGCCTCAAGGCTGTGCAGTGTCTGAGCGAGTTGCAGCATTTTCGACACGTGAACGACACTGACCTCATCCCCAGCATTCCGCCCGAGGCAGCCCTGGATAACTACCTGTACGACCTGTATGGCCCATTGGGCACCACCCTGGGTTTTACCTGGTCGACCGTTCAGTTGACCGGCAGTGCGCTGTTCAAACACGGCGATCCTTTCTGCCATCACGGCGAAATCGCCATGTTCTTCAAGGTCGAACAGCACACGCAACAGCGTGGCTCGCAGTACCCCGCCTATCGCAACAAGGAAGGGCTCGGCGCACCTTACTACACCTCCATTGCCAGCCGCCTGCCGGAAAAAGCCAAGTTCTACCTGGTGCCCAGTCTGAGCCGGGCCGCCGATAAAAAGGCCGAGCAAGCACAGGAGCACTTCACCACCTCGTTGAGCCCCGAGAGCCGGGCCAGATACTTCCCACCCTATCGCAACCCCAAGACGGGCAGGGTGACTGGCATCGGCAACCACGTCATGAAGGAATACCAACCCTACATGCACAACCAGTTGCTGGAGTCGATCAACCCTGCGCGCGAGCCGTTGCTGAAGGAGCAGCGGGAACGGAAAAAATTCGAACAACAGATGGAAGACTATTACGAGAGCATTCCCGAGGATGAACTGGCCCGCAATCGGGTCTTCCTCGGATTGCAGAACTTAGTGGGCCGGGCCTTAAGCGTTACCTGGCAGGCTGAGGGCGGTGCGGAGGCGTTACAGCGCTTCGACGCCGTGGCCGACCCTCTGGCCTATTACACAAAAACTTACGGTTGAGCCGGTTAACACCGCCAAGGACTAGACCATGATCAAGAAGCTGCCCCTCGCGCTACTCATTCTGTTCGCCAGCCTGAGCGGTTGCGCCAAGGATTACAGCCTGGCCCCCCCTCCCGACAGCGAACAGATCACCGTGACGGTGAAAGTGCCCAAGGACCTCGTAGCAGAGACCCTGCAGGTGATGTATCGCTCGGCTACCTGTAAACGCATCACCCATGGGGCCAGCGGCCAACGCATCGAGCTGGAGGGTTATCACAGCATCGACGTGCAACTGCAACGTCAGGGGCAGAGCGACCTCTACCAGGCCAACCTGGCAATGAGCGGCGGCGGTGCCTGTCAGTGGCATTTGAGCAATGTGATATTTGGTGTCGCCTACGGTAACCCCACTCGCTTTGGCGAGAACGTGAGTTACGGTGCAGGAGGCGGTGTCGTGGTGGTATTTGATCAAAACAACTCGCCACGCGGCGGGACTGGAATAGAAGTTGATGGGGATTTGACGATCAGAAAGGAATATTACCCTTGGGTAACAGAGACCTTTTTGGGTGGATACAGCAAGCGTGTCAGTTTGGCAGGCGAGGGCAATATCTATCTCAGCTATCAGGCATTACAGGCACGGCAGGTGTATTTCGAGCCAGTCTTGCATTCCGAATTCGCAGTTTACTCCGTGCAGCCGAAGGAGAAGAAAAAAGGCAACCACACTGCGTTTACCTATCCCGACGGTAGCGTTGTGGCCGACGGTCGCTCGGATCCGGATTTCCGCAAATTGCAGGCCATCCGCCTGGCAGCGGAGAGCAAAAAATGAGACCGACGCTTTCCGCCGCATTTATCACCCTATTTGTCAGCCTGAGTGGTTGCGCCAAGGATTACAGCCTGGCCCCCCCTCCGGACAGCGAACAGATCACCGTGACGGTAAAAGTACCCAAGGAACTTGAAGCCGGAACCATGAAAGCAATGTACCACTCGTCGATTTGCAAACAGCCTGCTCTCGATGTCTACGGTGGACACTTCGAGTTGGATAGGAATCAACTTATTGATATACAACCCATACGTCTGGGGCAAACGGATATCTATGAAGCCAACGTGCCGATGAATGGCGGCGGTGCGTGTCAGTGGCGGTTGGGCAATGTGCTGTTTGGCGTCGTTTACAGCGAACCCTCTATTTTGGGGGAGAACGTTACTTACGGAGAGGGTGGCGATATTTTGTTGATTGTCGATTCCGACAAGGCGAACCACGATGACTCGTACATAACCGTAGAGGGTGATTTGACGATTAAAAGTGACTATTACCCCTGGCTGAGTGAGTCTTTTCCTAAGGGCCATGGAAAGCAGATCAACCTCGCGGAAGGGGATAGTATTTATTGGGTGCGTCGAGGAGCACAGGTGCGGCAGGTGCATTTTGAGCCGGTTCTGCACTCCGACTTCTTGGTTAAATCCGAAGTTATGGAAGACTCTAAGTTCTCCGGCCGCATAAAGGTTACTTATCCCGACGGCACGGTTGATCCACGTGGACGCGACCGGCCTGATTTTCAAAAGTTACAGGCCCTGCGCTTGAGCGCGGAGCGTAAATGATACGGAGCTCTTTTTCCGCCACCTCATATTTCCCGCTCAACTCATTTCTTTTTTATTAACAGATGGCTACTGCCAGTCATTGATCCAGCCTTAACTATTGGAACTACCTCGAATGTCCCAAGGATTTGTTTTGTTAGGTGATAAAACCACTCACGGTGGAGAAGTAATATCGGCCTCATCCACGACGATCGTTCATGGCAAGCCAGTGGCCTTAGTGGGCGACGAGGTCCGTTGTCCGCTGCCGGGGCATGGTGTCAACCCCATTGTCGAGGGCTGCGCAGACTGGTCCGAGAATCGCCGTGCGTTGGTGGTTAACGGCTGCCGCAGTGAGTGCGGCTGCCAGGTGATTTCCAGCGCTTCCGATTGCGTGGTGGATTGAGTCATGGGCTGGGATCGTCAGGCGCCCGAAGTGGTGGAAGCTCCAGCGCCCATTATGCTGGGTCGCTGGGTATTGGCGGCAGGTGCGGCGGTGCTGGCTTGTGCGCTGCTGTTCTTGCTGTATGCCTCCGAGCGTGTGCCGCTATTGCAGGCGTTGAATGTCTGGGCATTGTCCGGGGCGCCGTTGCTGATCTGGGTATTGGCGTTCGGTGCCCGCGCCTATGTCTACGGGGGGGCTCTGAGCCATCACCAGTTTCTCAAGGAGGAGGCGCAAGGTGCGCAGCAATCCTGGCAGGACTGGGCGCAGCGCTATCTGGCGGTGCATGCCAGTTGCGTGCTGCTGCCGGATCAGGTGTCCGCCAGTGTGCTGACTCAAGGCTTCTCCGGCTTACCTCCCCGTACAGGGCAGGCACGGCGTATTGCGGCCTTGCCAGCGCAGGAGGAGCGCACGCAGGCCGGACTGCAATTGTTGTTCCCGACACTGGCGCCGGCACTGCAAGCTTTGCCGAGGGGGCAGGAACTGCGTGTCACCCTGTTGAGCGATGCCGACCCCAGGCAATACGAAGCCTTGCGCGATATCTGGCAGCAGACCTGGGCCGCCGCGACGCGCCGACCGCAGCCAGCGACGGTCACCCTGGCCGCCGAATTGTCGTACCAGTGGATCGACGAAACGCTGAAGACGGCCAGCGCAGCCGTTGAGCTGATCCTGGTGCTGCAAGTACACGGCGAGGCGGCGTACTCCGACGGGCTTGCGGCCTTACTGCTATGCCCGGACAGCCTGGCGTTCGCCTTGGAACTACCGGTGATAGGGGGCTTGTTACGGCCGATGCCATTGGACATTGACACGCTGAACAGCGAATTGCCGCTATTCCTGCAAACCCAGACAAGCGCTTGCCAAGCGATCGGCTTATTGGCCGACGGCGCGGATTGGCAGCCGCTGACCGGCAAAATTTTTGCTGCCGGAGGTGCTCATGGCGCGTCGCTCAAGGTGGAGCAGCAGTGGATTCAGGAGAGTCTGTGCGGGCTACCTGGGCCGCTCGGTCACTGGCTGGTGACGGCACTTGGGGTGGAAATGGCTCGGCATCAGCGGCGGTCTCTGTTGGTGTTGACCCGAGAAGAATCGCGGCATTGGATCAGCACTGTTACCACGGGAGAGTTGGCATGAAGGCTTGGAGTAATTCATGGCGCCACGCGGGTATAGCGGTGTGGATCATTACGCTTATGAGCGCACTGGGATGGGTGATCTGGAAGTATGGCGAACGGATAGGGTTAGTGGAGAACCACCACAAGCTGTTCGCTTTTTTACTGATCATCGCCATTGCGGTGGTGGGTTCTCTGTTACCACGTTTGTTGGTGCATCTCAAACGCCAAAGCCACCGAGAGTCGGGGCAGGCGGATAAGGTCTATCCCCAGGCAGACGGGCGTTTGGTTTTGCCTCGCCAGCCGGCTTTTAATCTCTCAGAGCTACGTGATCACCTGCGCGAACACTACGGCCTCTTCTGGCGCCGCAAAATCCGCCTGCTGCTCGTCGTCGGCGAACCCGCGCAGATCCAGGCCGTTGCCCCTGGCCTGGCCGAAAAGCGCTGGCTGGAAGGGCAGGACACGGTGCTGCTCTGGGGCGGCAGTGTGCGGGCCAAGCTGGATGAGGCGTCGCTCGAACAGTGGCGCGGGCTGAGTCGTTGGCGTGCGCTGGACGGCGTGGTCTGGGCATTGAACAGGGGGCAGATTGCCGACCAGGCCGCGATGGGGGCGGGTGTGCGTCACTTGCAGGGCGTGGCCCGTTATCTGCGCTGGCAGTTACCGCTGCACCTGTGGCAAGTCTGTGACAGTAAGTGGTCGCAACGCCGATACAAGGCCCAGCCGGTCGGTTGCCTGCTGCCCGCACGCTTCACCGCGCAGTCGCTGGAAAACTGTCTGGAGCGTTTGGTGGAACCCTTGCGCCGTGAGGGGATGGCGCAGATTCACGCCGCGCAGGACCATGACTTCCTGCTGCGCCTGTCCCGCGAGTTGCAGGTCAAGGGCATTGCCCGTTGGTGCCAGGCGCTGGTGCCGTTGCTCGGCGACTTCGCCCGGGGCGTGCCGTTGCGCGGGCTGTGGTTCAGCCTGCCGGTGCCGGAAGGCAACAGTTGTGCGGACCATCTTTGGCCGATGAGCCCGGCCTGGCACGGCGTGCTCGGTGACCAGGCCGGCCGTGGCCGGCGGTTGGGCTGGAGTACGGCGCGTGTCGGTTATTGGCTGATGCTGGGCCTGGCCGCGCTGTGGGGGGCGGGGCTGTTGCTGTCGTTCCTGAGCAATCGTGCGCAAATCGCCCAGGTGCAAACCGCGCTGGTATCCGTGCAGCCGTCGGCGCCCGCTGCCCAACAATTGCAGGGGCTGAACGAGCTGGTGCGCGAGCTGGCGCGTCTGGATTACCGTGCCGAACACGGCGTGCCGTGGTACCAGCGCTTTGGCCTGGAGCAGAGTCAGGCGCTGCTCGATGCGCTGTGGCCGGGGTATGTCCTGGCCAACAACCGGCTGGTGCGTGACCCGGCAGCGAACAGCCTGCGACAGCAACTCAGCGCGCTGATCAAGCTGCCGCCGGACAGCCCAGAACGCGCCACGCGTGCTGCTGGCGCCTACGATCAACTCAAGGCCTACTTGATGATGGCCCGCCCGGAGAAAGCCGACGCGGCGTTTCTGGTCAAGGCTCTGGGCAGCGCCGAACCGGCGCGTGCGGGGGTGTCCAGCGGGCTCTGGCAAGGCCTGGCGCCCAACCTTTGGCAATTTTATGGCGAGCATCTGACGGCGCATCCGACCTGGCGCATCACGCCCGACCCGTCGCTGGTCGCTCAGGCCCGTCAGGTGCTGCTCGGCCAGTTGGGCCAGCGCAATGCCGAGTCCAGCTTGTACCAGCAAGTCCTTGACGCGGCGGCCAACCAGTACCCGGATTTGAGCCTGCAACAGTTGGTCGGCGATACCGATGGCCAGGCGCTGTTCTCTGCCGACGCCGACGTACCGGGTGTGTTCACCCGCCAAGCCTGGGAGGGCCAGGTGCGCCAGGCCATCGACGAGATTGCCGAGGCGCGCCGCGAGGAAATCGACTGGGTGCTCAGCGACAACCGCGCGGACATCGACGCCGAGCTGACCCCGGACGTACTGCGGGAGCGCCTCACTGAACGTTACTTCCTGGATTACAGCGGCGCCTGGCTGGACTTCCTCAACAGCGTGCGCTGGCATCAGGCCGATAGCCTGGGCGACGTCATCGACCAGTTGACCCTGATGAGTGATGTTCGCCAGTCGCCGCTGATTGCCCTGATGAACACCCTGGCCTACCAGGGCCAGGCGGGCACCCGCAGTCAGGCCCTGAGCGACACGCTGATGAAGTCCGCGCAAAAGCTGATCGCCCAAGACAACGTGCCGGTGATCGACCAGCAGGCGCAGGGGCCGAGCAGTCCGCTGGACGCCACCTTTGGGCCCTTGCTGGCGTTGTTGGGCAAAGGGGCCGAGGGCAAGAGCAGCAACGACAGCCTGAGCCTGCAAGCGTTCCTGACCCGGGTGACGCGTGTGCGCCTGAAGCTGCAGCAAGTGAGCAATGCGCCTGACCCGCAGGAAATGATCCAGGCCCTGGCGCAGACGGTGTTCCGCGGCAAGAGCGTCGACCTGACCGACACCCAGGCCTATGGCAGCCTGATCGCCGCCAGCCTCGGGGCGGAGTGGGGCGGGATCGGTCAGACCCTCTTTGTACAGCCGCTGGACCAGGCCTGGGAACGGGTCCTGCAACCTTCGGCGGCGAGCCTCAACAGTCAGTGGCAGCGTGCGATCGTCAGCGATTGGGACAATGCCTTCGCCAGCCGCTACCCGTTTGCGGCCACGGCCAGCGACGCCTCGCTGCCCATGCTGGGGCAGATGATCCGGGCCGACTCCGGGCGCATCGAGCAGTTTTTGC
Source organism: Pseudomonas sp. GGS8 (assembly GCF_024168645.1). Taxonomy (NCBI): domain Bacteria; kingdom Pseudomonadati; phylum Pseudomonadota; class Gammaproteobacteria; order Pseudomonadales; family Pseudomonadaceae; genus Pseudomonas; species Pseudomonas sp. GGS8. Next base: position 5,885,182 of record NZ_JALJWF010000001.1, on the reverse strand, counting down.
AACGTCAGCTGGGCGGGGTGTTGCGCAAGGAAGGCAACCGCTGGGTGGCCGATTCCGGTCACAGCCAGGGCTTGCGCTTCAATCCGCAATTCCTTAAGGCGATCAACCAGCTGAGCGATTTGGCCGATGTGCTCTACACCGATGGCGGCATGGGGATGAATTTCGAATTACAGGGCAAACCCGCACGCGACGTGGTGCAGACCACCTTCATCCTCAATGGCGAGAAACACCAGTACTTCAACCAGCAGGAAACCTGGCAGCGCTTCAACTGGCCGGGACGCAGCGACTACCCGGGCGCGAGCCTGAGCTGGACCAGCATCCATACCGGCGAGCGCCTGTTCGGTGACTACCAGGGTATCTGGGGGGTGATCCGCTTGCTGGAGAAAGCCCAGGTCACGCCGCTGGACGATGGCGACAGCCGCTACCGCGTAGTGCTCAAGGCCCCCGATGGCCTGGACCTGACCTGGTACCTGCGCACCGAACTGGATGCGGGGCCGCTGGCCTTGCTCAAGCTGCGTGGCTTCACGCTGCCGCCGCAGATCTTCCTCACCGAAGGCCCGGCCACAGCACCTTATGCACGCAACGGGAGTTTTAAATGAGCCTGCGTACGTTGATCGCCGGTTGCCTGGGAGGGCGCGATGCCCTGTCCGTTGCCAGGGTACAGGCAGAACGCTGGCAACCCTGGTTGCAGCCCATCCGCGCGGACTCTCCGGTTGGCGAAGACCCGGGTTATGACGATGACTTCCAGCGCATGCGTGAAGAGGTCAACAAACTGTCCGGGGCGGATGCCGAACAAGTGGTCCAGTTGGCGCAGAAGCTGCTCATCCACACCTGCAAGGACTTGCGTGTGGCCACCTACTATCTCTGGGCGCGTTTGCAAAAGGACGGTGAAGCGGGACTGGCCGACGGTCTGAGTCTGCTGGCTGCGCTGGTGGAACGTTACGCCGGCCAGGTGCTGCCCGCGCGGCCCAACAGTCGCAAGATGGCCCTGGAGTGGCTGGCCAGCAGCAAGGTGCTGGACAGCCTGTCGCTGTACCCAGAGGTGGTGAAGAGCGAGGCCGAGCGCACGGTGGCGGCGCTGGCCTGGCTGGAGCGTGGCCTGGATGCCTGGCCGTCCGATCAGCGTCCCGCCCTGGGTGCCTTGTATGACGCGTTGTCTGCCCGGCTGACGCAGTCCGGCGGAGTGGATGCGCTGGTGCCGCAGAACAGTGCCAGTCATGAGTCCAGCGTTCAAACGGCCGGGCCGACGGTCATGGCCATCAAATCCGGGCGCGACCTGTTGGACAACGGTCGGGCACTGGCGGGTTATCTGCGCGAGCAGCCCCAGGGTTGGCTGGCGGCCCATCGGCTGATGAAGAGCCTGCGTTGGGACACCGTGCACCAGGCGCCCCTCCAGGAAGCCAGCGGCAACACACGCCTGGCGCCGCCGCGTGGCGATTATCGGGCGCAACTCAAGCGCCTGTACCTGCAACAGAGCTGGACTGAATTGCTCGATCAGGTCGAGCGGATCTATGCCGAGGGTGTGAACCATTTCTGGCTGGACCTGCAATGGTATTTGTATCAGGCGCTGAGCAAGCTACCCGCACCGCAGGACAGCTGGGCCGATATTGCCAAGCGTGATCTGGGCATGTTCCTCGAACGTCTGCCGGGCCTGGAGATGCTGTTCTGGAACGACGGCACACCCTTTGCCGATCAGATCACCCGTGAATGGATCACCCAGCACGTGTGCGGCAATCGCCCCCAACAGTGGCTGCCGGCACCGACCACAGCATCGACAAGCGCCGATGGCGAGATTCTGTCGCTGGAAGGCGAGGCCCTGGCACAGGCCGACAGCGATGGCGTTGAGCAGGCATTGGCCTGGCTGGCTGCGCGTCCCGGCGTACAGACCGGGCGGCAGCGCTGGTTGCTGCGCCTGCTGATGGCGCGGGTGGCCGAGCAGTATGGCAAGAGCGATCTGGCCATCCATCTGCTGGGCGAGCTGGATGCCACGGCACAGCGTCAGGCCCTGGCCGAGTGGGAGCCCGAGCTGAACTTCGAGGTCAAGGCACGCCTGCTGAAACTGTTGCGTCTGAAAGCTCAACGCAACGATGCAGACAAGCCCACCCTGGCCCGAAGGATGGAGGCATTGCTGGCGGCGCTGGTGGCCCTTGACCCGGTACGTGCTGCAGTGCTCTGCGGCTAAACTTCATTTATCAGGATTCTCACCTTGAGCATGGACAATCTGACACTGCGCTACTTCGATGCCGAAATGCGCTATCTGCGCGAGGCCGGCAAAGAGTTCGCGCAAGCTTTCCCGGACCGGGCGGCGCAGCTCAACCTGGACAAACCGGGCGCGCAAGATCCCTATGTGGAACGCCTCTTCGAAGGCTTTGCCTTTTTGATGGGGCGGTTGCGCGAGAAGCTCGACGACGACCTGCCGGAGTTGACCGAAGGCCTGGTCAGCCTGCTGTGGCCGCATTACCTGCGCACCATTCCATCACTGTCGGTCATCGAACTGGTGCCCGAGCTCGAACAGATGAAGCGCAGCGAGTTGATCGGCCAGGGTTTCGAAGTACTGTCGCAACCCATCGGGCCGCAACGCACCCGTTGCCGCTACACCACCACCCAGAATCTGACACTGCAGCCGCTTGCCCTGGAGTCTGTGCGACTTGCCCATGAGCCGGACGGTCGTTCGCTGCTGCGACTGCGTTTTGCCTGCGGCGCGTTGACGGACTGGAGCCAGATCGACCTGAGCCGCCTGCCGCTGTACCTCAATGCCGATGCCCCAATGGCCAGTGCGCTGCATCAGGCCCTGACTGTAAACACTCAGGCGTTGTATGTGCATCTGCCGGGACAACTCGAGCGCCAGTCGCTGGATGGCTATTTTTCGCCCAAGGGCTTTGCCGATGAGGATCGCCTGTGGCCCAAGGGCGACAGCGCCTTCAGCGGTTATCAATTGCTGCTGGAGTATTTCACCTTCCGCGAGAAGTTCATGTTCGTGACCCTTTGTGGGCTGGAGCAGTTGAACATCAACCCGGGTACGCCCTGGTTCGAGCTGGACGTGGTGCTTCGCGAGGCCTGGCCTCATGAGTTCGATCTCGGCGCCGAGCACATGCGCCTGCATGCCGTGCCGGTGATCAATCTGTTCCCGTTGGAGGCTGACCCGCTGACCCTGGCGCCCTTGCAAACCGACTATCTGCTTCGCCCGATGCGTCTGCAGGACGGCCATACCGAAATCTATTCGGTGGATCGGGTTACTGCCTCCAAGAACGCCGAGCGCCAGGACTATGTGCCGTTCACCAGCTTTCGTCACAAGGGCGGCATGATGCGCGATGAGGCGCCCGAGCGTTACTTCCATACGCGCTTGAAGCGTGGTGCCAGTGGCTTGCACGACACCTGGCTGATCCTGGGTGGCGAGGGCTTTGACAAGGATCGGCTGCGCGAGAGCGAAAGCCTGTCGTTGCGCTTGACCGGCACCCACGGCCAACTGCCGCGCAAGGCGCTGCAAAGCACATTGCTCGATACCGTGGTGCAATCCACCCAGGCCGGCTTGCGGGTGCGCAACCTGTGTGCGCCGACCTTGCCCTGCTACCCGCCTAACCGCGACCGCTTTCATTGGCGAGTGCTCAGCCACCTGGGCTCCAATTTCCTGCCGATGCTCGACAACGCCGAGGTGTTGCGAGGCACCTTGGCGTTGTACGACTGGACGGGTAGCGAGCTGAACCGACGTCGCCTGGCGGCGATCGTCGAGGTGAGCCACCACCTAATCCAGCGCTTCGAAAAAGGCTTTCTGCTGCGTGGGGTGGATATCGAAGTCACCCTGGACGCCAATGGCTTTTCCGGCGAGGGCGACATCAGCCTGTTCGGCGAGATGCTCAATCGCTTCTTTGGCCTGTATGCCGACATTCATTTGTACAACCAGCTCACGCTGATCCTTCAACCTACTGGAAAGTGCCTGCGATGGAACGAGAACCACAGTCAGCGTATTCCCGGCTGAAGGCCGGCGGTTTGCTGGAGGCGCTGGAGGGGCGGGTGGCCGAGGCCAATCTGTACCGTTTTTGTCAGTTGCTGGAACAGGCATTGCCGAATCACCCGCCACTGGGTAGCACCGCGCATCCGGCGGATGACCCGGTACGCTTTCGACCCGATCCTGGCATGGGCTTTCCTGCCGGCGAACTGAGGGCGATTGAAACCTTTGATGCCGCCCCGGAACGACCGGCCACGGTGCGTACCCGCCTGCTCGGTCTGTACGGTGTGGACTCACCCATGCCGACGGCTTTTCTGGACGATATCGCTCAACGGCGGGAGGGGCATGAGGCGCTGGAGGCTTTCCTCGATATTTTCAACCATCGGATCTTCACCCAGTTCTACCGCATCTGGCGCAAGTACTCGTATCCGGCCACGTTCGAGGCGGGCGGTACCGATGCGACGTCCCAGTGTCTGCTGGGGTTGATTGGCCTGGGGATTCCCGGTACCGCTAAGCAGATCGCCACACCGATTTCGCGCTTCCTGGCGCTGCTCAGCGTGATGCGTCTGCCCACCCGCAACGCCGAAGGCATTATTGCGCTGGTCAAGCTGCTGGCACCCAACACCAAGGCGCGCGTAACGCCACATTGGCCGTTGAAAGTGCCCTTGGCGCAGCCGGCCAGTCTGTCCACGAGCCGCCCGGTGAGCTTGTCTCAGGGCACACCGCTGGGCAGTACCGGGTACGACGCCAATAGCCAGTTGCACCTGGCGCTGTTCACCGAGGATCGAGAAGAGGCCAGTGGCTGGTTGCCGGGCGGTCAGTTGAACAGTGACTTGCTGGTACTGCTGCGTGTGTACCTGGGCTGGCGCTGTACTGCCAAGCTGCAATTGTCGCTACCGGTTCGCAGCCTGCCGAAGCCGGCGCTGGGAGGCGCGCCGGTTTGGCTGGGCATGACCGCTGTGCTGGGCTTGGGTGGCGACGCCTGGCAGGTGGCGGAGCAAGAAACCATCACGATCAATCTGGGTCGATACCAGGGGCTTTCGCACAATCCTAGGAAAAGGGAGATACAGCATGTCGCATACCGTTTATAAATCATTGATGGCGGCTGCGCTCGTTGCACTGCTCGGGGGGTGTGGGCTGACTCAGACCGTGACAGACGCCACCACGTCCACGGCCCGGGCGATTTTCTACAAGCAGGTCAAAACCCTGCACCTGGATTTCAGTGGTCGGGTGGCGATGAACACCAACACGACGGACATGAGCGCATTGTCGGTGCCGACATTGGTGCGGGTGTACCAGTTGCGCGATAGCAAGGCATTGGAACAGGCCACCTACGAACGTTTGGTGAGTGATGACGATAGCGTGCTGAGCGCTGATCTGCTGGACAAGCGGGCAGTCGTGGTGAAGCCAGGGGAGGGGGCCCAATTGAACGTGCCCATGGATAAGGACGCGCAGTTTGTCGCGGTGGCGGCGCTGTTCCGCTCACCCGATACCCAGATAAATACCTGGCGTTTGACGCTGATGCGCGATGACCTGGACCCGGACCAGGCGCGAGTGATCGAGCTGGGGGACAACCGGCTGACCCTGCGACCGTTGGCGAAGGAGTGAGCAATGACCGAGCTCAATCCGTCGCTCTACGAAATGCTGCTGCAAAATTTCAATGGCGAACTGGAGCTGTATCGCGTCAGCGAAGAGGACCAGCACGCTCTGTCGGTATTGGACAACCTGCAACGCATCCTTAACAGCCGAGCGGGCACCCTCAGTCATCTGCCGGATTACGGTTTGCCGGATATGGGGCTGATCCTGCAAGGCCTTCCCGCCACGGCGCATGGGCTGATGGGCACCATGGTCGACACCTTGCTCAAGTACGAGCCGCGCCTGGCGGCAGTGAGTGTCGAACTGTTGCCGCAGGTTCAGCCGGGCCATCTGGAATATGCCCTCGACATGCGACTCAAGGGGGGCGCGCGGGTGACCTTCGGTACTACCGTGGGCCCCGAGGGCAAAGTGTTAGTGCGTCACCTCAAACGGCAGAACTACCTGTCGAAGTCATGAACCTGTAACGGTAAGAAGTTGGATGAGGGCGTTGTTTGAAATGCGTATTCGAGTAGGCGGTGATCCGCGCGGTTTCAGCGAATTTACGGCGCTACGTAAGGAACTGACCAGGCTGAGCCATCCGGCTCGTCCGGATGTGGACTGGGCCAAGGTGGAACAGTTGTGTCTGACATTGTTCGAACAGAACGGGGCGGAACTGCTGACGGTGGCTTCTTTCACGCTGGCTCGTAGCCAACGTCATGGCCTGGAGGGCATGGCTCAGGGGGTGGCGCTGATAGAGACGCTTGGCTGCGAATGGCCGCGCTTGTGGCCGGCGGTGACAACTGTGCGCCTAGATATCCTGGGCTGGTTGTTCGCTCAACTACAGCCGTTGCTGCGTGGCCTGGCGCTGAATGCAAACAGTCTGCCTTCACTCGTCCAACTAGACACCGAGTTGGTGCGTTTGAACCAGCAATTGGAGAGTCTGACGCAGGTGCCTCTGGTCACGCTGCAAGCTCTGCGCCAGCAGGTCAGCAGCTTGATTTACCTCCTGGAGCGAAACAGCTCTTCGGGCGAGACAGTATCGCCGGTGGTGAATGTACCGGAACCGGCACCTACACCGGCACTCGTAACGCCCGTTGTGATCTTGCCAGATGCGCCACGTATGCCCGACGTGATATCCAAGAGGTCTCGTATAGCCCTGTGGCTATTGGCTACGGTCATTACGATCGCTCTGGTTAGTTGGTTTTGGTGGAGCGACCGGCCAGTAAGTCCAGACAGTGAGGGTACGCACCGCCTCACGAGCCTCGCACGACAGGAACGGCTGATTCCCGATCCGGTGCGTCTGGACAGGCTGTCACCGTTCGATGCAGGCAGTGCACAGCTCAAGACTGGCTCGACCCAATGGAGAGCTTGATACAACTTCATGAGGTGTCGGTCGAGTGGAGGCGCTTCGACAATTTCTTCGCTCTTTGGAAAAGCCATAGGAGCGCAACGCAACTGATCTATGTAATAGGGGAAACACATCGCTGCTACATTGGGTCGATTGGATCTCGCAAGGGCGAGCTGGACTTGGGCGCGCGCTATCAGTGGCAGTCTGTTATTTGTGCGCGGGCAATACTCGGGCTGGAAGAAGATCATGGCCAAGTGGCCTATGCAGGAATACTTAAAAAATCAAGTGGCTCATTTCAAAGTATAGACATCGTTGCAATTGAAGCAGACGTTCAAAATTCCTTCGTTCTGGCTTGCGGTTTTGAAAATGCGTTGTTCGACCCTAAGGATCTTGCTGAGGGCTACTCGCTTACACATAGCGGCGAGCTGCCCAGCTTTCTGCTGCGCGACTAAACTGAGAGCTTAGGCTCTATGAATGCACTTGCTTGGTTCACCCATCAGTGAAACGGTTGCGGCGATCTTCCCCTCGAAGTCACGATGATGGAATTCTAGACAACAGTTTCCTGTTTTATCAATGATGTAATCGAGAGAAGTATGGGCTGCAGTCGACAGGGATTTTTGATGCGAGTAGATGGCATAAAAACCATCAGTGGGGAGAAAGTACTTCGGAAGAACGTGAGCCAATGCTTTTTCGTTGAGTTGAACCATCACATTGTTTAATAGCGCAATACCAAGCACTTGGGTAGTGGCATGGATCAATCCCAGCATTGAGGATGACGAGAATCGCATTGATCCAGGAAACGGCCTTAAGCTTGATCGAATTTTCAATTGTTCAGAGTGTGGTTTCAGCGAATGACAGATACTCCATGCCGGTGCTTAGCGGAGATAGGTAGATGGGGTAGCCGTTTGCTTGCTGAGTTAGGGCATAACGGAGACCTCCGTAGATTGCCATAGGTCTTTGCGATTTGACGGTTAGTCCGTGTTTTTGGGGTCGTAGCACTCCAGCGTACGGTACTGGTAAACCGTCTTTAGCGGTTGATCGAGGTCGAGTTTGCGAGCCTGCTTCGGTTGTGGTTGCAGACCTGGCTCGTCGCTGAACCGAGTTTTAAACTCTCGGTTTGAAGAGGCTTGCATTCAGCAACAAAACACCCTGAATACCTGTTCATCACAGACAGTCTTTAATCCGATAGCTGTAACAGCGATTTCGGGCACTCTAAGGAGTTACACCATGGCAGGTTGGTACGAGTTGAGCAAAAGTACGGACGGGCAATTTCATTTTGTCCTCAAGGCGAGCAACGCTGAAATCATTTTGACCAGTGAGCGCTATACCACTCGCAGCGCAGCTGAAAGCGGTATTGCTTCGGTACAGGCCAATAGCCCCGTTGACGCACGTTATGCCAAGGAAATGGCCAAGGACGGCAAGCCTTATTTCAACCTCAAGGCGGCGAACCACCAGATTATTGGCACCAGCCAGCGCTACTCGTCTGAAGCGGCGCGCACCATAGGGATTGAAAGCGTTAAGGCCAACGGTCCAAGCACCACCATCAAAGACCAAATCGCCTGACTTTCTACAGTGTGCCTAGTCTTGAAATAGGTATACGCCTGTTTCACCCAAATGCCCGATGCACTGCATCGGGCGTTTTTTGTTTTAAAGGCAGGTGCGGTCGTCACTGGTTATCGGGCTGAGGGCGCTTGCTAAGCCACACTGCGCGAACACTATTTCGACTTAACAGCCCTGCGAAACAAGCTATTCAAAGTTTTCCGGATCGCTGAGCTTCGGGCGCCTGGATAATCCTTTCAAGCCACGGCCTGCCGGCGTAGTGACAGTTGTTTCACTCGGATCAGGGCCTGCAATATGGCGGTCGTCAGTTTCGCCTGCGATCTGGCGATAACGCATGCGCGAAAGCTTGTTGTGGATTCGTATCACCGAACTGTAGGAAATCTACAACTCCTCATCCGGTTCCATTGGAAGTGACTCATCATCGGACCTGCTCAGTCCATTGAATCCGCTTAGTCTGTTCAATCTCCTGTCGTTCGCTGAAATAACATTCTGAACAATTGAAAGATAGGATCTTTTTTAATCTGTTTCTTAGATCAATTCTTTTTCCGTCTTGTTAGCTTATGTCCTGAGCAGTAGCTGTACATCACGACGTGGCTTCTATTCCTTCAGGAATCAGAGGCTGAGGTGGTCAGTGCGAATGAGTGGTCTGACAGAACCAAACTGAGGGAAATCTGAGCATGGAAGATGAGAGCAAGGACGTCATGGATCAGATCTGGGATCGAACACTGGAGTTGTTCATTCGGATCCATGATTGCCCTGATAACCCCGAATACTTCGACACTCTTGTTCATTGGCTCAATGAAAATCCTGCTCACCTGAAAGCGTTCAACGAACTGGGGCAGATCTGGATGGCGACAGGCATCGCCTTGGCCCGTGAAATCGGACAACCGCTAAGCGACTTGGAGAGTGATCAGCGACCGTGGATGACGCATTGATCAGTGCATTGCTCCAGTATTCAGTTGTCGGTTTCGCTGTAATCGCCCTTGGTTTCGGTTCTTGGCATAGAAAATTTCTACAGCGTCCACCCAACAACCTTGCGTGGTTAAATGGGCGTACATCTGCGGCAGCAACTCGTTAATTTCACTCGCCTGCTGCGTTGGTGTACGTGTGAATACGTCCTTCAAGTAGGTCTATGATCATGGCTGTCATGCCGTGCCGACTGGGTCAAACTCATGGTGGTAGCCATACGTTTTCCGCTGCGTAGGGCCTCAGCGCCATCATTCAGATAGCGCGTCAGCGCTACTCAGCGTTTGAGGTTGTAATCCAGAGCGTTGGCGATGGCTGACCCTTTGGGCCTGGTTCGCGCTGGGCGATCATCCAAGCGTGCAGCGCATCGATTATCGGTGCAGCGGCAAGCATGGGCCATGCAGCCGATCTCTGTTATACACAGCCCAACGCTAGGCACCAGGTGCTCCAGTTAAATTGGGCAGGGCTTCAGGCCCTGGTGGACGCTGATCAGCTTACCGCTTCGTTTCAGCTGGTTGGCTCGATAGGGCATGTAGGCGAGAAAGTTTTCGTCCATCAAATGCAGCTGTTAATTCTGATGTGTTCTCGCAATTAGTCGGTCGAGTTTACTATCGGATTTGTTTAGCGTCATAAATTAGTTTCGGCTTCGTATTGTTTGGTTTTTAAACGCTTTCTTAATATTCTCAGAGATTGTGAATAATTCTGAACGGTTTGGGGGGCGTCTTTTGTAGGATATAGACTTGGCTTGGAATAGATATCCGTGTTTTTGTCTCTATGTAGTGCTCACTGGATAGCTATTGAGCGACTTAAGTGAGGTATGTATGTCCGAGGGAATGCTTAAGGGGGCGCACCGGTACGCAGTGGCAGCGAACGTCTTGATGTGTTACTCAGATCTTGGCGCAGAGGCCGAAATGAACGCAGCCTTGGGCATGGAGCTTTTGTTGAAGAGTTTTGTACCTGGATCGGATGGCGCTCACGACCAAGGACTAGAGAAATACTCATTAAAGCCCAGTATTCCAGATGATTTGGTGTTGCTGTATTGCCGTATTCACAGGAAGGTTCGGGATGAGCTCAGGCTTAGAGAAGAGTTATTTATAATTGCTCGAAAGCGAGAGGTAGTCAGCAGGGGGCGTGGTGAGGGAGGGGGCAGCTCATCAGATGAGGATGATAATGAACTGGTTTATTGTCTTGGGCGAATCATTCCGAGAGCAGTTGCGTACTATAAGGACATGGGGAGTAAACATGCCTGGATCTGTTCTTATCCGGAGGTTCCTGAGGCGGTGAAGCTGCGCACGGGTCCAAGTGTACGTTAGAGGTGTTCACGCTTACGAAGAGGATTCGTGATGTTGAGAGTGGTCGTCATACTGGATTTCATATCTTTGAGGTGTAACTATTCGTTGTAAAGTAAGGATAGAGTTAAGCATGTCAGGTTGACTAAGCAGCTTGGCAATTGCATCTCTATAAATAGACTAATCTTGTACGGAAGAATAACGATATGCTTCAAAAAATGACAGCAGAGTTTTTGGGTACGTTCTGGCTTACATTCGGTGGTTGCGGCAGTGCCATTCTCGCTGCAGCATTTCCAGAGTTGGGGATTGGTTTTGCGGGAGTATCCATAGCATTTGGTCTTACTGTGTTGGCAATGGCTTATGCGGTCGGCTCTATCTCAGGTGGGCACTTCAATCCTGCAGTGACTTTTGGTTTATGGGCGGGGGGGCGAATCCCTGCCAAAGACATTCTTCCCTACATCCTTGCACAGGTGTCAGGTGCAGTTGTTGCAGCAGGGGTTCTCTATCTGATCGCGAGCGGAAAGCCGGGATTTGAGGTTGGAGGCTTCGCTTCCAACGGATACGGCGAGTTAAGCCCAGGTCACTATGGTTTGGTATCGAGCTTTATCGTTGAGTTTGTCGCTACGTTCTTTTTTCTGTTTATCATCATGCGCGTCACTGGGGCGAATGCACCTTCTGGATTTGCGCCGATTGCTATTGGATTGACATTGACTCTTATCCATTTGGTCGCAATTCCTGTCACTAACACGTCAGTCAATCCTGCGCGAAGTACGGGGCCAGCCCTTTTTGCAGGAGAGGCTTATGTCGCTCAATTGTGGTTGTTTTGGTTCGCCCCAATTGTCGGTGGTATTTTTGGTGGGTTAGTCGCTCGGGCGCTTGGTGACAAGTCGGCTTAAAACTCTGTGTGCTAATAACAAAGTCACATGGCGCCTTCTGAGGCGCCATGTTCATTTAAAAAGTCCATCATTTTTGGTTGTTCGCAGGTTGCCAGAAAAACCCTCTTGTCGCAGGTTCAGGTATTGAATGGTGGTAAATAGACGCTATCAACGGGTTTGTTGAGGTGGAGCAGGATCGATATAGTGTGCAAAGTTTTCAAAATGGGCTATTGATTTGTTGGGTGCAATGTTTTGTACTATTAATAACATAGTCGAGAAAGGTGCGGGTCGCCGCCGATAGGGATTTTTGATGCGGATAGACGGCATAAAATCCGTCGGTGGGGAGAAAGTACTCTGGAAGAACATGAACCAGCGCTCTTCTGTTAAACTGAACCATCATATTGTTTAATAGCGCAATCCCAAGTCCCTGGGTGGCGGCATTGATTAAGCCCAGTATTGAGTCCGACGAGAACCTTCCGCTAACGGGCACATTATAGAACTCATCAAGCCTCTTGAGTGTTAAGGTGTTGTTGGGTGTTTGACCCAGAAAATGGAGGTGCTCATGCCTCATAAGATCGTCTATGGTTTCAGGTAATCCATGTTCGCTCAGGTATTCTCTGCTCGCATACAGTCCTAGAGTAACGTCACATAGTTTGTGTGTGACATAACTGTTCTTTTTTGGTTTGCCGACGCGTAGAAGCAGGTCGATGCCGGCCGCGGTCAAGTCGGGCTCAACATCGGCCAAGATCAACTCTAGGTCTATATGGGGGTATTGGTTAAAGAAAATCTGCAGAAAGTTGCTTGTGGAGTGCTCAAAAAAACTGGTGGATACCTGAACGCGTGCTTTGCCATAAGGTTGTCCTTCCAAGTGCCTGAGTGATTCTATCGTCGCGCGAAGTGTATCGACACTTTTGACACTCTGATTGTATAGCTGCTCGCCCGAGGGTGTGCAACGAAGGGCTCGGGTCGAACGAAAAAGAAGAGGTGTTCCCAGGAGTTGTTCCAGATTGGCCAAGCGACGACCAAGGGTATTGGCTGGCACGCCCAGTTTTTTGCTAGCCATTGAGAGACTTCCACTTCGGACGATTTGAACAAATATAGCTATATCATCGAGCATCATTACCTCTAGTGTTCACGTGGATCGAATCTGGCAAGAGTGAAATAGTAGATTTTTTGTTGTATCTAGTTGCGGACGATTTCTACGGAGAGCATGTTGGTTTGCTCGACGAAGCAACTTTTTTGAGTGTCACAATTTTAGCCGTATTCACCGAAATACGGAATGTCAAAATTTGGATTTCACACATCCATATTTGGATTTTTTGTGGCATATTCCTTCTTCGGTAAGGCGATGATATTCTGGGGTATAGTTTAGTTTTAACTTTATGAACATCAGGTGAAGCTTGTTTATTTCGCTGGATGTCTCTTCTTCCGGAATTCAAGATTCATCGCCTAGGTCGCTAGTGTGGCTCGGTCTTTCAGGGTGTATCAAAAAAGCATGCTGCAATAGCCTGCTAGGTCGGAAATGTTTTGAGTGAGGAGCAGTACTTTCTAAGTAAATTTGAATGCCGAGGTTGCAGCGCTCCTGACCCGAGCCGCTGGAGTCCGGAATCTTGCTTTAGTGTTGACGCTCAATCATCGATCAAGACAGCCCATTTTTATGCTCAGCGTGCAGTTGCCTTTTCACAAAATGCTTCGGGAAGGGATCATCATCACATTGGTCCTACTTCCCGCCGTGGGCTTCCTGGCCGCCGTTCCCCAATGGCAACTGGATCGGCTTATCTACGACAAGTTGATGCCCTTGGTCTCACCACCGATGGATCCGCGCATCATGCTGATCACCATCGACGATGCCAGTATTTCTGCCATTGGTCGCTGGCCCTGGTCTCGGGATTTCCATAGCCTGCTCCTGGAAAGACTAGCCCCATTGACGCCAAAGGCCGTGCTCTACGATTTAATCTTCACCGAGCGCGACCCTAGCCCCGAAATAGACCGGCGTCTGGGAGCCGCAATGGCCAAGGTCGGCCGAGTTGTTGTTCCAACTTTGCGCGAAGCTGAGCCTGCGCCAGGCCAGGCTCCGCGCTACCTGTCTCCGATCAAACCGGTGGCCGAAGGAGCCAAGGCCATCGGCCACATCTACGTCCGGGCCGGAGTCGACAGTGTCGTGCGCCAGGTCTACCTGAAGGAAGGCAACGCCAACGGACAGCTCAACCAACTGGCCTGGGAGGCCTACGCCGCAACTTTCACTGCCGATCAGCAACCGAAGCTACCTGACAGGTGCTGTGCAAGGAGTCAGGGCGGATCGTGGTTTGCCTGGAATGAAGTCCTCATCCCTTTCGGCGAAAATCACTCGCAGGTGCCCGCTGTTTCATTTATCAGCGTGCTGAATGGAGAGGTGCCGGATGAGCTGCTGCGCAACCGAATCATCCTAGTCGGCGTCACCGCTTCAGGCTTGGGTGATCGTTATCCGACCCCGATTTCTGTGTCGGGCGGCGCCACCCCTGGAGTAGTCGTCAATGCACATTTGCTTAACGGCTTGCTTCACCAGCAGCTGATTACACCAACACCGATGTGGGTAAACATCAGTCAGTCGATCCTCTCGGTGCTGATCGTACTAACCCTGTTCTCGACTTTCCGGCTACGTAACACCTTCCTTGTCTGCCTGGGTTTGGTCATTGTCCACCTGACGCTCTCGTTGGTGCTTCTGGTGCTGGGTTGGTGGTCGCCTCCCGGTGCCAGCCTGGTAGGTATCCTTGCGGCGTATATGTTCTGGAGCTGGCGGCGCCTGAATGCGCTAGTGGTGTTTTTTGGCGTTGAGCTTGATCGCATGAAGCACGAACTCAAGGAGCAGCCGGCACAATCCGAGTCGGTCTTTCGCGGTGACAAACTAGTGGGGCGAGCCTTGGCTCTGGACTCGATGATTGAGCACATGCACAGTTCGCGGCGCTTTATCGCCCAGTGCCTGGACAGCCTGCCATCGGCGATCTTCGTCACAGACCTGCAGGGTAAGGTATTGTTGGTCAACCTCAGTGCAGTCGCTCTAGAGGGAAATGGCAGTGACAATCCTCAATCCCTGGTTGGCAGAAACATCTTTCAGATACTGCGCAGTATCGACTCCACCACCGATCCCTCTGCACCGTTGCGCATGTCTGCCTGGGCGCCGGGTGAAATCTCTCTGGAGCGGCTTGCAGGGCAATTTATTCATACCCTCTCTGAACGCAGCTTCAAAATACAATTGGCGTCACTGGATACGGAGAGCGGCGAACCCAAGGGTTGGCTGGTCGGCTTGCTTGAATTCACGGTGGAACGCCTGGCCCAGGAGCAGCGCGACTGCATGCTGCGTTTTCTTTCCCATGATCTGCGTGCTCCACAGTCGGCCATTCTGGCGCTCCTGGAAATGCAGGAACTGGTTAAAGAACCAATGTCCGTCGACGAGCTTCGCCGGCATATTGAACAACAGGTTCGACGCACCCTGGGTCTGGCCGATAGCTTCATGCTGCTGGAGGAGGCCAAGTCCAAGCCCGTGACATTCGAGCCACTGTTCATTGGCGCAATCGTGCTTGATGCAATCGATCAGGTCTGGCCTCTGGCTCAACACAAAGGCATTCGAATCGAGCACCTGTTCATCGATGATGAAACCTGTGTAACGAACGGCTCTCGGGAATTGCTGACACGAGCCATCTTCAACTTGCTGGAAAACGCTGTGAAATACAGTCCGTCAGACACCATCGCTCACATCGAACTCATGCGAAAGGACACGGAAATCGTTCTGACTCTCCGTGATGAGGGGCGAGGCATTGGCGAAGAGGACTTACCGCATCTGTTCGACGAGTTCCGCCAGTTCGGCACGGGTAACCAACGAGGTGACGGCTATGGTCTGGGCATGGCCTTCGTCAGCAAGATCATGCAACGCCATGACGCTCGCATCGCATGCGCCAGCCAGATTGATGTAGGTACCACCTTCACTTTAGTTTTTCAGGCTATTTAATTCAGGTTTGATCTATGAGCCTGATCACTTGTTGGGCTCGGCCGGGAAGGTATATTGCGGACTAGGACATTTCTCCGTCGAAGCTGGACGGAAGAGTTTTGGTTTTGTGGCGCGCGCGCGTATCGACCCACGAGAGGGTCGAGGCCAGGAGGGGGGGGGAAAGCGGCTTGGTCAGTACACCCAGAAAGCGAAAGTCAGGGCCGCTGGCTTCGTAAAGAAATTCAAGGCGTTGGTAGATCGACTGTTTGTCACCGATCAGGGAGAAGTAGGGGGCCAATCTGTGTTTCGAGGCAGCGAGGAGGAGTATGCGTAGCTCTGCGATATTCATCTCGGCGCTACATAGGATCACATCGTAGGGCGTTTGGGTGGTGCATAGGGCACTCAAGGCATCGGGGCCGCTAAGTGCTGGGAAGGTATTGAAGTATCCGACATGGCCAAGTGTGCTTAGTGTCTCCATCAGCTGAAATGACCAGTTGTCGACAACTAGGATGCGAATACTGTTTTTTTCAATGTCCGACGGTTCAAAGTCTTCACTAAAAAAATGACTGGGCATGATAAAAATACTCTCCTTAAAGTTAGGAATACTTCACCTTGTCGAGTGTCGGAGGTCCTCGGGTAAACGAACGAGCTTAAAATAAAAAAACTCTGGAAGAATGCCTCCAGATAATGCATCTTAATTAAGGTACGCAGTGGTCTAGCGTTTAAGTGACAGTTGTTCACAATGTGTTAGTGCATTTTCGGCATTGAAGCCGGAAGTTGATATCACCCCTGTTGACCACGGATCAGGCGACTAGGTGATCAGGAGCAGTCCCCCTATGCGCATTGCTATTCTTGATGATGAACCCATGGCGCTTGAACTCTTGCAAGAAGCGCTTGGTTTTTACCGGTTGCCTGACGGTAGTTCTCCCATATGCACGGCCTTCTCCAGTAGTCCGGAACTATTACGTCGGCTCAAGCGGGAAACCTTCGATCTGATTATCCTTGACTGGCAAGTGTCCGAGATCAGTGGGTTGCAGATGCTGCTATGGATTAAGGAGCACCTCAAACCGGAGCCGCCAGTGATTATGCTGACCTCGCGCACTGCCGAGCATGATGTGGTAAAGGCCCTTAATGCCGGAGCTGATGAATACATCAGCAAGCCATTCCGTCAGGCTGAACTGTTGGCGCGTCTGAATAACGTGTTGCGTCAGCGCCAGACGGAGACGGGCCGAGCTGATGGAGTGGTAACCTTTGGCAACATTCGATTCGACATTCAAGAGGCACGGGTCTATGTAGCGGATGTACCCGTTGCACTGACGCTTCGCGAGTTCAATCTGGCGTTGCTGCTGTTCAAGAATCAGGGGCGTCCTCTGTCTCGCAGCTACTTGTACGAGCACTTATGGACTCGGGATGAAGTGCTTTCTTCGCGGACTCTGGATACCCATATTTATCGCATTCGCAACAAGTTGAAGCTGACTTCCGAGCACGGCTGGGTTCTGACAACGGTTTACGGCTACGGCTATCGTCTGGAGGCGCTGGACCCAGGAGCGACAGTCGAGCCGTGACAGTGGGGGAGAGTGTTACTCAGTTACCGATCACTTGAACGTTGACTCGGCGATTGGGTTGCAGGCAGTGAATCAGCTCCGGTGTGATGTTGTCGCCGGGGCAATCGACTACGGATTCAGTGCTGCCTTTACCCTGGACTTTGATCATGTCTGGACGGATACCTGACCGTTTGAGTATTACAGCAACTACCTCCGCGTGACCCGGCGCCAGTTTTTCATTAATTAGTGATGTTTCGAACTTTAAATCTGAACAAGTTTGAACTCATCAGCGTTCTCGAAGAGCTTCCCGGCCTTTGTTTAGTGGTTTCACTAAGTAAGAAAGCACAGTCTTTTCACCGGTATGAATGTCGACCGTTGCAATCATGCCCGGCACAATAGGAAGTCGTGCGCCCGTTTTATTCAATAATGAGTCGGAATCGGTCAGTATATAAACCCGATAGTAATAAACGTCCCGGTGGACATCGTCCTGAAGTGTGTCGGGGGAGATGAGGGCGACTTTTCCGGGCAGACCACCATATATGGAATAGTCATAGGCCGATATCTTCACTGTGGCCGCTTGCCCGGGGTGGATGTAGGCGATGTCCCTTGGGGCGATTCGTGCTTCGACTTGCAGGCGTTCGTCTAGCGGAACGATGCGCATCAGTTGGCCGTTGGGCGGGATCACTCCGCCGACTGTGTTGACTTCGATGTCCTTGATCACGCCACGTACCGGTGAGGTGAAGGTCAGGCGCGTTAGCGAGTCATTGCGTCCTCGGGTCACCGATTGCTGGGCTTCGATCTCGGTATTGGCCTTGGCCAGTTCCTCCCGAGCCTTGACCAGGTATTGGGTTTGGGTGTCGGTGTACCTGTTTTGCAGTTCATTGAGCTGGCGCTTCAGGCGCAGCACTTCCACGGTGCTGGCGGCACCACGGGCCACCAAAGGCGTGGTCAGCTGCAGTTCACTGCGGATTAGCTGCATGGCTTCGCCCAGGCCGGAGAGGGACTTTTCAAGGCTTTCGCGGCGGGAATGAAAGAGCGCTGTTTCGGCTTCGACCAGCTCCGGCTCCTTCAGGACCTCTTCGGGAAATTGCAGGGGCGTGTTGTTGACCTCGGCCATCAAACGGGCGGACGTCGCCTGGGCGGCGCGGACGCGTGAGGCGCTTTCCTCAACGGCCGACTCGATGCGGGTCGGATCCAGCTGAGCCAGTACTTCTCCCTTTTCGACAATATCGCCCTCCTGAACATGCAAGCTGGCCAGGACTCCGCCTTCCAGGGATTTGATCACTTGCTCCTTGGAGGAGGCGATCACCTTGCCAGTGCCGGTAGAGACTTCGTCGAGTTTGAAGTACCAGGCCCAGGTGGTGAAAGCACAGACCGCAAGGGCCAGGCACCAGACTAGACGGGAGGCGCCGGGTAGTTCTTTTTCGGACAGGCCGAAGCCGTCAACCTGTAAGGCATCAGACTTATATGGCGGCTTCCCGGGAGATTTGGAGGCCGGGGGGGGAGCTATTATGGGTTGGTTCATGGTCAGTTCGCTTTCAAAGTAATAGGGGAAGGGATCGCTGTTATCCGGGCCTATTTGTGGCCGAGTTGCGAGAGCACCTGTTCTTTGGTGCCGTCCATGACGACGCGTCCGCCATCGATCACCAGAACGCGCTCGACCCACTTCAGAACCGAAAGCCGGTGCGTTGCCACCAACAAAGTGCGGCCTTCCAGCCAAGGGGCCAGTTGATTCAAGACTTGCTGTTCGCTGATTTCGTCCAGTGAGGCCGTCGGCTCGTCCAGCAAAACTGTATTGGGTTGGCGGATGATGGTTCGGGCCAGCAGCAGCGCCTGCTTCTGACCGCCGGAAAGCCCGATGCCACCTTCCATGATCATGTAGTCCAGGCCCCCCTCCTGAGCCTGGACCAGAGCAAGAGCGCCGCTCAAGGACAGCGCTTGGAGGATTTCGTCATCGGTCGCCATCGGCCGGCCAAGGGTCAGGTTGTCACGGATGGAGCCGAAGAACAGTCGCGAGTTCTGGGTCAGTAAGCCGACGTCCCGCCGCACGTCCGCCGGGTCGATCAATCCCATCTCCAGCCCGTCCAGTTTGATCGAGCCGCGCAGGGGCATGTGCATACCCGCCAACAGTTGGAGCAAGGTGGATTTACCCGCGCCATTGCGACCAAGGATCGCGATGCGTTCACCGGGCTGAATGTTCAGGTGCTTGATGTCCAGCGCCGGAGCCTTGTCTTTCTCGCCGTATTGAAATTGCACGCCGCTCAAAGTGAACTGACCGTGGATCAGTGGACGGTTCAACAGCTTGGAGTGCTCGGGTTGATCCACCGGGCGCTTCATCAACTCGTCCAGCCCCTTACGCGCGACCTTAGCCTGTTGCCAGCGGGCGAATACACTCGATATCTGCGCCAGTGGCGCCATCATCCGCGAAGCAAGAATCGAGGAGGCCACCAGCGCGCCGGTCGTCATGTCACCGCTCATGACCAGATAGCAACCGCCTAGTAGTACGGCGGCATATACCAGGCCTTGTAATTCCTGGGTCCAGGTCATCAGCAGGTTGGTGATGTGGCGTTGCTTGATGGAAATATCCGCCGAGACGGCATGTAACTGGTTCCACTGGTTCTGGAAGCGTGGCTCGGCGCGCAGCAGCTTGATGTCTTCGATGCCTTGCACGGCCTCCACCAGCAACGCGTTGCGCAACGCCGACTCGCGCATGCCCTCGTTCGACAGCCGGGCTAACGGCCTCTGAGCCAGAATGCCCGGTAGGATCATCAAGGGCAGGGCGCCCAGAGCGATATACACCAACGGCCCGCCGGTCATGTACAGGATGACCAGAAACAACAGCACAAACGGTAGGTCGGTGATTGCGCTGATGGTGGTCGAGGTAATCAGCTCGCGCACTTGTTCAAGCTCGCGGATTTGCGAGATGAAGGTGCCGGTGGATTTGGATCGCGCATCATTGCGCAAGCGCAAGGCATGACCAAAGACCAGATCGGTGATCTTCAGGTCGGCGCGTTTTCCGATCAAGTCGGCGATGCGCGAGCGCGACATGCGCAGGATGAACTCGAAACCGATTGCCAACAGCACGCCCAGAAACAGCACCCATAGGGTGGATTCCGATTGGGCCGGTACGACACGGTCATAGACCTGCATGGAAAAAATCACGCCGGACAGGGCCAGGATGTTGGCGACTGCCGCTGCCAGTGCCACGTCGCCGTAGCGTTTCCAGTCGCGCAGGGCAATGCGCCAGAACCAGTTGCGCTGATAGGGCTTGATGTAGTCGTCAACCCGTGCGTCGGGGACCGACGATTCCGGTCGCAGTATCGCAACCCGCACGGCGCGCTCACGGAGTTGGGCGACGGTCAGACTGATAAACAGGCCTTGATCGCCGCTTTTGAGCACGCTCAGGTTGCCGGCGGCATCGGCCTTGTCGACGATTGCGACTTGACCGTCATAGAGCTCCACTGCCAACGGTAAACGCCAGGGGTCGAGTGCTATGTCGGAAAACGTCTCGAAACGCAGCATCAGGCCCATTTGGGCGGCCATGCGCTTCAGGACCGCATCAGGGGTACTGCCACGTTCCCAAGCCAGGGATACCCGGATCGTCTCTTCGGAGACACCCATCCGGTAGTGCTTTGCAATGCTGAGCATTGCCTCTAGCCAGGGCTGATACTGGGCGGCAATCGTCATGGCTGAATCTCTACCTGTTGAATGGGGGTGTTGTTCAATCCGTAGGCGTCGCGACTGTATCCGGCGGCATTGATGAAGGTGATCAGGCCCAGCCAGAAGTCGTGACGCGTGGCTTCCTGGTCTGCGGCGGCTTGGTACACCTCCTGCTCGGCGTTGAGTAGATCGAGTACCGAGCGGGTACCTACGCTGTACTGGTCTCTGTAGAGTGCCCGGGTTTCGGTCATGGTCGCCATGCGCTGGCCCAGAATGCCCAGACGCATACGAGCGCCGATGGCCTGTTCGCGAGCGCGCAGCAGGATGTCTTCAGCCGACAGTTGTGCTTCGTTGATGCTTGACTCGGCGCGGTCGATTGCAGCGGTGGCAGCACGGATCTGTGCCGAAACGGCGCCCCCCTGGTAGAGCTGCATGGAGCCCGTGAGCATCAGGGTGTTGTAGTGGCCGTGTTCTTCGCCGTTGCTCGGGTTGGTGCCAGTGATTGCCTGGTTTGCCGAGGCCTCCAGAGCTATGGTCGGATAGCGTTGAGCCTTGGCGTTTTCCAGTTGCCCAAAGGCGGATCTGCGATCGGCTTCGGCGGCCAGGACGTCGGGTAGGATCGCGTAATCGGGAACGCTGTCCAGGCGCGCCGAGCGCTCCAGATCCGCAGGTAGGTCGGCCACTGCGGCTGGCAGAGGATTGCCAACCAGTGTCGATAACCGTGCGCGCCATTGTTTCAGCAGCGTCGCCACCTGTTGAGCATTGGCTTGTGCGCTCTGCAGTCGGGTGCTGGCTTGAATATAGTCCGATTGCGTTGTCAGGCCGGAGTCGGCACGCATCTTCACCATTGCCAGAACATCCTGTACCGCCTTGACCTGATCCCTGGCGATTTTCAGCAGGCTTTGCTGGCGGTGAACCTCCAGCATGGTCTCGGCGGTTCGCTCGGCAATCACGTCGATCTGTTTGAGCAGAAGCGCCTGTTGCTTGAACACCTGGCCTTCGGCCTGGGTAACCGAGCCGCTGACCTTGCCGAAATCATGCAGCATCTGCGACACCGAAAGTGTTGCTACCTGGCCATTTCCGTAGGTGCTTACGCGCCCGGAGTTCACCCCGGCGCTGATTTTCGGGTAGTAGCCAGCCTTGGCGACATCGACCCGACCCTCCTGCTCGGCGATGGCTGACGCCGCCGAAATGATCGACGGATGACGATTGACTGCGATGAGCACCGCCTTGCGCAGCTCCAGAGCTTTTTCGTGCAGAGGAGCATTTGCGATGGATGTGTCAGGACCGGGTTCGCCTCTCAGTTCATCGGCCAGGCGTTGCGAACTCAGCCCTTGCACCAGTGCCGGTCTCTCTCCTGAAAGCCAAGGTAAATTCAGTTCTCGGGCCAGGGTAGGGGGGCTAAATGTTGGGAGTATCAACATGCCAAATAACAAACTGTGTGATCTGAACATGTGTTTAAACGCTCCTGATTATAAAAGTCAATGTCCGAGGCCAAGGCGTTCCGCGAACAGAGGAAGGTTTCGTATCCGTGATAGAAGTCAGATGAGATTTTCGGAGGGGGTAGTGCCAGCTTGAGGTTGTTATTGGTTGGTGTGATGTGCTGTTAGTGGCTGAGCTCTCTGGATTTTTATAATTAATAAAATCGTATGCGTGTCGATGTCTCGATCATCTTCGATGCTGCTTAAACGGGGTTCGCATGTTTGATTGCATGCCGGTTTTATGAAAGCTATCACTCCAGAAGGGTGATTTTTAACTTGCGTGTCAATTGTTGACATTTTCACTGTTCGCTTCGTTGTGTGCGTCGCGAATGGTCATTGATTTTTTTTCGAGGCCTTTGTCTCTATCTTGGTTTCTGGTTTGTTGTGACGAGGGCGGGCGTCAAAAAAATCAGTGTTATCTAGAGGTTGGAAAAAACATTGGGCGTTACCTGATTATTAAAATAATGGTTTTTTGGGTCGGCGGGAGCACGACTTTTCTGCGTGTGGCGGGGCTATTTGTAAGTTTTACTTGGTTTTTCATCTTTTTTTACGTTTGCCGCTTGTGAACAATTTTGACGTGATGATCTTGGATTTGGTGGGTGGTGATATTGATATTTTCTGGAAGTTTTAAATTTGCTGCCTGTCTGCATTAGATATTCGAGGATCTACTCATGGAAAGCTTGATTTCAGTTGTTAATAAAACCACTCATAAGGAAATGACCGCCCCGAGTCTTGAGCTTACTTTGCAAGCTCCGTCGGTCGTCCGTTTATCGGTCAAGCGTTCCGATATAAAAAACATCGAGCGGCAGGGAGATCTGCTCACTGTCACTCTTGCATCAGGCGCGGTCATCAAGATTCACGGTTTTTTCCCAGATCAAGGGCCTCAGCAGAGCGACCTGGTTTTGCAGGATGCTGATCAACTCTGGTTGATGGAGCCCTCCGAGAACAGCTCGATGCTCGATCAGTTTGTGTCGATCGACTCCATTGAACCGTTACTGGTCCACGAATCCTTCGATCTTTCCACGCTGGCATGGGTACTCGGTGGTTTAGCACTGGCCGGGGCGGCTAGTGGTGGTGGTGGTGGTGGTGGTGGTGGTGGTGGTGGTGGTGGTGCGCCTCAAGACACCACTGCGCCATCGGCACCGACCGTCAATGTGGTGAACAACGCGGATGGCAGCGTCACCGTGACGGGCGCGACGGAGCCCGGCAACACCGTCTCCATCACCTTCCCGGACGGCAGCACTGCGAGCGTCGTGGCGGCGGCCGACGGTTCCTACACCCTCACTTCGCCCGTCAATCAACCGACCGGCGATGTCACCGTCCATGCCACCGATGCCGCGGGCAACGTGGGGGCGGATACCGTGGTGGCGTACAGCGACACCACCGCACCATCGGCACCGACGGCTAGCGTGGTCACCAACCCCGATGGCAGTGTCACTGTGACCGGTTCGACCGAGCCGGGCAATACGATCACCGTCACTTATCCCGACGGTTCTACCGGCAGCGTGGTGGCGGCGGCCGACGGTTCCTACACCCTCACTTCGCCCGTCAATCAACCGACCGGCGATGTCACCGTCCATGCCACCGATGCCGCGGGCAACGTGGGTCCGGACACCGTGGTGGCGTACAGCGACACCACGGCGCCGGCAGCACCGACGACCAGCGTGGTCACCAACCCCGATGGCAGCGTCACCGTGACCGGCTCGACCGAGCCAGGCAACACGATCACCGTCACTTATCCCGACGGTTCTACCGGCAGCGTCGTGGCGGCGGCCGACGGTTCCTACACCCTCACTTCGCCCGTCAATCAACCGACCGGCGATGTCACCGTCCATGCCACCGATGCCGCGGGCAACGTGGGTCCGGACACCGTGGTGGCGTACAGCGACACCACCGCGCCGGCAGCACCGACGACCAGCGTGGTCACCAACGCCGATGGCAGCGTCACCGTGACCGGTTCGACCGAGCCAGGCAACACGGTCACCGTCACTTATCCCGACGGTTCTACCGGCAGCGTCGTGGCGGCGGCCGACGGTTCCTACACCCTCACTTCGCCCGTCAATCAACCGACCGGCGATGTCACCGTCCATGCCACCGATGCCGCGGGCAATGTGGGTCCGGACACCGTGGTGGCGTACAGCGACACCACGGCGCCGGCAGCACCGACGACCAGCGTGGTCACCAACGCCGATGGCAGCGTCACCGTGACCGGTTCGACCGAGCCCGGCAACACGGTCACCGTCACTTATCCCGACGGTTCTACCGGCAGCGTGGTGGCGGCGGCCGACGGTTCCTACACCCTCACTTCGCCCGTCAATCAACCGACCGGCGATGTCACCGTCCATGCCACCGATGCCGCGGGCAACGTGGGTCCGGACACCGTGGTGGCGTACAGCGACACCACGGCGCCGGCAGCACCGACGACCAGCGTGGTCACCAACGCCGATGGCAGCGTCACCGTGACCGGCTCGACCGAGCCAGGCAACACGGTCACCGTCACTTATCCCGACGGTTCTACCGGCAGCGTGGTGGCGGCGGCCGACGGTTCCTACACCCTCACTTCGCCCGTGAATCAACCGACCGGCGATGTCACCGTCCATGCCACCGATGCCGCGGGCAACGTGGGTCCGGACACCGTGGTGGCGTACAGCGACACCACGGCGCCGGCAGCACCGACGACCAGCGTGGTCACCAACGCCGATGGCAGCGTCACCGTGACCGGCTCGACCGAGCCAGGCAACACGATCACCGTCACTTATCCCGACGGTTCTACCGGCAGCGTCGTGGCGGCGGCCGACGGTTCCTACACCCTCACTTCGCCCGTCAATCAACCGACCGGCGATGTCACCGTCCATGCCACCGATGCCGCGGGCAACGTGGGTCCGGACACCGTGGTGGCGTACAGCGACACCACCGCGCCGGCAGCACCGACGACCAGCGTGGTCACCAACGCCGATGGCAGCGTCACCGTGACCGGCTCGACCGAGCCAGGCAACACGATCACCGTCACTTATCCCGACGGTTCTACCGGCAGCGTCGTGGCGGCGGCCGACGGTTCCTACACCCTCACTTCGCCCGTCAATCAACCGACCGGCGATGTCACCGTCCATGCCACCGATGCCGCGGGCAACGTGGGTCCGGACACCGTGGTGGCGTACAGCGACACCACCGCGCCGGCAGCACCGACGACCAGCGTGGTCACCAACGCCGATGGCAGCGTCACCGTGACCGGTTCGACCGAGCCAGGCAACACGGTCACCGTCACTTATCCCGACGGTTCTACCGGCAGCGTGGTGGCGGCGGCCGACGGTTCCTACACCCTCACTTCGCCCGTCAATCAACCGACCGGCGATGTCACCGTCCATGCCACCGATGCCGCGGGCAATGTGGGTCCGGACACCGTGGTGGCGTACAGCGACACCACGGCGCCGGCAGCACCGACGACCAGCGTGGTCACCAACGCCGATGGCAGCGTCACCGTGACCGGTTCGACCGAGCCAGGCAACACGGTCACCGTCACTTATCCCGACGGTTCTACCGGCAGCGTGGTGGCGGCGGCCGACGGTTCCTACACCCTCACTTCGCCCGTGAATCAACCGACCGGCGATGTCACCGTCCATGCCACCGATGCCGCGGGCAACGTGGGTCCGGACACCGTGGTGGCGTACAGCGACACCACCGCGCCGGCAGCACCGACGACCAGCGTGGTCACCAACGCCGATGGCAGCGTCACCGTGACCGGCTCGACCGAGCCAGGCAACACGATCACCGTCACTTATCCCGACGGTTCTACCGGCAGCGTCGTGGCGGCGGCCGACGGTTCCTACACCCTCACTTCGCCCGTCAATCAACCGACCGGCGATGTCACCGTCCATGCCACCGATGCCGCGGGCAACGTGGGTCCGGACACCGTGGTGGCGTACAGCGACACCACGGCGCCGGCAGCACCGACGACCAGCGTGGTCACCAACGCCGATGGCAGCGTCACCGTGACCGGCTCGACCGAGCCAGGCAACACGATCACCGTCACTTATCCCGACGGTTCTACCGGCAGCGTCGTGGCGGCGGCCGACGGTTCCTACACCCTCACTTCGCCCGTCAATCAACCGACCGGCGATGTCACCGTCCATGCCACCGATGCCGCGGGCAACGTGGGTCCGGACACCGTGGTGGCGTACAGCGACACCACCGCGCCGGCAGCACCGACGACCAGCGTGGTCACCAACGCCGATGGCAGCGTCACCGTGACCGGCTCGACCGAGCCAGGCAACACGATCACCGTCACTTATCCCGACGGTTCTACCGGCAGCGTCGTGGCGGCGGCCGACGGTTCCTACACCCTCACTTCGCCCGTCAATCAACCGACCGGCGATGTCACCGTCCATGCCACCGATGCCGCGGGCAACGTGGGTCCGGACACCGTGGTGGCGTACAGCGACACCACCGCGCCGGCAGCACCGACGACCAGCGTGGTCACCAACGCCGATGGCAGCGTCACCGTGACCGGCTCGACCGAGCCAGGCAACACGGTCACCGTCACTTATCCCGACGGTTCTACCGGCAGCGTGGTGGCGGCGGCCGACGGTTCCTACACCCTCACTTCGCCCGTCAATCAACCGACCGGCGATGTCACCGTCCATGCCACCGATGCCGCGGGCAACGTGGGTCCGGACACCGTGGTGGCGTACAGCGACACCACCGCGCCGGCAGCACCGACGACCAGCGTGGTCACCAACGCCGATGGCAGCGTCACCGTGACCGGTTCGACCGAGCCAGGCAACACGGTCACCGTCACTTATCCCGACGGTTCTACCGGCAGCGTGGTGGCGGCGGCCGACGGTTCCTACACCCTCACTTCGCCCGTCAATCAACCGACCGGCGATGTCACCGTCCATGCCACCGATGCCGCGGGCAATGTGGGTCCGGACACCGTGGTGGCGTACAGCGACACCACGGCGCCGGCAGCACCGACGACCAGCGTGGTCACCAACGCCGATGGCAGCGTCACCGTGACCGGTTCGACCGAGCCAGGCAACACGGTCACCGTCACTTATCCCGACGGTTCTACCGGCAGCGTGGTGGCGGCGGCCGACGGTTCCTACACCCTCACTTCGCCCGTGAATCAACCGACCGGCGATGTCACCGTCCATGCCACCGATGCCGCGGGCAACGTGGGTCCGGACACCGTGGTGGCGTACAGCGACACCACCGCGCCGGCAGCACCGACGACCAGCGTGGTCACCAACGCCGATGGCAGCGTCACCGTGACCGGCTCGACCGAGCCAGGCAACACGATCACCGTCACTTATCCCGACGGTTCTACCGGCAGCGTCGTGGCGGCGGCCGACGGTTCCTACACCCTCACTTCGCCCGTCAATCAACCGACCGGCGATGTCACCGTCCATGCCACCGATGCCGCGGGCAACGTGGGTCCGGACACCGTGGTGGCGTACAGCGACACCACCGCGCCGGCAGCACCGACGACCAGCGTGGTCACCAACCCCGATGGCAGCGTCACCGTGACCGGCTCGACCGAGCCAGGCAACACGGTCACCGTCACCTACCCGGACGGCAGCACTGCGAGCGTCGTAGCGGCGGCCGACGGTTCCTACACCCTCACTTCGCCCGTCAATCAACCGACCGGCGATGTCACCGTCCATGCCACCGATGCCGCGGGCAACGTGGGTCCGGACACCGTGGTGGCGTACAGCGACACCACCGCGCCGGCAGCACCGACGACCAGCGTGGTCACCAACGCCGATGGCAGCGTCACCGTGACCGGCTCGACCGAGCCAGGCAACACGGTCACCGTCACTTATCCCGACGGTTCTACCGGCAGCGTGGTGGCGGCGGCCGACGGTTCCTACACCCTCACTTCGCCCGTCAATCAACCGACCGGCGATGTCACCGTCCATGCCACCGATGCCGCGGGCAATGTGGGTCCGGACACCGTGGTGGCGTACAGCGACACCACGGCGCCGGCAGCACCGACGACCAGCGTGGTCACCAACGCCGATGGCAGCGTCACCGTGACCGGCTCGACCGAGCCAGGCAACACGATCACCGTCACTTATCCCGACGGTTCTACCGGCAGCGTCGTGGCGGCGGCCGACGGTTCCTACACCCTCACTTCGCCCGTCAATCAACCGACCGGCGATGTCACCGTCCATGCCACCGATGCCGCGGGCAACGTGGGTCCGGACACCGTGGTGGCGTACAGCGACACCACCGCGCCGGCAGCACCGACGACCAGCGTGGTCACCAACCCCGATGGCAGCGTCACCGTGACCGGCTCGACCGAGCCAGGCAACACGGTCACCGTCACCTACCCGGACGGCAGCACTGCGAGCGTCGTAGCGGCGGCCGACGGTTCCTACACCCTCACTTCGCCCGTCAATCAACCGACCGGCGATGTCACCGTCCATGCCACCGATGCCGCGGGCAACGTGGGTCCGGACACCGTGGTGGCGTACAGCGACACCACCGCGCCGGCAGCACCGACGACCAGCGTGGTCACCAACGCCGATGGCAGCGTCACCGTGACCGGCTCGACCGAGCCAGGCAACACGGTCACCGTCACTTATCCCGACGGTTCTACCGGCAGCGTGGTGGCGGCGGCCGACGGTTCCTACACCCTCACTTCGCCCGTCAATCAACCGACCGGCGATGTCACCGTCCATGCCACCGATGCCGCGGGCAACGTGGGTCCGGACACCGTGGTGGCGTACAGCGACACCACCGCGCCGGCAGCACCGACGACCAGCGTGGTCACCAACGCCGATGGCAGCGTCACCGTGACCGGTTCGACCGAGCCAGGCAACACGGTCACCGTCACTTATCCCGACGGTTCTACCGGCAGCGTGGTGGCGGCGGCCGACGGTTCCTACACCCTCACTTCGCCCGTCAATCAACCGACCGGCGATGTCACCGTCCATGCCACCGATGCCGCGGGCAATGTGGGTCCGGACACCGTGGTGGCGTACAGCGACACCACGGCGCCGGCAGCACCGACGACCAGCGTGGTCACCAACGCCGATGGCAGCGTCACCGTGACCGGCTCGACCGAGCCAGGCAACACGATCACCGTCACTTATCCCGACGGTTCTACCGGCAGCGTCGTGGCGGCGGCCGACGGTTCCTACACCCTCACTTCGCCCGTCAATCAACCGACCGGCGATGTCACCGTCCATGCCACCGATGCCGCGGGCAACGTGGGTCCGGACACCGTGGTGGCGTACAGCGACACCACCGCGCCGGCAGCACCGACGACCAGCGTGGTCACCAACCCCGATGGCAGCGTCACCGTGACCGGCTCGACCGAGCCAGGCAACACGGTCACCGTCACCTACCCGGACGGCAGCACTGCGAGCGTCGTAGCGGCGGCCGACGGTTCCTACACCCTCACTTCGCCCGTCAATCAACCGACCGGCGATGTCACCGTCCATGCCACCGATGCCGCGGGCAACGTGGGTCCGGACACCGTGGTGGCGTACAGCGACACCACCGCGCCGGCAGCACCGACGACCAGCGTGGTCACCAACGCCGATGGCAGCGTCACCGTGACCGGCTCGACCGAGCCAGGCAACACGGTCACCGTCACTTATCCCGACGGTTCTACCGGCAGCGTGGTGGCGGCGGCCGACGGTTCCTACACCCTCACTTCGCCCGTCAATCAACCGACCGGCGATGTCACCGTCCATGCCACCGATGCCGCGGGCAATGTGGGTCCGGACACCGTGGTGGCGTACAGCGACACCACGGCGCCGGCAGCACCGACGACCAGCGTGGTCACCAACGCCGATGGCAGCGTCACCGTGACCGGCTCGACCGAGCCAGGCAACACGATCACCGTCACTTATCCCGACGGTTCTACCGGCAGCGTCGTGGCGGCGGCCGACGGTTCCTACACCCTCACTTCGCCCGTCAATCAACCGACCGGCGATGTCACCGTCCATGCCACCGATGCCGCGGGCAACGTGGGTCCGGACACCGTGGTGGCGTACAGCGACACCACCGCGCCGGCAGCACCGACGACCAGCGTGGTCACCAACCCCGATGGCAGCGTCACCGTGACCGGCTCGACCGAGCCAGGCAACACGGTCACCGTCACCTACCCGGACGGCAGCACTGCGAGCGTCGTAGCGGCGGCCGACGGTTCCTACACCCTCACTTCGCCCGTCAATCAACCGACCGGCGATGTCACCGTCCATGCCACCGATGCCGCGGGCAACGTGGGTCCGGACACCGTGGTGGCGTACAGCGACACCACGGCGCCGGCAGCACCGACGACCAGCGTGGTCACCAACGCCGATGGCAGCGTCACCGTGACCGGCTCGACCGAGCCAGGCAACACGATCACCGTCACTTATCCCGACGGTTCTACCGGCAGCGTCGTGGCGGCGGCCGACGGTTCCTACACCCTCACTTCGCCCGTCAATCAACCGACCGGCGATGTCACCGTCCATGCCACCGATGCCGCGGGCAATGTGGGTCCGGACACCGTGGTGGCGTACAGCGACACCACGGCGCCGGCAGCACCGACGACCAGCGTGGTCACCAACGCCGATGGCAGCGTCACCGTGACCGGCTCGACCGAGCCAGGCAACACGATCACGGTCACCTACCCGGACGGCAGCACTGCGAGCGTCGTAGCGGCGGCCGACGGTTCCTACACCCTCACTTCGCCCGTCAATCAACCGACCGGCGATGTCACCGTCCATGCCACCGATGCCGCGGGCAATGTGGGTCCGGACACCGTGGTGGCGTACAGCGACACCACGGCGCCGGCAGCACCGACGACCAGCGTGGTCACCAACGCCGATGGCAGCGTCACCGTGACCGGCTCGACCGAGCCAGGCAACACGATCACCGTCACTTATCCCGACGGTTCTACCGGCAGCGTCGTGGCGGCGGCCGACGGTTCCTACACCCTCACTTCGCCCGTCAATCAACCGACCGGCGATGTCACCGTCCATGCCACCGATGCCGCGGGCAATGTGGGTCCGGACACCGTGGTGGCGTACAGCGACACCACGGCGCCGGCAGCACCGACGACCAGCGTGGTCACCAACGCCGATGGCAGCGTCACCGTGACCGGCTCGACCGAGCCAGGCAACACGATCACGGTCACCTACCCGGACGGCAGCACTGCGAGCGTCGTAGCGGCGGCCGATGGTTCCTACACCCTCACTTCGCCCGTCAATCAACCGACCGGCGATGTCACCGTCCATGCCACCGATGCCGCGGGCAACGTGGGGGCGGACACCGTGGTGGCGTACAGCGACACCACCGCACCGACGATGACCACCAGCATCACCAGCTACACCGACAACCAGGGCTCCATCCAGGGTGACTTCGCCAGTGGCAGCAGCACCGACGACAGCACGCCGGTGCTCAACGGTACCCTCAGCGCGGCACTCGGTGCCGGTGATGTGGTGCGGATCTACGAGGGCAGCACCTTGCTCGGCACTGCCACCGTGACCGGCACCACCTGGACTTTTGCCACCCCGACCCTGGTCGATGGCAGCAGCCACACCTACACCGCCGTGGTGGCCGATGCTGCGGGTAACGAAGGGACCGTATCGTCCGGCTTTACGCTGACGATCGACACCACCGCGCCGAGCGTGACCACCAGCATCGTCAGCTACACCGATGATGTGGGCACTGACGTGGGTGACTTCGCCAGTGGCAGCAGCACCGACGACAGCACACCGGTACTCAACGGCAGCCTCAGCGCGGCACTCGGTGCCGGTGATGTGGTGCGGATCTACGAGGGCAGCACCTTGCTCGGTACCGCCACGGTGAGCGGCACCACCTGGACTTTTGCCACCCCGACCCTGGTCGATGGCAGCAGCCACACCTACACCGCCGTGGTGGCCGATGCCGCCGGTAACGAAGGGACCGCATCGTCCGGCTTTACGCTGACGATCGATACCACCGCGCCGAGCGTGACCACCAGCATCGTCAGCTACACCGATGATGTGGGCACTGACGTGGGTGACTTCGCCAGTGGCAGCAGCACCGACGACAGCACACCGGTGCTCAACGGCAGCCTCAGCGCGGCACTCGGTGCCGGTGATGTGGTGCGGATCTACGAGGGCAGCACCTTGCTCGGCACTGCCACCGTGACCGGCACCACCTGGACTTTTGCCACCCCGACCCTGGTCGATGGCAGCAGCCACACCTACACCGCCGTGGTGGCCGATGCCGCCGGTAACGAAGGGACCGCATCGTCCGGCTTTACGCTGACGATCGACACCACCGCGCCGAGCGTGACCACCAGCATCGTCAGCTACACCGATGATGTGGGCACTGACGTGGGTGACTTCGCCAGTGGCAGCAGCACCGACGACAGCACACCGGTACTCAACGGCAGCCTCAGCGCGGCACTCGGTGCCGGTGATGTGGTG
This sequence comes from Pseudomonas sp. GGS8, assembly GCF_024168645.1. Classification (NCBI taxonomy): domain Bacteria; kingdom Pseudomonadati; phylum Pseudomonadota; class Gammaproteobacteria; order Pseudomonadales; family Pseudomonadaceae; genus Pseudomonas; species Pseudomonas sp. GGS8. The sequence continues at coordinate 5,852,565 of NZ_JALJWF010000001.1, read as the reverse complement.
CGGATCTACGAGGGCAGCACCTTGCTCGGTACCGCCACGGTGAGCGGCACCACCTGGACTTTTGCCACCCCGACCCTGGTCGATGGCAGCAGCCACACCTACACCGCCGTGGTGGCCGATGCCGCCGGTAACGAAGGGACCGCATCGTCCGGCTTTACGCTGACGATCGATACCACCGCGCCGAGCGTGACCACCAGCATCGTCAGCTACACCGATGATGTGGGCACTGACGTGGGTGACTTCGCCAGTGGCAGCAGCACCGACGACAGCACACCGGTGCTCAACGGCAGCCTCAGCGCGGCACTCGGTGCCGGTGATGTGGTGCGGATCTACGAGGGCAGCACCTTGCTCGGTACCGCCACGGTGAGCGGCACCACCTGGACTTTTGCCACCCCGACCCTGGTCGATGGCAGCAGCCACACCTACACCGCCGTGGTGGCCGATGCCGCCGGTAACGAAGGGACCGCATCGTCCGGCTTTACGCTGACGATCGACACCACCGCGCCGAGCGTGACCACCAGCATCGTCAGCTACACCGATGATGTGGGCACTGACGTGGGTGACTTCGCCAGTGGCAGCAGCACCGACGACAGCACACCGGTGCTCAACGGCAGCCTCAGCGCGGCACTCGGTGCCGGTGATGTGGTGCGGATCTACGAGGGCAGCACCTTGCTCGGCACTGCCACCGTGACCGGCACCACCTGGACTTTTGCCACCCCGACCCTGGTCGATGGCAGCAGCCACACCTACACCGCCGTGGTGGCCGATGCCGCCGGTAACGAAGGGACCGCATCGTCCGGCTTTACGCTGACGATCGACACCACCGCGCCGAGCGTGACCACCAGCATCGTCAGCTACACCGATGATGTGGGCACTGACGTGGGTGACTTCGCCAGTGGCAGCAGCACCGACGACAGCACACCGGTACTCAACGGCAGCCTCAGCGCGGCACTCGGTGCCGGTGATGTGGTGCGGATCTACGAGGGCAGCACCTTGCTCGGTACCGCCACGGTGAGCGGCACCACCTGGACCTTTGCCACCCCGACGCTGGTCGATGGCAGCAGCCACACCTACACCGCCGTGGTGGCCGATGCCGCCGGTAACGAAGGGACCGTATCGTCCGGCTTTACGCTGACGATCGATACCACCGCGCCGAGCGTGACCACCAGCATCGTCAGCTACACCGATGATGTGGGCACCGACGTGGGTGACTTCGCCAGTGGCAGCAGCACCGACGACAGCACGCCGGTGCTCAACGGTACCCTCAGCGCGGCACTCGGTGCCGGTGATGTGGTACGGATCTACGAGGGCAGCACCTTGCTCGGCACTGCCACCGTGACCGGCACCACCTGGACCTTTGCCACCCCGACCCTGGTCGATGGCAGCAGCCACACCTACACCGCCGTGGTGGCCGATGCCGCCGGTAACGAAGGGACCGTATCGTCCGGCTTTACGCTGACGATCGATACCACCGCGCCGAGCGTGACCACCAGCATCGTCAGCTACACCGATGATGTGGGCACCGACGTGGGTGACTTCGCCAGTGGCAGCAGCACCGACGACAGCACACCGGTACTCAACGGCAGCCTCAGCGCTGCGCTGAGCGCAGGGGAGGTGGTACGCATCTACGACGAGAGCAACACCTTGCTCGGCACCGCCACGGTGAGTGGCACCACCTGGACCTTCGCCACCCCGACGCTGGTCGATGGCAGCAGCCACACCTACACCGCCGTGGTGGCCGATGCCGCCGGTAACGAAGGGACCGCATCGTCCGGCTTTACGCTGACGATCGACACCACCGCGCCGAGCGTGACCACCAGCATCGTCAGCTACACCGATGATGTGGGCACTGACGTGGGTGACTTCGCCAGTGGCAGCAGCACCGACGACAGCACGCCGGTGCTCAACGGCAGCCTCAGCGCGGCACTCGGTGCCGGTGATGTGGTGCGGATCTACGAGGGCAGCACCTTGCTCGGTACCGCCACGGTGAGCGGCACCACCTGGACTTTTGCCACCCCGACCCTGGTCGATGGCAGCAGCCACACCTACACCGCCGTGGTGGCCGATGCCGCCGGTAACGAAGGGACCGTATCGTCCGGCTTTACGCTGACGATCGATACCACCGCGCCGAGCGTGACCACCAGCATCGTCAGCTACACCGATGATGTGGGCACCGACGTGGGTGACTTCGCCAGTGGCAGCAGCACCGACGACAGCACGCCGGTGCTCAACGGTACCCTCAGCGCGGCACTCGGTGCCGGTGATGTGGTGCGGATCTACGAGGGCAGCACCTTGCTCGGTACCGCCACCGTGACCGGCACCACCTGGACTTTTGCCACCCCGACCCTGGTCGATGGCAGCAGCCACACCTACACCGCCGTGGTGGCCGATGCCGCCGGTAACGAAGGGACCGCATCGTCCGGCTTTACGCTGACGATCGATACCACCGCGCCGAGCGTGACCACCAGCATCGTCAGCTACACCGATGATGTGGGCACTGACGTGGGTGACTTCCTCAGTGGTACTACTACCGACGACACCACGCCGGTGCTCAACGGTAGCCTCAGCGCCGCGCTGAGCGCAGGGGAGGTGGTACGCATCTACGACGAGAGCAATACCTTGCTCGGTACCGCCACGGTGAGTGGCACCACCTGGACCTTCGCCACAGCGACCCTGGTCGATGGGAGCAGCCACACCTACACCGCCGTGGTGGCCGATGCCGCTGGCAACCAGGGCACGTTCTCGTCGGGTTTCACCTTGACGGTGGATACCACGGCGCCCACGCAAACCACCAGCATTACCACCTACAGTGACAATCAGGGTACCAACCAAGGGAACTACGCCAGCGGCAGCAGCACCGACGACACCACACCGGTACTCAACGGCACCCTCAGCGCCGCACTCGGTTCCGGTGATGTGGTACGCATCTACGACGAGAGCAATACCTTGCTCGGTACCGCCACGGTGAGTGGCACCACCTGGACCTTCGCCACAGCGACCCTGGTCGATGGCAGCAGCCATACCTACACCGCCGTGGTGGCCGATGCCGCCGGCAACCAGGGCACGTTCTCGTCGGGTTTCACCTTGACGGTGGATACCACGGCGCCCACGCAAACCACCAGCATTACCACCTACAGTGACAATCAGGGTACCAACCAAGGGAACTACGCCAGCGGCAGCAGCACCGACGACACCACGCCGGTACTCAACGGCACCCTCAGCGCCGCACTCGGTTCCGGTGATGTGGTACGCATCTACGACGAGAGCAATACCTTGCTCGGTACCGCCACGGTGAGTGGCACCACCTGGACCTTCGCCACAGCGACCCTGGTCGATGGCAGCAGCCATACCTACACCGCCGTGGTGGCCGATGCCGCTGGCAACCAGGGCACGTTCTCGTCGGGTTTCACCTTGACGGTGGATACCACGGCGCCCACGCAAACCACCAGCATTACCACCTACAGTGACAATCAGGGTACCAACCAAGGGAACTACGCCAGCGGCAGCAGCACCGACGACACCACACCGGTACTCAACGGCACCCTCAGCGCCGCACTCGGTTCCGGTGATGTGGTACGCATCTACGACGAGAGCAATACCTTGCTCGGTACCGCCACGGTGAGTGGCACCACCTGGACCTTCGCCACAGCGACCCTGGTCGATGGCATCAGCCATACCTACACCGCCGTGGTGGCCGATGCCGCTGGCAACCAGGGCACGTTCTCGTCGGGTTTCACCTTGACGGTGGATACCACGGCGCCCACGCAAACCACCAGCATTACCACCTACAGTGACAATATCGGCGCCTCCCAGGGCAACTTTGTCAGCGGCACTATCACCGACGACAGCACGCCGGTACTCAATGGCACCCTCAGCGCCGCGCTTGGTTCCGGTGATGTGGTACGGATCTACGACGACAACACCAGCACCTTGCTGGGCACCGCGACGGTGAGTGGCACTACCTGGACGTTTGCGACGTCTACCTTGTACATCGGAACTAGTCACGCCTATACCGCCGTAGTAGCCGATGCGGCTGGCAACGAAGGCACTGCTTCGGCTAACTTCACACTGTCCGTGGATGCTACGGCGACACTGACGGTCGTCACGACCGATACCGCCAGTGCACTCAGTGGCAGCCACTCGACCATCGATGACGCAGTGAATACCGACCTGATTACCCGTGACAACATCCCGGTGTTGAGCGGCACCGTCAGTCGTGCCTTGCTGGCTGATGAAGTGGTGCAGATCAGCCTCGATGGTGGCAGCACCTGGATTGACGTGGAAAGTACCGACGGGGCAACGACCTGGAGCTACAACCTGACATACACCACCACCACGGCAGTGTCCGGTATGGTTCGCCTCCTTAATACGGTCAGCTCCACCCATGGCTCTACCACCACCACCAACTACACCATCGACCTGACGGCGCCGTCGCTGAGCCTGACAGCTCCGGATTTCTCGAACGCAGCTACCGTCGATTCCGATGGCGACGGAGTCATCCTCGCTAGTGCCGCGCCGACCTTCAGCAGCACCGTCGATGGGACCGCCGAGGCAGGTGTCACCATCGCTTTGATCAACGACGTCAACAATGATGGTGTCTACACGGAAGGCGTCGACACCATTTTGGTGTCAGCCACTGTTTCGGCGCCGGGTGCCTGGTCGCTGTCTCCGACGCTGGCGGTGGGTGAGTACCATTTGGGCTACGTACTGTGGGATGCGGCGGGCAACCGCTCGAATCTGACCGCGACCACCCAGGTGGACGTGGTCAGCACCCTGAACTATTTGGCTGCGACCAACAGCGCATTTGGTACCAACGCGACCAGCGGCTACGGCGGCAGCATGATGCTCAACTCGGCCGGTCTGTGGACCTTTGTTGGTGATCAGGCTGTTTACAGCAGCACAGCCATCGGCACTTACACCACCACTGCATTGACTCAACCAGCCACGGGCTCGGGCACTATCACCGGCTATGCGTTCCTGGACTACAACCTTGATGGTTACATTGACATATGGGCCACCGACACCAACTTTGGCGGTAGTACCTCCCCGCTGTGGACCGGTAGCGTGTCAGGGTATACCTCGGCAGCGACGGGCGTCGGCACCACGATTTACTACGGCAACCCTGCGGTGATCGATATGGACGGTGATGGCTATCTGGATGTGGTCCTGGGGGATTCCGGTGACGACTCGGCGACCTTCCTCAAGAACAACAGCGGTATATCCTGGACGCCTTACGGTAATGGCAGTGGCACCACGGCTGCCAGTATTAACGGCCTGCAAACCGACCGAGAGGTTTCAGGCGTTGACATCAACAACGACGGCAAGGTTGACCTTGTGTTGCACACCAACGCCACCACCACCCTTAGTGACAATGATTACACGTTGACGGTACTGACCAATAGTGGCGCCAGCAGCACTACGGGGGCTAACTGGACCGAGGCGCAAGCGATCGATAATGTCTTCAACTCTCTCTCTGACACCGCTACGGATCCTGAGTCGCTGACCTGGGCGGACTTCAACGGTGATGGCTCGCTCGATCTGTACGTCAACCAGAGCGGCGTCGCCACCACGGCCAATAGCAAAATCTACCTGAACAATGCGGGCACGTTGGCATCGACGGCGATTGCCATCGCCGGTGACACGCTAGCGGGTGAAGCATCGGTGGCCGTGGACTGGAATGGTGACGGCAAGATGGACGTTATCGAAGCTGACTACTCCACGGGGCAGGTCAACCTCTACACCAACAGCGGCTCCGTCACAGCAGGCAGTTGGAGCACCAGTACGATGATCACGGCCGCCATCGGTGTGGACAATGTCCTGGCTTCGCTGACCGCCGCCGATTACGACTGGGATGGCGACGTCGATCTGCTGATCGGACAAAATGCCGCTTCGGCGACCCGGCTCATTACCAACACCAACCAGGTCCAGGATGGTACGTCGTTGCACCTACGGATCCTGAATGCCGAAGGCTTCAACGTTTATTACGGCAATACGGTGCAGGTGCACGACGCGTCGGGTGTGTTGGTAGCGACGCAGATCATCAATGCACAGTCTGTCTGGAGCAACGACAGCTCCAGCCTGGTCAACATTTACGGGCTGGATTCATCACAAATCTATACCGTTTCGCTACTCGCCAGCTCTGGCACTTCGTCCGTGACCTACTCGTGGAACGTCACCCCGGACGATGCGACCTCTGCTTACGTCCTGACGACCAGCGGTGTCACGGCAGCCGCTGCGACTACCTTGACCGGCACCGGTTACGACGACACTTATATGGTCGCCAATGTCATTGGCGGTACCACCAGCTACAGCGGTGGCGGGGGCTGGAGCGAACCGGTGCTGTCTGGTGACACCAAGACCTGGAGCGCAACCGGCGGCATGGACATCGTAGACTTCAACAGTGCCACCAGCGGGCTGACGGTGAACCTGAACACCGGCAGTATTTCGGGTTGGGGCACCCTGACCTCGGTGAGCAATGTCGAAGGCGTTCGCGGTAGCTCGCTGGCCGACGTCATTACCGGCAGCACCGCAGACAACATCATCGAGGGCCGTGGTGGCAACGACACCTTTGTGCTGACCAACGGCGGTAATGATCGGTTGATCTACAACGTCATCACTGCTTCAGATACCGCCGCAGGTGGTAATGGCAGCGACACGGTGACGGGTTTCACTGTTGGCGATCTTGCCAGCAGCACTAGCACTGATGCGGACATCATCGACCTGAGAGGGTTGCTGCATGGCTATACCGGCACAGCCCATGTGTACAAGGACGCGACCACTGGCAGCTATGTGCTCGATGGCGCCTCGGCGTCGCTGAGTAACTATTTGCAGGTCACGACGAGTGCTAGCGACACCGTTATCTCGGTCGACACCAGCGGTGCAGCCAGCTTCACCACAGCGTTGGTGACATTGCAGAACGTGAACACCGATCTGGCCACTTTGTTGGCTAATAGCCAATTGACGGTGGTCTGAACCTGAAGCAGGTTCGCCACTGAACGTGAAGTAAAAAAGGGGGTGAGAAATCACCCTCTTTTTTTATGAGTTTAGGCTGACTGATTGAATCTGAACAATTGTGGCGAATTGCTGCGAATTTCCCAAGGATGGCTAGGCTGATATCACTTCGCCGGTAGGCGTTTAGTCATCGGTAGAATGCTCAAAAGGGACAGTGGGAAAGATGCGTCGAAAAATTCTTTCTAATGGGTTCGCAAAGCTGGCAGCGTTGATGTTGTGGGATGCACAACGGTCCAGTCGATTCCAGCTGCCGAGCAAGGGGTGTACCGCGTTACTTCGGTCCAATAGAGACAAACATGTTTATAGGTGACTCGCCAGGCTTTGCTCCGGTGCATTTCCCAGAGTTAGAAGCGGCACAGCGTGACATTCATTCAGCACAACAACGTTGGGTGTTTTAGCCCTCGGCCAATTCTGAACAAATATTGAGAATTGCCTCACAAGGCTCCCATGTCGGTAAATTCGTTGTCGCTGAGCGGTACAGGGACATTGGGATGTGTCCCGACGCAGGGAGCGTCAACGCCAATTTGGCAGGACTGCCGATCGCCGGTTTTCGACAGTCCTGCAGTTCGGGGAAAACACACGGAGTGCCTGCTCGGTTCTGACACAAGGATGTGTCATCTCATCTGCTCTGATGGCTATCTGCCAGGGCGTCCGATCAGGTATCGTGCGCCAAGCGCGTGCGTTCCCGGCATGATTTCTATAAGAGCATAAAAAGCCATCTATGAACCCCATGACCTTATTGCTTCCACGCCGTTCTGGCGTCTGTCTTTTACTGATTGCCGGCCTGATGGGATTGCTCACCGAGAGTGCATCGGCGGCTGTCGCCTCGGCAAAACGTCTACCCTATATCGATGAAAACCAACAATGCCGTGGCCAACCGCTGCCGGCGACTGTCGAGCATCTGACTGGCGAAGCCTGGAAGCTGGATGCCAAAGGCAAGCAGACACCATTGCAGGAAGGTATGTCGATTGACGAGCAAGAAGGCGTCAAGACCTCACCTTCGGCGTTTGTCAGTCTGTCCCTGGGTGATGGCTCGCGGGTGGTACTGCCCTCCAGGTCCCAGATCACTCTGCATCTCAATGAAGAACATTCGATCCCTCAGGTCATCCTCGAGCAGGGGCAGGTCGAGTCGTATGTAATCAAACGTGCCAGCGACCATGATCGTTTCCAGATCGTCACGCCGGTCGGTGTACTGGGCGTACGGGGTACGCACTTCCGGGCGCGCAACGATGATGGTGGCCAGGCTCTACTGGAAGTGCTGAACGGGAAAGTGGCGGTCAATCGTGATGAGGAACCGTCTGCCTCTCGCACTGCCCGGTCCGCCGCCAAACGCCCTAAGGAAGCTGAAGCTGACGAGGTACAGGTCATGGCCCGTCAGGGTTTGCGTATTCAGAGACAAGGCACGTTGACGCCAATCGACTTGTTACCCGCCCCGCGCTTGTTGGGGCAGGCCGGCCAGACGGGTAACGTGCCCGTCTGGCAATTGATCATGGAGCCCGTCGAAGGGGCCGCGCGTTATCGGGCGCAAGTGGCCACCGATGCAGCTTTTTTAGACATCAAGCAAGAGCAGTTTTCCAGCACGCCAGAGGTCAAATTCAGCGGGCTGAAAGCGTTTTTCTACCATGTTCGCCTGTCGGCGTATGACACTCATGGGTTAGAGGGAGAGTCCGGGCGGTATGACATTTTGTATTACCCCAGGACCTCGCGTGTCCAATAGCACCCCGGCCGACGACCGATGAAGGGCCAGCCAAGGAAGGACGGTCGCGAGCCGACCCAGGCCTATCAGTTTCAGCCGAGCATGTTCGCAATGTTATTGCTCGATACCTTCGACCAGGCCTCGAACATCGCTCATCTGAAGAACATTCAATTGCTGCATGACCTCGACGAAGACGCTGAACCCTGCCTAGGGCTGGCTGTTGTGCGAGATCGCCGATCAGGGCCGAGGCTCCCGTCCTGAATAAGGTTTACACCTTCTGATTTGTTTTCAGGAGGTGGTAATGGCTCCAGCTTTTTGGTGTTGGAAGAGAGGTCGGGGCTGTTCAATATTGTTCAAACTCAGGGGCGTCCCTTGTCTGATATAAGAAAGCCTCTGGCGCACAATAAAGACAAGATCATTGTAATTAGAGACTTGTCAGTGGCCATCATAGCGATCCAAATGAGTGCTGTGGATGTCCTACTCAAACAAACTCTCTGTGCATTACCTTGAACTCGCCAAGCGCTCTGTTTGCGAAGAGAATTTCTCGGGCGAGGACGTTCGCTTTTCGAGCGAATATAAGGCGTTGGAAAGCGAACTGGGCAAAGCGAAATCCATACACGAAGGCGATCAGGTCGACTGGCAGAAAATCCTCGAAAACAGTGAAACCCTACTACGTACCCAGTCCAAGGATTTACGTGTGTGCGCATGGCTGACTTGGGCGCTGTATCAGCGCGAGTCTTTTCAGGGATTGCTGGCCGGTCTCGGTCTGCTGCATTACCTGTGCGAAAACCACTGGGCAGAGATTCATCCGGACAAGGCCCGGACACGTTCCGCGGCTATCAACTGGTTGGTGCTGCGTCTTGAGCAGGTGCTGAACGAAAACGTCACGATCAAAAAGCAGCTGCCATTGTTCCGCCGTCTGGTGGCGCATCTTGAAGGCCTCGACGCCGCGTGCACCGAGCACTTGGGTGACGACGCACCGTTGTTGCTGCCGATCTCCCGCCGCTTGAAAAATAGGGTGCAGCGTACCGCCTACAGTCAGACTGCGCCCGGCGCAGTCGGGGCTGTGGTGGCACAGGTCAAGCAGGTCGCTACTCAGCGGTTCACCCCCGGCGCACTGATTGATAACGAGAAAGTGGTATTTGAATACCCGAAGCATGGTTCTGTGAGTCAAGAGTTGTTTGGCTATGCAGAGGTTGCGCTGGATGTGACGCGTAGACAGACCCTTCGTCCCGTGCTCTACGACCCAGAACAGGAACGTCTGCGTCAGCAGGCGAGGGCTCTTTTGGAGGATTTCGATGCAGCTATCGCTGAGGGGCAGTTAAGGATTTTTTTACAGCCCCTAGTCACGCTCGCCAACGGTAAAATCGTCGCTGCCGAAGCGTTGGTGCGCTGGTTGCACCCACACTTCGGATTGTTGGCTCCGGACGCTTTTCTACCGGTCATTGAAATGGGTGGAAAAATCGGCGTACTCAGTCTCTGGCTATTGCGCGAGTGCATGTTGTTGAGTCGGGCTCAAGCACCGACTCGGAGAATCCGAATCAGCGTCAATCTGAGTATGCAGGATCTGGAGTCACCGAACTTCCCCCAATTGGTAGAGGCTTTGCTCAAGCAGACCGGGGCGCAAGCCACTGAGTTTTGCATGGAAATTACAGAGACTAGCGCCATGCACAATCCAGAGCAGTGTCTGACATCGATGTTACGGTTGCGCCAGATTGGTTTTGCACTGGCAATCGATGACTTTGGCACAGGCTATTCATCGCTTTCCTATCTATCGAAGTTGCCGGTCGACGCACTGAAGATTGATCGCTCTTTCATCACTCAACTGCATGACCCCAAGCAACAGGAAATCGTTAAAACCATAGTCCAGCTTGGTCTGATTCTAAAATTGCGGCTCGTTGCCGAAGGGGTAGAAGATCCGGCGGTATGTGAGTTGTTGGAGAGCTTTGGTTGTCACGAGGTGCAGGGCTACCTCATTGCCAAACCAATGCCGGTCGTCGATTTTTTCGTATGGTTGAATGCCTGTAGCGGGTATTGGCCACTTTTGCAAAAAAAACTCTAGATCCGTGCTTGAAAAGATCGCGTATGTCAACGATCTCCACTTCGTAACCCATACGTAGAGCGGTGGTCCTGCATTACCTACGGTTTCATCGAAGAACTTGCGCCTAGCATGAACCATGCAGCCAATCTCGATGACACCAAGTTTAAAGCTGGTCATGTAGGCGCAAAAAACGTCAATGGCTATAGGTAGAGTCCACTAGCGTGACTTCACTATTTTTTTGCTCTTGATACACCCTGCAAACAAGTCCAGAATCAAGTTAATTCCTGTTTCAGGAATAAGAAACCCCTTAAATTTCAATGAGTCGGACACCAGATACGAGTCTCGTTTCCCTCCCCGCAGCAGAGAGTGGAACTATATCTTGGGTTTTCAGGAGTGCACTATGGACCTCAGCAAACTTACACAGGGTTTGAAGCGTGACCTCTTGGGCATCGCCTCGGACCTTAAGTGGTCTGCAGTAGAGTTGATGCGAATTGCCGAGCGATTGAGCTTGGCCGGCAATGAACCCGATGCTCAGGCCATTTATCGCATGATAACAATCTTTCAAAGTGATGAAGCCCGAATTCAATCTCATGCAGCCGAGATCGCGCAGGCCATACATAGATAAGGTCCAAAGGCGGCCATTGGTTCCAGGCAAACTTTGATCAACAACCAGAAGCAGGGATTGGCCGTGTGTTTCCAATAAATGAGTCAGCGCATCATGGGTTGTTTCGAAGGCTAATGATTTGGCGCCGATTTCAGTAAGCGTCCAGCCAACACACCTTTCTGGTCCCAACGCTTAGGGCGATGGTATGGGAATTGGACCGGTCATGTCCTCAAACGCGTAGCGTAGGTGCAGACCTGCGATCAATTGCGTGTAGTCCTGCGCGTTGTCCACTCCAAGGTTGCCTCCCATGAACAGGTGTTTGCCAAATTGGTATTCGGCTTTAGCCGCCACGTTGTAGGCGATACCGGTTTTGCTTTGCTTCTCGTAACGGGCCGAAGCGCCAGCAGCGGCTTGAAGTGCGCTGTCGGTGGGGTAGAAATCGGCGCGGTCCTGCTCAAAGTGTTGGACGCCCACTGAACCTTTGAGTCGGTAGCTGACCGACCCTTGACGGAGTGTCCATTCAATGGGGACGCTGCCAGAGTAAAAGCTCTGTGGGCTGAAGTAGCCGCCATTGCCGTAAGTAAAGTAGTTTTGATTGTTGTCGTAGAACAGGCTTGTGAGGTTCAATCCCGCCGTCAAAGAGCTGCTACTGGTCTTGTTCAGGTACCAGTAGATACCCCCACCCAATTCGCTACGAGTATTGGATTCAACGTGGTTCCCCAATAGCTTGTGCCATGCCCCATAGCCGTAGATGCCGACGTCGCCGTTGTCGTAACCCAGTTGTGTTCGGGCACCATTGGCAGTCACGCCGCCCCAACGCAGGCCGCTACGCGAGTCTTGCGCGCCAGCGAAAGACAGCAAGCTGTCGGTTACAGGTCGCCGGGAGATATTGAGGGTGTAGTGGGCTTGTGGATCGACACTCAGGGGGCGATCAAAACTGATGCCGCCAGCCGCGGTGCTATAGAGAAAACCGATGGGCGTGGTTCCCAGATCGGCTTTTAAACCTTGTGCAGAGTCCTCGAAGGAAGCAGAAATACCAGTTCCCTGCGCCTGCTGCACACCAATGGCATTCAGGTCTTTAGTCGAAGCAGCGCCGCCGCTTCCAAAGCGATTGGCTGCGCTTTCACTGACGCTGCCCGCGTCCAGCCAGACGGGTGTGATATGCAGGCCTAACCGAAAGTCATTGAGTGGAATGTTCGCTTCGAAAGGCGATTCTATGTCGGTCAGTTTACCGAGTCCGGACTCACTGTTGTTACTCCGGATATCCAGAGCCTGTACCACATAAGCGCTACGTTCTTCATTAATCCTCTTCAAGGATTGCCGAGTCTCATTATAGTGCTGACGATCCGCTGCATTCAGCGGTTGGCTTTCCAGCCTGGCCAGAACGTCTTGGGCGCGTGCCGGATCGCCGATGTCCAAATAGGCGTCAGCTACTTGAGCGAGCCTTTCAGGTTGCTGTCCTGCCAGTGACTCGCCATGTGCTAATACGCGCCGGCTTTCATGTTTCTGGCCGCTTCTTGCCAGTTCAATGGCCTTTTTTAATTGCAGATGCATGGCGATGTTCATGCCCAGATCGCTCATGTTATCGCTACGTTGCGCGGTAGGGATTTGCTCTAGCGTCGTCTGGGCTTTTTCCCATTCGTCGAACTCTGTTAATAACAGCGCGCTGCTATAGAGTGTGTCAGGTTGCCTGGTTGGGGATGCCAGGAGCCGGTCCAGGACAGCGTGTGCTGCCGGGCGCTCGCCTGTTTCAAGTAACAGATGTGCCAGTGCATAGTGTGTCCACGGATTGGCCGGGTCATTGCGTGCGGCCTCTTCAAAGTAGCGTTTTGCAGTAGGCAAATCCCCTCGCTGCTTTGCAATCGTGGCCAGTTGAGTCGCCCGTATGGCTCGCAGAGGACCTACGCGGTCAATCTGTGTCTGCTCGGCTGGGGTGAGTGTGTCGATCAGCGTCAAGGCTTCATCGGTCTTGCCGGTTTGCGATAGAACGTTTATCAGGCCTTTTCGTGCATCGATGTGCTCAGGATGCCGGGTGAGTATGTGCCGGTAAAGGGTCTCTGCGGCGTCAAGCTTTCTGTCCTGAACCTCGAGAGCGGCCAACGCCAGTTGGCCGGTCGGCTCCTCTGGGTCAAGGCGTATGGCTTGATCGAGCAAGGCCCGAGCTTGCTCCCGTCGGCCAAGGTCCTGTGCGGTACGGGCTTGTCCAAGTATTGACCAATACCGCACATTGTTCAGGGCGGTTTTCCAGTATTTTCCGTTGGGCTGTCGGACGGCTTGCGTCAGTAGCGTTTCAGCTTCGCTCAAGCGCTGTTGTCGCTGGCGCAGGACGCCTATTCCTCCGAGGGCGTCGGCGTCATTGGGGTGGTCCTTGAGGTGTGCCAACAGTTCTCGTTCTGCGCTAATTCGATCGTCATGATCGAGCGCTATTAGTGCGGCTGTCAGATGGGGTTTCTGGCTGGATGGTTTCTCCTTGCTGGCCAGCGCACGTCCTTTATCCAACTGCATCTGAATCTGCGCGTCGTCCGGATGTGCTTTGAGGAAGGCTTCGAAGAGTGGGGTGTGGGAGGCTGGAGGCGGTCCCATCCAGGTCAGCGCCAGGCGCCAGCTGTTGTCCGCATCGGCGTGGGTGGCCGAGCGTGAGGAAAGAAGCGCAAGTTTATGTATGCCTTCAACGCGACTGTCTTCATGGCGAATCAGATGTTTCGCCAGCAATAGCAAGAGCGCCGAATCATCGGGTCTCAACCGAAGCAGGCGTTCCAGGCCCTGGCGTGCTTCGGGCCAGCCATCATCCGTGAAAGCCAGGGTGTTGTAGTACTCGCGAGCGATCTGGCCCTGCGGTAGCCGTCCGTTGAACAGTGAGCGGTACAAGTCGGCTGCTTTTTTCTGTTCACCGGCGTCAGTCAGGCGACGAGCCTCTGTTATACGTTGCCGGCTAGCGTCATTGGCCAGGTCAATGTCTTGCTCAAGCTGGAGCGCCAGTTGTGAGTGGACGGTCTTTAACTTTGATAGATACTGGCGTGCTTTTTCCAGCTGTTTCTGGTGAATCTCTGCTACGCCGAGGCCGTACAAGGCGTCAGCTTGTCCAGGAGCAAGGCGCAGGAGTTTTGTCCAGGTCTGCGCGGCTCGTCGGGAGTCTTCATGCTCCTGCCAGTAGTACCCTTGCTCAATGAGCAAGGCCGCCACATCGCTATTTTCGGCCTGGCCGTCGAGATGCACCATTGCAACGAGTAACCCGATGCCTAGTGTGTTGAGGCGGGCGAGCATGCATTCTCCCAAGGCAGCTGTAGTGTGCCGTCGTCGAGGAATTGATAGCGGTTTTCCGTCCATCCCAGGGCGAACAGGCTGAGCATGTAGTCGTAGTAACGCAGCTGCGCTGTCTGCTTATTGAGCGGGTCCTGGGCTTGTTCCAGGGACTGCTCGACCCTGTGTTGTTGCAGTTCAGCCAGCCATGGCTGGCCCTTGGCTTGAAAGTAGGGGATGAGTGCGGCAGAAAAACCGAACGGGCCGACACCTTGCGTACTGCCGTTGCTCACTTGAACCTTTTCAGGAGGGACACCGGTTGAGGCGGTCGCCATCGCCATACCGTTGAGGCTGGCCAGAATGGGGGCGGCCAGTGGGTCGGTTTTGGCGGTCATGCCGGCCCATAAGTAGACACGTATGGCGTCGTAGCTACCGAGCGGTCCTGCGACAGGATCGGTTACAAACAGTCCCTTTTTGGCCGCGGTGCCACGGTAGCCGACCCAATCAGCGATAAAACCGTTGTGGCTGACCTCGTGCAATAACCGGGCGGTATTCTCGGTGATTTCCTTCCACGGGCCGGCAGGTGCCTCCTTTGTCAGGCGTCGGAGGACAGGGATGGGCAAATAGCTTGGGTTCAGCCGCCAGAGATGATCACTCATAATGAACCCCTCGGGTCCGGGCAGCAGCATTCTTCCAAACCCCGGGAGTGTCACGGTCTGGTGCGATGCGATATTGGCGAGCAAGTGTTCGGCATCACTCTGGTAGTCGGGGCGATGCCACAGTCGGGCGGCCTCAAGCAGCACGTAGGCGAACCAGAGATCGGCATCGGTTGCCGAGTTTGCATCCTGTATAGCCCATTTGTGATCGTCGCCTTGTCCCCAAAGCCAGCCGGGAAGGTGCTTGTCAATCTGTCCCGAGGCCATGTTGGATATCGTCCATCGCCATAACTTGTCGAACAGGGGCTGGTCGTTGGCGACCAGGGCGAAGAACATTGCATAGGACTGTCCTTCCGAAGTGCTGTGCTGCGCTTTCAGGCTGGAGTTCAAGACCCGGCCATCGGCCTGAATGAACTGCTGGGAATATTGCGTCCAGAGCGGCCATGCGGTTTGATCGCAGGCGCTCGCGAACGCTGTTAAAGAGGTCAGCATTGTAAGTAGCAAAAGACTCGGGATCTGTCTTCCAAGTGTTCGCCGAGGTCTATCGCCAGGCAGATGAAGTGTGTTCATGGAGGTTGATTCCGGTCAGTTGCCAAGACGCTGTTGGGCACGGGCGCTTAACGACAAATAAGTCAATACGCTGAACAGCAGAGTGGCGAGGGTGGTAATCAGCAGCAGCCAGCCCAGATGCAGTGAAAGAAACCGTTGTGCGAGCTTGAAAGGCGGCAGGTGCCCTGCGTAGTAGGTTTGTTTTGTCGCCATTACCTGAGCGTGCCTTTCTTTGATTGCCACCAGGCTGCCTTGGATAGACTGATCATTGAGCTCGCCGGTAATCAGCGTTGCTGTTGCCTCGGCCAGGGCGTCTTGATGGCACCCGGAGATAACGACAGCACTGCGCCCGCGGCTAAGCGGCGACTCGAATCCGCTCAGGTAAGTACAACCGTCCGTTTCGAGGTGCTCAAGGTTGATATAGCGGGTGGAGCGAAAGTTGATCCAGTTGCGCAGGGTTGAGAGTAAGCTGGAGAACTCAAATTGTGGCGCAGTCTGCACCTGGTCGCTCGGCAGCAGGTCGGCCCAATGCTCAAGCAAAGGTTGGTTGGCACCGGAGGCGAGTATCAGCAGGTCCTTGTCGTATAGCTTGTCGATCTGCTGTGCTTGAACCACTGTCACGGCAAGTGCGGGATATCCTGTGATTCTGCCAAAGTGACCGAGTACGTTCAGGTACGCACTGACTTCCGCTGTCCCGAACTTGTCGGGCAGGACAATCGCGCTCTCGGACAGGTCGGCCATTTGGGTGAAGGGAAAGCCGCTGCCCTTGAATACACCCAGGTCGGGCATTGCAATAAAGTGTTCGTAGTGGCTGAAGTCAAGGGTTGAGTCCGGCTCGACTGCAGCTTGTGCGTTATCGAAAGTGAAGTTCCGGCACTCAATCTGGATGAGATCGTCACACGAGAAATGCAGTTTAAGACTCGAGTGCGTTGGAATGGCATCCAGGGGTAGGAGGATGTGGCTATTTACGGTCTGGTTTTTGTTGTTTTTCAGCAAGGCATACAGGTGATCGAGAATGCCCATTTCGATATTTGGTGTAATGGGGACTGAGGTTATATAGGTGTCGTTAAGGCTCACGTTTATTGACGCATTGCGCGGGATCGACGGTGCCGAGTAGCGATATTTCAAGTTGAGCGGCACACCGCTTTGACGCCAGCCGAACAGGTCTGGCGCACGGCGCAGTGCAACATCAATGCTCCCTTGATTATGGGCCGAGGCTTTGAGCATCTTCGGATTAACCAATTCGTCGAGTCTGACCGGGCGGTCGCTAGGTATCCAGTTGGGCGCATCAAACGGCTGACGCGAGGGTGCAGGATCAAGGTGAGCGATAGTGGCGCGATTGCCAGACAAGGTCTGACTGCCGATGACCAATGCCATCGTTGCGCGCTTGAGCTCCTCAGCATTGCGCCCGGCGATGATCAGTAACTTGCCGTACGGATCGTTTGGATTGGTGATCAGTGACAGGGTCGCGTTTTTGGGGTGGGGTACCTTCAAGTCGCTCAGTATCGGAGCGTTACTACCATTGACCAGAACAATGGCATTGCCTTGTTTCGGTAGCTCGTTGAAGCTGCTCGGGAACATCGCTTCGCGAGAGCCGGCTTGTGCGCCGAACCAGGATGATATTGCGCCCGCAGCTTCCAGGGTGGTTTGATCCGCAGCTGTAGCAAATACAAAAGGCAGCACTAACCTTCGGGTATCACGGCGATCGAAGAACGGCTCGGGAAGGATGGCGAGGTCATCCGGCAGCGTGATCGGCATCACATTCAAGTCCAGATAACTGGTGTTGATGATCCTGGCCCACAAGTGGGTGGGCTGTGATGGATCGCTCTGGGGGATGTCGTGCTCAATGAGTTGCAGTGTGAGTTGGTTGTAGTCGGTGATGAATTGCGCTGGAAGATCGATGACCTGAGTGTGTTGATTACGGCTGCTATCGCCAGCGAGCGGAAGGCTGGTGACCACTTGATTGTTCATCAACACGTTGATCTGCGGTGGAGTGCCGACCCCGGCGGATGAATAGCTGTAGTGCAATGTCAGGCGTGCTTGAGACACAACTTCATCGGCCCGAATATTGAATCTCATGGTATCGCTGGGGGTGGCCCTGTTCAGATTTACCCAATGAGCGTTTCCCGGTTGATTCAGGGGCAGGTGATATCCGGTGTTGGCAATTTGGCTGGTTGCCGTTTGGGTCGCCGCGAAGGCGGGGAAACTTGCGCCAAGGCACAGCACCGACAAGGCGAGCGCTGTGAGTGCGTCGCGGCTGAAGTGCCTCTCGTTGCGAGCAAAATACTTCCGTGTCATGCGGCGCTCGCCGAGCTTTCGAGTGATTTTGATTGCTTGCGACTGACCTTCAGGAAACTGGTCGTTTCCTTGGTAACCGCACTGAGTAGCCCCACTATGCCTTTAAGGCCCGCCAGGCAGACGCTACCCAACGCTACTAGAGGTTTGTCCTCTCGACTATGCCCCCAGGTTGAGACCCATATGTCCGCTCTTGAAAAGGTCAGGCGAACCAGTTCGCTCTGTTGGCGCAAGTCGAGTTCATTGAACTGTGCGCCAACGGTCGATCCCTGGCTGAACATGACGGTGGCCGGGAAGAGGCTGGATTTAGTCTTGCGCGCTAGTGCTATTTGTATCTGCTCTCCCGGAGCAAGCGTTGTTCCTGCCGGCAAGGTGAAGCCTAAGCCACTTTCTGAAAAGTCCCGAGTAACGCTAGCAATTCGAGTTCCATCGGCACGATGGATTTGCACTGGTAAGGCCGCGTCTACTCTTGGTTTTGAGCGAACCTGCCGGGTTTCGCTGGCGACGCCCAGCGCGGCGCTGATAATCACAAGGTTGTAGAGCGTCCAGGCCAGATTCACCAGTAGTGTGCTGGGAGTACTGCTTTGGGTCATAAGCCCGACGACACCGAAGATCAGCCCCACCAGATTAAGGACCAACAGCACGATGCAGGGGCGGGCCTGTTGCCAGTCAAAAAACGTCTTTTCAATCACCCCGCCTTTATCGGTTACGTTAAAACCGCCGGCTTTTGGGTTGATGAGAGCCATAAGTACCGGGCGTAAAATGTGCCATGCCAATACTGTTTCGTAGATCTCATTCCAGAACGAGTGTCGAAACCGACCCTGGATACGGGAGTTGGTCAGCGTGGACAGAATAATGTGGGGGAACACAAAGGCGCTGATCATTGATGCGGAAGCATGGAATATATGGGCATCAAACATCAGGTAAGCCAGTGGTGCTGTGAGAAAAACCAGGCGCGGGAGGCTGTAGAAAAAATGCAGCATGGCGTTCAGATAACACAACCGCTGACCGAGGTTTAAGCCTTTGCCGAGTAACGGATTGTCGGTGCGGAAAATCTGGGTCATTCCCCGAGCCCAGCGAATGCGTTGATTGATGTGGCGGGACAGGCTTTCTGTTGCCAGGCCCGCCGCCTGAGGAATGGCAAGGTAGGCAGTGTCATAACCACAACGATTGAGCTTGAGTGCTGTGTGCGCGTCCTCGGTGACGGTTTCAACGGCTATGCCACCGATTTCGAGTAGCGGGGGACGACGGATGACCGCACACGAACCGCAGAAGAAACTCGCATTCCAGAGATCGTTTCCGTCCTGGATGAGTCCGTAGAAAAGCTCTCCCTCGTTGGGCACGGAGCGGAAAGTACGCAGATTTTTCTCGAATGGATCGGGTGAGAAAAAGAAGTGGGGGGTTTGTAGCAGTGCCAGCTTCGGGTTTTTTAGAAACCAGCCCATACACACCTGCAAGAAGGCGCGAGTAGGTATGTGGTCGGCATCGAAAAAGGCAATGTATTGGCCATCGGTAACCTTGAGTGCTTCGTTCAGGTTGCCAGCCTTCGCATGGTGGTTATTGTCGCGGGTGATGTAACCAACGCCAGCTTGCTGGCAAAAAGTGCGGAACTCCTCTCGTCGTCCGTCATCCAGGACATAGACTCGGAGTTTGTCCTTGGGCCAGTCGATAGCCCTGGCGGCCAGTACTGTCAGCTTTACGATGTCCAAGGGCTCGTTGTAAGTGGGGATGAACACATCAACGGTTGGCCATTCGCCGGGATCGGTTTGCAGCAGGGCAGGTTGGCGACCTAGTGGCCATGCGGTCTGCAGGTAGCCGAGCAGCATGATCAGCATGGCGTAGAGTTCAGTGGCCACCAGACCATAGCCGAAGAAGCAGTCCAGCCAGCCGTCGAAGCCAAGCGTGGACGTCAGTCGCCAGTACAGGTAGCGCAATGAAGCGATCAGTGACAGGGCTATCATCGCAAGGATTGGAAGCCTGCCTGTGGCGACTCTGATCAACAGGGTGGCAGCCAGGCAGATAAAAGCAAAAGCGCACTGTTGTTCGAAGTCCAATGGCACTGTTACGACGAGGGCCATCAGCAGGAAACCAATTGCGCAGGTCGAAACACAAAGTGCCAGACGCACGGGGCGAGGCCAGGCGGTCAGGCAAGTCCTGGATTTTTCGAGCCACACAGGAGTGCCTTCCATGGGTATTGATGCTCTGTGGTGCGCTATGTCAAAGAGACGAAAGCGAATATCTAATCGGTTGTTTTGTCAGGCAGTCAGAAAGATCTGATGTTTAAACCAGGTATTCTTAGGTGCTGCTCCTTTAGTGCTCGCGTTGGCTAAGTGTTAAGGGCGGGGGGGGGATGGGGGAACGGTGGTTCTCTGGTTTTTGCGTCACATTGGAGGAGGTGGACTGCACGGCTTTAGCTTCATCGGTGAGTTCGTGATTCGCACCAATGTCCCAGTACCTGTCGGGGCTTGCGCCGAATCGACTGAACAGATTTTTAATGTCGTCATCAACGCTATGCATCGCGGGTTGTTACTCAGGTGAAGTTCAGGTGCTAAGCCTTGCCTATTACAAGTCAACACAGGCTAGTGCGAACAAAGCCAGATGATTGTTGGCGTGTGCGGGTGTCTGTATAATAGACTTTTGTGGTTTGATGTTGTAGTACATTTCTAAAAAATACATAAATCCAAAAATGGACTTTAGATATCTATTTTTGGATGAGTAATAAGTCCAAGATTCTCTTGGTCAGTACGTTTGAGTGAATATTGAACTCGGCCTTGGTGGGCTCAATGGTGACAGGATTACAGGGAAGTACCTATGGAAGGCGAAGAGGGCATCCCGTCCATCGAAGCCCTCTGATAGCGTGCTTCCTGCTCAGCCCAAATATCTCTAATGGCCGTAAGCAGATTTTTCCTGTTTTGGTTCGGATGTAGGTTTTCTGCAATGTCGGCGGGTACGCCCTGACACATAGATTGCAATTGACCGTCCATTCGGATGCGGATAACCAGCGGTGTACAGCCCCATTCATTTATCTGCACCTTATGTCCGATCGGGTAAAGTCGTCATTCCGATCATAAGCACGATCCCATCAGCCCCCTGAGTAACCTGGCCGCTAATTGTTTACCCAGCCAAGTACTCTACTCTCCGGTGTTATATGACTGGTTCGATACGGCGTCTCTTTGAGCGACTGAACAAGCACATCCATTCTTTTGGCATGTTCTTCTGTTTGCTCATGAGTGTCGTCATTGCCGGGGGGCTGTGGCTTCCCGATAGCAGCGGGTATTTACGTGGGCTGAGCGGGTTTGCCCTGATCGTTCAGGCGCTAGTGCTCTGCCTGCTGCATTTTTCGTTACGTCTTCGCCAAATATATTCTAAAAGGCACCTTGAGGAGCTGACTGAGCGCAAAAGTAATATCAAAGCCCTGAATGCACGCTTACGTAATCTGATAAACGCGGTGGCCCAAGTGGCCGTTGTTACTACGGACTCTCTCGGGCGCACTTTACTGTTCAGCGATGGTGCTGAAAAGATGTTTGGTTTCAGTCGCGAAGAAATGCTGGGGCTCGATCATATCGATATATTATATGCACAGGGAAAAATTGTTGGCGGTGGCCTCGCTCCAGGCAATCCGATTCATCTCCCGCTAACCGACACGCAGCTACTCCATTCACTGTCCAAGTATGATGGCTCGAGCTTAAGCGTCGAGCGGACCTACCGCCGCAAGGATGGCAGTCACTTTATCGGTGAGTTGCGACGTGCGGAGATCATTGATGCAGACTCCGGACAAGTTGAGCATATCAACGTCATCATCGATGTCAGCGAGCGGATCGCCCTGCTGAACAAAATCAGTGAAGGCAACGCCTTCTTGAAACGACTCACTCAACGCATTCCTAACGTGCTCTATCAGTACCATCTACGAGAGGAGGGCGAGAGTTATTTTTCCTACTGCAGTCCGAGTCTTGAACACGTTTTTGAGCTCAAACCTGAAGAGGTTCTCAATATCGGTTTCAACCAAAACCCCGTGTTCAGACGAGTCCACGAGGAAGACCTTGCGCTGATTCACGCGGCAACCATGAAGTCCGCCGAAACGGGCGAACCCTGGGCATGTGATTTTCGGGTCAACCTGCCGAAGAAGGGCACTCGTTGGTTGCGCGGCGAGTCTTATGCAGAACGACAGGTCGATGAGACGCTCGTCTGGTATGGCTCGTTCACCGATATCACTGAGCTGAAAGGCCGTGAGACGGCATTACGAGTGCAGGCTATCACGGACGAACTAACGGGCATTTACAATCGACGTTACTTTATGGCTAGCCTCCAACAACAGGTTGATCTGGCACACCGATACGGCTCCTCGTTTTCGCTGATCGTGTTGGATCTCGATCACTTCAAGTCGATCAATGATCGCTGGGGGCATGAAGGCGGCGATCGGGTGCTTAAGGAAACCTGTCGTCTGATTGGCCAGCGCTTACGCAGCAGCGATGTGTTCTGTCGCATCGGTGGCGAGGAGTTCGCAATTCTCTGTCCCTCCACCCAGACCGAGCAGGCCGCAAGTCTGGCCGAGTCCTTGCGCCAGTCGGTGGCCAGTCATGTCATTGCCTCGATAGGCCCGGTGACGGCAAGTTTTGGTGTCGCTTGTTGGCAAAAAAGGCTGGATGGGCAGGCGCTGTTGCGCCTGGCAGATGAAGCCACCTATAGCGCCAAGCAGGCAGGGCGTAATCGTGTTCATGTGGATTTTCAGTAAAAATGGGCGGTGGCAATCATGCGTTCGACTGATCCCGCCAGTTGCAGACATGACGTATACCAAGTTTACAGGACGCCATCGAAGGTAGTTTAACCAGGGCAAGCTCCAGAATCTTTTAGAACAGCAGTTGTCTCTTACAGCAGAAGGTCGAGAAAGCCGGCGAGTTGCTTAGATCTGATCGACCTCGATGACTTTGGCAGAGCGCTCCAGCCACTCAGCGGCCAGGGCTGGCGAGAGTGGGCGGCTGAATAGATAGCCTTGTAGTTCATGGCAGCCGGCAGCGCGCGCCCCCTCGGCCTGGGCCTCCGTCTCAACACCCTCGGCCACCACCTTAAGTTCCAGCGCGGCAGCCAACTGGCAGATCGCCCGCACCACCGCGCTGGCGGTATGCTGGGGTATGGCCTCGATCAGGCTGCGGTCGATCTTGATCGCGTCCAGCGGCATGCTGCGTAGCAGATTCAGCGAGGAAAAGCCGGTGCCGAAGTCGTCCAGCGCTACCTTGATGCCCAGGTCCTTGAGTCGGGTGATACGCTCGTGCGCCTGCTCGGCATCACGTACTGCAACGGTCTCGGTCACCTCCAGAGTCAGTAGGGCCGCTGGTAGGGCGAAGGTCTGCAAGGTGCGCACAACAAAGTCGGGGAAGCTCGGGTCCTGCAGCTGCAAGGGCGAGACATTGACGGCCACCGGCACGGCGCGGCTACCGCCCCGTAGCCAGATGCTCTGCTGGCGGCAGGCCTTCTCCAGCAGTAAGGCGCCCAGCGGAATGATCAGACCGGTGCGCTCAGCCACCGGAATGAAGTCGTCCGGACTGATCACCCCATAACCCGGTCGGTGCCAGCGCGCCAGAGCTTCAAAGCTCTGGAGGGCGCCGCCATGAGCTGCTACCTTGGGCTGGTAGACCAACTGGAACTCAGCGTTGTTCAACCCGGCCCGCATAGCCTGTTCGGTCAGCATGATGGCGCTGTTGCGCTCCATCCCTGCCTTGGCCCAGCGCACCGACGTGCCAGGATCCTGCTTGGCCTCGTGCATGGCCATGCTGGCCTCGCGTAACAGGCTGTCGGCGTTGGCCGCGGTGTCGGGGAAGCGCGCCACGCCGATGGACGCGTCCATATAGATTTCTTGCTCGCCGATGGTTATTGCGCGGGTCATGCGGTCGCGCAGGCGCTGAGTCAGCTCGCGCAGCGCCGGCAGGTCTACGTTTTGCGTCAGCAGCAAGACGAACCCATTCTCTCCCAGATAGGTGATTTTGGTCTGCGGTTCGAACTCGGCGCGAAGCAGGGCGGCAAAGGCCCGCAGCACATTGTCGCCGATGGCATGACCATAGGCTTCGGTGAGTTGGGTGAAGCGGTCCAGGTCTAGCCAGACCAAAGCTACCGGCTGGGTGCCGGCACAGAGCTCGTGCAGACGCTGCAGCAGCGCGCCGCGGTTGGGCAGGCCGGTTACCGGGTCATGCGTGGCCTGGTGCAGCAAGGTCTTGGCGGCGTTGAAGCGCTCGGTATCGTCGCTGACCACCAGATGCTCGGCTGGCCGGCCCTCCCAGCTGACACACCAGGAGGAAAACATAAGTCGCACCAGCGTGCCATCGCTACGCTGGCGCTCGCCCTCCCATTGATCATACTGCAGGCTGCCGTCGAGCAAGGCCCGGTGCCTTATGTCGACGATCTCCCGCAGCGTCGGCGGCATCTCCTTCCGGAAGGCCTCGAAAGCGCTCGTATGCGACACGCCATAGATACGCAGCAGGGCCTCGTTGGCATACAACACATGGTTGCCGCGGATGACGGCCACGCCCTGATGGGAATGCTCGGTTAGGTAGTGCAGTTGCTCGCGCAGCCGGCTCGACTCGATGCTGGCGCGGTACAGTGCTGCATGCAGCAGGCCGATACCCAGCACAAGGCGCAAGCCCGCGGCCACACAGGCTTGCTGCGCCAGCAGGGCCTCACCACCGACTGCATAGGTGAACTGGTTCAACCCCAGCAGCACGAGCAGCACGCCGACCAAGCGCTCGGTGCGGCCTTGATTCCACAGCCACCGTAATGCCGAAAGGCCTAGCACAACATTGCAGCAGGCAAAAAAGCCCTGAGTGGTTTCGAGCCCGAAGCCCAGTATGGTGGCCAGGAAGGCCGGCGTCAGCGCCAGGCCGATGCCCAGGCATTGAACACGACTCAAGGGCCGACCGATCAGCTCCCGCAAGCCCGCAGCCATCGTGACCTGGCTCAACACCGCAATGCTGAGCACCAAGGCGACCCCGACCGAATGGACTAGGAACTCCGGCTGGTGCCACAGAAAATAGGCGACCCCACCAAAGGTCTGTGCCACGAAGTTGATACCTAGCAAACGGGTGAAGCCCTGCCGAGGCACGCGCATCCAGACCAGCCAGAGCGCTAGACCGACTATTAGATTGACTGTGATGTGGAACGTGAATGCGTAAATCATTGGGTTCGATGAGGGGGGGTGGTGGATGGTGGGTCCGGATTGCTAAGCCCAAATTAATGGCGGAGCCAGACTCACGATCAGTCCAGCCCGGGCACAGGCCTTATATGGCTTAAAGGAATTGCACAAGAGTTGCTCGACGCCTTACACCTTGAAGCGTCTAACCAGACTTTGCAGTTCTCCCCCGAGTTGAGCCAGCTCAACACTGGAGGCAGCGATCTCGGCGCTGGCTGTCGCCGACTGGTCGGCGGTTTCACGCACATTTAGAACGCTACGGTTGATTTCCTCGGCCACCGCGGTCTGCTCCTCCGCAGCAGTGGCAATCAACATGCTCATTTGCTGGATATCGGATACCTGTTGCGTGATCGTTGCCAAGGCGTTCCCGGTGTTGCGCACGCCGGTGACGGTCGATTGAGTCTGCTGCACGCTCGCTTGCATCATTCGCGAGCTTTCCTGGGCGATATGCTGCAAGCCTTCGATCAGACTTTCGATTTCTTCCGATGACTGTTGAGTACGCTGCGCCAGGCTGCGCACTTCGTCCGCGACCACAGCAAAACCGCGACCGGCCTCTCCAGCGCGCGCCGCTTCAATAGCCGCGTTGAGCGCTAGTAGATTGGTTTGCCCAGCGACCGTTTTGATAACATCAAGCACGCCACCGATACGCTCGCTTTCCTGATGAAGGCGGGTCATCGATTGGGCTGACATGCCTACCTCGCGGGCAAGTGTTTCTATCTGGGTCACCGCTTGCTGCGATACATCCAGTGCATTGCTGGCCTCGTGGTCGGCTTTTTTTGCCGCACTCGCTGCCTCTTCCGAGTTGCTAGCCACCTCCAGTACGGTGGCCGTCATTTCATTCATTGCAGTCGCTACCGAGTCGGTTTCGCTCTTCTGGCTGTCGATACCGGCCTGAGTTTGTGTCGTGATAGTCGCCAACTGACTGGCGGATGCCGCAAGCCGATGCGAGCTGCCGCCGATCTGCGAGATAACGTCGCGCAAGCGTTGAGTCATGTTGTTGATCGACCGCAGAAGCTGGCCCAATTCGTCAGCGCGGTCGCTGTGCAGTTCCACGGTCAGATCGCCGTTGGCAATGCGCTCCGAAGCCCGCAAAGCCTGTTGCAACGGGACAACAATCTGGCGGCCGATAATCCAGGCAATCAGCCCCCCCAGTACCAGCGCAAACAATGTGACGCCCCCAAGGATCGCGACAACAAGATCCACACTTGTCTTGGCGCGAGTCTCTTCGGCAGCATACAACTCATTGATCTCGCCTTGTAAGGAAGATAGCGATTCATTCAGTTTGATCGCTGCTTGCGTTACATCTGCTCCGGCCTGAGTCTGCTGGTGCGTAACGATATAGGCGCGCAATTTTTCGTCCAGGCGCATTATTGAATCCCGATCCTCCAGCGGCCAACCACCGGTGCGAATATCATCCAATACGCTGGAGAGCATCTGTTGCATGTTTTTCAGGTTGGCATCGTGTTTGGCAAGCTGCTCTGAGTCTGCGGTCAAGGCATAGACGAAATTGGCGTCGCGAGAGAAGACCGTTTGGTCGAACAGATTGCCGAGTCGATTGATCCGCTTCAAGGATTGCCCATCGCTACGCAGTCCATACAAACCGGTCAAGGCGAGTAATACGGCCAAAGCCAATAACAATCCAAATCCCAACCCCAGTTTTTTGGTGACGGTCAGATGCTCTAATGCAAATCCGTTCGACATAGACGACAACCTCGTTATTCCAGTTTGTTCAGGGCATATTGATGCCGTATCTTCGAAATATTTCGATAAACAACCGTAGAGTGTGCTTTTTTCGAACAAGAAAAAACATCAGTCCACTTTTTGAATATTGCGTTCGGCAGGGTTATTGATACCCGACAGGGGGGTGTCTGGTTACTTGAAGTGCGCACTATTTTGGTGTCTTGAGGGTAGTGTTGAAGTGCCATCACAGCATAGCATTGCTCTTCCTAAGAAGGAATAAACCACCGCAAATCCAAAAATGGATGTCTGAAATCCGTTTTTGTATATTTGTTGTTCGGGCGGTTATTGATAAGGTCGGCGCGGTCAACAAAGACTGATTTAATGAGCGTGCCAATAATTCAAAAGCAGATGGCATTCGATACATTTTCAATGTGTCAGTGTGCCTGCCACTCGAAAGTGGTAATTGATTTTTTTGGGGCAGTCTGTTTGGGTGTGAAGGGCAGTCATGTTCGATGCTTAGCTGTGTTTGTTCAAATCGTCCGAAGCGGAAGTATTTCAAAGGCCAGTAAAACTGGGCGTGTCAGCCAATACCCTTGGTCGTCGCTTGGCCAATCTGGAACAACTCCTGGGAACACCTCTTCTTTTTCGTTCGACCCGAGCCCTTCGTTGTACCCCTGCGGGCGAGCAGCTATACAATCAGAGTGTCAAAAGTGTCGATACACTTCGCGCGACGATAGAATCACATATTTTTTAGAAACATCGATTTCTTGTCGGTGTATTCAGCCGGTGAGCTTCCAACGGCCCGTAGGATTTCTGACTTGAAAGTGCTGGGTAGAGCGCGAAACTCTTCACCGCAGTTTCGGTGCTGGTTGCTGGTTTGAGTGCGCTGGCGGGACTGAAGAATGGCATCCTCTTCCAGTTTCAATCTCCCATCGCTGTCCTCGCCTTCGTATCGTTCGCTGTGGCAGCTTTTGCCATCGCATGCGCTTGGGGTCATGCCTTGAGTGCCCTCAGCATCAAGGCCTAAGGTTCTGAGGATTCAAATATCCTCCAGTGATCGGAGCAACGGTAACCTACAAGCGCAAGCCGTGGTGGCAGAGTTGGCGCGGTTGATTGCATTGGAAGAAAACGGTGCATGGGACGGTTGTGCGATTTTGGGGCGAACCCATGCGTTTCTTAAACCGGTTCAGGCATGGTGCGAGCTCAACGGGGGGCCTTATTTTTTTTCCTCAGAGAAGGAGGACTCGATACCCTGATTCGACAGCGCGGATTCTTGAAGGCGATTGAGTTTTTGCGTTCCGTTGGAGCGCCAACGCCAACGGGAGAGGTGATGTCGATATTGCAGCCTCATCTGCAGGACGCCCTCTGGCTGGAGTTCTTCGAGAGCGCTTTTCTCTGTCTCAGGCAAGAGATAGGCGATTGTCAGCTGGCTCTATGAATACCCCCGAGCGCTTCGTAAGCAGGGTTTTAAGGGGTTGTACCTTGGCACCGTGCATTCGGCAAAGGGACTCGAGTTTCACCACGTTGGATTACTGGATGGCGGCTGGAGTACTGAGGCCCTGAGTCTCGATGCCGAACGACGTTTGTACTATGTCGGCATGACGCGGGCAGAAGAAACACTAACGCTCTGTGAGTTCGATTCGGGCAATCCGTTCAGTCGCCAGCTTTCGCGCGATGTACCGTCGGAAAGGCACGATGGGGAATTCGATCCCCGACTGGCACGATGCTACATTCAGTTAACGCTTGGAGAAATCGACATAGGGTTCGCAGGCAGCAGTACCGCCTCACAACCACTCCACAGAGCTGTCGCCGAACTCCAAGTCAGTGATCCGCTAACCTTCAAGTACCACGGCGATCGTTATTTGCTGCTGGATGCGCTGAGGCGAATCGTAGGTCGTACTGCCAAAAGCTTTGTGCCGGACATCGCGGTTGATCAGTGTCATGTTGAGGGCATTGTGGTGAGGTACGCAGCGGAAGGTGATCCACAATTTCATGCTTCACTAAAGGTGGAAGCATGGGAAGTTGTGATCCCGAGGGTGTCGGGTATGCCTCGATCAAAGTCACATGACCCGAGCCTTCAAAAAAGTAGTGGGCGTCACCCCCGGCAGTTTCCGCAACAGTGGCTGACTCACTCGAGTCGACAATTACTGTGCGACTGGAAGATTGCAGCCTCACCTTCACCCGGCAGGATATTTGGGGAAGTCCTGTAACGTTCTAGGGAACGCTGTACTTTGCGATCTCGAATGTCGATCGGTGTTACGAGTCAGTGAGAGACAAGACCGCAATCGCCTGGCCACCCCAAGACATGCCAGACAAACACGCCTAACTATGGGGACGCTCCGTATTGCGCTTAGTGAGGAGGGTGTAAAGGTAAACCGGTGAAAAAAGCGGGTGCCAGCACCAACGCGGCGGCCCAGGTGGGGTGAGCCGTTCAACCAGCATGATGATGCCTGCGAGCAGCATCATCGGAATGTGCCATGCCCCGCTAACAAGCGGCACGAGCATCCAGGCCCAGCACGAAACGATACAAAAGACGCCATGCGTCATGCCAAATATCAGACAATCCCTGTCGGCAGCCCAGCCGAACATACCTATTCGGCGCAGTAGATGGCCCCGATTGAGTGCTGCACGGTGCCACGGGCTTGCGCTCCATAGCATCGCGATCAGCAGCGCCACGGCGAGGGCGTTTTTTATGACAGCAATCTGTAGCAACAACGCTAGGGCTGTCAGAATGGGACCCACTGCCATCCACAGCGCACAGTAACCGAGCAGGAACCCGACTGACGCTCGTATTCGCCTGCTTGGCAGGCTAGAGCGCCAGACATGCATGAGTGGCATCGCCAGAAGGGGCGGCATCATGGCCAAAAGCATCAGGGCCCAACCCGCCAGGATTCGGTGGAGAGGGTTCAGTGCGAGTTCCGCTTGCAGCGCTGCGGGCCAACTCGTGATGATCGATAGCCCATTCGCGGTCACGCAAAACGCGGGACCTTCTGTGTTCACCTCGTTGTAAACGGAAAGGGCCAGGCCGAGTCCCGCCGTGGCCAAAAGCAATGGCCAGGGGGCGTAAGTACAACTGCGTAGAACTGGGCCTAGCCGCATGATGTCGCTCTCAACTCACGACACCACATCGCATGAGAACGCTTACCCACCCAGTCAGGGGAGCAGGGTCGCAGCGGTATGTTGCCCGTCGCCACTTGTTGGTAGATGTTGCCGGCGAGTTTCATCACCGTGTCGTAGCTGGCCAGGTCGAGGCCTTGCCTGGCCATATGCTCCCGGTCTTCGGAAGTGAACATATCGCGGATCTGCCCATACCAGGTTGGGTTGGTGATAGGCGCTGTGGTGGAGGTTATTGTCATGCCCGACTCCTTGTCGTTAATAACAAAAAAAGTTCCAGTGGACCGAATCCTGGTCGCCAGCATGCTCGTGCTCAAACGCATGCGTCTTGCTCGAAATGCCCTGGCGACCCGGTAGTATCCAGACAAGCAGCGCCTAGGTTGCCTTGACGGCGATGAACGAGGCGACCAGTCCAGCTGGCGCGCCGTTGTGAGGCTTCATGCGGATGACCGATCCAGTGATGGCCGAAACCTGATTTACGCCGTTTGGCCAGTGCTCCGTCAGTGACCCGTCATAATCGTAGAAGTAGTCTTGTGTCGAGGTCCCGGGCCGCCCGCTGCCCTCAATGTGTACGTGGTCCGGAACACCGTTGTGGGCGGGGGTGATGACCCCCTTCAAGTCCATGAGAGCGTTCGACCCGAAACCGAGTTCTCCGATGAACGTCCCGTTGGCGGAGTCCTCCACTGTCCACACGCCTTCCGCGAACAACAGGGCCGCCAGTTTTTCCGGGTCACCGTCTGTCAACGCAGGGTTGTTGAGAAAGCTCCTATAAGTCCATTTTCCTGCAAAGGGATTGCTCATTACTGACATCTCCTTATCAGTGTTGCTTGGAATCTGAGTGTTGATGCGATGCGTGCTTCATACCTGCCATGCCAATGCCGCCGCCGATGGCATTGATGTCTGGAACGATCTGGATATTGGTCATCATGCCGCCGTCTTCGTGGTCGAGGATGTGGCAGTGGATGACGAACTCGCCGATGTAGCGGTCGTAGTGCGTACGCACCAGCACCTGGTAGTCGTTCTGCACGAAGATGGTGTCTTTGAACTCGTGCCACATCCCGCAGTATTGGTTTTGCAGTCCCAGTTCGTCGGCTGGCACCAGGCACTCGCCATTGGGACCGAAGATACTTTTGGGTTTTTCGCCGGGCTTGGCGTAGAGCACGTCCATCACCTGGAACGGGTTGACGTGTATATGAAAGATGTGGGGTTCAACCTGCGAGGTCAGCACCCAGTCGTCGGTGGTGTTGACCTGGCGAGTGAAGTCGATGCGGTCCGGGTCATAGGACTTGTAGTTGATGAAGAAGCCGAACTCGCCTGTCCACGGATCTCCCGGTTTTTTCGGCGGGGTGGCAGGCGGTGAGGGCGGGAATGGCGGGTTGCCGATGAAGAAGTCAGCCTTCTGGATGTCGTTGTTGACCACCGCATCCTTGAGGTTGTCCATCCCGCGCCAAGGGTTCAGATTGCCGGTACGCAATCCTTCGAGGGCCGCAGCGGGCAGCGATGGGTCGGTTTTGTTGACGTCGTAGAGCGCCTGTTGGATATAGCTTTGCGGATCCTCGGTCACGACCTTGCCGCCAGAGACGATCACCGTCGCCAGCAATTGGGTTTCGTTCGGGCCCTGGCCGCCCGGGCCGCCATGGGGGCCGGCATTGGCGCGTTCTGCGGGCGTGGCCGCCTGGTTCAGCACACAGTAGGTGCCGTCGCGGGGGAACATCAGCAACACATCACTGCGATAACCAGGTTGCAGGAAGTTGCTGCCGATGCCGCCGCTGACGCTTTTTTTGTTCACGCCGACGGGGCGAATTGCGGTGCGTGTGAGTCCGTCGGCGGCGATCTCGAATTGAGGGACAAGCTCGACCGGTTTGCTGGAATCGGGCACGGTCACCGGGCACAGGTCAGTGAGCATCGCAGCCTGTTCCTTTGGTGTACCGCCGAGCACACCTTTTAGAGCGAGACTGGCTTTGGGACTGGCCGTGTTCATGGGTACGATCTGTAGGTTCACCGTGTCGTGGATCCCCCCGTGAATGAAGCGCCAGCGTTGGATTTCCCCCGCAGCGATGCCTTGCAGTGTCGGTTGCACTACGCCGTTGATGCTGGTGAACCGGCCGCTCTCATCCCAGACCGTGGCCGAAGAGAGCTGCTTGTCGAAATTCTCAACCACGCCAGTCTTGCTGCTGGGGCACGTCCAGGTGCGATCCTTTTGCGTGATGATGGTGCCATCGTCATCGAAACAGGCGTAGGGAATTTGCTGGAACAGAAAAACCTGTTCGGTAAACGGTTTCCCGGTTGCGTCCTTGAGTATGGTGTCGATGTCTCCTGGCTTGCCACCGGTGTAGGGCCGGTTGCCGCGCACAATCAGTGCGCCTGCGGCGCCGCTGGCGACCTGTAGCGCGGTGGAACCATGCCGGTGCGCGTGGTACCAGAAGGTGCCCGAAGGGTGGTCGGTGGGGATGTTGATTTCGTATTCGAATTCGGTTTGCGGAGCGATATTCAGCAGCACGTTGTCACTGTTGCCCGCCGGCGAGACGTGCATCCCGTGGTAATGAAGATTGATCGTGTTGAAGCAGCCCGGCTTGCCATTCACCGGATCGCTTCCCCCTGGGCAACTGGGATCGTTTTTCTCCAGTTGGTTGTCCAGGTGCACCCGCAGGGTGTTGCCCGGCTGCACATCGATGAGCGGCCCCGACAGGCAACCGCCATAGGAACGCAGCTTGACCTTGTCCTTGGCACCGTCGGGATTGCCCGGGTTGTAGATGTAGTTCTCGCGCTTCTGCACTTGCAGGTTGAGTTCAACGGTTTGACCGTCTCGGGTGATGTCGCCCGCCGGGTTGCATCCTGTTTCGGGAAGGGCCAGTTCGGTCGCCTTCAGCGTTCCCGGTGGTCCTTTTTCAAGAAGTCTGGGCGGTGCGAGAAAAGGCTGAGCCATGAGTTCGGCGAGCGCTGCCGAGGAGGTTGTGCAGACCATCAACCCGGCCAGGACTATACGAAGCGAAGTCATGTGGTTCTCCCTGCGCCATTGCGCGAATGTATGCGACAGCCTTCGGCCGTGTGTCCTTTGATCAACTGACTTACGTGGAGGCCGGCATCGACCCTGCGGTGGTTGCACGATTCCTAGGTAGAACCCTTGCGCTTGAGCACATTGGCGATGGTCGCGGCCATGCCGGAAAATTCGCACGTGCTGCCGGCGCCTGGGGTGTAGACCGGAGGCTGGGCGACGGAAGGATCGCCGCTGGTGAAAGGAGGGGCGGGGTTGTACTGGATGGCCAGTTGCACCTTTTGGGCAACGATATCGCTGGAGATCATGGCGATGATTTTCAGTGCTTCATCCAGCCCTGACGAAATGCCGCCACCGGTGATGCGTTGTCCGTCGACGACGAAGCGCGGATAGCCTTCCACCACATTGATCTGGGGAAACAGTTTCAGGCAGGCGATGAAGGCCCAATGAGTCGTGACATCGTAACCGTCCAGCAAACCGGCCGCGGCAGCCAGCAATGCACCCTCGCAGACGGAGGCGGAAAATTTCGCTGTCTCGCCTTGTCGCAACAGCCAGGTCATACGCTGTGGATCGCCCATCAGGCGCTGTAAGTCATCAGGTTCGCCGCCGGGAATCCACAGCAGACTGATGTATTCAGAGTGTTGATTGAAAATCGGTAAATCGCCTCCAAACGTCAGGCCGTCCCGGGTGGTGATGGACGGCCCATCAAGGGAAATCAGCCGAACTACCCGGGGTGGCGCAGCGGGGTTGTGCTGGGATTCAATCTGAGCCATCCAGTTGAACAGCTCGTAAGGGGCGCTGACGTCAAGCAAGTCCACGCCATCGTAGACCGGGATTGCAATCAAGTACTGTCCTGGTACGGGCATGGCTCCCTCCTGGGGAACACCTCGGCGAACGCACTTGCGTCGTCAGGTGTGTAGCGTCCTGCTAATCAGCGTTGCGATGCCCGGACGGCAAAACCGGAGGTCCTGCTGCCTGAAACCAATGCCCAAGGGCAGCTTCTGGGGAGCATAGTCGGCGCCCTTCCACCTGCAAGGCGTTTTCTTAGGCAGGTGCTGAGTGGTATTGATCGACGCTGGGGATATCTATGGAGGTGTGGGGGAGTGATTAGCGAGGAGGGGAGTTCAGGCGGTATTTTTCGCGGTCGCTGCAGGACCGTTTCAGGCCGAAAACCTATACGGGTAACCGGAGGTTTGCGACCCGAAGGCTGAAATCGTCAGGTGTCGCTCATCTGTTTTAGACCAATAGGAGACCGACGGTCTGTGCTGTATTGGGGTTCGTACTGGCACGTTGCTAGATCCCATATATGCTGACGATGGAGCAGTACCCCCCCCCGAGCCTTTCGGGACTTCTGGCAACAAGGAGGTCACCATGTCATCCGCCCCTCGTGTACGCCGTTCTCTCAGTGATGTTCAGTACGACTATGACCACGGTAAGAAAGATGAACTTGAAGCACTGATCCGCGCCTGGAAAGGCATCAAGGATCTTCCCGCTAACAACCCCAACTCTTTCTTCTCCATCGGTGGTCTGCATGGCGAGCCATTCCGTGGTGAAGGCAAGACCGACCCCAACTGGTGGGGCGGCTACTGCCAGCACGGCACGGTGCTCTTTCCGAGCTGGCACCGCGCCTATCTCTGGCGCCTGGAAGAGGCGTTGCGCAGTATCCCCAAATGTGAAAACGTCACCCTGCCGTTCTGGGATGAATGTAGCGACGAGTCACGAGAAAATGGCCTGCCTTCGGCTCTGACCCAGGAATCCTTCGTGATCGACGGTCAGAAGATCGAAAACCCGCTGCGCTCTTTCGTATTCCCGCAAGCCATCACCGATGAGGTCACGGGCACCCCGATCATCTACAGCAAGCCCGAAGGCTACGAGACCGTGCGCTATCCGCTGTCCGGGCTGCTGGGCACTGAACCGGACCGCGTAGCCACGGCGGCACACAACGCGCAGTTCAAGGACTCGGCGAAGAACATCACCTATCTCAATGAGAACGTCAGCACCTGGCTGAGCGGCAAGATCAAGATTGGTGGCAAGTGGCGCGGCGAGGTGTTCAGTCGCTTCGAAGCCAGCCTCGATTCTCCGAGCTACACGCTGTTCTCCAATACCACCTCCGCCGGGGCGAAGAACGACGCCGACCCGGAGGGGCCTCACTATGTGCCGCTGGAGGAGCCCCACAACTTCATGCACTTGGCGGTCGGCGGTTTCGACTACCCGGGCCAGGGCGACAATTCGGCGATTCCCGGGGCCAATGGTGATATGGGCGAGAATGAAACCGCCGGCCTGGACCCGGTTTTCTTCTTCCACCACTGCTTTATCGACTATGTGTTCTGGACCTGGCAGCGCCGGCAAGGGGCCACCGATGAATTCAGCATCGACCCCAAGGATCCCGGAGCCACTTACTATAAACCCGACGGCGTGCAACCCCCTGCGGGCGCCGCGGGCCTGGACCCGAACGCTATACTGAGCCTGGACACCACCCTAGACCCCTTCGTCAAGGCCGACGGCAAACCCTTCACCACCCGTGACTGCATCAACATCGAGAAGCAACTGGGCTATGTTTATGGCGCCGGTTCGCTGGATGCCTATGCCCAACCCGCGAAGCAGTTGCTGTTCAAGGCCGAGGCACCGCAGCCAACCGGCAAGACCCTGCGGGTTAGCCGTATCAACCGAGCGAAAATCCGTGGTTCGTTCCTGATCTCGGCCTACGCCAATGTCGACGGCAAGCGCGAGTACCTGGGTACTAGGCCGATCCTCAGCCGTTGGCACGTCGAAGGTTGCATGAACTGCCAGACGCACCTGGAAGCCAAGGCCACCTTCAAGCTGCCACTCAACGCTGATAACTCAGCGATTGACGACGATAGTATCGAGGTGGAAATACAGACCCGTGACACGGTCCTGAAGCGACCAAATACGGCAGGTCTGCTCAGCACCGGCAACGCCGCCACTGCGGACACGCCGTTTAAGCTGGAAACCTATTGATCCACAGCGGGCTTTGCCCACTTCTGGCGCGGCGGCCGAAGGCAATCTTCGGTCGCTGCGCCTAAGCAACCCCGTATCTCCCTCGGTACCTGGGCGATCTTCCCACGCAGGAAATAGGCATTGAGCATGTGCTGAAGATCCGCAAGCCGATTTGGACAAAAAAGCCCGAAACCGCCAGCCGTTTGCGAAACCGAATCGAATTTGTGCTCGATGCAGCAAAGGCCAGAGGGCTACGCACTGGTGAAACCCCCTCTCAATGGTGGGGGCACTTGGACAAACTGTTTCCTTCTTGCCAAAAAGTGCGCGCTGTAAAACATCACGCAGCCATCCCATGGATCGAACTTCCCGCGTTTGTGGCGACGTTTGAAGAGGCAAAAGATCTGATCTCTAAACCCCCGCAATTCACCGTATTGACCGCTTGCCGATTCAGCGAAGTGCTCCTATCTACGTGGGCGGAGATTGATCTCGTTGCAGGGATACGGACCATCCCGGCGTCGCGAGTGAAAGCTGGGAAAGAGCACCGTGATGCGCTGTAATTCGGGCATGCGAATTCCTTGTCCGCCGTTCACCGGCAGGCTCTTCAAATTTGTTCAGAATTGTGTTCGGGACGTATGCCGCGATGCTGGATAGAGTGATCACCGCTCACTCAGGTTTGGCTCTTTACCGAGCACGGATTGCTAGGCCCTAGTTGGGTGAGCTCCTATTTTTGATCTTCCTCGACAGTGAGGAAGATGACGCCCCAGATGCAGGTGCTTACGGGCATGACCTTCAGGAGCACGGCTTCACTTTCTTGAACTCGACGATCCAGACCCAAGGGTTGGCGTCCCAGTCACCATCGGTAGAACGCCAAAGATCGCGGAATACCTGCTCAGGGTATTTATGGACGGCGCCACCTTCGTCGCTTAGCTCTAACAGAAATTTCGGACACTATAAGGAGTTACTCCATGGCAGGTTGGTACGAGTTGAGCAAAAGTACGGACGGGCAATTTCATTTCGTCCTCAAGGCCGGCAACGCTGAAATCATTTTAACCAGTGAGCGGTATACCACTCGCAGCACAGCCGAAAATGGCATTGCTTCGGTACAGGCCAATAGCCCCGTTGACGCACGCTATGCCAAGGAAGTGGCTATGGACGGTAAGCCTTATTTCAACCTCAAAGCAGCGAACCATCAGGTCATTGGCAACAGCCAGCGTTACTCGTCTGAAGCTGCGCGCGCCGCAGGGATTGAAAGCGTCAAGATCAACGGTCCAAGCTCCACCATTAAAGACCAAACTGTCTGATTTTCAGCGGTGAGAACAAAAAGAAACCCCTTCGATTTCAATGGGTCGGACGCTGGATGCGAGTCTCGTTTCCCTCTCCCAAAACGCAGAAAACGCCGCTCACTGCAGACCGTGTGAAAACCTAGCAATCTGCTGGCCGGTTAAAGAAAATGCCCGTATCGCAAGATGCGGGCATTTTTCTTATGCGCTATATCCAAGGTGAAAACCGCTCCCAGAGCGCACTGTTTCCACTGTCGCTGGACGAACTTATCCCCGATGACCATCTGGTTCGGGTGATCGAGGCCTATATTTCCCTTCTGGATCTTGAGCGGCTGGGCTTCGACAAAGCCAGACCCAAGGCCACGGGGCGCCCTTCGTACGATCCCGCGGATCTGCTCAAACTCTACCTGTACGGTTATTTCCAGCGCATTCGCTCGTCACGGCGGCTCGAGGCCGAGTGCCAGCGCAATGTCGAAGTCATGTGGCTGCTGGGCCGACTGGCGCCGGACTTTAAAACCATCGCTGACTTTCGTCGCGACAACAGTGCAGCGTTTACCGCGACGTGCCGTGCCTTCGTTCAGTTTTGCCGACACGCCGGCCTGGTTGCCGGTGAGTTGGTGGCTATCGACGGCAGCAAGTTTCAGGCGGTGGCGTCTAATCGCAAGCACATGACGCCGAAAAAGCTCAAACACCAGGAGGCGGCGCTTGAGAAGCGGATCGCTCGCTATTTGGCGCAGCTGGAAGAGGCGGATCACAGCGAAGAAAGCGAACCCATTGAGCGCTCAGCGGTGCAGGTGGCGCTTCGTGAATTTCAGGTAAAAAAGGCCAATAACCAGACCTGTCAAGGGCTGATGGAAGCTCAAGGTCTGGTTCAACACATTGTGGGCGAGTCCGAAGCCCAGAAAATGCGGACACCTTCCGGCAAGTTCGTGGTGTACAACATCCAAAGCGCTGTAGATGCTGAGCATTGCCTGATTTTGCACCATGAGGTGACTCAGGACGGCGCAGACCGGCAGCAGCTTGAGCCAATGGCAAAGGCCGCCCAAGCTGAATTAGAGCAACCGCAACTCAGCGTGACCGCCGATGCTGGTTACTCTAATGGCGAGCAGTTTCAGGCCTGTGAAGATGCCGGCATCACGGCTTTTGTGCCCCCTAATCGGTCGGTTAACAATCAAGGTGGCGGCACTGAGTTTTTCGATCGTACGGACTTCAAATACGAGGAGGACAGCGACAGTTATCAATGCCCTGCCGGCCAGTGGCTAACGCTCAAGCAGATGAACAAAGGCGACCGGATTTATCAGGCGGCTATCGCCGATTGCAGCGTTTGTCCGTTAAAAAGCCGCTGTACCAAAGCGAGCCGCCGCTACCTCACGCGCCACGCTCAAGAGACCGCCTTTGAGCGAATGGAGCAACGAATGCGGACCCATCCCGAGATGATGACCCGTCGGCGATCCATCGTCGAACACCCCTTCGGCAATCTCAAGCAATGGCTGTTTGGCAATGGCCGGTTCTTGCTGCGACAGCTGAAAGGCGCCAGAGCTGAAATGGCACTGGCGGTGCAGGCCTACAATTTGAAAAGAGCGATCAAGGTGCTGGGAGCACAAAAGTTGATAGCGCTGATGGGCTGAGAGGCCCTTTATTTTTCCGATTTCAGAAAAACAAATGCCCCGACAAGTCGGGGCATTTGTTTTTGATCTTGGCAGACCGCGTTTTCACACGGTCTGCACTGAGCGGCGTTTTTGTTTGCGTGTAGTTTGTTGGGCAGCGTCGAAGAGAGATCACAACCTCTGTTTTCGTTCCGGCGCTTCCTGCGGAAGCTGCCGCTATACCCGTTCTTGAGGCCCTGGGCAAGAGACCATTCGAAAAATTAGCCGCTGGTCGCAAAACAATACTTCATCCAGGGTGTGGGCTGAAGTGTGGGCTGGCAGGTTTTTCCAAACGCCAGAAACGACAAAGCCCTGAATAATCAGGGCTTTGTCGTATAAAGATGGCGGAGGCGATGGGATTCGAACTCATGGACCTGTTACAGTCGACGGTTTTCAAGTCCGAAGATTAATCCTTATATTTCAATACCTTAAGTTGTATTCGTTTCCGCTAGGCAGTATTCATTAATGCTCTGGAGGCCTCTGAAATCAAGGGGTGGGAACTTATTTGCGGAAACGAATTTGGCCGGTTATTTGGCGTTCTGGGTGGGCTCATGATCGCCCTAAATTTCATAGCTGCAACCGAGAGACTGCGCTTGATGGAAAGCGACTTTCATCTGAAGTGGGATTTTTGCAGCCAACCTGGTCAGTCGTCACAGGCAGAAAACGGCCCAGGCTGTGTGAAAACGTTTTAGAGCAGGTTTGACAATCAGGACTGGAACGAAAATCGCGCTCCTAAGCAAATTCCCGGCCTGCTGATTAACCAAACGCTGGCAGATTTTACGTAGCAACGCCGACTTCAAAATGGCGCATGCGTTTTCACACAGCCTGGGCCAGAAGTGGCCGCTCGAAGGTTTCTACCAAATCTAGGGCCGATTCATACCGCGCCGGACGCATCCAAATCACAGCGAAGGTTTTGCCATTCCGATGAGCTGATCACGGAAAAGCAGCGGCACTATAAAGACCCAAGCGATTCAGCCGATAGACACGTTAAGGTTTCTGCCGCAACTCCGCTCCGGCAATAAACGGATGCGGTTTGTGTCTGCGACGAACATCTTGTGTTGATGGGTCGGCTATCGGCACTACGTCTAGTATGAGGGACACGATGAAAGCGATTTTTATGACGGCGCTGCTGCTGGCTGTCAGCAATGCTCAAGCTATTGAAAACTCCGCTCACCCCTCTCAGGAAGCTCGGGTCTGGACAGTGGCCGACCCTATCCCGGTTGGCAAAGGCTTGACCCTGACGGATGCCAAGGGGTGCGCTTGGTCGGTGGTGGAGGATAACCAGGGCCTGAAAGTGTTTCGTCCGCAAGACCCTAGCGGCCAACCGCTGTGCGTAAAAGATATTCCAACCAAGAATGGCCTTAGCGAAGCACTGAAAGGCCTTTGATCCAGAGATTCAATGTAATGCAAGCCATTCCCATGGGTTCGAGTTAGCGTCTTTGTGCTCGCGGTTGCTTTGGCTCTGTCAGGTTGGTGTTGGTGTTGAATCGCCCCGGATTTCCTAGCCACGCTACAAGCTAGCTGCTTAACGTTTTCAAACTTTACCGATGGCTGAATCGCCCCCAGTTATGCCAACAGTAAATGACTATTTTTGGCCGGTAGCTGCCCGTCGTGACAGACAGCAATCGACC
The DNA here is from genome assembly GCF_024168645.1 of Pseudomonas sp. GGS8. Taxonomy (NCBI): domain Bacteria; kingdom Pseudomonadati; phylum Pseudomonadota; class Gammaproteobacteria; order Pseudomonadales; family Pseudomonadaceae; genus Pseudomonas; species Pseudomonas sp. GGS8. The sequence goes on along the minus strand of NZ_JALJWF010000001.1, from coordinate 5,811,992 downwards.
CAGGCTGTGTGAAAACGCATGCGCCATTTTGAAGTCGGCGTTGCTACGTAAAATCTGCCAGCGTTTGGTTAATCAGCAGGCCGGGAATTTGCTTAGGAGCGCGATTTTCGTTCCAGTCCTGATTGTCAAACCTGCTCTAAAACGTTTTCACACAGCCTGGGCCAGAAGCGGCCGCTCGCGACGCATAAGCAATGAGGGTTCGAGCCGCTGCTTTAAAGTTCAGCCAGTCGTGGACGATACGGTGAGATACCAAAATCAATGTCAGCGGCAAGTCTCAGGCCAGATGGAATGGGAGACTGCGGGCAATAAGGAGTTTCGTTTGACCTACCGCTGTCTATGCGTTTTCGGGCTTTGCCTTATGTCGCTGAGCACATTTGCAGCGAGCCCCACACCTGAAGCTGTCACCGAATATCATGCCGCCGTCCAAGCCATCAGCGATGGACAGCGCGTGTATAACCGCATGACCGAGATTGTAAAAACAGGGCAACCCGTGGACCCTGTCCTGCGAGATGGGCTGGTCTCTGAGGTAGAGCAAACCAACAATCGTCTCAACGTTCATCTGGACAATGCAATTGCTGCTGGACATGCCGTCGCCATGTACCAGAAAGCCAAGTTGTTGCTTGCGGCATCGATTATCAAAAATAAGGAACCTGCCTGTGAACTCTACGGGCGGGCGGCTGAACAAGGCCTGATGGCGGGAGCGGTAGAGTACGCTAAATGCTTGCCGTTCTACCCACCCACAACAGAGTACTCAAGGCGCTTATCCATTCTTCAAACGACGGTCGAAGGCCAGGACTTCTATCAATCGGAATATCCATTGTTAACCGCCTTTCCTTTTTGTTTTCCCAAGCACAAGCCCGCTCTACAGCCTGGGGAGGACGCTCTTCAATGGGTGGTTGATAATGCCCGCCCCCAGGCATTGAGCTCTGAGAATTTTCGCGCGGAAGGCTATTACGTCCTAGCAATGGGTGGGACCTCCGATGCGCAGATAGTGAGCTTTCTGAACTCGGCGTTCGAACACGGCTGCCGTGAAGACTCAGCGAGGGTGGCAAGGATGCTGAAGGACGATCACTCTAGGGAGTTGATCAGAGGGCCAGGCAAGAAAGCTGTTCAGTAACACCGATGACCCCGCCGCATCACGATCACCTTCGTATCGGACGGTCGTTTTCGGCCACTAGTGATAGGCAGAAATCGGCCAAAAGCGGTCATTCAGGAATGCAGGAAGCAACCCAGAGTGTGTAAAAACGCCTTCGCTAACACTTGCTATGATTTCTGAGGATTTCATCGCAGGTATCGCCCATGAAGCGCTTTATCCAAGGTGAACATCGAGGCCAAGGCACCTTACTTCCAGAGAGCCTCGACGACTACGTCAGCGATACCAATCCGGTGCGCGTAGCCGACGTCTTCGTCGACGAACTGAACCTGGTCAATCTGGGTTTTGAAGGTGCCATTCCAGCCGATACTGGCCGGCCTGCTTACCACCCCGCGATCTTGCTGAAGATCTACATCTACGGCTATCTCAACCGCATCCAGTCGAGCCGACGTTTGGAACAAGAAACCCAACGCAACGTCGAGCTGATGTGTTTGACTGGGCGTTTGGTGCCGGACTTCAAGACCATCGCCAACTTCCGAAAAGACAACAGCAAGGCCACCGACCGCAAAGGGGCGCTGTTGGCGCTCAAACGCTGCGCCAAAAGTTTGAAGGAGGCACAAAGCATTTTGGCTGATAGCGGCTATGTCGGCCAGCCATTTGCCGAGGCGGTAAAGGAGCTGATTGGTGCCGAGGTGCAGATTGCCAAACGTAGCGAGCTACATACCATCGCCATAATGCCGCAGCGCTGGGTGGTGGAGCGCTCCTTTGCTTGGCTGGAGAAGTGCAGGCGATTGTGGAAAAACTGCGAGCGTAAACTCAACACCAGCTTGCAGTTCATCCATTTGGCCCTTTCTCGTTTTACTGCTCAAAAGGTCGCAAACAGGCTCTTAGGCGAATGCCAGCACCTCATGCAAAGGCCGACGCACTTTTTGCGGCCAGTTGCCGGCGGCCGGGTAGCCGGCGGTGACCAGCATGACCGGCAGTTCATTGGCCTCCAGGTCGAACTCCCGCGCCACGCCCTCGGCATCGAAGCCGCTCATGGCCCCGCTGGCCAGGCCAATGCCTTGCGCCGCCAACATCAGCGTCATGGCGGTGAGGGAGGCCGAACGCAGCGCCTCGTCGCGTTGCAGCTGCGGATTGCCCGCGTGCGATTCGCTGGCCATGGCCGCCCAGCCCTGGAGGGTGGCGGCCGGCAGAATGCCGGCGTCGACCGAGGGCTGCAGCATCTGCGGCAGCGTCTCGTGGGCCGCCAGGGTGCCGCAGATGATAAAGGTCACGGGGGCGTCCAGCACTTGGCGCTGCTGGTAAGCCACGGCATGCAGGCGGGCCTTGGCTGCGGCCGAGCGCACCGCGATAAATTTCCAGTTCTGCAGGTTGTAGGCCGAGGGCGCGCGGGTGGCCAGCTGCACCAACTCGCGGATGACCGACTCGGGCAGATCGCGACCGGCCTGATAACGGGTGGTGGAAACTCGCGACTCGATAAGGTCCTTGATGGCAGTGTTCATAGCATTCTCCGTTGCACAGGGTTTTCTAGAGTGGATAAATCAGTGTGCTTTTGGCTGGCCGGCGAGCCTGAGGTCGATGCCCATTGCACCGCCAGGATGCTGCCCAGCACTGTGATCAGCCCTAGCAGCGCCAGGCCGGTGATGCTCTGTCCCAGCAGCGCCCAACCCAGCAGTACGGCCACCAGCGGGCTGAGCAAGCCCAGGGATGACACCGCCACCGGCGCCAACCGGGCAATCCCGCGAAACCACAGCACATAGGCCAACAGCGCGCCGAACAACGACAGGTAGGCGTAACCCAACCACTGGCTGAGGCTTAGGCTCGGCAGGGGCGGATCGACCAGCCAGGCCAGCGGCAGCAGCAACAGGCCGCCCACCAGCAGCTGCCAGCCAGTAAAGGCCAGCAGCGGTATCGCCGGCTGCCAGCGCCGTGTCAGGTAGGTGCCGGCCGCCATGCAGGCGGTGCCGATAAAGGCCGCGGTTATGCCGACCGGGTCCCAGGAGGCGCCCGGCGCCAGCAGCAGCGCGGCCATCCCGACTATCCCCACCACGCTGGCGCCGACCGCCAGATAAGCCGGGCGTTGACGGTCCAGTGTCCATACCAGGCCCATCACCAGCAGCGGCTGGATGGCCCCGACCACGGCAGCCAGGCCGCCGGGCAAGCGGTAGGCGGCGACAAACAGCAGGGCCTGGAAGAAGCCGATATTCAGCGCCGCCAGTATCAGCAGGCGCAGCCATTCGGCGCGTTTGGGCAGATGCCGGCTGTACAGTACCAGCAACAGACCGGCCGGCAACGCGCGCAGCAAGGCGGCGGTAAAGGGCCGATCCGCTGGCAAGAGTTCGGTGGTGACTATATAGGTCGAGCCCCAGATGGCCGGGGCCAGCGCCGTGCTCAGGACGTCCAGCCAGGAACTGCGGGTGCTTAACTTGTCCATGTATTTACCTTGCATTCAAGATAAAATGGAGGCTAGTAGTATTTTGTCTTGAGTTCAAGATAAATCTTGAGGGGTAGAACATGACAACCGAACAACAGGCCGATGCGGTCGACATGATTCTTCGACAGTGGCGCCGCGAGCGTCCGGATCTGGACATCAGCCCCATGGGCACCATTGGCCGGGTCAAGCGCTGCTCGGCGCTGCTGCAGCGTGAACTGGATAAGGTCTTCAGCGCTTTCGGCCTGAGCGCCTGGGAGTTCGATGTGCTGGCCACCCTGCGTCGCGCCGGCGCGCCTCACTGCCTGGCGCCGACCGCGCTGTTCTTATCCTTGATGATCACCTCCGGCACCATGACCCGGCAGCTGCAGCAGCTGGAGGCCGCCGGCTGGGTCAGCCGCACGCCCAACCCCAGTGACGCGCGCAGCCTGCTGGTGCAATTGACCCCGGCCGGGCTGGAGCTGATCGACCGCGCGGTGACCGCCCATGTCGCCAACGAGGCGCGGATTCTGGCGCCTATAGCGGCGGCACAGCTGGCGCAGTTGGATGAGCGACTATCGGAGCTGTTGGCGGTCTTGGAACCGGCGACCGAGTGATTTCTAAAAACCTGTTTATGACCTGCTGCGCGTCGGCGATACCGCGTTAAAAACAGCCTCAGAATGCTCATTTACAGCCCGTAAACTGCGCCTCTTCGGTGCCTTCTCGCTCTAGCTCGCGAGATCGTAAACAGGTTCTAAGAGCGAGGTGACCGTCGGCTGTTTAGCGGCATGAACCACGTCAGAGTGCGCGGCTGTACTTGCACACCCACAGCCAGAGTAATTATTACACCAAGCTTGGCTGGGAGGTGTTGGAGCGCTTTGAGGCTTGGGGGAAAGAGCATTGCCTCATGTCACGGAGTTTATAGTCAAAGCCGATTTCACATTTCCGCCGCTGGTTTTTCATAAGCAGCAAAACTCTGACGTGACGTCTGCGTTTTCACACAGCCTGGACCCAAAGCGGCCCTTCGCGGAGGTCAGCTCTTTTCTGCGTCCGCGTTTTCACTCCTGAACTGCATAATCTCGGGCAGGTTGTTTTCAATCCAGTCGACCATTGCTTCTACCTTGGCCGCTGCTGCCTCTCCCAGGGGAGTCAACGTGTATTCCACATAGGGTGGCACTATCGGTCGAGAGAGCCGGTTGACGAGCCCATCGCCCTCCAATCCCTGGAGTGTCTGTGAAAGCATTTTCTCACTCACTCCACCGATTTTCCGACGCAGCTCACTAAAACGATGCGTGCCCCCCAATAAAACAACTAGCACCAGGACGCCCCAGCGGCTGGTCATATGCTTGAGGACCTCTCGCGAAGGGCAATCAGCATGCATAAGTTCGCCGCGACGTATTTTTTCGGAAACAAGGTGAGGGATATAATCTTGGCGGCTCATGATACTTACCTTTTTGTACGTACTTACTATTAGTTAGCCTGTGCCATAGGATGATCACTCCTCCCTTTGGAATCAAGGTGCTTCATTATGATTGCCGTCACAGGTGCTACCGGCCAATTGGGCCGTCTCGTTATCGATTCGCTGCTTAAAACCGTCAACCCACACGAAATCGTCGCGTTGGTGCGCGATCCACTCAAGGCGCAGGATCTTGGCGCGAAAGGCGTTAACGTCCGCCAAGCAGATTACAACCAGCCTGAAACCCTCGTTAGCGCCTTGGTCGGTGTTCAGCGTCTGCTGCTGATTTCGTCAAGCGAAGTCGGCCAGCGTACGGCACAACATCGTGCCGTCATTGAGGCGGCCAAATCTTCGGGCGTTCAACTTCTGGCGTACACCAGCATGCTGCATGCAGACAAGTCGACACTGGGCCTGGCTGTCGAGCACCGGGATACCGAACGGGCGTTGGTAGAGTCTGGATTAAATTACGTACTGCTGCGTAATGGTTGGTACAGCGAGAACTACACTGCCAGCGTGTCGCCTGCGGTCGAGCACGGAGCCATTCTGGGTAGTGCGCAAGAGGGTCGAATCTCCTCCGCAGCGCGAAAAGATTATGCTGACGCGGCAGCCGTTGTACTGACCAGCGAAGGTCAGGCAGGCAAGGTATACGAATTGGCAGGTGATGAGAGTTACTCGTTATCCGAACTGGCCACGGAAGTCGCCAAACAATCCGGTAAGACCGTTGTTTACAACGGTCTTCCACAAGAGCAATACAAGGCAGTACTCATTGGATTGGGCCTGCCGGCAGAGTTCGCAGGGCTGCTGGCTGATTCTGATGCCGCAGCAGCTAAAGGCGATCTGTTTGATGACTCTCGCCAACTGAGTGAGTTGTTGGGACGTCCAACGACCCCGATTACTCAATCCGTTAGCGCGGCGCTTAAGCACTAAAACTAGCCAGCAGCAGCAGCTTTGCTTAATGCTTCCAAGCCGCATTGAGCAAAGCCATCCACGCCAACCATCGAGGACCGGGTTGACCGTCTGCTTCTGGCCCAGAGTGTGTAAAAACGCTCATGGACTTCATCGTCGTGGAGCAGTGACATTCGTTGACTGAACGATCGCACGGTCATGTCACGGGCCATATCAGTCGTAGCCTGGAACACGCCAACGCTGTTTTTACAGCCTCTGGAATGGGCCAAAATCAGCCTTTTTCAGGCCGTCAGCGCTTTCATCAAACCGTTGGCACCAATGATTTTCATGACCCGTTTCAAGTTGTAGGCGAGAACATTCAAGCTCATCTCCGCACTCACTCCGGCCAGTTTTCGCGTCAGGAAGTGCGTCGCCCCCATCCATTGTTTGAGCGTCCCGAAGGGATGCTCAACCGTCCGTTTTCGGACGCGCATCATCTCTGGTACTTTGCTCAGCCGAAGCTGCATTTCCTCCAATACAGCTTCATGCTCCCAGCGTCGAACTCGTCGTTCCGTGCTCGGGGTGCATTGCGACTTCAACGCGCAGCCCTGGCATTTCGAACTCCAGTAACGATGCAAATTCAGGCCTTTTTCAACGTAGGAGTAGTGCCATATTAGCGCCTCGCCAGCGGGGCAAATGTATTCGTTTTTTGCCGCGTCATAGATGAAGGCATCGTTATTGAAACGCCCGTCAGCCTTGGCTCCAGAGGTCATCGGTTTGGACACATAGGCGGTGATACCGGCATCGTGACAAGCGAGGATTTGTTCGCTTTTGAAGTAACCTCGGTCAGCCACTACCGACAACGCATCTGACGCCATCGCCTCGCGGGCTTGCTTAGCCATCGAGCTGAGTTGATCGCGGTCGGAACCAACGTTGGTCACCTCATGCGCAACGATCAAATGGTGCTGCGTATCGACCGCTGTCTGCACGTTATAGCCAACAATTCCTGTGCCGCGCGTCATCATGGATCGGCTGTCTGGATCGGTCAGTGAGACCTGTTTATCCGGTGATTCATTGAGCTGAATTTCGATCGCCTGAAGCTCTTTCATTTGAATTTTGAGCTTGGCAATTTTCTCTTCCAGCCGTACGGCGCTGGGCTGGATAGCTGTTGGTTCTTGCCGATCAGCAGCATCGAGTGCCGTCAGGTAACGGTTGATGCTCGATTCAATTTCTTCCATTCGCCGCTTCAGTTTGGCGCTGGTGAAATTGCGGTCGCGGTTGTTGACGGCTTTAAATTTGCTGCCATCGATGGCGACCAGATGTTCTCCGAACACTCCCAACTGCTGACACAACACGACGAACTGGCGGCAGACGCCTCGGATGGCTTTGCTGTTGTCTTTTCGGAAGTTGGCGATGGTCTTGAAGTCCGGCATCAAACGCCCGGTCAACCACATCAGTTCGACGTTGCGTTGGGCTTCTCGCTCCAGGCGTCGGCTCGACTGGATGCGGTTGAGATAACCGTAGATGTAGATCTTCAACAAGACCGAGGGATGGTAAGCAGGTCGGCCAGTGTCGGCTGGAATGGCACCGTCAAAACCCAGTTTGACCAGGTCAAGTTCATCGACGAAGACGTCGACTACGCGCACCGGGTTGGTATCGCTGACGTAGTCGTCGAGACTCTCGGGAAGTAAGGTGCCTTGGCCTCGATGTTCACCTTGGATAAAGCGCTTCATGGGCGATCCCTGCGATGAAATCCTCAGAAATCATAGCAAGGGTTCACGAAGGCGTTTTTACACACTCTGGGCCGGAAGCTGCCTAATGCCCGCAGTCAATGCAACCAACGCGCTCTGCTTATGTGATTTGATTAGCGTGAACGTAACGGTGTCAGAAGGGCAGGGTTGCGGAAATGGCCGAAAAGATGCGGAAACGATCGATAGTGAGAGGAGCCAATTTCCCGAATGCCATAAACGACAAAGCCCTGAATAATCAGGGCTTTATCGTACATAAGATGGCGGAGGCGATGGGATTCGAACTCATGGACCTGTTACAGTCGACGGTTTTCAAGACCGTTGCCTTAAACCACTCGGCCACACCTCCGTTTGCGTTGCGGGCGCCATAATACCTGAATGAAACACACTGTCAAACTCTCTGCATGGCTTGTTACAGAGCGTCTGTTATGATCTTTGCGACTGAACGTTTCAAACCAACAGGAGTGTCGCCATGCGCGAACAGGATTACGCAGTTAATAACAGCGTGCAGGCTGAGCAGCTAGAGGTTAGCCGCGTCCTGCGCAACACTTACGGCCTACTCGCCCTCACCCTCGCATTCAGCGGCGTGATGGCGTTTGTCGCACAGCAGATGCGTGTCGGCTACCCGAATGTCTTCGTGGTGCTGATCGGTTTCTACGGCCTTTTCTTCCTCACCAACAAACTCCGTGACTCGGCATGGGGCCTGGTTTCTGCGTTCGCGCTGACCGGTTTCATGGGGTTCCTGCTCGGCCCGATCCTCAACCGCTACCTGGGCATGCAGGGCGGCGCGGAAGTGGTCAGTTCGGCCTTCGCGATGACCGCGCTGGTGTTCGGCGGCCTGTCGGCTTATGTGCTGATCACCCGTAAGGACATGAGCTTCCTGGGCGGTTTCATCACAGCCGGTTTCTTCGTGCTGCTGGGTGCGACGCTGGCGAGCTTCTTCTTCAAGATCAGCGGTCTGCAACTGGCGATCAGCGCAGGTTTCGTGCTGTTCTCCTCGGTCTGCATTTTGTTCCAGACCAGCGCCATCATTCACGGCGGCGAGCGCAACTACATCATGGCGACCATCAGCCTGTATGTATCGATCTACAACCTGTTCATCAGCTTGCTGCAACTGTTCGGCATCATGGGCCGCGATGATTGATCGCCAGCCTTGAGTAAAAAACCCGCTTCGGCGGGTTTTTTTTGTCTGGGAATCAGGGCGCCCAAGGTTATTCGGTAATGACAATGCTGCCATCGGCCTGCTGCCGATAAATGGTGTAGGGCAGGAGCATGGTGTCGAGAGCGCCGGAAATGACTACGTCGATCAGCACAAAGGGCGTGCCATTGTTGTACTTGTACTCATCGATGCCAGGGCCTGGAGTCGCATGCAGGCGGCAAAAGTCATAAGTCACGCCGCTATAGATCCGTGGAACCGCACCGCAGTAGGTTTTTTGTTCCTTGAGGCTCTTTGCCGCTGCTTCGTCACTACGCACCACTGTTTGGAACGTACCGCAACCTGCAAGCATCACCGCCGCCGCCAGTAACATGGCCTCAGTTTTCATACCGCCAATCCTTCGCCGGAAAAACACCAATCTACGCCTTTGCGAACAAAACGGCACTCACGTCATCGGTGGTAGCCGGCGCTTGACCGGGGTCTTCTTGACGATGGCGGTGCTGGTTTCGGCGTGGGCATTGAGGCGGTCAAGAAGGGTGTCCAGTTGTTCCATTGAGCGCACATGCAGGCGGGCGATGAAGCAGTCGTCGCCGGTGACTTTGTCGCACTCGGTAAATTCGGGGATCGCCTGAATCTGCCGCTCCACCTCCTGCAACTGGCCTGGCAACGGGCGGATGCGGACGATGGCCTGGAGTTGATAGCCGAAGCATTTGGGGTCGACTTCGACGGTGTAGCCCTTGAGTACGCCGCGTTCTTCGAGGCGGCGCAGGCGCTCGGCAACGCTGGGCGAGGACAGGCCGCTGATCTGTGCCAGGGCCTTGAGCGAGCGGCGGGAGTCTTCCATCAATGCGCTGATCAACACTTGGTCGATGTCATCGGTCATAGCGAACCCCCTGTTAGGCAATCGGCTGGATAAGCCTTGATAAAAAAGGCAGATGCCGAGTTTAGCCTGCTTTTTGCGCTGGAGAAGCCCCCCGGTGGATTGGCATACTTTGGCCTCAAACACAGGAGGTTGATGATGGACAAAACACTACGTCGCGGCTCATTCGAGATGACCGCCGCCATGCTGATTTCCGGGACCATTGGCTGGTTCGTGCTGGTGTCCGGGCAACCGGTGCTGGACGTGGTGTTCTGGCGCTGCGTGTTCGGTGCCGCCACCTTGTTGCTGATCTGCGCGGCGTTCGGCTTTCTGCGCCCTGGCATTTTGACGTCCACCACGTTCTTGCTGGCCGTACTGAGCGGTGTGGCGATTGTCGGTAACTGGGTGTTGTTATTCGCGTCCTACTCTCGCGCCTCGATTGCCATCGGCACAGCGATTTATAACGTCCAGCCGTTCATGCTGGTGGGGCTGGCTGCACTGTTTCTGGGGGAGAAGATCACCCTGCAAAAGCTGTTCTGTCTGGGCATTTCGTTTCTCGGGATGTTGGCGATTGTCAGTGCGCATGGCGAGCAAGGCGAGGGTGGCAACGATTACCTGATGGGGATTGCTCTGGCGCTGGGTGCTGCCTTCCTGTACGCGATTGCCGCGTTGATCATCAAGCGTCTGACCGGCACGCCACCGCATCTGATCGCGTTGGTCCAGGTGTGCACCGGCGTGCTATTGCTCGCACCTTTTGCGCATTTTTCGGCGCTGCCGCAAGCGCCCAGTGCCTGGGCCAGCCTGGTGACCCTGGGCATCGTGCATACCGGTTTGATGTATGTGCTGCTCTACGGCGCGATTCAAAAGCTGCCGACGGCCCTGACCGGCGCGCTTTCATTCATCTACCCGATTGCGGCGATTTTCGTCGACTGGTTCGCCTTCGGCCATCGTCTGGAGCCGCTGCAATGGATCGGTGTTGTCGCGATTCTGTTGGCTGCCGCCGGTATGCAACAGGGTTGGGGACTGAAGCTGCGGCGGGTGGCTACGCAATAAACGGACCTCTCAGATGTTCCAGCGCGGTGCGGTCCTCGCCAGGCGCTGGCGCATCTCGCCGATGTTCGCGGTCAATTGTCGGGTCAACAATCGGTAGCCATCCAGCGGACTGTAGACCGGCGCATCGAGCGTGGAGTCCAATGGCGGTTCGGCTGGCCGGTCGAGCCGTTGTGAAACGCCCGATTTCAATGCCCGAGCCATACCGATCAGTTGCACCCGGATCTGTCGGTGCTCGGTTTTCAATGTCGATTGCAGATGGGCCATTGCCTCAGAGTCATCGGCATTCGGCCGGCTATTGCCGAGGATTTCCAGGATGCTGACGCACATCCGCAGATTGCGCTGAATCGCATCGAGTTCGGTCATGGAAACCCGCACTTCCTTGGACACCGAGGGCATCAGTGAGCGCAGTTGCACCATGACTGCGTTCAAGCGATTCATGAGCTTCAGGTGCTCGTCAGCGGTGACGGATTCGCCGTTGATGATACGGCCGTAGATTGCCGCGCAGTCACGCAACGCATCGGCCAGGTTGTAGCGCCAGGAGTACACCGCGTATAGCGGCAGGGCGAAGGAGAAGGCCAGTGCCAGGGCGATGCCGATCAGAATATCCACCCCGCGCCACAGGCCATCGGTGACCGGGTTGTCACCGTGCCCCGCAACGATAAATACGGTGATCGCCGACAGCAGCGCGGTATAACCACCCTTGCCGATGGCGTGGTACGAGAAAAATCCGCACACCACCGACATTGCGAAATAGGTCAGCCACGGCATCCCGAGCCAGGCCTGTTGCGCCACCAGCAACAAGCCGACACCGGCCCCGATCAAGGTGCCGATGGCTCGCTCGGCGGCTTTTTTGCCGATATTGCCGTGGTGCTGCAAGCCGCCGATCACCACCAGCATGGTCACCGACGCCCATTCGCCGTGGGGCAGATGGATGCCGGTGGTCAGCAGGATCGTCGCCAGCAATCCCAGCGAAACCCGCACCGCATGGATCAGTTTGGCGTGGCGGTAGCGCCGGTACGGGTCCAGCAATGGACGCAGTATTCGGCGCAACAGCGGTGGCAGTCGAAGGCCTTTGATGATGCTCAGGTTTGGTGTCCTCAGAAAATATAGTCGGTGGTCAGGAAGCTCGAGTTCCGGCCGCTGATGATCTCGCTGAGAAGCTCCTTGCTGCTTTCCTGGAACTTGGTCGCCACCAGGGTCCGGATCGAAAACACCCGCAGCGCATCGTGCACCGACAGCGTGCCCTCGGCGGAGTTCTTGCGACCGTTGAACGGATAAGTGTCCGGGCCGCGCTGGCACTGGGCGTTGAGGTTGATCCGGCCGACCTGGTTGGCGAAGGTATCCACCAGCCTGCCGACTGCCACCGGGTTGGTACCGAAGATGCTCAATTGCTGGCCGAAGTCCGATTCCAGGACGTAATCGATCACCGTGTCCAGATGACGGTAAGGCACGATCGGCACCACCGGACCGAACTGTTCTTCCTGGTAGACGCGCATTTGCGGGGTCACCGGGAACAACACGGCCGGGTAGAAGAACGATGCCCGGGACTCACCACCATTGGGGTTGACCACGGCGGCGCCTTTGCTGGCGGCATCTGCCATCAGGGTGTGCAGGTAATCGACCTTGCCTGATTCCGGCAATGGCGTCAGGGCCACGCCACTGTCCCACGGCATGCCGGGTTTGAGGCTCGCGAGTTTGGCGTTGAATTTCTCGATGAATGCCTCGACCACGTCTTCGTGGACGAAAAGGATTTTCAGCGCGGTGCAGCGCTGACCGTTGAACGACAGGGAGCCGGTAACGGCTTCGCTGACCGCGTTGTCCAGATCGACCTCCGGCAGAACGATGCCGGGGTTCTTCGCATCCAGGCCCAGTGCCGCGCGCAAGCGGTGAGGCCTTGGGTGGAGCTTTTTCAGGTCGCTGGCGGCCTTGTTGGTGCCGATAAACGCAAAGATATCGATCTTGCCGCTGGCCATCAGGGCGCTGACGGTCTCGCGACCACTGCCGTAAATGACGTTGATCACCCCGGCCGGGAAACTGTCGCGAAAGGCTTCCAGCAGCGGGCGAATCAACAGCACCCCAAGCTTGGCCGGCTTGAACACCACGGTGTTGCCCATGATCAGCGCCGGAATCAGCGTGGTGAAGGTTTCATTCAGTGGGTAGTTATAAGGCCCCATGCACAACGCCACGCCCAGCGGAACGCGGCGGATCTGGCCGAGGGTGTCCTGTTCCAGTTCGAAGCGGCTGGAGCGGCGGTCGAGTTCCTTGAGGGCGTTGATGGTGTCGACGATGTAGTCGCAGGTGCGGTCGAACTCTTTCTCCGAGTCCTTGAGGTTCTTGCCGATCTCCCACATCAGCAACTTGACCACGGCCTCGCGCTGTTCACGCATACGACCGAGGAAGGTTTCGACATGCTGGATACGCTCGGCCACGCGCATAGTCGGCCAGAGACCCTGGCCCCGGTCATAGGCGCGGACAGCCGCGTCGAGCGCGGTCAGTGCGGTGTCGGCATCGAGCAGCGGCGTGCTGCCGAGGATCACTTGTTCGTCGCCATTCGCGCCGCTCAGGTACACCGGGCTGCGGACTTGGGCGAGGGGGCCGGACCAGGTCTTCAGTTCGCCGTCGACCAGATATTCACGCTGTTCGGTCTGGCCGTTGAGGCGGTACTTTTCCGGGATGCTGTCGGCGGTGGGAAACAGGTTGCCAAGGATCGATGCTGTGGTCATGTCGCTACCCCGTCTGGATTGGGTGATGCACTGATGAATCGTTTTAGCAGACCTCGGCCTGGCTTGTCATGACTCATCTTATGGTTTTTTGGCTCGATGTTGTGGATCGCGTATTTGTCGTCTCATCCACTCATGAAAGCCGATCTTTTGCCTGTGAGAACACACAAGTAATGATCCCCCGGTTAAACTTCACGCTCTTTCTAAAGGAGTTCATATGAGTTACTACCAGCCGGGCATCCTCGCCACCCCAGTTCCGCCTCAAGCTCGTCATATGTTCTTCGCCCTCGAATCCGCCGAGGCACTGCCGGCGGCGCTGGATAACCTGACGCGCCTGGTGGACGGAAAATCGGCGGTGGTCGGTTTCGGCGAATCCCTGGTCAAGGCGCTGCACGCGCAGATCGACGGCTTGCGCGCCTTTCCTGCGCTGGTCGGTGTCGGTGTCGACAACCCGTCGACCCAACACGCGCTCTGGTGCTGGCTGCACGGTGTTGACCGTGGCGAATTGCTCAATCGCAGCCACGCGATCGAAGCCGCGCTGGCACCGGCCCTGCGTCTGGTGCAGATGAACGAAACCTTCCGGCACATGACCGGCCACGACCTGACCGGTTACGAAGACGGCACCGAAAACCCTCACGACGAAGCCGCTGTAGCCGCTGCGCTACTGGGCGAGGGCGCTGAGGGGCTGGTCGGTGGCAGCTTCGCCGCGATCCAGCAGTGGCAGCATGATTTGAAAGGTTTCCACGCGATGCCGTCCCACGAGAAGGACAACATCATGGGCCGGCGCCTGAGCGACAACGAAGAGCTCGACGACGCTCCGATCTCCGCCCACGTCAAACGCACCGCCCAGGAAAGCTTCGCACCTGAAGCCTTTGTGGTCCGTCGCTCAATGCCGTGGATCGAAGGCGATCGCGCCGGCCTGATGTTCCTGGCGTTCGGTTTTTCCCTCGATGCATTCGAAGCCCAACTGCGGCGCATGAGCGGTCTGGAAGACGGCATTACCGACGGCTTGTACCGCATCAGCCGACCGATCACTGGTGGCTACTACTGGTGCCCGCCGCTCCAGGACGGCTGCCTTGACCTGCGCGCATTGCGCATCGGCTAAATATCGGACCGCAGCCTTCGGCAAGGCATCACGTACAGGGCAGATGTCGAGCAAGTCCTTGCCAGGAAAAAGCCGGAGGAGTACAAATGTACTCCATGACGACTTTAACTCCCCGCCGTACCGCCATCTTGACCTTCATCCGCGATCGCATCGCCGAACACGGTCAGCCCCCGAGCCTCGCTGAAATCAGCGAGGCCTTCGGTTTCGCCTCCCGTAGCGTGGCGCGCAAGCACGTGCTGGCGCTGACCGAGGCGGGTTTCATCGAGGTCAATCCGCATCAGGCACGTGGCATCCGCTTATTGAACCAGCCGCCGCGGCCCGAGCTGCTGGACGTTCCGGTACTGGGCCGCGTGGCGGCCGGTGCGCCGATCGGTGCCGATGCCGAGGTCCACAGCCGTTTGCTGCTCGATCCGTCGATCTTCTCGCGAGCGCCGGATTACATGCTGCGGGTCCAGGGTGATTCGATGATCGAGGACGGCATCCTCGACGGCGATCTGGTGGGTGTGCGGCGCAATCCCGAAGCGCTCAACGGCCAGATCGTGGTGGCGAGGCTCGACGGCGAAGTCACCATCAAGCGTTTCGAGCGGGTCGGCGATGCTGTTCGCCTGTTACCGCGCAATCCGGCTTACCAGCCGATCATTGTTCGAGCTGATCAGGACCTGGCCATCGAAGGCGTGTTCTGCGGCTTGGTGAGGCAAGGGTGATGGGCGCCGTCGTTGCGCTGGATACGCTGTTCAATGGCGGCCAGGTCTGGAAGGGCCGGCCTGCGTCACCGACCGTCAGCCCGCAACCCACGGGGCATGCAGCACTGGATGCGGCCTTGCCGAGCGGTGGCTGGCCGGAAGCGGCGCTGAGTGAAATCCTCCTGGCGGGGCAGGGCGTGGGTGAGTTGCAACTGGTATGGCCGACGCTGGCGCGGTTGTCGGCGGCGGGCGAGCGCATCGTGCTGGTGGCGCCGCCTTACGTGCCGTATCCCCAGGCCTGGCAGAACGCCGGGGTCGATCTGCGCCAGTTGTCGATCATCCAGGCCAGCGAGCGCGATGCGCTGTGGGCGGCGGAACAATGCCTGCGTTCGGGCAGTTGCGGGGCGGTGTTGTGTTGGCCGCACAAGGCCGACGACCGGGCGTTGCGACGTTTGCAGGTGGCGGCCGAAACCGGCCAGACCCTGGCGTTCGCCTATCGCTCGCTCAGTGAAGCCATCAACCCGTCGCCAGCGGCCCTGCGCATCGCCATCGATGCCAAGCCTGCTCAGTTGCGAGTGCTCAAGTGCCGGGGCGGGCTGGCCCGTTCGGCGCCGATTGCCTTTGCCGTGGGGCATTGAGGTTGCCATGCGCTGGGTTTGCATTGTCTTCCCGCAATTGGCGCTGGACGCGGTACTGCGTCAGCGCCCCGACCCCGAGGAGCCGCTGGCGCTGCTGACCGGCCCGGCCCAGCGTCGGGTGCTGCAGGCGGTCAACGGCTCGGCGCGGGCGCTGGGTTTGCGACCCGGTCAGTCGATGACTGCCGCCCAGGCGCTGAGCAAAGGGTTCGTCACCGCCGAATACGATGCCGCCGAAATCGAACATTGGCAGCAGTTCCTGGCCGCCTGGGCCTATCGGTTCAGCTCCCAGGTCAGCGTGCATTACCCGCGCGCCGTGGTGTTTGAAATCGAATCCAGTCTGGGCTTGTTCGGGCCCTGGCCGCAGTTCGAGGCGCGGCTGCGCGCCGAGCTCACTGAGCTGGGGTTTCGCCATCGGATTGTCGCCGCGCCCAACCCGGTGGCGGCGCGGGTGCTGGCCAACGTTTATGACGGTCTGGTGGTGCCGGACAATGACGCCTTGCAGCATCACCTGGGGCAGTTGCCCGTCGACCGGATCGCCCTGGAGCCCAGCGTTGCCACAACGTTATCGCGCATGGGGCTGCGCACCTTGAGTCAGGTGCAGGCGTTGCCCCGGCATAGTCTGGCCCGGCGTTTCGAGGCCCAGGTGCTCAAGCATCTGGACAGCCTGTTCGGTGAACGGCGGCTGGCGCTGGCGTTTTACCTGCCACCGGACCGTTTCGATGTGCGCATCGAGCTCAACTTCGATGTGCAATCCCATCAGGCATTGTTGTTTCCTTTAAGACGATTGACTGGCGATCTGTCGGCGTTCCTCTGCGGCCGAGACAGCGGTGTGCAACGTTTCGATTTGCACCTGGAGCACGCGGGGTTGCCGGACACCGTGATCAAGGTCGGCCTTCTCAGCGCCGAGCGCGATCCGGCGATGCTGTTCGAACTGGCCCGAGGACGTCTGGAACAAGTCAAGGTCGAGGCGCCGGTGCGCGGTTTTCGTCTGCGCGCTGAAGATCTACCAGCCTTCGTGCCCCAGCGTCAGGAACTGTTCGACGACCGTCCGCAGCAATCCTTGCCCTGGGAGCAACTGCGCGAACGCTTGCGCGCACGGCTGGGGGATGACGCGGTACAGGGCTTGCGCTTCCAGGCCGATCACCGGCCGGAATGCGCGTGGCAGACCACTGTCGACAGCCAGGCCTGCGGGGGGCTGCCTGCGGTGCAACGTCCGGGCTGGTTGCTGACTGAACCGCAGGCGGTACACGAAGGCTCGACGCGCATTCTCATGGGGCCGGAGCGCATCGAGTCCGGCTGGTGGGACGGCGACGACGTGCGCCGCGATTACTACCTGATCGAGACCCGTTCCGGCCAGCAGGGCTGGGCCTACCGGGCGGTGGGTGAATATGGCCCGTTGTGGCTGCAAGGCTGGTTCGCATGAGCGTCGACTATGCCGAGCTGCATTGCCTGTCGAACTTCAGTTTTCAGCGCGGTGCTTCCAGTGCGCTTGAGCTTTTTCAACGGGCGAAAAAGCAGGGCTATCAAGCGCTGGCAATCACCGACGAATGCACGCTGGCGGGTATCGTCCGTGCCTGGCAGGCATCCAAGGCCGTGGAGCTGCCGCTGATCATCGGCAGCGAAATGCGCATCGAAGGCGGCCCGAAACTGGTACTGCTGGTGGAAAACCTCGAGGGTTACCAAACCCTGTGCCGACTGATCACCCGCGCCAGACGCCGCACGCAGAAAGGCCAGTATCAAGTGCTGCGGGAGGACTTCAGCGAGCCGTTGCCGGGGCTGTTGGTGTTGTGGGCGCCTGACGCCGTTGATGACTTTGCGCAGGGCCACTGGCTGAAGCAGACCTTCGCCGAGCGCCTGTGGCTGAGCGTTCAGTTACATCGCGGGCAGGACGACACTCGGCGACTGGAGGCGCTGCTGACCCTGGCGCGGGAGCTGCGAATCCCGGCGGTGGCCAGCGGCGATGTGCACATGCACACCCGGGGCCGGCGCGCCTTGCAGGACACCATGACCGCGATCCGCCATCACCTGCCGGTGGCCGAGGCCGGGTTGCGTTTGCACCCTAATGGTGAACGGCATTTGCGCAGCTTCGACGATTTGCGCGATCTCTACCCGCAGACATTGCTCGACGAGACCCTGAACATCGCCCGACGCTGTACTTTCGACCTCAGTCAGTTGCGCTATCAATATCCCCGGGAGCTGGTTCCCGACGGTCACACGGCCGCGTCCTGGCTGCGGGCGTTGGCTGAAAAAGGCATTCAGTGGCGCTGGAAAAAAAGCCCCAAGGCCGAGGTGTTGGCGCAGATCGACAAGGAACTGGAGCTGATAGCCGAGCTGGGGTACGAGAGTTATTTCCTGACGGTTCACGACATTGTGAATTTCGCCCACCAGCAACACATTCTTTGTCAGGGCCGCGGTTCTGCCGCCAATTCGGCGGTGTGCTTCGTGCTGGGGATCACCGAGATCGACCCGGATCGGAGCACGCTGCTGTTCGAACGCTTTCTCTCCAGGGAGCGCAACGAACCGCCGGATATCGACGTGGATTTCGAGCACGAGCGGCGCGAAGAAGTCCTGCAGTATGTGTTTCAGCGTTATGGCCGGGCTCGTGCGGCGCTGACGGCGGTGGTCAGCACTTACCACGGTGCCGGCGCAGTACGCGACGTGGCCAAGGCGTTGGGTTTGCCGCCGGATCAGGTCAACGCTCTGGCCGACTGTTGCGGCCACTGGAGTGATCAGGCGCCGCCCGTCGAGCGTCTGCGTGAAGGTGGTTTCGATCCCGATAGCCCGGTGTTGCGCCGAGTGCTGAGCCTGACCCAACAGTTGATCGGTTTTCCCCGGCACCTGTCCCAGCACCCAGGCGGTTTTGTGATTTCCGAGCAGCCTCTGGACAGCCTGGTGCCGGTGGAAAATGCCGCCATGGCCGAGCGCACCATCATCCAGTGGGACAAGGACGATCTGGATGCGGTCGGGCTGCTCAAGGTCGATATTCTGGCGCTGGGCATGCTCAGCGCGATTCGCCGTTGTTTCGATCTGCTGCGTCGGCACCGGGGCCGTGACCTGAGCCTGGCGACGGTGCCGGCCGAAGACCCGCAAACCTACGAGATGATCGGCCATGCGGACACCATTGGGGTGTTCCAGATCGAGTCCAGGGCACAGATGTCGATGTTGCCCAGGCTCAAACCCAAGAACTTCTACGATTTGGTGATCGAGGTGGCGATCGTTCGTCCGGGGCCGATTCAGGGCGGGATGGTGCATCCCTATCTGCGGCGGCGTAAGGGCGAAGAAGAGGTGAAATACCCGTCGAAAGAGCTTGAAGCGGTGCTCAAGCGCACCCTGGGCGTGCCGCTGTTCCAGGAGCAGGTGATGCAGATTGCGATTGTTGCCGCCGACTACAGCCCCGGCGAGGCCGATCAATTACGCCGTTCCATGGCCGCGTGGAAACGCCATGGCGGACTGGAGCCACACAAGGAACGCCTGGCGGACGGCATGAGGAAAAACGGCTACACGGCGGAGTTTGCCGCGCAGATCTTCGAGCAGATCAAAGGTTTCGGCGATTACGGTTTTCCCGAGTCCCACGCCGCCAGTTTCGCCTTGCTGACCTACGCCAGTTGCTGGTTGAAATGCCACGAGCCGGCGGCTTTTGCCTGTGCGCTGATCAACAGCTGGCCCATGGGTTTCTACAGCCCGGACCAGATTCTCCAGGACGCCCGCCGCCATCATTTGCAGATTCGCCCCGTGGATGTGCGGGCCAGCGACTGGGATTGCAGCCTGGAACCGATCACCGGCGCGCAGCCGGCGATTCGCATGGGGCTGCGGATGATCAAGGGCTTTCGCGAAGATGATGCCCGGCGCATCGAGATGGCAAGATCGAAAGGGGCGTTTGCCGACATCGCTGACCTTGGCGAGCGGGCACGACTCGATGCCCGCGCCCAGGAACAACTGGCCGATGCCGGTGCACTGCGTGGGCTGGCCGGTGATCGGCATCGGGCGCGCTGGGAGGTGGCGGGGGTGCAGAAGCAGCTCGGTTTGTTTGCCGGTCTGCCGAGTCAGGAAGAGCCGGCGGTGGATCTGCCCAAACCTACTGTGGGCGAAGACTTGCAAGCCGATTACGCCAGTGTCGGCACCACTCTCGGCCCACATCCACTGGCGTTGCTGCGGGCGGAACTCAAAGCCCGACGCTGTCGCAGCTCCAGGGAATTGCTGGCGGTCGAGCATGGGCGTCCGGTCAGCGTTGCCGGGCTGGTCACCGGTCGGCAGCGTCCGGGAACCGCCAGCGGTGTGACCTTCGTGACGCTTGAAGACGAGTTCGGCAACGTCAACGTGGTGGTCTGGCGCGATCTGGCCGAACGGCAACGACAGGTATTGGTCGGCTCGCAATTGCTCAAGATCGATGGGCGCTGGGAAAAGGTGGGCGAGGTGCGGCACCTGATTGCCGGACGCTTGAGCGACCTGAGTTCATTGCTCGACGGTATCCATGTGCGCAGCCGGGATTTCCGCTGACCCTGCGACATTGATACGTACGTAGGAGGCAACCACGTTTGCCGAAATACGGCCCCGACAAGCGCCGGTTGAGAATCAGCTATACCTCTATGAAACCATTGGCGTTGGCAGTGCTCGAAACAGACGGGCAGGCAGCGTCTCCTCATGCTGTTGCACTGCCTGAAAACATGTCATTCACAGGACATAGGCCAGTCGATGCAGTTTCTAGACAATAGCCACGGATGTACCGGCTGGAGCGGCGAAATGGCCGAACGCATTCGTGCGTTCGACTGGAACCTGACCGAGCTTGGGCGCATCGACACCTGGCCCGGGAGCCTGTGCAGCGCGGTGCAGTTACTGCTCGCTTCACCGCTGCCGATGGTGATGCTGTGGGGGCGCCCCGGTTACATGATCTATAACGACGCCTACTCAAGATTTGCCGGTGGGCGTCATCCTTACCTGCTGGGTTCCCCGGTGGAACTGGGCTGGCCGGAGGTCGCCGAATTCAATCGGCATGTGGTGGACACCTGCCTTGCGGGCGGCACCTTGTCCTATCACAACAAAGCACTGGTGCTGCTGCGCGATGGCGTGCCCGAAGACGTCTGGATGGACCTTTACTACAGCCCGGTCGCCAATGATGACGGGTGTCCCGCCGGGGTCATGGCGATGGTGGTTGAAACCACTGACCATGTGATTTCCGAACGCCGACGCCAGGAAGCCGAAAACGCCTACCGCGCCGACAATGAAAGGGTTCGCCTGGCCCTCAATGCCGGGGCTTTGCTCGGCTCGTTCGTCTGGGACATCAAGGCTGATGTGTTGTCTGCCGACGAACGATTCGCCCGCACGTTTTCCTACCCGCCCGATCAGGACCTGGCCAACCTGTCACCGGCCATCGCCCAAATGCAGATTCATCCCGACGATCGCAGCTGGGTTCAGGAGCGAATCAACCAATCGGTGGAAACCGGCATGCCCTATAACGCCGAATACCGGGTTCTGCGTCCCGATGGCAGTTACTTGTGGGTGCTCGCCAGCGGCTGTTGCGAGTTCAACAGGCAAGGTGAACCCTTCCGCTTTCCCGGGGTGTTGATCGACATCCATGAACGCAAGATTGCCGAAGAGTCCTTGCTCAAGTTCACCCGCAACCTGGAGCAGCGAGTCGCTGATGAAGTCGACGCGCGGCTAGCTGCAGAAGAACAATTGCGTCAATCACAGAAGCTCGAAGCCATCGGCGGTCTTACCGGGGGCGTGGCCCATGACTTCAACAACCTGTTGCAGGTGATTGCCGGCAACCTGCATTTGCTGGCGCGTCACGAACCGGACAACGCCAACGTGCAACGCCGGGTCGGCGCCTCGATTGCCGCAGTCGAGCGCGGGGCCAAATTGTCTTCGCAATTGCTCGCCTTTGCCCGTCGTCAGCCCTTGTCGCCGGCCGTATGCGACCCACGGCAGATCTTCGAAAACCTCGGGGAATTATTGCAGCGAGCGCTGGGAGAGATGATCCAGATCAAGGTGTCCGCACCTGACGATCCATGGCACCTCTTTGTGGACTGCAATCAACTGGAAAACGCCATTCTCAACCTCACGATCAACGCCCGGGATGCCATGAAAGGCGAGGGGACCATTGCCCTGAGTGCCGAGAACATCGTCCTCGACCGCAAGTTTTGCGCCGGCAAGGGGATCGTCGCGGGCGATTATGTCTGCGTGACGGTGGCTGACTCGGGCGTCGGCATGCCGCCGCAAGTGGTTGCGCAGGCCTTCGAACCGTTTTTCACCACCAAGGCTGACGGCCAGGGCACCGGCCTTGGGTTGAGCATGGTGTTCGGCTTCGTCAAACAGAGCGGCGGGCATATCGAGATTGCAAGCGTCGTCGGGCAAGGCACCCGGGTGCAGCTGTATTTCCCTCGCAGCTTGCGCCCGTTGCCTGATGAAACAATGCGCCATGCTCCGCAGCACCGGGGCGGGCATGAAACCGTTCTGATGGTCGAGGACGACGAAGCGGTGCGCAGTTCGGTCGTGGACTTATTGCGCGAAGAGGGCTATCAGGCCCTGACCGCGGCCAACGGTGACCTGGCGATGCAGATGTTGCTGGACGGCGTAGCGGTGGACCTGATCTTCACCGACGTGGTCATGCCCGGCTTGATCAAAAGCTCGGACCTGGCCGCCTGGGCCAAGGTGCAGAATCCTCCTGTGGCCGTGCTGTTCACCTCCGGCCATACCCGGGACATCATTTCGCGCAATCACCAACTCAGCCCCGATACTTATCTGCTGAGTAAACCTTATGGTCCTGAAGCACTGTTGCGCATGATCCGCAGCGTGCTGGGTGGCTGATTCTGGATTTGCATTGACTGGGCAATTCATGTGGGAGCGGGCTTGTGTGGCGAGGGGGCTTGCCCCCGTTCGAGTGCGCAGCGCTCGCAGGTCCTGGGTCCGCTGCACGGCCCAACGGGGGCAAGCCCCCTCGCCACAGGCTCGTTCCCACAAGATCGCACGCCTTGACTGACTGGCCTCAAGGCTTGGGGCTACTTATTTATCGGGATGAGCCGCCTGGAGTTTTTTCGCCATGTCCAGGTGCTTTTCCAGCGTCGGCAACATTTTTTGCGCGAACGCCTTGAACTCAGTGGCGCCTTTGACTCTGTCGTCGGTCACCGTATTGGCTTCTTTCTTGAACCGTTCAATGGTTTCTTCGTGGGCCTTCACTTGATTGTTGGCATAAGCCGTGTCGAAGGACTTATCGCGCAGATCAAGAATTTTCTCCTTGGCCTGTTTGACCAGCGTCGTCGTGTCCGGCACCTTGATGTCATGCTTTTTCGCCAGTGCCGCCAGTTCCTCGTTGGCCTTGGAATGATCGGTGACCATCATCTTGGCAAACGCCTTGATGTCGGCCGATGAGCTTTTTTCCAGGGCCAGTTTGCTGGTCTCGACTTCCGCAATGCCACCTGCGGCTGCGTCATCGACAAAGTCGTTGGAGGTGGCGGCAAAAGCCGTGCCCATACCGGTGCTCAAGGCTACGGCCAAGGCGAGGTGGCGCAGGGTGAATCCGTCCATTGATCGTTCTCCACTCAGGTTTTTATGGGCGATCCAGATGATCGTTATTCAATGGAGGCAGGGGCTCGGACAAAGGTTTTATCGCATTTGCGACAGGACGACGAACGGACACCGCTGGTCTGATAGACGGTCGACAGAACCGGGTAAGCAAGGCCATTCTGATACTTGGCGAACGCCATCGATCACGTTTGCCACCGATTAACAAACGGAGGTGTTCCATGCCGGTGACCCATGACCTTTATCAGGACTTGCGCTGCACGAAGGAAGAGATCCTGCAAAAACGCACCAAGGATCCGTTACTGGATTCACTGCTCAACAAGTACTCCCAGGCGGACGCGGAGGTGTTGAAGGCCGAGTCCGCACAATCGGATGCGCCCAGCGATGAGGTACTGAAGAAGCTCAAGCAGAAGCGTGTAGAGGTCAAGAATAAGATCGTTGAGCGACTGCAGACGCCGTCCTGAGACGCTATGCAGAGTCACCGACGATCGGTGACTGCAAAATTGGAACGGGGATCAATACCAGCACCTCGAGCGATCAGAGTCCGATGTTATGGCTCCATGCGGGGTGCCCCATGCCCCACCCTCCGTCTGGTTCCTGCGCAAGACACAAGCGGGCTTGCTCGCGAATGAGGCCATGCCAGCCAGCATCAAAGTTGACTGTCAAACCGCCTTCGCGAGCACGCTCGCTCCCACAGTTTGATCACTGTCACGGCTGCAATGCTGCACTCAACGGTAACCGTGCCATGTGCCGTGCTTTCAGCGATCCCAGATACAACCAGTCCCCATACTCGCGCACGGTGGTGATGGGGGAGTAGTTGCCGCTGCTGGCGTCCTGCAGATTGGCAATCACTTTGCCGTCGAGGTCCAGTCCCAGCACGAAGGCGCGTTTCTCCAAGGGTTTGGGCAGGATAGTCATCGCCCGCACGATCATTTTGCGTACCAGAGGGTAGGGTGCCGTGGCGTCGAGCAGTGCATTGCGCGGTGCATACAGCGCCACCCAGAAACGGTCGCGGCCATTGAATGCCAGGTTGTCCGGCAGCCCGGGCAAATTGTCGATGAACAGATCGTGAGTGCCGGCTTTCGGCCCGGTCAGCCAATAGCGGCTGATGCGATAGGCGCCGGTTTCATTGACCAGCACAAATGCGTCGTCAGGCCCCAGTGTCACGCCGTTGGCGAACTCCAGTTTCTCCAGCAGGACCGCCGTTTTACCGGTCTGGAAGTCATAACGCAGCAAACGGCCGTCGCCGCCGTGCTCGATGATCGCCTCGCCATCCTTGCCGTAGCCCCAACGGCTGGAGGCGTCGCTGAAATAAGCGTAATGCCCGGACTTGTCGATGGCCACGTCATTGGTAAAACCGAAGGGCAGGTTGTTGGCCGTGGTGGTCAATGGAATCAACCGGCCCTGAGCGTCGAGCGACAGCAACCCCTTGACCCCGTCGGCGATCACCAGCAGACCATTGGGATGCCGCGCCAGGCCCAACGGCCTGCCGCCGGTAACGGCCAGTACCTGGGTGGTTTTGCCGTCGAGGCTGGTACGAATCAACCGGCCGTCATGCAGGCCGGTGATGAGGACGTCTTTCTCCAGCAGCAACGCCTCCGGGCCGTCGATGTCAGCGGCACCGACACGTTCCACGCCTTTGAGTCGCTGATTGTCGGCGTAGATGCCATCGGCGAGGGAGGGCGCCGGTGGCGGTGTCCAGGCGACGGGTTGAACCTTGGTCGGCAATAACAACAGCAAGGCGCTAATCACGATGATCAGCAGCAACAAATGACGAAACTTGAGGGGGTTTTTCATGCGCTGACTCCTGCCAGGGCCAGATGTTTTTGCGCCATCTCGCGTAACGCCAGCATCGACTCCGTCGATTCGCGGTCGATGCGTCGCTTGAGCAACAGACGATTGGCGAGGCGCATCCCCAGGCCGCTGAAGTGATATTCCAGGGTGCGGATAAACCGTGTGCCATCGCCCTCAATCTCACACTCGTAAGTCACCACCAACGACAGCCCATGATCGCCCCAGGCCCGAGCCCTCCAGCGGCGTCCGGGCAGGTATTGGTCGACTTCCCAGCTCAAATGCCCCTCACGCCCGCCGGCCCGAATGTCTTCCTCGAACCGCGCCCCGGCATACAGCGGCCCGCTCTGCCCGTCGACCTTGAGGGAAGACGGATGCCACTGCGGCCAATGGGTCGCGGTGCTGGCGTAGGCGAGCACGGCCACTGGGTTTCCAGCGATATCGATCACATGCTGCAAACGGGTCATGGGCGTTCTCGTCAGGTGCGGGGGCGCTTGCTCCGGTTCCCAGTACAGGGTGCCGAACAGGTAGTCCATCAGTGGTAACACGATATTGAAATTGCGCTCCTGCATCAGCTCACGGCGGTGATGCAGTTCGTGCAGGCGGCGCATCTGGCGGATCCACGGCAAACGCGTCACCGGGTTGTCGGGCGGTAGATGTTCGCAGGCATGAAACACCTCATAGGTCAGGTAACCGAGCACCATGCAACCGCCAAACAGCCCCGCGACGTTGGTATCGAGCTGAGCCAGCAGCCACCAGGCAGGCCCCGTGATGACGAGGGTATGCAGCACGATCAGCCAGGCCGGAAACAGAATCACCCGCCAGTCCCGGGCGCTGTCATAAGTCATGTGGCCGGGGGTGAAAAAGCTGTGATGGTCACCCGCGTGACGGGCGTAGAACATCCGCGCCAGGCGCTTTTTATGATGCCCCAGATGTCGATGCACGACGTACACGCCGAAGTTGAAAAACAACAGGGTCAGCGGCACCGCCAGCCATTCCAGCGGTTGCACCTGATGCACCGTGCTCCAGAACCCGCCGATGGCCAGCAACCCGAACAGCAGCACAAAGACGCCGTGCAACCAAGGGTTGTAGAGCGGATGAATGTCGGCACGGTAGCGCGCGCGGAACGCTTCGGTGGTCTTCCTCACTGAGTTCACCTGTGGTTATTGTTATAACCAGCAGATTAGCCGATCCCGCCGTACAGGCAGGCCGAACCTTGAGGACACAAGCGTCATGCTCCGGTGCAAGACGCCCGTTTGGCGTCAGGTCAGCGGGTTCCAGCGCTGGGACCAGTCGTCGTCCGTCTTGATCACTTCACGCAGCAGGTCGAACGCCCGTTGCAGGGTCGCCGAATCGCGGTCCCGGGAGTAAACCAGATAGGTTGGATAGCTGAACTCCGGTGCTTTGGGCACTTGTTCCAGCAAGCCGTTTTCCAGGTAACTCTGGACCACGCGGGTGCGGAAATAGCCGCTGCCGCCGTTTTCCAGGATGTATTGCAAGGCCAGCGGTCCCAGGTTGAAGCTCAGGGCTGCCTTGGCTTTTTCAGGCAGCGCCGCATCGTGCTGGCGACGGAAGTCCGGCCCCCAGTCGATATACACGTAAGGATCGGGTTTTCCGGCCAAGCGTACCAGGATGAGTTTTTCTTCCAGCACCTGCTCGACTTGCAGGCGTGGCCAGTATTCGGGCTGATAGACCAGCGCCGCATCCAGCACCCCCAATTCCAGTTGGCGCAGCAGGTTTTCACCGTCGCGGATTTCCATGCGCAGGGCGTGGCTGGGAATCTTCTCGCGCAGCTCTCCGGCCCAACTGAGCATCAACGGGTTGCACAGGCTGACCTCGCCACCGATGTGCAGCACGTCGCGGTAGCCCTCGGGCAGCGGCAAGTCCCGGCGCGCGGCTTCCCAGGTTTGCACCAGTTGATTGGCGTAAACCACAAAAGCCTCACCGTTCGGCGTCAGGCGCGCACCGGCGCGGTTGCGCACGAACAGCGTGCTGCCCAGCTGACTTTCGAGCTTCTGCACCCGGGCGGTGATCGCGGTCTGGGTGACGTGCAGTTTTTCAGCCGCTGCGGCCAGGCTGCCGTGGCGGACGATTTCCAGAAAGGTGCGGGCGAGGTCGATGTCCATGGGCAGGCCGATGTGGGAGGTGCGGGCATTGTAAGAGCAGCCATGGTCTTCCGATACCGTCTATGGCGAGGGAGCAAGCGCCCAAGCCTCTGTCCGCGTATTCGATCAGTTCACAGCGGGACCTGCGGGGCAAAAATCAGCCACTCAGCTATTGGGCGGCAGCTCTCGGCTGGTCCGTTGCAGAGGGTTGTGGTGCTGGTCAACAGGAATCGACAGGGTCGCCCGCAACCCGCTTTCCGGTGGATTGACCAAGGTAATCCGCCCGCCCAGCCGCGTCGCGATGGTGTTGACGATGGCCAGCCCCAAGCCTGCGCCCCCGGTGTTTCCACGGCTGTAGAAGCGTTCGAACAACCGTGCGCGATCCGCTTCGTCGATGCCCGGTCCCTGGTCCTGGACGCTTAAGTTG
This sequence comes from Pseudomonas sp. GGS8, assembly GCF_024168645.1. Classification (NCBI taxonomy): domain Bacteria; kingdom Pseudomonadati; phylum Pseudomonadota; class Gammaproteobacteria; order Pseudomonadales; family Pseudomonadaceae; genus Pseudomonas; species Pseudomonas sp. GGS8. Next base: position 5,784,342 of record NZ_JALJWF010000001.1, on the reverse strand, counting down.
TAGAACCCGTCGTCCTGGCTCAATTGCACGGTGATGACGCCATGCTTCGGCGAAAAATTTGCTGCGTTGGTGACCAGGTTGTTCAGGGCGATGTCGATGGCGCCGGCATCGGCGAGGACTTTAAAAGGCCGGTCTTCGGCGTCGAAAGCCAGCTCCAGGTTCCTGCTCAGTAGCCAGGGTGTGAGCTGGGCCAGGCTGGCGCGCACGGTTTCACTCAAGTCGATGCTGTGCAGCACCGGCGTCACGGCCTTGGGTTCGAGACGCGCCATGGTCAGCAACTGATTGACCAGACGGCTGGCGCGATCGACCCCGGCAATCAGAAACGCCAGGGACTCACGACGTTCCTGTTCCGTGCCGGCTTCCAGCAGGTTTTGCGCATGCACCCGCAACACGGCCAGCGGCGTGCGTAATTCGTGGGCGGCGTCGGCGATGAAGCGCCGCTCACGGCCAAGCACCTCTTGAATGTGCGCGAGCATCCGATTGAGCGCTGCTTGCATCGGTTCCAGTTCGCTCGGCAACGGGGTCAGTTGCAACGGCTCCAGGGAACCACTGTGCCGCGCCCGCAAGGTTGCCGCCATATCGGCCAGCGGTTTGAGCCCCCAGCCAATGGCCAGCCAGACCATGGCCGCCAGAATCAGGCTGCCCAACACATTGGGCCACAGCGTGTGACGCACGATCCGGTCGACCAGGTCCGCACGCACGTCGTTCCGTTCACCGACCCAGATGCGCAGGTCATTCTGTTTATCTTCGAGCATGAACACCCGCCAATGGCGGTTGTTCAAATCCATCACATCGCTGAAACCGTGTGTTATCGGCGGCGCGGTGAAGGAGGGGGCGCTGGCGGTGTGCACCAGCACTTCGCCCTTGCGATTCCACACCTGAAAGGCAATTTTGCTTTCATAGGGGTGACCATCGACTCCCGGCACCGCTTCACTCAAAGCCTTGTTGAACGCTTGATACAGTTCGGCGTGTTCATGGCTGGCCAGCGGCATGCGCATCACACCCTGCAGCAGCCGGGCGTTCTGCGCCAGTTGGGCGTCGTAGACTTCGGCGATTTCGTGATTGCTGTCGTGCAGGTTGAACACGCTGAGGATTGCCAACCCCGTCAGCATCAGGCCGATGATCAGCGTCAGGGTACGACGCCGGATCGAAGTCATCGACGTTCCTCCACCAGATAACCCACCCCACGAATGGTGCGGATCAGGTCGGTGGAGAACTTCTTGCGCAGGTGATGGATGTGCACTTCCAGGGTGTTGCTTTCGGCTTCTTCGTTCCAGCCGTAAAGCAGTTGCATCAGGTGGTCGCGGGTCATGACCCGGCCCGGAGGCGAGAGCAATTCATGGAGCAGTTGATATTCCTTGGGCGTCAACGCCACCGGCTCGCCCTGATAACTGACTTGCTGGGTGCCGGGGTTCAGGCTGATGCCGGCGTGTTCGATCAGCACTTGGGCGCGACCGGCACTGCGGCGCAACAAGGCCCGCAGGCGAGCCTTGAGTTCGGCCAGGTCGAAGGGTTTGACCAGGTAATCGTCGGCGCCGGCATCCAGCCCGGCGATGCGGTCTTCGGTGGCATCCCGGGCGGTGAGGATCAGCACCGGCAGGTTCGAACCGCTGTCACGCAAGCGGCGCAATACTTCCAGACCGTCCATGCGCGGCAGGCCGAGGTCGAGCACGGCCACATCGAACGTTTCGCTGAGCAGTGAATGCAAGGCGTTGCTGCCGTCCTGCAACCAGTCGACGGTGTAACCCTCACGGCCCAGGGCCTGATGAATGCCCTCGCCAAGGGCCACGTCATCCTCGATCAGTAATAAGCGCACATGGACTCCTGTCAGTCGAGTTTCTTGTTCACGTCACCCAGTAATGCTTCGACCTCTTTGCGACGCCCGGCGTCGGCGCTTTCCCGGCCAGGACGGGGCGCGGCGTGCAGGGCTCTTTGCAGGGCGTCCCGGGCTTCACCATAGCGCTTTTGACGGTAAAGGTGATCGCCCCAGAAGTACAGGCTGTCGATGCCGGTCGGGTTCAGGTCCAAGGCCTGCTTCAACAGTTTTTCGGCCTTGTCGGCATCGCCGAAACCGATAGGCCAGCCGGGCACTCGATCATACAACGCCGCGAGGCTGGTGTAGGCCGAGCCTTGCAGGGCCTTGGGATCAATGGCCAGGGCTTTTTCCAGATCGACTTTGGCGGCCTTGGCCTTGCTCAGGGCACCGAGACCACCCTGGGCTCCGGCCCAACTGCTGTTGACGATACCCGACCAGATCCACGCTTCGGCCAGGGATTGGCGTTCCCGGGTGAACGCCGAGGTCTGGGCTGCGAGTTTTTCGAAGGCGGCGGTGCGCTGTTCGGCCGGCAATTCGTATTGGATATGCGCCAAGCTTTGTTGAATGGTATTGAGGCGCTGTTGATCGGCGGCGTCCAGCGCCCAGACGCTTTGGCTCAGCACCCCGAGCAGCAAGCAGGTGAGGATTTTCTTCATGGTTTGAGGTTCTCGTTATCGGTCTTCTGACTCAGGCGACGGATCAGCGGCAACTGCTTGCGCAAGCCACGGTCTACCAGATGCGGCAACAGACTGTTCAGGCGCACGAAAAAGCGTTCCGGCCAGCCCAGGTACAAATCGCGACGGTCGCCGGCAATGGCGTGGATGACCGCCGAAGCGACGGTTTGCGGGTCGTCGACATTGGCTTTGAGCGCATCGTTCAGCGCTTGGGCCGCCGCGCTGTTCATGCTGGTATGGGTTGCCCGGGGGGCGACGTAGAGCACGTTGATCCGGGTATCGGCCAGTTCCCGGCGCAGGGCTTCGGAGAAACCGCGCAGGGCAAACTTGGTGGCGCAATAGCTGGCGTAACCGGGGTAGCCGATGGAGCCGTAGGTCGAACCGACGTTCACCACCATGGCACTCTCGGCCTGCTTGAGCAGCGGCAGCAACAACTTGGTCAGGCAGATTGGTGCGCCGACGTTCACTGCCAGCATGGCGTTGACCTCGCTGTCATCGAGCTGTTCGAGCATCGCGAAGTGATTGACGCCTGCGGCATTGATCAGCAGGTTGATGCCGCCGATGGCCTCGGCCGCGGCCAGCACGTTGCGCCGGTCGTCGGGCAAGGTCAGGTCCGCACCGACCCAGCGCAGTTGCTCCGGGTAGCGTTCGAGCAAGGGCTCCAGCGACGCCCGGTGCCGGGCCACGGCCAATACATGCGCGCCACTGGCACACAGGGTGCCGGCGATGGCCAGGCCGATGCCGCCACTCGCTCCGGTCAATACCACGCGAGCCTCAGACGGGCGCATGCAGATTCTCCCCATCACGCGGCAGGCCGCGGAACATGTCGGTGTAGAGCTTGTACACGACCTTCGAGGCATGAATCACCGCGGCCTGATCGGCCGGGTCTTCGAGCGTGTTCATCAGCCGGCGGTAGGTCTGCATGTGTTCGATATCCAGCGAGCCGTGGGAACTGAGGTAGCTGAAGGCGGTTTCCGGCAGCGCCAGGCGTTCGCGGATGCTGCCGGCCGCGTGGGTGGCCAGGGCAATGCTGGTGCCTTCCAGCACGTTGACCATGCCGAACAGGCCTACCGGGTTGTCCCGGGCAATCAGGTCGTAGAGGAAGCTGACCATCAACTCGATCGGCAGCGAGGGACGACCGTCACGCACCGCGTCTGTGTCGCCGCCACAGGACGCGATGTCGTCGAGTACCCACTGTTCGTGACCGTATTCGTCCTCGATGTACTCACATACTGCTTTGCGCAGCCATTCCAGGCGCTGTGGCAGACGTGCGCCACACGCCATCATCGGCACGGTATGACGCACATGGTAGTAAGCCTGGGTGAGGAAGGCGCGGTAGCTGTCCAGGCTGACGTTACCCTCAAGGGCATCGCGGATGATCGGCAGATTGAACAGCTCGTGGCGTTCCTGATGGGTGGCTTCTTGCAGGGTGTCGAAAAAACTCATGGTGCAGATTCCTCGGAAATAACGGATTCAGTGAGCAGCGCCCGGTAACGTTCGACGATGGCGTCGCGGCGCGGTCGGCCATTGGCGGTCAGCAAGCCGTTGGCGGGAGTGAACGGTTGATCGAGGCGGGTCCAGTGATGAACCTGAGCGTAATCGGGCAAGGCCTCATTGGCCTGGGCCACGGCGGTGGCCAGCTCTTCATCGGTGCAGTCCGGCCGATGGGGCCAGAGCAGGGCATGGTTGCTCGGCATCGCTTCGCCATAGACGAACGCCTGAGCGATGTGGCGACGCTGGGTGAGTTCGGCCTCAACCCATTCCGGGTTGACGTTGCGACCGAAACTGGTGATGAACTGATGCTTCTTGCGCCCGTTGAGGTAGAGAAAACCTTCCGGGTCGAACTCGCCGAGATCGCCGGTCGGCCACCATTCAGCGTGGTAGGGCGCTTGCCCCAGATAGCCGAGCAGGGTCGAACCCTTGACCAGCACTTCGCCATCGTCGGCCAGGCGAATTTCGACATGGGGCAGGGGTCGGCCGACACTGCCGGGGCGGTGTGCTCCGGGGCGATTGAGGCACACCACCGACGCGCATTCCGACAACCCGTAACCCTCGTACACCGGCATGCCGATGCGTTGGGCACGATGCAGCAGTTCTTCGCAAACCCGCGCACCGCCCACGGCGGCAAACCGCAACGATTGGGGGTTGAATGCTTTTTGCTCGGCGGCGCTGACCAGCATCAGCAACAACTGTGGCACCAGGATCAAACTCTCGGGCGCGCGGGAGGCCAGACACCCCAGCAATCGCGGCACATCGACACCGCTGGCACCCTGAATACCCAGGGTTTTCTGACTCGGCACGCTGAGGGTCGCGCCGGCATACAACGCGGCATAACAACCGAGGTTTTCCAGCAGGATCGCCAAGGGCAGCAGCGCCAGGTGATGCCGCGGATGGGTGGGCTTGCTTGCCTGATCCAGTTCACGAGCTACCCGTAAAAGGCTTTCGGCGCTCAGGCACACGCCTTTGGGCGTGCCGGTGGTGCCGGAGGTGAAGGTCAGTTTGGCGGTGCCTTCGGGTATTCGGTTCGGGCCGTTGAAGGGACGGTGCCAGAATTCGCCAGCGTATTCGTAGCCGGCACCTTGCAGCTCGGCTTTCAGTTCCGGTTCGGCGATCACCCACTCGGCCTGGCTCTGTTGCAGGCAATGGATGCGCTGTGCCGGGCTGAAAAAGGGCGGCAATGTCAGGCAGGACAGGCCTTCGAACAGGATGGCCAGATCCCAAAGCATCGCCTCGGTGCCGTTGTCCAGGGCCAGCGCGACCACCTTGACGTGCTCATCGCGCAGACGCTGTTGGCGATCCATGACCTCGGCATACAGCGCGGCGTAGTCCAGTTTCAACTGATCGCCCCATAAGGCAATCGCGCTGCTTTTATGTTCGGCGTGATGGCGCAGGGTTTGTTTGAAACGCTCCATTTCAGGCGACATGGCTTGACTCCTCAAGGGACGTTGGCAGCCCCAGGCGATTGAACAGGCCGATGTTGCGCAAATGAATGAAGCCGGCGCGGATGTTGCCGACATGCACCCATGGCTGACTCTCGTAATAACTGCCCCAGTGGTGACGGTCGTCGCCCAGCCGCTCGGGATCGGCGGCGCACAGCGTCACCGGCTTCAAACCCAGGCGATGAAAACTGTTTACCAGCCCGATGTTGCCGGTGAACGCCACCCATTCCAGCCCGCCCATGGCCAACAGGTAGGTGATGGCGATGATGCTCAGCCGCGCGCTGCCGGTATCGCTGGCGGCGAGGTTGCCGACCTCGACAATCCCGACCCGCTCCACCGGTTGGCCGGCAGCGGCGCTGATCAGCGGGTCGATCGCCTCGTCCAGGTAACGCTCCAGAAACAAGGGCTCGGTACTGGCCAGTCGTAAGCCGGCCACCGCACACAGCGTGCCGGATTCATCACTCAGGCCGAACAGTTGCGGCATGAAATGGCGGATATCGGCGCCATGGGCCTTGCGAAAACGCTGCTGGATAAAAGCTTCGAAGACGGGTCGCTGGGCATCGTCTGGCAAGGCCCTGGCCAGACTCATCTGCGGGGTTTCGGCTTGACCGAAGTGCAGGGGCAGAGGGATGTTCCAGTCGAAATCGTGCATGGGCAAGAACGCCTCCCCGAGTCAGTTTGGGAGGAGTATCAAAGGCGATTCTTAACGAAGTCTGAAGGTCATCTTCAGATTGTCTTAAGGCTGAACGGGCAGGGTGGCGCCGGTCGGTTCGACGCAACCGGATCCAGGCTGTACGAAATGAGTCGGCAGCCGCCACCGATCTTCAAGAGGCTCTGTATGACCCGAGATTCAACAGTACACCGGTATGGAAAACTCTCGATCACCTTGCACTGGCTGATGCTGGCTCTGTTTGTTGGCGTTTATGGCTGCATCGAGATCAAAGGGCTACTGCCCCGTGGAAGTGATTTGAGGGGGCTTTTTCTGGGGCTTCACGGCTTATTCGGATTGAGCATTTTTGCCTTGGTCTGGGTTCGCTTGCTCGGGCGCCTCACACCCCGGCCACCGATTACCCCGGCCCTGTCAACCTGGCAGACCGGCGCCTCGCACTTCATGCACCTGGCGCTGTATGTGCTGATGATTGCAACGCCGCTATTGGCCTGGTTGATGCTGGCCGCCGGTGGCAAACCGATGCCGTATTTCGAGTTTTTCCTGCCGGCGCCGGTGGCCGTTGATCCCGTGTTGGCCAAGCAATTCAAACATTGGCATGAGTGGCTCGGCAGCGCCGGCTACTGGTTGATCGGTTTGCACGCGGCGGCGGGGTTGGTCCATCACTACTGGGTTCGCGACAACACGCTCACGCGCATGCTGCCCAAGGGCTTTGGTGCGGGTGCCAACGAGCGTCAGCGATAAGTCTCCCTGGAAGTTCGGGGTTGCCTCGAACTCCGCGTTATCGTTCATCGCGAGCAGGCTCGCTCCCACCTTGACCGCATCAGTCACAAGATTTGCGGCTGACAAAGACTCTATGTGGGAGCGAGCCTGCTCGCGATGAGGCCATCACCGTCACCTCAAACCTTACCCGCTTGCTCTTCCAGCTGATCCGACTCAAACAACTTCGCCAGCTCCGCCCGCGCTTCCTGTGCCGTCTGCATCACCTTGGCCGCATCGTCATATACCGCGTGCTGAGCCTCCAGCACCTGTTCATCATGATGGGTAAAGCGCTGGATCCGCGCATCCGCCTGGGCTTGTGTCAGCCCAAGTCCAACCAGGGTACGCCGGGTCATTTCCAGGCTGGAGTAATAGGTTTCCCGCACGGCCTGCGCCCCGACATCCACCAAGCGGTGCACATGCTGACGGTTACGGGCGCGGGCGATGATTTTGATGTGCGGATAAAGCTTGTGTACCACCTCGGCCGTCTTGATGTTGGTGTCTGGATCATCGGTGGCGATCACGAAGAACTCCGCTTGCTCGACCTTGGCCGCACTGAGGATTTCCGGGCGCATCGGGTCGCCGTAGAACACTGGCACGCCACCGAAGCTGCGGGACAGTTCGATGGTTTCCACCGAGGTGTCGAGGGCGATGAACTTGATGTTCTGCGCCCGCAGAATCCGCGCCACGATCTGCCCCATACGGCCCATGCCGGCAATGACCACGCGGGGCGTGTCGGCGTCGATTTCGCGGAACTTCTGCGGCACCTCCACCGGTTGCACTTTGGGTTTGACCAGTCTTGCGCAGGCCAGTAGCAACAGTGGCGTCAGCGCCATCGACAGGGTGATGGTCAGCACCAGCAAGTCATACAAGCGCGGCTCGAACAAACCCTGATCCCGGCCGATCTTGAACACCACAAAGGCAAATTCACCACCGGCCGCCAGCACGATCCCCAAACGAATCGCATTGACCTTGCCCAACCCCCCGGCCAGTCGACCGACCACAAACAGCAACGGCAGCTTGATGGCGATCAGCAGCAGGGTCAGCCCCAGCACCACGACCGGCGCACTGAGCAGCAGACTCAAGTTGGCGCCCATACCGACGCTGATGAAAAACAGCCCCAGCAGCAGGCCCTTGAACGGTTCGATCTGTGCTTCCAATTCGTGACGGTATTCGGAGTCCGCCAGCAGCAAGCCGGCGAGGAACGCACCGAGTGCCATGGACACACCGACCAGATCCATCAGCCACGCCGTGCCGATCACCACCAGCAATGCGGTGGCGGTGGACACCTCCGGCAGACCGGTCTTGGCCACCACACGAAACACCGGGCGCAACAAATAACGTCCACCAATCACCACCACCGCGATGCTGCCCAGCACCCGCAAGCCATGGTTCAAATCTTCGGCGGCACTGCTGGTGTGATCGCCGCCGGCCAGCAACGGCACCATCGCGATCAACGGGATCGCGGCAATGTCCTGGAACAGCAAAATCGCGAACGCCAACCGCCCGTGGGGGCTGGTCAGTTCCTTGCGCTCGGCCAGGCTTTGCAAGCCAAACGCGGTGGACGACAACGCCAGGCCCAGGCCCAACACGATGGCGCTGTTCAGGGGCTGGCCGAACACGAACAACGCCAGCACGCCAATCACCGAACCGGTCAACAGCACCTGCGCCAGGCCCACGCCGAACACCGATTTGCGCATCACCCACAAGCGTCGCGGTGACAGCTCAAGGCCGATGATGAACAGCAACAGCACCACCCCGAGTTCGGAGATGTGGCTGACGCTTTGCGGATTACCGATCAAACCCAGCACCGACGGCCCGATGATCACCCCGGCAAACAGATAGCCGAGCACCGCCCCCAGTTGCAGGCGCTTGGCTAAGGGAACGGCGAGCACTGCCGCGAACAAAAAGACGACAGCGGCTTGTAACAGGTTGCCTTCGTGGGGCATGCGAAACTCCTGGGACTCGATACGGCGGGGCGACAAGGATAAAGGCTGGAGCCGGATGCGTCAGCCTTGAACGAAAACGTTATGGGCCGACACACCGGCATCGCAAGAAAGCTCGGCCCCGCAATTGATCTCACACGGATCACGACGATGCACAAATGCGGGAGCGAGATTGCTCGCGATGGCAGTTTTGCAGGCACCCAAGATGTCGTTACATTTAGCATCAATTAGTGACATTCATAGGATAAGCTGATCAATCTGTTCGTTCCCGAGTGCGCACCATGGCCATCAACTTCGACCTTAACGATCTGCAAGCCTTTCGCGCCGTGGTGGAACAGGGAAGCTTTCGCAAAGCCGCGGACACCGTACGCATCTCCCAACCAGCCCTCAGCCGGCGGATCGAAAAGCTCGAAGACGCTCTGGGCGTGAAATTGTTCGAGCGCACGACTCGCCGGGTCAGCCTGACTCAGGCCGGGCGTGGTTTCATGCCCAGCGTCGAGCGCCTGCTGGATGACCTGGACGTGGCGCTACTGGGCATCAGCGAAGTCGCCTCGACCCGGCTCGGGCATGTCACCGTCGCCTGTGTGCCGTCGGCGGCGTACTACTTCATGCCGCGCGTGATCGCCCACTACCATCGGCAATTTCCGCGGATCAAGGTCAAGGTGCTCGACTCCAGTGCTCACGAGGTATTGAGTGCCGTGGTCAACGGTGAAGCGGACTTTGGCCTGAGCTTCATGGGCACCCTGGAGGCCGAAGTCGATTTCGAGCCGCTGGTGCAGGAAGGTTATGTGGTGGCGTGCAGACGAGATCACCCCCTTGCGGGACGCAGCAGCGTGACGTGGGATGAGTTTTATCAGCAGGATTACATTTCGCTGGACAAGACTTCGGGCAATCGCTTTTTGTTGGATCAAGCGCTGGCAGGCGTGGTGCCGCAGCGGCCGAGCATTTGCGAAACCCGTCATGTGACGACCATGATCGGTCTGGTGGAGGCCGGGTTGGGCGTGGCTGCCGTGCCGTTGATGGCGATGCCGGCGGCGGACCACCCAATTCTGACGCGGGTACCGTTGACCGATCCGCAGGTAATGCGCAGTGTTGGTTTGATCAAGCGCCGGGGTCGTACGTTAACCCCGGCGGCATTGGCGTTGGAGCGCCTGGTGGTGGAAATGAAAGTCCAGCAACCCTCGGTCAGTGGCTGACTGAGTCCAGCCCCGTCGCTTTTACGTCCGGCTGAGCTGCGGTGGAGGCCAGGTACTCAAGCAACGCCTTGGCCTCTGCCGGGTGTTGTGCATCGACCGGAATACCAGCGGCGAAACGGGTGACCGATTGCACCGATTCCGGAATTTTCGCCACAAAACTCACCCCAGGCACCGGTAGCAATTCGCTGACCTGCTGGAAGCCCAGTTGATAATCGCCGGTGGCAACCACCGAGCCCACCGGGATTTTCGGGATCATCTTCGATTTGGGTTTGAGCTGGTTTTCGATGCCCAGGCGCTTGAACAGTTGATCCTCGATATACACGCCGCTGGCACTGTCGGAGTAGGCGACTGACTTGGCGTCGAGCAGGGTTTTTTTCAGGCCTTCCACCGAGCTGATGTCCGGCTTCGGCGCACCTTCACGCACCACCATGCCGATCCGCGAATCCGCCAGTTCGACCCGTGAAGCGGGATCGACTTTGCCTTGCTTGATCAGGTCGTCGAGGGCATAGCCGACCATGATGACCACGTCGGCTTTCTCACCGCGGGCCAGACGATTGGGAATCGCTTCCGGGGCTTTTCCCATGGAGGGACCGAGGGCGGTGTCCAGGGTGTTGCCGCTAGACTCGGCGAATTTCGGACCGAGGATTTTGTAGGCCGCTGTGAAACCACCGGACGTCATTACACGGATTTCTTCGGCCTGGGCGATCGCACTCAGACCGAGACTGGCCACCAGGGCCAGGGCAGTGAAGTTGAAAAACCTTTTCATCAAATAGCTCTCGCAGTTAGAGGTTGGGTGGTTCACGACACGGTCGGTTGCAGGCGGCCAGAGGCACGGCGATAGAGAAACAGCGTCGCGCACAGGGCACAGAGCGCGGCGAAACTCATCCAGTAACCGGGTGCAGCCTTATCGCCGGTGTACTGGATCAGGAAGGTCGATATGGCCGGTGTGAAACCGCCGAACACCGCCGTCGCCAGGCTATAAGCCAAAGAGAAACCGGCGACCCGAACCTCGACCGGCATGATTTCCGTCAGCGCGGCGATCATCGCGCCGTTGTACAAGCCATAAATGAACGACAGCCACAGCAGCACCAACAGCATGTTGATGAAACTCGGTGCTTGCACCAGATAGGTCAGCGCGGGGTAGGCCGTGGCTAACGTCAGCAACGCCATGGCGATCAGTACCGGGCGACGACCGATGCGATCCGAAAGCGCGCCGCCAATCGGCAACCAGAAAAAATTCGAAACGCCCACCAGCAAGGTCACCAACAGCGCATCGGAGGTATTCAGGTGCAGCACGGTTTTGCCGAAGGTCGGCGCGTACACGGTGATCAGATAGAACGCGGTAGTGGTCAGGGCGACCATCATCATCCCGGCGAACACGATGACCCAGTTCTGCCCCAGGGTGCGGAACACGTCGCCCATGCTTGGCCGGTGTTTACGGGCGGCGAACTCTTCGGTTTCTTCCAGGTTACGGCGCAGGAAGAAGATGAAAGGCACGATCATGCAGCCGACGAAAAACGGAATCCGCCATCCCCAATCGGCAATCATCGTCGGCGCCATCCATTGGTTCAGACCATAGCCCAAAGCCGCCGCGATGATGATCGCCACTTGCTGGCTCGCTGATTGCCAACTGGTGAAAAAACCTTTGTTGCCGGGCGTGGCGATCTCCGCGAGGTACACCGATACACCGCCCAGTTCCGCACCGGCCGAGAAGCCTTGCAACAATCGGCCGATCAGCACGATGGCCGGGGCGAACAGCCCGATGGTTTCGTATCCGGGCACCAGCACAATCAGAATCGTACCGCTGGCCATGATCGACAGGGTGACGATCAGCCCTTTGCGGCGCCCCACATCATCGATGTAAGCGCCCAGTATCACGGCGCCCAACGGACGCATCAGGAAGCCAGCGCCGAACACCGCGAACGTCATCATCAGGGACGCGAACTCGCTGCTGGCCGGGAAAAACACGGCAGCGATCTGCGTGGCATAGAAGCCGAAAAGGAAGAAATCGAATTGTTCGAGGAAGTTGCCCGAGGTCACCCGGAAAATCGCACTGGCCCGGGAGCGACCGGAATGGATTGATGCTGTCATTGACGTGTACTCCACCGCTTTTATGACGTGCACTGCCTGGACGCGGTGCACGGTTCTTATTGGGGTGGATAGTGGAACAGGGGCATCGATATGTTAATTGCATAGTTGGTATGTATTGATGCATGAAGCGGATCAATGTTGCCGACCCAGAGACTCGGCGTTTGCCCAAGGCTAATCGCTGTGAACGCGTATCGGGCTGATGCTCCCCAATCGATACTGATTATTCCCACTGCGTTTAGCCTCATACATCGCCAGATCAGCAATGTGAATCAACCGGTCCATGCTCGGCGCATGGTCTGGGAACACTGCAACCCCAAGGCTGCTGCCGATGTGGCGCTGGTCGTTGCCGATGGTCATCGGCGGGGCGAGTTCGATGAAGATTTTCTGGCAGATGCTGCGGGCTTCGTCTTGCAGGCTGTTGCCTTGGGGAAGGCCTTGGAGGATGACCACGAACTCGTCGCCACCGATCCGGGCGACGGTGTCGGTTGAACGCAGGATTTTCTTCAGGCGTGTAGCGGTGGTGATCAGTACGCGGTCGCCGGCGGCATGGCCGTAGTGGTCGTTGATCGCCTTGAACCCATTGAGGTCGACAAACACCAGTGCCACCCGCGTGGCGCTGAGGCGGGCGTGTTCCAGGGCAGCGGACAGGCGCTCTTCGAGCACCAGGCGATTGGGCAGACCGGTCAGCGGGTCGTAATGGGCCAGGTGTTGCAGGTAACTGGCGGAGGCTTTTTCTTCGGTGATGTCGCGGACCACGCCCATCATCTTGATCGTTGCGTCATGCTCATTCTTGACCACATTGCCGGTTTCCCGTAGCCAGCGGATACTGCCATCCGGCCAGACTACGCGGTATTCCTCGTCGTGATTTTCGCCGGTTTCCAGACAACGCAGTTCACCGGCGCGGACCTTGGCCCGGTCGTCCGGGTGTACGCAGGAACAGAACAGGGCGTAGGAGGGCGTCACCTCGCCGATATTGAACCCGAACATGCCGTAGATCGCGTCCGACCAATAGAGTTTGTCGGTATCGACCTCCCAGTCCCAGGTGCCGATGCGGGCGAAGTATTGGCTGCGTTTGAAGCGTTCGGCGTCGCCTTCCTGGTGGATGCTTTGTCCCTCGGTGAGGCTGTCGATCAGCGCACGGCACTCGGCCAACTGCTTTTGCAGCGAACGATCGCGCCAGATCAGCGCGATGATCAGCGCAAAGGTCAGAGCGCCGATGGTGATATCGATCCAGAGCTGACTCATTGAGGAATTGCGCTCATGGCGTATCGAACCGTGGGGGAGGTGGCGGGTATATTAAGGCTCTGTACGAATACTGCCTGCGTGTCGATCATGCTGCGTTAAAAACAGGCTCGGAATGCTCATTTACAAGCCGTAAACTCCGCTTCTTCGCCTGTATTTGCCTTGCCTGATCGCCACTCGGCGACTGTTCGTACAGACCCTGGCAAGCAGGAGGTGGGTCAGTGCGCCACTGACGGTTGGGTAGCGACCGAGACGGTGAAGGTCACGACAAACAGCACGACGAGTACCCAGAACATTACCATGACTGTCAGCATGACGACCTTCAGGCTTTGATAAAGCCAGCGCAACCAATGGCCTTCGGGTTTTGCTTCTGAGCGGGTTCTGAGTACGCCTTTCAAATAGAAGCCGAGGAGGGCCAGCAGTGCGCCATCAATCAACAGTGCAGGCAGGCCGGCTTCGGGGAAAATGCTTCCCCACCGATAGAATGACGACCGGCTCAGGAACACCACATAACAAATGAGGCTGCCGTAGGGGATGGCTCTCCACCATTTACCGGCCAGCGCTCCGACCATCAGGCTCATAATCACCATGAACGGGTTGAGGAGAATATTGATCATCCACTCCAGTACGTTGGGGAAGTAGCCCGGGGAATGGATGCTGCGCCAGATGTGTTCAAACATTGTTCCTGTTCCTGCCTTCTATGGAGTAAGTGCTGTTTCGGTGCTTCCGTGCCGCTGCACGGTATCGGCGTATTGTCGGGTTACATAAGTCCTGTTGTGTCAATTAGGGGCTGTACGAAAAGTCGCCGAGTGGCGATCCGGCAGTTTTCGTACAGAGCCTAGTTTACGACCACTGCCGGAGACAGAGCGAAACGGTTGCCAATAGCCTGCATTTCTGGGAAAACGGCGCCCATCAAGCCCGTTCGGGCACGCGCACAGATAGAGTGAATGTCATGAATGATGAATTGCAGGTAATCGACCTTGAAGTGGGCGACGGCAAAGCCGCCGTCAAAGGCGCGCTGATCACCACCCAATATCGCGGTTGGCTGGAAAACGGCACCGAATTCGATTCTTCCTACAGCCGGGGTAAACCTTTCCAGTGTGTGATTGGCACGGGGCGGGTAATCAAGGGCTGGGACCAGGGAATCATGGGCATGCAGGTCGGCGGTAAACGCAAGCTGCTGGTGCCGGCGCACCTGGCCTATGGCGAGCGCTCGATGGGGGCGATTACGCCGAATTCGAATCTGATTTTCGAGATTGAATTGCTGGAAGTGTTGACGCGGGATGATTGATGGTTGTGTGAGCTGAAATGACAAAACCCGCTGTCTCTGTGAGGAGAGAGCGGGTTTTTGCTATCTGTGGCGAGGGAGCTTGCTGTGGCGAGGGGGCTTGCCCCCGTTGGGTTGCGCCGCGACCCCAGTCCGGTCATCGCGGTTTCTCAAGCTACCCACATACGCTGATTCTACGACTGCTGCGCACCCGAGCGGGATCAAGCTCCCTTGCCACAGTTCAGTGTTCGGTTCGCGGAAAAAATGTTCTTTTGCCTAAACGGCGAATCAGGTGAATGCCTCAATATCATCAAGGGTGTCCGCCACAATCCCTTCCAGGGAGGGAAATTTTTCCTTCACCTTCTCAAGGGCCGGGCGTACAGCACCCAAGTCCAGACCACCCTGTCTGCGGGCTATGTGACCGAGCGCGGTGATGGCAGCTGCTGCGACCGATTCGGACTCACTCTCGAGGTATTTCAGGCAGGTGTTCTGAGCCCAGGTCTTGTCTTGCTCATTCAGGCCGATAGAAATCAATGCGGCGGCAACGTTGGTTTCTACGCCGCTAGCTAGAAGTCTCGTCGCTTCCTCGTGGCTCATTGTTGGATCTTGGTAGAGAAGGCTCGCTTTTTAACTCCCGCCTCAGTTGTACCTACTCCCGCACACCTATGAAGATGTCCAGTTCAGTCGGTAACTGCTCATTGAGAATTTTGGCGATTTGTTGGACTTGCTCGCCGGTTAGTAACCATTCTCCATCCGCGCTTTCATCAAGACTTTTCCAGCCAAGAACACCCATTACCGCGATTTCAAGCTCAGGTCGAACTGTAAGGTCGTATTTTAAGGAGTCATCCTTGTCATCACCTTTTAAAAAACCACTAATCCATAAAAACATAAATAGCCTCTTAATTTATTTCGTGGTGGTTCTGCCGGGTTTAGCGGGATCGATCTGTTCACCTGTTTCGTGGTTGAACTCGCCAAGATGCTTACCTTGCTTGTCATACATCTCTATTGCGCCTGTCTTGCTATCCCATTCATATATTCGCCCCTTTCGGTCTTTCCATCGGCTGCGTTTACTTCCTCCACCCTGAACACTGCTTTTTGATTTAACAGGAAGGGCATCTGGGAATGCAGGTAATGTCAACGGCGGCCTGTGGTACTTTATATCACCGCCGCCAGCAGCTCTTGAAACCACAACATATAACGGCTGCACACCGGAATCAGCTGGGAAAACAAGGATGAAGTCCTTGTACTCAGGCGGGTAGATCGGGTTGACGATGATGTTATCTGCCTGTTCGGTAGGCGGATAAATCCAGATCTGAGGCGCTTGTGGTCCCGCCTCTAGCGGGGGAATCCCTGAGGTGCTGAATGGGGCAACGGCTGGTGTCCATATCAGGGTTATCCCATCACCAAAGTCAGCCACCTGCTGAGAACCCTGACTCTTGAACCGGACGACAGGAATCATTTCCCAGTCACGGCGCTTCTGGGTGTTGTACCCATAACCCTTCAAGGTGCCATCAGCTTGTTGCTCGACATGCAGTCGAACCCGTGTACGGCCTTCCTTGAGCGATTTGAGCTGTTCTTCTGTGTACAGGGAGCTGTCGCCCAAGCTCGACGGCCACAGCAATGCAACCATTCCGGTCAAGGCTCCAGTTGCAACACCAGCCGTCATGCCTGCGCCAGCAATACCCGTCCCGGTGCCAGCAGTACCAACTCCGCCCAGTAGAAGTGTCCCCATTGCAGCAGGTAACGCGCTGCCACTGATTTTTTTGAGTGGGATGTTTCCCGCCGCATCCCTTTCGCGGCCACCCAGCAGGGAAAACTTTCCGTAGTCGGTCAGTTTCTCGACAGGGACAAACCCGGCTGGGTTGTCGTGGTTGATTACGCCGTCGGGGAGGTTGCAGCTTTTGGCGAACACACAACCTATGGAGTTGGATTGACCCAGCTGTTGAGGCTGCCTGATAAAGCGGTCTTCATATGCCTGCTGTCGGGCCAACATGTCGTCATAGGATTTTTGTCTGGCTTCGCGCTCTGCCAGTTCAGTGGCGGTCATGTAGCGGCTGGTGATGTGGTGCCCGTCGCCCGACGGTGGGTTTTGAACCCGAGGTATGTCTGTTTTGCGAGCCATGAGCGTCCTTGTTTCATTTTTTGAAAGCGATGCGGACGCTATATCAAAGGGCATTTGATAGATGTAGGACTGGTCTGAAACTCTGGCCGTTGTTACAAAAGCTGCTTGTCGCTATGCACTTGGCTCAGTCGGAAAAACCCGCCATCTCTTCTTACAGATATGGCGTTTTTTTATTTTGTTGAGCCATGACGCGGTCAACCCGACTTGCCAGCCCCGGCAATATCGGTAACCATGTCGACCTATATAGGGGTAGGGGGTATAGGTATGTCACACATCCACGAACACAAAGACGATTTGCTCAACCGTGTCCGGCGTATTGCCGGTCAGGTCCAGGCGGTGGAGCGGGCGCTGGAATCCGACGCTGATTGCGCCAAAACCCTACATCTGGTCGCGGCAATCCGCGGTGCGGTCAACGGCCTGATGGACCAGTTCATCGACGCCCACGCCCGTGAGCATGTGGCGCGTCCCGGCCTCAGCGACGAAGCGCGCGCCGAAGGCGTGGAAGACTTGTTGCAAGCCATCCGCCGTTACTCGAAATAGAGGCCCGACCCATGACACTGACACCTCAGGCTTCGCGCTTTACCCACGATCACCTGTTTCTGGGGGCCGCCCACGATGAAAATGCTCGCCGCACGTTGTGGGTGGTGGCGCTGACCTTCGTGATGATGATTGGCGAGATTGCCGCCGGTTACATCACCGGCTCCATGGCGTTGCTGGCGGACGGCTTTCATATGGCGACCCACGCCGTGGCCCTGGGCATTGCCGCGGCGGCCTACAGTTTTGCCAGACGACACGCCAACAATGCGCGCTTCAGCTTCGGTACCGGCAAGGTCGGGGACCTGGCGGCTTTTGCTTCTGCCATGGTGTTGGGCCTGGTGTCGATCGGCATCGCCGGCGAATCGATCCTGCGGCTGTTTCAACCGATCACCGTGGCCTTCACCGAAGCGACGGTGATTGCGGTGGTGGGACTGGCGGTGAATGTCGTCAGCGCATTGCTGCTGGCGGGCAACCATGTGGATCACGGCCATGATCATCACAACCATAACCACGGTCACCATCATCACGACAACAACCTGCGCTCGGCGTATGTCCATGTGCTAGCCGATGCGCTGACCTCGGTATTGGCCATCGCAGCGTTGTTGGCCGGGCGCTACCTGGGCTGGGTCTGGCTGGACCCGGTGATCGGCATTGTCGGTGCCCTCGTGATCGCGAAATGGGCTTTTGGCTTGATGCGTGACAGCGCCGCGGTGTTGCTCGATACCACTGACGAGCACGTCGCCGCCGAAATTCGTGAGCTGCTTGAATCGACGGATGATGTTCGCATCAGTGACCTTCACGTCTGGCAAGTCGGGCCCCAGGCGCGAGCAGCGATTGTCAGTGTCGTAGCCGTGGCGAGCGTCAGTGCCGACGCCATCCGCGAACGTCTGGCGCCGGTTCATGAGTTATCTCATCTGACGGTCGAGCATCGCCACGCCTGAGGCGTCTTTCAGACAAAGAGCGCAATGCGCCCGTTAAGGGACGGGCGATAGTGCCAGGCCAAAAGGTCCAAAGCAGGTTTCATCACCAGAATCTCAGCCAGCGTTGCGCGGGCAATGCTCATGGCCAACACCTGCCCCGGGCATTGATGACGGCCGGCGCCGAAGGTGAAGCTGCGACGGTTCGGGCGGTCGAGCAGGAATGCATCGGGATCATCATTAAGCTGCGGATCGCGATTGGCCGAGGCCAGCAGCACCAGGATGACGTCGCCGGGGTTAAGGTTCACGCCATCGATTTCACACGGGGCGGCGACGAAGCGGCGGGTGTTTTGTACCGACGGATCGAAGCGCTGCACTTCTGCGATCAAGTCGTTAACTTGAGTTGAGTCGATCTGTGGGGTGCGATTCAACGCCAGTAGCGCATTGCCGATCATCCCGGCAGTGGCTTCATAGGTTTGGGAGAACAGACCGATCAAGTTGGCGATCAAGATTTCAGGGTCGGTCGATGCGGCCGCGAAGCGCTGCCGGATACCGGCGAGTAGGGCGCTTCGGTTGCTCGGGTCGTCCAGAAGCTCGATGACGTAACCCTTCAACTGTTCCGCCGCGACATGGGCGGCTTCCAGTTGCGTCTGATCGCTGAGGGGCGACAGGCAGGCGACGAAGTCGGCGGTCAGCTCGCTGATAGCCCGGCCCTGAGCCGGAGAAAACCCCAACAACGCCGCCACCACGCAGACCGGCCCTCGAAACATCGCCGTGTACAACCCGTCGGCCCCTGGGGTAATCAATCGAGCGCTGACCAGTGAGTTGACCTCGTTCACATCAATCAACGCCAGCCCTGGCTCAATCGCCGCTCTCGGGCAACGCTGCCGCTCGCCTTCATTCATCCGCATCAACTGACCGAACACCTTGCCGGCCATGCCTTGAGCAATCGCCTTGGGCACCGGCTCATGCGCCGGTCGCACATGACAGTGCGGATGCGCCAGCACGGCGGCGACAGCTCGGGCGCTACTGGCTACCCACAGTTTCAGTCCCTGATGAAAAACCATTCCACCCTCGGCGCGCAATTGCGCGTAGTAGGGGTAAGGATCAGCGTGAGTCGCAGCGATGATCGGGTCCATGGGTCGCAGCCTTATCGGTGGTTGAAAAGTGTTGCTACTATCTCTAGTCCGAAAGGGCCTTGATTCGTCCGGGAGCGAAATATGAACGCAGAACAACACGACGTCGGCGTCTCTCAAGTGGCCGCAGCGATTGCCGAGACTGCGCGGACGAAAATCCTCTGCTCGCTGATGGACGGTCACGCCCGCACCAGCACCGAGCTGGCGGCGGTTGCCGAAGTCAGCGCCTCGACCGCCAGCGCGCACTTGGCAAAACTCAAGGAGTTGGCGCTGGTGCGTTTGCACGTTCAGGGCCGCCACCGCTATTACAGCCTCGCGGACAAGCGTGTGGCCCAGGCCCTCGAAGCACTGATGGTGATCGGCCAGAACGCCGCGCCGACGTTCAACCCGCGCACCCCGGACCGCCTGCAATTCGCCCGCACCTGCTACGACCACATGGCCGGCACGCTGGCAGTGGTGCTGCATGACCGGATGATCGAAGAGGGGTGGTTGCTGGAAACCGATGCGCAGGCTTATCGACTGAGCGACAGCGGTGAAGCGTTGTTCGAAGGGTTGGGCATCGATGTCAAAGACCTCGGCACCTTACGCCGCCGTTTCGCCTGCCCGTGCCTGGACTGGAGCATGCGCCGGCCGCACTTGGGCGGTGCCTTGGGCGCGGCATTGCTGCAAACGGCGATCAAACGCCAATGGGTGACGCAGGACCTGGACAGTCGGGCGTTGGCGTTGACGGCAGTGGGGCGAAAGGAGCTCGGTCGCCGGTTCGCCGTTGAACTGCCGATTCAGGGAACGACAGCGCCACTCACGTCCACCGAGAACAGGCGCCGCGCGATTGCCAGTCCTGCGACTTAGCGACTGGCCGAGGCCATGAGCACGCCAAAGCCGGCGAAGGTCACACCCGAAACTTTCGCGGCCAGCCAGGAACCCTTGGGGCTCGACAACCAGCCTTTGGCGGCATTGGCGAGCAAGGCATAGCTGCCATGTACCAGAATCACCAGAATGGCGTAAGAGGCGACCAGTTTGAAGAACTGGGCGTAGAAGTGCGCCGAGGTGTCGATGAATTGCGGGAACACCGCAAGAAAGAAAAACACCGCCTTGGGGTTCAGAAACTGCAACGAAGCCGCTTCAAGGAAGCGATAGCCGGGGCTTGAGGGCCGCGTTTCAAGCAGCGCGCTGAAACGATCCGAGCGCCAGCTTTTGTAGCCCAGGTACAGCAAATAGGCGGCCCCTGCGTATTTCAATGCGGTAAAGGCGTTCGCGGAGGTGCTGAGTATCAGGCCGACACTGGTGGCGCTGACGGCGGCGACGACAAACGCCCCCGAGGCGATCCCCAGAATGCCCGGCACGGCCCCCGTCCAGCCGTGGCGTACCGCGTTGGACAGGGTCAGGACCACGCCAGGCCCCGGGCTCAAAATGGTCAGGGTGGCGAAAAGTACAAAGAGTCCGTAGCTGTTCATGGCGTGCTCCGTCGGGTGGCATTGGCTGCGTGCTGGCAGATTGGCGTGATGACGGGAGTGTGACAAACGCTTTAATTACCGCGCATAGGTGACTAAATTAGACGCATGATAAATCCACTACCACCGCTTAATGCTGTTCGCGCCTTCGCCGTTGCTGCTCGTCATCAGAGTTTCAGCCTGGCCGCCGAAGAGCTGCATGTCAGCCACAGTGCCGTCAGCCGGCACGTCAAATTGCTTGAGGAATACCTGGGGGTGCTGCTGTTCGAGCGGCGTGTCCGTCAATCGGTGCTGACGCCGGCCGGCCAGCGCTTTTATGAGCAGGTCAGCGCCGGGCTGGCGCAGATCGCCAATGCTGCCACTGCGCTCAAGCAACATGCCGCGCTGCCGACCGTGAAAATCAATGTGCGTCCGTCCTTTGCCATGCTTTGGCTGACGCCCAGGCTGGCGGATTTCGTTGCGCAGCACCCAGGTATCAAGCCGCAGGTGATCACTCAAACCCAGGCACCCGATCAGGCACGCGACGGGTTCGACATCGTCATTCGCCGCGGTCGTGACGATTGGGCAGCGGCGATTGAGGCGCGAGTGCTGTTCGAAGACGAACTATTGCTGGTCGCGGCGCCATCGCTGATCGAGCGCCTGCCGCTTGAAGACCTCGCTTCCCTGCGCCGACACACGTTGCTGACCGCCAAGGCACGCCGCGAAGACTGGCACCATTGGGCCATGCTCTTTGGTCAAAGCCAGTCAGCCACTCAGGTCACCCGGCAGTTTGATCACATGCACCTGGTGCTTCAGGCCGCCGTGGAGGGGCAGGGCATTGCCTTGTGCCCGACCTCTTTGCTGGGCACCCATCTTTCGAGCGGGCACCTGATCTGCCCGTTGCCCGAGTTGCGCATGCCGTTGCCGCGCTATTACTACGGTGTTGCGCCGGACGTGACGACGCACACACGGATCTTTGTGGAGTGGTTGTTTGCCCGGATTGCTCAGGATGAGTTGAGTTGGCACACACCTCGTGCCGTGACCGCTACGCCCTGAAATCCCAGACGATCTCCACCACCCGCACCGCTAGCACCAGGTAAACCAGACCCAGGATGATCTGGAATGCCCTGTGATACTCCAGCCGGCACCTGTTGATTGGGGTTGCACGTGGCAAGTCTAGTGACGTTTTGCGCGAAACGCGGACGAAAAAAAGCCCGGTCTTCAACGTGAAGACCGGGCTTTTTTGTTCAAACGGACAGTCGCGTCAGATCAGACCTTGACGATCCAGCCCGCTGGCGCTTCGATCTCGCCGGTCTGTACACCGGTCAGCTCTTTGTAGAGCTTCTGGGTGACCGGGCCGACTTCGGTTTCGCTGTGGAACACGTGCAGCTTGTCGTTGTAGCTGATGCCGCCGATCGGGGTGATCACCGCAGCAGTACCGCAAGCACCGGCTTCCTTGAAGTCGGACAGCTTGTCGATGAACACGTCACCTTCGACCACTTCCAGGCCCAGACGGGTCTTGGCCAGTTCGATCAACGACAGACGGGTGATGCCCGGCAACACCGAAGGGGAATTCGGGGTGACGAACTTGTTGTCGTGGGTGATCCCGAAGAAGTTGGCCGAGCCGACTTCTTCGATTTTGGTGTGGGTCATCGGGTCCAGGTAGATGCAGTCGGCGAAGTGCGCCTTCTTGGCCTGGGAGCCTGGCATCAGGCTGGCGGCGTAGTTGCCACCGACCTTGGCCGCACCGGTGCCTTGTGGGGCGGCACGGTCGTAGCTGGAGATCAGGAAATTGTGCGGGGTCAGGCCGCCCTTGAAGTAGGCGCCGACCGGGATGGCGAAGATCGAGAAGATGAACTCGGGCGCGGTACGCACGCCGATGTTGTCACCCACGCCGATCACGAACGGGCGCAGGTACAGCGCGCCGCCGGTGCCGTAAGGCGGGATGAAACGCTCGTTGGCGCGGACCACGTCTTTGCACGCTTCGATGAACTGTTCGGTGGACACCTGCGGCATCAGCAGGCGCGCGCAGCTGCGTTGCATGCGTGCGGCGTTCTGGTCCGGGCGGAACAGGTTGATCGAACCGTCCTTGCAACGGTAGGCCTTCAGGCCTTCGAAGCACTGCTGGCCATAGTGAAGGGCAGTGGAGCCTTCGCTGATGTGCAGCACGTTATCTTCGGTCAGGGTGCCTTTGTCCCACTCGCCATTACGCCAGTGCGACAGATAGCGCTTGTCTGTCTTGATGTAGTCAAAACCCAGCTTGTCCCAATTGATGCTTTCGTTACCCATGACACCCTCTATCACTTAACAACCGCCGAAGCGGTTCAAGGCTTCTGACATTTTTCTGGATGGG
Source organism: Pseudomonas sp. GGS8 (assembly GCF_024168645.1). Lineage (NCBI taxonomy): Bacteria > Pseudomonadati > Pseudomonadota > Gammaproteobacteria > Pseudomonadales > Pseudomonadaceae > Pseudomonas > Pseudomonas sp. GGS8. The sequence continues at coordinate 5,761,250 of NZ_JALJWF010000001.1, read as the reverse complement.
GACAACAATACTTCATTCCTGGCCCATTTCGCAGCCCGGACTATCGGGTGATTGGCAGATTTCTTAGCCTGCTCATGAAACTTGCCGCCGATCCTTCATAATTCGAAACCCTGTGGCGAGGGAGCTTGCTCCCGTTCCAGTGCGCAGCACTGGTAAAACCGGAGCAAGCTCCCTCGCCACAGTTGAGCGGTTACAAATGCAGGGCATGGCCCAAGGCGCGCAGCGCTGCTTCCTGCACCGCCTCGCCGAGCGTCGGATGCGCGTGGATGGTGCCGGCGATGTCTTCCAGCCGGGCGCCCATTTCCAGGCTTTGACCGAACGCCGTCGACAACTCCGATACGCCCACACCGACCGCTTGCCAGCCAACAATCACATGATTGTCACGCCGCGCTACAACGCGTACGAAGCCGCTTTTCGACTCCAGCGTCATCGCTCGGCCATTGGCGGCGAACGGGAAGCTGGAAACAATGCAGTCCAGCCCCGCAGCCTTGGCCTCGTCCGGGGTCTTGCCGACCACCACCAGTTCCGGGTCAGTGAAGCACACGGCGGCGATGGCGGTCGGGTTGAACTCGCGGTGTTTGCCGCTGATCAGTTCGGCGACCATCTCGCCCTGAGCCATGGCACGGTGGGCGAGCATCGGTTCGCCGCTCAGGTCGCCGATGGCGTAGACGTTACGCATGCTGGTCTGGCAACGGTTATCGATCTTGATCGCCGAACCGTTCATGTCCAGATTCAAGGCTTCTAGGTTCCAGCCCTGGGTGTTTGGCTTGCGACCGACGGCCACCAGCACCTGATCGGTTGCAAGATTCAGGATGTCGCCATTCGGGTCGCGAACTTGCAAAGAATTTCTTTGTGAATCAAAGCCTTCAACGCTGTGCTTCAAGTAAAGCTTCACGTCGAGTTGTTTGAGTGCTTCGTGCACCGGATGGGTCAGTTCGGCATCGTAAGCCGGCAGAATACGATCCTGCGCCTCGACCACGCTGACCTCGGCGCCGAGCTTACGATAAGCAATCCCCAGCTCCAGGCCGATGTAACCGCCACCGACCACGACCAGCCGTTTCGGCACGCTTTTCGGCGCCAGGGCTTCGGTGGAGGAAATGATCGGCCCGCCAATCGGCAACATCGGCAGGTTGACGCTTTTCGAACCGGTGGCCAGCACCAGGTGCTCGCACTGAATCCGCGTGTCGCCGACTTCCACGGTTTTGCCGTCGATCACTTTCGCCCAGCCTTGAATGACCTGGACCTTGTGTTTCTTCAACAGTGCCGAGACGCCGGTGGTCAGGCGATCAACAATGGCGTCCTTCCACTCGACGCTCTTGCCGATGTCCAGGGTCGGCGCCGACACGCTGATACCCAGCGCCGAGTATTGGCTGTGGTGTTGTGTCTGATGGAACTGTTCGGCGACGTGGATCAACGCCTTGGACGGAATGCAGCCGATGTTCAGGCAGGTGCCACCCAGCGATTGGCCTTCCACCAGAATGGTCGAAATGCCCAACTGACCGGCACGGATCGCCGTCACATAGCCGCCAGGGCCACCGCCGATGATGAGCAGCGTGGTGTTCAGAGTCTGTTTCATGACCTACTCCACAAACAGGGTAGCGGGTTGTTCGAGCAGGCTGCGCAGGGCCTGGATGAAGAGCGCCGCGTCCATGCCATCGACCACGCGGTGATCGAAGGAACTGGAGAGGTTCATCATCTTGCGGATCACGATCTGGCCTTTGACTACCATTGGCCGTTCGACGATTTTGTTCACGCCGACGATCGCCACTTCCGGCAGGTTCAGCACTGGCGTGCTGACAATGCCGCCCAAGGCGCCGAGGCTGGTCAGGGTGATGGTCGAGCCGGACAATTCATCACGGCTGGCCTTGCCAGTGCGTGCAGCCGTGGCCAAACGGGAGATTTCCGCAGCGTTGTCCCACAGGCTGCGGGCTTCGGCATGACGCACCACCGGCACCATCAAACCGATGTCGGCTTGCGTGGCGACGCCCACATGCACCGCGCCGAGGCGGGTGATGATTTGGGCTTCGTCGTCGTAACGGGCGTTGATCTGCGGGAAGTCGCGCAGGGCCACGACCAGAGCGCGCACCAGGAACGGCAGTAACGTCAGCTTGCCGCGGGTCGCGCCGTGTTTTTCGTTCAGGTGTGCGCGCAGTTCTTCCACGGCGGTAACGTCAACTTCTTCGACGTAACTGAAGTGGGCGGCACGCTGGGTGGCGTCCTGCATGCGCTGGGCGATCTTGCGGCGCATGCCGATCACCGGGATTTGCTGTTCGTCGTTGCGCTGGGCGTAAGCGGCGGTGGCAGTCGATGCGTTCGACTGACCCTGAGCCAGCCAGGCGTCGAGGTCTTCGTGCAAAATGCGCCCGGCAGGGCCAGTGCCACGCACCAGACGCAATTGAATGCCGAGGTCCAGCGCATGCTTGCGCACGGCCGGGGAGGCCAGCGGACGTTCATCGGCTTCGCGGGCGACCATTGGGCCTTGGCAAACGGCGGCCGGACGCGGAGTCGCAGCCGGTTTGCTTTCAACAACGGTTTCAACTTTTGCAGGCGCCACCGGCGCTTCTTTCACGGCAACCACCGGCTCAGCCGACTCTTTAACGTTGCCCGAGCCTTCGACTTCAATGCGGATCAACTCGCTGCCTACCGCCATGACTTCGCCCGGCTGACCGCCCAGCGCAATCACCTTGCCGTGCACCGGGGATGGAATATCGACCATCGCCTTGTCGGTCATCACATCGGCGAGTACCTGATCTTCGACGACCATGTCGCCGACCTTGACGTGCCACACCGACAATTCAACTTCTGCAATGCCTTCGCCAATGTCCGGCATTTTAATAACGTGCGTGCCCATTCAGACCTCCATAACCCGATGCAAAGCCGCGCCCACACGGGACGGACCAGGGAAATACGCCCACTCTTGCGCGTGCGGGTAGGGAGTGTCCCAGCCAGTGACGCGCTCGATCGGCGCTTCCAGGTAGTGGAAGCAATGCTCTTGCACCAGTGCGACCAGCTCGGCGCCGAAACCGCAGGTGCGGGTCGCTTCGTGAACAACCACGCAGCGTCCGGTTTTCTTTACCGACTTGACGATGGTTTCCAGGTCCAGTGGCCACAGGCTGCGCAGATCGATGACTTCGGCGTCGATGCCGGTTTCTTCAGCGGCGACTTGCGACACATAAACCGTGGTGCCGTAGGTCAGGATGGTCACGTCCTTGCCCGGGCGGGTGATGGCGGCCACGTCCAGCGGCACGGTGTAGTAACCGTCCGGTACTTGCGCGGCCGGGTGCTTGGACCATGGGGTTACCGGGCGCTCGTGGTGACCGTCGAACGGGCCGTTGTACAGGCGTTTCGGCTCGAGGAAGATCACCGGGTCATCGTTTTCGATGGAGGCGATCAACAGGCCTTTGGCGTCGTAAGGGTTGGACGGCATGACGGTGCGCAAACCGCAGACCTGGGTGAACATCGCCTCGATGCTCTGGCTGTGGGTCTGGCCGCCGTAGATGCCGCCGCCGCAAGGCATGCGCAAGGTCATCGGCGCGGTGAACTCGCCGGCCGAGCGATAGCGCAGGCGGGCGGCTTCGGAAATGATCTGGTCCGACGCCGGGTACACGTAGTCGGCGAACTGGATCTCGGCCACTGGCCGCAAACCGTAAGCGCCCATGCCCACGGCGACACCGACGATGCCGCTTTCGGAAATCGGTGCATCGAACACCCGGGAGGTGCCGTACTTGTTCTGCAGGCCTTCGGTGCAACGGAATACGCCGCCGAAGTAGCCCACGTCCTGGCCGAACACCACGACGTTGTCGTCACGCTCAAGCATCACATCCATGGCCGAGCGCAGGGCCTGGATCATGGTCATGGTGGTCGTGGTCATGGCGGTTTCCAACTGAATATTATTGTTGTGATCGTTCATGTCAGATCCCCAACTCCTGACGCTGGCGCTTCAAGTGCTCCGGCATCTCTTTGTAGACGTCTTCGAACATGGTCGCGGCGCTCGGAATCTGGCCGCCGGCGAGGGTGCCGTACTGCTCGGCTTCTTTCTGCGCGGCGATCACTTCGGCTTCCAGTTCGGCACTGACAGTGGCGTGTTCCTCTTCGGACCACTGACCGATTTTGATCAGGTGCTGCTTGAGCCGCACAATCGGGTCGCCCAACGGGAAGTGACTCCAGTCGTCGGCAGGACGGTATTTGGACGGGTCATCGGAGGTCGAGTGCGGGCCGGCGCGGTAGGTGACCCATTCGATCATGGTCGGGCCGAGGTTGCGGCGCGCGCGTTCGGCAGCCCAGGCAGAGGCGGCATACACCGCGATGAAATCGTTGCCATCGACCCGCAGGGAGGCGATGCCGCAACCGACGCCGCGTCCGGCAAAGGTGGTGGCTTCACCGCCGGCAATCGCCTGGAATGTCGAGATCGCCCACTGGTTGTTGACCACATTGAGGATCACCGGCGCACGGTACACGTGGGCGAAGGTGAGGGCAGTGTGGAAGTCCGATTCAGCCGTGGCACCGTCGCCGATCCAGGCCGAGGCGATTTTGGTGTCGCCTTTGATCGCCGAGGCCATGCCCCAGCCCACCGCCTGGATGAATTGGGTGGCCAGGTTGCCGGAAATGGTGAAGAAACCGGCCTCCTTGACCGAGTACATGATCGGCAACTGACGGCCCTTGAGCGGATCGCGCTCGTTGGACAGCAGTTGGCAGATCAGGTCCACCAGCGGCACTTCGCGGGCCATCAGGATGCTTTGCTGACGGTAGGTGGGAAAGCACATGTCGTCGATGTTCAAGGCCAGGGCCTGGGCACTGCCGATGGCTTCTTCGCCGAGGCTCTGCATGTAGAACGACATTTTTTTCTGGCGCTGGGCGACCACCATGCGGTTGTCGTAGATCCGCGTCTTGAGCATGGCGCGCATGCCTTTACGCAGGATCTCGACGGGTACGCCTTCAGCCCATGGGCCCAGGGCATTGCCCTGGTCGTCGAGCACGCGAATCAGGCCTCTGGCCAGATCAGCGGTGTCAGCCGGTTCTACGTCGATTGGGGGTTTGCGCACCAAGCCTGCGTCAGTCAGATGCAGGTAGGAGAAGTCGGTTTTGCACCCCGGGCGGCCCGAGGGTTCGGGAACGTGCAGGCGCAGCGGTTCGTACGCTTGGTTCATGGCTTCTACGCTCGATCTTGTGAATTTCTTGTAGTGAGCTGGCAATCATTCTTCGGTAAAAGAATTCTTGTCCTACAACAATCATAGGCCGGGCCAAGAAGAATATTTCTCTGTGTTTCGTTGCGCTGGAGGTCATTTGAGGATAAAAAATCTGCATAAACATAAAAAACAGGTGGTTTTGTCTCATGCGCAAACTGGACCGTACCGACATCGGCATTCTCAACAGCCTTCAGGAGAACGCGCGCATCACCAACGCCGACCTCGCACGCTCGGTGAACTTGTCGCCGACGCCGTGCTTCAATCGGGTCAAGGCGATGGAAGAATTAGGACTGATTCGTGAGCAGGTGACCCTGCTGGATGCCGATCTGTTGGGGTTGCATGTGAATGTGTTCATTCACGTCAGCCTGGAGAAACAGGTGGAAGAGGCGTTGCAGCATTTCGAAGAGGCGATTTCGGATCGCCCTGAAGTGATGGAGTGCTATTTGATGGCCGGCGACCCGGACTATTTGATCCGTGTGTTGGTGCCGACCATCCAGTCGCTGGAGCGCTTCATGATGGACTTCCTGACCAAGGTGCCGGGGGTGGCGAACATTCGTTCAAGCTTTGCGCTCAAGCAAGTGCGCTACAAGACGGCGCTGCCGTTGCCGGCCAACGGCTTGACCCTGGCCAACTGATCGTTCCCACGCGGAACATGGGAACGATCAAAGATCAGAGTTGGTTCAGGGGAATCTTCAGGTAAGTCACGCCATTATCTTCCGCCGGCGGAAAATTCCCCGCCCGCACATTCACCTGAATCGCCGGTAGCAACAGCGTCGGCATGCACAAACCGGCGTCACGTTGGGTGCGCATGGCCACGAAAGAGGCTTCGTCGACGCCGTCGTGAATATGAATGTTGCTTTTACGCTGCTCGCCAACCGTACTCTGGCATTGCGGGGCACGGCCCTCGGGCGGGTAATCGTGGCAGACGAAGAGGCGCACGCTGGCGGGGAAGGCCAGCAGTTTGCGGATCGAGGCAAACATCTGGTGGGCGTTGCCGCCGGGGAAGTCGCAGCGCGCGGTGCCGACGTCCGGCATGAACAGCGTATCGCCCACCAGAATCACATCGCCGTCGATCAAATAAGCCATGTCCGCCGGGGTATGCCCGGGCACATGCAGGGCCGTGGCCTTGAGGTTGCCAATGCGGAATGACTCGTCCGGGGCGAACAGGTGATCGAACTGTGAACCATTGACGCTAAAGCCCGGTTCGAGGTTGAACAGTGCCTTGAACACCCCCTGAACCTTACTGATCGACTCACCTATCGCAATCTTGCCCCCCAGTTCCCGACGCAGATACGGCGCGGCCGACAGATGATCGGCATGGGCATGGGTTTCCAGCAGCCATTGCACCTGCAACTGGTGTTGGCGAACGAAGGCGATGATCTTGTCGGCCTGGACGGTCGAGGTACGCCCGGCGGCGGCGTTGTAATCGAGCACCGGGTCGACAATCGCGCAGTCCCCGCCATCGTGCTCGTAGATCACGTAGCTGTAGGTCGACGATGCGGGGTCGAGGAAGGCTTCAATCAAGGCGGGCATGGTGGCCGTTTCTGTTTGGACAAGCCTTGAGGGTAGTTTCATTTTCCCTGCGTTGACCAGCCCCGCATCAATTCAATTAATGAAAAAAACTGTGCGGGCTCTATCCTGTCACTCAATCGATACCGGGCGTCCCCGGCCTTTTTTCGCGGATCATGAGTGTTTTATGTTGTTGGCAAGTTTTTTTGGCCTGGTCATGGGCCTGGTGCTCGGCTTGACTGGCGCCGGTGGCGGTATTCTTGCGGTGCCGGCCCTGGTGCTGGGGCTGGGTCTGACCATGACCCAAGCGGCGCCCGTCGCCTTGTTCGCGGTGGGCAGCGCAGCGGCGGTCGGGGCGATCGACGGTTTGCGCCATGGCCTGGTGCGCTATCGCGCGGCGTTGTTGATTGCTTTGCTCGGCGCGGTGTTTTCGCCGGTGGGTATCTACTTCGCCCATCAGTTGCCGGAAAAGATCTTGATGATTCTGTTCAGCCTGCTGATGGTCATGGTGGCCTGGCGGATGCTGCGCCCGGAAAAGCACGATGACGGCCCCAGCGATCACGGCCATGCCAACTGGGGCCAGAAAAACTGCATGCTCGATCACCAGACCGGGCGTTTTTCCTGGACCGCCAAATGCACCGCGACTCTTGCCGCGCTCGGCGCGGTGACCGGCGTCGTTTCGGGGCTGCTGGGGGTCGGTGGCGGTTTTCTGATAGTGCCTGCCTTTAAGCAACTGACCGATGTGCAGATGCGCGGCATCGTCGCCACGTCGTTGATGGTGATCAGTCTGATTTCGATCATCGGGGTGATTGGCGCGTTGCACGCCGGGGTGCGGATCGATGGTTTGGGCCTGTCGTTCATTGTCGCCAGCATCGTCGGAATGATCCTCGGCCGAAAACTCTGCTCGCGGGTGCCGGCCCGAGGGCTGCAGATCGGCTTTGCCAGTATTTGCATGGTAGTGGCGGGTTATATGTTGCTCAGGGCATAAGCTCGAGAGGCGGTTACAGCGGCTGGTAGCGCAGGCTCAAATCCAGTTCCTGCTTGAGGTGGAAGAGCTGAAAATATTTGTGGCGAGTGGGCAAGCCCCAAGCGCTAATACCCATAGCCCCGCTGCGAAAGCTGCGGGTTTTTTTGACCCAAAATTTTGAGTCACAGGTGATGCGCCTTGGATAGTTTTTCCTCCGAATTGCGTACTTTTCATAACAAGAAAAAATGTCTTGCTCGGAATGTTTCGGTTAATACCGGGTCTTGCACACAGCTAATAAGGCGATGTTTGTATGTTTTTTGTGGTTGTAGGAAAAAGGTTACGCTGTTTCGAGAGATTTCTGAGGTTGAATTGGGAATGGTAGTTCGCTGGTTGTAAGTAACATCTGAAATTTAGGTGTTTCCTTTGCGTGAATTTTTTAATTGTACTAGTTTCGGTTTGCTGGCGATCTGTAATTAATTGATCTGTCGGTCTGCTTTGTCGTGTTTTTTTTGAGTGATTGGCCTGCTGTTCGCGGTGGCTGGTAGTGAAGTGTGTAGAGGAAGGATTTCTAACTTAAGTAATCAAAAGTACAAGGATGCTCAAGATATGAACACAGTAGGCGTGATGCTTGATCCTACAAATCTCAATGTTCCTGAGATGATGTTGGCGCAAACTATTAGATCTGAAAGGTATGGCCAGCCTTTGAGCGCATTTGCTCTTGAATCGGTACCCGTGCCTTGCTTTCAATCCGATGAGTGCTTAGTCAAGGTCATGGCTGCTGGTGTCAATCACAATGGCGTTTGGGCTGCACGAGGATATCCAGTCGATGTCATTGATCTTCAAAGGTCCCGCGGTGAGAAACATGACTTTCATATTGCCGGATCCGATGCTTCCGGAATCGTCGTAGCGGTAGGCAAGGATGTGCACGACATCGCTATCGGTGATGAAGTGGTGCTGCACTGTGGTTGGTGGGATTGCGATGCAGTGGCCGATGAGATCATGGATAAATCGGCAAAAATCTGGGGTTACGAAATCAACTTTGGAGCCTTCGCGGAGTACACACGGGTCAAGCGGCAGGCGATTCTGCCCAAGCCCGCGCACTTGAACTGGGAGCAGGCTGCGTCTTACATGCTCTGCGGGGCGACGGCCTACCGCATGCTGCATGGCTTTGCCCCGCATACGGTTAAACCGGGTGATGTGGTCCTTATATGGGGGGCAGCGGCGGAATGGGCTCAATGGCTATTCAATTGGTCAACGCCGCTGGAGCTATCCCCATTGCTGTAGTGAGCAGCGACGAAAAAGCGGATTACTGTCGACAGATTGGTGCCAAAGGCACGATCAATCGTCAGAAGTATGCACATTGGGGCGTACTCGACGATATAGAAAATCCGGTTGAATATGCCCAATGGCTGAGTGAGGCCAGGCGTTTTCAGCATGAAATATGGCGTTTGGTAGGGGATAAGAAGAACCCCAGTATTGTCATTGAACATCCTGGCGAAGATACATTTCCGACATCCTCCTTTGTGTGCGCGCCCGGCGGAATGGTGGTTATTTGTGCCGGCACCAGTGGATACAAGGGCACCTTCGATATTCGCTATCAGTGGATGCGACAAAAAAGATTTCAGGGCTCTCACTTCGCCAATCTGGCTCAATGCAGCGAATTCAATAAGTTGGTTTGTCAGGGGCTGGTAAATCCTTGGTTAACTAGGGTTTTCGATTTTAAAGATTTGCCGGAAGCGCATCAGATCATGTTCGAGAACAGGGAGCTTTTGGGTAACTTTGCCATTCGAATCGATAGTCGTCGGGAGGATTGAGCGAATGTTGTTTATTCAAAAGTTTGTCGATTGTGCTCGTGCGCTCCCCGAAGTGCCGGCCATTGTTGATGTGTCGTCGAAGCTTTCATACGGCGAGTTGTATGATCGGGCGCAACCTTTGGCCGAGGTTATCGCTTCGACAAGTTCGGGCTCGATGATCGGTGTGTTGATGGAGAAAAGTGTCGATTACATCGTTTCGATACTGGCTATTCATTTATTGGGGCGAACAGTCGTACCACTGGACAGGAGTTACCCGGTTGAGCGATTACGACAAATGATCACTTTCATCGACTTGTCGCTATGCCTGCTGAATGAGCAGGGGAGCGTCGAGTTGACCGTGATGCTGGACGAGCGGACTCGCTCGCTGCGTATTGATGAACCCACCGCGCCATCGGTAGGTGTCGGCAGTATCGAGATTACGCCCGAGACACTGGATGAAGTGCCGGCTTACGTGGTTTTTACTTCCGGGACTACCGGGCAGCCCAAACCGGTCATGGTGCCGTATCGATCGCTGAGCACCCTGATCGACTGGATGGTGAAAGCTCCGGGTCAGGCTGGCACCACGTTGTTGTACGCGGCCCAGGGTTTTGATGTCTCATTTCAGGAGATCTATAGCTCGTTGTGCCAAGGGGATCGTCTGCTGGTCATTACGGACGAGCAAAAGAAAGATTTGCACGCGCTCACTCAAGAGATGGTTTCTGCGGCCGTCACGCGCCTGTTTCTGCCGACCTCAATGCTGATCCCTTTCGTTACATTCAATCTTCACGACTCGCAAGTGTTGGCTGATCTGCAGGAAGTGATCTGTGCCGGTGAGCAGTTGAAGATTAGCCCTGTTGTCAGGCAATGGTTCAAGGCTCATCCCCAATGTCTGCTGATCAATCACTACGGTCCGGCCGAAACGCATGTGGTAATGGAGCATCGACTCGGTGGCGAGCCAGAAGATTGGCCGGATCTGCCGCCCATCGGCCAAGTCACCCAGGCCAGCACCGCTTACCTGCTCGATGACCAGTTGCAGCCAGTCATACCGGGTACCAATGGACAGCTCTACATTGCCGGACGCTCTCTGGCGCTGGGTTACTACGGTATGTCCGCGCAAACGGCAGAGAAGTTCGTGACGCATCCCCAGACACTCGAGCGGATGTACAACACCGGCGACATCTGCGTCCTGAACGAACAGGCGTTGTTCGAGTACAAGGGGCGGCGCGACCGGCAGTACAAGGTTCGCGGCTACCGGGTCGAGTTGAAAGAAATCGAGACTGTCGCCACTGATTCCGAGCTGGTCGACGATTGCCTCGTCGTGGCCCGACAGTCCGGCCGGACTACGACGCTGGTCCTGTACTTCACGGCGCAGGAACGTGATCAAGATCTCAGTATGAGACTGCATACGCATCTGGCGGCAAGACTGCCCGATTACATGCTGCCGTCCTTCTACAAAAAAATTACGGCCATTCCATTGACGCAAAACGGCAAGGTCGATCTGCAAAAACTGCCTCAAGTCGGTGGGCTGCGATCTCACATTTCAACGAGTTACTTTGAGCCGCATGGTGAGCTTGAAACGATGGTGTGCGAGCTGGCGGCGTCCTGTTTTGGTTTGGACCGGCTCGGTGCCAACGATAACTTCATGGACGTCGGTGCGAACTCTATCACCCTGATTTCCCTGTTGGCCGAACTGCGTTACGTGCTGGCCCATGCCTTTCGCCAGACTGATCTGTTCGAGTACCCGACGCCCAGGCTGTTGTGTGCTTTTTACCAGTGCTCGCTGGATACGACGCAACAGGTTGCCCCGGCGGTTGCACCTACCTGCAGCCGAAAAAAGAGATTGGCCGCCATTCAACGTTTTCATGAAAGAAAGGGGGGCTGACATGCACGATCATGAGGAGTATCAACGACCGTCGGATGAGAGTGGCATCGCGATTGTCGGTATGTCTTGCCGTTTTCCAGGGGCAACATCGATTCACCAATACTGGCAAAACCTGTTGAACGGTGTTGAAAGCATTCATATCGAGACCTACGCGGACGGGCAAATTCTGGCCCGCGCCGAACTTCCGGGTATAGAAGACTTCGATTACGGTTTTTTTGGGTTCAGCTACAAGGAGGCCCAGTTGCTGGATCCCCAGCACAGGGTCTTGCTCGAGTGCGCGTGGGAGGTGCTGGAGGATGCATCGTTGCACGCGCAGACTGGTTCTGTTGGCGTGTTCTGCGGTGCTGGCCCCAGTTCCTATTTCATCAACAACGTTCACGGTCTGCGTGCCCGCGACAGCGCCTGCGGCTTGTATCAATCCTCCGAGGCTCTGGCGCAGTTCATGGCCTCGGACAAAGAGTTCCTCGCCAGTCGCATCGCTTACAAACTCAACTGTTGCGGTCCAGCAGTAAACGTTCAGGCTGCCTGTGCGACGTCGATGTTCGGTATTCAGGCCGCCATTCAGGCGCTATTGCTGAGGGAGTGCGATGCGGCACTGGTCGGTGCCGCCGCGGTCTCTGTTCCGCAATCAATCCCCTACTATTTCGAGCCCGGCATGCCATTCAGCGCCGATGGGCATTGTCGTCAGTTCGATGTCAAGGCCAGCGGAACAGTGTTCGGTTCGGGTGCAGCGGTAGTTGGACTGAAGAGGCTCGGTGACGCTCTGGCCGACGGTGATCAGATCCATGCGGTGATTCGCTCGGTTGCCACCAACAACGATGGTGCTCATCGAGCGGGCATGTCGGCGCCTTCTGTGGCCGGGCAGGCTCGGGTCATTCGCGAGGCACTCGATATCGCCGGTGTCGGTCCCGAGCAGATCAGCTACGTCGAGGCCCATGGCACTGCGACCCCCATTGGCGACCCCATCGAAATCAAGGCCCTGGCCAATGCCTTTGCCGACCGTGACCGCGAACACACCTGTTACCTGGGGAGTGTCAAAGGCAATATCGGGCACTTGGGATGGGCGGCCGGGATGGCCGGTCTGATCAAGGCAGTCCTGATCGCTCGGCACAAGGTTATTCCGCCGACCCTCAACTTCGAACAGTACAACCCGCAGCTGTACATTGAGGAAACCCCCTTTACCGTCAACCGGCAACAAGTGGTCATCACGACGCCTCATGTCATCGTCGGGGTCAGCAGTTTCGGCCTGGGTGGCAATAACTCGCACTTGATTGTCGAGACAGCGCCGGCACCGAAGGTTGACAGTTCATCAATCGATCATGAGCGGTTATGCCTGATTCCCGTCTCGGCCAGAGAACGCGACGGCCTACAGCAGCTGTGCGCCGGGTACCGACAGTTTCTCGAGGCTCAAACGGACGACAGTTTCCCGCTATTCGTCTCCAATCTTCTGCATTCCAGATCATTGTTCGAGCAGCGCACGTACGTCATCGCCAGCCATCGCAGGGAAGCCATCGACGAACTGACTGGGTTGACCTTCGACGCTCGGCCGCCGGCGGCGACCGTGCCACGGGTTGGCCTGATGTTTTCCGGTCAAGGCGGCGAACATCGGGACATGGGGCGAGAGCTCTATACCCATGAAGCGCTGTTCAAAGCCGAACTGGATGCGTTCGACCCGATCTGCCAGGACGTCTTCGGTGCCTCTGCCGCAGATCTGTTATTCGATCCTCTAATCAACGGGGAAATCGAGGAGGATATTGCTCGCTCGCAGCCCATGACATTTGCACTGCAAGTGGCGATGGCACGCCTGTTCCTCAGTAGTGGCATCGGCCCCGTGAAACTATTCGGGCACAGCCTGGGTGAGTATGCGGCAGCCTGCGTCGCGGGTGTGTTCACTGCCGAGCAGGGTTTCCGGATGCTTGTGCAGCGCAGCCGATTGCTGGATTCGCTGGGAGACATCGGGGCCATGGTAGTCCTTGGGGGCGATCACGAGTGCGCGTTGAGATTGATTGAGAGAACGCCAGGCGCGCTGTCGATTGCCGCTTTGAACGCGGTAAATAACACTGCGGTATCTGGAACGCTGGAAGCGGTTGAGCTGCTCCTAAAAAACGCGGACGCCGCCGGGGTGAGCGCAACGCGATTGAAGATTTCACGCCCTGGGCACTCCTCTTTGTTAGACCCGTTACTGGGCCGATTTGAAGCCTATCTGGACAGCGTCGAACTGAGCCCACCTGTTCGTCCGTTCATTTCCACTGTAACGGGAAGACTGGCTGGCGATGAGGTGGCGACCTCGCATTATTGGCGTCGTCAGTTGCGTGAAGCCGTGAATTTCCGAGCGAGCGTTGCCGCTGCACTTGAACTGGGTTGCACTCACCTGGTCGAGATCGGGCCGAAAGCCACGCTGTCAGGTCTGGTGCTCGGTGAGGCCGGAGACCGTTTGAGTATGCTGCCCATGGCGCGGGGCGGGCCAAAGGATCATCGACAGTATTTGACGGTGTTGGGTGAGTTGTTCCAGGCGGGCGCCGATGTTTACATCCCCGTCCAACAAGGGCGAGTGCCGGTACTGGCAGGTTTGCCGACTTATCCTTTTCAGCGCGTTCGCTGTTGGATTGAAACGTCTGAGCCGGTTCACGCCCTGGCCGAACACACCTATAAAACGGTCTGGCAGTCTTTGACGGTAGAGCGGATGGACAGCCACTCGGCTTCCGGACAAAAAGCTTTGTTTCTCGCGCCGAAGGAGGTAGTCAGCGAGGCTGAAACCCGATACCTGGAAAACACCTTCGGCCAGTTTCACTGCGTTGCGTTGAATTGCTTCATGGGCATTGACGCATCGTCTCGTGAAGCTCTGGATGTCATTGCAGCGCAGGATTTTGACGGGATGTGGAAGGAGTACGCCGACGGCGTAGACAGGGTGTATCTCGACCTGCGGTGGTTGCGGAAAAATGACGCATCCACGGCAGTCAGCATCTGTGCGCGAGTCTTGAACCTGTTGCGCTCCGTACCTGACGGTTATGACCGGCGACCACAATTTTGTCTGTTGTTTGCCACGGCGGCCAACCGCGATGAGGGCATGAGCCTCAACCCGGTGGCAAATAGCGTCGTGGGCATGCTTCGCTCGGTGTTGATCGAAGAGCCTGACTGGAAGGTGACTGTCCTCAACTTCATCAGAGAGCAGTCGCCAACGGGTATCGAGGATGCCAGCCCGATCGTGTTGTTGCCGTTAACCGACGAGCTCGTCGTCACAGTCAGACAGGCGCAAGCCTTCGTGCCCCGGCTGGAAAGGACAATGGACAGCCATGACGCCCGCTTCAGCTTCCCTGCCGATCACAGTTACCTTCTGATCGGCGGTGCTGGCGGCATCGGCAGGCAGTTGATCGAAAGCCTTTGCGCTGATCAGATCCGCTGCATTCATGTTATCGGACGCTCGGCACTGCCTGGTGAAGCGATGCAAGCCCTGATGATACGTTACCCGAGCGTCCGGTATCTGGGGTTTGACCTTTCGTCCGATCTGGGGCGCGACGAGTGTGCGAAGTGGCTGCAAAGTGCAGCGATTGGCAAGGTCACCATTTTCAATCTGGCCGTCGATCTCCATGACCAGTTATCCAGCGAGGTTCAGATTGCGGATCTGCAGCGTTCGTTCGAGGCCAAATGTACGAGTGTCCTGACCCTTTACCAACTGTTATGTGACCAGGGACGGGCGATCGATTGTGTTTTCAATTTCTCTTCGGCCACTTCGATTCTGGGTAATGGCGGACAGTCGACCTATGGTGCGGCCAGTGCCTTTCTTGACGCCGCCCATGAGGCATTGTTTCCCTTAGCGTCCAGGGTACTGACAGTAAATTGGGGGGTGTGGGGTGATGCCGGAAAACTGCGCGATAACTACCAGCGAATGCAGGTGCTCAAAGCCAGTGGCTTGAACAGCCACAGCAGTGAACAGGGCTTGCTTTTTATCCGTCAGTTACTAGTCGGTCCATCCCGTATTGTTGGGTTCATGAACATTGACGCCAAGGTCCTGTGCGACAGATCTTGGGTTTGTGCACAGTTCCTTGAGCAGTTGGTGACTGATGACTGCAATAAAGACAGGACCAGACCAGTCAGCGTTTCGGCTCGCCTTCTCGAGTGTGCCGATGAAACCCAGGTGGGTAGCGTGCTTGAGACCTGGCTCGTAGCAACGATTGATTCGCTGGTCGGTCTGGAGGTGTCGAGCTGTGGACGCTACGACATGATCAAAGAGTCTGGCTTCAAGGCCTTGGGCTTTGACTCATTGGCGTTGGTGCAACTGAAGAATGCACTTGTCACGCAGTTTGACCTGCAGTGGACCGTCAAACACTTTAACTCCATACAGGCGTTAAGTGAGCTGCATGCTGCCCTTGTGTCTCACGTCAGTCAGCCGGCATGGCGTGCAGCCCATAGAGAGCGCTACGGTTCTGTTGATATGGATATGCAGGGCACAGCGGTTTCATTGCAACAGATGCGGTGGATTTCGCTTATTGGCAAGGACTATGGTCTGCGCGTCATTCCCTATTTGATTTACTGTCGCTTCAACGCTGAGCACTGCCGGAAGGCGTTGTTCCAGGTGGTGGATGAGCATCGGTTGTTGCGAACGTTTTTCCCGCAAGGGCGGCCAACAGTCAGAACCACTGCTGAGGTCCTCCAGGACTTTGGGGCGCTGTTTACGGATTTGTCTTCACAAACGGCTGCGGACAAAACGCAGCATATTGCGGCCCGTGTGCAGGCCATGGCGCAGGCGTTGCCCAAGCCTGAGGATAATGTGACCTGGGCGATACACTTTATCGATGTCGGGGAGCCATTTTTCATCGCGCTGCTAGGGGTTCAACATCTGGAGTTCGACGGCAAATCCCTGACCCTGTTGTTTGATCGGTTTGGCGAGTGCCTGCATCGCCTCGCTGAGCATCAGCTGCTGACTTGTATCGATCACGACGTTGACTATGCCGACTATGCACGACTCCAACAGCAGTACCTGAACCAGCAATGGGCTACCGATGCCGGCTTCTTCAAGGGACTATACAACGCCTTTGAAGGCCCTACCGTTTTGCCCGCACACCCGGGTTTCACATCTATTTCCGCTTGTTCGTCATCCCGGTATAGCGTCGAAGTCGCCGGTGTTAACCGAATTTTGAGCGAGCTGGCCGAGCGCCACGGGTTTAGCGTGTTCAATGCAATTTTGTATGTTTATGCGACGACTATGGCCGACGTCATCGGTTGCAATCAGCTGATTATCAGTGCGATCAACAGCGGGCGTGGATTGAGTGAAGTCAACAACGTGATCGGTCCGTTCACCTCTCCGTTGCCGGTACCGATCACGGTGCATCACGACTGGTTGAGTGGCATCTCAATGGTCGCACGCACGCTGGAGGCCATTCAGGGTTATCCACTCATGCACCCGTCCATGTTGATCGGTGAAGTGTCGGCGTTTTCCGGGATGGCACATGACACCTACTTTTCGGACGTGGGCATCAACTTCCTCAACTATCGCCACACCGCTGAGGCCCCGGGAAAGGTTCGGATCGAAGGAGTGGAGATCCTCGGTCCTGTATCGGAGGGGTTGCTGTCAGGGGCCAACGTCGAAGACATGCGGCGAGTACCGGGCCTGCATCTGGTGGTCGAAATCAACGGCGATGATTTGCGCTTCAACTTCTGGTTCCACACCCAGCGTTTCTCGACCGCCGAAGTTGAAGGCTGGGGGTATCGCATGGTGCAGCACCTGAAGCAACTACTTAGCCTTGCGAGGACAACCGATGAGTGCTGAACCGCTGACGCTGCTGTGCTTCTCGTACGCGGGTGGCAGCGCTGGGTTCTACGCGCGCTGGCGTCGTGTGTTGCCGCACGTCAGGGTAATTCCGGTCGACATTCCGGGACGGGGTCGGGCACAGGACACATCTGCGTTGGTCACCCGCGACGGACTGATCGACTACTTGCTAACCCACTACGCTCGATGGTGCGTCCCTCCCTTTGCACTCTTCGGACACAGTCTGGGCGGGCGTATCGCGTTTGAGTTCCAGTGGGTGCTGGAACAAACGCGGGGGCTCAAAGCTGTGCGGTTGTTCGTAAGCGGATGCCTGGCACCTGAACGGTTTGCCGAAGCCATGCGTATCCGCGAGCGGGATCTGAGCGATTTAACCTTATTGCGGGTGCTGGCAGATCTGGGGGGAACACCACCGGAATTGATGGCCAATCCGGCACTGATGGACGTGGCACTACCTATGATCAGGGCCGATTTTCAGCTGGCTATCGACCTTTCGAAAAGCGCCGTCACTCCTGTTTCCGTGCCTATCGATCTGTTGCTGGGCAGCCGGGACAAGGTCACCAGACTCTTCGAAGACTATCCAGGCTGGACACGTCATACCTCCTGTGGATGCCAGGTGTCAGTCATTGAGGGGGATCATTTTTTTATTCGTTCCCAAGCAATATCGGTCGCCAGGCTGGTGGGGGAAAAACTGCAGGAGTTTGTATTGAATGAGGGTTGAACCTGAGGTACAGGATTGGTTGGACAGCGGTGGTTGGCCATTGCATGTTATCGGGCAGCGGATGATCGAACGGGCACAGCATGAGCCGGCCTGCTCCTACCGCTGGTGCATATACGATGTGGTTCGCGGCACTCGTCATGCGTTCAATGAGCACGCCCGTGTTCCCGCCTCAAGTACCCGCAAGCTTTACATCCTGGTGGCGGTGCTGCTGCTGATTGAACATGGGGAGCTGGCACTGAGCGACAGCGTCGTGGTGGATAACCAGAAAGCAGGCGTTCAAACCTGTGGCGGTCTTTGGTTGCTGGACAGCCCCCGGGTATTCACCGTGGCGGAACTGCTCAAGTTGATGATGGGACTAAGCGACAACGTCGCCACCTTCTATCTTGTGGATATGCTCCGTCTTGAACGCTTGAATACGTTGTCGACTGTACTTGGGTTGGCCGGGACTTGGCATTTATCGGCGGTGCCGAGTCAGGCGTTGACTGCCAATCACCCGTTGAGCGCAGTCAATACCACTACGGCGTCGGACCTGGTGACGGCCCTGTCGATATTGGTCGAAGGTGCAAACAATCGCTTGCCTGCGGGCGGGGCTTTTATCCGCCGGGAGTTGTGCGAGTTCGGCCTGAACAGCATGCGCGCGCAGCAAGATACCACTGCGGTCAGGAGCTGGCTGACCGATCTGGACCAGGTAGGCGACAAACACGGCATCGGCTATCGCAACTACAACAACGTCGCATACCTGGCCCATGGCGGCGCTGTAAGAATCATTTTTTCGATCATCGTTGACGACCTGCATCGCATTGAAAGCCCCATGCCGGCCTTCGCTCACGCCAGGGATTTCATCGCCCTGTTTTCCCGTTTGCTGAATGACTACACCAGGCTTGAATACCCCTCCAAGGAGCTTTGATATGGCCCGTCCCCTGTCTGCCGCCTACGCCAACAAATCCGAAATTTATGACAGTGCCAGACCTTCCTATCCGCAAGAGGCCATCCTGTTCATCCAGCGTCAGCTCGATTTATCGCTGGGATTGCCAGTGCTGGATGTCGGATCGGGAACCGGGATACTGACCCGGCAATTGGCGGCTACCGGCATGCCTATGATTGGAATAGAACCTGACGCAAACATGCTGGCCAAGGCCAGAGCAAACACCGGGCAGCCAAACGCGAACTACCGTTCCGGAACGGCCGAGCAACTGGGTGCTGCGCCGCGCTCGATAGCGGCGCTGGTGTGCGGGCAGTCTTTTCACTGGTTCGAACCAGGCAAGACCCAGGCTGAATTCCGACGAGTGCTGGCGACCGATAATCCAGTGATCCTCATCTGGAATATTCGTAGCCCCGACTGCAACGTTTTTCACCGTGCTTACGAACAACTGCTAAATGACGTCTTCGAGCGTTATGCAGAAACGTTGCAGATCGACGAAGCCCTGGAAAGCCGGATCCAGCAGTTTTTTACCGGCCCCTTCGAGGAGCGCATTTTTCACAACAGTCAGCAATTGAGCGCGTCGGGCCTGCTAGAAAGAACCATGTCCTGTTCCTATGCGGCGCATCCAGGAACACTCGAATATCGTGAGGCCAGTTACGCTTTGAACAACTTGCATCAGCAATACCAACAAAACGGTTTTGTCTCACTCAACTATCAAACGCGCGTGGTCTATGGACGTATTTAACCGTATGGGCATGAGTCGGCTGTTCAGCGGCTCGGCTCTAGTGGTTCCTTTGTCGTTTTTCCCGACATTGGCACGGGCGGCTTTTCTGTCCTACTTCCTGATTTTTCTGAAGGAGCGCTTCGACCTTTCGGTGGATCAGATCGGGCTGTTTGTCGGCGGGTTTATTCTCCTGAGCTCAGTGTCCAGCCTGGTCTTCGGCTCGGTGCTCGACAGGCTGAGTATCAAGGCCTTGATGCTGACCTCGTCCATCATCCAGTCGGCGGTGTACCTGAGCTTGTTCATGTTCAACTCATTGGCCCTGGTCTTTATCCTGTGTCTGTTGCTCAATCTGGCCTACCTGTCCCTGGAGACGGCTGTGCGCATGTGCATCGCTCGATTGTTTGCCCCCCAGGAAACCGCGTCGGTGCTGTCGCTCAAATACACCTTCACCAATGCCGCGTATGCATTGGGTCCGCTGATCGGACTTTGGCTGAATCGCCAAGGCGTTTCACCATTGCTGTTCTGCAGCGTTTCGGCGTTGATCTTTATTGTGGTTATCGTCAGTCCGTTTACATTGCCGAGCGTGGTCGATCGGCAAAACGTCGAAGGCGAAGGGTGGTTCGGTTCGCTGGCAATCATGGCCAAGGATCGCAATCTGCTGAAGTTCTCGGTGGCCAGTGTATTGTTGGCCGGTGTGTTCGGTCAGTTTCACATGTACGTGGGCCAATACCTGATCACGACCCATTCCACCGCGCAAATGTACGAGATCATCAATGTGGTGTTTGTCACCAATGCGCTGACCTCGATCCTGTTGCAATACCTGATCGGCCGAAGGGTGGCAGCTGAACGCTTCAGATATTGGATCTGTGCCTGCATTGTGGCGTTCATGATCGGGTTGATAGGGTTTGCGTTCTCCAGCACCTTCTATGCTTGGGTCTTCTTCACTGCCATTTTTACTGTGGGGGAAATCATCATTCAGCCACTTGAGTTTTTCTACATCACCCGGATAGCACCGGCGCACATGGCAGGGGCTTACTACAGTTCGCAAAACCTCACTTATCTGGGGGCAGCGTCGACGCCGGTGGTGTGTGGTTTCATTCTCGCCGGCTTCAATCCCCTGTATTTTTTGTTGTACTTGCTGGTGTTGCTGATGGTGGGTGGGGTGATTCTCTATGTAGAAGGAGGAAAGTTAATCCAGCCGGAAACAAAAAAGCCCCTGGTAAACGGGGCTGTTGGTGATCAGGGATCAATATGACTTTGCATACAGTGCCCAGGATTGGGTGGGTTGCCCTGTAAATAAACAAGTGGCTGCAACCTTGGGTTGAGCGAGTGGAATGCATCGAACGGTTACACCCAGTTCGCTAATGGTTTTCTCAACATTCTCGTCATCAATGAAGGGGGCGATAACGAATGTATTGAGTTTGTCCTTGTGTTGAAAGGCTTGTTTGAAGTTCTCAAGCGTAGTAACTGTTTTGGTGTTGCTCGACAGTTTTTTTCGGGCATTTTCAAGCATGCCTGTCTGAATAGCCTGCAGGGTTTTTGGCAAGTCTTTAACGAAGCTATTCATCTCTATTTTTAACGTGTTCTTGCTGTTGTCTCTGCAGGAATAAGAAACCATGTTCTGTTCCAATTCCTTTATCCCGACTTCGACCCGAACAGGCACACCGCGCTTGATGTGATACCACTTTTTTTCGCCGCCATTCATGTCCCGCTTATCAACGCTGGCACGCAGGTTTTGCCCCTTCAGTCTTTTCCGGGAGATCTGCCTTTGCAACTTATCGCAGTAGGCGTGGATGGCTTCGGCATCCTGTTCACTGCGTACGATCGGAACAATGATGACTTGCGTCGGTGCCACCAGCGGTGGGATCACCAATCCGTCATCATCGCCATGGGCCATGATCATGGCACCAATCAAACGCGTGGAAACCCCCCATGAAGTGGTCCAGGCCAGCTCTTTTACCCCTTCTTTGTTCACGAAGCGAATGTCTGAAGCTTGGGCAAAGTTCTGTCCCAGAAAGTGTGAAGTTCCCGCCTGCAGGGCCTTGCCGTCCTGCATCATTGCCTCGATGGTGTAGGTGCTGACGGCGCCCGGGAAACGTTCCCATGAGCACTTTTCGCCCTTGATTACTGGTATGGCCAGGTGCTCGACAGCAAACCGCTCATAGATATCCAGCATCTTCAGCGTCTCGTCCAAGGCCTCTTCACTGGAGCCGTGAACGGTGTGGCCTTCCTGCCACAGGAACTCTGAGGTGCGCAGGAAGATCCTTGGACGCATTTCCCAGCGCAGGACGTTGGCCCACTGGTTGATGAGTAGCGGCAAATCCCGATAACTTTGCACCCATCGTGAAAAGGAGGCACCAATCACCGTTTCGCTGGTAGGCCTGATGATCAAAGGCTCTTCCAGTTCGCCTGCGGGAGTGAGTTTTCCATCTGCTGTCTGTTCCAGACGGTGATGGGTTACGACTGCGCACTCCTTGGCAAAACCATCGACATGTTCTGCTTCTTTTTGAAGAAAGGATAATGGGATCAAAAGCGGGAAATATGCGTTCACATGGTCTGTATCCTTGAATTTTTGATCGAGCTCTCGTTGAATTTGCTCCCATATGCCATAGCCCCAAGGGCGGATGACCATGCAACCTCTAACGGGAGAGTTTTCAGCCAGTTCGGACTGGCTGATGACTTGTTGAAACCATTCGGAAAAGTTTTCACTTCTTGTAGGTGATATTGCGTTTTTCATAATGCCCCAGCTTTAAAAAGACAGCGTGTGATTTTGAGATTGGTGTTGTGTAGGTGTATGTATATTTTTTGAGGTTTGGAATTTCAAGAACTCATATTTCTTATTTGATCTTTCGGAAAATTCTTTCAGGCAGATCTGTTTTTTTGTAACGTTTTTTCGTTTTCTCGCCGCTTACATGCTGTTTAGAGCGCTCGCCTAGCGCGCACCGGTTCCTGTGGACGCCTGTGTAGCCCACAGGCTTACACCCTAAGTTCCGGGCTTGGCCGACGGCCAGTCTTACACCGAATTTGCCGCGCGCTACCGGCCAGCCCAAAGCACCTGACAACCGCCCCCAAGGCAGCGTATGACGCCGCCGGTCCGCTTTCGATAATCGCCTCCGACATCAAGTCCCCGTAGCGGAGCGCGTCATGCACAACAATAAGAATTTCAAGCATCGTTTCTTGCCGGCTTTCATCGTGAGTCTGTCATCCCTGGGCCTGAGCTCAATGGCCCAGGCCGAGATCATGCTGTACGACAAGGACCAGACCACATTCTCCACCGATGGCTACATCAACGCCTTCTACGTCAACAGCAACGTGGACCGGGCCGGCGATCAGTACGACCGGCGCCAGGCGCGGGTGAAGATGGGGTTTCTGCCCAATTACCTGGGCTTCAACATGGGCAAGCAGGTCGATGACCTCAAGCTCGGCGCCCGGGCCTCGTTCTGGGTGACCATCAACGACAGCGAAACCAACGGCACCAACACCGCCATCGACGTGCGGCAGTTCTACGGCACGGTGGCCAACCCGGAGTGGGGCGAGGTGCTGATCGGCAAGGACTTCGGCCTGTTTGCCCGTTCCAACATCCTGCTCGACGAACTGCTCTCTGGTTATGGTCAGGTCAGCGATACGTTGGGCCTGGTGGACGGCGGCGGTGTGTCGTTCGGCAACATCGGCAGCGGTTATCCGTACCCGTTCCCGACCTCGCAGATTACCTATCGCACCCCGATGATGGACGGCTTGCGGGTGGCGGTGGGGATCATGGACCCGGTTGACACCAACGACAGCAGCGCAACCGGCAAGGCATACCAGAAGAACCCGCGCACCGAGAGCGAAATCACTTATCAGTTCGACCTCGGCGGGGCGAAGATTTACAGCTGGCTCAACGGCAGCTACCAGACGTCGGACAATACCGACTCCAGCGTCGGGTCCGTCACCTCCAAAGGCGTCGGCTACGGTGTGCAGGCGAAGATGGGCGGGCTGTCGCTGACCGGTTCCGGTTTCCAGGCCAAGGGCATCAACCCATTCTTTACCAACAACGCCGGCGAGCCGACCCTGCGCAATGTCGACAGCGACGGCTACCTGTTGCAGGGCTCCTACAAACTGGGCAAGAACCGTCTGGCCTTGTCCTATGGCAAGACCAAGGACGACGGCAACGGCGTGGTGGGCAGCGGTGCCGATTACGAGACTCGCGGGATTGCGCTGTTCCATGACGTCAACGACAACCTGAAATTGGTGGCCGAGTACAACCAGTTCGAAATCAATGGCCACGACACCAGCGCCCAGAATGAAAACACCGATACGTTTGCGGTGGGGGCGGTGCTGACCTGGTAGGGGCTGACTAACCACAAAAGCTCCAGCCACGCAATTGTGCAAAGCCATTCTCATCCCATCGAACCACCCACCCGCTACCCAAGTAGCATTCGTCGCAACCCGCTGACTTCGTACACTCGAGCCTCATAACAGGCGCACCGGCGGGGGCAATGATGCAGCAGGTTCACAACGACGGTGTGGTCAGTGCCATGTCCCAGGCCACCGATGCCCAGCAAGCGGCCCAGGACCTGGCGCGACAACTCTTGCACCCGCATTTGGGCTTCGTGCTGTTCTTCTGTTCCGCCGAGTACGACTTGCAGGCGCTGGGACGGGCGTTGCAACAGAGCTTCGGCGGGATTCGGCTGGTGGGCTGCACCAGCGCCGGCGAAATCACCCCTCAAGGTTATGGCCGCAGCTGCGTGACGGCGGTGGGCTTCGATCATCGGCACTTTTCCATCGCCATCGAACTGATCGATGAGATGGAGCATTTCAGCCTGATCGATGCCCAGCAAATGGTCGAGCGCCTGGTCAGCGGTTGTCGCAGTAACACCCTGGCGCCGATCAAGGGCAACAGCTTTGCTCTGACTTTGCTCGATGGTTTGTCCAGCCGTGAGGAGATGGTGCTCGCCGCCTTGAGCGCGGCATTGGGCGACATTCCGCACTTCGGCGGTTCGGCCGGCGACGACAACTACCTGACCCACACCCACGTGTATTTCGGCGGCGAGTTTCACAGCGGCGCGGCGGTGGTGGTGCTGGTCAATACCTGGCTGGACTTCGAAGTGTTCACCACCCACCACATCCTGCCCAGGGCCGAAAAGCTGGTGGTCACCGCCGCCGACAGCGCCTCGCGCCGGGTGTTCGAACTCAACGCCGAACCGGCCGCCGAAGAGTACGCCCGGCACATCGGGGTGGCGGTGGCAGACCTCGATTACCGAGTCTTTGCCGCGCACCCGTTGGCGGTGCGGATCAACGATCAGTATTACGTGCGGGCGATCCAGCAGGTTCATCCGGACCTGAGCCTGAGTTTCTACTGCGCGGTGGAAAACGGCATCGTCCTTACCGTGATGCGCCCCGGCCCCATGCTGCCGAACCTGCAAAACCTGTTCGACGGTTTGCAGGAACGTCTCGGGGACTTGTTGCTGACCATCGGCTGCGACTGTTTTCTCCGGCGCCTGGAACTGGAAGATGCCGGCAGTCTCGAGCAGATCGGCGCGTTCCTGCGGGAGCAACGGGTGATGGGTTTCAATACCTACGGAGAACAGTTCAATGGCATGCACATCAACCAGACCTTCACCGGGGTTGCCATTGCCCGAGGCCGCGCCCCTGGACAGCGCTGACCTTCAGGCGCAGATCGCCAGCCTGCGCCACGAAAACCACAAACTGCAGCGCATCAATGGCGCGCTGATCGAGCGCATCGAGTCCGGCATCACCCGGGGCAACGACCCGTATGCGGCGTTCCAGCATTCGGTAGTGCTGGCCGAACAGGTGCGTGAGCGCACCGACGCCCTGAACCAGGCCATGGCCGAACTCAAGGCTGGCAACCATTTACTCAGCGAAGCGCGGCTACGGGCCGAAACCGCCCATCAACACTTGATCGACGCCATCGAAAGCATCTCCGACGCCTTTGTGCTGTTCGATGCCGAGCAGCGGATTGTGCTGTTCAACAGCCGTTTCAAGGCGTTCTGGAGCAACAGCCGGGTGCGGATCAACGCCGGGATGCGCCTGCGCGAGGTCAAGCGGTTGATGACCTCGACCGGGCTGTTCAGCGAAGAACCCCGGTCGCATGTCGACGAAAGCCTGCTTTATCGCCTGCACAATGGCCGCTGGCTGCAAGTCAGTGAACGGCCGACCCAGGAAGGCGGGCGGGTGATCCTGTTCACCGACATTACCGACGTCAAACTCAGCGAAACCCTGCGCCGCGAGCAGGCGGTGGCGCAGAAATCGCACCTGTTGCAACGGGCGGTCGACAACCTGTCCCAAGGGGTGGCGATGGTCAACGCCGAGGGCATTCTGGAGTTGTGGAACCGGCGCTTCCTGGAACTCAGTGGCTTGGCCCCGGTGGCGGCTCATCGGCCGTTCGCTGAAGTGATCGCCGACAGCGAACTGAACCTGCTGACTCCAGCCAGTCGCGATGCCAACGGGCGGTACGTGCAGGAATGCGAGCAACGTCTCTACGATGGCCGGGTCCTGGAAATCCGCACCCATCCATTGCCCACCGGCGGTTTCGTCAACACCTTCACCGACATCACCGAACGCTACCAGCACGCCGAAGCCCTCAGCGAAAGCGAGCGCTGGATTCGCTTGATTACCGACCATGTGCCGGCGCTGATCGCCTACCTGAATGCCGATCTGGTCTACGAATTCACCAACAAAGTCTACGAAGAATGGTACTGCTGGCCCCGGGGCGTAATGCTCGGGCAGAGCCTGCGCGAAGTGCACAGCGAACAGCACTATCAGCGCCTGGAGGCCTACGTGGCCCGTGCCCTGGCTGGCGAAAGCGTGACGTTCGAGTTCGCCGAAACCAACATCAACAATCAGGAGCGCTACATGCTGCGCTCCTACGTGCCCAATCGCCTGGCCAGCGGGGAAGTGGTGGGGATTTTCGTGTTGATCCGCGACATCACCGAGCGCCGCCGCACCGCCGAGGCGCTGCATCAGGCCTATCAGAACCTTGAGTTGCGGGTGCGTGAACGCACCACCGAACTGACCACCCTCAATGACCAATTGCTGCGCGAAATCGACGAGCGCCGCCGCGTGGAATCACGCTTGCGCGAGGCCAAGCTCGAGGCCGAGCAGGCCAACCTGTCGAAGACCAAATTTCTCGCCGCCGTCAGTCACGATCTGCTGCAACCGCTCAACGCCGCGCGACTGTTTACCAGCGCGTTGCTGGAGCGCCGGGAGCCAGTGGCCAACGAAAATCTGGTGCGCAACGTCAGCAATTCCCTGGAAGACGTGGAAAACCTGCTGGGCACGCTGGTGGACATTTCCAAACTGGATGCCGGGGTGATCAAGGCCGACATTGCGCCGTTCGCCCTCAGCGAACTGCTGGAAAACCTTGCCGCCGAATACACCCAGGTGGCCCGCAGTGAAGGCCTTGAGCTGCATTTCGTTCCGTGTTCGGCGCTGGTACGCAGCGACATTCAATTGCTCGCGCGAATCCTGCGTAACCTGCTAAGCAATGCCATTCGTTACACCTACAGCGGGCGGGTGGTGCTCGGCTGCCGACGTCATCATCAGCGGCTGACCATTGAAGTCTGGGACAGCGGCATGGGCATTGCCGAAAACCGCCTGGAGGAGATTTTTCAGGAGTTCAAACGCGGCGACGTGCAACGCCCGGATCAGGACCGCGGCTTGGGATTGGGCCTGGCGATTGTGGAGAAAATCGCCCGTATTCTTGGCCACCGCATTCATGTGCGTTCATGGCCGGGCAAGGGCTCGATGTTTTCCGTCGAAGTGCCATTGAGCGCCACGGCGCCTAAGGCGTTGCCGAATTTGTTGATGAGTGAACCGATGCTCGAGCGCCTGCGCGGTGCACGAGTGTGGGTGCTGGACAACGACGCGGCGATTTGCGCCGGGATGCGCACCTTGCTCGAAGGTTGGGGGTGCCGGGTGGTCACGGCGCTGTCGGAGGAAGACCTGGCGCGGCAAGTGGACAACTATCACGCCGAAGCCGACCTGCTGATCGCCGACTATCACCTGGATGACGAGCAGAACGGTGTCGACGCCGTGGCCCGTATCAACGCCCGTCGCGCCTCGGCGATTCCGGCGATGATGATCACCGCCAACTACAGCAATGAACTCAAACAGCAAATCCGCGAACTGGGCCATACGCTGATGCACAAACCGGTGCGGCCGATGAAGCTCAAGACGGCGATGAGTCATTTGCTTGGCCGGCCTTGAGTCTTCCGGTGTAGTCACTGGCGCCATCGCGGGCAAGTCGGATCGCCGCACCGCCGCTCCCACAGTGTCGGTGTCGTACACAAAGTCTGTGAGCACCATTAATACTGTGGGAGCGGGCTTGCCCGCGATAGGGGCGATTCGGTCTAACTGTTGCCTCCAGAGTCAGCGCCGAAGATACGACCCGAAATCAATATCCCCGGCACTCAAGATCGCCTGCACCCGGTTGTGCACATTGAGTTTGCGCAAGATCGCCGAGACGTGGGCCTTGACCGTGGTTTCGGCGATTTCCAGGGTGTAGGCGATCTGTTTGTTCGATTCGCCCTTGGTCATGCGCTCCAGCACCAGCAACTGTTTGCGGGTCAGCGCCTGGAGCAGCTCTGGCGGGAAGCTGGGGGTCTCGTTCATGCGCCGGCTTGCGCCGCTTTTTTGCGTGCGGATGATGTCCGGCGGCAGGTACACATTGCCATTGAGAATCTGCTGGATGGCCTCGGTCATCTGCACCCGTGGCGACGACTTGGTGATGAACCCCACTGCGCCATAGGTGATGGCTTGCAGCACGATCTGCTTGTCCTGTTCGGCCGAGACGATCACCACCGGAATGGTCGGTGCCTCGTTGCGCAGGTTGATCAGGCCATTGAGGCCGTGCATGCCGGGCATGTTCAGGTCGAGCAGGATCAGGTCCAGGTCATCGTGTTCCTGGGTCAGGGCCAGGGCGCTGTCGAGGTCGGCGGTTTCCATGACCTCGCTGCCGGGGAAACCGTCGCTGATGACGTTATGAATGGCTTCGCGAAACAGCGGGTGATCGTCGGCAATCAGAATTTTGTACATGGCCTTTCACCTCATTATTTTTTTGATCAGGGTGTGGCAACAACACGCAGGCGTTCGGGTCAGGGAAAGGGCTCGGGCTGGGCCGGTATCACAGGCAGATTCGCCGCTTGCCAGGCATCCAGACCGTCGCGGTACCAATACAGTGTTTTATAGCCCATGGAAGCAGCGCGTTTTACCGCGTTCCAGCTCAACCAGCAATCGGAGCGGCAGTAGAAGACCAACGGTCGAGTCAAATCGCCCGCCGTCAATTGCCGCAGATGATGCGCGAAATAGTCCTGCCACGGGGGCGTCAGGTCACCGTCTCCGGTATTGGCCAGCCAATGGCTGCCGGGCAGGTTTTCGTGGGGCTGGTCTTCGATGAAACGTCCTTGCAGCCATTGCCGACGATAGACATCGATCAGCAGTGGATGGGGCGTCTGCTTGAGCAGGTTTTGCAGGGCGGGGGTGTCGATGATGCTCGCGTCCTGGAGCTGAGTCGGGGTCGGGCTGCGGTACAGGCCGATGCGATAACCTTCGGTGGAGAACAGCGCAGTTTCGGCTTGCGCAGCGACCAGCACCAAGCTCAGCGACAGCGCGGCGAGAGAAGGGCGCAGCAAAACACGTCGGGCACGCGGCATGGGGTTCAGTCCTTATAGTTGTGAACCCATTACATGCCAGTAGCGGTGCGTTGTGAATGCGACGATAGACAGGTAAACCAGTACCAAAGTAGTAATTTTGTCCTGTTCAACACAAATCTCCTGTGGGAGCGGGCTTGCCCGCGATGGGGCTATCACACCAGCATTGATATTGACTGACACATCGCCATCGCGGGCAAGTCGGATCGCCGCACCGCCGCTCCCACAGGGATTAGTGGTGTTAGCTGGTTTTGCGCAGGGCCGCGTGTTGCGGGTTAAAGGTGAACACGGCAAGCAGGGCGAACACCAGCGTCAGCCCCACGCACACCGCCAGCGCCAACGGGTTGAAGCGTTCGTACAGCGCAAACCGCACCAGTTCCACCGCATGGGTGAACGGATTCAAGGCGCACAGCCAATACAACCACTCGCTGGAATCGCGCATTTTCCACAACGGATACAGCGCCGACGACAGGAAAAACAGCGGGAAGATCACAAAATTCATCACCCCGGCAAAGTTCTCCAGTTGGCGGATGGCGTTGGACAGCAACAGGCCCAGCGCACTGAGCATCAACGCCACCAGCAGCAACGCCGGCAACGCCAGCAACAGGCCCATGGCCGGCGGTTGTACGCCGTACAGCCAGGCAATCGCCAGGAAGGGGTACACCTGCAACAGCGAAATCAGCGACGTCGCCAGCAATTTGCTGCACAGCAGAAAGGTGCGGGGCAGGGGGCTGGTCAGCAGCACGCGCATGCTGCCCATCTCCCGGTCATACACCATCGACAGCGAACCTTGCATGCCGTTGAACAGCAAGATCATGCAGGCAAGGCCCGGGATGATGTAAACCTCATAGGGAATGTAGGTGTCGTAGGGCTCGATGATGGCGATGCCCAGTGCCGCGCGAAAACCGGCAGCGAACACCAGCAGCCACAGCAACGGCCGCACCAGCGCACTGAGAAACCGTGTGCGCTGCAACACGAAGCGCAGCCATTCACGCAGCACGATACCGCTGAAACATTGCCAGTAAGCGTTCATCCGGCGATTGCTCCTGAAGGGGCCGAGGTGGTCAGGCGGGCGAAGGCCGAACCGAGGTCGCCGCCATGTTCCAGGCTCAGCGCATCAGCCTGTCCGCTGGCGACCAAACGGCCTTGATGCAGGATCAGCAAGTCATCGCTGGGCTGCACTTCATCCAGCAAATGAGTGGTCCAGAGCACGCTGATGGTTTGCTCGCGGCATAGGCTGCGGATGTGCTGATTGAGCGCCAGGCGACTGGCCGGGTCGAGACCGACGCTGGCCTCGTCGAGCAGCAGCAGGCGTGGTTCATGCAGCAACGCACGGGCGATTTCCACCCGCCGGCGATGGCCGCCATTGAGTTCGCGGACCCGCTCGCGCCGGCGCTCGGTCAAGGCCTGCCGTGCCAGCTCCGCGTCGACCCGCAACCCGGTCTGGCGTCGGGACAGACCATGCAGCGCGGCGTGATAGCGCAGGTTCTGCTCGACGCTGAGGTCCAGATCCAGGGTGCTTTGCTGAAACACCACCCCCAACTGCTTTAACGCCGGGCGTGCCGCGTTGTGCAAGGAATGGCCGCCGACCCGGATATCGCCGCGTTGCAGATCATAGAGTCGGGTGAGCAGGGCGATCAGAGTTGATTTGCCCGCGCCGTTGGGCCCCAGCAACGCCGCAAAACGCCCCGGTGCCAGGCTGAAACCCACCTGGCGCAAGGCCTCGCGCGGGCCGTAAGCGAAACTCAGGTTGCTGACTTCAAGGGCGTTCATGGCGTCACCACCACGCCCCACGGATAGCGCCCGACCTTCACCGATTTGCTGACCTTGAGGGTATCGACATCGATCACCGACACGTCGCCACTGACGCCGTTGGTGGCCAACAATTGCCGTTGATCCGGGGTGAATGCCATCTGCCAGACCCGTCGGCCCACCAGCAGGTAATCAACAATGTCGAAGGTCTTGGCGTCGATCACCGCCACATGGTTGGCCGGGCCGAGGGCGACGAAGCCGTACTTGCCGTCGGCGCTGAGTTTGATGCCGACAGGCTGGACTTTGTCCGGGTGCACGCCTTTGATCTGGAAACTCAGGGTCTTGAGGATCTTGCGGCTGGCGACATCGAGAATCGTCACCGTGCCGCCGATCTCCGCCGAGGCCCAGAGCTGCGAGCCATCGGGATTGAACTCGACAAAACGCGGCCGCTGATCCACCAGCGTATTGTCGGCCAGGGTCTGGGTGCCGGTGTCGATCCAGTGCAGCATGTTGGTGGTTTCGCTGGTGTTCACCGCCCATTTACCGTCGGGGCTGACGGCCATGCCTTCGGGTTCGACACCGACGTTGATCTGGCCGAGCACTTTGGAGGTTTCAGTGTCGATCACCGTCACCAGTGCATCGTCCTCGTTGGAGACGTACAACCAGCGATTATTGGGGTGCAGGGCGAATTGTTCGGGGTCTTTGCCCGAGGGCAGTTCCTTGATGATCTTGCGCGTGGCGACGTCCATCACCTGGACCCGGTCCGAATCGCTGGCGCAGATGTACAGCAGCTTGTTGTCGTGGGACAGCAACAGGCCGCGCGGGCGCTGGCCGACGGGCAGGGTGTCGGTGACTTGCAGGGTCTGCATGTCGATCAGGCTCAGGCTGTTGTCCTTTTCGTTGGAGACCCAGGCAGTGCTGGCCGCCGCATGCCCGGCGGCGAGCAGTAGAGCGCATGAAAGCAGGGTGCGGCGCATGGCAGATTCCTTATTGTTGTGGTGGTAGAGCTTTCAGGGAAAGCGGCAGCTGACCTCGGCTTTGTCGTAACCCAAGCTGTCCATTTCGTTGAAGGGGTGCAAGAAACCGTCTTGCGGCGACGTACTGACCAACGCCCGGGGCTGTACGATGGGGATCGGTTGGCGCAACTGACCGTTCCACGGCCGATAACTGAGCTTGCGACCCTTGAAGCCGTCCAGCGGCAATTGATCGCTGATTTCAAGCGTACGGATCGCCATCGCATCGACCTGACGCAGTTTGCCCACCGCGCTGGCGATGCTGCGTACGGCCATCCACGCGGC
This sequence comes from Pseudomonas sp. GGS8, assembly GCF_024168645.1. Taxonomy (NCBI): domain Bacteria; kingdom Pseudomonadati; phylum Pseudomonadota; class Gammaproteobacteria; order Pseudomonadales; family Pseudomonadaceae; genus Pseudomonas; species Pseudomonas sp. GGS8. Next base: position 5,729,082 of record NZ_JALJWF010000001.1, on the reverse strand, counting down.
GAAATCCCGATCGTTCATCCAGCGCCCGGCCAGGGCTTCGAAGCGTTTTTGCAACTGCGCGGCGCCGTAGGTTTCCACGGTCTTGTGCCAGCCCACCGGGGTCAGGCCCTGAGTGCCGGCGACCGGGCGTGGGTACCAGGTCTGGTAGGGCACGTACTCGCCAAAGTCGCCGCGTTCATCGGCCACCAGCACCACGTCGTATTCGGCGGTCTGGGTGAACAGCGGCATGTCGGCCTGGGCGCTGCGCCGTTGATCGTTATCGAAGCTCCAGGTTTTTTCCGCCAACAGTTGCAGGCCGAAGCGTTTCGCCGCCCGCCGCAGGGCGGCGGCATAGGCTTGATCGTCGGCGGTGGGGCCGACGATCAGCAGCGCCCGTTGCCATTTGCGCAGCACCAGAAATTGCGCCAGCGCATCGGCCAGCATCGCGCGGCTTGGCAGGCTGTGCAGCACGTTCGGCAGGCAGTCGGTAGTGCGCAGACTGTCATCGGGGCTGCCGGCATTGAACAGCAGGCTGTCGGGCAGCACGGCGCTGAGTCGGCGCAGGGTTTGCACCGGTGCATTCACCACAAACAGGCGCAGGCCTTGTTCGTGTTGGGCTTTGGCCGCTTCGATCAGCGCCTCCGGATTGTCGACGTTGGCGCTGACCAGGCTGTAGCTGTGATTGAGGAAACGCCCGGTGCTGTTGCTGTCGATGATCGCCAGTTCAGCACCCCGCAGGCCGGCATCGGTCGGTTCAGGAATAACGTTCGACAGCAATGGTCCGGGATCGGGTCGATACCCCAGGTAGCCGATGCGCACCTGCAACGGCGCATCCGCCGCCTGACTCTGGGTCGCCACCCCGGCGGCGCAGGCAATCGCCAGCAGGTAGATCAAGGCATAAGGGGCGAGCTGGCGCATAAGGCACTCCATCACAGGTTGCGTCAGCATAGGAACCCTGGACGGGTGGGGAAATATGCAGAAAGTATCGATGGGCCAGTACCAAGGTAGTAACAGCGAGCGAAATACCTGGGCGGCTCACCACAAGCCCTACTACCAAGGGAGTAGGCCGCGGCCACCAAAGCAGCATGGGGTTGCTGCAAAGCCGTTCCTAAGATGGCTGCCATAGCCTCTTCAAAGAGGTTTTGCGTGCAATCTTGAGGGCATAACAATGACAACAAAACGCAACGCCTTGCTCGTTGCCGGACTGCTGGCCGGTTTCATCAGCGCAGGTTCCGTCTGGGCTCACGGCAACGTGGTACCCCAGGCCGTCGAAACCAAGGGGCTGACCCCGATCAAGGATGCCGGTGTGCAGGTAGATGCCGATGGTTGGGCGGCGGTGAACCCGTATCGTTCCTCCCCGGAGCACGATAAAGCGTTGGAAATCGGTTCTTCGGCCTACAACCAGAACTGCGCGGCCTGTCATGGCCTGGAAGCCAAGTCCGGCGGCATTGCCCCTGACTTGCGCAAGCTCGACGTCGCCGAAGCCGGTGACGAGTGGTTCGTCGAACGGGTGCGCCATGGCGCCGTGCGTGATGGCCGGGTGTACATGCCGAAGATGGCCGACTACTTGAGTCAGGAAGCCTTGTGGGCGGTACGTACCTACCTGGACTCCGTGCACGTCGAGGAGTGACCCATGCGCCTGCTCGCGGTGTTGATCAGCGCTGTGTGGTTGTGCTGCCAGGCAGCGCAGGCACAGGTCCGGACCTATGACGAAATGATCGCCGCCGCCGAGCTGAAAGTCGCGGTCTACAAGGATTTCGCCCCCTACAGTTTCGAAGACGCCGGCCAGCCTCGCGGGGTCGATGTCGAATTGGCCGAGGCTCTGGCCAAAACCATGGGGGTACGCCTGAAACTGATCTGGGCACCCGCCGGGGAGAAGCTCGACGATGACCTGCGCGATTACATCTGGCGGGCCAGTCAGTTGCACAATCAGCAACTGGCCGACCTGATGATGCGCGTGCCCTACGACCGCGATTACTCACAAAAACGCAATGAACTGGGCGAACTGGAAAACGGCCACGTGGTGATGTTCGGGCCGTACCAGACCGAACAATGGCAAGTGGCTTATGACCGTCGCCGGCTGGATTCGGTGGCCAGCGTCGCGGTGTTCCAGCAGCACCCGATCGGCGTCGAAGTCGACAGCGTGCCGTCGTTTTACCTGACCTCGGTGTTCAACGGCATGCTTGCCGCCAACACCCACCATTACCCCGGCGTGCCCCAGGCATTTGCCGCGATGAAGGCCGGTGAAGTCGACGCGGTGATGGCCATGCGCGGCGAGATCGACTGGCAGGTTCATCAGGCCGGCGACCCGCAAGTGGCGCTGGCGGAAAACGCCTACCCGAACATGGGCAAGCAACGCTGGGAGATCGGCATGGCGGTGCATGAAAGCAACCGGCAACTGGCCTATGCCGTGGAAGAGGCGCTGGAAGCGTTGATTCGCGAGGGCACGGTCAAAAACATTTATGCCCATTACGGCCTGCGCTATGACGTACCCGAGATGTATCAACAATGAACTGGCGCGCGCGTTGGCTGTTGGCCTGTTGGTTGCCCTTGGCCGCGCAGGCGGTTGAGGTCGATCCGGTGCCCTCGGTGATGTGGGCGTTCTATCACAAGCAGATGCTTGGCGACGCGCCGTTCGTGTTTGACGAGCGGGTCAAGCTGCTGGCACCGCCGTTCGCCGAAGACGCCCGGCAAGTGCCGCTGGAAATCGATGCCCGGGCGTTCAAGGGCGAAGTGGTGCGAATCCTCGCCTGGGCCGAACTCAATCCGCTGCCGAAAATCGTCGACTTCAAGCCCTTGACCGGTGTACTGCCCTGGCTGTCGATCCGCATCCGCGTCGAACAGGCCACACCATTGCGTGCGGCGGTGTTGACCCGCGACGGGCTGTGGCATGTCGGCTCGACCCTGATCGACGCGGCGGGCGGTGGCTGCACGGCGCCAAGCGTAGTGCGCACCCAGCCGGGTTGGGAAGAACACATCGGCGAAGTGCTTGGCGGTCGTTATCCCCGTGGCGAATTCAGCCGCGTGCGTTTGCAAGTGGCGCATCCGATGGACAACGGCATGGTCAGTGGCATCCCGGAATTCTTCATCAACCAGGCCGAGCTGCGGGATCAAAACGATCAGTTGCTGGCGCGTCTGGAGTTGTTCCCGGCGGTCAGCGAAAACCCCAACCTGGCCTTTGACATCGAAGGCGCAGGGCAGACGCGCCTAATGCTGCGCGATAACAGCGGCAATCAATTCGATGCGGCCATACCCTGACCCAAGGAGCGTGTGATGCGCTGGATGCTGTTGTTGTTCATCTGTGTGAGCCTGCCGTCCCTGGCCGATCCCGATTACGCCCTCAAGCCCCGGCAGATTGCCGAAGACACCTGGCTGCTGGAGGGCAGCACCGATAACTTCGCCAAGAACAACGGCGGCAACATCGTCAACACTGCATTCATCGTCACCGGGCAAGGGGTGGTGGTGATCGACACCGGGCCATCGAAGCGCTACGGCGAGGCCCTGCGTAAAGCGATTGCCGCAACCACCGATAAACCGGTGATTCAGGTGCTGCTGACCCATCACCATCCCGACCATGTGCTGGGTAATCAGGCCTTCATCGACGTGCCGATCGGTGCTCTGGCCGGCACCACTGAGCTGTTGCATCAACAGGGTAATGCGATGGCGGAAAACATGTATCGGCTGGTGGGCGACTGGATGCGCGGCACCGAAGTGGTGTTGCCGACGCAGACGCTGACGCCTGGCGTGCAAAGTTTTGGGAACCACGATTTGCGGCTGCTGAGTCTGGGTGGGCACACCGGCGCGGATCTGGCTATTCTCGACCAGAAAACCGGCGTGCTGTTTGCCGGGGATCTGGTGTTTTATCAGCGGGCCCTGACCACCCCGAACAGCCCGGGGTTGTCGGTGTGGCTGGCGGATATCGCCACGCTTCAGGGGTTGCCGTGGACGCTGATCGTCCCCGGCCATGGGCCGGTGGCCACGGACAGCAAACCCTTCGAGCAGATGCGCGATTACCTCTCCTGGCTCGATCAACTCATGCGCGACGGTGCGGCGAACGGCAGCGACATGGCCGAGATGATCCGCAGTCCCATTCCTGAACGTTTCGCCGGGATCAACCTGAGCCGTTATGAGCTGATCCGCAGCGTCAGCCATTTGTACCCGCGCTATGAGCGCGCGCAGATGACCCGAGTCGATTCCGCCAAAGATTTGTGAGCAACACCGGCCCCCTGTGGGAGCGGGCTTGCCCGCGATAGCAGTCTGACAGCCGACATCAATGTTGAATGTTCTGGCCCCATCGCGGGCAAGCCCGCTCCCACAGGGGGCAGCATCGATCATGAAATCCGGTGACTTTCTCATTCGACCCTGTACCAAGGAACTAGAAATCTCCGCATTGCGGGCAATTGTTGCGAGGGCGGCGGCGCCCAAGAATCTGCACCAGACCGGGAAAATTTCCCGGGTATAACAAAAACCGCAGAGGTAGCCGTCATGACCCAACCCGCACGTCGCCAACCCTTCGTCTTGAGCGTGCTGCTCAGTGCCATGCTGTTGTCAGGCACCGCACTGGCCGGTGTCACCGATCAAGACATTCTCCAGGACCCCAAGAACCCGGAGCAGGTCGTCACCAACGGTCTGGGCGTCCAGGGTCAGCGCTACAGCCCGCTGGACACCCTCAATGTCGACAACGTGAAGGACCTGCGCCCGGTCTGGGCCTTTTCGTTCGGCGGTGAAAAGCAGCGCGGTCAACAGGCGCAGCCGATGATCAAGGACGGCGTGATGTACATGACCGGCTCTTACTCGCGGGTGTTCGCCGTGGATGCGCGCACCGGCCGCAAGCTCTGGCAATACGACGCACGTCTGCCCGATGACATCCGTCCGTGCTGCGACGTGATCAACCGTGGTGTCGCGCTATATGGCGACCTGGTGATCTTCGGCACCCTCGACGCCAAGCTTGTGGCCCTGAACAAGGACACCGGCAAAGTGGTGTGGAGCAAGAAAGTCGCCGACCACAAGGAAGGCTATTCCATCAGCGCCGCGCCATTGGTCATCAACGGCAAACTGATCACCGGCGTGGCCGGTGGCGAGTTCGGGGTGGTGGGCAAGATCGAAGCCTACGACCCGAAAAACGGCGACCTGCTGTGGACCCGGCCAACGGTCGAAGGCCACATGGGCTACGTCTACAAGGACGGCAAGGCGGTAGAGAACGGCATCTCCGGTGGCGAAGCGGGCAAGACCTGGCCGGGCGATCTGTGGAAAACCGGCGGTGCGGCGCCTTGGCTGGGCGGCTACTACGACCCGGAAACCAATCTGCTGCTGTTCGGCACCGGCAACCCGGCACCGTGGAACTCGCACCTGCGCCCGGGCGACAACCTTTACTCGTCCTCGCGCCTGGCGCTGAACCCGGATGACGGCACGATCAAGTGGCACTTCCAGAGCACCCCGCACGATGGCTGGGACTATGACGGTGTGAACGAACTGGTGTCGTTCAACTACAACGAAGGCGGCAAGGAAATCAAAGCCGCGGCCACCGCGGACCGTAACGGTTTCTTCTACGTGCTGGATCGCACCAACGGCAAATTCATCCGCGGCTTCCCGTTCGTGGACAAGATCACCTGGGCCAGCGGCCTGGATAAAAACGGTCGGCCGATCTACAACGAAGACAGCCGTCCGGGTGCACCGGGCTCCGAGGCCAAAGGCAGTTCGGTGTTTGTAGCGCCCGCGTTCCTGGGGGCGAAAAACTGGATGCCGATGGCCTACAACCGCGACACCGGGCTGTTCTATGTGCCGTCCAACGAGTGGGGCATGGACATCTGGAACGAAGGCATTGCCTACAAGAAAGGCGCGGCGTTCCTCGGCGCCGGTTTCACCATCAAACCGTTGAACGAAGACTACATCGGCGTGCTGCGCGCCATCGACCCGAAAACCGGCAAGGAAGTCTGGCGCCACAAGAACTTCGCGCCGCTGTGGGGCGGGGTGCTGACCACCAAGGGCAACCTGGTGTTCACCGGTACGCCGGAAGGCTTCCTGCAGGCGTTCAATGCCAAGACCGGCGAGAAAGTCTGGGAATTCCAGACCGGCTCCGGCGTGCTCGGCTCGCCCATCACCTGGGAAATGGACGGCGAACAATACGTCTCGGTGCTCTCCGGCTGGGGCGGCGCGGTACCGCTCTGGGGCGGCGAAGTGGCCAAGCGCATCAAGGACTTCAACCAGGGCGGCATGCTGTGGACCTTCAAGCTGCCGAAGGATCTCGTTGCCAAGCACTAACTCAAAATCCACCGCATAACCCTGTGGGAGCGAGCCTGCTCGCGATAGCGGCCTGACAGTTAACATCATTGTTGAATGTACTGGCGCCATCGCGAGCAGGCTCGCTCCCACATTGGTTTGTGTGAAACCTACTACCAAATAACGAGAGTCCCCCCTGCCAACGGCGCATTCGTCTGGCACGCGGGGCTCTCTACTATCGGTTCATCGCCTGTTGGCCTGACAGGCATCGACCCAGACAGAGGCCCATCATGATCTACGCACAACCTGGAACACCCGGCGCCATCGTTTCCTTCAAACCGCGCTACGGCAATTTTATCGGCGGCGAGTTCGTCGCCCCAGTCAATGGCGAGTACTTCACCAACACCTCACCGGTCACCGGTGAAGTGATCGCCGAGTTCCCGCGCTCCAGCGCCGCCGACATCGACAAGGCCCTCGACGCCGCCCATGCCGCCGCCGATGCCTGGGGCAAAACCTCGGCGCAGGACCGTTCGCTGGTGCTGCTGAAAATCGCCGACCGCATCGAACAGAACCTGGAAATCCTCGCCGTCACCGAAACCTGGGACAACGGCAAAGCCGTGCGCGAAACCCTGAATGCCGACGTGCCGCTGGCCGCCGACCACTTCCGTTACTTCGCCGGTTGCATCCGCGCCCAGGAAGGCGGCGCCGCCGAGATCAACGAACTGACCACCGCCTATCATTTCCACGAGCCGCTGGGCGTGGTCGGGCAGATCATTCCGTGGAACTTCCCGCTGCTGATGGCTGCGTGGAAGCTCGCTCCGGCCCTGGCCGCCGGCAACTGCATCGTGCTCAAACCGGCGGAACAAACGCCGCTGTCGATCATGGTGTTCGCCGAACTGATCGCCGACTTGCTGCCGGCCGGCGTGCTGAACATCGTCCAGGGCTTCGGTCGCGAAGCCGGTGAGGCGCTGGCCACCAGCAAGCGCATCGCCAAGATCGCCTTCACCGGGTCCACCCCGGTGGGCGCGCACATCATGCATTGCGCGGCCGAGAACATCATTCCAAGCACCGTCGAGCTGGGCGGCAAGTCGCCGAACATCTTCTTCGAAGACATCATGAACGCTGAGCCACAGTTCATCGAAAAAGCCGCTGAAGGCCTGGTGCTGGCGTTCTTCAACCAGGGCGAAGTCTGCACCTGTCCGTCGCGGGCGTTGGTGCAGGAATCGATCTATGAGCCGTTCATGGCCGAGGTGATGAAGAAGATCGTCAAGATCAAACGCGGCAACCCGCTGGACACCGAGACCATGGTCGGCGCCCAGGCGTCCGAGCAGCAATACGACAAGATCCTCTCGTACCTGAAAATCGCCCAGGAGGAGGGCGCCGAGCTGCTCACTGGCGGTGCGGCCGAGCGTCTGGAAGGCGACTTGTCGAGCGGCTATTACATCCAGCCGACCCTGCTCAAGGGCCACAACAAAATGCGCGTGTTCCAGGAAGAAATCTTCGGCCCGGTGGTGGGTGTCACCACCTTCAAGGACGAAGCCGAGGCCCTGGCGATTGCCAACGACAGCGAGTTCGGCCTCGGCGCCGGCCTGTGGACCCGTGACATCAACCGCGCCTACCGCATGGGCCGGGCGATCAAGGCCGGGCGCGTCTGGACCAACTGCTACCACCTGTACCCGGCCCATGCCGCGTTCGGTGGCTACAAGAAATCCGGTGTCGGCCGTGAGAACCACAAGATGATGCTCGACCATTACCAGCAAACCAAAAACCTGCTGGTGAGCTACGACATCAATCCGTTGGGGTTCTTCTAACCCGCAAAAACACCACAACTCCCTTGTGGGAGCAGGCTTGTGTGGCGAGGGGGCTAGCCTGTGGCGAGGGGGCTTGCCCCCGTTGGACTGCGTAGCAGTCCCCGGAACTTCTGGTTTTGGGGCCGCTTCGCGACCCAACGGGGGCAAGCCCCCTCGCCACATTAGCCCGTTCCCACATTGGTTTTGTATGGTTCCAGGATCTGCGCGACACCCCCTACCAACGCACGCCGCCACCTCCTTCGAAAGTAGCATTCGGGCACTTGGCGCCCCGTGCATTAATGGCTCTACCGGAATCGTCCGGCACAAGAAGAGGAATGACCCATGTGGCATAAACCCGCGTTTACCGATCTGCGCATTGGCTTCGAAGTGACGATGTATTTCGCCAACCGTTGATTGATCGCCCGGTCAGCCGTCGCGTTGGCCGGGCCTGCCTTCTGGAGCCATCCCATGCACATCCGCGTTCTCGGTTCCGCCGCCGGCGGTGGTTTTCCGCAATGGAACTGCAACTGCCGTCAATGCGCCGCCATGCGCCACGGCACCCTGCGCGCGCAACGCCGCACGCAGTCGTCCATTGCCCTGAGCGACGGCGGTGTGGAGTGGGTGCTCTGTAATGCTTCACCGGACATCCGCGCCCAACTCGAAAGCTTCCCGGCGTTGCAACCGGCTCGACGCTTGCGTGACACGGCGATTGCCGGCGTGGTCCTGCTGGACAGTCAGATCGACCATTGCACCGGGCTGCTGAGCCTGCGTGAAGGCTGCCCGCATTCGGTCTGGTGCACCGAGCGGGTACATGAAGACCTGAGCAGCGGCTTTCCCTTGTTCAGCATGCTCAAACACTGGAACGGTGGCTTGCAGTGGCAACCCATCGGGCTGGACCGCGAGCCGTTCAGCATCGCGGCCTGCCCACACCTGCAATTTCGCGCGATTCCGTTGGTCAGCAACGCGCCGCCGTATTCGCCCAACCGTGGCAATCCGCAGCCGGGGGACACCATCGGCCTGTTCATCGAAGACCTGCGCAGCGGCGCATCGGTGTTCTATGCGCCGGGGCTGGGGCAGGTCGACGCCGAGGTGCTGAGCTGGATGCAGCGCGCCGACTGTCTGCTGCTGGATGGCACATTGTGGCGCGACGATGAAATGCGTGTGTGCGAAGTCGGCCAGAGCCTGGGCCGCGAAATGGGCCACCTGCCGCAAAGCGGCCCTGGCGGCCTGCTCGAAGTGCTGGAGGGCTTCAGTCGTCAGCGCAAGGTGCTGATCCACATCAACAACACCAACCCGATCCTCGATGAAGACTCGACCGAACGGGCGTTGCTGGAGCGGCGGGGGATTGAAGTGGCTTATGACGGCATGAGTATTGAGCTGTAGCGGATGGCCCTATCGCGGGCAAGCCCGCTCCCACAGGGATCACCTAACTCCTGTGGGAGCGGGCTTGCCCGCGAAGGCGCCAGACCAGACACCGCGAAATCCGGAGAACCGCAATGACTGACACCCCCCTGACCCCCGCCGAATTCGAACAGGCATTGCGCGCCAAAGGCGCCTATTACCACATCCACCATCCATTCCACCAAGCGATGTACGCCGGGCGCGCCACCCGCGAGCAGATCCAGGGCTGGGTCGCCAATCGCTTCTACTATCAGGTGAATATCCCGCTGAAGGACGCGGCCATCCTCGCCAACTGCCCGGACCGCGACGTGCGCCGGGAATGGCTGCAACGGATTCTCGACCATGACGGCGCCCCCGGCAGCGAAGGCGGCATCGAAGCCTGGTTGCGTCTGGGCGAAGCAGTGGGGCTGGATCGTGAGCAAATTCTCTCGCAAGAGTTGGTGCTGCCGGGTGTGCGATTTGCCGTGGACGCCTACGTCAATTTCGCCCGCCGTGCTTGCTGGCAGGAAGCGGCCAGCAGCTCGCTGACAGAACTGTTCGCGCCGCAGATCCACCAATCGCGGCTCGACGCCTGGCCCACCCATTACCCGTGGATCAATGCGGCCGGTTACGACTATTTCCGTACGCGTCTGAGTCAGGCCCGGCGCGATGTCGAGCATGGTTTGCGCATCACCCTGGCGCATTACGTCACGGTCGAGGGCCAGCAGCGCATGTTGGAGATTCTGCAGTTCAAGCTCGATGTGCTGTGGAGCATGCTCGACGCCATGAGCATGGCCTATGAGCTGGACCGCCCGCCGTATCACAGCGTCACCACCGAGCGCGTCTGGCATCGGGGGATTGCGCTGTGAGCACGCTCGAACAGCAACCCGGCCCACCGCTGTGGCTGTTGGCGGAGCTGACCTATCGCTGCCCGTTGCAATGCCCGTATTGCTCCAACCCCTTGGATTTCGCCCAACAAGGTGAGGAGTTGAGCACAGAAGAGTGGATTCGGGTGTTTCGCGAGGCTAGGGAGATGGGCGCCGCGCAACTGGGGTTTTCCGGTGGCGAGCCGCTGGTGCGCCAGGACCTGGCCGAGCTGATCAAGGCCGCGCGGGACATGGGTTACTACACCAACCTGATCACCTCGGGTATCGGCCTGACCGAGCAGAAGGTCCGCGACTTCAAGGTCGCCGGGCTGGACCATATCCAGATCAGCTTTCAGGCCGCCGACGAAGCGGTCAACAATATGCTCGCTGGTTCACGCAAGGCCTTCGCCCAGAAACTGGCCATGGCCCGGGCAGTGAAAGCCCAGGGCTACCCGATGGTGCTGAACTTCGTTACCCATCGGCACAACATCGACCAGATCGCGCAGATCATCGAGCTGTGCCTGGAGCTGGAAGCGGATTTCGTCGAGTTGGCGACCTGCCAGTTCTACGGTTGGGCGGAACTCAACCGGGTCGGCCTGTTGCCGACCCGCGAACAATTGCAGCGCGCCGAGCGCATCACCAACGAGTATCGCCAGCGGCTCGAGGCCGAAGGCCACCCGTGCAAACTGATCTTCGTCACCCCGGACTACTACGAAGAGCGCCCCAAGACCTGCATGAATGGCTGGGCCAACCTGTTTCTTGACATCACCCCGGACGGCACGGCGTTGCCTTGCAACAGCGCTCGCCAGTTGCCGGTGCAGTTCCCCAATGTGCGCGAGCACAGCATCGAACACATCTGGAACGACTCCTTCGGCTTCAATCGTTTTCGCGGCGATGACTGGATGAAAGAGCCATGCCGTTCCTGCGATGAAAAGCACAAGGACCTCGGCGGCTGCCGCTGCCAGGCGTTCATGCTCACGGGGGATGCGAGCAATGCCGACCCGGTGTGCAGCAAGTCGCCGCACCACAGCGTCATCCTCAAGGCACGGGACGAAGCCGACGCGCCGGGGCAGGGCATGGAGCACCTGACCTTGCGCAATGAAAAGGCTTCGCGGCTGATTTTTCGCGGATAAATCGAGAACTCACACAAATTCCCTGTGGGAGCGGGCTTATGTGGCGAGGGGGCTTGCCCCCGTTGGACTGCGTAGCAGTCCCGTCTGGTTTTGGGGCCGCTCCGCGACCCAACGGGGGCAAGCCCCCTCGCCACATAGAATCTCCCACAGGGGATCTTCGGTGGATACAACGCCTGAGTACGCCCCAACGTGCTACCCATTGGTCTGATTGCATTCGCAGCCGGATGCTTTAGTGTTGGCTTTACCTTTCAAAACAATAAAAACAGGCTTTCCAATGAGCCAGAACCTCAGCCAGCTGCGTAAATTCGTTTCGCCTGAAATCATCTTCGGTGCCGGCTGTCGGCACAACGTCGGCAACTACGCCAAGACCTTCGGCGCCCGCAAGGTGCTGGTGGTCAGCGACCCCGGGGTGATTGCCGCCGGTTGGGTTGCCGATGTCGAAGCCAGTCTGCAAGCCCAGGGCATCGATTACTTCGTGTACAGCGACGTTTCGCCCAACCCGCGGATCGAAGAAGTCATGCTCGGTGCCGAGTTGTACCGGGAAAACCATTGCGATGTGATCGTCGCGATTGGCGGCGGCAGTCCGATGGACTGCGGCAAGGGCATCGGCATTGTCGTCGCCCACGGGCGCAACATCCTTGAATTCGAGGGCGTGGACACCCTGCGCATGCCCAGCCCGCCGCTGATCCTGATCCCGACTACCGCCGGCACGTCGGCCGATGTGTCGCAGTTCGTGATCATCTCCAATCAGCAAGAACGCATGAAATTCTCCATCGTCAGCAAGGCTGCGGTTCCGGACGTGTCGCTGATCGACCCGGAAACCACCCTGAGCATGGACCCGTTCCTGTCGGCCTGTACCGGCATCGACGCGTTGGTCCACGCCATCGAGGCCTTCGTTTCCACCGGTCACGGGCCGCTCACCGACCCGCATGCGCTGGAGGCGATGCGGCTGATCAACGGCAATCTGGTGCAAATGATCGCCAACCCCGGCGACATCGCCCTGCGGGAAAAAATCATGCTCGGCAGCATGCAGGCCGGGCTGGCGTTCTCTAACGCGATCCTCGGTGCGGTGCATGCCATGTCCCACAGCCTCGGTGGATTCCTCGATCTGCCGCATGGCTTGTGCAACGCGGTGCTAGTCGAACACGTGGTGGCGTTCAATTACAGCTCGGCGCCGGAGCGCTTCAAGGTGATCGCCGAGACCTTCGGCATCGATTGTCGCGGCCTGAACCACCGGCAGATCTGCGGGCGTCTGGTCGACCACTTGATCGCCCTCAAACACGCCATCGGCTTCCACGAAACCCTGGGCCTGCACGGGGTGAGTACGTCGGACATTCCGTTCCTGTCACAACATGCCATGGATGACCCGTGCATCCTTACCAACCCGCGCGAGTCCAGTCAGCGCGACGTCGAGGTTGTCTATGGCGAAGCCCTCTGACGAACAGCAACGGGCGCTGACCGGGTTATTGGGTTTAGGCAATCACTCGGCGCGCAAGAGTCATTACCCGGAACTGGCCGCGCGCCTGGATGAACTGGAGGCCGAGCGCAATCGCTACAAATGGCTGTTCGAAAACGCGGTGCACGGAATCTTCCAGGCCAGCTTGCAGGAGGGCATGCGCGCCGCCAACCCGGCGCTGGCGCGGATGCTTGGCTATCAAGACCCGCAAGAGGTGCTGTTTTCCCTGACGGACCTGGCGGGCACGCTGTTCGTCGGCGGCGCGCAAGAGCTGGAAAGCATCGGTGAAGTCCTCCAGCGCGAGCGCAGCCTGTTGGGCTATGAAACCCAGCTGCGGCGCAAGGACGGCAGTGTCCTCGACGTGTTGATGAACCTGCTGCTCAAGCCTGATCAGCAAGGCCTGGTGGAGGGGTTCGTCGCCGACATCACCGAGCGAAAACAGGCTCAGGAGCGTTTGCAACAGCTCAATGATCAACTGGAGCAACGGGTCACGGCGCGCACCAATGAGTTACTGGATGCCAACCGCAATCTGCAACAACAGATCACCGAGCGTAAACAGATCGCCGAAGCCTTGCGTGACGCCCGTGATGCCGCCGAGGCGGCCAATCGCAGCAAGGACAAATACCTCGCCGCCGCCAGTCACGACCTGCTGCAACCGCTCAACGCCGCGCGTTTGCTGATCTCGACGTTGCGCGAGCGCAAGCTGCCCGACGTCGAGCAGGTGTTGGTGGAGCGCACGCATCAGGCGCTGGAAGGGGCCGAGGACTTGCTCACCGATCTGCTGGATATTTCCCGCCTCGATCAGGCCGCGGTGAAGCCGGACATCGCCCTGTACCGCCTCGACGAACTGTTCGCGCCGCTGGTCTCGGAATTTCAGTCGGTGGCCGCGGCGGCCGGGTTGAACCTGCGGGTGCACATGGGTGATTACGCGATTCATACCGACTTGCGGCTGATGACGCGGATTCTGCGCAACTTCCTCAGCAATGCCTGCCGCTACACCGACGAGGGCTGCATTCTGCTGGGGGCAAGACGCCGGGGCGATGTGCTGCGTATTGAGGTTTGGGACACCGGGCGTGGGATTCCGGCGGATCGTCTCGATTCGATCTTCCTCGAATTCAACCAACTGGATGTCGGCCGCGCCGCCGACCGCAAGGGCGTAGGCCTGGGACTGGCGATTGTCGAACGCATCGCCAAGATCCTCGATTACAGAATTCAGGTGCATTCACTGCCGGGGCGCGGTTCGATGTTCAGCATCGAGGTGCCGATTTCCCGTGAGATTCCACCGCCGATCAGTCAGGTCGCACCACAACCGAGTACCGGCAACCCACTGCCGGGGCGGCGCCTGCTGGTGCTGGACAACGAAGTCAGCATCCTTGAAAGCATGAGCGCGCTGCTCGGACAGTGGGGTTGCGAAGTGGTCACCGCCACCGACGAGGCCACCGCGCTGGTGGCTTTGCAGGGGCAGGCGCCGGAACTGATTCTGGCGGACTACCACCTGGATCACGGGGTGGTGGGCTGTGAAGTGGTCCGGCATTTACGCGAGCATTTCAGCCGGGCGATACCGGCGGTGATCATCACCGCCGACCGCACCGACCAGTGTCGGCGTTCGTTGCAGCGACTTGACGCGCCATTGCTGAACAAACCGGTGAAGCCCGGCAAGTTGCGTGCGGTGTTGAGTCAGTTGTTGGCGTAGCGAACCGTTAAAAAGATCGCAGGCTGCGATCTTTTGATTCTGGTTTTGGCGATGATTTGGCTCAGTGGTTATACGCCGCCTCGGTGTTATCGATCAGCGGGTTCTTTTCGGTCAGCACGATCTGGGCGATCTGATCCTTGCGCATGAAGCTGACCTTCGGATGGGACTTGGCGTAACGGATAAAGCGCTCTACCGCCTCGACCATCGCCGGGGTGCCGCCAATGCGGTCATGCAGGCTCACCGACATCATCCGCCGCCGGTTGGCGCCTTCGGCGTACAGGCGGTCGAATTCCAGCACCAATTGCCGGTAGAACTGTTGCGCCGAGAAGTGCCGGCCTTCGATCAGCACGATGTCGTTGTTGCGCAGGGTGTATGGCACCACGGCGAATTTCTTGCCGCGGACCAGCGTCACAAACGGCTCATCACGGCTGACGTCGTCGATGTGGTAGGTGAAGTTCAGATCCTGCAGCACTTTCAGGGTATTGGGGCTGCGCCGCAGCCAATTGGCGTTGTAGCCCACGGAGCGCTGGCCGGTGAGTTTCTGCACCGCCTCGACGCCGTCGCCGATGAAGGCTTTCTCTTGTTCGTAGCTCATGTTGTAGGAGTCGGCCCAGCGCATGCCATGGGCGGCGACTTCATGGCCGCGATCGGCGATCGCCCGCACCAGTTCGGGGTGTTTCAACGCCGCTTCGCCCACCACATGGGACGTGACCTTGATGCCGTTGCGGTCCCACAGGTCGAGCATCCGCCACAGGCCTTCCTTGTAGCCGTAGTCGAACCAGGTCTGTGCCGGCAAGTCCGGGTAGCCCTTGGGCAGCGGCGTGCCGGAGAACGGACTTTCGGCACCGTCGGGCTGGCCGCCGGTTTCGAATTGCATGGAAAACGAAATCACCAGTTGCGAGCCATCCGGCCACGGGCGTTCCTGGGCGAACGCGAGGGACGGCAGCAGCAGGGCGGCGGCCAGCAGATTTTTCAGCAGGCGGGGGGGAGCGTTGCCAACGGGCAGTGGTCATAGGGGGCACCTTTGAGTTGAACAGTGCCGTGAGGGTGTCATTTGGCTCGCCCCGGAAAAATCCGCCGCGGGCGAGAAGACTTTTAAACAGAATTTACGAATCCCGCAGAACACACCATCCAGTGTGGGAGTAAGCCTGTGGCGAGGGGGCTTGCCCCCGTTGGGCCGCGAAGCAGCCCCAAAATCTCTGATGTAGACAAAAGTTTTTTGAGTGCTACGCACTCAAACGGGGCGGTGCGGCGTTCCGACAAGCCCCCTCGTCACAGGTACTGCCACAAGGGATTTGTGTTTCAGCTGTGGCAAACTGACCACACTCCTTGAACCAAGGCCATCGAATGGATCACTACACCCCGCGCGACTGGCAGCCCCACGAACGGCCCAGCCTGCCCGGATCGCCCTCGACGCCGTTGCACTCCAACCCCAAGCGGCTGGCCTACGCGCTGGTGGGGGTGCTGGTGGCATTGACCGGTGGTCTCGGCAACTCGCTGGTGATCGCCAACCTGCCTTACCTGCAAGGCGCGCTGGGGGCGACCACGGCCGAGATGGCCTGGTTGCCGGCGGCCTATGTCATGACTAACGTGTCGATGAACCTGCTGCTGGTGAAGTTTCGTCAGCAGTTCGGCCTGCGGGCGTTCACCGAAGTGTTCCTGATGCTCTATGCACTGGTGACTTTCGGCCATTTGTTCGTCAATGACCTGAGTTCGGCGATTGCCGTGCGCGCGGCCCACGGCATGGTCGGCGCGGCGCTGAGTTCTTTGGGCCTGTATTACATGATCCAGGCCTTCCCGGCGAAATGGCGGATGAAGGCGCTGGTGTTGGGCCTCGGCACCTCGCAACTGGCGTTGCCCATGGCGCGGTTGTTCTCCGAAGACCTGTTGCAGATCGCCGAATGGCGTGGGCTGTACCTGTTCGAACTGGGCATGGCGCTGTTGTCCCTGGGCTGCGTGTTTCTGTTGAAACTGCCGCCGGGTGACCGCTTCAAAACCTTTGAAAAACTCGACTTCCTGACCTTCGCCATCCTTGCCAGCGGCGTGGCCTTGCTCTGCGCGGTGTTGTCTTTGGGGCGGATCGACTGGTGGCTCGAAGCGCAGTGGATCGGCGTGGCCTCGGCGGCTTCGATCGTGTTGATCCTCACGGGGCTGGCCATCGAGCACAACCGCAGCAACCCGATGCTGATGACCCGCTGGCTCGGCAGCGGGGCGATGATTCGCCTGGCCCTGGCGGTGATCCTGATTCGCATGGTGACGTCGGAACAGTCCACCGGCGCGGTGGGGTTCATGCAGACGCTGAACATGAGCAGTCAACAGCTGCACAGCCTGTACGTGGTGATGTTGCTCGGCAGTATCGCCGGCCTGGTCACCAGCGCCCTGACCATCGACCCCAAGCACCTGATCATGCCGCTGAACATCTCCCTGGCGCTGATGGCGGTCGGCTCGGTGATGGACAGTTATTCGAACAACCTGACCCGCCCGGAAAACCTGTATTTCAGCCAGTTTCTGCTGGCCTTCGGCGGGACGTTCTTCCTCGGGCCGACCATGCTCTTCGGCATGCGCAACGTGCTGTCCAGCCCGCGCAACCTGGTGAGTTTCTCGGTGTTGTTCGGTATCTGCCAGAACCTCGGCGGCCTGATCGGCGCGGCATTGCTGGGGACATTCCAGATCGTGCGCGAGAAGTTTCACTCCAGCCACATCGTCGAGCAGCTGACGTTGTTCGACCCGCGTGTGGCGGCGCGGGTGCAGAGCGGCGGCAACGCGGTCGGCTCGATAATTGCCGACCCGAGCCTGCGCAACCTGCAGGGCATTCGCAGTCTGGCCGCCGCAGCCACCCGCGAGGCCAATGTTCTGGCCTATAACGATGTGTTCATGCTGATTGCCGTGATCGCGGTGCTGACCATGATCTGGATTTCCATTCGCGCCCTGTGGCTGATGAGCACGACCCAAGCCGTTGCCCCGGCGCCTGCCACTCCAACCAAACAACCCAGCGGTGCCACTTCTCCATGACCGAACCGACCACCAACGCCATTGCCGCCACCCCCGAAGGCGTGACGCCGCCATCCTCGCCGGGCACCGAACCGCGTTCGCTGGGAGTGCGGATCCTCTCGTCCCTGGGTTTTGCGGCAATCGCCATCGTCGGCGTGCTGATCGTGTTGTATGCCTGGCAACTGCCACCGTTCAGCAGCGCGGTCGAAACCACGGAAAACGCGCTGGTGCGGGGCCAGGTGACGATCATCGGCCCGCAGCTCAGCGGTTATGTGTACGAAGTGCCGGTGCAGGATTTTCAATTCGTGAAGGCCGGGGATTTGCTGGTGCGCCTCGACGACCGCATCTATAAGCAGCGTCTCGATCAGTCCCTGGCGCAACTGGCGGTGGAGAAAGCCGCGCTGGCCAACGTGGTGCAGCAGCGCAACAGCGCCGAAGCGACCATCAAGTTGCGTCAGGCCGCGGTCGCCGACGCCCAGGCGCAGTTGCGCAAAAGTGAAGCGGATTTGCGCCGTAACAAAGAGCTGGTCGGTGATGGCTCGGTGTCGAAACGCGAGCTGGACGTGACCCTGGCGGCCAATGCCCAGACCGTTGCCGCGGTGGCGCAAGCCCAGGCCAACCTGGACATCGCCCGCCAGGATCTGCAAACGGTGATCGTCAATCGCGGCTCACTGGAAGCGGCGGTGGCCAGCGCTGAAGCGGCGGTGCAACTGGCGCGGATCGACTTGTCGAACACCCGCGTGGTGGCGCCGCGCGATGGTCAACTCGGGCAGATCGGCGTGCGCCTTGGTGCCTACGTCAATTCCGGTGCGCAGCTGATGGCACTGGTGCCGGACCAGTTGTGGGTGATCGCCAACATGAAGGAAACCCAGATGGACAACGTGCGGGTCGGCCAGCCGGTGAGCTTCACCGTCGATGGGCTGAACCACCAGAAATTCCACGGGCGGGTACAGCGGATTTCACCGGCCACAGGCTCCGAATTCAGTCTGTTGCAGGCTGACAACGCCACTGGCAACTTCGTCAAGATTGCCCAGCGGGTGCCGGTGCGGATCACCGTCGACGCCGATCAGGAACAGAGCGAGCGGCTGCGGCCGGGGATGTCGGTGGTGGTGAGTATTGACACCGCGGCGCCGATCACCCCTGACTGACACCGGCCCCCCCGTTGGGTTGCGAAGCAGCCCCAAAATGTCAGTTGTACCAAAAATCTTGTGAGTGCTACGCACTCAAACGGGGGCAAGCCCCCTCGCCGCAGGTCGCTTCTACAGGGGGGTATGTGATTCAGGGGGCGATCATTGGGGGCAGGGTGCCGAGCAGCGAAACCGCCGCCACCGCGCCTATTCCCAGTAACCACTCCAGCACGACGCTGGTACGCAACAGGCCCGGGCGCTGTTGGCAATCCTTGACCCGCAGCCGATTGAACAGCGCCACCCCCAGCATCGCGATCACCAGCACAACCTTGATCAACAGAATCAACGCAAACCCGGACAGCAACGGCGTCGGCCAGAACACGCCAGTCAAAACCCGCACGTTGATCAGGCCGGTCATCACCAGTCCCGCCACCAACACGTAACCGATCCCGCTGAACCGTTGCAGTATCGCACTCAAGGGATGATCGTCCGGTTGGCGCAGGATCATCACCAGCAACATCAACCCACCGAGCCAGGCACCGACGCAGGTCAGATGAATGATCTGATTGAGGATCAGCAGCCGGCCTTGCAGACCATCGAGCATGGCGCCATGACCGACCGGAGCCAGGGTCGCCAGCAGCAGGCTGGCAAGACCGACGCGCAGGGGCATGCTGGAGCGCCAGGGCGTCAGCAGCAATGCCACGAGCAACAGATTGAGCAGCAGATGCCAGCGCCAGACCTGGCCGAAAAAGGTATTGCTCAGCACCAGGCTCAGCATCGCCGGGTCGAATGCCGCCTCCGGCGAGCCGGCCATGCTGGCGGTAATCAGCAGCAACCAGCCGACGCCACTGAGCAACGCCACGGCGCTGAGCCAGCGGGTCACGCGTGCCAGGGCCGGATCCAGCCGCTTCGTTTCACGACCCAACAGCAAAGGCCTGAACACCCAGGCCCCGAACAGCATCAGCACCACGGTGAAATGCAGGAAGCGGCACAGCACCAGCGCCTCGGTCATGAATTACTGACCCACCTTGAAGCGATAGGCGCCTTCACTTTTATGGGTGTCGACCGACACGGCGTGCCATTCGACCTTGTAATCGCCAGCGGCCAACGGCGCTGCCGGGGTGACGACCAGGGTTTTCTTGTCGCTGCCTTCGGTGGCCAGGCTTTTCACCGGCACGTCGGCACCGTCCTTGCTGATCGTCACTTTGGTGAACGATGCTTCAACCCCTTCGGAAAACACCAGGCGCAGTTGCGCAGGCGCTTGCACGGTACTGTCGGCCGCCGGGGTCTGGCTTTTCAGGTGGGCGTGGGCAAACACCGACGAGGCGGTGAGCAGCGAGCCGAGCAGGGCGGCGGTGGTCAGGGCGTTCTTGAGCAGCATCGTGAAGACCTCAGCGGCAGGTTCAAAGTGGCGGGCAGTTTACCTGCCGCAGGACCGTCGTACGAAGTTTCGTTTTCCCCTGTCGCCGCGACGTAGAGCGGATGCTAGTCTTGACCAACGCTGTTGTCAGGGAGCCCTCATGGGCAATCACAAGATCGAGATTCGTCGCAGTAACGTCGAAAAAATCCTGCTGGCGGCCGAAAAGGTCTTCGCCGAAAAAGGCTTCGGCAGCACCGCCATGGCTGACATCGCCGCCGAGGTGCAACTGCCGCGCTCCAACCTGCATTACTACTTCAGCACCAAGAGCGAGCTGTACAGCGCGGTGCTCCTGGGGTTGCTGGAGGTCTGGAAGCAGGACGCCCTGTGCTTCGAAATGTTTGACGACCCGCGCGTGGTGCTCAGCAGCTACATCCGCGCCAAGATGAACCATTCCCGCAGCCGCCCGTACGGTTCGAAAGTCTGGGCCAACGAAATCATCCACGGCGCGCCGACCCTGGGTGAGAAGCTGGACGCGAGCCTGTACGACTGGGCCAAGATGAAAGAAGCGAAAATTCGTCAGTGGGTGGAAGACAAACGCATCCTGCCGGTGGAGCCTTCCAGCCTGCTGTACATGATCTGGGCCTCGACCCAGCACTACGCCGACTTCGATCATCAGGTGAATATCCTGAATGATCATCAGCCGTTGTCGGACATGCAGTTCGAGCGGGCGGTGCAAACGGTGACCAGTGTGATCTTGCGCGGGATCGGGTTGGAGCCTTGAGGATTTCGTTGTTGCGGCCGGCCTCATCGCGGGCAAGCCCGCTCCCACAGAGTCCGTGGCGTTCACAAAACCTGTGGGAGCGGGCTTGCCCGCGATGGCGTCAGTTCGGACGATGCATTACTCAAACGGTAACGTGATACGGATTCCTCGGATCATGGTTCCAATCCAGAAACGGCTTGCCGGTATCCACCGCCACCATCTCGATGCAATCCTGCACCGGGCAGGTGATCTGGCACAGGTTGCAGCCCACGCACTCGTCATCGATCACTTCATATTTATGCGTACCGTCCGCCTGTTTGAGGCTGGCAATCGCCTGGTGTGAGGTGTCTTCGCAAGCGATGTGGCAGCGACCGCAACCGATGCACGCCGCCTGATCGATTTTCGCAATCACCTGATAGTTGATGTCCAGGTACTTCCAGTCCGTGGTATTGCCCACCGCCCGCCCAGTAAAATCCGACACGCTGGCGTAGCCCTGACTGTCCATCCAGCGTGACAAGCCGTCTTTCATCTCCTCGACAATCCGGAAGCCATGCAGCATCGCCGCCGTGCACACCTGCACCGAGCCGCTGCCCAGAGCAATGAATTCCGCCGCATCGCGCCAGCTGCCGATGCCGCCAATGCCGCTGATGGGCAAGCCCTGGGTCTGCGGGTCGCGGGCGATTTCGGCGACCATGTTCAGCGCAATCGGCTTCACCGCCGAGCCGCAATAACCGCCGTGGGTGCTTTGGCTGCCGACGGCGGGATTGGCGACCATGCGCTCCAGATTGACACTGGTGATCGAGTTGATGGTGTTGATCAACGACACCGCATCGGCGCCGCCACGGTGTGCGGCACGGGCGGCGAGGCGGATGTCGGTGATGTTCGGCGTGAGCTTGACGATCACCGGCAACGAGCAATAAGTCTTGCACCAGCGAGTGACCTGTTCGACGTACTCCGGCACCTGGCCCACCGCCGCGCCCATGCCCCGTTCTGGCATGCCGTGGGGGCAGCCGAAATTCAGCTCGATGCCATCGGCCCCGGTGGCTTCCACCAGCGGCAGGATGTTTTTCCACGACTCTTCAACGCAGGGCACCATCAGCGACACGATCAGCGCACGGTCCGGCCAGTCCTTTTTGACCTGGGTAATTTCCCGCAGGTTGATCTCCAGCGAGCGGTCGGTGATCAGCTCGATGTTGTTGAAGCCCATCACTTCACGGTTAGCCCCGAAGTGCGCCGAGTAGCGTGACGACACGTTGACCGCCGCCGGGTCTTCCCCCAGGGTTTTCCAGACCACGCCACCCCATCCAGCCTCGAACGCACGGACCACGTTGTAGGCTTTGTCGGTCGGCGGCGCGGAAGCGAGCCAGAACGGATTGGGGGCCTTGATGCCGGCGAAGACAATCGAGAGATCGGCCATTTACGCAGCCTCCACGTTGAGCATGAGTTGAGCGTTGATCGCCTCGGCGGCCAGCTTGCCGTGTTGCACGGCTTGCACGGTGAGGTCTTGATCGAGGCTGGTGCAGTCGCCACCGGCATACACATCGGGAATGCTGGTGCGCAGCTGTTCATCGACGAGGATGCGATCACCCTGACGCTTGAGTTCACGGGCCAGCGGATCGGCGAGGGCGCCGGCGTCGAAGGCCTGGCCGATGGCTTTGAAGATCGCGTCGGCGGCCAGTTCAAAGGTCTCGCCGGTGGTTTGCAGGCGACCTTCCACCAATCGGGTGCGGGCGAAGCGCATGCCGCGCACGTTGCCCTGGTCGTCTAGCAATACCTCTTCGGGTTGCGCCCAGGTCAGCAGGCGCACCTGATTGGCCTTGGCGATGTCCTGTTCGTGACCGGTGGCGCCCATGTCCGCGACGCCACGGCGGTACACCAGATTGACGTCCCGGGCACCGAGGCGGGCCATTTGCACGGCCATGTCGATGGCGGTGTTGCCGGCGCCAAGGACGATGCAGCGATCGGCCAGCGGCAGCTGCGTCAGGTCGTCGGCCTGGCGCAGTTCGCGGATGTAGTCGGTGGCGGGGAGCAGGCCGGGGGCCTCTTCGTTGGGCAGGCCCAATTGTTTGCTGGCGTTGAGACCCAGACCGAGGAACACCGCGTCGAATTGCTGATGCAGTTCGCTGAGGGTCAGGTTGTCGCCCAGCTTCTGCCCGTGACGAATCTCGATCCCGCCAATCCCCATCAGGAATTCAAGTTCCTTCTGCGCGTAATCGTCGACCAGTTTGTACTTGGCGATCCCGTATTCGTTGAGGCCGCCAGCCTTTTCCCGGGCCTCGAAAATCACCACGTCATGGCCGTGCATGGCGCTGCGGTGCGCGCAGGACAAACCGGCCGGGCCGGCACCGACCACGGCGATGCGCTTGCCGGTTGTGGCGGCGCGCTGGAACGGGTGTTCGCTGAAGTGTGCGTTGTCCACGGCGTAGCGTTGCAATAGGCCAATCAGCACCGGCGCGCATTCTTCGGCGTTGTTGCGCACGCAGGCTTGCTCGCAGAGGATTTCCGTGGGGCAGACCCGGGCGCAACTGCCGCCGAGGATGTTGGCCGAGAGGATTTTCTGCGCCGCGCCCTGCACGTTTTCTTGATGGATATTGCGGATGAACGACGGAATATCGATGTCGCTCGGGCATGCGTTCACACACGGCGCGTCGTAGCAATACAGGCAGCGTGAAGCTTCCAGGTGCGCCTGACGGTCGTTGAGCGGCGGCGCCAGGTCGGTGAAATGGCCGGCGAGGGCGGCCGCGTCCTCATGGGGATGCGGGAGGTGGTTCAGGGTCTTGATCACGGTGTTGGCCTCACGGTTAATTGAGGTACTGCCTCTGGTGGGCATTGGTTGTGTGTTGTCTGACCGGGCCTCATCGCGGGCAAGTCGGATCGCCGCACCGCCGCTCCCACAGGGTTTTGTGAACGCTGAAGATCCCTGTGGGAGCCGGGCTTGCCCGCGATAGGCCGAAGGCCGCTTTCAGCGTTTCACTGCAACTGGCTTGTGTTGCTCAGCCCGCTTGCTCAGCAAATCAAACACCGCCGGATACGCCGGCCGTTCGATATACCGCCCGGCACCACGCTCGGCGCGCAAATCACCATCGGCCCACACCACTCGGCCCTGGCTGATGGTGTGGCTCGGCACACCGCGCACGGCCTTGCCTTCGAAGATGTTGAAGTCGACCTGCTGGTGGTGAGTCTTGGCCGAAATCGTCCGTGTACCTTCCGGGTCCCAGAGCACCAGATCGGCATCGGCCCCCACACGGATCGCGCCCTTGCGCGGGTAGAGGTTGAAGATTTTCGCGGTGTTGGTGGAGGTGAGGGCAACGAAGTGCTGCATCGACAAGCGCCCGGTGTTCACCCCTTCATCCCAGAGCACCGCCATGCGGTCTTCGATCCCGGCGGTGCCGTTGGGGATCTTGCTGAAGTCGTCACGGCCGGCGGCTTTTTGTTCGGCGCAGAAGCAGCAGTGATCGGTAGCGGTGGTGTGCAGGTTGCCCGCCTGCAGGCCATGCCAAAGGGCTTCTTGATGGCCGCGAGGACGGAACGGCGGGCTCATCACGTAACCGGCGGCGGTCTGCCAGTCCGGGTGTTGGTAGACGCTGTCGTCCAGCAGCAGATGCCCGGCCAGCACTTCGCCGTAGACCGGTTGGCCCTTGGCGCGGGCGTAGGTGATTTCGTCGAGGGCTTCCTTGGTCGAGACGTGGACCAGGTACAGCGGCGTGCCCAACGTTTCGGCAATGCGGATCGCCCGGCTCGCGGCTTCACCTTCCACCTGCGAAGGCCGCGACAGCGGATGCGCTTCCGGCCCGGTGATGCCCTGGGCCATCAACTTGCGTTGCAGGTGATAGACCAATTCGCCGTTTTCCGCGTGCACGGTCGGCACCGCGCCCAATTCCAGGCAACGTTCGAAACTCGCCACCAGGGTGTCGTCGGCGGCCATGATCGCGTTCTTGTAGGCCATGAAATGCTTGAAGCTGTTGACCCCATGCTGGCTGACCAGCTCGGCCATTTCCTCGCGAACTTGCTCACTCCACCAGGTGATGGCGACGTGAAAGCCGTAGTCAGATGCCGACTTCTCCGCCCAGCCGCGCCATTGATGAAACGCCTCCATCAACGATTGCTGCGGGTTGGGAATCACGAAGTCGATGATCGAGGTGGTGCCGCCGGCCAGTCCCGCTGCGGTGCCGCTGAAGAAGTCTTCGCTGGCCACCGTGCCCATGAAGGGCAGTTGCATGTGCGTGTGGGGGTCGATGCCACCGGGCATCAGGTATTGGCCGCTGCCGTCGAGCACTTGCGCATCGGCGGGAACATCGAGGTTTTCACCGATGGCTTTGATCACGCCGTCGGCGCAATAGACGTCGGCGCGATAACTTTCATCATGGGTAATCACAGTGGCGCCACGGATCAACAGAGACATTCCGAGTTCCTCGCAGGCATGACCGACTATTGCCGGTTCTAGATGTTTTATATGCAGCAGACGCTAATCGGTGTATTCCTGTCAGCGCTGTCAAGAATAGACGCTAGCTGCAGTTCATGGATTGAGCAAGAATATTTTTTATATGCTTATTACTGTTTTAACTGATTGATAAATAAAGATAAAAAATGAAAATCACCAAAATGGTGAGTCGGTTCACCATTTTGACGCACTTGACAGGTTGGAAATATGGTCAAGATTTTCTATGTGAAATCAGCCGCTTGAGGATGGTCTATGGTTGAGGCGCAACCTTTCAAAAAAAGATCGACGCACCAGATTGAGTCCTGACTGTTCGGACAACTTGCTTGGCATTCGGCCTGAGTGACAGGGCAACTGACCGGGGACTCGATAGTTGGATAAATAAAGCTGAACGACATCAGTCATTTAGCGAAATTTTATGGCACTGCCCGAGGCGCAAGCGGGGCACCCGGCACGTTTATTGATGCCGCCGCTGACACCGTGGCCGGTCCGTAATAGTTGTCAGTTTCTCCGGCCATCGTCCGGCTCGCGCGCATTGCGCCGGCCCTGATGAGCAAAAATAATCAAAAGAACAGTGGAGCGGCCATGCAACAGATCAGATCGCAAGTGACCGAGCGCGACGGCTTGTTTGAGCTCGAAGCCGGCAGCGATGTCCTCGACAGTCCCCGATACAACCACGACATGGCACCGACCAAGGTGCGCGAACGAACCTGGAACAAATGGCACATCACCGCATTGTGGGTTGGCATGGCGATCTGCGTGCCGACCTACACCCTCGGCGGCGTACTCACCGCTTATTTCGGCCTGACCGTTGGCGAAGCGCTGCTGGCGATTCTGTCCGCCAACATCATTGTCTTGATCCCGCTGACCCTGAATGCCTTCCCCGGCACCAAGTACGGCATTCCGTTTCCGGTGTTGCTGCGTTCGTCCTTCGGCATTCTCGGTTCCAACATTCCATGCCTGATCCGCGCCCTGGTGGCGTGTGGCTGGTTCGGCATCCAGACCATGTTCGGCGGGCTGGCGATTCACCTGTTTCTCGGCTCGGTGTTCGATGGCTGGAAGGCCCTCGGCGGTATCGGTGAAGTGATCGGCTTCATGCTGTTCTGGGCCTTGAACCTGTGGGTGGTGATTCGCGGCGCGGACTCGATCAAATGGCTGGAGACCCTCTCGGCGCCGTTGTTGGTGCTGGTGGGTGTGGGGCTGTTGGTGTGGGCCATGCCGAATGTATCGATGACCGAGTTGCTGGCGATCCCGGCCAAGCGTCCGGAAGGGGCCGGCGTGGCCAGTTATTTTGCCGCCGGGCTGACCGCCATGGTCGGCTTCTGGGCCACCTTGTCGCTGAATATTCCGGACTTCAGCCGCTATGCGAAAAGCCAGAAGGATCAGATCATCGGGCAGATTATCGGTTTGCCTCTGACCATGTTCCTGTTCGCCTCCCTCGGCGTGGTGATGACGGCCGCGTCGGTAAAACTGGTGGGTGTCACCGTCTCCGACCCGGTCACCCTGATCGGCCATATCCAGAGCCCTGTCTGGGTGGCACTGGCCATGGCGCTGATCATCATCGCCACGCTGTCCACCAACACCGCGGCCAACATCGTGTCGCCGACCAACGATTTCCAGAACGTCGCGCCCAAGTACATCAACCGCACCACCGCGGTGATGCTCACGGGGTTGGTCGGGTTGGCGCTGATGGCCCATGAACTGCTGAAAAAGCTCGGGCTGATTGTCTCGGATCTGAGCCTGGAGACGGTGTATTCCAACTGGTTGCTTGGCTATTCGAGCCTGCTGGGGCCGATCGCCGGGATCATGGTGGTGGACTATTTCCTGATCAAGAAACAGCAACTGGATCTGGCCGGCCTCTATCGTGACGACGTGTACCCGGCGTGGAACTGGTTTGGTTTCATCGCATTCGGCGTGCCGGTGGTGTTGACACTGCTATCGCTGGGCAGCGATGCCTTCAGCTGGTTCTACAGCTACGGCTGGTTCACCGGCTCGGTCCTGGGAGGGCTGATTTACTACGGGTTGAGTTCGATGCGGCCGAGCCCGACTGTCGTGAAATCGGCGGTGTGAGTACTGGCCTCATCGCGGGCAAGCCCGCTCCCACAGGGATTTTGTGAACACTGAAAATCCCCGTGGGAGCGGGCTTGCCCGCGATGACGGCCTCACAGTCACCACAAATTTTCATGAAGAACCCAATAACAACTGCCTGAGGAGATCACCATGAACGCAGCCATAGACGTTCTGCAATCCACCCATCAGCACATCAACCGCGACCGTCTGTGGCAGTCGCTCATGGACCTGGCCAAGCTCGGCGCGACGGTCAAGGGCGGTGTCTGCCGACTGGCCCTGACCGACCTCGACCGCCAGGCGCGGGATATCTTCGTCAAGTGGTGCGAGGTGGCCGGCTGCACCGTCAGCATCGACGCTGTCGGCAACATCTTCGCCCGCCGCCCCGGTCGCAACCCGAACCTGCCACCCGTGATGACCGGCAGCCACATCGACACCCAGCCCACCGGCGGCAAGTTCGACGGTTGTTTCGGCGTGCTGGCGGGGGTCGAAGTCTTGCGTACCCTCAATGACCTCGGTGTGGAGACCGAAGCGCCGCTGGAAGTGGTGGTCTGGACCAACGAAGAAGGCTCGCGATTCGCCCCGTGCATGATGGGCTCCGGCGTGTTCGCGGAAAAATTCACCCTCGAGGAAACCCTGGCCAAGGTCGATGCCGAGGGCGTGACCGTCGGCGAAGCGCTGAACGCCATTGGCTATGCCGGACCGCGCCAGGTCAGCGGCCATGCCGTGGGGGCGTATTTCGAGGCGCACATCGAGCAGGGCCCGATTCTTGAGGACGAACACAAAACCATCGGCGTGGTGATGGGCGCGCTGGGGCAGAAATGGTTCGACCTGAAACTGCGCGGCGTCGAAGCCCACGCCGGCCCAACACCGATGCACCTGCGCAAGGACGCGCTGGTCGGCGCCGCGGTGATTGTCGGCGCGGTCAATCGCGCCGCCCTCGGCCATCAACCCCACGCCTGCGGCACTGTTGGCTGTCTGCAAGCCTATCCCGGCTCACGCAATGTGATTCCCGGCGAAGTGCGCATGACCCTGGACTTCCGCCATCTGGAGCCGGCACGACTCGGCTCAATGATCGCCGAAGTCCGCGAGGTCATCGAAACCACCTGCGAGGAACACGGCCTGACCTTCGAACTGACCCCCACCGCCGATTTTCCGCCGCTGTACTTCGACAAAGGCTGCGTCGAAGCAGTACGCGGGGCGGCGCAAGGGCTCGGTCTGTCGCACATGGACATCGTCAGCGGGGCAGGGCACGACGCGATCTTCCTCGCTGAACTCGGCCCGGCCGGGATGATTTTCGTACCTTGTGAAGGCGGCATCAGCCATAACGAAATCGAAAACGCCGCGCCCGATGACCTGGCCGCCGGGTGCGCCGTGTTGTTGCGGGCGATGCTGGCGGCTTCGCAGGCGATTGCCAGTGGCAAGCAGGCGGCTTGACCACTGGCCTGGCGGGGCATTGGTTGTTCAACAGGCTGCGGGGATGCTCAACGGCGCGTTTGCAGCGCTTTGAACATCAGCATCCCCGCCAGCATGGCGATGGCGAACACCCAGGCCTGCCAGTGCCCCGTTGGCAGCAACACCAGTGCCGGGCCGGGGCAGATACCGGCAATGCCCCAACCGACGCCGAAAAGCAGGCTGCCACCGATCAGACGTCGGTCCAGCTCACGGCTGACCGGCAATTGCATCGGCGCCCCCAGCAAAGACTTCGGTTGTTTCATGGCCCAATGAAACGGCGCCCAGGCCACGGCAATGGCCCCGATCATGACCAGCGCCAGCGACGGATCCCAAACGCCGGCAATGTCCAGAAACCCCAGCACTTTGGCCGGGTTTGCCATGCCGGCCAGCAACAGGCCGATGCCGAACAGCAGGCCGGCGAGGAAAGCGGTCAGTTTGCGCATGCTCAATACCCCAGCAGATGACGCAGGACGAACACCGTCACGAAGCCTGTGAGCATGAAGCTCAATGTCGCGGCGATGGAGCGTGGTGACAGACGCGAGATACCGCACACACCGTGGCCACTGGTGCAGCCGGAGCCATAACGAGTGCCGACGCCGACACACAATCCGGCGATGATCAGCCCCACCGTACCGGTTTTGAATTCGATGGTTGGCCACACATGAAACAGCGCCCACACCAACGGTGCCGCCAGCAGTCCAAGCAGGAACAGGGCTTTTTCGCCTCGTCCTGAATCATTACGCTCAAGCAGGCTGCCCAACAGCCCGCTGATCCCGGCAACCCGCCCATTGGCCACTACCATTACGCTGGCGGCCAGGCCGATCAGCGCCCCTCCCGCGAGGGCGGACCACGGAGTGAAGTGAAGAGAATCAAACACCATGGCAACTCTCCAGATACGCAAAGAGCGGCACTAAACCACTCTTTCCCTATTGAGCATAGGGCTACTTTGGGAGGAGCGCGGGTGCCGGGCTTTGCACTATCACCAGCGTCTGCGGTCGTAATCTTCACTGGGCCGCGCGCAAAGGCGCTGCCGCAATTGTGGAGATCCAATGAGCCAGGACGTCCTGACCACCGAGACCAATCGCCGCCAGTTGCAGCAGATCATCGCCGGCCTGTCTGATGGGGTGATTCTGCTGGAACTCGACCAGACCATTCTCTGGGCCAATGATGCCGCGCTGGCCATGCACGGTGTCAGCGAGATTGGCGAGTTGGGGGCCAATGCCGGCGAGTACGCCAAGCGTTTTGCCTTGCGTTATCGCAACAATCACCCGGTCGCGACCGAGAACTATCCAATCAGCCGCGTGGCCCGTGGCGAGATGTTCAGCGATGTGCTGGTCGAGTTGACGTCGGTGGAAAACGACGAGCGCACCTGGGTTCTCAGCGTGCGCAGCATGGTGCTGGCGAACCGTGTCGGTGAGCCGGAATCGTTGGTGCTGATCATGAGCGACGTCACCGACTGGGCCAGCGCCGAGCAGCGTTTCGAAAAAACATTCAACGCCAACCCGGCCCCGGCGGTGATCTGCCGCCTCAGCGATTTGCGCTACATCAAAGTCAACCAGGGCTTCGTGGACATGACCGGCTATGCCCGGGATCAGGTGATCGGCGCTTCGACCTATGAACTGGATGTGCTGGAACGTGCCGAAAACAAGGATTTGGCCAAGCAGCGACTGCGTGACGGCGCCACCATTCCGCAGATGCAGGCCGAACTGCAATTGCCGAACGGAGGCAGCAGACAGGTGATTGTTGCCGGGCAACCGCTTGAGCTCAACGACGAAGCTTGCATGCTGTTTTCCTTCGTCGACATGGAGCTTCGGCACAAGGCCGAAATCGCCCTGCGCCAGAGCGAGGAACGGTTCGCCAAAGCTTTTCGTCTGACGCCGGTACCGATCATGGTGTGTCGCGCTGACGATCAAGTGGTGATGGATGTCAACGAAGCCTTCCTTGAGTCCCTGGCGTACCCCAGTGATGAGGTGCTCGGCAAAACCGTGGCGCAACTCGATTTCATCGATGACGCGGGCGCTCGCACGCGACTGTTTACGGCGCTGGAGAAAACCGGAAGCGTGGATCGCATTGATGTCCGGGTGCGCAGGAAAGACGCCGGGTTGATTGATTGTGCGGTCTCGGCGGACACCGTGAATATTCAGGACGGCTCTTGCTACCTGCTGGTGTTGATGGACATCACCGAGCGCAAACGCACCGAGTTGGAGTTGGTGTCGGCGATCGAAGAGGTAATGAAAGATGCGTCCTGGTTCAGCCGTACGCTGATCGAAAAACTCGCCAACGTGAAAAACGTCAATTCACCGCAATTGCCCAGTGTGTCGTTCACCGACCTGACCGCCCGGGAGCGCGATGTGCTCGGCCTGATCTGTGAAGGCCTGGCCGACAAAGAGATTGCTGCGCGTCTGAAACTGGCACCCAATACGGTGCGCAATCATGTGTCGACGGTGTACTCCAAGCTCGACGTGCATAGCCGTAGCGAGGCGATTGTCTGGGCCCGCGAACGAGGTCTTTTCTCCGGCGAGAGGCGGACCAAGGGGCGGTGTTAAGGTGCAAATGCACCAGTGCGGGTGGTGCAATTTCATGTGTTACCCGGATGGGGCTTTTTCTAGGCTGTCAGGGTGCGATACGTGGCTTCGGCCCGCTGTCGCGTCCCTTTCAATGCAGCAATAGGAACAGCCACATGGGTGCGAGCAAAACAAACGGGCAGTCGATTTTGCGTCGTCGCCAAGGTAAGTCGGGATGAGTTATCTGGCGCAATTGCGTACGCAACTGGAGCGGAGCTTTTCGCCGTTGGCCTGTGAGTGTGTGCTCACGGGGGATAATTCGTTGACGGTGAAGCTTTATCACCCGGCGACGGGGCAGGTGGATCTGGTGGTCAGCGGGTTGAGTGTGGCGACGCTCAGGACGTCGGAGGCGGTGGCCGCTTTGGCTGAAGAGTTGCGCTATGAGCTTGAAAGCAGTGGCTTGCATCGGTCCTCCGCTCGGTAGGCGTCTTATCTCGCAGACATACCCCGGCCCGCTGTGGGAGCGAGCTTGCTCGCGATGACTATTTGTCAGGCGAGCGGGATTTTGGCGGTGTACCTGTCCATTCCTGCGGCAATGATCGCTGTCTTTCTGGCATTGGCGGGTGGCT
This sequence comes from Pseudomonas sp. GGS8, assembly GCF_024168645.1. Taxonomy (NCBI): domain Bacteria; kingdom Pseudomonadati; phylum Pseudomonadota; class Gammaproteobacteria; order Pseudomonadales; family Pseudomonadaceae; genus Pseudomonas; species Pseudomonas sp. GGS8. Next base: position 5,697,235 of record NZ_JALJWF010000001.1, on the reverse strand, counting down.
GGGCTATAAGGAATGCGAGGTATTTCTTTTCTGTGACGGGACCGCGGATGCGCGGTGTGGTTTTCGTGTCATGGAAAATGTCGATTACTTACTGCGGGTCAGCCTATGAACAGTTTTGGGAAATGTGCTTTTTCGCCACTGTCGCTCGCACTCTGCATGGCGATTCTGGGTGGTTGTGCCAGTCCGCCGCCTCCACCCCCGGCTGCGCCGCCACCGACACCGGTTCGTACCTGTTCGACCACCGAAAGTACCGATGTGCAGGGTGATATGAGGGCTGAGGGGCAGGTGACCCGAACCACGACCCTGACCCGTTGCGTCACTCAGTAAGCCTGTTCTTGTTTACCGCCAGCAGCGCTGTGCGCGACTGGCGGGTATGGCCCGAGTCGCGGTTCAGATTTCCTCGATCCTGACCCACCGTGACTCCCGTGCCGCCAGACGAATCGCCGTCGCCAGGCGTTCGACTTCCCATGCCTGCTCGAAATCGGTCCCGTCCTGGCCGAGGCCGGCCAGCGCCATCACCAGCTCATGCACTTCAAGGGTCTTGAGTTCGTTGTAACCCAGCTGGTGCCCCGGCGCCGGGCTGAAGGCGGCGTAACCCGGCAAGTCTGGCCCCGCCAGCAGCCGTTGGAAACCGCCTTGTCCCGCGCGATACAGCCGCAGTTCATTCAAACGTTCCTGATCGAACGCCAGGGTGCCTTGGGTGCCGCTGATTTCAAATCTCAGGTGATTCTTGTAACCGTGTTTGAGCCAGCTGCTGCTGAACGTCCCTCGCGCGCCATTGGTGAAGCGCAGCAACGCGTGGACCTGATCGTCGACTGCGACCTCGCGTCGTTCCTGACCACCCAATGTGACGGGGCGTTGCGGGTGTACGGTCTGGGTATCTGCGCACACCGCCTCGACGTCGCCCAGCAGATGGCGGGCCATGGCCAGCAAGTGACTGCCCAGGTCCGCCAGAGCCCCACCGGCGTAATCGGTGTCACAGCGCCAGGACCAGGGTGAAACGGGATCGGCCATGAAGTCTTCGCTGAACTCGCCCTGGAAACTGATGATCTGCCCCAGCGTTCCGTTTTGAATCAAATCCCGAGCCAGGCCGATGATCGGGTTGTGCTGATAGTTATAACCGACCCGCGTCACCACCCCGGCGGCTTTGGCGGAAAGACGCATGGCACTGGCCTGTTCGAGGCTCACCGCCAGCGGCTTTTCGCAGTACACCGGTTTACCGGCGGCGATGGCAGCCATGGCCATGGGGTAGTGCAGATGATTAGGGGTGGTGATGGCGATCAGGTTGACCTTGGGGTCATCGATCAGCTGTTGCCAGTCGCTATGGGCCGCATCGAAGCCCCAGGCGTCGGCGCAGTGACGCGCGCGCTGTGGGTCGGCGTCGGCAAGGGCGGCGAGTTTGAGCGTCAGCGGCAATTCAAAAACAGCGCTGACATTGCGAAAGGCCAGTGCGTGGGCGCGGCCCATGAAACCTGTGCCGATGAGTCCGATACCGAGTTCGCGCATAGCCGGGGTCCTTTGGATTTTTATTTTCAGGAGGGCTATTTATGGAATAATAATTCTCAAAACGCAATCTGGTGGAATAAATATTCTTTTATTTGTGGAGTCAGGAAGCGCTGAGAATGGCTACGCCGCCTTGTGTCATTACCATGATGCGCCACAGAATAAGCGCTAACCTGATTTGAAAATGGATACCTGCCTAAGTGACCGCCTGACGCCGACGTTGCCCGCTTGGTGCTACGGTGATGGCTTTCTAGCAACCAATTCGAGATATCCAGATGAAACCCAATCCGACAATCGATAACGTATTACGCGTCGCGTTGGTTACAGGATCCACTTCCGGTATCGGCGCAGCCATTGCACGTGTACTAAGCCGGGCAGGCTATGCGGTGGTGCTCCATTCGCGAAATTCTGCGGATACGGGACGCGCTATGGTTGCCGAAATGAAGCAGGCTATTTACGTGCAAGCTGATCTTGCTTTCGAAGCTGACAGGGTCAGGCTTATTAACGAGGCGATCGCCGCGTGGGGGCAGCTCGACGTATTGGTCAATAACGCCGGTATTAGCAGAGTCATTCCGCACGGCGACCTTGCCTCGGCCAACTCGACGGTGTGGCATGAACTTAACGAGGTTAATGTCGTGGCGCCGTTCCACCTAGTCGCATTGGCCGAGTCGGCATTGCGCGATGCCGCCCGTTACCGTCGAGCAGGTTGCGTCGTAAACATCAGTTCGCATGCCGGTATCCGTCCTAAGGGCGCATCGATTCCCTATGCGGTAAGCAAAGCTGCGCTTAATCACATGACCCGCTTGCTCGCGGTATCGCTGGGGCCAGAAATTCGCGTAAACGCTGTGGCGCCTGGCTTGGTCGACACGCCTCTGACCGCAGAGTGGACAGGTGCCCAAGAGTTGTGGCGAACTCGCGCACCTATGCGCAGGGCCGCTAGCCCAGACGACATCGCAAAAGCTGTTGCAATGCTGGTCGAGTCGGACTACTTAACCGGCGAGATACTCCTCTCAGACGGCGGGTTGAATCTGACCTAGGTTTAGCGTGCTCCGGTGTAGCCGGTGAGAAGACGAGTCACTCTGTTTCGCCGACTCGCCCAAAGGACGGATACCATCGCTTTTCAGGGCGGGCTAGAGGACACCGCCGGACGGATACGGCGGACGATACGTTTTTTCGAAACGGTTTCATCATATAACGTCAGTTTGCAGCCCGGAACCTAGCAATAGGTGATCTGAGAAACTTACACTGGAAGTGACGACACCGATGCCTGACAGCAAAGGCATCGGTGTCTCTTGTCTGCTCTGGCAGTCCGTCGGGGGTCAACTCATCTCTGGAACGAGGTGACTCATGAACGTCAGGTTTTCAATAGCGTACATATACTCAGAGAATCTCGGATCTCCATCGTTGAACGCCTTTGCCACTTTTTGTGCGTTCTCAAGACTGTCCCACATTGCTAAGTCCGCGAAGATTCGGTCGTCGCTCATCGGGCAGTAGGCACGGTACTCAATCAAACCAGGAAAGGTCTTTAACGTTTCACGAAGCCCTGCGCGGAGCACAGGCACTTGCGCAACGCATTCCTGTTTGACCTTGAAAATGGCTAATTCGAGTACATGAGATGAGTGCTGCATAGGGATGGCCTTCTGTGTGTTAAGGAGTCCCAATTATCAGTGGCTCATACTGACAGCGTAGTGTCAGTAGTGGTGATCGCTTTCCACTGGCTTGCCTGGTGCTTCATATACGCTTGGAGATCAAGGGCTGGATTGTTGGGTGATGGTTGTTGGGCAAAAGTGATGGAGGTTATGCGATCGACCCTAAAATCGCGGTAAGCCGCCCTGGTACTACACCAGCTTCCAACTGTCCACTTTCCTCCCCAGTAGAAAAGGCCAAGGGGGGAAATGAGGCGTTGCGAAACCGCGCCGTCCAAGCTGGTATAAGTTATCTTCAGCGCCTGAGTGTTTTCGATGGCATTTCGAAGGGTTGCCAAATGGCCACGCGTCGAGGAAGGTGTGGTTCCAAGTGCCCTGATTTTTGCCGTGCTGGGGTCAACCTTGTGATGGACTATGGACGCTGAGATTTTGCTCAACAACATCCTTGCAGCAGCACTTAGATCGTTATCGGCGGAAGCTGAAAGCATTTCCATCCCAAGCATCAATGCATCCAGTTCGAGCCTGTTCAACGTTAAAGGCGGCATCTCAAAATCGGCATCCAAGGCATACCCCACGCCAGCGGTACCATAGATTGGGATTCCACTGAAGGAAAGGTCGTCGATGTATCGATAGATTGAGCGAACGGAAACGCCAATTCGGCTAGCCAGTCGTTCAGCAGAGATTGGCTGATGGACACGAATCAGATTTACCAATTGAAATAAGCGATCAGCTTTACGCACTAGGTGTGCTCAACTGAGAGTCCTTTGCAAGCTCAATGGCCGCGTTAATGGCGCCCCGAGCTTGGGGGCTATTCTTCCAGCAAGTCGATCCCACTGCTGACGATGCCTGAGCCAGGATGTCACAAACATTCGCTTTGCTGAGCACAGCTAGCGAGTCAATGCCCATCTGCGCAAGGCGAACGATAACGGCCGGCCCCACGCCCTTTAGGGCCAACAAGGCATTATGTTCCGTCAGTGGAAATGGCATCCGTAAACTCCTGTTATCGGCCAATGAAGCAACCGGAGTTTGCCCGACGGGAGAGGGCATCTCAATAGATGGCTCCATCTCCCTAAGCGTAGGCATCAGGAAGGTGGGTTCGGCAGACGCTTACACACTAACGCCTGAAGCTGCTCGTTATCGAGTTCGACTTCCGAGCCGCGCCGAATGCCTGGCCAGTAAAACTTGCCTTGATTCAATCGTCGCGTTGCTAGCCAGATGCCGATGTCATCGTGCACCAGGACTTTCATCCGGTTGGCTCGGCGATTGGCTAAGAGATAAGCGCAGTGCGGCTTCGCCGCACCGAATACCGCAATCACTCGGGCCAACGCTGTCTCGGTACCGGCGCGCATGTCCATCGGTTCGGTGGCGAGCCAGATGGCATCGATGCGGATCACTGAGCAAGCTCACGGTAAGCGGCTGGCAAACACATGTGGACCACGCGTTCAATAGCCATCCGCGCTCGTGAACGGGTTAGGGCATCGGCTATTGTCCGAATCGGCGCCGCGTCAGTAGACTGCCTGCGGTGAGTAATCAGCATTGGAGTTGCGCAATGGCGACGTTTAAGACCCGTAGACTTTTGATAACGCGTCTGTCGTCGGATGATGTCAGTTTTGTGATGACGATGGAGGCCGACCCAGAGGTCATGCGCTACACGACCGGAGTGGTTGCCCCAACCCCTTCTCGGCGGAAAGAAGTTCTCGCCTATGTAAATTCTGCACCGCATGAGGGGCCAGGGCATTGGCGTGTGGAGTTACAGGGGAAACCAATTGGCTGGATAAGCCTCGCCCCCCTAGAATCCACTGATCGATTTCAACTGGCATACCGTTTCGCTAAAGTCTTTTGGGGCAATGGATACGCTACAGAGGCTGGTGCGGCAATTCTCGATTATGCGCGTGACGTGCTAGGTCTTTCAGAGTGTGTTGCTCTCGTCTGGCCCGATAACAATGCATCTACTCGTGTTTTATCTAAGTTGCGGTTTCAGTATGAAGGCTCTTCCGTGTACTACGGTAATGACGTGAATGTCTTTGTCCGTACGCTGGATGTATAGGCTTCTGATGAAGCTGCCTTGGTTAGGCTAGACGGACTCCACTGATGCGGTAACAGTTGATGAACCTCCGTCACCCGCTGCGTCGACAGACGAGTCAAAACGTCCTTGAGGTAAGCATACGGATCATGCCCGTTCATGCGGCCGAATCTGTGCCCAGCCCGGCGCTTCGATTGCCAGCATCGTCTGGTCAATACGCCTTTCTGATCCTAACGCTTAGTGAACCGTCACACCCATTTGTCATAGCAAATGCGATCATGTAGAGCAGTAGACTGAAGCCTGCACGCGACACAGCGATCCAACAAAGGGAAAAGCACATGACGACGTTCAATCACCAGGACGGTCAGCATATTGAGATAGACCACGCGAGCCTCTACTTTGAACAGCAAGGGAACAAGGAAGGCCCTGTCTTGGTATTCCTCCACGGCGGTTTTGGTGACATCGAGACTTTTAATTCCATCACGCCCCGTTTGGGCCGGAACTACAGGTTGATCGGCATCGACAGCCGGGGCCAAGGAAAATCCACACTTGGTCCATCACGACTGACCTATAAGCGCATTCAGCAGGATGTGGAAGCAGTGGTCAGGCACCTGGGGCTTGAGCATTTCAGCATCATCGGCCATAGCGATGGTGGCATAGCTGCACTGCGGATTGCCGCCGCCAACACTCTCCCTATAGACAAGCTGGTAACGATTGGCGCGCACTGGGCATTGAAGGCAGACGACCCAACGCGCGGCATGTATACAGAGGTAACAGCCGAGAGCTGGCGCGAGATGTTCCCGCACAGCTACGATAGTTATCAGGTCATGAATCCCGCACCAGATTTTGAGCGATTGGCAGTGGCGCTGCGGGCTCTCTGGCTCAATTCAGGCGCGGATGGCTATCCGAACGAAGCTGTGCGCAACATCACCGCCGATTTGCTGGTGGTCAGGGGCGACGAAGACATGCTTGTCTCGCGCACGAATGCAGTTGAACTCGCTGATCGGGTGCCAAACGCTAGGCTCTTGAATATTCCATTCGCGAATCACTCGCCCCAAGAAGATCGACCAGAATGGCTGACACCTGTTCTGGAGGCATTTCTGGCGGATTGATCGGTACGTTCATCTTTTAGCGGTAAGCGTCCGCCAAACCAAAAGAGGGAACGACATGCGGATTTTGATAGGGGCGCTGGCAGTGCTTAGTTGAATCTACCGATGTCGGACGTGAAAAAGCCGTAAACGTCCGGGGAATACAGCTTGCGCGGGGGATCGCTGGCATAACGATGAGGAATGTGGCATTGAGATCGAAGAGCTTCTACCTCATAAGTGGAGCCAATCACACTCGGACTGGATTGGTGAGCGCTACGCCTCGAACAGGGCGATTCCAAGCGATGGGTGAGAGTAAGAATACTATGATAAGGAAAGCTATCTGGGACAGGTAGAACGGCTCCAGCCACTGCTGCTTCGATGCAACATAAAAAGTGTTATGGGTTACGTCTACCAAAATAATGGCTACCGTAAGCACGATTCCGGCTCTTGGCTTGATGAACAGTAGCAGTGCTGCGAGCGGGTCAAAAAACGTAAGCGCCCCCCAGAAAATACGGCTAGCCAAGTAAGCGCCAGGCCCGTATCCGTAGTCCCAGAGCAATCCATGCGAAACGTCTGCACGAATGTGATTAGCGGTTGCGATGAAAAGGCAGCATGCGAACAAAATTCTGACGGCGAATGACAATCTTGGCATAGCGTTATCTACATTCGTGATCTACGCCATGCATGATAGCGGGATCGACCAACGATGCTAGCCGTTGCAAGCTGAGAAGGTGTGATCGCTGAGCAAGTGTCCGCCGAACACATCTTGCGTGATTATGCGGATGCCCACCTAAGCGTAAGCGTCTGGTCAGTAAGTTTTTGGATTATTATTTCTGGCACTTTTCAAAGCGAATATCACCTTCTGGTAAGTGCTCCACGGGCTGCCAGCCGAGGTTTCGATAAAAGCCACTCGCGCGACTTGCCTCAGCGGTTTCCAGCCAGATCGTCTGGTGGTGTTGAAATAGGAAGGCCTCTGCTTTATCCATCAGGCTGCGCCCCAATCCATGCCCCTCGAATTCGGGTAGAACGAAAGCGGCAAACACACATCCATCCTCGACATCGGCCATGGAAAAACCTACAGGGACACCATCGACCTCGGCGATCCAAGCGCATGGAGCCTCTAGAATTGCATTTCGTATAGTTTTGGGAGTAATCCCCATGTCTGCTAACTGATCATGGGATAAGTGGTTTTCCTGAACGCTGGTTCGAATATCAAAAATGGCATTGATATCGGCTTGGTTGGCGAGTCTGATAGTTTTTTCCATGACGTACTCCTTTGTATTCCATCAATGATGGAAAGTATCCTTACATATCTGGCGCAATCAAAGGTGGCCCCGCTTGTGCGGCAGTAACTCCGTAATCTCACTCGCCCGCTGTGTCGGCAGCCGTGTCAGCACATCTTTCAGATAGGCAGACGGATCATGCCCGTTCATGCGTGCCGACTGGATCAGACTCATGACCCCCGCCGCCCGCTTGCCACTGCGAAGAACCCGGCAAACAACCAGTTGGAGCGCCCAAGCGCCCATGGCCGAATCTGTGCCCAGCCCGGCGCTTCGATTGCCAGCATCGCACTCAGCCATAGCCTCAATGCAAATCTCGTCCACAAATGGATTCGGATACACACCTGGAAAGTAACCGTCTGGCGAAGTCACCTCGACCAAGGGTTACCTTGAATAGGCGTGCAGGCAATCCTCTCGATGAGCCCTCATAAGCCATAGCGAAGAGACGCGGAGGTCTTTCATACGCTTTGGGTGGAAAGCAGAAACCGCAAGAACGATCAAATGCTTTCCCCATTCATTTGATAACGTTGCTCTAGCGTTCATGGAGATTCGTCATGCTGAGTATCGAGAGGGCCCTGTGGTACATCGAGCTGGAGCTGGGATCCCAACTCGATCTAGGACGTGTCGCGCGCCATTGCAACATGTCTCCTTTTGCCTTGGCCCGCCTGTTTGCGATGTCGACGGGCTGGTCGGTGATGCGTTACATCCGTGCACGGCGTTTGAGCCAAGCGGCACTGATCTTGCGTCGAGGTGCACCGGATATCCTGCAAGTAGCGCTGGATGCTGGCTACGGCTCCCATGAAGCTTTTACGCGCGCCTTCTGCGATCTGTTTGGGTTCACACCGAAGCAGGTTCGTGGGCACGAGGATGAACATCTCTCACTGGTGGAGCCGTTACGTGTGAAAGAAACGAAGCTCATAAAACTCCCTGAACCCCGCTTTGAAACTAGAGCAGAGTTTTTCATCGCTGGTCTGGGGGATCGTTTTACCTTCGATAAGAACGAAGGCATCGTCGGTTTGTGGCAAGCGTTCTCCCCCTACATAGGACGGGTACCAGGTCAGGTAAACAACTGGAACTATGGCCTGTGCTGTAATCCTGGACTGGATGGTAGTTTTGAGTACATTGCCGGTACAGAGGTGTCCTGCGTCGATGGTCTTCCTCCGGCTTTTCGGTATTTCAGAGTGCCGCAGCAAAACTATGTCGTGTTTCGACACCAAGGCCATATCTCGACGATCCATCAGACGTTCTTCACCATTTTCAACCACTGGTTGCCTGAATCTGAATGTGAGCTTGCCCAAGCTCCTGAGTTCGAGCAATACAGTTCTGATTTCGAGCCATCCCAAGGGAAGGGTTACGTGGACGTGTGGATACCGATTGCAAGACTCCAAGCATCCCAGGCTATGAATTTATAAATCAGACCACTAAGTATGGAGCCTGCCCCCATGAGTTTTAATTGGCACAATGATCAGCTCACAAGAAATACGACAGTTTGCAAGAATTACCGAAATACACAGAATGTCCGCAGATTCATGGTGGAGCACTGCGGCGCGAACTTTAAATTCGACAGAGGTTTTATGGCCTGGATACGTAATGACGTACCTAAAACTCTCGGAGAAGTCGTCGATGAGTGGCTGCACCGAAATCGCGATACCAATTGAACGACCGACAAACATCAGGCCAAACACTCTAGGTGTTCAAACGGATGCCCACTTGTGCGGCAGCAACTGCGTAATCTCACTCGCCCGTTGCTGACCTTCTGCCAAATAATTGGGCAATCAAATCACAGGATTAAAGGGAATTAACGATGGAAATAGATCACATTTTTATTTGTGTGAATGATGACGGGCGAGGCGCTGATGCTCTGAAAGCCCTCGGGCTTGCTGAAGGGACGCCAAACGTACACCCAGGCCAAGGCACTGCCAATAGAAGATTCTTCTTCCGAAATTCTTTCATTGAGCTTCTACATCTCACCGATGAATCAGAAGCTCAAAGTCAGTTAACAGCGCCAACCCAACTCTTTGACCGCTTCAAGTGCGCAGATGGAGTTGCCGCGCCCTTTGGAATTTGCTTCAGACCATCCACCGTAGGCGAGAAGCCAATATTTCCGGTCTGGGAATATCGACCTGTTTACTTACCCGCTGCCCTGAAAGTCGACGTGGGACATGCGCCTGTATCCGAACCGATGTGGTTTTTTCTTTCGTTTGCCAAGAGACCAGATGAGGCTCCGATTGAGCGAGCGCAGCCGTTTGAACATCCCAACGGCTTTCGCGACATTACATCTGTGCGAGTTACCACTCCCAACAGCCAAGCTTTTTCTACCCCTGCGAACTGCGCAAATCAGCTGGAAGGATTTGAAATTGTTCATGGTGATGAGCATCTGGTCGTATTGGAAATCGATCATGGCGCAAGCGGCCAGACACACGATTTCCGTCCTGGGTTGCCGATGATTATGAACTGGTGATGCATTGGCCTAACTATTGAGCCGACATCTCGTTCTGATCGTTTTTGGCTCCGTGCGTGCTGTGCTGTGGAGTAGAATGAGAACCTCACTCATTTGGATAGAGACGGATGTGAATGGAAGCGTTAGCCACTTTTGCTACTAAGAATTTCAAACCAACAGGCCTGAGCCCAACCCCCGAGATTACTACCTCCTTACCAGTGTCTATCAGCACCATGGAGAAATGCTACTCGGGTGCTATCGACGGTGTTTCCTCAACAGTTTTTACTGCGGCGTTCGACCAGACGACCAGGACGGGCAGTTACATCGCAATTGAGAGCTTCAAAGGTGCGGTGAATGGAAAAGAAGGCGCCTTCAATTTCATCCACTCTGCCTCCACAACCGGCACTGATCGGGCAGATGAATTTTTCTGCATAGTCGGAGGCAGTGGTACAGGTGATTTGAGAGGGATATCGGGATCAGGCGGGATCAAAATAGATACCGATGGCACGCACCATATTTGGTTGAATTACCAACTCAAATAGGTCAGAAATAGTTTTGAGGTAATGCCGCAGAGGACGCCATTGCCCTAGATGTTGCATCAGGGTGGGTGTCTTCACCGTGGATTTGACTGGGAAGCCGGTTGAGTTTGTGCAGAGGGAATAGAGTCGCTCCTGGGTCCAGTCCCCAAACACCAAAGGCAGCCCTGAGGCTGCCTTTGGTTTATTCGCTGAGCCGAATCAGGACAGGAACCCGCCATCCACATTCAGCGAAACCCCGGTCGTATAGCTGGACGCATCACTCGCCAGATACAACACCGCCCCCGCCATTTCACGCGGATCCGCCACGCGCTTGAGCGGAATCTGCTGTAGCGCGGTTTGTAGAATCGCGTCGTTTTTCACCAGCGCCGAAGCAAACTTGGTGTCGGTCAATCCCGGCAGCAGGGCGTTGCAGCGGATACCGAATTGCGCGCATTCCTTGGCGAACACCTTGGTCATGTTGATCACCGCTGCCTTGGTCACCGAGTAGATGCCCTGGAAGATCCCCGGTGAGATGCCGTTGATCGAGGCAACGTTGATGATGCTGCCGCCACCGTGTTCGCGCATCAGCTTGCCGGCTTCCACCGACATGAAGAAGTAGCCGCGAATGTTCACGTCGACGGTTTTCTGGAAAGCGCTGAGGTCGGTGTCCAGCACGTTGCAGAACTGCGGGTTGGTCGCGGCGTTGTTGACCAGGATGTCCAGGCGCCCGAATTGTTCGCGGATGGCGGCAAAGACCTGGGTGATCTGTTCCATCTCACCGATGTGGCAGGCAATGGCGGTGGCCTTGCCGCCGGCGGCGATGATCGCGTCGGCGACGTGTTGGCAGCCGTCGAGCTTGCGGCTCGAAACGATCACGTGGGCACCTTGCTGCGCCAGCAGTTTGGCGATGGCTTCACCGATGCCGCGACTGGCACCTGAGACGAAAGCGATCTTGCCGTCGAGGTCGAACAACTGAGTCTTGGACATGATTTTTCCTTGTTATGTGGCCCGATCAGAGCCTGGATTTCTGAATGACTTGCAGGCTCATTTGCTCCAGGAGTTTGTTCATGTGAATGAACTGCGCGAAGCGTTTGTCCTGGGTCTGACCATGGAAGAAGCGGTAGTAGATCTGCTGGACGATGCCGGCCAGACGGAACAGGCCATAGGTGTAGTAGAAGTCGAAATTGTCGATCTGGAGGCCTGAGCGCTCGGCGTAGTAATCGACGAATTCGCGGCGGGTCAGCATGCCAGGGGCGTGGCTTGGCTGGCGGCGCATCAGTTGCACCGGTGCCGGGTCGTCGGCTTCGATCCAGTAGGCGAGGGTGTTGCCCAGGTCCATCAGCGGGTCGCCGAGGGTGGTCAGTTCCCAATCCAGCACGCCGATGATCTGCATCGGGTTGTTCGGGTCGAGGATCACGTTGTCGAAGCGGTAATCGTTGTGGACGATGCTCGACGTCGGGTGATCGGCCGGCATCTTGTCGTTCAGCCAGGCCTTCACCGTTTCCCACTTCGGCGCATCCGGGGTCAGTGCTTTTTCGTAGCGCTCGCTCCAGCCTTTGATTTGCCGCGCGACATAACCTTCGGGTTTGCCGAGGTCGCCCAGGCCATAGGCCTTGTAGTCGACCCGGTGCAGTTCGACGAACTTGTCGATGAAGCTCTTGCACAGGGTTTCGGTCTTCGCCGAATCCAGGCCCAGTTCCGGTGGCAGTTCGGCGCGCAGGATGATGCCCTTGACCCGTTCCATCACATAGAACTCGGCGCCGATCACCGATTCGTCGGTGCAGTGCACATAGGCTTTGGGGCAATAGGGAAAACCGTCCCGCAGCTGATTGAGGATGCGAAATTCGCGGCCCATGTCGTGGGCGGACTTGGCCTTGTGGCCGAATGGCGGCCGGCGCAGGACGAATTCCTGTTCGGGGTATTCCAGCAGGTAAGTCAGGTTCGACGCACCGCCCGGAAACTGGCTGATCACAGGCAAGCCACTCAGGCCCGGAATGTGCGCCTTGAGGTACGGATCGATCAGGCTGGCATCGAGTTCTTCGCCGGAGCGGATACGGGTGGACTGGTCAGTAAGCGCCATGCTTATCCCTTCTGCTTATTTTGGAGGCCACACATCATTGGCTAATCTAATGGCGCGCCGGGGTCGCCACAAGCGCGGCACGGTCTTATAGGTTAGCGTGTTGCCGGATAATCAGCGTTCCTGATGTGCGCGAACAGGCTCGGCGGGCTATGGTTCAGGGAGCACCGCTTCCAGGAAGGAGAATCGACATGGGCTGTCCGCAAGTTTGCGCCACCGCGACCCTGCAATGCAGTTTCGGTGCGGCACCGGCGGTACTCAACGTGCTGCCGGTGAACCGCACAATGACCGGGGGCATGCCGGCGGCGAACATCATGGATCACATTCCGCTGGTGAACGTCATGCCGTTCGGCACGTGCATGAGCATGGCCAACCCGATGGTCGCGGCCGCCACCGCCGCGGCGCTTGGCGTTCTGACGCCGATGCCGTGCATCCCGGCCACCGCCACCCCGTGGATCCCCGGCGGTGCGCCGACCCTGCTGCTGGGCGGCATGCCGGCCCTCGATGCCAACAGCACCTTGATGTGCAACTGGGCCGGCGTGATCAAAATCGTGATGCCGGGGCAGATGCAGATGCTGATTCCCTGACCGCACATGATCAAACTGTGAGAGCAGGCTTGCTCGCGAAGGCAGGGTGTCAGGCGATATCGAGGTTGAAGGTGCCGGCCTCATCGCGGGCAAGCCCGCTCCCACAGTGATCGCTGTTGTCCACCAATACTGCATTCACAGAACATCCCCTGTGGGAGCGGGCTTGCCCGCGATGAGGCCATCCCGGTCAACACAAGGCTTCAGGCTTGAGCAGGATCGCTCCAGCGCCTGAACCACCAGCGTACCCGTGAGATCGGCTTGCCGTCCGCATCCAGCGGTCGCCCGTCGGCGGCGAAACCCTGTTCCGGTTCCAGCAATAGACCGTTGAGGTAACGGGCCTCGACGGCGGGTTTGCCATTGGGATGAAAACGCTGATAGCGCCCGTCACGCACGCCGTCGCGGTAGCACTCAACCTCGGCCAATTGACCATCGGGAAAGTAATTGAACGCCTCGCCATGCAACAGCCCTCGGCGGTAAGTCGCCTTGCGCTGCAGACTGCCTTCGGGGGCATAGAAACTGGCAACCCCCTGCAGCTTGTCATGGACAAACGGCAACTGCGCCGAGACCTTGCCATTGGGGTGGTAGAGCAGGGAGGTGCCTTGCAGCTCGCCCTGGCTGTAGTGCAAATCAGCTTGCGCGCGCCCGTCATCCTTGATGTGCAGCGCGCCGTCGAGCTGGCCATCGAGCAAGCGCCCTTTGAGCTGTTTATCGTTCTGCTGCAAATCCAGCGGCGTGATGGCCATGGGGTTTCCTCGTCAGTTGACCTGCACCAGACCACCCTTGATGGTCAGCATGCCGCCACCGTCCACGGTCTGCGAAGCGGCGCCCTTGTTGGTCAGGCTGATCCCGGCATCGTTGGTCATGGTCGTGCCGGCCTTGTTCTCCAATGAGGTGCCCGCCTGATTGCTCAAGGAGGTGCCGGCTTTCTGGCTGATCGAAGTACTGGCCTCGGCCGCCAGATCCGCGCCGCTCTTGATGGTGAAACTGCCGCCACTTTGCAGGGTCAGGCTGCCGGTCACTTTGATGGTCAGGTTGCCGTCAACCGTCAGGCTGTAATCACCGGTGACCTTGTGCGTGTAATTGCCACCGGTGCTGTGAGTCTGGTCCGCGCCCACAGTCACCTTGCGACTGTCCTTCACATCGAGCGTGTCGCTGCCGGTCTGAATGGTGACGCTGCGCTTGCCTTTCTCCAGGGTCACGGTCTCGTCGCCTTCTTTCACCGTGCGCGTGCGAGCGTTCTGCACGGTCAGGATTTCGTCGTGGCCGACCATGGCGGTGGTGTCGTTGAGCACGTTGATCTTCAGGTCTTTCTGCGCCTGCAAAAACACCTCTTCGGCATCCTTCTTGTCCTCGAAGCGCAACTCGTTGAAACCCCCTGCGCCCTTGGATGATTGGGTCTTGATTCCCGACTGGGTCTGATTCGCCGGCAGCGCATAGGGCAGGGCGTTGTCGCCGTTGTAGACGCAACCGGTCACCAATGGCCGATCCGGGTCGCCATCGATAAACGTCACGATCACTTCCTGGCCGATGCGCGGCACGAATTGCATACCGAAACCCTTGCCGCTCCAGGGCAGCACCACCCGCACCCAACAGGAACTGGCTTCGTCGTTCTTGCCGTCGCGATCCCAGGGGAACTGCAGCTTGATTCGACCGTATTCGTCGGTCCAGATTTCTTCTCCCGCCTTGCCGACGACAATGGCGGTCTGGGTGTGCATCCGTGGTTTGGGCGTTGTCCGTGCCGGGCGGTAAGGCGTGGCCTTGGGGATCGCCTCGAAGCGGTTGCGATAGTTTTCGTGACTGGCTTCGTGGGTGACCGCCGTCACCACCCAATCGATGTTTAACGTCGTATCGTCATGTCCAGCGAGGGTGAACCAGTGCCCCGGCACCAGCCAGCGGCAGTCGCTCTCACCAACAAAGCGTTTCTCCTGACTGCGCAAGCCGTCGACCCGTTGCTTGGTCAACGCATCACCTCGTGCCTTGGCGTTGTAGCCGCCCGGATGCTCGTACATCGACCGTGGCCCGGCCACCGCTTCGGCCTGGCCGTACAGCGAAGTGGTCGGGGTGGTGAACTCGTAATCCGTCGCCCGGTATACCCCGGCCACCGCCTGTACACAGACCTGCCCGGAACGAATGCCATGCAGTTCACGCTCACCCAACTGCTGACCGAGATAGCTCACCTTGGGTCCGTTGGGGATCTGCACGAACGCATCGTTGCTGTCACCTAGCACCAGCGTGTGCTTGCCGTCCTCGTGGGTGAAAAACCAGAAAATGCCTTCTTCTTCCAGTAACCGCGAAACGAACGCGAAATCGGTTTCGCCATATTGCACGCAGTATTCGCGTGGGGTGTACGTGCCGGTGAGTGAGAGCTTGAAGTCGGTGAAGGCGTGGGCCTTGAAAATCGTAGTGACGATGTCCGAGCTGCTGAGGTTCTGGAACACGCGGTTGTTGCTGGCCAGGGTCAGCCACCAGAGCCATGGCCTTAACACAAGCTGATAGCGCTCGGCGGTGGCATCGGCGGGGAGTTGGCGGATTTCGGCAACCAGAGCGTCCATTGGACGGGTCAGGGCGTCGTTGTGCAGGGTGGCGGTGACGTGGGTGGCGACGGCGGTGGTCAGGGTGAGGGAGGCGCCGTCGTTGAGGCCATTGAGGGTTTGTGATCCGAGCGAATTGAGCGCTTCTTCCCCGGACAGTGACTCAGGATAAAGCGCCGACAGCGAGGTGGCGGTGAGGGACAGGCTGGTATTGCTGTCGGTGGTGCGGGGCATTGGGTGGCCTCAAGTGGAAGTGACCGATTGCGGGGCGCCTGCTTCAGGACGAGACGTCAAACAGAATAGGACGATGATCCGGCCCGCTCATATCGAATTCATTGGCCAGCCCGGTGATGTCAATTGTGGTGACTTTCACGTCTGCGGATGCGAGCACCCAATCCAGTATTCCTCCTTTGGCGTGGGTCTGTTGTCCGCCCCAGCATTCGTATGCGAGCCCCGCGGTTTCCACTTGACCGACATTGGCATAGTCCAGGTTCATATCTCCCGTCACGACCCAGTTTCCACCCAGCGCTGTGCAGGATTTGAGCTGGCTTTTGGTGAGACCGTTCTGTCCGGATTTGAAGTGTGCGAGAAAAACGTACCCGGTGTAACCATTCACTCCCGTCGCGGCGATGGCAATCAGATCCCTGTTCAAACCAAATAGCTTGCCTTGACTACAAATCTCGATCTGCGCGAATTCACTGACCATGACAATGTAGGCGTTCGAGTATCCACCCGTAAAAGCGGCAACCCTGTAGCTTGGATAAATTTCCGCCAGGTTGGATGCATAGTTATTGACCTGGGCTGAATGCACTTCGCACAAAAACAAAAGGTCGACGTTCCACTCCTTGTTCGAACAGCACTTGCTGATGAAAAAGTCCACCTGCGCTTTTTTTTCGAGTGTAGAAGAACCGCCATTCTTTTCGATGTTGAAGCTTGCGATTCTCATGTGTCAGCCCTGTTTAAACCACGACGGTGGCGTGAGGTTGGCATTGACTGTTCTTATAAGAAGCCCATCGGCGTCATGCCCTGTCTGGAAATCTTGATTTCACAAATAATCGAAGTGCTGCCCGTGACTCAGTCGGTATGGGGCACAGGATCTCGAGTCCGGCCTCGGACCAGTAAGTGAAGTTTTTTGCGAGGGGGTGGGTCGAGGTGCTCGATGGTTTCGCGGGGTTATTGGAATCCCACACATCAATCGCAATGCCCAGTCCTGTCCGGATTTTCCCCATGCTGGAGCCCACGCAAACAAAATAATGGTCATATTCTGTCGAACCCATAACGGCGATTTCACAATTGTCGAAAAACGGGTCGAACACCAAGCTATGCACGACCGCGGCAGAACAGTGCAGACATCTACCGAATTTTTTTGGGGCCCTCATGACTATTGCACCGAACAGAGCCCAGAACTCCGGAGCGCGTAGCCCTTGTTCGTCGATTTTCGGTTCTCTTTTTAAAAGACCCGAAACGGCGCCTCTCGGGACATCAGCGTATTTGTTGTCGTCGGTGTATTTGTAGACGCCATGCTTGCCGGTGGGCAGATCAGTAATAGCAATTTTTGACCATTCTGCCTGATGCCTGCTGATTTGAACTAACAGGGCTGATGTGTCTCGGCTGGAGGCACTGGCGGGGCTGCTGGAGGAAACGGCCGGGCTGCTGGAAGAAGAGCTTGCCACGCTCAAGCCGACGGACGGGAGCGCAGACGTAATAGCAACAGGTGGAATCCCCGGGCGTGGAGAAGACGAACTGGCTACCACTGGGAGAGAGATAAGGGGTGGATTGGCCCCTTTTATGTATTTATCGAGGTTCGCGTAAAGCGCCGAAGTGGGCTTTAGCTGAACATAATTGACCCCCGCGTAGTTGAATGCTTCATGGCATGTGCCGAGGAATGTATCGATCGCTTGCCTGAGGAGCTTGTCATCTCCCGGGGTTTTTAGCAGCAAACGAAGGACATGAACGGCAGACTTGCTTTGTTCACTCTTGTTGATGTGCCAGCGGATCGAGTCCCATGCCTTGATTGCCTGATCTATTGCCTCTCGGTAAGTCATGATCAATCGCCTTCCTGTTTTAGAGTGGCTCTCGGGCTCTGGTATCGGGACTCCTGAGTTCTCTAATAAGTGAAAAATGGCACGTAATCGATCCAGGGTGTCCATTGCAAAGACTGCGTGCTATAGGTCTCTGTCAAACCGTTTCGAATACTGGTTTGGAGGTAAAAGTTAAAGGTTCCATTGATGTTGATGCCGATGACCTGGCATGCATTTCCCCTTCGTGCTGTATGTAATGACTGCACGAGAATATAGGCGTCGGGGGTTTGCCCATTACCGGACTGTTCCGCCACCTCAGCGACTTCGGGTCTGAGCCAGGCATTTTTTTGCAAAGCCATCCCGATGTCGGATCGATTGATGAGTTTACCCAGTCGGTTGAACTCATTATCTGCATTGGGCTGCAAATGCACCATCGAGTAGAGATTCCCGGCCCACTTCAAAATTAATACGGAACAACCGGTCTGTTGTTCTGTTACCCATAGTTTGTTCGTTGCAGCCGGTACTTGTGCGGTCAGATTCAGGCGAGTGGGTGTCGTTGCAATATGGCCGCGCATCGGACTGATCAGGCCAGTGCAGCGGACTACGGCGTCGGGTACGATTACCGGCAGGCCGGTATTGAGGAACGTCGAGACATGATGTTGAGTCGGTGAAATACGTATTTCACCCTGATAGGCCCCGAAATACAAAGGGACGCTCTGCGTATCTGCACCCGCTAACCCAACTACATAGACTGCATTTGCATTCAGAACTCCTAGTGGTTGAGTACACAGGTTGTGGAGCATGCTCCGTGCGTGAAGCGTATCGGCGGCGGCCATCGATTATTCCTTTCTCTGAGTGGGTCATGGCGAGCACTGTTCCCGTCAGCATGAAGTTCCAACAGGCTCCCGGACCTATGTCGTGGTTATTAGATGTGGCATACAGAAACCTGTCTGGAAAATGATCATGAACCGGACGTTTCTCATTCCTTACTCCAACACCCACTCCGCCAACTTCCCCGTCACCTGCGTCATCAACACATTCTCAACATCCCTTGCCCCGGCAGCACTGCACTTGGCCAACACCGCCTGCACAATCCCGGCATCGAACTCAAACTGCTTCCCGGTCGCAGCCTTGTAGCGCCCACGCAATTTCTCCAGCTTCGCCAACACAATCCCCTCCAGCGTCGCTTCATCCAGCGGCCGATACGCCACTACCGTCATGCGCGCCAGAAACGCTGGCCGAAACGCTTTCAGCAGCACGTTATGCAGCGCTTCGTTGAAGGCATCGGTGCCCAGTTGCGCGGTCGGTGTGTCGAGCAGCAACTCAGCCCCGACGTTGCTGGTGGCCAGCATCACGGTGTTTTTGAAATCCACCACCAGCCCGGTGCCGTCTTCCATGACCCCTTTGTCGAAGACGTTGTAGAAAGCTTCGAGTACATCCGGGTGGGCCTTTTCGATTTCGTCGAGCAGTACCACCGAATAGGGTTTGCGTCGCACCGCTTCGGTGAGCACGCCGCCGCTGCCGTAGCCGACGTAGCCGGGCGGAGCGCCTTTGAGTTGGCTGACGGTGTGGGCTTCCTGGTATTCGGAAAGGTTGATGCTGATCAGGTTGCGTTCGCCGCCGTACAGCGCGTCGGCCAACGCATAGGCGGTTTCGGTCTTTCCCACGCCAGTGGGGCCGACCAGCAGGAACACGCCGACCGGTTTCTGTGGGTCGGTGAGGCCGGCGCGGTAGGCTTGCAGGCGTTGGGCGATGGTGTTCAGCGCGGTGCTTTGGCCCATCACCCGCAGGCCCATGCGCTGGCCGAGGGTGCGCACGGCGTGGGCTTCGTCGGCGAGCATCTTGCCCACAGGGATGCCGGTCCAGCCGGCGATCACCGCGGCCACGGTTTTGCCATCGACCTGTTCCGGCACCAACGGATCGTCCTGGCGAATGGCATCCAGCCCTGCCTCGAGTCGCACCAGTTCGGCGGCCAGATGATCGATGCGGCTGTCGGTGGCTTCGTCCGGTTTGTCGTTGTCGGCGCGCTCGCTCAAGGTGAGTAATTCGCGACGGGTTTCCAGCAGTTCGCGCACGGCGATCCGTTCTTCGTTCCAGCGGGTTTCCAGTTCGCGAATGGCCTGCACGTTACCCACGGATTCAGTTTCCAGCAGGGTGATGCGTTCACGGTGATCGAGCCCGGTGGCCTGTTCGCGACGCAGGCGTTCGACTTCATCCTTGAGGCTCTGCTGGCGATGGCGCAGGCTTTCCAGCGGTGGCGGCACATCGTGCTGGCCGAGGGCGACCCGGGCACACGCGGTGTCGAGCACGCTGATGGCTTTGTCCGGTAACTGGCGCCCGGAGATGTAGCGGTGGGACAGTTTCACCGCTTCGTGAATCGCTGCGTCGAGTACCTGAACGCCATGATGTTGTTCCAGTTTTGCAGCCACGCCACGGAGCATTTCCACGGCGGTGATTTCATCGGGTTCCTCGACTTGCACCAGTTGAAAGCGCCTGGCCAGAGCGGGGTCTTTCTCGAAGTATTTTTTGTATTCAAGCCAGGTGGTCGCGGCCAGGGTGCGCAACTCACCACGGGCCAACGCCGGTTTGAGCAGATTGGCCGCGTCGCTGCCGCCTTCCGCGCCGCCAGCGCCAATCAGCGTGTGGGCTTCGTCGATAAACAGAATGATCGGTTTGTCGGCGCTGCGCACCGCGTCGATTACGCCTTTGAGCCGCTGCTCGAACTCGCCCTTGACCCCGGCGCCCGCCTGCAACAGGCCGAGGTCGAGTACCCGCAGGCTGACTTCCTGCAACGACGGCGGCACGTCCCCGGCGGCAATGCGCAACGCCAGGCCTTCGACCACCGCGGTTTTGCCCACCCCTGGCGCGCCGACCAGGATCGGGTTGTTCTGCCGACGGCGCAGCAGGATGTCGATGCACTGACGAATCTCGCCGTCGCGGCCGACGATGGGGTCGATACGCCCGGCGTGGGCGTCGGCGGTCAGGTCCTGGGTGAACTGGTCGAGCACCGAATCCTGTTTCGGTTGCGGATGGCTGGCACTGACCGGCCGCGTGCCGCCAACGTGTTCGCGTGAGCTTTCGGTCCACTCCAGCAAATGACTGCGCAAGGCTTCCCGTGGAATTTTCAACAGCGACGAGGCGCTATTGAGCAGCAGGCTGCGGCGTTCGTCGCGGTCGAGCAAGGCCAGCAGCAGCAAGCCGGAGCGGATGCTTTCAAGGCCGAGCACGCTGGCCTGAACCACTGCGTCTTCGAGCAGGCCGATGGTGTGCGCCGAGAGCGCCGGGGTGCGGGTGCTGCCGGACTTGAACAGTTCCAGGGCCTTGTTGATTTCCGCCGTCAGGGCATCGCGCTCCAGACCGAAGCGCGGCAGCAGCCAGGCGAAGTCACCGCCCTCGATGTCCAGCAGTTCAAGCAGCAGGTGCTCGATTTCGACGTAATGATGACCCCGTTGCAGGCAACGTTGTGCGGCCCGTTCGAGGGCGCGGCGGTTGTCCGGGTTGAGGCGTCCGATCAGGCTGGCCAGTTCCATGTTCAGGTGATCTCCAGCTGGCGAAGGCGGGTTTCAATCCGTTGCACGGCAAGGCTGGCCTGGCGTTGCAGGCCGCCGTTCCAACTGAGCGAGGGCGGGGCCTGGCGAGCGAGTTTCATCGGGTTGGCACCGCGCACCAACAGCACCAGTGTGCAATCCAGGTCGGGGCCGAAATACAGCGCACTGAGACTGGCCAGCGCCGGATGGGCTTCACCGTCCGGCAGAAACCGCGCCGCCTGCGCCGAGGTCAGCGGGCCGAGGGTCAGGCGGATGCCGGCGTGTTCATCCCAGACCCGGGTGCCGGCCACGGCGCTGCGCCCCAGTTGCAGATTGCGCCCACCCGGTTGCAGGCGACTGCGGCTGGCCGGCGGAATCTCCCGCCAGGCACCTTCATAGGCACTGAGCTCTACCGGCAGTTCGAAGTGCTCGCGCACGATCGCGGCGAAGCCGGCCAGCGAACGACGACCGTCAGCAAACAGCGCACTGCACGCCAGTACCGCGGAGTCGGGTACGGCCTGCCGTTCCTGCAAGGCTTTGGGCAATAACCCGGTCAGCGCCCGCAGTTGCGCCTGTACCGGCGACGCGCCGGGAACGGTGAAGCCGACCGCAATCCGGTGTTTGCGCATCACCTTGTACAGCAGGCTGAGCAAGCGATGCTGGAACAGGTCGAGGAACTCGGCCGGTGCATGATCCTTGGCGCGGGCGCGTTGTTGCAGCCATTCCTGATAGGCGTAGGGCAGGGGACCGTCCGGTCCGCCCAGGCCAAACACTGGCGTTGTGAGTGTCGGTGGCTGGCCCGCGTCCTGAGTCAGGCTTTCGATTTCGCTGGCGGAAAACAGTGGCGTCAACGGCCCGCGCAGGCGCAAGGCTTCCGCTTGAGGCGCGGTGCCGCTGCCCAGGGATTCGGCTTGCGGGTGTTCGCGTTCCAGCAGCAGCAATGCCTGCAACAACTCGAACGCCTGCGGATCGCGTCGCAGCTTCTGGCTCAGGCTCAGAGGGACAGCGGCATGCCGGCTTGGGGTTGCCATGTCTTGACCTCCTTGTCTGACTGGACCAGAGCCGTGCGCACGAAGCGATTGGCGGTGGCATAGAGTGAAAAGAACTGCGCCAGCACTGCTGAGAACAACACCGCGCTGCTGCCGACGAAATGCTGCGGATCGAGTTGCAGCTGAACTTCCAACCCATTGCGCCAGCCGCGCCACGCATCTTCACCGACATGGGCGATTACCCGTTCGCAGCCGAGGCTTAACAAGCCGTCGATCTGCCGCAAGGCGCTGGCCTCGTCGCGCAGGTTGTGCAACTGGAGGATTTCCTTGAGGGCATCCAGCGCTTGCGGCCCCTCGACCAGTGACAAATGATTGAGGGTCAGTTGCGACACCAGCCGCCAGCGGGATTCGCCGTCCAGTCGCGGCAAACTCTGCGGGCTGGGCGGGTTACGCAAACGCGCCCAAGCCACCGGCCCCGGTCGTTCGAAACCCAGTGGCGTGCCGGCCGGCAGGCTCTGGGCGAGGTGCCGGTTGGTGCACAGCAGTTCGGCGGTGAGGCTGTATTCGCTGGCCTCGGTCAGCGGATCGAGTCGGGTATCGACCAGGCTCACCATCAGGTCGGTGCCCAGCCGATTCGGGGTCATGCCGTTGACCCGACGCGCATGCCAGTAGCACTGTTTGTCGGTGCCGCCATGCTGGCTGCCGTAATACGCCGGCACCCGTTGCACGCCTTGGCTTGAGCTGGCGCGCATGGCGCGGATACTGTGGATCTCGACGCTGTTTTCCCGGTGGCTATCGGCGACCAGACGATACTCGCTGCGGGTGCCGTCCGGGCGCAGTGGCTCCGAGGTTCGCGGAAACAGGTTGATCACCGGCGCGCAGCCCAGGGCGATGTCGCTGGCCTGAAGGTGCAGGCGGCTGGCCGGGGCGCGGTCGAAGACGATGTACAGGTACAGCGTCTGGCTGTCGCTGGCGGCGCCGGCCAATGGAATGTCGAAGAAGTTGAATTTGTCCGGGAAGGCAAAGTACTCGGCGAGCAGGCGCATCCCGGGATGCACGCCGTCCTCGTCCGGCAACAGCACTTCGTCGCTGGCAAAGCCGACGATCTGCGGCAACCCGGTCAGCGCGACCGGCACACTGCCGGCCGGTCCGGCCAGCACCTTCACGGCGTGGGCACCGAGCAGGTCATACAGGCAGGCGTTGATCACCGGCGAGGCGGCCAGGTGCACGCGCAATTGTTTGATGGCCAGCGTCGACCACTGGCTTTCACCCAGGCAACGCAGGCTCAGGCGCAGGGCCGAGCGCGCTTGCGCCACACCGGTCAGGGCCTGGGCTTCGTCGCTACCCAGCAGCAACGCTTCGTTGATTTCCACCGGCCACAATCGAACCGCGGCGCTGGTGCGAAAGTGGATGCTTTCACCTTTGGCAGTGGTGACGAAGAGCGGTGTGTCCCGTGGCAACGGATAACCATCGTTCAGGTTGCCCTTGCTCGGGTCCGGCTCGAACTGCACGATCGCGCAGGACGGCAGCGGCCGCATGGCCAACGGGTAAAGCTGTTCGAGCAAGGCGTCGCTGAATTCGGCGTAGTCGTCATCGAGCCGCCGTTGCAAGCGCGCGGCGAGCAAGGCGAAACCTTCGAGCAGGCGTTCGACATGCGGGTCGGGGCATTCACCGGGGGACAGTTCCAGGCGTCTGGCGACCTTGGGATAACGCTCGGCAAAAATACTCCCGGCGTGCCGTAGCCAGGTCAGTTCGCGTTGGTAGTAGTCGAGCAGTTGCGGGTCAATCGAGTCGCTCATGACGCACCTCAAGACCATGGCTGGCCTTCTCGATGACAAATGCCACGGGCCAGTGCTGCTGGCCGCTGCGCAACTCGCCCACTAGCCGAATGCTCAGTTGCTGCGGATGGTCGGGGACCGGATTGACCTGAACTTCGCCCAGTTGCAGGCGCGGTTCGAAATGGGTGATCGCCTCGCGGACTTCCCGCGCCAACTGACGACGGTCATCGCTGCGCTGCTGTTGCAAGGCGGTCCAGTCAGCGATGCCGTAGTCGAGAATGCTCGGCGGGGAGGTCAGTGGACGTGAGCCGCGTCGGGTATTGAACAGGCGCAGCAACTCCGTGTGCACCGAGTCGAGCAGCCCCTGGCGATCGAACACCTGCACGGTGTCGACCTCGCTTGCGGCGAGGCGCTCGAATAACGGTGGGAGCATGCCGGTGCCTGCCATGACCGACGCGTCCGCTTACTTGGCTTTGATGAGTTTGTTGGCGGCCATGTCCCAGGTCGAGGCGGCCGTGCCTTCCTTGGTGCCGTCGTCTTTCTGGGCGGTGAGCTCCCACTTGATCTTGGTGAAGTTCAGGGAAATGGTTTCCACCGGTTTGCCACCCGTACCACCACTGACGCTGACGTTGGACAGCACCACGTTGGTCAGGGTGTAGATGATGAACGGCATCAGCTGACCGCTGCCTTCGGCGGCGTTACGGCCGATGGTGATCTTGGCTTCGGGGATCGGTTTGCCGGCGCAGCAATATTCGTTGAGGGAGGGCGTCGAGCTGTCGACGAATTTGGTCAGGGTGAACTCGCCGATGTGCGGCTTGCCGGAGGTGCGCTCCGAGTTGCTGACGTCGTTGGTCACCTGCATCGCCACGTTGTGGCTGTAGGACATGATTTCGATCTTGTCCTTGTAACCCTCAAGCAGGCTATCGCCTTTGATGTCGCCGCCGAGGTCGAGAATGATTGCATCCATCGCATGAAACTCCTGAATAAACTCACATTAGGCAAATGGGCTATCGAGTCGAACAGTGGACCTGTGGCGAGGGGGCTTGCCCCCGTTGGGGCGCGTAGCGGCCCTTGAAGGGGACTGCTGCACAGTCCAACGGGGGCAAGCCCCCTCGCCACAGAGTCAGGCGGCTGCCGGTGGCGGCAGGGTCGCGACCAGGCGGATCGACGCGGTCAGCTCCTCAAGCTGAAAGTGCGGCCGCAGGAACACCGTGGCCTTGTAGGCACCCGGCTTGCCGGCGACTTCGGTCACATCCACCCGGGCTTCGCGCAACGGGTACTGCGCCTTGATTTCTTGCGGCGCGTTGTCGTTGATCAGCACGTAGTCGGCGATCCAGTTGTTGAGGTAGGTCTGCACGTTGTCGCGGGTCATGAAGCTGCCGACTTTGTCGCGCATGATCACCTTCAGGTAATGCGCGAAACGCGAGGCCGCGAGCACGTACGGCAGCATCGCCGAAATCCGCGCGTTGGCGTTCGCCTCGTTGGTGTTGTAGACCTTGGACTTGTTGGTGGTCTGGCCGCCGAAGAACACTGCCACGTCGCTGTTTTTCTTGTGGCACAGGGCGATGAAGCCGAGGTCGTTGAGTTCTTTCTCGCGACGGTCGGTGATCGCCACTTCGGTCGGGCATTTGAGCGACAGGTCGCCGGAAGTTGTGCGGAAGGTATGGGCCGGCAGGCCTTCCACCGCACCACCGCCTTCGGCACCGCGAATCGCCGCGCACCAGCCGTATTTGGCGAAGGCTTCGGTGATCCGTTGCGACAAGGCCCACGCGGCATTGCCCCACAGGTATTTGCCGTGGTCACTGCCGTTGACGTCTTCGACGTAGTTGATGCCTTCCACCGGCGATGTGTCAGGGCCGTAGGGCAGGCGCAGCAAGAAGTGCGGCAGCACCAGCGATACGTAGCGCGAATCTTCACTTTCACGGAACGAGCGCCACTTGATCAGCTCCTGGCTCTCAAACACTTTCGACAGATCCCGTGGCACCGCCAGTTCGGTGAAGCTGTTCATGTCGAACAGCCGTGGGCTGGCTGCGGCAATGAACGGCGCATGAGCGGCCGCCGCGACGTTCGACAGTTTCTCCAGCAGGCCAATGTCTTGCGGGTGCCGGCCGAAGGTGTAGTCACCCACCAGCAGGCTGAAGGGGTGGCCGCCGAAGGTGCCGTATTCCTCTTCGTAGATCTTCTTGAACAGCGCGCTCTGGTCGAACTCGACGGCTTTTTCCAGGTCGTTCTGCAGCTCTTTTTGAGCCACGTTGAGCAGGCGCAGCTTCAGCCGGGAGCTGGTCTCGGTGTTCTTCACCAGCAGGTGCAGGCCGCGCCAGGAGGCTTCGAGTTTCTGCAGATCCGGGTGGTGCAACACTTCGTTCAGTTGAGCGCTGATCAGCTCGTCGATCTGGCTGATGCGGTCGTTGATCATCGCCACGGTGTCCTTGTCGATGGCCATGCCTTCGTCGAGGACCTGGGTGGCGAATTCCGCGAGCATGTCGCGGGCGTAATCCTGCTGGCTGTCGTCATGGGCCATGCGGCCTTTGGCGATTATTTGGTCGAGCAGGGACAAGGTCTCGGTCGTACTGTCACTGGCTTGGGTCTGGGCGGCGGATGAGGCGGGCATGGCAAATTCTCCCTGGGTGGATGAGCGATCAGGCTTGCGGTTCAGCCGGTGCTTCGCTGTCGCCAGCAGGAGCGGGGGCGGCGGTGTCCGGACGAGCCGACTTGATCTCTTGCAGTCCCTCGGTGTTGGCAATGACGTCACGCAGCAGCTTGTCCAGATCATCGTTGCCATCGAGCTTGGTCAGCAGATCGCGCAGACGCTGGCGCGCTTCGAACAGGCGCCGCAGCGGAGTGACCTGCTCGACCACCTTGACCGGATCGAAGTCGTCGATGTGTTTGAAGTTGAGTTCGATGTTGAGTTTGCTGCCGTCGCCGCTGAGGGTGTTGTTGACCTGCAAGGTGGCGCGTGGGCCGATCGAGGCGAGGACTTCATTGAAGTTGTCGCGGTCGATTTCGGTGAAACGCCGTTCATTCAATTTCGGGAGTGGTTCGAGAGGCTTGCCGGAGAGGTCGGCAAGAATACCGACAACCAGCGGCAGTTCTTTCTTCTCGATCGCGTTGCCGATTTCGACGTCGTAGGTGATTTGCACCCGGGGTGGGCGAACCCTGTCTAGCTTGTGCTGAGTACTTTCTGCCATGGTGGCTGACTCCGATGCATGAGGCGGGTGCAATGCATCGGGAGGCCCGTTTCATCGCATTCCCTTACTGGACCGTAGGTTAGAAAGGGAGGGCAGAGGACCTGTCATTCCTTTGACGAACCTTCCACATTCGTCGTGCCGACCGAACTACCCAAGACGCTAGAACAGGTCTATAAAAAAGCAAACAAAAAACGTTTTTGGACCGTGTCGAGAAAAGGAAAATTCATTTTGTACGCACGTCTTTTTTCTTTGCTTGTGCTCCTGTCACTCGCCGGATGTTCGTTGTTCGGGCCTCGCGTCGATCTCGATAACCTGACGCTGGACGTCGCGCCCCGCGCCAACGATGACACGCCGATTGCGGTGGACTTCATTGCGGTGAACGACGCGGACCTGCTCAAGCAGTTGTCGGGCATCACCGCCCGTCAGTGGTTCGCCGAACGCGAGCAGTATCAGCGCGACTACCGACAGCTGATGACGGTCTGGGGACTGGAGCTGGTGCCCGGTCAATTCATCGACAAACAACCCTTTCCGTTGGGGGGCAAGCGGGCGGCTGGACTTTTAGTCTTCGCCAGCTATACCACTCCCGGAGCACACCGGTTGCGGCTGGACGATCAAAGCAACGCCTGGCTCAAGTTCGACAGTCGCGAGATGACGCTGGTCAGCGATCACCCGAACTGAACACAGGATTGTGGCGAGGGGGCTCTGTGGCGAGGGGGCTTGTCGGAACGCCGCACCGCCCCGTTTGAGTGCGTAGCACTCACAAGATTGTTGGTGCATCAGCGATTTTGGGGCTGCTTCGCAACCCAACGGGGGCAAGCCCCCTCGCCACAGGATTGCTCCCACAAGGGCTGATGTTCAAGTCAGGCACCACAAGAGGTCGAAGGGAATCGTATGAGTCTGCTACCTGACGCGGTTTGCTGGCATGAGGGCATGCAGTTGCTGCCCCAACATTTTCAGTTGCAAGGGCTGCGGGCCGAGGCGTTGGTGGCGCATTTCGCCCAGGCGTGTAATCCGTGGTTCTGGGGCGTGACCCGCGTCGAATTCGATCCCTCGGCACTGAGCGCCGGGCTGGTGCGCCTGCTCAATTTGCAGGCGACGTTGCCGGACGGTTTGCCGGTCAATCTGCAGGCCGGTGTCGGGCCGATGCTGGAGCTCGACGTCAGTGAAGCGATCGACGCCACGGACAACGCCACCGTCACCGTGTACCTGGCGGTCAGCCCGCTGTGGCGCGCCGGTCAGTTGCTGCCGCTCAAGGGGCGATTGCAGTCGGTGGTCGGCGACGCATTGCCGGATCTCACCAGCGGCGAGTACCCCGAGTCGATCACGGTCTGGCGTCCGAATCCGCGTTTGTGCACGCAACTGAACAAGGCGGATTCCGTCTGCCTGCCGCTGCTGAGAATTCGCAAGGAGGGCGGCGGTTTTCTTGCGTTGCCTTACACACCGCCGACGCCATGCCTGTTGCCCGAATCGTTGGTGGGCCGGCGCGTGGCGGGGCTGTGCGCCAGGGCGCGGGAGAAATGCATGTTCCTCGCCGGTCGTTTGCGCCAGGCGCAGCAGGCCGGCAATCAGGACGACGCGATGGAAATTCGGCGCCAGTTGACGGCGCTGTGGGCGCGGCTGCCGGAAGTCGAAGGCCTGCTGAACAGTCGCGTGGCCACGCCGCAGGCGCTGTATGGCTTACTGCTCGGGCTGGCCGGCGCCTGGTCGGCGCTCGATCCGTTGGCCGGGGTTCCGGCGTTCGCTCCGCTGGATTTTCTGGAGCTGCAGCGCGGCTATGAAACGGTGCTCGATTGGCTGGAAAAGACCCTCGAACTGATCCGCGCCGGTTATCGCAGCCTGGCGTTCGAACGCAACGAACAGTCCTTCTCGATTCAATTGCCCGACGACCAACCCAGCCAACGGCTGGTCATCGGGTTGCGCATGCCCAACGGTGCCAGTGAGCAGGCCGCCAGCGAATGGCTACGCGGGGCGATCATCGCATCGCAGCCGCACATCCCGTTGCTCAGCCGTCAGCGTATGAGCGGTTTGTCCCATGAGGCCATGAGTCGCAATGAACAAGTGGCTTACGGCGTCGGCGACGATACGCGGTTGTTCGTGGTGACGGCCGAGGGCCAATGGTTCAACGGGCAGTTGCCGTTGTTGATTGCCGCACCGGCTTCCAGGCTGGCCAGCAGTCCATGGCAAGTGGTGTTGTTTGTGGCCCAGGCGAGTGAGAGTGCTTGATCAAGGAAGGAACGTCATATGTCTGAGGGAACTACCGGGACAGGTACACGAGGCCTGAACGAAGCGCCGCTGAGCAGTGCTTTTCGCCAGGCCTGGCAGCAATGGTCCCAGGACTGGAGCCAGTTGCCCAAGGACAGCGAAGACGAAGCGCTGGTGGAGGCGGTGGTCGAACTCTCCACGCAAATCTCCCAGCGACTCTGGCGAACGGCCTTTGCCAAAGTCGGTGACGCCGCCACCGAACACGTCAAAGCGCTGGTCTATGCCTTTGTCGCGCTGGTCGATGAAACCTTGCTGTTCACGTCATGGCCGGGTCAGTCGGCCTGGCAGGATAAACCCCTGGAATCGCGGATGTACGCCAGCCGTCAGGCTGGTGAGCGGATACCGTTGGCGATCAAGGAACTGCTGGACGAGCAAATTCCCACCACGCGCGATCTGGCCAATGTCTATTTGCAGTGCCTGGTGCTGGGCTTTCAGGGGCGTTTGCGGGGCGAACAGAATCAGGCTCAGCATGAAAAATGGCGCCTGGCGCTGTTCACCTTTGCCTGGCAGCACGAGGCGGATTATGCCGACGTCAGTGCCCGGCTCGAACAGCCTTCGGTGGTGACACCGCTGCAATTGCCGGTACGGCTTTCGTTGCCCGACGGTTTTCGCCTGGGCCTGGGGATTCTCGCTGTGGTCCTGCTGCTGACCGGGTTGGGGCAGTTGTTCTGGCGTGACATTCGTCAGGAGCTCGAACCGGTCCTGCAATTGACCGATTCGGTGGCCACCTCGGAGCAAGACTCATGAGCACGCTGGGGATTATCGGCCTCATCATCGCCGTGCTGTTGGTGCTGGCGATTGTCGCTGTGGCGGTCTGGTGGTTGCGCACGCAAAGCGGTGCGGCGATCCGCAGTTTTTACCTGGCGGTGCGGCAGATGGAGCAGGAGCAGGGCACCCAGGATCGTTACCAGATTCCATGGCTGCTGATGCTCGGCAACGAAACCCAGGGCACCCAGTTATGCACCCAGTGGCGTTTGCAGCCCACCGACAAACCGGGCTGGTTCGGTCGCTGGTGGTCGGACCCCGAAGGGGCGGTCTTGGTGGTGCCCCAGGCGCTGTTTTTGCCGGATGAAGGCATGCACCTGCAACGGGGCGGCTGGTGGCGCTTGCTGGGGTTGATCCTGCGTTTGCGCAGTCAACGTCCGCTGGACGGCGTGATCTGGACGGTGCCGATCAGTCGGCTGGGCAATGCCGAGCAGGCGGCGGCCCTCGGCCTGGCGGCGCGTCGACGTTTCATCGATCTGTTGCAACGCTTTGGTTTGAGCTTGCCGGTGTACGTGGTCGTTACCGGCATGGAAGAGTTGCCGGGTTTCCAGGAGTTGATCAGCGCGCTGCCGGT
Organism: Pseudomonas sp. GGS8; assembly: GCF_024168645.1. Lineage (NCBI taxonomy): Bacteria > Pseudomonadati > Pseudomonadota > Gammaproteobacteria > Pseudomonadales > Pseudomonadaceae > Pseudomonas > Pseudomonas sp. GGS8. The sequence goes on along the minus strand of NZ_JALJWF010000001.1, from coordinate 5,666,438 downwards.
CGAGGCTCGCGAACGCTCACTGGGCTGGTCCTCGCCCCACGGGCCCGATGCGGTCTGGCAAGCGCAATGGAGCGATCAGGCGCTGGATCAGGTCAACCGGGCCCTGGCGGAATCGATCATCGAAATCGGCGCCTTGTCCGGGCAGTTGAGCGTCGATCTGTATGGCTTGCCGGAGCGTTTCGAAGCCTTGCGGCGTCATCTGCAATCCTTGCTGGAACCGGTTTTCCAGGGCAATGCGCAAGGCGAGGCGCCGCGTTTTCGCGGGGTTTATTTCACCGCCAACCAGCCCTCGGACGACAGCGCCGATGGGTTTTCGGCCTACGACACCGGCTTGCAGCAGAGCGCTTTCGCCCGGCAGTTGTGGCAGCGGCGGGTGGTCGCCGAGCGAGGTCTGGCCCAGGTGGTGCCGCGTCTGTTACGCCTGCGTCAGCGCTGGCAGCGCGTGACCGGTGGGGTGGCGCTGGTGGTCGCGCTGCTCTGGGGCGCTGGCATGCTGTGGGTGTGGCAGGACTCGGAAAAGGATGCCCACGAGTTGTCACGCCTGATGCAAGGGGCACAGAAAAATTACGCGGCGGTCACGGATGAATCTCATCGGCTGGAGGCGACCCGGCGTAACGTCCAGAGTTTCTGGCGGGTGCTGGAGAAGGCGCCGCGCTGGCGCTTCACCTCGGTGGTATTTCCGACCTCCTGGTTCTCCTCGCTGGATGCGCAGTTGGAGAACGAATTGCGCCTGACCGCCCACAGCCATTTGTTGCTGCCGCTGCGCGATTTGTTGAGCGCGGATCTGGCGCAACTCAAGACCATTCGCAACACCGAACGACGGGGCAACGTCGAAAGCGAAGATCCGGCCCAATGGCAAAACTACGTCAAGGCCACGGAGCTGGTGGAGCGTGCGGTGAGTCTGGAGCAGCAGAACCAGTGGTTCAATCAGGCGCTGAACAATACCAAGGCGCCGCTCGAAGACCTGGTGTTGCTGAGCAACAACGCCCTGTCGCTGAACCTCAACGCCGGCACTCTGCACCGCGCCGGTTTTTACAACCGGGCACTGCTGGGTGCCGACAACAGCGAGTTGAAAGCGCTGGACCTGACTGTTGAGCGCGCGCAGATCGAGGAAAATTTCCTCGGGCTCATGGAGCGCTGGCTGGACCAGTATTTTCTCGCTGACAACTTTGTCCGTCAGGCCGGTTATCTGCGATTGCACTTGGAGCGGCTGGAGGTCGGCAGTGGCAATTCCCTCACCGAGCTGGAAGACCTGCGAGCGCTGATCGACGACCTGCAAGCGCTGATCGGCCTGACCAACTCAGCGTGGAGCCGGGGCAAGGGGCAGGATCTGGTGCCCGGTTACCGGGCGATGATGGACAAGGTGCGCCAAAGCACGTTGCTGGGGCCACAAGTCGAACAGCAGCTGGATCAGCAAGCGTCGAAGTTGCAACAGAGCTTTCGTGACCAGTGGATCACCCAGGCCGGAGCCCGGGATAATTTGCTGATTCAGCAAGGCAGCGGGCAGTTGGTCTTGCAGGAGCATGTGGTGCAGTTGAACAACGCGGTACAGGCGCTGTTCAAGCGCGATTTTGTCGCCATCGCCTTACAGGCGGATCAGTCCGACGTCCCGGATGGACAGGGGCGCGGTGTTGATGGCGACGACCTCGACAGTGCGCTGAACTACTTCGCCAGCTACAAGAGCTATGCCGCCGAAGAGTTGCCGCGCATCCCCCCGGCATATCGTGGCGCGTTGCTGCAAGCGGCCGAAGGCGCGGTGGTCAAAGCCATGCTGTCGAGCCTGCGCGAGCAAAGTGCGCAGGTCCACAGCGGTGTCTTCAATGTGCAGGCCTCGCAGGCGATTGCCTTGCAAAAAGCCTTTGTCGAGGTACGCCGCAGCGATCTGGCCACGCGTTTGCAAACCGCCTTGAACCGTCGTGCCTTGGCGGACATCGTCGGCGGCCTCGATGAAATCGTCGCCCAGCCACTGTTCAGCGGGCGCACCGAAATCAGTCAGTGGGACGGCTCGAAAAACCTCGGCCTGCAACTGTACGGCGCCAATGACGTGCAGGATCTGAAACTGAGCCTCAAGCAGCAGTTCAACACCATGCTCGGCATCACCGAGCGCCGCACCTCGGCACTGGAGTGGCTGAAAGTCCAGCAACAGAATCTCTCGGCGCTGGATTATGAGCGTGTGACGCAGTTCAGTGCGCTCAACGATGAACTGCTCAAATACAAAGAACAGAACCCCGCCAGTTCGCCAGCGCAGATCGAGCAATTGGTGAGCCGCGACTTCATTGAAATGGACGTCGCGTCCTGTGGCCAGATCCTGCAAACCGCCAACCTGTCCGGCGGGCGCGGAACGTTGGCATTGCGCGCCGTGGATCTGCAACAAACCGCCATGCAACGCTGCCAGTTCCTGCAACAGCAGCAGGCGGCGGCTGCGTGGAATGAGCTGGCCAACTATTTCAACCAGTACCTGGCGGAGCGCTTTCCATTTGCCAATGGCCTGCAGGCCAGCGATGCCGACCCGGCCCGGGTCCAGCATTTGCTGGAACTGATCGACAAGCGTTTGCCGGTGGCGCAGGCCGGATTGGTGCTGAGCCAGACCCCGGAACGCTTGGCCGCCGAAGACTTTCTCAATCGTCTGAAGCAAGCCAGCACCTGGCTGGGGCCGATGTTCGTGCGTGACAAGAGCGGCGTGCTGGGAGTGGAGATGGACGTGCGCTGGCGCACCGATCGGGAGGAAGAACGTGGTGCCGATCAGGTAATTGCCTGGGGCTTGAACGCCGGTAATCAACAGATCAACTACCCCGGCGAGGCTCAGCAGAACCTGCGCTGGATGGTCGGCCAACCGATCCGGCTGACCTTGCGCTGGGCCAGAAATGGCTATCAGCGCCCGGCCAACGACCCGTTACAGCCGAGCCTGGTGGTGCGGGATCTGGAAGCGGGCTGGGAGTACAGCGGTCCGTGGTCGCTGTTGCGCTTGATGCGTTCGCATGCGTCGATGCAGCGCCAGCCGAACATGGACTACACGGATTTTCCGTTGACCTTGCGCCTGCCCGTGACCACGCAGGCCAGCGTTGCGGAGCAAACCCTGATGTTCGTGCGCTTGTCGTTGATGACCCAGGGCTCGAAATTGCCATTATCCATTCAGCCCTTGCCAACCCGGGCCCCGCGTTCACCGTTCATGGTGACGCGGTCGACCGCGGCCATTGAATCCCATGAGGAGGAGGGCCTGTGAATCAACCTTCAACACCGTTGCCGGAACTGATCGCGCAACTGCTCGAGCCGATCAGCGATGACGCCCCTTGTGGTCAGGATTTGCGTTATGAACCCGAGTTCGACCGGTTGCGCGAACTGCGCCGAGAGGACGACACCAGTTTGCCGACGGGGGTGTGGCAGTCGTCGATCAAGCGCGCTCAGTGGCCGGAACTGGAGAAACTGACTACAAGCCTGCTGCTCGAACGCAGCAAGGATTTGATGCTCAGCGCCTGGCTGGGGGAGGCCTGGCTGCATCAGGACGGGCTCGATGGATTGCCAGGGAGCCTGGCGCTGGTGGCCGGGTTATGCGAGCGCTATCCCGAACACCTGCACCCACAGGCTGAGGACGGCGACCAGTCATGGCGGGTGATACCGCTGGAATGGCTGGCTCGACGCTACGCTGAAGTGTTGCTGACCCGAGTGCCGCTGTTCGAACCGCACAACCACGAATTCGATGGCTTCTGCCTGGATGCCTGGCGTCGGTTGCAGGTGCAACAGGTGCAGGGCAGCGACAGTAAAGCGGCCAAGACGTTGGCCGAGAACGCGCGCAACGAACAGAAAAAACTCACTGAACAGATTCGCGCCACACCGTTGTCATTCTGGTTGCGCAGCCAGGGCAGTCTGTTGCTCAGCCAGCAGCACTTGCAGCGCCTGGAGGTGTGGAGCGACGCTTTTCTCGGAAACCAGGCCCCAGGCTTCAAGGCGTTGCAGGACGTAATCGACGCGTTGTTGACGCTGGTTCAGGAGTTCATCGCCATGCATCCACGAAAACCGACCCCGGCACCGCCCGTCGAAACGCCTGTGGTTGCAGCATCGAGCCCGGTCGCTGTGCCGGAGGTTATCCCGACGCCCCAGGTGTTCAGCGAACCGGCGAATCGTGAAGAGGCGTACCGGCAGTTGCTGCTGATCGCCGAGTACCTGGCGCGCACCGAACCCCACAGCCCGGTGCCCTATCTGATCAAACGGGGCGTGGAGTGGGGCAACAAGCCCCTGAGCGAGCTGCTGGGCGAACTGATCAGCGCCGATGCCGAATCCCGGCGACTCTGGACGCTGTTGGGCGTTCTTTAGTGATTGAGCCGGGTGGCTGCCGACGGCGGCGGTAACGCAATAGGGGTCAGTACCGGTTGACCGGAAAAAAACGCCGTCATGTTTTTGCCGGCCAGTTCGACAGTGCCTTGGGTGGCCTCCGGCGACAAGCCGGCGACATGCGGGGTCAGAATCACATTGGCCAACCCCTTGAGGGCGTCCGGCACCTGGGGTTCGTTGTCGAAGACATCCAGTGCGGCACCGGCGATTCGCCGTTGTTCGAGCGCGGTGATCAGGTCTGCCGTGACGACCACACTGGCTCGGGCAATGTTGACGAGGAAGCCGTTGGGCCCCAGGGCATCAAGCACCTGCCGGTTGATCAGGTGCTGGGTGCCGATCCCGCCTGGGGTGGCAACTATCAGAAAGTCCGAATGGCGTGCCAGCTCGGTCGGCGTCGAGCAATAGCTGTAGGGCACGTCGCTGCGATGTTGGCGGTTGTGGTAACTCACCCTCATGTCGAAGCCGTTGGCGGCACGTTTGGCGATAGCGAGGCCAACGGCACCGAGGCCGAGGATGCCTATGTGTTTGCCAGACAGCGAAGGACGCATGATTTTCGGCCACTCGCCCCGACGGACGGCAGCATCGGCCCGAGGGATGTCACGAACCAGGGCCAGCAGCAACGCCATGGCGTGATCGGCAACGGAGGAGGCATTGACGCCGGCGCCGTTGGTCACGGTGATCCCCCGGTTGACGGCGGCCTGCAGGTCGACGTGTTCGTAACCGGCGCCGATCACGCAGATGATCTTGAGGTTGGGCAGGGCGGCGATTTCATTGGCATACAGGCCCAATGGGCCACGCGTCAGCACCGCATCGATCTGGTTGCCCTGTCGGGCAATGGCGGCGGCGCGCTCGGCCGGGGTTGGGGCCAGGATCAAATGAAACCCCTGATGTTCGAGAATCGGCAGGTATTCATTGATGGTTTCAACCAGTACCAGAACGGTTGCGGTCATGCTGGGCTCCTGTGGGTAGCGGAGTGTCGGGGCTCGAACGTCGCGTCAGATTGCTGACTCCAGAGCAGATTGGCAATGGTCTGCGATCATAGGCTATTGGTTGGCAAGCACCCGTACAGGCGTTGGCGATACCGGCGAGCTTCTTAGATACAACACTAGATCAGAGCGCGGCAGGTGGTGGGAGTTTGTCCGCTCGCTCCTACGAGAGAATCTGATACGCATAACCGTTGCTCAGCTAAGTCTTTGCTTCTGCTGACGAATCCCGGACAATCGCGCCCCTGTTTCGGCCAGGGCGCTGCCTGTCGGGTTTTTCCGACTCGTCCTGGTCGGGTGGCAAGTGACCGGAAAGCGGAGATCCGACCGGATGAATGATCAGGCCAATAGCGTCGACGAACGCTATGTAGCGGCGACACCAGCGAGCCTCGAAAGCTGGAATCGCCATGACACCACCTGGATGCTGGGCCTGTTTGGCACGGCAATCGGGGCCGGTACCCTGTTTTTGCCGATCAACGCGGGGCTGGGCGGCTTTTGGCCGCTGCTGATCCTGGCGTTGCTGGCGTTCCCCATGACGTTTTACGCGCACCGTGGCCTGACCCGCTTTGTGTTGTCCGGCCGCGAAGGCGCGGACATCACCGAAGTGGTGGAAGAACATTTCGGCATCAAGGCCGGCGCGTTGATCACCTTGCTGTATTTCTTCGCGATCTTCCCGATCCTGCTGATCTACAGCGTGGCCCTGACCAACACCGTGGGCAGTTTCCTCGAACATCAACTGCATATCATGCCGCCACCGCGCGCCGTGCTGTCGTTCGTGCTGATTCTCGGCCTGCTGGCGGTGGTGCGTTGCGGTGAACAGGTGATCGTCAAGGCCATGAGCCTGATGGTGTATCCGTTCATCGTCGCGCTGCTGTTCCTGGCGGTGTTCCTGATTCCTCACTGGAGCGGTGGCATCCTCAGCACCGCGTCCACGCTGCCTGAGTCGTCGGCGCTGCTGCACACCCTGTGGCTGGCGATTCCGGTGATGGTGTTCTCGTTCAACCACTCGCCGATCATTTCGGCGTTCGCGGTGGACCAGAAACGTCGCTACGGCACTCATGCCCAAGAGCGCAGCTCGCAGATCCTGTCCCGCGCCCACCTCTTGATGGTGGTGATGGTGCTGTTCTTCGTCTTCAGTTGCGTGCTGACTCTGTCGCCGGCGCAACTGGCGGAAGCCAAGGCGCAGAACCTGTCGATCCTGTCGTACCTGGCCAACCACTTCAGCAACCCGACCATCGCCTTCGCGGCGCCGTTGATTGCCTTCGTGGCCATTTCCAAGTCGTTCCTGGGCCACTACATCGGCGCCAGCGAAGGCTTGAAGGGCCTGATCGTCAAGAGCGGTAAACGCCCGGCGCCGAAAACCCTGGACCGCATGACCGCGGCATTCATGCTGGTGGTCTGCTGGATTGTCGCGACCCTGAACCCGAGCATTCTCGGCATGATCGAAACCCTCGGTGGCCCGGTCATCGCGGCGATCCTGTTCCTGATGCCGATGTACGCGATCCGCAAGGTGCCGGCCATGGCGCGTTACCGTGGCCAAGCCTCCAACGTCTTCGTGACGCTGGTGGGCCTGGTGGCGATTTCGGCGTTGATCTACTCACTCAGCGCCTGAAACAGCGGGCGATCAATCCGGGCTGTCCCGGTTGATCGCCCCCTTCGAATGCCCGGTCAGACGACCTTTGGTTCGCTGGTGACAATGCTCGATGGCCGCAACGGCTTTTTCGCAGGCCTTGCACAGGGTGGCCGGCGCAGCGGCTTGCTGCGGTGCGAACCACTCGGGGCAGAGGCTGATCACGCCGTCCGGCGAATGCATCCATTGGCTGACAACGTGCTGGACCGTCCCGCCCAAGCCCTTTCTGGCTCGAAACGCGTTGAGTTGTGGCGCACAGAGTCGGTCCAGCATCAGCCGATGGGTCTCGCGCAAGAACGGTGAAATTTGTACCGAAAGGTACGCAATGCAAAACCTCTCCTGGGCCACGCGTGCGCCCAGCGCCCAAAACGAACCCACCACCACGATGTCCTCGTGACGCCGCGCCGCGAGGTAGTCATAGGTCGGTTCGAGCAGGTGTGAGGCGGCGTTCCACTGCATAGCCAAGGCGGTTTTCGAGCCGTGGAGGCGGGGTGGCTCGTCGGTGCCTTCCTGGCATAACGGTTCGAATTCCAGCCCGTACTGCTCGAGGGTGGCCTTGAACGCCGGCAGGCTGCACAGAGTCGCGCGATGACCGCGCAGGTTCAGCGCATTGGCCAGGCCAATGAAGGGAAAAATGTCATCGGCCGAACCGATGGCGATCAAGATGACTCGCATGACTCCTCCGTGAGTTGAGGCCTGCCAGGCCTCGTGGCACGCTGTCCTGGTGCCGACATCAGGCAAAGCGTAGCTGGGCAATCGACGTCAGGCATAAAAAAACGCCGCTCATCTCACGATGGGCGGCGTTTTTCATGGCGTTGTAACGTTAGGCTTGAACGACCGGGATGTTGGCGTTCGCAGCAGCTTCACGGAACTCGGCGATCTGGTCGAAGGACAGGTAGCGGTAAACATCGGCCGCCATGCTGTCGATCTTGCCAGCGTATTCCATGTACTCCTCGACGGTCGGCAGGCGACCCAGGATGGACGCAACGGACGCCAGCTCGGCCGAAGCCAGGTAGACGTTCGCGCCGTCCCCCAGACGGTTCGGGAAGTTACGGGTCGACGTCGACACCACGGTGGAGTTCGGCTCTACACGTGCCTGGTTACCCATGCACAGCGAGCAGCCTGGCATTTCCATGCGTGCGCCGGCCTTGCCGTAGATGCCGTAGTAGCCTTCTTCGGTCAGCTGGTGAGCGTCCATTTTGGTCGGCGGCGACAGCCACAGACGGGTTGGCAGCTGACCTTTGACCTGTTCCAGCAACTTGCCGGCAGCGCGGAAGTGACCGATGTTGGTCATGCAAGAACCGATGAACACTTCGTCGATCTTCTCGCCAGCGACGCTGGAGAGCAGACGAGCGTCGTCCGGGTCGTTCGGCGCGCAGAGCACAGGCTCTTTGACGTCGGCCAGGTCGATCTCGATGATTTCGGCGTATTCGGCGTCTTTGTCAGCTTCCAGCAGCTCAGGGTTGGCCAACCAGGCTTCCATCGCTTGAGCGCGACGTTCCAGAGTACGGGCATCGCCGTAGCCTTCGCCGATCATCCAGCGCAGCAGGGTGATGTTCGATTGCAGGTACTCGGCGATCGACTCTTTGGACAGCTTGATGGTGCAACCGGCAGCCGAACGTTCGGCCGAGGCGTCGGACAGTTCGAAGGCTTGCTCGACGGTCAGGGTTTCCAGACCTTCGATCTCCAGGATGCGGCCGGAGAAGGCGTTCTTCTTGCCTTTCTTCTCGACGGTCAGCAGGCCTTTCTGGATCGCGTAGTAAGGGATGGCATGAACCAGGTCACGCAGGGTGACGCCCGGTTGCAGTTTGCCCTTGAAGCGAACCAGGATCGATTCCGGCATGTCCAGCGGCATAACGCCGGTGGCTGCGGCGAACGCGACCAGACCGGAACCGGCCGGGAACGAGATACCGATCGGGAAACGGGTGTGCGAGTCACCACCGGTACCGACGGTGTCCGGCAGCAGCATGCGGTTCAGCCAGCTGTGGATGATGCCGTCGCCCGGACGCAGGGACACGCCGCCGCGGGTCATGATGAAGTCAGGCAGGGTGTGGTGGGTGGTCACGTCGATCGGCTTTGGATAGGCCGCGGTGTGGCAGAAGGACTGCATCACCAGATCGGTCGAGAAGCCCAGGCACGCCAGGTCTTTGAGTTCGTCACGGGTCATCGGGCCAGTGGTGTCCTGGGAGCCGACGGTGGTCATTTTCGGTTCGCAGTAGGTGCCTGGACGAACGCCAGTCACGCCGCATGCCTTGCCGACCATTTTCTGCGCCAGGGTGTAACCCTTGGTGCTTTCAGCCGGGGCTTCCGGCAGTTTGAACAGGTTCGAAGGTGGCAGACCCAGTTCGGCGCGAGCCTTCTCGGTCAGGCCACGGCCGATGATCAGCGGAATACGACCGCCGGCACGGACTTCGTCCAACAGCACTGGGGTCTTCATTTCGAAGGTGGTGATGACTTCGTCGGTACCGTGCTTGCAGACTTTACCTGCGTGCGGGTACAGGTCGATCACGTCGCCCATGTTGATGTTGGTCACATCGAATTCGATTGGCAGTGCGCCGGCATCTTCCATGGTGTTGTAGAAGATCGGAGCGATCTTGCTGCCGAAGCAGAAACCGCCAGCACGCTTGTTCGGCACGTAAGGAACGTCGTCGCCGAAGAACCACAGCACCGAGTTGGTGGCCGATTTACGCGAAGAACCGGTACCGACCACGTCGCCGACGTAGGCGATCGGGAAGCCGGCGTTGCGCATTTCTTCGATCTGCTTCATCGGACCGATGGAGCCTTGGACGTCCGGCACGATGCCGTCGCGAGCCATTTTCAGCATGGCCAGGGCGTGCAGCGGGATATCCGGGCGGGACCAGGCATCCGGGGCAGGGGACAGGTCGTCGGTGTTGGTTTCGCCAGTCACCTTGAACACGCGCAGACTGATCTTGTCGGCCAGCACAGGGCGGTTCTTGAACCACTCGCCGTCGGCCCAGGATTGCAGAACGCCTTTGGCGTGAACGTTGCCGTTCTTGGCTTTTTCAGCCACGTCGTGGAAGGCGTCGAACATCAGCAGGGTGTGCTTGAGTTCTTCGGCAGCTACGGGTGCCAGTTCGGCGTCGTCCAGCAGGTTTACCAGGGTCACGATGTTGTAGCCGCCCTGCATGGTGCCGAGCAGTTCAACAGCGCGTTTCTTGTCGATCAGAGGGGATTTGGCTTCGCCCTTGGCGAGGGCAGACAGGAAACCGGCCTTTACATAGGCGGCTTCGTCCACTCCTGGCGGAACGCGATTGGTGATCAGGTCAACGAGGAAAGCTTCTTCGCCAGCCGGGGGATTCTTCAGCAGCTCGACCAGGCCTGCAGTTTGTTCGGCGTTAAGTGGCTGGGGAACGATACCCAGTGCTGCACGCTCTTCGATATGTTTGCGGTAGGCTTCAAGCACAGTTATTACCCTCATCAGTGGTCCCAAATGGGTGTCCGGGACGCTCATCCCGAAATTGCCGTACTCATGCGCTGTGTGGCGTTGTGGGCCGCTTAGCCAGAATTACCGGCAATTCCTTACAGAAGCTGCTTTCAAAGTTTTACGCCTGCAGAACGGGGAGCTGATGAGGGTTGGCGTTGGGCTTTTCCCCGCTGGAAAAACCCTTCGCCAACACCGCTCTGAAGGAACGACTGTGCTCGTGACGCTTTGAAAACAGCTTCTTAACGGACATTGGCGCCTTAAAAGGCTGGCTGATTCTACGGCAAAAAAAATTTAAAGGTAAGTTAGCCCCCGAATTTTGAGGGGTGATGAATGTTAGACAAAGGGCTAACATGCCGACCTGTTCTGCTTTCCCGTGTTTTGCCTACCTATGCCCAATCAGACCATCAAGACCCCCTGCGTCGGCCTCTGCTCCACTGTTTACGGTGATTTGGTGTGCCGTGGCTGCAAGCGTTTCCACCACGAAGTGATCCACTGGAACGGTTACGACGAGGAAGAAAAACGCGCGGTGTGGTTGCGTCTTGAGCAGCTGTTGTCCCAGGTGATGGCCGCCAAGGTAGAAATTTTCGATCCTGCACTTCTAAGAATGCAGCTGGAACAGCGCAAGATCCGCTTTGTGCCGCATCAGTCGGAGTATTGCTGGGCTTATCAGCTGATCGCCCGGGGCGCACGGGTCATCAACAACCTGGAAGCCTACGGGATGGTGTTGCTGCCGGAGTTTCGCGACTGGAACCTGCCGGAATTGCGCGATGCCATTGATCGGGAATTTTTCCTGCTCTCGGAGGCGCATTACCAGCGCTACATCGCGCCGGGATTTCTAAAAGACGCCTTCGGCGGTTAAGAGCATCGCGAGCAGGCTCGCTCCCACAGGGGATTTGTGAACGACACAGATCCAATGTGGGAGCGAGCCTGCTCGCGATGGCGTCCGGCCAGTCACTACAAATCTCAATGCTGGGTCACGATCTCTTCCAGATGATCCATGATCTCGTCCGGCTTGAGCACCAGCACGTCGCTCTCCAGCGCATCAAGCACCACTTCCGCCGTATTCCCGATCAACGCCCCGGACAACCCGGTCCGCGCCACCGTGCCGATCACCGTCACGGAGGCCGCCAGCTTATGGGCCATAAACGGAATCAACACATCCGCCGGGCCTTCCTCGATGTGCAGGTGATCGTCGTCGATGTCGAACTCGGCCTGGAACGCCTGGCACTGCTCGCGGTAACGAGCCTCGATGGTTTCCTTGAGCTGCATCGTCGGATCGGCCGCCGACAGCATCGGCGATGGATGGGCGCTGATGACATGCAAATGGGCTTTGGCCAGGCTGGCAATGTCGTAGCCATGATCGATGATGCTGGCGTGCAAGGTGCGGTGTTCGCCATCCATGTTGCCGACATCAATGGCCGCCAGGATCACGCCACCGGCCCAGGGTTTGGCGGTTTTCACCAGCAACACGGGCGTCGGGCAGTAGCGCAGCAGTTTCCAGTCCGCCGGGGTCAGCAGGGCCTTTTTCAGCGGGCTGTCGGGATAATGCTGTTTGACCACTAGCCCGCAGCCTTCGGCCTGCTGCACGTCGATAATGGTATCGTGCAGGCTTTCGTTCCAGGCTTGCTCGGTGGTGACGTTGTAACCGTCCGCCAGCAGGGCCGCCTTGAGCACGCCAAGCATCGCGCTGTGATCATGCTTTTTATCGCAGACCAGCAGGTGCAGATGAGCCTGGGTCACACCCGCGATCAATTTGGCCCGTTTGAGCGCCAGGCTTTCCGAGTGCTCGGGTTCAATGACCACCAGAATGCTGCGAATGGCTTGCATGATCGGGTTCTCCAGGAAGGTAAAAACACTGCGTTGGACAACTATAGTTGGTGGTCGGGCATTCGCGACTTGATGCATATCAACGGTGGCGACTGGTGGTCTGTCGGCAGGCCGGTATAATCGGCGCCCTTCGTTTTGAACCTTTTATCCGTGAGCCCCATGATCCTTCCCGAAATTCACGAGTTCCTCGGCTGCCGCACGCCCGACGGTTGGGTCCAGGCCGCGCTGGCCGATCAGGAAACGCTGCTGATCGACCACAAAAACTGCGAATTCAAGGCGGCCAGCACGGCGTTGAGCCTGATTGCCAAGTATCACTCGCACGTCGATCTGATCAACCTGATGTCGCGTCTGGCCCGGGAAGAGCTGGTGCACCACGAGCAGGTCATGCGCTTGATGAAAAAACGCAAGATCGAGCTGCGGCAGTTGTCCGCCGGGCGTTACGCCTCGGGGCTGCGCAAAGTGGTGCGCAGCCACGAGCCGGTGAAACTGGTGGATACGCTGGTGGTCGGCGCCTTTATCGAAGCTCGCAGTTGCGAGCGTTTCGAGGCGTTGGTGCCGCATCTGGATGAGGAACTGGGCAAGTTCTATTTCGGCCTGCTGAAAAGCGAAGCGCGGCATTTCCAGGGTTATCTGAAGCTGGCCTACCAGTACGGGGATGCCAAGGACATTGCGCAGGTCATTGACCGGGTTCGTGCTGCCGAGCAGGAACTGATCGAATCGCCGGACGTGGAGTTCCGCTTTCACAGCGGTGTCCCAGCCGCCGCATAACCCTGCAGGAGCGAGGTTTGCCCGCGAAGGCGATTTCAAGGATGCCTTCGCGGGCAAGCCTCGCTCCTACAAATGCCGATCTTCTGCGTCTGAATTGTTAAAAACTCTTAAAAGAATGAAACATCTTCAAAAACCGGCCCCCGTGGCCGGTTTTTGCTGCCTGCGATAAGCGTCCCGTCACCGATTGGCGCCATAATGCTGCCCACTTCATTCAAGGGTTGGCAGACGGTCGTTATGGATAACCTGGGTTTTGGCAAAGTATTGCTGGTGGAAGACGACGAGAAACTCGCCGGGCTGATTGCGCACTTCCTGGCCCAACACGGCTTTGAGGTCCGCGAGGTGCACCGTGGCGACCTTGCGATGGCCGCTTTCCTTGAGTTCAAACCGAAAGTCGTCGTGCTCGATCTGATGCTGCCGGGGCAGAGCGGCCTGCACGTGTGCCGCGAGATCCGCAGCGTATCCGACACACCCATCGTCATCCTCACCGCCAAGGAAGACGACCTCGATCACATCCTGGGCCTGGAATCCGGTGCCGACGACTACGTGATCAAACCCATCAAGCCCCCCGTGCTGCTCGCCCGTCTGCGCGCCTTGCAACGCCGTCAGATGCCGGACAACAGCGTGTGCAGCTCACTGGAATTCGGCCATCTGAGCATTGATCGCAGTTGCCGCGAAGTGCGCTTGGCGGGCGAGGGCATCGACCTCACCACCATGGAATTCGAATTGCTGTGGTTGCTGGCCAGCGCCGCGGGCAAGATTTTGTCCCGCGACGACATCCTCAACCGTATGCGTGGTATCGCCTTCGACGGCCTCAACCGCAGCGTCGACGTGTACATCAGTAAATTGCGCGGCAAGCTCAAGGACAACCCGCGCGAGCCGGTGTGCATCAAGACTGTGTGGGGCAAGGGTTACCTGTTCAATCCGTTTGCGTGGGAGCTGTAAATGCTGCGGTTATTTCTCGGGCTGTTTCTGGTGATGACGGCGGGCCTGGTATTGGCGCTGCAAACCGTCGAGCGCACGTTCGACGCGCTTCTCGACGGTCAGATGCAGAGCTATAACCAAGAGGCGGTGCGTGGTCAGGCCTGGTCGCTGGTCGAGCAGTTGCGCGGTCTGGACGGCCCGGCCCGGGAGCGACAACTGCAAGCCGTACGTCCTCACTACGGCTTGGGCCTGGCCCTGGTCGAGACTGATCAACTGTCCCTGACTGATCAGGAAGCAGCCGAGTTGGCCCAGGGCCTGCTGGTGATTCGCGACAAGTACACGCAGTTCATCTCGCGCATTGACGACGGTTCGCAGCTGCTCAGTATCAAGCTGCCGGCCGAGCCGAGCCTGATGCCGTTCTACATTGCCGCGGCCTATCTGATGATCGCGGTGATGATCGGTTTCGTGTTGTTTTTTTGGGTGCGCCCGCACTGGCGCGATCTGGAGACACTGCGCCTGGCCGCCGAACGCTTTGGCGACAATGATCTTTCGGCGCGCATCCAGTTGTCCAAACGCTCGAACATTCGTGATCTGGCCGAGCACTTTAACCTGATGGCCGCGCGCATCGAGGGGCTGATCGCCAATCAGCGCGAGCTGACCAACGCTGTGTCCCATGAGCTGCGCACGCCAATCGCACGGCTGTCGTTCGAGCTCGATCAACTCAAGCAACAGCCCGACCCAACCCAGAACCGCGAGTTGATTGCCGACATGTACGCCGACCTCGGCGAGCTGGAAGAAATGGTTTCCGAGTTACTGACGTACGCCAGCCTTGAGCGCGGTGCCACGGTGATTACCCGAGAGAACATTCAAGCCAGCCATTGGCTCGACAGTGTGGTGGGCAGCGTGTCGCTGGAGGCTGAAGCCGCAGGGGTGCAGCTGTTGATTGTCGAATGTCAGGTTGATGAAGTTCGTATCGAACCGCGCTTCATGGCCCGAGCGGTGATCAATTTGCTGCGCAATGCCATTCGTTATGCCAATGAGCGGGTGGAAGTGTCGTTGGTGCGTACCGGTGATCATTACGAAGTGCAGGTCAACGATGATGGGCCGGGCGTGCCGCTGGACGGGCGGGAGAAAATCTTCGAACCGTTCTCGCGCCTCGATGCCAGCCGCGACCGCCGCACCGGTGGCTTTGGCCTCGGCCTGGCGTTAGTGCGCCGGGTGTCGCAATCCCATGGCGGGCAAGTGCAAGTGGCGGATTCGCCGTGGGGCGGGGCGTCGTTTCGCATGACCTGGGCGCACCTGGATTAGCTCGGGGTTGCTCTTACTGACGCCATCGCGAGCAGGCTCGCTCCCACATTGGGTCTGTGTCGTTCACAAAACCCCTGTGGGAGCGAGCCTGCTCGCGATGAGACCATCAGCAACACCGCATCATCAAAAGCTGTACACCACCTGCCCAACCAACGACGTCTGCATCCGCCGCTCCACAATCGGGCTGTCCGCGGCATCATTGGCCAGGTACTGAACGGCGAGCACCGTTGAAACACTCCATTGATTATTGATCGGCAGCGACCAGGTCAAATCCGCCCCGCGACTCACCAGCCCACCGTGTGTGTCATAGGCCCGAAACTGACTGCGCGATGCCTGCGCTGCGCTGACGCCATACCAGGTGCGCACGTAGTTGCTGTCGCCGAACTGACTGTTGAGGCTGCCCACGAGCTTGCCATAGTCACCCTCATAAAGCGGTGCGCTGATGCTCAGCTTCAGTCGGTTCCAGGCCGAGCCGGTGTCGTGATCGTCATCATCCTTTTCCAGTGCATGTTCGAAAGTGGCGCCGAGAACGATCGGCCCCATCTGGTAGGTCCCGTCCAGCCCCAGTACCGGCCGCGACTTGATCGAGCCCATGCCATTGAGCTCATCCGAGCCTTTGAAACCGGTCTTGCGATCCTTGCGCACATCACTGGCGCCGATGTACACGCTCAAACCGAAGTCGTCTTCGTCAAACGCCCAGCCCAGCTGCTTGTCGGTGTCGAGAAACAACCCATAAGGGCTGGTGATTTTTGCCCCCAACAGCGGTGCCACTGCGCGTTCGTCACTGCCGCTGTAACGCGGCACGCTGGCGGCGCCGGCCCGCAGGCTGTAACGCCAGTCGTCGGCGTGCAAGGAGGCGGCGGGGAAGAGCAGGCAGCATGAAGTCAACGACAGCGATAACGAACGGAACATGGGAGCACCCGAAGGGAGGTTGGATGCGGCCATGCTAGGTGGGTGCCGACGAGCAATCTTTGACAGCTTTGTCGGAAAACTGTCAAAGACTGTGAACGGGCCTAGCGGCACAAACCCAGGCGCTCATGCCACTGGGCAATGGACTCTACGGGGTAGACATCGAATTGCTGGTCCCGCGGATGGGCCTCGACTTCCACCCATGGCGCCTTGGAGCCGAGCATCAGATGCGTGTGTTCCCGCGGCACCGGCAAGGGCGTGTCGATGGCCGAGGCAAACGGGTGAACCAGCTCCGGCCATTCAGGGCTGAATAGCCATAGTCCCGAGCCGCACAGGGAACAGAAATGCCGTTCGGCGGTGCTGCGTCGGGCGCGCTTGTCGCCTTCGTCCTTGAGCCGTGCATGGTAAATCGAGATGTGCTTGCGCCCGCGCACCTTGAGGCTCTGGGCATCGCCCGCCAGGTTGATCGCATAACCGCCACCGCCTTGGGTCTTGCGACAGATCGAGCAGTAGCAACGTTGATAAGGGTAGGGGTGGGCGCTGGTCAGGCTGAACGACACCGCGCCGCAATGGCAGGAGCCTTCGAGCTGCATGGGAGCCTCCGACGGGGTTGGGATGACTCAAGACAGCCTAGACCGTCAGCGTTTCCGGGCTTGAATTTATGCTGGATGTACCGGCGTTATCGCGAGCAGGTCGAATCGTCGCACCGTCGCTCCCACATTGGGTCTGCAGTGTTCACAAATAATGTGTTCACAGAAAGTCCCCTGTGGGAGCGAGCCTGCTCGCGATGAACGATTACAAGGTCTACCGGTTGGGCACCCGCCACAAGTACCACGCCGCCACCGTCCGATAAGGGCTCCACGCCAGCCCGATGTCCAACATCTGCTTGCGGCTCGGCTGTTGGGCCAGCCCCTTCAGCCGCCGATAACCCTCACGCACCCCGAAGTCATCGACCGGCAAAACGTCTGGCCGCTCCAGGCTGTAGATCAGCAGCATTTCCACGGTCCAGCGGCCCACTCCGCGCAAGGTGATCAAGCGCTCGATCAACGCTTCATCGTCCATCGCCAGCGCCGTGTCGTAGTCCGGCACCACGCCGTCCAGGGCCGCCTGAGCGATGCCCTGAATGGTCGCGATCTTGCTGGCGGAAAAGCCGCAAGCGCGCATCTGCTCGAAGTCGGTCGCCAGGATCTGTTCGGGGCTGGGGAAGGTGCTCGCCGGAAACAATGCCAACAACCGGCCGACGATCGCGTCCCCGGCCTTTGCGTGCAGTTGCTGATAGGCAATCGCCCGCACCAGCGACTCATAAGGATCGCGAGCCGCATGGGGTTGATGCAGGCAAGGGCCGATGGCGCTGATGTGACGCTGCCAGTCGGCATCGAGGGCCGCAAGAAATTCGCTGGCCAGTTGATAGGTGTCGGGCATGGAGCATCCTGAGGGGCGGGCGATTGCGGGAAGACTAGTCGTCCCCCCGCAGCGCCGCACCCCATTGCTTGCGGTCAAACTTTCCCGGTCGGGGCCAGCAGGGCGTTCACTTGGCCATAGGTAAAGGCCTTGAGGTGGCTGCTGTCGAGCGTGCCGGTTTGCAGAAAGCTTTTGGCCAGGCCGGCCATGGCGCCATAAAGGAATTCGGCGATGCTTGAGCCTGCGCTCAAACGGCGCACGCCAAGGGCTTGCAGTTCTTCAGGCGAAGGCAGGCCGGGGAAGCCGAGCACGTTCAGCGGCAGCGTCGTGCCGTGGCACAGGGCGTCGATCTCGTACGCCGCCGTGACGCCAGCGGCGAACAGCCCGTCGGCACCGGCCGCCTGATACAACGCGGCGCGTTTGAGCGTCTCGGCGACGCGATCTTCGGCCGGCACCAGGCTCCTGAGGTACACGTCGGTGCGGGCATTGATGAACAGCTTCACATCCCGGCGATTGGCGACCTGGCGCGCGATTTCGATCTTGCGGGCCAGCAGGTCGGGGGGCGAAGCACCGTCCTCGATGTTGATCCCCACGGCGCCAGCGGTGATCACCGCGTCGACCACTTGCGCAACTCGCCCCAGGTCATCGGAATAACCCGCCTCAATGTCCACGCTCAACGGCACGCTGATGACCCGGGCGATGGATTCGATCGTGGAAACCAGCCGTTCCAGCGGCAAGGTGTTGCCATCCGGATAGCCATGCACCCAGGCCACCGCCGCGCTGCTGGTGGCCACGGCTTTACTGCCCAACTGTTCCACCAGTCGCGCCCCGGTGGCATCGGCGACGTTGGTCAGAATCAGCAGCCCGCTCTGGTGCAGTTGGTGGAATTGAGTGTCGAGTGTGTCCATGGAATGTCCTTTCTTATGACTTTTTATTGGAAAACATTTTATTGGAAAACCGTGGAGTGATCAGAATGCCAGTTGTTGGGTGATTTGCACCGCGGCGCTTTCCAGCCTGAGCAGAAACGCTTTTCGCGGTTGTCCACCACCATAGCCGGTCAACGAGCCGTCTGCGCCGATCACCCGATGGCAGGGCAGCACAATCGCCAGACGGTTTTGCCCGTTGGCCATGCCCACGGCGCGACTGGCGCCGGGCTTGCCCAGTTGCGCGGCAATCGCGCCATAGGTGTTGGTCTGGCCGTAGGGGATCTTGGTCAATTCAGTCCACACCTGCCTGGCGAAAACGCTGCCGGGCAGGTGCAGCGGCACGTTGAATTCGCTCCGTTTGCCAGCGAAATATTGCGCCAGCTCTTCTTCGGTCTGCTGCAAATGGCCGTTGTGACCGGGGGCCACGGCATAGCCATAACGGTTCTGCAGTTCTTCGATTTCCTTGGTCAATGCCGGTCGATCGAGAAACTCCAGCAGCACCAGCCCACGCCGTTCGGCCATGGCGATCATTGGCCCCAGCGGCGTGGTCAATCGGGTGAACAGCAGGGGCTCGCTGTGAGCGGCGCGGCCGGGCGTGATGTGGAACGACTTTTGAAACGCATCGCGAAAACCGCTCAAGGATTCGTAGCCGGAATCGAACGCCGCGTTGTCGATGGATTCGCCCTGTTTGATGCCACCGAGGGCGATGCCCAGGCGTCGGCTGCGCAGCCAGGCATGAAAGGTCATGCCGAAATGCTGCTTGAACCAACGCCGCAGTTTCAGCGGCTCGATGCCTTCGGCGAGCAATTGGGCATCGGTCCAGCGCAGGTCGGGGTCGGCGTCGACGGATTTCAGCAGTTGCTGCACCCAGTCCGGGGCAATGGCCGCGGCATCCAGCGGTTTGCACCGCAGACAGGCCCGATAACCCGCCGACATTGCCTCATCGGCATGGGCGAAGAACTCGACGTTTTCCGGCTTCGGTTTGCGCGCCGTGCAACTGGGGCGGCAGAAGATCCCGGTGGTTTTGACCGCGGTAAAGAACACCCCCTCGTAGGCGGTGTCGCGTTCGAGCATGGCGCGAACCATCTCGGCACGGGGTGGCAGCACAGCGTTTTGTAGGTTCATGGCCTGAGCATAAGCCGCGTCAGCCGGCGCCTCCACCGGAAAATCGACAGAGAATTCTGACTGCAAATCGACTTGCGCCGACCGCGTGCGCAAGTTTCAGGCGCGTGTCGTGCCAGATCGTACCCTGGCAGCTAATGAATGATCGCGGCTGACCGACTGGGTGACGGTGCAGAGCGCGGAGATTACCCATTGAGCCTGCCAGGCGCTGCCCCGCGCGTACTTGACCATCAAACGAAGGCTCCAGTGAGTGGCCTCTTGAGGCACGCGCTGGGCAGTGGTCAAGTGACCTCGACAAGAAGAGAAATCCACCTTTTAATGGACTTTCCTGACTGAAAGCGGGTCAATAGGGCAGTCATTTGGCTCCTTCCATCATCAGCACGATGACCTAGGCTTTATCCGTGCCCCTGCGTCGGACTGCTAGGGCCTTAGCAATCATGGGTAGGGCCTCACGACGATTTGCTGAATATTCAAAACAAGGACGTACCGATGAAAAGAATTCCCTTCATTGCTGCCTGGACGGCTTCGCAGCAAATTTATGATCCCTCCAACTCGGGAGCCAAGGTCGCCGAAGTCATTGGGGGATTTGTTGAAAAGAACATCAACAACCCTGACCCGGCACAGCGCTGGAGCAACACCTGCGCGGTACGGATGAGCTATATCCTGAACCAGGCGGGCCTGAAAATTCCAAGTATGCCCGGGCAAACCGTGTCCGGTGCCGACAAGTCCCAATACTTCTTCCGCGTCAAAAACCTTATTGCCTTTCTGGAACAACGCTGGGGCAAGGCTGAAGTCGTGCAGTATCCCCCCTCGGGTGGCGGAACCCTGAGAGGCAAGAAGGGGGTGATCCTGTTTGAAGTGCAGGGTTGGTGGGATGCCCAGGGGCACGCCACGCTGTTCAACGGCAGTACTTGCTACGACCACTGCTATTTCAACGAACCCGGTACGAACTATCGCACCGACCGTGCGAACTTCTGGAGCTTGCTGTGAAGAAGGCTCTATTGGGCATCCTGCCACTCATGCTACTGGCTTGCGTTGGTTATGCGAAAGACACGGGGGGGATGTCCCCGGAGGCCGGTGCACGTACCTACGGGCAGAATTACAAAGACATGGTGCTCGCGACCTGCATTGCGAACGCCTACAAGGAGGACAAGTCAGCAGCCATTGACGCAGGAAGCAGCGTCAGCGCATTGCGCGACTGGACCGAATACGACCTGGAAAAGGCCCCCGACGCGATCAAGACCCTGGTGGATCGTTACTTGACGCGTGACTATCACAACCCGCTGGTCGAGTCGGAAGTCCAGGGCGTGCGTTTCGATTTGCTGAAATGCCTGGACCTGTATCACAGCAACGAGCTGGATGCACAGGTCAAGCGTCTGGTTATCCACCCAAATCGGATTTACAGGCAGGACAAGTGAAACGTTAATCCCCTTTAGCCTGGTCGAAACTCATGGAAACGGTTCGCTGTACAAATGCTGGTTGTACATACAGTAATGCAGGCGTGACGATCCGGCGAGGGGGAGGCAACGAGCAGTCGCTTTAAGTCATTCAGGTGGCTTCATGTCGCCACATTCAAAAGCAGGCCTCTGGTTATTAAGGACAGGGGCCGAACAGCGGTAGTGTCATGAGGTCAATCGCAAGGGCGTGCTATTTGATCTGCACAATGACCGGACCTTCCGTCACGATCGGCGGTTTTGCTTGGATATGCGAAGCATTTTTCTGAATCCAGTCGCGTGCCACTTTCATGCTTGCATCACTGCCGGCCTTGTCCGTGCAAACAGTCACCGATGTACCGCCATCACCCGTATTGAGCAGTGTGTAGCTTACGAGGCCAGGCACTGTCCGCAGCGCCGCTTCGACGTCGGTATGGCGTTCTTCCAGAAGATCGAAAAGCTGCTTTGCGCCGGCACCCAGATAGGTTCTTATCACCGCATACATAGTCGTCTCCTTTGGGAGTACCGTCTTGATGACAAGCCAGATCCGCTGATGGCCGTTATCATTCAGGTTTCAATTCACCCCCGATTTATTCAGCTTAGCCAAACGCCTGGCGACAAGCGAAATGCAACGACCGAAGGCTGCGATCCTTTGATCTTGATCTTCACCAATACCGCTGAAGAACAAAATCAAAAGACCGCAGCCTTCGGTAGCCCTAAGCCTGACGCGGTGCTTCAACAGGCGGGGTGCCGTCATGAAACATCGTCTTCAGTTGAGCACGCAGTTCCGGTGAATCAGTGTGCTTGTGAACACTGACCGCATGCTGTGCAGCGGCCTCGAGCAGTTCGTTTTCAGAGTCTGCGGACAGCGCGACCGAGCATTTGGAATCGCTTGGGAACTCGCGGCAGTCGATGTATTTACGCGCCATGATCTTCTCCTCCCTACGATGAAGGCAGGCCGTGGCCTGCGTGAACGATCACTCGACGCGCCACTACATCCAGCATGATTGCCTGGCGCATCGAGTGTGCCGATTCTTGAAGTATAGGCCCGCCATAAGGGGGGCGTGACAGCGTGGCTACAGGGAGAGCCACATATCGCGGAACAGGCAAGGGGTGTTTTCTTCAATACAGCGTTCCCCTGGCTCTTTACCTTGAGTCCTGGTTCAACTGAATTGAAGAAGGTATGCAATGAGTCTGATTCTTTCCATGGCGGCGTTTGCCCTGGCCGCTTCCATTACACCGGGACCGGTGAATATTGTGGCGTTGAGTTCAGGGGCGCAGTTTGGTTTTCGTGCCAGTCAGCGGCATGTCGCCGGGGCAACGCTGGGTTTCGTCTTATTGCTGGTGTTGATGGGGCTGGGGTTGCATGAGGTATTGCGGCTGTGGCCGGCACTGACGCAGGTGGTGCGACTGGCGGGTGCAGCGTTTCTGTTGTTCATGGCCTGGAAATTGGCGGCGGACGATGGTTGCATCGATGCAAAAGAGTCGCGCCGGGCACCGTCGATGTTGTACGGTGCTGTGATGCAATGGCTCAACCCGAAAGCCTGGCTGGCCTGTGTCGCGGGCATGGGCGCGTTCGTTGCGGACGGCGAGGCGCGGCTGGTCTGGCAGTTTGCGGCGGTGTATCTGGTGATTTGCTATGTGTCTGTCGGCTGTTGGGCGTATGCCGGAACGTTTTTGCGTGGCTATCTGGGCAACCCGGCAGGCATACGCCTGTTCAATCGGACAATGGCCTGCCTGTTGACGGCAAGTGCCGCGTACCTGATGTGGCCCTGAGTCAGTGATCCATACCCCGCCAAATGGGGTATGGATCAACAAAGCGTCAGGACAGGCCGCTTAATGCATCTTCCGTTGTTTTGGCGAGCGCATTGAAACGTCCCTTCCTCAGCTCTGAGATGGCGTAGGCCAGTCTGGCTGTCCTTCCATTGCCATCGGCAAAGCTGTGATAGCCCACCAGAGCAGCAAACAGTTGCTTATTGAAGTGTTCGGAACTCGGATCCAGTTTTTCCAAGTGTTTTTCGAGCAGGTGAGTACCGGAAACGGTTCCGGGATAAGGGGCATGTAAAACCGGGCCTCGATAAGTTGCTGAAGGGGTAGGGAGCACTTTTTTGTGTATCTCCTTCACTACAGCAAGATCACTGAGCGATTGCCTGCTGGCGGCATATTCACCAAGTAAGGTCTTGAGGCCTTCCACGTCATTTTTCGAGTTGGAAGATTTGGCGATCCAGGCCGCTGCACGATCCACATTATCGGTGAGGCCGCGGGGGTTGAAGGCGCTTTCTTCGAGCACACCATTGTAAGGGGGCTTACCGAGATCGAGTTTCAGCAGGGCATCCTGATGTGCGTTCATGAAGTTGATGTTCTTGACCTCCAGCTCCAAAAGGCCCTCTATCCTGTTGGGTAGTTCCAAAGGATTGTCTTTGTAGGGATAAAGGCTGGACAGGCTCCATTTCTGCGCCTCATGTTTGACGAGGGTGTCGGCAGCGTCCGCCGACAGAAGGCTTTTTAGTTTTTCCCCGCCTTCGGACCTCAGCACAATGTCGCTCAGCGAATTCTCCAGCAAATGCTGGATTTCAATATTGGAAAATTCGTTCGCCAGTGTGCTCTCGTTACCTTTCGCCAAGCGTTGCAGGACATCCTGCGCATCGAGCAAATCAGGATCCTTGAAGACAAATTTGCCGTGTTCCAGTGTGGAAAGCCCCAAACGGGCTTCCGCCGCTGCGTTGAGTCGCGAGGCCCGGACAAAATCGTAAGCGTCCGCGCCTCCAGTCAACTTGCGCAGTTGACTGGTCGCCAGTTCGAACCCGCTGCTGCCCAACCGACCAATGCGCACGGCGCCTTTACCCAACAAGGTGGGAATGCCATCCACGGGGTTAAACAGCGACAGCGAAAACTTCAGACTCAGCCGAGTAACCGACGAAATTTTCGAACCCAGGCTACCTGCCTTGAAGAGCAGGTTGGCTGCGGTGCCAGCAAAACCGATAAAGGGCAGTAACACGGCGGCACCATCCAATAGGCATCCCCAGATTCCGCTGGTCCTGCGGTCCTTGTCCCCGGACGCAAGGTCTTCAATGCAGCTTTTGAACGGAACGATGATGTCAATAATGGAGCCTGCCCATTTCACGTCGGCTTCTAAACGCTGTTCAATCTCTGTTTTGTCGAAACCTGCGGCTATCAGTGAGTCTTTCGTCACATACAGCGCCTCGGAAGCGATGAAACGAGCGATCTCCTTGAACGCCACAGAACGGAACGCCAGCAGCGGAGACCGGTAATCAGAGGCGCGCCCTGTTCGTCTGGGCAAGATAGACAGCAAATCGACATTGAAGAACTCATGGCCCACTTTCTCCGATGGCTTGCCCTTGAAATAAGCGTCCAGATCGATGGTTGCGTCAATCATCAGCTTGCCACGGTCATCCGGAACCAGCGCTTTGGGGATCAAATCGTCGTTGTCGTCAACGAGCCCGGAGCGTCTGAACGCTTCAACCAGGGATTGGTTTTTTTTGCATTCGCCGGTGAGCGTGTGAAGTTCGTAACAATGGAGTTCGTTGCCCAGTGTTGCGGTGATGAGTACTCCAAATCGGGCGCGGTCCGTGGGCTGTAGGGGGGCGCTATCGAAAGGGTCTCGCGGCATATATCGACGCAGCGAAAATACGCCTGTCTCGCCAACGCCCAAGCGGCCACGATCTTCCTGGGGGAGGGCCGAAAGGGCGTGGCGAATAACTGTGCTTGTCGCCTCTTTCAGGTGCACAAGATGAGCGTCGACAGCTTCATGGAAAATGTCCTTTATGGATGGCAGCGTCAACAAATTCGGGAATGACGTGTAAATATCCTCGCCTTCCTTCCACCAATCTTTGTTCAACAGATTATTGGAGAGGTAGGCGTCAAGGATGGATAAAGTCAGAGCGTGTTCACCGAAAGGGGTACGGTTTCTTAGAACTTTGGTTTCCAGGAAATCGCAATCAGGTACGTGGGATTTCAGTGTTTCAAGTGCCAGTTTTTTTCGACTTGGAAACGGTGTGGATAACGTGTTCGCGGCATCACTCAGTTCTTTTAGGTAGTTATTGTATTGTGTGGTCGCGGCGTTAATATTTTCCTGCTTGAAGTGACTGTCGGAGTCTCGCGGGATGGATTCGTTGATCAGTGCCCAATACAAGACAGGCCGTACAGTGGATGCGTTATGCAATAACTTCTGCCGATGACTGATGGGGGCGATCATCGCTCGCTTCAGTAGTTGCGCATACGTCAACAATTGAGATGAACCAGGCACATTGAACTCCGCCAGCATCACAGCCCGATTCAACATCACCCATGCAGTAGAACCTACCTGGAGAGAAGCAGGCGCATCTTCTACCAGGAACGCTGGGGCCAATTCAGTCAACAGGGCGTATACAATCATCGGTACAGCGAAGGGATCGATGTGTTTTCCGTTGCTGCTTACTTTATTTATGAAGTGACTTTCAAGCTCCGTGCGCACCTCCAGCCAGTTCTTTTCAACGTTGGCGGTGGAGTACAGCTTGTACCCTGCAATATTGATTTCAGTGGACTCGTCTTCAAGGCGAATCCTGAGATTGAGCATGATGGCCGCCAGCAATACCTGCCGGTCCAATACAATGCTCTTCACGATGTCCGCCTCGGCGTCATGCCAGCCCAGTGCCTCAGTATATTGTCGGGCGATGGCGCGGACTTCCGGCTGACTTAACATCCACAGCAAGTCGTCGTAGGTGCCTGGCTGGATTGCGATCGTTGAAGGCTTGATGCCGATCCAGGGAATTTCGTTCATCAAATGGTTGATGAGCAGTTCATTACCATCAAGCAATTGATCGGTTACTTTCCACAGGGTTGAACGATGTTCGGCCGTCAGTTCATATCTGGAGTGTGCGGGGCTTGCGAGCACCTCACAAAAATTGCTGCGTCCGATGGCTTTCTCGGTGTTGAAAAACTCCAACAGATTTGCGGCCTGATCAGCCGTTTGCGGAACGTCGACTTCGTGAAAACGCAGCCATTGCCCTACGCTGACCAGAGAAGTCGAGCTGATTCCCCAGGTTATTCGTGCTTGTGTTTTCAGCGTATGGAGCTCTTTTTCAAGCTCTTCAACTTGGTCGATCTCGTTCGTGATGTCGTGTCGTTCGAAAACAGTGCGCAGACGGACACCCAGCGCAGAGTCCCAGATGTGTTTGTGAACTTGGTTTAATGCCTGGATTCGACCGTTAGTGTCGGCGTGAAAAATAGTGTCTTCCGGTAATGATAGTTTTGCGCGGATATCAACAAATGCGGGGTGTTTTACAAGACTGGTCAGGAATAGTTTGCCCGGCCTGAGTGCTTTAAAAAACTGCGAGTCCTCGACGATATGAATGTAAAAGTTATCAAGGCCGCCCTGCTTGAAAAAGTCGAGCTGATTGGTTGAGATGTCCAGGGCTTTAATTGTCTGGCTTTTTTCGCTGTTTTCCGGGTTGGAGATAGTGTCGTCGAAGTTGGCGGCATTATAAATGACGGATTGGTCACTCATGAATGGGCAATCCTTTGCGGGCTAATATATTGATAAAGTGAACGCTTTGTTCAGGCGCTGTGTTGGTGGCGTTGAAAAGGTTAGCGAACACCATTGCTCAGTTACAATGGTTATCTATTGTCCTGATGTGTCCGTTAGATGCGCGGTTAAATGGGGAAATAAAAGAGTTGATGTTTTTATTGTCGACTGTTCAGCCGCGATATTGCCCCGGTGTTGCCGCCAAATGCTGTTTAAATGCCCGCTGAAAGTGCGCCTGATCGGCAAACCCGGCTTGCAACGCCACGTCCGCGATTAATTGGCCGTTGCGCAAGCGATCACGGGCGAACTGAATGCGGCGATTCACCAGAAACGCATGGGGTGTCATGCCGTAATGCTGCTTGAAGGCGCGAATCAGGTACGACGGCGACAATTGGGCCGCCTCGCAAATGTCCTCCAGCTTAAGCATCTGTGTGCAGTTGTCGCGGATGTAGTCGGCGGCCCGTTCCAGCTTGAAGTTGGGTTCGCGCAGCGGTTGATCAACCGGGTTGAGCCGCTGTTGAACATCAGTGAAAAACTCCACCGCCGCACTGTGCTTGCGCAGTACGTCTTGCTGCTGATCGACCAATACCTCGTACAAGTTCTTCAGGCCGGTGAACAGCTCAAGGTCGCGATGGTGGGTGATGGAAAACCGGCGAAACGCCAAGTCCTGGCTGAACCCGAGTTGATGCTGCAAGTCTGTCAGCCAGGGCGTCTCGACGTACAGCATCAGGTACGACCAGGGCTGGTCATCGATCGGATTGCAGGCATGCACATCGCCGGGGTTCATCAACACTACGGTGCCGGCATTGACCTGAAACTCCGATTGCTCATAGACGTAGGTGCTGCGCCCGGCGGTGATTGCACCGATGGAAAAGTGTTCGTGGGAATGCCGGGCGTAGCAGACCTCGCGGCCGTCGGCGATGGAGCGGGCTTCGATGAAGGGCAGGGCGTCGTCGCGCCAGAAGCGCGGGGCTTTGTCTGCATCTTTGGCGACGGTGGGCTTCATCTCAATGTCCTTGGCGGGCCAGTGTCTGAGTGTATTAGCTCTGGCCGGCAAAGGCTCGTTCCAGTTCGGCGATGTCGAGCTTTTTCATTTGCAGCATTGCTTGCATCGCGCGCTGGGATTTGTGCGTATCGGGGTCTTGCATCATGTGCATCAGCGCTATCGGTACGATCTGCCATGACACACCGAATTTATCCTTGAGCCAGCCGCATTGCTGCGCCTGCACGGGCCCGCCGGCGGACAAATTGCCCCAAAAGTGGTCGACTTCCTCCTGGTTCTGGCAATTGACCTGGAACGACACCGCTTCGTTGAAGGTGAACACTGGCCCGCCATTGAGGCCGGTGAAGGACTGGCCATCAAGCTCGAAGCTGACCGTCATCACCGAGCCTTCCGGCCGGCCGTGAATTTCCTGACCGGCCCTGCCGTAATGGGTGATGGCGGTGATTTTCGAGTGATCGAAGATCGAGCAATAAAACTTCGCCGCCGCTTCGGCCTGATCGTCGAACCACAGGCAGGGTGTGAGTTTTGGAAAGCGTTGCATGGCGGTTGTCCTCGGCAGGTTAAACACACTGGATTATCAGCGTAGCCAGTCCGTAGCAGCTGCCGAGCTGTTACGGGGCGGCGGTGACCGGTGGTCGATGAATATGGCTTGCGGGTCAAATTGCGCTTAGCTGTAGGGATAACCCAAGGCGCGCGTCACGCCGCCGACCTTGTAGGAGCGAAGCTTGCTCGCGAAGGCGTCATTTCTGTCACGCCGCGTCATAGTTTTTGGCGGGCAAGTCGGATCGCCGCACCGCTCGCTCCTACAGAAAAATAATGGCGTCGCGGTAGCGACGCCCCTTCAGAACACTGTGAGTCTGAGGAAATCCGCCATGCTGACCCTGAACATAAATGGCAAGGACCAGGAACTGGATGTCCCCGCAGACATGCCGTTGCTCTGGGTTCTGCGCGATGTCGCGCACCTGACGGGCACTAAATTCGGTTGCGGCATGGCCCAGTGTGGCGCCTGCACCGTACACGTCGACGGCGCGCCGCTGCGCTCCTGCATCACGCCCGCTACGGCGGTGGCCCACGGGCAGAAAATTCTCACCATCGAAGGTCTGTCCAGCGATGGCTCGCACCCGGTGCAACAGGCCTGGGCCGAGCTCGACGTGGTCCAGTGCGGTTATTGCCAATCCGGGCAGATCATGTCGGCGGCCGCGTTGTTGGCGAAGATCCCCAAGCCTACCGACAGCGACATCGACCAGGCGTTGTCCGGCAACATCTGCCGCTGCGGCACCTACCCAAGAATCCGCGCCGCGGTCAAACGCGCCGCCGAGATCGGGTGAGGCCACGTTGAAGGGAGTCTGAGCAATGAACAGCATCAATCCTGTCTCGCGGCGCGGTTTTCTCAAGGGCGGTGCGGTGTTGGGTGGCGGTCTGGTGGTGGCGTTTGTCATTCCTGGCGGCCATCGCTTTGCCTTCGGTGCCGAGAATCAAGGAGACGTCTTCGCGCCCAATGCCTTTTTGCGCATCGGCAACGACAACAGCGTCACTGTGCTGCTCGGCCATTCGGAAATGGGCCAGGGCATCTGGACCGGCCTGACCATGCTGATCGCCGAAGAACTCGACGCCGACTGGTCAAAAATCCGCGTCGAACACGCCCCAGCCTCGGCCGCCGAGTATGGCCTGCCGGCGTTTGGCGGGATGCAAATCACCGGCGGTTCGACCTCGACCTGGATGGAGTTCGATCGCTATCGCCAGGCCGGAGCGGTGGCGCGCTTGATGCTGATCGAGGCGGCGGCCAAGCGATTCGACATGGCGCCTTCGCAGATTCGCACCGAATCGGGCGTGGTCATTGCCGGCGACAAGCGCGCTACTTACGGCGAGTTGGCGGATGACGCCGGCAAGTTGCGGGTGCCGGATCCGGCCTCGATCAAGTTCAAGGAGGCCAAGGACTGGAAGGTTATCGGCAAACCCACCAAGCGTCTCGACACCCCGGAGAAAATCACCGGGCAGGCCAAGTTCGGCATGGACGTGCAATTCGACGGGCTCATGACTGCGGTGGTCGCTCGGCCGCCAGTGTTCGGTGGCAGCGTCAAATCCTTCGAGGGCGCCGAAGCGCTGGCGGTGCCTGGCGTGCACAAAGTGGTGCAGGTGCCCACGGGGGTCGCGGTGATTGCCGATCATTATTGGGCGGCGAAGCTGGGGCGCGATGCGTTGAAGGTCGTATGGGAACCGGGGCCGAACGCCGGGCTCGACAGCCAGCAACTGCTGGAAAGCTTCCGTAAACTCGCCGCCACCCCCGGCACCTCGGTCAGCCAGGCCGGGGACGCGACGGTGATGTTGGGCAGAGCGGCGAAGACTATCGAGGCCGAATACAGCGTGCCGTACCTGGCCCACGCGCCGATGGAACCGCTCAATTGCACGGTGAAAATCACCCAGGAAAAATGCGAAATCTGGACCGGCACGCAGTTCCAGACCCTGGATCAGATGATCGCGGGGAAGATCACCGGGCTCAAACCCGAACAGGTCGAGATCCACACCCAGTTCCTCGGTGGCGGCTTCGGGCGTCGGGCCAACCCGACTTCGGATTTTGTCAGTGAGGCGGTGTACGTCGCCAAAGCGGCGGGCGAACCGGTGAAAACCGTCTGGTCGCGAGAGGATGACATTCGCGGCGGTTACTATCGCTCGGCTTTCCTGCATCAGGCGCGCATCGGGCTGGACGCCGACGGCATGCCGGTCGCCTGGAAGCATGTGCTGGTCGGGCAGTCGATCATGGCCGGCACCTCGTTCGAGGCGACCATGGTCAAGGATGGCGTCGACAAAACCTCCGTCGAAGGTGTGGCCGACAGTCCTTATCTCGAGGGACTGGCCAATCACCTGGTCGACCTGCATTCACCGCAAACCGGCATCAGCGTACTGTGGCTGCGGTCGGTGGGGCATACCCACACTGCATTCGTCATGGAATCGTTGATCGATGAACTGGCAGAGGCGGCCGGCAAGGATCCGGTGGAATACCGACGCACCTTGCTCAAGGCGCATCCACGGCATCTGGGGGTGCTGAATCTGGCGGTGGAGAAAGCCGACTGGAAAGCCCCGTTGCCGGACGGCCACGCATTGGGCGTGGCGGTGCATGAGTCTTTCGGCAGCTACGTCGCCCATGTGGCGGAGGTGTCGCAGGACAACCTGGCGATTCGCGTACACCGGGTGGTGTGTGCGGTGGATTGCGGCATTGCGGTCAACCCGCAGAGCATCGCCGCGCAGATGGAGTCAGGCATCACCTTCGGCCTCGGATTTACCTTGCACAGCAAACTGACGTTCAAGAACGGCCAGGTGCAGCAATCCAATTTTCATGACTATCAGGTGCTGCGCCTGAACGAAATGCCCGTGGTCGAAGTGCACATCGTCCCCAGCACCGACAAACCCGGCGGCATCGGCGAGGTTGGTGTACCGCCCGTGGCACCGGCCGTGGCGAACGCGGTGTTTGCGTTGACCGGGCAGCGCCTGCGGGAACTGCCGCTGCAACTGTCGGGGGTGTGAGATGAGACGACATGTGTTTCTTGGCGCGGTGGTGCTGATCGGGCTGACTGGCTATGCCTCGGACCTGTTCGCTGACGATAAAGCGGCGTTGAAGGCGTTCGACACGGTGCAGAAGGTATTCCAGAGCCCTCGTTGTCAGAACTGCCATATCCCCGGCGATTCGCCATTGCAGTTCGATGCCGGCATTCCTCATGCGATGAGCGTGGTTCGCGGGATGGACGGCAAAGGGGCGGCCGGTCTGCCGTGTGCCAGTTGCCATGCCGAAAGCAATCCGCCCGCCAGTTATGGGCCTCACGCACCGCCCGGAGCGCCGCATTGGAGCCTGCCGCCGGCCGCGCACAAAATGGCCTGGATCGGTCTACCGCCCGACAGGTTGTGCGCGATGATCAAGGACCGTTCCAGCAATGGCGATCGTGATTTTGCGGCACTGATCAAACATGTCAGCGAGGACAAACTGGTGCTTTGGGGCTGGCATCCGGGTGAGGGGCGGGCGCCGGTGCCGGTGCCCCACGATATCTTCGTCACCCAGTTCAAACTCTGGGCGGACGCTGGAGGGCCGTGTCCGGTGGCGGGTAGTTGACCAGCGGCACATTTATAGGGAGTCAAACCGGGTAAGAACGACTCTAACGTTCATATCCATCAAGGGAGTGAGTAATGCTAACCCCAGACAAACCGCCCAAACCCGGCGCTGGCACGCCGAACGTCCTCGACAGCGCCGTGCAGGATCGCGATGTACTGCGTGACCTGGCGCGCAAGGCCGAGCAAGCACTGATGGGCGTACAGATGGCGAGCATGGATGAGTTGACGCTGCTGTCCAATCGTCATGGCTTCGAGGCTCTGGCCCAATTGGCGCTGGAGGCCTGTCGGCAGTTGGGCCAACCTGCGACCCTGCTGTTTTTCGATCTTGATGACTTCAAGCGCATCAACCGGTTGTATGGGCGTGCCGAGGGCGACAACGCCCTGAAAACCTTCGCCGATGTGCTGCGCATCGCTTTCCGTGAAAGCGATGTGATCGGTCGGTTGGGCAGCGATGAGTTTGCCGCTTTGTTGACCGGCGCCAACGCGGTGGAGATTGCCGCGATCAGGGCGCGGCTCGAAGAAATACTCGATGAGCGCAATGCCACGGTGCATCGTGGCTATGACATTCGCTTCAGTGTCGGGCAGATCGAGGTTGATGTTCAGCTACCCCAAACGGCGCAAGACCTGCTGGCTCTGGCCGATAAGGCGTTGCGCGCCCGACAGTTCGAGGCTCGTCATTCTTGAAGGGCGCCGTTGGCTGATCATCGGGCGAACAGCTGATCGATATTTTTGAACGCCTTGAACTCCAAGGCATTGCCGCAGGGATCGAAGAGAAACATCGTGGCCTGTTCGCCCACCAATCCCTGAAAGCGGATACCCGGCTCGATCACGAAGCGTGTACCCAGGCCTTTCAAGCGTTCGGCCAGCGCCTCCCATTGTTCCATCCCCAATACCACGCCGAAATGCGGCACCGGTACGTCGTGGCCATCCACGGCGTTGGTATGGGCGGCTTCCTGGGAAGCGTTTTTTGGAGCCAGATGAATCACCAGTTGATGGCCGAAAAAGTTGAAATCGACCCAGTGATCGCTGGAACGACCTTCTTCCAGGCCGAACACCTCGCCATAGAAACGCCGGCTAGCGGGCAGATCGTAAACCGGGATGGCCAAATGAAAAGGGGACAGTTGCATCGGATGTGCCTCGACGGGTTGAGCGTTGAGGCTGAGTTTAGTCCTGTGCTTTTTGATTGAAAGACGATAATTTTTGCAGCGAGCTCAAATTATTTCGATCAATTGGAGGCTGTATGCTGCGGGAATTGAAAACTTTCATTGCCGTGACGCGCCATGGCACGTTCGCTGCGGCGGGCATGCACATCGGCCTGACTCAGTCGGCGGTCAGCGCGCAGATCCGCAATCTGGAGCAGGCGTTGGGCATACGTCTGTTCGATCGCACTGGACGTCAGGCGCTCCTCAATGTGGCGGGGCAGCGAGCGTTGCCTATGGCTCAGGAAATGCTCGAGATCTTCAGCCGCATGGCCGTCAGTGATGACATCAGCGAGTTTCGTGGTGAATTGAAAATCGGCGCGGTGGCCACGGTCCAGACCGGGCTGCTGCCTCAGGCATTGTTGCGGTTGAGGCAGCAGGCGCCGTTACTGGAGCCGAAACTGGTGCCGGGTGTGTCGTTGAATCTGCTGAGTCAGGTCGATACCGCAGAGGTGGACCTGGCGATCCTGATCAAGCCGCCGTTCGAGCTGCCCAAGGAGCTATCGGCACAGGTTATTCGCCGGGAACCGTTTGTGTTGATCGTGCCGATGGACGTTGAAGGCGATGACCCGTTGCAGATCCTCGCGAGCCACCCGCATGTGCGCTACGACCGCAACTCGTTTGGTGGACGCTTGGTGACGCGGTTTTTGCGTGAACAGCAGATTGATGTGCAAGTAGCACTGGAGCTCGACGAACTGGAAGCGATCGTGAAGATGGTTGAGTGCGGACTCGGCGTTTCACTGCTGCCCGAGGCAGGGTTGTGGCTGGAGCATGGGGCGAAGGTCAGGATTATCCCGTTGGGCGAGTTGACGTTCTACCGGGAGATCGTACTGTTGCAGCGTTATAGCCAGCGTACACAGCCAATCCAGCAGTTGTTTGCCCGGTGTTTGACACAAATTGACGGCTAAACGCTAACCCCTGTGGGAGCGGGCTTGCCCGCGATAGCGGTGTATCAGTCAACCTCCATTTTGAAAGTTAATCCGTCATCGCGGGCAAGCCCGCTCCCACAGGGGATTAGGTCTGGCCTTGAATTCCGAGCATAAAAAAACCCGCCTGAAGAGGCGGGTTTTTTAACGGCTAACCGAAGATCACTCTTCGATATTGCCCATGGCGGTGGTGTTGAAACCACCGTCGACATACATGATTTCACCGCTGATGCCGGACGCCAGGTCCGAGCACAGGAAGGCGCCGGCGTTGCCGACTTCCTCGATGGTGACGTTACGACGCAGTGGAGTTTGCGCTTCGTTGACGGCCAGCATTTTACGGAAGTTCTTGATGCCGGAAGCGGCGAGGGTGCGGATCGGGCCGGCCGATACGCAGTTGACGCGAGTACCGTCCGGGCCCAGGGAGCCGGCCAGGTAACGTACGCCAGCTTCCAGGGAAGCCTTGGCCATGCCCATTACGTTGTAGTTCGGCATGGTGCGCTCGGCGCCCAGGTACGACAGGGTCAGCAGGCTGCCATTGCGGCCTTTCATCATTTCGCGACCAGCCTTGGCCAGGGCTACGAAGCTGTAGGCGCTGATGTCGTGAGCGATGCGGAAACCTTCACGGGTGGTGGCTTCGGTGAAGTCGCCGTCCAGTTGGTCGCCCGGAGCGAAGCCGACGGAGTGCACGATGCAGTCCAGGCCGTCCCACTTCTTGCTCAGCTCTTCGAAGACCTTGGCGATTTCGGCATCGCTGGCCACGTCGCACGGGAAGCACAGCTCAGGGCTCGAACCCCAGCCTTGTGCGAACTCTTCGACACGACCCTTGAGTTTGTCGTTCTGATAAGTGAAGGCAAGCTCAGCGCCCTCGCGATGCATGGCGGCAGCGATGCCGGATGCGATGGACAGCTTGCTGGCGACACCGACGATCAGTACGCGCTTACCGGCGAGAAAACCCATGTGTTGCTCCTCTCTTTCAGGTTTATTGCGCAGTGGCTGGAGCCAGAAAAGCGGCTTCCAGCAACTGCTGTGTATACGGATGTTGGGGGGCGGCAAAGATACTTTGCGCGTCTCCCTGTTCGACCACTTGGCCATGCTTGACCACCATCAGCTGGTGGCTGAGCGCTTTGACGACAGCCAGGTCATGGCTGATAAACAGATACGTCAGGTTGTACTTGGTTTGCAGTGAACGTAGCAGCTCCACCACTTGGCGTTGCACGGTGCGGTCGAGGGCCGAAGTCGGCTCGTCCAGCAGAATCAACGCCGGTTTTAGCACTAAAGCCCGGGCAATGGCGATTCTCTGCCGCTGCCCACCGGAAAATTCATGGGGGTAGCGGTGCCGGGTTTCCGGGTCCAGACCTACCTCCTTGAGTGCCGCAATAATCGCTTGTTCCTGCTCGGCCTCGGTGCCCATCTTGTGGATCCGCAGGCCTTCGCCGACGATCTGGCTCACACACATCCGTGGGCTCAGGCTGCCGAAGGGGTCCTGAAACACCACCTGCATTTCCCGCCGCAGCGGCCGAACCTGTTGTTGCGTCAGGCAGTCTAGCTGCTTGCCTTCAAAACGGATCGTACCTTTGCTGCCGATCAGCCGCAAAATCGCCAAACCGAGCGTCGACTTGCCGGAACCGCTTTCTCCTACAATCCCCAGGGTCTGACCCTGGGGCAGGCTGAAATTGATGCCGTCCACCGCTTTGATGTGGTCGACGGTCTTTTTCAGAAAGCCTTTCTTGATCGGGAACCAGACTTTCAGGTCCTCGACCTGCAGCAATGGCGGGCCAATCCGATTGGTCGCCGGCTTGCCGCTGGGCTCCGCTGCCAGCAGTTCCCGGGTATACGGATGCTGCGGCGCGCGGAACAATTCTTCGCACGATGCCTGTTCGACGATGCAACCGCGCTGCATGACACATACGCGATGCGCAATTCTTCGAACGAGGTTCAAATCGTGACTGATCAGTAACAACGCCATGCCCAGGCGGGCCTGTAATTCCTTGAGCAATTCGAGGATTTTCAGCTGAACGGTCACGTCCAGCGCGGTGGTCGGTTCGTCGGCGATCAGCAGTTCCGGTTCGTTGGCCAGGGCCATGGCGATCATCACCCGCTGGCGCTGGCCACCGGACAATTCGTGGGGCAGGGCCTTGAGGCGCTTCTCGGGTTCCGGGATGCCGACCATCTCCAGCAGTTCCAGCGTGCGCTTGGTCGCGACTTTGCCGATCAGGCCCTTGTGGATGCCCAATACCTCGTTGATCTGCTTCTCGATCGAGTGCAGCGGATTGAGCGAGGTCATCGGCTCTTGAAAAATCATCGCAATCCGGTTGCCGCGGATGTGGCGAATGGTTTTCTCTTTCAGCTCCAGCAGGTTCCGGTCGGAATAGGTGATGGTGCCGGACGGATGCCGGGCCAGCGGGTAGGGCAGCAGCCGCAGGATCGAGTGGGCGGTCACCGATTTGCCGGAGCCGCTTTCACCCACCAGCGCCAGGGTTTCGCCACGCTTGATGTCGAAGCTGACGCCTTCGACCACCCGTTGAACGTGCTCGCCAACGACAAATTCGACGGCCAGGTCGCGCACTTCGATCAGATTGTCCTGATTCATTTCACTTCCTCGGGTCGAAGGCATCGCGAGCGGACTCGCCGATGAACACCAGCAAACTCAACATCAATGCCAGCACCGCAAACGCGCTCATGCCGAGCCACGGTGCTTGCAGGTTGGATTTGCCCTGCGCCACCAGTTCACCCAGGGACGGCGCGCCTGGCGGCAAACCGAAGCCCAGGAAGTCGAGAGCGGTCAACGTGCCGATGGCGCCGGTCAGGATGAACGGCATGAAGGTCATGGTCGAGACCATGGCGTTGGGCAAAATGTGGCGGAACATGATCGCACCATTCTGCATGCCGAGCGCCCGGGCCGCGCGCACGTATTCCAGATTTCGCCCGCGCAGGAACTCGGCGCGCACCACATCCACCAGGCTCATCCACGAGAACAGCAACATGATCCCCAGCAGCCACCAGAAGTTCGGCTGCACGAAACTGGCGAGGATGATCAACAGATACAGCACCGGCAGCCCGGACCAGATCTCCAGGAAACGCTGCCCGGCCAGGTCGACCCAGCCGCCATAGAAACCCTGCAAGGCGCCGGCGATCACACCGATGATCGAGCTGAGGATGGTCAGCGTCAGAGCGAACAGCACCGAAATCCGGAAACCGTAAATCACCCGGGCCAGCACATCACGGCCCTGGTCGTCGGTGCCCAGCAGGTTGTCGGCGGACGGTGGTGCGGGAGCCGGGACTTTCAGGTCGTAGTTGATGCTCTGGTAGCTGTAGGGGATCGGCGCCCATACGACCCAGGCGTCCTTGGCCTTGAGCAATTCGCGGATGTACGGGCTCTTGTAGTTCGCTTCCAGCGGGAATTCGCCGCCGAACGCGGTTTCCGGATAGCGCTTGAGCGCCGGGAAATACCAGGCGTTGTCGTAATGCACCACCAACGGTTTGTCGTTGGCGATCAGTTCGGCACCGAGGCTTGCGCCGAACAGAATCAGAAACAGCCACAACGACCACCAGCCACGTTTGTTGGCCTTGAACAGTTCGAAACGTCGGCGATTGAGAGGGGACAGGTTCATCTCAATGCTCCCGGCTTTCGAAGTCGATGCGCGGATCGACAAGGGTGTACGTGAGGTCGCCGATCAGCTTCACCACCAACCCCAGCAGAGTGAAGATGAACAGCGTGCCGAAGACGATCGGGTAATCACGGTTGATCGCCGCTTCGAAGCTCATCAGGCCGAGGCCGTCGAGGGAGAAGATCACTTCCACCAGCAACGAGCCGGTGAAGAAGATGCCGATGAGCGCTGAAGGGAAACCGGCGATCACCAACAGCATGGCGTTGCGAAACACATGGCCGTAGAGCACACGGTGACGGGTCAGGCCCTTGGCTTTGGCGGTGACCACGTATTGCTTGTTGATTTCGTCGAGGAAGCTGTTTTTGGTCAGCAGCGTCATGGTCGCGAAGTGGCCGATCACCAGGGCGGTGACCGGCAGTGCCAGGTGCCAGAAATAATCGAGGATCTTGCCGCCGATGCTGAGCTCATCAAAGTTGTTCGAGGTCAGGCCCCGTAGCGGGAACCAGTCGAAATAGCTGCCGCCGGCGAACACCACAATCAGCAGGATGGCGAACAGGAACGCCGGGATCGCGTAGCCGACAATGATCGCCGAACTGGTCCACACATCGAAGTGGCTACCGTGTCGCGTCGCCTTGGCGATCCCCAGCGGGATCGACACCAGGTACATGATCAGCGTGCTCCACAGCCCGAGGGAGATCGACACCGGCATCTTTTCCTTGATCAGGTCGATGACCTTGGCGTCGCGGAAGAAGCTGTCGCCGAAATCCAGGGTGGCGTAGTTCTTGATCATGATCCACAAGCGTTCCGGCGCCGATTTGTCGAAGCCGTACATGTGCTCGATTTCCTTGACCAGCGCCGGGTCCAGGCCTTGCGCCCCACGATAGGCCGAGCCGGCCACCGACACTTCGGCTCCGCCGCCGGCAATGCGGCTGGTGGCGCCTTCGAAGCCTTCGAGCTTGGCGATCATCTGTTCCACTGGCCCACCGGGGGCAGCCTGGATGATCAAAAAGTTGATCAGCAGAATGCCGAGCAGGGTCGGGATGATCAGCAGCAGTCGCCGAAAAATATACGCCAGCATCTGATTACTCCGTGCCCGCAGGGTCAGCTTGCAGTTTGGTTTCGACTTCTATCGCAGGTGTCGCGTCGGGCTTGACCCACCAGGT
The DNA here is from genome assembly GCF_024168645.1 of Pseudomonas sp. GGS8. Taxonomy (NCBI): domain Bacteria; kingdom Pseudomonadati; phylum Pseudomonadota; class Gammaproteobacteria; order Pseudomonadales; family Pseudomonadaceae; genus Pseudomonas; species Pseudomonas sp. GGS8. The sequence continues at coordinate 5,627,912 of NZ_JALJWF010000001.1, read as the reverse complement.
GTTGATGCCGATGTCATACTTGGGCGAAACCTTCGGGTGACCGATGTGGTTCCAGTACGCCACGCGCCAGGTCTTGATGTGCCAGTTGGGGATCACGTAATAGCCCCATTGCAGCACCCGGTCCAGCGCTCGGGCGTGGGCCACCAGGCTTTTGCGCGAATCGGCGTTGATCAGTTGCTCGACCAGTTGGTCCACCACCGGGTCTTTCAGGCCCATGGAGTTGCGACTGCCGGGTTTGTCGGCGGCGGCGGTCATCCAGAACTCACGCTGTTCGTTACCCGGCGAGTTGGATTGCGGGAAGCTGCCGACGATCATGTCGAAGTCCCGGGAGCGTACGCGGTTGATGTATTGCGAGACGTCGACTCGACGGATCACCAGGTCGATGCCCAGATCGCTGAGGTTGCGCTTGAACGGCAGCAGTACCCGTTCGAACTCGGTCTGGGCCAGCAGGAATTCGAGGGTCACCGGTTTGCCGTTGGCGTCGACCATTTTGTCGTCGACGATCCGCCAGCCGGCCTCTTGCAGCAGTTGATAGGCTTTGCGTTGCTGGGTGCGGATCATGCCACTGGCGTCGGTCAGCGGGTTCTGGAACGCCTCGCTGAATACTTGCTCGGGAATCTTGCCGCGGAACGGGTCGAGGATCGCCAGTTGATCGGCGTCCGGCAAACCGGTGGCGGCCATTTCCGAGTTTTCGAAGTAACTGCGGGTGCGCACGTAGGCGCCGTTGAACAGTTGCTTGTTGGTCCATTCGAAGTCCAGCAACAGGGTCAGCGCCTGCCGCACGCGCACATCCTGGAACACCGGACGGCGCAGGTTGAACACGAAGCCTTGCATGCCGGTGGGGTTGCCGTTGGGGATCTCTTCCTTGATCAGTCGACCTTCGGTCACCGCCGGGATGTTATAGGCCTTGGCCCAGTTTTTCGCGGCCATTTCCAGCCAGTAGTCGAACTGACCGGCCTTGAGCGCCTCCAGTGCGACGGTGTTGTCGCGGTAATAGTCAGTGGTCATCACGTCGAAGTTGTAGAACCCGCGATTGACCGGCAGGTCCTTGCCCCAATAGTCCTTGACCCGTTCATATCGCACGGAGCGCCCGGCCTTCACTTCGGTGACTTTGTACGGGCCGCTGCCCAGCGGCAGCTCGAGGTTGCCCTTGTTGAAGTCGCGGCTGGCCCACCAATGCTTGGGCAGTACCGGCAGCTGGCCGAGAATCAGCGGCAGTTCGCGGTTATTGTTGTGCTTGAACTTGAACAGCACGGTGAGCGGGTTTTCGGCGATCGCTTCTTCCACGTCGCTGTAATAGCCGCGGTAGAGCGGGGCACCGTCCTTGATCAGGGTCTGGAAGCTGAACACCACGTCTTCGGCACGCACGGGGTGGCCATCGTGGAAGCGTGCTTCGGGGCGCAGGTAGAAACGCACCCAGGTGTTGTCCGGGGCTTTTTCGATTTTGCCGGCGATCAAGCCATATTGAGTGAACGGCTCATCGAGACCCTGTTTGGTCAGGGTGTCGTAGATCATGCCGATGTCGTCGGCCGGCACGCCTTTGCTGATGAATGGATTAAGGCTGTCGAAGCCACCGAACCCGGCCTGACGAAAGATCCCGCCCTTGGGCGCGTCGGGGTTTACGTAATCGAAGTGTTTGAAGTCGGCCGGGTATTTCGGCGGCTCGTTGTACAGGGTCAGGGCATGTTGTGGGGCGGCGCAGGCCAGCCCGGCGAACAACAGACCGCTGGCCTGCAAGAGCAGGGCGCGTACGAGGTTCATTGATCTTTCTCCGAAGATTTCAGCCACCACGCGCTCAGGCCCAGGGTGTAGGGCGGCGTGGTGACGAAGGCGAACCGGTTGCGGTAGGCCAAACGGTGATAATTGAGGTACCAGTTGGGAATGATGTAGTGCTGCCATAGCAGCACCCGGTCCAGCGCCCTGCCAGCGGCGACTTGTTCATCCCGGGTCTTGGCGCCGAGCAGTTGTTCGAGCAAATGGTCGACCACGGGGTCGGCGATGCCTGCGTAGTTTTTGCTGCCCTTGATCCCGACCTGGCTGGAGTGGAAGTACTGCCATTGCTCCAGGCCCGGACTGAGGGTCTGGTTGAGGGTCATCAGGATCATGTCGAAATCGAATTGATCGAGGCGCTGTTTGTACTGGGCGCGATCGACCGTGCGCAGCCGTGCGTCGATGCCGATGCTGGCGAGGTTCTCGACGTAAGGCTGAAGGATCCGTTCCAGGTTCGGGTTGACCAGCAGGATCTCGAAGCGTAACGGTTGGCCGATGCTGTTCTGTAGCCGCTGGCCATTGAGCTTCCAGCCGGCTTCGGCGAGCAGGCTCAAGGCCTTGCGCAGGGTTTCCCGGGGAATGCCGCGGCCTTCGGTCTGCGGCAGGCTGAACGGCTCGGTGAGCAGCTTGGCGGGCAACTGATCGCGATAGGGCTTGAGCAACAGCCACTCGCGACCGACCGGCAGTCCGGTGGCAGAGAACTCGCTGTTGGGGTAATAACTCATGGCGCGTGTGTAGGCGCCGCTGAACAGCGCGCGGTTGGTCCACTCGAAATCGAACATCAGCCCCAGCGCTTCACGGACCTTGATCTCGGCGAAGGTCGGCCGCCGAGTGTTCATGAACAGGCCCTGACTCTGGGTCGGGATCTGGTGCGGGATCTGCGCCTTGATCACCTCGCCACGGCGCACGGCCGGGAAGTCGTAGCCATTGTCCCAGTTCTTCGCCTGATGCTCGATGTAGATGTCGAACTCGCCGGCCTTGAACGCTTCGAAGGCCACGTCGCTGTCACGGTAGAACTCGACTTCCATACGATCGACGTTGTACTTGCCGCGATTGACCGGCAAATCCTTGCCCCAGTAATCCTTGACCCGTTCGAAGACGATCTGCCGCCCGGGGGTTACCGAGGTGATGCGATACGGCCCGCTGCCCAATGGCGGCTCGAAGGTGGTGGCCTTGAAGTCGCGATCTTTCCAGTAATGCTGGGGCAACACCGGCAACTCGCCCAGGCGCAGGATCAGCAACGGATTACCGGAGCGTTTGAAGACGAAACGAATGCGCTGCGGGTTGAGGATGTCGACCCGCGACACCTCCTGAAGGTTGGTGCGGTATTGCGGATGACCTTCCTTGAGCAGCAGACGATAAGAAAACGCGACATCGTAGGCGGTGATTGGCGTGCCATCGTGGAAACGCGCTTCGGGGCGCAGGTTGAACACCACCCAGCTGCGGTCCTCGCTGTATTCCACCGATTGGGCGATCAGGCCATAACTGGACGTCGGCTCATCGCCGGACGGCGCGTATTGGCCGGTGCCGACCATCAGCGGTTCGTTGAGTTCGTTGATGCCGTATTGCAGGAAATTCGCCGTGGAAACCGGACTCGAACCTTTGAGGGTGTAAGGATTGAGCGTATCGAAGGTGCCAAACGCCATCACCCGCAACGTACCGCCCTTGGGCGCTTGCGGGTTGACCCAGTCAAAGTGGGTAAATCTGGCCGGGTACTTGAGCGTGCCGAACTGCGCATAACCGTGGCTTTCGCTGATCGTCGCGCTTGCTGGGGAGCTCAAGGCCAGGCTGATCAGGAGCAGGAGGAGGGGACGCTTCAAGTCAGAGATCCGATCCAGGCGGCTTGGGCTTTGTGGGCCGTACAGTAACAGCTTGTATCGACAGGAAAAAGACGGGGGCTTAATGCGTTGTTAATTGTGAGGTGATGGTCTGGCGGATCGCAGAATCTGTGGAGAGGGAGCTTGCTGTGGCGAGGGGGCTTGCCCCCCGTTCGGCTGCGTAGCAGTCGTAAATCCTGCCGATGCGGTAGAAAATGCCGGGGCCGCTTCGCGCCCCAACGGGGGCAAGCCCCCTCGCCACAGCAAGCCCCTCGCCACAGCAAGCTCCCTCCCCACAAAAGCCCCTCGACGGGGCGTGCTGTTTAATGTGGCGAAGCAACCGTCAGCATCTGCCCCGGCTTCAGCGCCTGGCCAACCCGAGGGTTCCAGCGCTTGAGGTGTTGCATTTCGACATTGAAGCGCTTGGCAACCATGTACAACGAGTCGCCTTGCTGGACCTTGTACTGGGTTTGCGGCTTATGTTTGTCTGCCTTGCTGCCGGTTTTGCTGTTCGCCGCCACCACGGTGTTGACGCGCCCGGAACTGCGCTTGGTGGCGACTTGCATCACCAGGGTCTGGCCGACCTTGAGGTTCTTGCCGTTCAGCTTGTTCCAGCGTTGCAGGTCCTTGACGTCGACCTTGTTGGCCTTGGCAATGGAGGCGAGATTTTCGCCGCGTTTGACCCGGTAAGCGCGCTTGATGCTGGCGATTTCGCTGTCGTCGGCACCTTCGAACACGGGCTTGAGTGGCCGCTGGCTGATCAGCTCCTCAGGACGCATGGTCGACAGGCTGGCGGTCAGCAGTTGCGCCTTGGACGTCGGCACCAGCAGATGCTGGGGGCCGTCGATGGTGGTGCGTTGCTTGAAGGCCGGGTTGAGCTGGAACAGCTCGTCTTCGTCGATATTGGCCACCGCGGCAACCTTGGACAGGTCCATGCGCTGGTTGATTTCGACGACCTGGAAGTACGGTTCGTTGGCGATCGTCTTGAGGTTCACGCCATAGGCTTCAGGCGCCAGAACCACTTGCGACAAGGCCAGCAGCTTCGGCACGTAGGCCTGGGTTTCCGCTGGCAGCGGCAGGTTCCAGTAGTCGGTTGGAAGACCGAGCTTCTCATTGCGCTCGATCGCCCGGCTGACTGTGCCTTCGCCGGCGTTGTAGGCCGCCAGGGCCAGCAGCCAGTCACCGTTGAACATGTCGTGCAGGCGGGTCAGGTAATCCATGGCCGCGGTGGTTGAGGCGGTGATATCGCGACGGCCATCATAGAAACGGGTTTGACGCAGGTTGAAGTAACGCCCGGTGGAAGGAATGAATTGCCAAAGACCCACCGCATCGGCCCGGGAATAGGCCATCGGGTTGTAGGCGCTTTCAATCACCGGCAACAGCGCCAGTTCCAGCGGCATGTTGCGCTCTTCAAGGCGTTCGACGATGTAGTGAATATAGAGGCTGCCGCGTTCGCCGGCGTTTTCGAGGAAGGACGGGTTACTGGCGAACCACAGGCGTTGTTGCTCGATGCGCGGGTTGACACCCAGGTTGTCCTGCAACTGGAAGCCCTGGCGCATGCGCTCCCAGACGTCCTGGGGAACTTGCGGTGTTGGTTTTTCGCTGAGCCAGATCGGTTTTTGCTTGGCTCGCGCGGCGATATTCGGTGTGTGTGTCGCGTCAGTCTGTGGCACATGGCTTGAACAGCCCGCCAAAGTCGCGGACACAGCCACCGCGATGGCTTGAGCCAAGCGGGTCAATGCGTCTGAATTGATGGCTTTACGAATAGGTGACGACATTGGCTGGAAGTAAGTTCCGGGCGAAAATGTCGGGCGATTCTAGAAAGCACACCCTCTGCGGTCAACCATTCAGAATTTTTGTACCACCGCGCAGGCTGCTTAGAACGTATCTTTCCAAGCTCGCAATGCAGCAAAGACCGCACTCGGCGCCCGGTTTTCGGTTCCATTCCGTTCGTCCACTTTTTCTTTAACGGATGTTTCGCCGGTACGCAAAAACGGATTGGTGAGTTTTTCCAGCGCCAGGGTCGAAGGTAGCGTCATGATTCCGGCTTCCCGTTGACGGGTCACTTTGGCCAGACGTTCAAGGGTGTCGGGGTTGCCCGGTTCGACCGCCACGGCAAACTTCAGATTGCTCAGGGTGTATTCGTGGGTGCAGTAGACCAGCGTGTCTTCGGGAAGCGCCGCGAGGCGGCTCAGCGAGTGATGCATTTGCTCGGGTGTACCTTCGAACAAGCGTCCGCAACCGGCGGCGAACAGGGTGTCGCCGCAAAATAAATGACCGTGGTGATAGTAGGCAATGTGCCCGAGGGTATGGCCCGGTACTTTGATGACATCGAAGTCCCAGCCCAGCACGTTGATACGGTCGTTGTCCTTGAGGGCCACGTCCCGTGCCGGGATGGTCTCGCTGGCCGGGCCGTAGACGGTCGCGTCTGTCGCTTTTTTCAGCCGCTCGACGCCGCCGACATGGTCATGATGGTGATGAGTGATCAGAATATCGCTTAACACCCAACCCGGGTGCGCCGCGAGCCATGCCTGTACTGGCGCGGCATCGCCCGGATCGACCACGGCGCAGCGCCGGGTGCTGTGATCTTGTAACAACCAGATGTAGTTGTCGGTGAAGGCGGGCAGGGCACTGATCTGTATCATCGTCGGATTCGCCAAGCGGAAAACATTGGCGCATCTTAGAGCTTCCTGGCGCGTTGGAGAATGCAATGACCGATAAAGCGTTCGCTCAGGCTGATCCTGACTGGCTGGCATTGATCAGCGCGGCCCGTGATTGGCTGTCCGGCCCCATCGGGCAATTTTTGCTGGACGAAGAACGACGCATGCTCGAAGACGAGTTGGGGCGCTTCTTCGGTGGCTATCTGGTGCATTACGGCCCTTCGGCGCAGACGCCACCGTCGGCGCCGCAGGTGCAGCGAAATGTGCGACTCGGTGCGCCGTTGCCGGGGGTCGAGATCGTCTGTGAAGAGCAGGCCTGGCCCTTGAGCGAGCATGCTGCCGATGTGGTGGTGTTGCAGCATGGGCTGGATTTCTGCTTGTCGCCCCACGGCCTGCTGCGCGAAGCCGCGAGCAGCGTGCGCCCCGGCGGGCATCTGCTGATTATCGGGATTAACCCCTGGAGCAGTTGGGGCCTGCGTCATGTGTTCGCCCATGACGCCTTGCGCAGGGCGCGCTGCATTTCGCCGTCGCGGGTCAGCGACTGGCTGAACCTGCTGGGCTTTGCGCTGGAGAAACGCCGCTTCGGGTGCTATCGTCCGCCGCTTGCGTCACCTGCCTGGCAGGCCCGTCTGGCCGGTTGGGAGCGCAAGGCCGGTGACTGGCAATTGTCGGGTGGCGGCTTCTATTTATTGGTCGCGCGCAAGATCGTGGTGGGGCTGCGGCCAGTGCGTCAAGTACGGCGCGAACCGATGGGCAAGCTGATTCCGTTGCCGATGGCCAAGGTCAACCGTCGTCACATCGAACCGTAATACACTTTTTTATATTCCCGGCCGGGTATCGTCGGTCACCGATCGGCGAGCCAGCGCATTTTCTGGATAGATTGGCATGAGCGATAGCGTAGAACTCTTCACCGATGGCGCCTGCAAGGGCAATCCTGGCCCAGGCGGCTGGGGCGCGTTGCTGGTATGCAAGGGCGTTGAAAAAGAACTCTGGGGCGGCGAAGCCAACACCACCAACAACCGTATGGAATTGATGGGCGCAATCCGCGGCCTGGAAGAACTCAAGCGTTCCTGCGACGTATTGCTGGTGACCGACTCCCAGTACGTGATGAAAGGCATCAACGAGTGGATGGCCAACTGGAAGAAACGCGGCTGGAAAACCGCAGCGAAAGAGCCGGTGAAAAACGCCGACCTGTGGAAACTGCTCGACGAGCAGGTCAACCGCCACAACGTCACCTGGAAATGGGTGCGCGGGCACATCGGCCATCATGGCAACGAGCGTGCCGACCAACTGGCCAACCGTGGCGTGGATGAAGTGCGCGGGTACAAACAGGCCTGATTCCGGCATGGCGCCGTGACGCGGCTAATCGCGAGCAGGCTCGCTCCCACGTTTGATCTCCATTGAACACAAACTCAGTGTGCGCTTCCCGATTCCATGTGGGAGTGAGCCTGCTCGCGATTGGCACCGCACGGTGTATCTGAAAGAGCCCCGCGAGCGTGTTAACATCGCCGCTTTTGCACGATTGACCCGTTGAGAGCTGAGCACTGATGGCCACCAGATCCGTTGTACTCGATACCGAAACCACCGGCATGCCGGTGACCGACGGCCACCGGATTATCGAAATCGGTTGTGTCGAGTTGCTCGGTCGACGCCTGACCGGCCGGCATTTCCACGTTTACCTGCAACCGGATCGCGAGAGTGATGAAGGCGCCATCGGCGTCCACGGCATCACTAATGAATTCCTGGTGGGCAAGCCGCGTTTCACTGAAGTGGCCGATGAATTTTTCGACTTCATCAAGGGCGCGCAGCTGATCATCCATAACGCGGCGTTCGACGTTGGCTTCATCAACAACGAATTTGCCCTGATGGGTCAGCACGATCGCGCGGACATCACGCAACACTGCACGATCCTCGACACGCTGATCATGGCCCGGGAACGTCACCCGGGGCAGCGCAACAGCCTCGACGCCTTGTGCAAACGCTATGGCGTCGACAACTCCGGCCGTGAACTGCACGGCGCCTTGCTCGACTCCGAGATTCTCGCCGACGTTTACCTGACCATGACCGGCGGCCAGACCAGCCTGTCGCTGGCCGGTAACGCGTCCGATGGCAACGGTTCGGGCGAAGGCGCGGATAATTCCGCCACGGAAATCCGGCGTCTGCCGGCCGATCGTCAGCCGACCCGGATCATCCGCGCCAGTGAAGAGGATCTGGCCCAGCACGTTGCGCGCCTTGAAGCCATCGCCAAATCCGCCGGCGCGCCGTCGCTGTGGCAGCAACTGGCCGAGGCCAAGGCTCAGGCCTGATCTTGATGGGCTTTTGTGGCGAGGGGGCTTGCCCCCGTTGGGTCGCGAAGCGGCCCTGGCAGTTTTTCAGAACACCGCATCTACAGGATTTACGACTGCTGCGCAGCCGAACGGGGCGATGCGGCGTTCCGACAAGCCCCCTCGCCACAACTGCCTGTAAAAATCTCAATCACAGAAATTCCCTCTACCCGTAGCCCATTCCTCATCTAGGCTGTCAGGCCACATATTGGTGCGTCAGCCGACCCGCCACGGGGCATCCCCCTCGCCACATGCGCTCCAACCCTCTACCCTGAGGTTATTGGCAGGCTACGGTCTGCCGCCTCAGGACGCCGAGCCTCATGTATAAAGATTTGAAATTCCCGGTCCTGATCGTCCACCGCGACATCAAGGCCGACACCGTTGCCGGTGATCGTGTGCGTGGCATTGCCCGGGAACTGGAGCAGGAAGGCTTCAGTATCGTTTCGGCAGTCGATTACACCGAAGGGCGTCTGGTCGCCTCGACCCATCACGGTCTTGCCTGCATGTTGATTGCCGCCGAAGACGCCAGCGCCCACGCGCATCTTCTACATAACATGGCCGAGCTGATTCGCCTGGCACGGGTTCGGGCGCCGGACCTGCCGATCTTCGCCCTGGGCGAGCAAGTCACCCTGGAAAACGCCCCGGCCGACGCCATGGCCGAGCTCAATCAGCTGCGCGGCATTCTCTATTTGTTCGAAGACACCGTGCCATTCCTTGCCCGTCAGGTTGCCCGTGCGGCGCGCAAGTACCTGGACGGCCTGTTGCCACCGTTCTTCAAGGCGCTGGTGCAGCACACCGCCGACTCCAATTATTCCTGGCACACGCCCGGGCATGGCGGCGGCGTGGCGTATCACAAAAGCCCGGTGGGGCAGGCGTTTCATCAGTTTTTCGGGGAAAACACCCTGCGTTCGGATTTGTCGGTGTCGGTGCCGGAGCTCGGTTCGCTGCTCGATCACACGGGGCCCTTGGCCGAGGCGGAAGCGCGAGCGGCACGCAACTTCGGCGCCGATCACACCTTTTTCGTGATCAATGGCACCTCGACCGCCAACAAGATTGTCTGGCATTCCATGGTGGCCCGCGATGATCTGGTGTTGGTGGATCGCAACTGCCACAAGTCGGTGTTGCACGCGATCATCATGACTGGCGCGATCCCGCTGTACTTGTGCCCGGAGCGTAATGAGCTGGGGATCATCGGCCCGATTCCGTTGAGTGAGTTCAGCCGCGAATCGATCCAGGCCAAGATCGACGCGAGCCCGCTGACCCAGGGCCGCGAACCCAAGGTCAAGTTGGCGGTGGTGACCAACTCGACTTACGACGGCCTCTGTTACAACGCCGAACTGATCAAACAGAGCCTGGGTAACAGCGTCGAGGTGCTGCATTTCGACGAGGCCTGGTTCGCTTACGCGGCATTCCACGAGTTCTTCGCCGGCCGTTATGGCATGGGCACGTCCCGCAGCGAAGACAGCCCCTTGGTGTTCACTACCCACTCCACGCACAAACTGCTGGCGGCGTTCAGCCAGGCGTCGATGATTCATGTGCAGGACGGCGGTGCGCGGCAGCTGGATCGCGACCGTTTCAACGAAGCGTTCATGATGCACATCTCGACGTCGCCGCAGTACAGCATCATCGCCTCGCTGGACGTGGCCTCGGCAATGATGGAAGGGCCGACCGGTCGTTCGCTGTTACAGGAAATGTTCGACGAGGCCCTGAGCTTTCGCCGGGCGCTGGCCAATCTGCGCCAGCATATCGCCGCCGATGACTGGTGGTTTTCCATCTGGCAGCCGCCCTTGGCGGAAGCGATCGAGCAGGTGGTCAGCGAAGACTGGTTGCTGCAACCCGACGCCGATTGGCACGGCTTTGGCGGCGTGACCGACGACTACGTGCTGCTCGATCCGATCAAGGTCACGCTGGTGATGCCGGGGCTGACGGCGGGCGGCGCGCTGAGTGCACGGGGGATTCCGGCGGCGGTGGTGAGCAAGTTCCTCTGGGAGCGCGGACTGGTCGTGGAAAAGACCGGACTGTATTCGTTCCTGGTGCTGTTCTCAATGGGCATTACCAAGGGCAAATGGAGCACGCTGCTGACCGAGTTGCTGGAGTTCAAACGCAGTTACGATGCCAACGTCAGCCTGGCCAGCTGCCTGCCGTGCGTGGCGCAACAGAACATTGCCCGTTATCAAGGCATGGGGTTGCGCGATCTGTGCGATCAATTGCACGCCTGTTATCGCAGCAACGCCACGGCCAAACACCTCAAACGCATGTACACCGTGCTGCCGGAAGTCGCGATGAAGCCGGCCGACGCCTATGATCATTTGGTGCGCGGGGAAGTGGAGGCTGTTTCGATCGATGCTCTGGACGGGCGGATCGCGGCCGTGATGCTGGTGCCATACCCGCCGGGGATCCCGTTGATCATGCCCGGCGAACGTTTCACCGAATCGACCCGCTCGATCATCGATTACCTGAAGTTCGCCCGGGCGTTCGACAGCAGCTTCCCCGGGTTTGTCGCCGATGTGCATGGCTTGCAACATGAAGACGAGGGCAATGGACGGCACTACACCGTCGATTGCATCAAGGAATGAGGACCTTTGCGAGTATGCAACCCGTCATGAATCCCAAATACCCAGGCCTCGCGGTGCGTGTCGCCGATGAGGGGTTTGCGGCTTATATCTGGGGCAGTGATTTCAGCTTTGAAGTTGCCGCCTATGGTGCCGCGCAAATCGGTAAGCCGGTGGCACAGTGGCCGGTGACGCCAATCACCCCGTATCGCAAGTGCTACGGTATCGATCCCGAGGAATTCAGCAGTTTTCGCAACGCCGCCGACAGTGAGATTTTCATGGCTTATCTGGACGACGAGCCGGTGGGCCACCTGGTGGTCAGCACCAACTGGAACGGCTTCGCCCATATCGATGAGTTGGCGGTGCACGCGCCGGCGCGTCGCCATGGCGTGGCCAAGGCGTTGCTGGATGTAGCACAGTTCTGGAGTCGCAAGAAAAAGCTGCCGGGCATCATGCTGGAAACCCAGAACAATAATCTGGGGGCCTGCCGGCTGTATGAACGTTGTGGCTACGTGGTTGGCGGGATCGATCATCTGCGTTATCGCGGGATCGACCCGAACACTGCCGAAGTCGCATTGTTCTGGTATCGATTGTTCGATAACCCGCTGGAAAATCCGATCAGCTCGCCAGCATCGCCAAAGCTTGTTCCGTGATGATGTCCAGCAGCGTCTGAATCGCCGAACAGGGTTCGGCGTTTTTCAGGCGCAAGGCATAGACGCTGATCGGTACCGCAGGCGCCAGCGGGCAGGCATCAAGCCCAGCCGATTTGGCGCCGAGGGCGGTAAACGGGTCGACAATCGCCAGGCCTTCACCGGCCTCGACCATGCTGCGCATCATTTGGTGTGTCTGCACCCGGGTCTGGATGACTGGGGCTGGGCGCAGCGCATGCAGCTTGTTGTCCAGCGCCGGGCTGAGCGGGTCGTGACCTTCCAGGCCGACCATCGACTGGCCGGCCAGGTCTTGCAGCGAGATGTACTTTTGTTTCGGTTGCAGCCAGCCATGGGGTGCCAATAGCTGGAGCTTGCCCTGGGCGATGACCTGGCAATCGATATCGGCGTGGTCCGGGTCGTGCAGGCTCAGGCCCAGATCGCTTTCGCGCAGCAGCAGGCTTCTGACAATCTCGCGGGTCGGTTGGCTCAGGAGGGTGCAAGGTGCATCAGGGAGGCGTCGGCGCAGAGCCGCGATGCTGTGCGGCAACAGCTGTTGCGCCAATGGCGGGGTGCAGATGATTCGCAGGGGCGGGGCCAGATATTGCTTGAGGCTGCTGGCCAATCGCTGGACCGGCTCAAGGGCTTCGTAGACGCGGGCGATCTCGACCTGCAATTCCCGCGCCTCGCGCGTGGCTTGCAGACGGCCACGCACGCTGGCAAACAGCATGAAACCCAACTGATCCTCGGCATCGCGCAGCGTGCGCTCAACCTCGGTCACGGGCAACTGCAACCATTCGGCGGCGGTGCCCAGGTGACCGGTCTGCAGGAGCGCCTGGATTACTTCGATATGACGTAAACGCATGCGTGAAGTCCATGTTCAGCAGGTGAGGGAGTCAGTGACTGAATCCTAACTCAAGTGCGCGCATATGACTTCTGCTCATAACAGCGGGTTATGAAGCGACGTTCGTTTCTGGTTCGCGAATAAGGGTGACGCCGGTTTGCACCAGCACAAACGCGTTATCGTCGAGTTTGTTGACCCGGTCGCCAATGGCCAGTTTATAGGTGGTGACAGGCGCAGAGCCGGCGAGGCCGTCGTGCGACAGGGTGGATTCCTGGAACTCATGCACGGAATAAACACGGCCTTCCGCGTCTCTTGCATGGAACTGACCGACGAGTACTGCTGCCATCTGCTTAGAACCTCTGGAGATAAATCACTCAATTTGCGGTTCTGTAGACCGTGGTTGGGCGAAGTAAGTTTTCCTACAGGAAAAAAATAGTCAGGGGCGGCGATTTTCCGTCGCCCGCTGGTTGAATCGTCATTTGATCATCTATAACTAGAAGCTCTTTCCATCGAACAGTCGAGTATCTTCCATGAGCAACGTCTATGAGATCGCCGTTCTGGTCGGCAGCCTGAGAAAAGCATCGATCAACCGCAAGGTCGCGCTGGCGCTGGCCGAGCTGGCACCTGCCAATCTGAAGCTGACAATCGTCGAAATCGGCGATTTGCCCCTGTACAACGAAGACATCGATGGCGATTCACCGCCGGCAGCCTACAGCACTTTCCGACAACAGGTGCGTTCATCCGACGCGGTGCTGTTTGTGACCCCGGAATACAACCGCTCGGTACCGGCGCCGTTGAAAAATGCGATTGACGTCGGTTCGCGTCCTTATGGCCAGAGTGTCTGGGACGGCAAGCCGGGTGCGGTGATCAGTGCTTCGCCGGGCGCCGTCGGCGGATTTGGCGCCAACCACAATGTGCGCCAGTCCATGGTGTTTCTCAATGTGCCGTGCATGCAGCAGCCGGAAGCCTACCTGGGCGGAGCCGGCTCAGCGTTCGATGAGGCGGGCAAATTGTCGGAATCGCTCAAACCGTTCCTGCAGAAATTCATCGATGCGTATGCGCAGTGGGTCGAGCAGCATAAAAAACCATGATCCTGTGAGGTTTTGACTAACCCCTGTGGCAAACCACAATCCCTGTGGGAGCGGGCTTGCCCGCGAAGAATGCACCGCGGTTTTTCAGGTACTGCGCGTCATCGTTCTTCGCGGGCAAGTCGGATCGCCGCACCGCACGCTGCCACAGGTTCTGCGTCTTGAACCCACCATAGAACCTTCACTTTACGGTCTAATCAAACCTCCCTATATTCCGCGCTTCGTTTTTTGTCGGGCTGGATCCGCGTCTATATGCTTATTGCATCACTGATTTTCTTGTTGACCATCACTCTGGTGATCTGGCAACCCAAAGGCCTGGGCGTCGGCTGGAGTGCGGTATTCGGCGCGGTGCTGGCGCTATTGTCCGGGGTGGTGCACCTGAGCGATATTCCGCTGGTGTGGCAGATTATCTGGAATGCCACCGGCACCTTTGTTGCGCTGATTATCATCAGTCTGCTGCTGGATGAGGCGGGGTTCTTTGCCTGGGCCGCGTTGCATGTAGCCCGTTGGGGGCGGGGCAGCGGGCGCAAGCTCTTCGCTTATATGGTGCTGCTCGGCGCGCTGGTGTCGGCGTTGTTCGCCAATGACGGGGCGGCGCTGATTCTCACGCCGATCGTGATTTCCATGCTGCTGGCGCTGCGTTTTTCCCCGGCGGCGACCCTGGCGTTCGTGATGGGCGCCGGTTTCATCGCCGACACCGCAAGCCTGCCGCTGGTGGTGTCGAACCTGGTGAACATTGTTTCCGCAGACTTCTTCAAGATCAGTTTCAACCGCTACGCCGCGGTGATGATCCCGGTCAATCTGGTGAGCGTGGCCGCGACCCTGGCGATGTTGATGGTGTTCTTCCGTCGCGACATCCCCCGTGATTACGATCCCGAGCAACTGGCAGACCCTGCCAGCGCAATCCACGACACCGCGACGTTTTATGCCGGTTGGGTAGTGCTGGTGATTCTGCTGCTCGGCTGCTTTGCCCTTGAGCCGCTGGGCATTCCGATCAGCGCGATTTCCGCGGTGTGCGCCGCGCTGCTGCTGGCCATTGCCGCCCGTGGTCACAAGATTTCCACGCGCAAGGTGATGAAAGAAGCGCCGTGGCAGATCGTGATCTTTTCCCTGGGTATGTACCTGGTGGTGTATGGCCTGCGCAACGCCGGGCTCACCGGGTATCTGGCCGGTTGGCTGGATGGCTTCGCCGGTTACGGCGTATGGGGTGCAGCCATGGGCACCGGGGTGCTGACGGCGTTGCTGTCGTCGGTGATGAACAATCTGCCGACCGTGCTGATCGGCTTGCTCTCGATCGATGCCAGTCAGGCGACCGGCGTGGCGAAAGAGGCGATGATTTACGCCAACGTCATCGGCAGCGACCTGGGGCCAAAAATCACCCCGATTGGCAGTTTGGCGACTTTGCTGTGGCTGCATGTGTTGCAGCGCAAGAATATCCGGATTGGCTGGGGGTATTACTTCAAGGTCGGGGTTGTGCTGACAGTGCCGGTGTTATTGGTGACGTTGGCGGCCTTGGCGTTGCGGTTATCCATTTAGACCGTGTTGGCCCTATCGCGGGCAAGCCCGCTCCCACAGGATCACACTAAACCCTGTGGGAGCGGGCTTGCCCGCGATAGGGCCGGTCGATTCACCACAATACTCAACCACTGCCCGGCACATTCGGCCAAAGATCGGACACCAGAAACAGCCGCTCGGCCTCTTCCCAATCCCCTATGGCATTCTCTGTCAGCCGCACCATCAATTGCGCCGGTGCCAGCGGATCCAGATCGCTCAGCCACGTACCCAGCTCTTCAGCGCCCCAGGTCTGTTCCTTGGGATAGTGCGCCGGTGCCAGCCAGGCATGGCGGGGCAGGGGTTGCCAGCGACCGAATGGACGCTGCACGATAAAATTCACCCAGTCCTTCTGGTGCAGCCAGCTGCCGCGTAAATGCTGAGGGTGCGCGCCGCTCGGTGGTTCGGCCTGCCCCGGCCACGGATAGAGCAGATAACCGCCCAGCCACAGGTGCGCACTGAACTGCTGGATATCCAGCGACGCCAGCACTTCACGGCTCTCTGCCCGCGCGGAAATCGGCAATTGATGCCGGCTCAGGTGTTCCAGTTTGCGGTCCAGCCGATCATGACAACCCGGTCCGAGCCACTGCGCGGTGTCATGGCCGTCACCGCTCTGCGGGCCGAGGTAGAGCTTGATCGCCAGTTCCAGATGATGCACACCCTCGCGATCGCGCAGCAGCATGTCCAGCTCGCCCAGGGTGTGGCCCTCACGACGGATCGGCATGTTGGCGGCAATCAGCTCGATCCCCGGCGCGTGCCGCACGGCGTATTGCCACAGCCTTTCGTAGTACAAACCCAGGCGCCGGGTCCTGGCCTGGGCCAGCCAGTGCAGCAAATCGTAACTGTCACGATCCAGCTGCCTGAGCCAGTGTTCCAGGCGTTCCGGCGCCTGCACCCAATCGCTGCCGGCCAGTGGATGACGCTGTGGCCACGGCGTGACGTCAAGCATCGGCGGCGCGAGGATGACCCAGGCCAGGTCGCGCACTTCAGGGTGGCGCAACTGGTGAGGTAACTGGAGTAAGTCTGGAAATAGGATCATCTTGCGAGCATAGCCTCATAACTCGTGGCTGAAAGGGTTTTGTCTACGCCGCGCTTTCGCCCATAATCGTGTTTTTCGCCGCCACACGCGTTAGGGGCCTCATGGAGCAATTTCGTAATATCGGCATCATCGGTCGCCTGGGCAGTTCTCAGGTGCTGGATACCGTCCGCCGACTGAAACGGTTTCTGCTCGATCGTCACCTGCACGTGATCCTCGAAGACACCATCGCCGAAGTCCTGCCGGGCCATGGCCTGCAAACCTCGTCGCGCAAGATGCTCGGTGAAGTGTGTGACATGGTGATTGTGGTCGGTGGTGACGGCAGCCTGCTGGGCGCCGCCAGGGCACTGGCCCGGCACAACATTCCGGTGCTCGGTATCAATCGTGGCAGCCTGGGATTCCTCACCGATATTCGCCCCGATGAGCTGGAAGTCAAAGTCGCCGAAGTGCTCGACGGCCACTATCTGGTGGAAAACCGCTTCCTGCTGCAAGCCGAAGTCCGGCGCCACGCCGAGGCCATCGGTCAGGGCGATGCGCTGAACGACGTGGTGCTGCACCCCGGTAAATCGACGCGAATGATCGAGTTCGAGCTGTACATCGACGGCCAGTTCGTCTGCAGCCAGAAGGCCGACGGCCTGATCGTCGCCACACCGACCGGTTCGACCGCCTACGCGCTGTCGGCGGGTGGCCCGATCATGCATCCCAAGCTCGACGCTATTGTGATTGTGCCGATGTACCCCCATACCTTGTCGGGTAGGCCGATTGTGGTCGATGGCAACAGTGAGCTGAAAATCGTCGTGTCCAAAGATATGCAGATTTACCCGCAGGTCTCCTGTGACGGGCAGAACCACTTCACCTGTGCGCCCGGTGACACCATCACCGTCAGCAAGAAAGCGCAGAAGCTGCGGCTGATTCACCCGCTCGACCACAACTATTATGAAGTTTGCCGGACCAAGCTCGGCTGGGGCAGCAAGTTGGGTGGTGGAGGCGACTGATGCTCGATCCCGCGCGTAGCTACGACCTGATCGGTGACGTGCACGGTTGCGCTCTGACCCTTGAGCACTTGCTCGACCGGCTCGGTTATCAAAAACACAGTGGTGTCTGGCGGCATCCGTCGCGCATGGCGGTGTTCCTCGGCGACATCATCGACCGCGGCCCACGGATTCGCGAGGCGCTGCACATCGTCCACGACATGGTCGAGGCCGGCCAGGCGCTGTGCATCATGGGTAACCATGAGTTCAACGCCCTCGGCTGGAGCACGCCGGCGCTGCCGGGCAGCGGCCAGCAGTTCGTGCGCGAACACACGCCGCGCCACGCCCGCCTGCTTCAGGAAACCCTGACCCAGTTCGAAGATCACTCCCAGGATTGGCATGACTTCCTGCAATGGTTCTATGAACTGCCATTATTCGTCGATGCCGGGCGCTTCCGCGTGGTGCATGCCTGCTGGGACGCCGGCCTGATCGAACCGTTGCGCGGGTTGTTTCCCGACGGTTGCATCGACGAACACTTCCTACAGGCCTCCGCGGTGCCGGGCAGTTTCGCCTGCACCGTGTTCGATCGCCTGTTGCGCGGCACCGACATGCGTTTGCCCCACGGCTTGACCATGACCAGCGGCGACGGCCTGACCCGTTCCTTCTTCCGCACCAAATTCTGGGAAGACGACCCGCAAACCTATGGAGACATCGTGTTCCAGCCCGACGCCTTGCCTGAGCCGGTGGCCCGCACGCCATTGTCGTCCATTGAAAAAGATAACCTGCTGCGCTACGGCATCGATGAGCCGATGCTGTTCGTCGGCCACTACTGGCGCAGCGGCAAACCGGCGCCGATCCGCCCGAACCTCGCGTGCCTGGATTACAGCGCGGTGCTCTACGGCAAACTGGTCGCTTATCGTCTGGATCAGGAAACCCGTCTCGATCCGCATAAATTTGTCTGGGTCGATGTCGAGCGGCCGGAGGTGTTGCAATGACGGCGGTGGCGGTATTGCGTCTGCCGTTGGCGGTGGATTTGAGCGGGTTCGTCAAACTGCTGCAGCGCATGCAAGTGCCCCATCGGGTCAGCGAAGAGGCGGGCGAGCAGGTGCTGTGGGTGCCTGCCAGCATCAGCGAAGACGTGCGCTCGTTGTACGAACGCTTTCCGGCCGGCGACCCCGATCATCAACTGGATATCCCGGTGGCGCCGACTGTGCAACGTCCGGGGTTTGTCGAGCAGTTGCGCCACAGCAAGGCGACGGCGTTCGTGCTGTTGTTGAGCCTGATCGTTGGCGTGGTGACGCTGCTGGGTGAAAACCTCGAGACCATGCGCTGGCTGACCTTCCTCGATTTCCGTGTGGTTGGCGACTACATCCATTTCACGCCATTGGCCGACAGCTTGGCGGCGGGGCAGTGGTGGCGTCTGGTGACGCCGATGCTGATCCACTTCGGCATCCTGCACCTGGCCATGAACGGCATGTGGTACTGGGAGCTGGGGCGGCGCATCGAATCGCGACAGGGCAGCATCAACCTGATCGGCCTGACGTTGCTGTTCAGCCTGGTGTCCAACTACGCCCAGTTTCTTTTCAGCGGCCCGACCCTGTTTGGCGGGTTGTCCGGGGTGCTGTACGGCCTGCTCGGGCATTGCTGGATCTTCCAGCTGTTGTCGCCGAACCCGGCTTATCGCCTGCCTCGTGGGGTGTTGGTGATGATGCTGGTGTGGCTGCTGTTGTGCCTGTCGGGGCTGGTCTCGATGATCGGCTTCGGCGAGATTGCCAACGCGGCCCACGTTGGCGGGTTACTCATCGGATGCTTCACCGGTTTGTTGGGCGGTTTGTACAACCGCCGTAAACTGGCCGTCTAAACAGTTATGAATGAAGAGCGCGGAGCCCTTGATGTCCTCTTTTAACGAAATGATCAAAAACATCACCCCGGATATCTACCAGAGCCTGAAACTGGCGGTGGAAATCGGTAAATGGTCCGACGGTGGCAAACTCACCGCCGAGCAGCGCGAACTGTCCCTGCAAGCGATGATCGCCTGGGAAACCCAGAACCTGCCCGAGGAACAGCGTACCGGTTACATGGGCCCGCAGGAGTGTGCGTCGAAGTCGATCGAAGTGCCGAATATTCTGTTCAAATCGGATGCCATCCATTGATCGAGATTGGCCGCGGTGCAATCAGCAAAATGTCGGCGCGCCTTGACGGGCCGAACGTGCAGTACGCTTTTCGTCTGGGCGACGCCGAGGTACCGGTCAATCCATTGATCGGCACCACGGTGCGTCTGGAATACCTGGGGGCGATCCACTGCACCCATTGCGGACGCAAGACCAAAACCAGTTTCAGCCAGGGTTACTGCTACCCGTGCATGACCAAACTGGCGCAGTGCGACATCTGCATCATGAGCCCGGAACGCTGCCACTACGACGCCGGCACCTGCCGGGAGCCTGAGTGGGGCGAGAAGTTCTGCATGACTGACCACGTGGTTTACCTGGCCAATTCATCGGGGATCAAGGTCGGTATTACCCGCGCCACCCAGCTGCCGACCCGCTGGCTCGATCAGGGCGCCAGCCAGGCCTTGCCGATCGTGCGCGTCTCGACCCGCCAGCAGTCGGGCTTCGTTGAAGACCTGTTCCGCAGCCAGGTTGCCGACAAGACCAACTGGCGTGCTTTACTCAAGGGCGATGCGGCGTCGGTGGACTTGGCGCAGGTTCGCGATCAGCTGTTTGAAAGCTGCGCCGAAGGTTTGCAAAGTTTGCAGGAACGATTCGGCCTACAAGCAATCCAGACGATTACCGACGTCGAACCGCTCGAGATCCGCTATCCGGTCGAGCAATATCCGGCCAAAATCGTCAGCTTCAACCTGGACAAGAACCCGATTGCCGAAGGCACGCTGTTGGGGATCAAGGGCCAGTACCTGATTTTCGACACCGGCGTGATCAATATTCGTAAATACACGGCCTACCAGCTCGCCGTGCATCAGTAAGGACTCCAGCATGCGCACCGAACAACCGAAGATGATCTACCTGAAGGACTATCAGGCGCCCGAGTACCTGATCGACGAGACGCACCTGACCTTCGAGTTGTTCGAGGACCACAGCCTGGTCCATGCGCAACTGGTGATGCGCCGCAACCCTGAACGTGGCCCGGGCCTGCCGCCGCTGGTGCTTGACGGCCAGCAACTCGAGCTGCTGTCGGTGACACTGGCCGACCGCGAGCTGAGCGCTGCCGACTACCAGCTGACCGAGAATCATCTGACCCTGCACCCGACCGAAACGAGCTTTACGGTCGACACCAGCGTCCGGATCCACCCGGAAACCAACACCGCCCTGGAAGGCCTATACAAATCCGGCACCATGTTCTGCACCCAGTGCGAGGCCGAAGGTTTCCGCAAGATCACCTATTACCTCGACCGCCCGGACGTGATGAGCACGTTCACCACCACGGTGGTCGCCGAGCAGCACAGTTATCCGGTGCTGCTGTCCAACGGCAACCCGCTTGCCTCCGGTCCCGGCGAAGACGGCCGCCACTGGGCGACCTGGGAAGACCCATTCAAGAAACCGGCTTACCTGTTCGCGCTGGTGGCCGGTGACCTGTGGTGTGTCGAAGACACGTTCACCACCATGACCGAGCGCTCTGTGGCGCTGCGCATTTACGTCGAGCCGGAAAACATCGACAAGTGCCAGCACGCCATGAACAGCCTGAAGAAGTCGATGCGCTGGGACGAAGAGGTCTACGGTCGCGAGTACGACCTGGACATCTTCATGATCGTCGCGGTCAACGACTTCAACATGGGCGCCATGGAGAACAAGGGCCTCAACATCTTCAACTCCAGCGCCGTACTGGCCCGCGCCGAAACCGCTACCGACGCCGCGCACCAGCGGGTCGAGGCGATCGTTGCTCACGAATACTTCCACAACTGGTCGGGCAACCGCGTGACCTGCCGCGACTGGTTTCAGCTGTCGCTGAAGGAAGGCTTCACCGTGTTCCGCGATTCGGAGTTCTCCGCCGACATGAACTCGGCCACGGTCAAGCGCATCCAGGACGTGGCGTACCTGCGCACCCACCAGTTCGCCGAAGACGCCGGCCCCATGGCCCACGCCGTGCGCCCGGACAGCTTCATCGAGATTTCCAACTTCTACACCCTGACCGTGTACGAAAAGGGTTCGGAAGTGGTTGGCATGATCCACACCTTGCTCGGCGCTGACGGTTTCCGCAAAGGCAGCGACCTGTACTTCGAACGCCATGACGGCCAGGCCGTAACCTGCGACGACTTCATCAAGGCCATGGAAGACGCCAACGGCGCCGATCTGACCCAATTCAAACGCTGGTACAGCCAGGCCGGCACACCCCGCTTGGCGGTGAGCGAGTCCTACGACGCCGCAGCGAAAATCTACAGCCTGACCTTCCGCCAGAGCTGCCCGGAAACCCCGGACAAGGTTGAGAAGCTGCCGTTCGTGATTCCGGTGGAGCTGGGTCTGCTTGATTCGAAAGGCGCAGCGATTGCATTGCGCCTGTCCGGTGAAGTCAGTGCTCAAGGCACTTCGCGGGTGATCTCGGTGACTGAAGCCGAGCAGACCTTCACCTTCGTCGACATCGCTGAAAAACCGCTGCCTTCGTTGCTGCGCGGTTTCTCGGCACCAGTGAAACTGAGCTTCCCGTACGACCGCGATCAACTGATGTTCCTGATGCAGCACGACAGCGACGGTTTCAACCGTTGGGATGCCGGTCAGCAATTGTCGGTGCAGGTGTTGCAAGAGCTGATTGCCCAGCAGCAGAAGGGTGAAGCGCTGGTGCTGGATCAGCGTTTGGTTGCAGCGCTGCGTACTGTGCTGTCCGACGAGACGCTGGATCAGGCCATGGTCGCCGAAATGCTCTCGCTGCCGGGCGAGGCATACCTGACTGAGATCAGTGAAGTGGCTGACGTAGACGCCATTCATACGGCTCGCGAGTTTGCCCGTAAGCAATTGGCTGAAGGTTTGTTCGAGGCATTGTGGCTGCGTTATCAGGGCAATCGCGATCTCTCGAAGAAAACGCCGTATGTGGCCGAGGCCGAGCATTTCGCCCGTCGCGCGCTGCAAAACATTGCGCTGTCGTACCTGATGCTCAGCGGCAAGCCGGAAGTCCTGTCGGCGACCCTTGAGCAGTTCGACACCAGCGACAACATGACCGAGCGCTTGACCGCATTGGCGGTGCTGGTGAATTCGCCGTTCGAAGAGCAGAAAGCCAAGGCACTGACGAGCTTCGCCGAGCACTTCAAGGACAATCCGCTGGTTATGGATCAGTGGTTCAGTGTCCAGGCGGGCAGCACGTTGCCGGGTGGTCTGGCGCGAGTCAAAGCCTTGATGCAACACCCGGCGTTCAACATCAAGAACCCGAACAAGGTGCGTGCACTGGTCGGCGCGTTTGCAGGGCAGAACCTGATCAACTTCCATGCGGCTGACGGTTCCGGGTATCGCTTCCTGGCGGATCTGGTGATTGAGCTCAACGGCTTCAATCCGCAGATCGCTTCTCGCCAACTGGCACCGCTGACGCGCTGGCGCAAGTACGACAGCGCCCGTCAGGCGTTGATGAAAGGCGAACTGGAGCGGATTCTCGCTTCGGGGCAGCTGTCCAGCGATGTGTACGAAGTGGTCAGCAAGAGCCTGGCCTGATACTGACACCGCGGCTGCCACGCAGACCGCGGTGCTTCAATCGCGAGCAGGCTCGCTCCCACATTTGATCTTTGTTGTTCGCAGAGTCTGTGGCAAATGGAGATCCATTGTGGGAGCGAGCCTGCTCGCGATCGCGCCAGACCAGGCACCATCACCCCTCGAAATGCCTCCCCATTCACCCGCAACCGTTATCCCCCCGGTTAACAAAAGATAACGTGGCGTCGATTGTCAGACCTTTCCAAACCCCGATAGGATAAGCCCAGCTTCCGAAGGGGCTCTGGATTGCGGGTTTCAGGACTATGCTCTGAAATAGGGCAGTCCCGGTGAGCACCCCCTTACGGCGCCCTGAAAGGTTGAATGACCTAACAATAATAATGGGGGAAGGTCTATGAGTGAGCCTGTCATGGGTGTGAGTATTTGCCGCCCGCCGGCGTTACGCAGGTTCGCGTTGCTGGCTACAGCGCTCTCGCTGTTGGGTTGTGCCGTGTTGTCGGCCCCTGTACTGGCGGCTGCCGCGCCGACCGCCGACGTGGTTTATTCCATTGAATCCGCCAAGGCCAGCAAAGGCCTGATGCTCGATGTCGTACACGCCGGCAAACGCCTGGTGGCGGTGGGCGATCGCGGGCACATTCTTTATTCCGATGACCAAGGCGTGACCTGGACCCAAGCCAAGGTGCCGACCCGGCAACTGCTGACAGCGGTATTTTTTGTCGATGACAAGCACGGTTGGGCCGTCGGCCATGACGCGCAGATCCTCGCCAGTGAAGACGGCGGTGTCACCTGGACCAAACAATTCGAAGACCTGCGACGCGAATCGCCGCTGCTTGATGTCTGGTTCAAGGACGTCAACAGCGGCTTTGCCGTGGGCGCTTACGGTGCCTTGCTGGAAACCACCGACGGTGGCAAGAACTGGGAAGACGTCAGCGATCGCCTGGCCAACGAAGACCAGTACCACCTCAACGCCATTGCTGCAGTCAAGGATTCCGGCATTTTCATCGTCGGCGAGCAGGGCAGCATGTTCCGTTCCGCCGATCAGGGGCTGACCTGGGAAAAGCTGGAAGGTCCCTATGAAGGCTCGCTGTTCGGCGTAATCGGCACCGCGCAACCGGCCACGCTGCTGGTCTATGGGTTGCGGGGCAATCTCTACCGCTCCACGGATTTCGGCACCACCTGGGAACAGGTCGAACTCAAGGCTGCACGCGGTGCGCTGGAATTCGGCCTGTCCGGCGCCACGTTGCTCGACGACGGTTCCATCGTGATCGTCGGCAATGGCGGCAGTGTCATTCGCAGCAGCGACGACGGCGAGACCTTCAGCGTGTTCAACCGTCCCGATCGCATTTCCGTCTCGGCGGTCACGGCGGCGGGCAACGGCAATCTGATTCTTGCAGGCCAGGGCGGCGTTCGCGTCACTTCGCCAACGGGCGCAGAGAACGGAAAAAACGGGTCGTCCAAATGAGCCGGGCAAATAATAAGAAGGCGGGTCTATGACATCCTTAACCACTCCTCATCAGGACAAGGCGACGTTTCTTGAACGCCTGATCTTCAACAACCGCCCGGCGGTGATCGTCATTTGCCTGCTGGTCAGTATTTTCCTGTTCTGGCAGGCGACGCTGATCCGGCCGTCCACCAGCTTCGAAAAAATGATCCCGCTCCAGCATCCGTTCATTGAAAAGATGATGGAGCACCGCAACGATCTGGCGAACCTGGGCAACACCGTACGGATTTCCGTTGAAGCCACCGATGGCGACATCTTCTCCAAGGAGTACATGGAGACTCTGCGCCAGATCAACGACGAGGTGTTCTACATCTCCGGCGTCGACCGTTCCGGCCTCAAGTCACTGTGGAGCCCGAGCGTACGCTGGACTGAGGTGACGGAGGAGGGCTTCGCTGGCGGTGAAGTGATCCCCCAGAGCTATAACGGTTCCCAGCAAAGCCTCGACCTGCTGCGCAACAACGTGCTCAAGTCCGGGCAGGTCGGGCGTCTGGTGGCCAACGACTTCAAATCGAGCATCGTCGACATCCCGCTGCTGGAGTCCTACCCGGACCCACAAGACCAGGGCAAGTTGCTGGCGTTGGACTACCGTAAGTTCTCGCATGAACTCGAAGACAAGATCCGCAACAAGTTCGAAGCCCAGAACCCTAACGTGAAGATCCACATTGTCGGGTTCGCGAAGAAAGTCGGCGACCTGATCGATGGACTGGTCATGGTGGTGATGTTCTTCGGCGTCGCCTTCGTCATTACCCTGATCCTGCTGTACTGGTTCACCAACTGCATGCGCAGCACCGTGGCGGTACTGAGTACGACACTGGTGGCGGTGGTCTGGCAGCTGGGCTTGATGCACTTTTTCGGCTTCGGGCTGGATCCGTACTCGATGCTGGTGCCGTTTCTGATTTTCGCCATCGGGATTTCCCACGGCGTGCAGAAAATCAACGGTATCGCCTTGCAGTCCAGCGAGGCGGACAACGCACTGACTGCGGCGCGGCGTACATTCCGTCAATTGTTCCTGCCGGGGATGATCGCGATTCTCGCGGATGCGGTGGGCTTTATCACGCTGTTGATCATCGACATCGGCGTGATTCGCGAATTGGCCATCGGTGCGTCCATCGGCGTGGCGGTGATCGTGTTCACCAACCTGATCCTGCTGCCGGTAGCCATTTCTTACGTCGGTATCAGCAAACGCGCCGTTGACCGCAGTAAGAAAGACGCGCACCGCGAGCATCCGTTCTGGCGCCGGCTGGCGAACTTCGCCAGCCCGAAAGTCGCACCGGTCTCCATTGCCCTGGCGCTGATCGCCTTCGGTGGTGGCCTCTGGTACAGCCAGAACCTGAAAATCGGTGACCTCGACCAGGGCGCGCCGGAACTGCGTCCGGACTCGCGATACAACAAGGACAACAGCTTCATCATCAACAACTACTCCACCAGTTCTGACGTGTTGGTGGTGATGGTCAAGACCAAGCCCGAAGGTTGCTCGCGTTACGAAGCCATGGCGCCGATCGACGAGTTGATGTGGAAGATGCAGAACACCGAGGGCGTGCAGTCGGCGATCTCGCTGGTGACCGTGTCCAAGCAAATGATCAAGGGCATGAACGAGGGCAACCTGAAATGGGAAACCCTGTCGCGCAATCCGGACGTGCTGAACAACTCCATCGCCCGTGCCGATGGCCTGTACAACAACAATTGCTCCCTGGCGCCGGTGCTGGTGTTCCTCAACGATCACAAGGCCGAAACCCTGGACCGTGCCGTGCATGCGGTGCAGGATTTTGCCAAGGACAACAACAAGGAAGGCCTGGAATTCATCCTCGCCGCCGGTAATGCCGGGATCGAGGCCGCCACCAACGAGGTGATCAAGCGCTCCGAACTGACCATTCTGGTGCTGGTGTACATCTGCGTCGCGACCATGTGCATGATCACCTTCCGTTCCTGGGCGGCGACCCTGTGCATCGTGCTGCCGCTGGTGCTGACCTCGGTGCTCGGCAACGCGCTGATGGCGTTCATGGGCATCGGCGTGAAAGTGGCGACCTTGCCGGTGGTGGCGCTCGGGGTTGGGATTGGCGTGGACTACGGCATCTATATCTACAGCCGTCTGGAAAGTTTCCTGCGTGCCGGCCTGCCGTTGCAAGAGGCGTACTACCAGACGCTGAAGTCCACCGGTAAAGCCGTGTTGTTCACCGGTCTGTGCCTGGCGATCGGCGTGTGCACCTGGATCTTCTCGGCGATCAAGTTCCAGGCCGACATGGGCCTGATGCTGACCTTCATGCTGCTCTGGAACATGTTCGGCGCGTTGTGGCTGCTGCCAGCGCTGGCGCGGTTCCTGATCAAGCCGGAAAAACTGGCAGGGCAGAAGGGCAACTCGCTGTTTGCTCACTAAGCGTCAGTCTGACCCCAAAAGCCGCAACTCAGGTTGCGGCTTTTTTATGGGCGAATCACTCAGCGTGGTTGTAGCGTCAGGAATGCACTGTTGGCCAGCTCCTTGCTGATGATCCCGCGGTGGATATCGATTTTCTGTTTTGGATCTGTAGCCTTGGCCATCGCCGATTCGTAGGTTTCGAAGCGTTGTTCCCTGGTTTTCAGATGGGCCTGGGTATATTGCGTCTTGGCATCATCGAAGCGTGCATAGTGAAAATGCGCGTACCACCAGGGTTGATCGTCTTTGTTTAACAGGACGTACTCCTGCATGAAGTCTTTACGTCCGGTTTTCAGTTGTACGCGATTGCCGATCATGCGTGGGTAAACCTCCTTGCACCGTATCAGATACTCCACACCCTCACTGCTGGGGGGCTGGGCCTGTGTCATGCGGATGCGCAGTTCCGATGCCTTACTGTCGAGGGCTCGCGCTTTATCGCGTAAATCTCTGATTAACGAGGCATCTTGTTCCCCGTTTGGCGAGGGGGCCTCATGGTGTTCCAGCCCCTCGGCATACCCGGTCAGCTTTTGTGCTTCGCGTTGCAATTGCTCTTCAATTTCCTTGGGTGAGCTTGCGCGTTGCGCGTAACCCTCGATCTTCCTTACCTGCTTGTCGACATTGGCGATTGCCTTGCGGGCATCCCCTTTGAGCTGTGCGTGGGAGTGCGCGGAGGCCTTGGGGGCGGGCTGCCTGACCTCGATCATTTCTACCCAGACATTCGGCTCATGTTCATGGAAAGACGCCAGTGGTGCATCTTCGAGTGGACCGTTGATATCAACAATATCTCCGCCCTGATTAGCCACGCGGGGGCGAATATCGCCGATCAGAGTGCCCTTGGCGGTTTTGATGACCCGCTTGCGACTGGCCCATGAAGAGGGGCGCTGGATCGGTGGCTTGCTGGTTCCGGGTGAAGACGGACCGGGCTCGGAGACCGAAGGTTGCGGGAGGTTTTGAAGGTCGTCGGCCAGACGTCGCTCGGCATCGAGGCGTAGTTCACCGATGATCTCTCGCAGGCGATTGAAAGCCGCCGGCTGTAATTCTTCGGTATTGAAGATGCCGATACTTTCAAGCCCGTCCAGCGCTTTGCGGTAATGATCGACCAGGTTGTCCAGAACGGCGATCCGATCGCTGCTGTTATAAGTACGAGACGTTTGCAGTTCGGAGTGGGAGCGAGACAGCAGCATCAGAGGATCGAGCGCGAGTTCGAGTGAGGCCATGGTGGCGCTACCCAGTTCCTTCAGACTGAGAATACGCAAGATGCTCAGTTGGTAGGACTTGATTCGCAATGCGGTCAATTCATTCTCGGAGCGATTGTCGGTCAATCGTTTCCAGTCCTCAAAGCCCAAGCGAGACAGGTGTTTAAGCTCCACAAGTCGGCTCTCTGTTTCTTCGTAGAACCTGATCATGGTTTCGTTGACTTCGGAGGTCCTGCGCATGAATTCGAAGTATCGGTCCAGCACGACGCTGCCCTTGTCCTTGATTGCTTCGCGCAAGTGTTCGATACCGCGGGTCAAGTCCGCGTAAGTTCGATTGGTGGCTTCCCGTTCCCGGTCAGCGATCACAACTCGTTTGCGCGCGTTGTTGATGAGATTCTCCAACAGGCCACGCTGCAGTTTTGGATCGGGATCAGATTTGCTCAGAACGCTTTTTTCGTGGATTTCGGCAAGCGCCGTGACGTAGGTTTCGCTCTGTTTGTCCAGTTCGTCCGCGAACCGTTGGCGAAAAGTGGCGCGATCCTGCTCGCTGCTGGCGGGGTCGTTTCTTTTCAGCTCCATCAGCTTTTCCGCGATATCAACGCGTTTTTGCACCTGCGTCTGTTGCTGCACAAATTCCTGGTGGTTCAGCTCCAGCAGGCTGATGCGTTGCTGTTTACTCTCGCGCAGGGCATCCCGCCTGGCGTTACGTCCTCCCCCGAGCAGTTTCAGCCCTTGATCCAGCGTCCATCGGCCGTATCCATCGGTTTTGAGCTTGATTCCCGGATGGTCAGGATGCTCGGGATGCACCAGGTAGGCCTCACCGAAACCGGGCACGATACTCGCGCGAAACAGCAGGCCTGCGACCGTGGCGTGCCATTTGTTGTCGATCAGGTACAACCCCTTGAAGGGACCGGTTACAACAGGCTCTGGCAGGGACGCTGGCCATTCAACCTTGACCGCCAACAGCTTGTTAAAGAGCCGCGTCGAGGTCGAGTCCCGAGCGGTCGACAGGTTGAAATCCAGCAACGTACTGCCACTGCCTGGCGGTTCGGAGGGCAGTCCGGGTGTTTCTTGAGTGATGGCTGTTTTGGGACTCAGCAAGTCCAGTGGCAACAGACGGCGCAGCGGATCGAGGGTCCTCGGACCGTCTTCGCCCATGCGCTCTGGCGCCAGTGCAGGCAGTTCAGCTTGAGTTCGTGCGACATGCAAAAGCAGCAGGCCGATGTTCAAGAGCACATCGATCCAGGCCAGATTCCGGGTAGTTGGGTCATCACTGTCCAGTGCGGGCAGGTCATTGATCAGGCTATGGGTGATTTGCAGCATCCAGCCCACCAGCATCGCCGGGCCACGCAACAGTGGCAGTACCAGATTGTTAAAGACCAGCCAGCCACCCTCAAGGATGATCGCCCAACGGCTTTCGGCATCGGACACCGATTGCCTGTCAGCCAGATCGGCCAGCGCCCGGGCGTTGCTGGCGAACAGGCTGGCCGGCAATCGACCTTCCTCCACTGCACTGAGCCACTGGGCCGCAGCTTCGTCGCCCGCCAGAATCGCCGGTTTCGGCTTGTCGGGCGGCGAGAAATCGTCGCCGATGTGAAAGTGGTTGATATGCGGTTCGTTGAAACCGTTGTTGTCGTAAACCGGACGTGCGCGGTCCGGGAGCCAGGTCAGCACGCTGGTTTGCAGCGCGCCCTGTTGTGCGACCGCTTTGAGCAAGTCGCTGCGTGCGGCGTATTGCTGCAGTGATGGGGTGTACAACGGGCGATACAGGATATGTGGACCAGTGGCCTGCAAGTCTTTGGGCTCGATGATGAACATGTTGGCGGCCACATCACAGTCGGCGCCGTCCTTGCGTTGAAACGCCAGAGGCCGGATGACCACGGCCTGTTCATCGACGACCCGTTCGGCGGCGGTGCGATTCATCAACGCATCGACATAGCGATACCCTTGATGGGTGAACCCGTGCTCACCCTTGATCGAGTGCTCAAGGGCCAGAAGGGGGAGATGAACCGACAGTTCCAGCGCGAACAATCGTTCCCGCTCCCGTGCGTCGTCGGTCTCGCCGAGCAGCAAGGTTTCGATCAGTTCGGGATAGTGTTTGCCGACGTTGACCCGGCTCACCAGGTCCAGCAGATAGGCGTCGGTAGTCCAGTCCTGAATCAGTTGATCTCCCGTATGACGGACAGTCATACGGCCCTTGGGTTTTGCGGCGAGATTTTTGACGGCCAACTCGGTCAGGGTCATTTTGACGGTTTCGATGTAGCCGCTGCCGAGGTCACCGACGGGCACATGAAAGGTCAGTTCCAGCTCGTCGGAGTTGTAACCGGGTGCCAACGGATAATCTTCCCGCATCTGCTTGTGCAGGGCTTTTCGGGCAAACGTACGAAGGTCGTCGATGCCATCGTTGAAGGTGCGTCCCTGGGTCTGTTGTTTGACGCTGGCCATTGCCAGGACATGCTTGCGATAGGCCATGCGGTCAGTGGGTGTCGCCGCTTGCAACCACCGAGGAATCGATGCCTGTATCGGTTGAAAAACGGCATCGTCCGGTTGGCTATCGATGAACAGCGTGGCGACTTCGGTGATCGCGTCAACGTGTTTCGTCAACTCGCCCAGGCTCTGGCTGGCGGGCAATTTGAGCGCAGCCAGATCTTCCAGTTGCTGGTTCAGGAGCAGGGCAGCCTGAATGTCAAAGATGTTGCCGTCCGGTTCAAACCGCTTCCAGGTGATGACCTCGGCCTTGTATGCCTGCTGAAACCGTGCGCCCCAGGCCAGGCCGAAAGCTTCCAGGGAGGAGAAGGGCTCGATTTTGCCGGTCACGCTGCACAACAAATGGGTTTCACCACAAGTCACCAGGAGCTCGCAGGCCTGCAGCGTAATGGACACGTCACCTTTGGTCAGGGTGGTTTGCAGGGTGCAGGCTTGCATTGGGCCTTTTGATCCGGGTTGCTGGAGACGCTGCAGGTTGTCCGGGTGGCTGGCCAGTTCCGTGAGAATCCCGGCCTGCACCGGGTTGCTTTTCGACAGGCGGGTCGCGGATGTCTGCAGGACACCAGCCAGCAAGTTTCCCAGCCATTGCCAGCGGCTGACGCCGGTCTCGTCCTTCTGGTTCCAGTAATGGGTCAGCGATTCCTGAAGCCCGATGTGCAGCAAGTCGGGCAGCTCAAGGATGACCCCCGCAATCACCTGGAGATCAGGCAGGCGCGATGTGGTTTTGCCGACAGTCAGTTGCGCGGACGCACGGTTGGTCAGAAAGCAGGCACGACTGAACTGCTCGCTGAAATCGACAGGTGTGCCGCTGGCCAGATAATCCAGTACCAAGTCCAGCAGCAACGTGAGGCGCCAGGCCCCGTTGGGAATCGGCTGCGCGATTTTGGTTCGCTCAGGGTCAAAGTCCAGTTGCGGGTACTTTTCCAGTAGGCTCTCCTTGAGCAGGCGAGCGGTTTCCGAGCGCAGCGTGGGGCGGGAGCTGAATCGGGCGCTGACGGCGTGCGCGATGATGTCGGTCAAATCCGCCGTGGCAGAGGGGGATGCAGGTGTCGGCATGATGCAATCCTTTGCATGGGTTGAATTGCGCAAAGTAAGGCGAGGCCGGAATGGATGTGCGGTAACGGGATACCGCACGTCTGGCAATTCGATGATCTAAATGATAATT
Organism: Pseudomonas sp. GGS8; assembly: GCF_024168645.1. NCBI lineage: Bacteria > Pseudomonadati > Pseudomonadota > Gammaproteobacteria > Pseudomonadales > Pseudomonadaceae > Pseudomonas > Pseudomonas sp. GGS8. Next base: position 5,596,251 of record NZ_JALJWF010000001.1, on the reverse strand, counting down.
ACGGGGCGGCAATGAGCCAGGGGAATTGTGGTGGTTATGAGGGATCGCTGCCGAGCACAACATTCAGCGCACTGCGCGCATCATCCAGCTGCACCAGCGTCGCATGCCGCGCGCCCAGCGCATCACGGTTCTCGATAGCGGTCAGAATCGCCTTATGCCGAGGCAACGCCAGTTCATGCAGGTTCGGTCGTTGGTTGGAATGCTTCAAGGCTTCGGCAATCGCCACCGACAACATGTTGCACAGGTTCGCCAGCAAATCGTTGTGAGTCGCGTCGGCGATGCGGCTGTGGAAGTCCAGGTCCGGCTGCAACAAGGCTTCAGGCGTCGGCGCGGCTTCCATGCGTTGGTAGGCTTCACCGATGGAGGCGATGTCTTCGTCGGTGGCGAACTGCGCGGCCAACGCGGCGGCGGCCGGTTCGATGATGCTGCGCACGCTGGTCAGCAGGCTGAAAAACTCATTCTGCGGGCTGCTTTGCATCAACCAGTGCAACACGTCCGGGTCGAGCATGTGCCATTCCCGACGCGGCTTGACCACGGTGCCGACCCGCGGACGGGAATACACCAGGCCCTTGGCAACCAGCACTCGGGTCGCTTCGCGCAGGACTGGCCGGCTGACCGCGTATTCCTCGCACAACAGGGCTTCGGCGGGCAGTTTGTCGTCCGGTTTGAAACGTCCCGAGACAATCTGCATGCCCAGTTCCTGGACGATGCGCGAGTGCATGCTTTTGCGGTCGGAGGGTTTGCGGTAATCCATGGGGAACGGCGCGGTCCTGTGCGATGGGGTGCTGCGCATGATAGCAGGCGCGGCGAGGACGGTCGCCAGAGCAAGCACAGTCCTGAATCAGATGAAAATCAAAATGTGGGAGCGGGCTTGCCCGCGATGGGGCCATCCCATTGAACATTGATGGCGACTGATCCACCGCTATCGCGGGCAAGCCCGCTCCCACAGCGATTGTGGTGATTTAATGAGAATGGCGCGGCACCTCGGCCCCACGGCAGCCAACCAGGAAGTCGAAGTCGCAGCCTTGATCCGCCTGCAGCACATGGTCGATGTACAGCTGGCGATAACCGCCTACCAGTAACTGCTGCGGCGGTTGCAGATCGGCCATGCGCGCGGCCAGTTCGGCATCCGGAATGTCCAGATGCAAACGCCCACTGGCGCAATCGAGTTCGATCCAGTCGCCTTCCTTCACCGCCGCCAAAGGCCCGCCGGCGGCGGCTTCCGGTGCCACATGCAAAACCACAGTGCCGTACGCCGTGCCGCTCATGCGTGCGTCGGAAATCCGCACCATGTCAGTCACACCTTGGGCCAGCAGCTTGGCCGGCAAGCCCATGTTGCCGACCTCAGCCATGCCCGGATAACCCTTCGGCCCGCAGTTTTTCATCACCAGAATCGAGTTGGCATCCACGTCCAGTTCCGGGTCGTTGATCCGCGCCTTGTACATGTCGAAGTTCTCGAACACCACCGCCCGCCCGCGATGTTGCATCAACTCGGCACTTGCCGCAGAGGGCTTGAGCACCGCACCCAGCGGCGCCAGGTTGCCGCGCAGCACACAGATGCCGCCGTCGGCGCGGATCGGGTTGTCGAGGGTGCGGATCACTTCGTCCTGGCCGTAGATCGGCGCGTCCTTGGTGTTCTCGCCGAGGGTTTTGCCGTTGACGGTGAGGGCGTTCGGGTTGGGAATCAGGTTGGCTTCGCCGAGGCGACGCAGCACCGCAGGCAAGCCACCGGCGTAGTAGAACTCTTCCATCAGGAAGCGCCCGGACGGTTGCAGGTCGACGATGGTCGGCATGCCGCGACCGATGCGGGTCCAGTCATCCAGGTCCAGTTCGACACCGATGCGACCGGCGATGGCTTTCAAGTGGATCACTGCGTTGGTCGAGCCGCCGATGGCCGCGTTCACCCGGATGGCGTTTTCGAAGGCTTCCTTGGTGAGGATTTTCGACAGTTTCAAATCTTCGCGCACCATCTCCACTGCGCGCATGCCGGACATGTGAGCGAGTACATAACGACGGGCATCGACCGCTGGAATCGCCGCGTTGTGGGGCAGGGAAGTGCCGAGGGCTTCGGCCATGCAAGCCATGGTCGAGGCGGTGCCCATTGTGTTGCAGGTGCCGGCCGAACGGGACATGCCGCCCTCGGCCGCGAGGAAATCGTCGATGGTGATGGTGCCTGCTTTCACTTGTTCGCTGAGCTGCCACACCACCGTGCCCGAACCGATGTCCTGGCCCTTGTGCTTGCCGTTGAGCATCGGCCCGCCGGTGACGACGATCGCCGGCACGTCGCAACTGGCCGCGCCCATCAGCAGCGCCGGGGTGGTTTTGTCGCAACCGGTGAGCAGCACCACGCCATCGATTGGGTTGCCGCGAATGGCTTCCTCGACATCCATGCTCGCCAGGTTGCGGGTGAGCATGGCGGTGGGGCGTAGGTTCGATTCGCCGTTGGAGAACACCGGGAATTCCACAGGAAAGCCACCGGCTTCGATCACCCCGCGTTTGACGTGCTCCGCGATCTGGCGGAAATGCGCGTTGCACGGGGTCAGTTCCGACCAGGTGTTGCAAATGCCGATGATCGGCTTGCCGTGGAACTGATGGTCGGCGATGCCCTGATTCTTCATCCAGCTGCGGTACATGAAGCCGTTCTTGTCGGCAGTGCCAAACCATTGGGCGGAGCGCAGGGTGGGTTTCTTATCAGTCATGATCGGTTCTCTTATTGTATGACTATATTGTTCGGGCTGTGGCGTAACATAAGCGCAAATTCCACGGTTTGGAAGTGTTGTTGGTTAAATAGTATTACTATATAGTCGGTTTCAACGGAGGGATCGGCCCTGGTGGTTTTCCGCGAGAGGCGTCCCCCGAGGTTCTATAACAACAACAATCGGAGACCGAACTCATGAGCCAGGAACTGCGGCTTATTCGTCGCATCACGCTGAAACTGATTCCCTTCCTGATCCTGCTGTACCTGATCGCTTATGTGGATCGCTCCGCGGTAGGTTTCGCCAAGCTGCACATGGGCGCTGACATCGGCATCGGTGACGCGGCTTATGGGCTCGGTGCCGGGCTGTTCTTCATTGGCTACTTTTTGCTGGAAATCCCCAGCAACCTGATGCTCGACCGCTTTGGCGCCCGACGCTGGTTCGCGCGGATCATGCTCACCTGGGGCGCCATCACCATCGGCATGGCGTTCGTCCAGGGACCGAATAGCTTCTATGTGATGCGCTTTTTGCTTGGCGCGGCCGAAGCCGGGTTCTTTCCGGGCGTGCTGTACTACATCACTCAGTGGTTCCCGATTCGCCATCGCGGCAAGATCCTCGGGCTGTTCATCCTTTCCCAACCCATCGCGATGATGATCACCGGCCCGGTGTCCGGCGGTTTGCTCGGCATGGACGGCACGCTTGGTCTGCACGGTTGGCAGTGGTTGTTCATCGTCATCGGTACGCCAGCGATTCTGCTGACCTGGCCGGTGCTGCGTTATTTGCCGGACGGTCCGCAACAGGTGAAATGGATGGATCAATCCGAGAAAGACTGGCTGATCGGTGAGCTGAAAAAGGATCTCGCCGAATATGGCCAGACCCGCCACGGCAATCCACTGCATGCACTGAAGGACAAACGGGTGTTGCTGCTGGCGCTGTTCTATCTGCCGGTAACCCTGAGTATCTACGGCCTGGGTTTGTGGCTGCCGACGTTGATCAAGCAGTTCGGCGGTACAGACCTGGTGACCGGGTTCGTGTCGTCGGTGCCGTACATCTTCGGGATCATCGGTTTGCTGATCATTCCGCGCAGTTCCGACCGCCTGAACGATCGCTACGGTCATCTGGCGGTGCTGTATGTGTTGGGTGCCATCGGTCTGTTCCTCAGCGCCTGGCTGTCGGTGCCGGTGCTGCAATTGGCGGCGCTGTGTCTGGTGGCGTTCGCGCTGTTTTCCTGCACAGCGGTGTTCTGGACCTTGCCGGGGCGTTTCTTCGCTGGCGCCAGTGCGGCGGCGGGGATCGCCTTGATCAATTCGGTGGGCAACCTCGGCGGCTACATCGGCCCGTTCGTGATCGGTGCGCTGAAGGAGTACACCGGCAACCTGGCGTCGGGGCTGTACTTCCTGTCCTGCGTGATGGTGTTCGGCCTGATCCTGACCGGCGTGGTGTATCGCCTGCTGGAGCGTAAGCATGTGTTGCCGGCCGACCAGTTCGCGGCCAGTGCCCGGGGAGCTACCCGTACCTGACACGAAATTTGGCCAACACCACCGCTCCCACAAGGTCCTGCGTTGTTTTGAAGTTTTGCGTTAACAGGAGAAAGACATGCGTTTAGTTCAATTCGAATTGAGTAATGGCGAACGCCGCGTCGGTGTGGTCGAAGGCGATCAGGTGCGCGAAGTACAGGCTGCGCACACGGTGCGGGATCTGGCATTGGCGGCAATCGAGTCGGGGGTCAATCTTGAGCAACAGGTTCAGGCCCTGGGTCTGGGCATCAGCCACGACTATTCGGCGCTGCTGGCCAATCTGCAAATCCTGCCACCGCTGGATCACCCGGACCCGGCGCACATGCTGGTCAGCGGCACCGGCCTGACCCATTTGGGCAGTGCCTCGGCCCGGGACAAGATGCATCAGCAGGCCGGCGACGAAGCGGCGATGACCGACACCATGCGCATCTTCAAGTGGGGCGTGGAGGGCGGTAAACCGGCAACCGGCCAGGCCGGCGTGCAACCGGAGTGGTTCTACAAGGGCGACGGCAGCATTGTCGTGCGACCGGGCCAACCGTTCCCGTTGCCGCCCTTTGCCGAGGATGCGGGGGAAGAACCAGAGCTCAGCGGTCTCTATGTCATCGGCCATGACGGCAAACCGTATCGTCTCGGCTTCGCGGTGGGCAACGAGTTCTCCGATCATGTGATGGAGCGCAAGAATTACCTTTATCTGGCCCACTCGAAACTGCGCAGTTGCAGCTATGGCCCGGAGCTTCGGGTCGGTGAATTGCCGCAACACCTGGCGGGCACCAGCCGCATCCTGCGCGAAGGCGAAGTGCTGTGGCAGAACGAGTTCCTCAGTGGCGAAGCCAACATGTGCCACAGCCTGGAAAACCTCGAATACCACCATTTCAAGTACAGCCAGTTCCTGCGCCCCGGCGACGTGCACATTCACTTCTTCGGCACCGCGACCCTGTCCTTCGCCGATGGCATCCGCACCCGGCCGGGCGATGTGTTCGAGATCAGCCAGGCCGAATTCGGCGCCCCTCTGGTCAACGGCATCGCACCGGTTGAAGCGGCGTTCGAACCCGGCACCGTTGGCACACTTTAAGGAGACACCCATGACCCGGATTCTTGGTCACAACTACATTGGCGGTGAGCACAGCGCTGCCGGCACCGTCAAACTCCAGAGCGTCGATGCCAGCACCGGCGAGGCCTTGCCCCACGATTTCTATCAGGCGACCCCTGAAGAAGTCGATGCCGCCGCAAAGGCTGCCGCTGTTGCTTACCCGGCCTATCGCAGCCTGAGCGCCGAACGGCGTGCGCAGTTCCTCGATGCCATTGCCGATGAACTCGATGCCCTGGGTGATGAGTTTGTGGCCGTGGTCTGCCGCGAAACCGCGTTGCCAGCGGCGCGGATTCAAGGCGAGCGCGGGCGCACCAGCGGCCAGATGCGTTTGTTCGCCAAGGTACTGCGTCGTGGTGATTTCTATGGCGCGCGGATCGATCTGGCGCTACCGGAGCGCAAGCCATTGCCGCGCCCGGACCTGCGTCAGTACCGCATCGGTCTGGGGCCGGTGGCGGTGTTTGGCGCGAGTAACTTTCCGTTGGCGTTTTCCACGGCGGGTGGCGACACCGCTTCAGCCTTGGCCGCCGGCTGCCCGGTGGTGTTCAAGGCTCACAGTGGCCACATGGCAACCGCTGAGTGGGTGGCCGACGCAGTGATCCGCGCCGCCGGGAAAACCGCCATGCCGGCCGGTGTGTTCAACATGATCTATGGCGGCGGAGTGGGGGAGGCGCTGGTCAAGCACCCGGCGATTCAGGCGGTCGGTTTTACCGGTTCATTGAAAGGCGGCCGGGCGCTGTGCGACATGGCCGCGGCGCGAGCGCAGCCGATTCCGGTGTTTGCCGAGATGTCGAGCATCAACCCGGTGATCGTGTTGCCGCAGGCGCTACAAGCTCGTGCTGAAAGCATCGCCCGTGACCTTACGGCGTCGGTGGTGCAGGGTTGCGGACAGTTCTGTACCAATCCGGGGTTGGTGATCGGCATTCGTTCGCCGCAGTTCAGTGCGTTCGTGCAACAGGTGGCCGGGCTGATCGGCGATCAGCCGGCGCAAACCATGCTCAATGCCGGCACCTTGAGCAGCTATGGCAAAGGCCTGCACAAGCTTCTCGCGCATCCGCAGATCGAGCATCTGGCAGGTAATCCGCAACAAGGCAATCAGGCGCAGCCGCAATTGTTCAAGGCGGATGTGAGTCTGTTGCTCGATGGCGATGAAGTGCTGCAAGAGGAAGTGTTCGGCCCGACCACGGTGTTTGTTGAAGTGACGGATCAGGCGCAACTCAGTGCTGCGCTGAACGGCTTGCACGGGCAACTGACGGCAACGATTATCGGTGAGCCGGCGGACTTCGAACGCTTCGGCGAGCTGACGCCCTTGTTGGAGCAGAAGGTCGGGCGGATCTTGCTCAACGGTTATCCGACGGGTGTGGAAGTCTGCGATTCGATGGTTCATGGCGGACCGTATCCGGCGACTTCCGATGCGCGCGGCACTTCAGTGGGCACTCTGGCCATCGACCGATTCCTGCGTCCGGTGTGTTTCCAGAACTACCCCGACAGCCTGCTGCCGGAAGCGTTGAAGAATGGCAATCCGTTGCGCATCCAGCGTCTGGTCGATGGCAAGCCATCGCGCGACGCTCTCTAGCCGTCAAGCACAACCCCTACTGTGGCGAGGGGGCTTGTCGGAACGCCGCACCGCCCCGTTTGAGTGCGTAGCACTCACAAAATCTTTGGTACATCAGAGATTTTTTGGGGCTGCTTTGCAGCCCAACGGGGGCAAGCCCCCTCGCCACAGTCCGTTCCCACATTGAGCTATCATTGCCCTTTCCCATTCAAAGATTGACTGCCATGACTGCCGCAAACGACACCTTGCTCAACGCCCTCGAACACTGCGACATGCTGGAGATCGACGGACTGCACGCTTTCGACTTCTCTCTCGATGAAGACGACAACCTGCACATCGAATGCATGGACGGTCGGGCGCTCAAGCGCTGGGAGTTCAGCATGGCGCAGATCGAGGCGGCGACGTTCGATCCCTCTCTGAAGAGCTGGATCATCACCGGTGATGCCGGCGAACACCGGCTGGTGCCCATGGAAGCGTTCGGTGGTCAGGACGACGAGGATGAAACGAATGAGGATGCGTAACTTCTGGCCACTGTTGATCGCCGGCAGCGTCGGCGCGATGGGCGTGCAGGCGGCGCCGGTCGACAACTACGAATTGCTGGTGGGGTCGTACACCGCCGGCCAGAGCCAGGGGATTTATCGCCTGAACTTCGACAGCCGCACCGGGCAGATCGATGCCAAGCCGCTGCAAGTGGTGAAGAGCGCCAACCCGTCCTGGCTGACCGTGTCCAAGGATCAACGTCGCTTGTTCGCGGTCAACGAAAACGGCCCGGGGCAGGCCGATCCGGTGGGGCGCGTCAGCAGCTATGCAATCGATCCGAAAACCCATGAGCTGAGCCTGATCAACCAGGTGCAAACCCTGGGCAACGAGCCGACCCATTCGAGCATCAGCGGCGATGCCAGCCATCTCTTTGTCAGCAACTACTCGGTGGCTGAAGACCCGGGCGGCACTCTGGCGGTGTTACCGGTGGGCAGCGATGGCACGCTTAAACCGGTGGTGCAGATGAGCAGTCATCCGGCCAGCCGGGTCAACCCCGAGCGGCAGATGTCGGCGCATGTGCATTCGGTGGTTTCTTCGCCGGACGGCCATTATGTGTTTTCCAATGACCTGGGCGCGGACAAGATCTTTGTCTATCGCTTCGATCCCAAGGCCAATCCGGAACGGCCGTTGACCGCCGCCAAACCAGCCTCTGTCCAGTTGCCACCTGGCACTGGGCCACGACATTTGCTGTTCAGCGCCGATGGCAAGCACGCCTGGCTGACCCTGGAAATGAGCGCGCAGGTGGCGGTGTTCGACTACCAGGACGGCAAACTCGAGCAAACGCAGTTGGTCGATCTGGCGGCGGGGCTGTCCACATCGGGCAAGGCCGCGGCTGCGCTTCACGCCTCGGCCGATGGCAAGTTCCTTTACGTCAGCAACCGTGGCACCGCCAATCAGTTGCTGGTGTTCGCCATCGACCCGGCCACCGGCCACCTCAAAGAGCTTCAGCGCCGCTCGGTGGACGGCGATCACCCGCGTGAGTTCAGCCTCGACCCGAGTGGCAAGTTCGTGCTGATTGCCAACCAGAAGAGCAACCAGATTGTCGTCATCGAGCGTGATGCCAAGACCGGTCTGTTGGGCAAAACCGTGCAAAAACTGCCGATGGATGCGCCGAGCGATCTCAAGTTCCTGCTGCGTCAATAGACCGCAGGCCCCGGTTGATGGGGCCTGCAACCTTCTATTAATGAGACTGATATCGGCTAATGCTACAAAGCATTTCAAGGCGTCGACCCTCGGGAGTTAAGTTTGCTTCACGGCCCAACCGGGCAAGCAAGCCAACTGAATCGAGGAATACCGCCATGAACTTCAATCTCTTCTCCATCATCGCCGCTTCCGCTATTTCCGCCACTGTTGCTCTGCCTGCCAGCGCCAGCGTTGAAATCAGCGACAAAAAATCCCACACCCAAAGCTACACCCAGAAATACCTGCAACAGAGCGCCAACTTCTACGCCGCGCTGGATCACAAAAACCAACACTGAAATGTCAGCCCTGCATCCTTTATGCAGGAGCGAAGTCACTTGCCGATCGACCTGTAAGGCGTCGAAAAGCCCGAAGTGATGTCGCTCCTGCATAACGCATTTACGACAGCATCATATTGCTATCAATGTATTGCTTGATATCACATGGCCATGTGTTTAAATTTGACGCTGATTTTTTGACTCCTTCCCTTAAAGGATCGACAGCATGGCGATGCGTCTGGCAGTTGTTCTCCTGTTTCTCTATTCCACCCCGATTCTGTCGGCTGCCCAGCCCGTTCCCAACGAGCCGGATGCGGCCCGTGAGCGCTTGATGAGTTTTATTGAAGACTGAAATAGACTGGCTTAATGATCAACGAAGCTGATGGTTACTATGGATAACCCTGAGTGGTTATCACGGCTTTTTTGATCGATTCTGTGGGCATTGAAACATGCCCACGGAGAACACCATGGCCAGCACCATCCTCACTTCTGCCAAACACGGCGCCTACCTGGCCATTGGTCTTTACGTAGCCATGGTGTTGGTCGTCAGCCTTTCGGCTCAGTCGCAACACAGCCTTCAGGCACCGATTCAGGTCGCTTATCCCGGCATCCAGTTCGAACACCGCGCTCAACACGCGGTGGTTGATGACGCCGACTTGGCGGGGGTGACAGGGGTATGAAAGGACGCAGACTCTGGGTCATCGCCTTTCTGGCGTTCATGACCAACGGCGCTTCGTTGTTGGGGATCGGGCAAGGCTCGGCGGGCTCGGTGGCCCGGGCCATCGAATGCAACCACAACATCGCCCACAACATCCAGACCGCCAAAGCCCTGGAGTTGCTGGTGGGTAATCCGCCGAGCAAATCCAATGGCGGGTTTTTCGGGCCGTTCCAGGTGGATTGCTCGGCGTTGGGGATGTGTGACGTGTTGGCCTGAATCCGCGGTCGATGAAGCCAATGTGGCGAGGGGGCTTGTCGGAACGCCGCATCGCCCCGTTCGGCTGCGCAGCAGTCGTAAAACCGGCGACTGAGGTTCATCTGACAAATCGCGATAACCTGATTCAGGGCTGCTTCGCACCCCAACGGGGGCAAGCCCCCTCGCCACAAAGGAATGCTGTTATTTTTGCTTTGCCATCACGTCAGTAAACAGTTCTGACTCGATGAAACGCTGCAACCAGCCCTGCAATCGCACATACGGCGTCTGCCCGAACCACTCGCGATCCACGTGGGCGAACTGTCGTACGAACGGCATTAAGGCGACATCCGCCAGGCTCGGGTGTTCGTCCAGCAAGTAGTCGCGGCCCTCCAGCAACTCATCCAGCTTGCGTAAAAACACTTCGCCCTCGGCGCGATAAAACGTCATCGATTGCTCGGGATATCGTTCGGCGTATTTGTAGCGATTGAGGTGCACCTTGAACACTTGATCGTTCTCTTCGATCAGCCCGGCGATGGATTGCTGCCCGACAGGGTCATCCTTGACTAGCCAGTCCTGCGGATCGTTCTGCGCCAGCGCCCAACGCATGATTTCCAGGCTTTCGTCGATCACCCGGCCGTCCACGCTCAGCACCGGTACCGTGCCTTTGCTCGACAGTGCGAGCATTTCGGCCGGTTTGGCCTTGAGGCTGACTTCGACGATATTCACCTCAACCCCCGAATACCGCAGGGCCATGCGAGCGCGCATGGCGTAGGGGCAGCGGCGGAACGAATACAGCGTGATCATTTCACCTCCAGGGTACTCAGGCCGTTGCCCTGGCGGTGGACTTGGATCTGCACCGGAATCCGTTCATGCATTTCCTGCACGTGGGAAATCACCGCGACCTTGCGTCCCTGCGCTTGCAGGCCGTCGAGGGCGTCCATGGCCAACTGCAGAGATTCGGGGTCGAGGCTGCCGAAGCCTTCGTCGATGAACAACGATTCGATTTTCAGCGTGCTCGACGCCATCGATGCCAACCCCAGCGCCAGGGCCAGCGATACCAGGAACGTCTCGCCGCCGGACAGCGAATGCACCGAGCGCAGTTCGTCGCCCATTTCGGTGTCCATCACCAATAACCCGAGCATGCTGCCGCCCCGTTTCAGGCGATAGCGCCGCACCAGTTGCCGCAACTGCACGTTGGCGTGATGCACCAGCAGGTCGAGGTTGTAGGCCTGGGCGATTTTGCGGAAGGTGTCGCCGGTGGCCGAACCGATCAGCGCATTCAAGCGCGCCCAGCGCTGGTACTCGGCGTAGGCGTCGGCGATCTGCTGCGCCAGCGCCTGATTGGCGTTCTGTCGGCGCTGATCTTCGGTTTGCTCGGCGCGCAATTCGGCGCAGCGATGCTCGCTGGTGGCGAACAGGTTTTGCAGTTCGGCCAGTGCTGTGGCCAGTTGTTCGGTGTCCAGGTTGCCGTTGTGCTGCGCCTGATGATCGAGCAAGCGCTGATCCCGCTCTTGCAACAGCACCTTGGCTTGCGCGATGTCTTGTTCGCTTTGCTGCAATCGTTGACGCAGCTCGCTGAGCTGTTGGTCGTTGACGCCGAGCAGCGCTTCCAGTCCACCGTCGTCCAGCTCGGGATGCTGCGCGCGCCAGTCGGCGATCTTGGCGCTCAGCTCGCGGTCTTCGCTTTCCAGGGCTTGCGCACGCTCCTGCTGCGCCTTGAGTTCGGCGGCCAGTTGCACCAGCCCCGTGCGCACGCTTTGCAGTTCCTGATTGGCTGTTGCTTCAGCATTGCGTGCCTGTTCGACGGCCTGATCCAATTGCTGCTGCCATTGTTCGGCGCTGGCGTGCTCACCCAGTAGTTGCGTCAGTTTTTCCTGGCAAGCCTGTTGTTGCCCGGCCAGCGCGGTGAACTGCTGCTGCGCGGCGTCCAGTTGCTGGGTGCGGGTCAGCTGGCGGTCCTGTTCTTTGTCCAGCGTCTGCTGGCGTTGTTGCTGTTCGCCGAGTTCATCGCGCTGCTGCTCGAGTTGTTGCAGACGTTGGGCAATCTGCCGGTCGAGCTGCATGAAGGTCGCGGCAGGCTCGTTGCGCAGGGCCTCCAGTGTCTCGGCTGGCAACAGGCTGCTGAATGCAGTCAGTTCCTCGTCCAGGCGTTGGCGATCGCTGCTCAACTCCCGTTGCTGGTTGAGCAGGTGTTGTGTCGCCTGTTGGTTCGCCACTTCGGCGCTGCGCAATAGTTGCGCCAGGCGCGCGGCATCCTGTTGCAGGGTGAGCAGGGCGGTTTGCCGTTGTTCGTCCTGCGTAATGCTCTGGTTCAACTGGCTGCTTTGTTGGGTCAGCCAGGCATCGCGTTTGTTTACGTCCTGGGCCAACAGTTGAGCAGACAGTGGGTGTGCTTCCAGGCTCGGTGCCAGGCTTTGTTGCTGAGTCGCGAGCTGTTCTTGTTGTTGCAGCAGTTCTTTTTGCTGAGCAATCAGGCCGCCGACTTCGGCGCGCAGATCGGTGAGTTTTTCCTTGAGCAGGTCCACGGCTTTCTGGGCGTTGGCCTGTTCGCTTTCATCGTGACGGCCGAGGCTTTGCAACAAGGCTTCGGGCTGATGATAAGGATGGTCCGGGCTGCCACAAACCGGGCAGGGCTGATCGTCCAGCAGTTGTGCACGCAGTTCTTCGACGCTGGCACTGCGCGCCAGGCGCTGACGTTCCAGCAGTTCGCGGGTGACGGTCAGGGTCTGTTCGGCGACGGTCAGTTCGGCCTTGGTCTTCACGCCGTCCTGGGTCAGACGATCACGCTCTTGCTGCGCCGCGAGCTGGCGTTGCTGAAGTTCGGCGCCGCGCTTGTCCAGTTCCTGCTGGCTGGCCCACAGCCGCGTCAGCTCTTCAACGGCCCGCAGTTGCTTGCGGTTGTCCTGTAGCAGGCTGCCGAGGATCTGAATCTGCTCGGCCACGGCTTCGGGTTCGGCGCCGGCCTCTTTATACAGCAGCTCAAGGCTCTGGCGCTGGGTGGCCAGATCCTCGGCGGCCCGGGTGGCGCTTTGCTCGAGGGCGGCCAGTTCGGCCTGGCCCTTGTTCAAGCGATTGCCGATCAGCATCAGTTGCTGCAGACGATCGCGGTAGGCGTTCCAGGCATCGCTCAGCGGCGCCAGATGAGTGCTTTGTTCAAGCTCCGCGGCGATACGCTGCAAGCGTTCTGCGACCTGTTTCTGTTGGTCGAGCAAACCCTGAATCGTGCTTTGGCCCTGCGTGCAGGCCAGTTCTGCCTGCTGCTTGAGGTCGGCACTGAGGCTGGCGTCCCTGGCCAGGCGGGCGAGGGTGCTTTGCTCTTCGAAGGCCTGACGCAGCAGTGGCGCGCTGTTGCTGTGTTGGCTTTGTGCGGCGGCCAGTGCCGTTTGCGCTGCGCTCAGGCTGTGTTCGAGCTGAGCCTGACGTGCGTTCAGTTCGGTCTGCTGTTGAATGTGCTGCTGAATCTGCGCCGCCAGCGGTGTGAGCTGGGCAGTCAGTTCGGTTTTTCGCGCGAACTGGTGCCGTTGCGGGGCCAATTGCTCCAGACGGGTCAGCTTCAAGCGCTCGCCGGCCAGGCTGTTCCAGTGTCGTTGGGCGGATTGCAGTTGCTCGGTGGCGCTCTGTTGCGCGTCCTGCAACTGGCGCAGGTCCTTGAGCCAGGTGTGTTGCAGCTCCAATTGCTTGAGCTGCGCCTGCTGGGCCTTGAGCAGTTGCTGCGCGTCGTTGAAGCGCTCATCGAGCTCGGCCCGGGCTTCAGGCGACAGTGGCGTGACCCCGGTGGCCTGGTCCTGCAACAGTTTATGAACTTCGCGCGCTTCTTTGGTCTTGTCGAAGGCGCGGCGACCGAGGCGGGTGTAGAGCGCGGTATCGGTGAGCTTTTCCAGCAGTTCGCTGCGGTCGTTGTCGTCCGCCTTGAGGAACGCACTGAACTCGCTCTGGGCCAGCAACACGGCGCGGGTGAACTGTTCGAAGTTCAGGCCCAGTACGGACTCGATCTGGCTTTTGAATTCAAGTTTCTGACTGGCGAGCAGTTGATCCTGATCGATATCGCGCAGGCTCTGGCGACTGGCTTGTAGCTTGCCTCCGGCCTTTTCCCTGGCGCGATTGGCTTCCCAGCGTGCGCGATAACGACGGCCATCGATGCCAACGAAATCCACTTCGGCAAAGCCTTCACCGGTGCCACGACGCAACAGCGTGCGCGGATCGCCCGTGCTGATTTCACCGTCGGCGTCCGGCGTTTTGGCGGACGCTTGAGCGTTGTTCAGGCGCGGTACGGCGCCAAACAGCGCCAGGCACAGCGCATCGAGCAGCGTGCTTTTGCCGGCGCCGGTCGGCCCGGTAATCGCAAACAGACCGGCACTGGCCAAGGGCTCGGCGGTGAAGTCGATTTCAAACGGCCCGGCCAGGGAAGCGAGGTTTTTCAGACGGATCGCGAGGATTTTCATGGCTGTTCGCTCTCCATCTGCACGTCTTGCAACAGCTCGGCGAAGTCCTTGAGCGTTTGCTCGTCGACCTCGCTGCCGTAGTTGTCCTGCCAGGCGCGGCTGAACAGTTCCTGCGGTGTCAGTTGATCCAGTTCGATCAACGTGGCGCCGTCCTCGACGCCGTCGCGGCTGCCGTTGCCGGCGTATTCGGCGGCAATTCGCACCAGCCGTACCGCTTTGCCTTGCAAGGCCGTTTCCACTTGATGGCGCAAGTCCGGTTGCGGTTCGTCGAGACGCACCCGCACTTCCAGCCACGGCTGGCGCTGGATATCGGCGAGCAGGTCAATGTTGGGCAGGTCGGCCAGTTGCAGCAGGACTTCCGCCAGCGGCGCGGGGCCGAGGCGTTGCAGGTTTACCGGTCGGGGGATCAGTTTCGGTTCGACGCTGAGCAGGGTTTCGCCATCCAGTTTGATGTCGAGAATCTGATGCTGGTAACCGATCTCGGAGAATGACAACGGAATCGGCGAGCCGCTGTAGCGGATGCGTTCTTCACCGTTGACCTTCTGCGGTTTGTGCAAATGCCCGAGGGCGACATAGCTGATGCCCGGCCCGAACAGGCTGGCGGGCAGGGCTTCGGCGTTGCCGATGATCAGGCTGCGCTCGGAGTCCTCGGACACCGAACCGCCGGCCATGTGCGCATGGCTGATGGCGATCAGCGCCTGGCCCGGCTTGCGCTTGGCGTTCGCCGCTTCGATCAGCCACTCGTGAACCTGGCCGATGCCGCGCAAATAGTTGTCACCCAGGTGCGCGCCCGTCACTTCGGCGGGGCGCAGGAACGGCAGCGCCAGGCACCAGGCAGCGATTTCACCCGAGGCATCCGGCAACGGCAGCAACAGGCGTTCGGCATCCAGTTGACCGTCATCCAGCCACAGCACGCGACCCAGGGCATGAGTGCGCAAGCGCCGCATCAACGGCGCGGGCAGTTCGATCCGCGAGCCGGAGTCGTGGTTGCCGGCGATCATCACGATGGTCAGCAAGGGCTGCTGTTCGTGGGCGCTGACGATGAAATCGTAGAGGCGTTCCTGGGCTTTGACCGGCGGGTTGACCGTGTCGAAGATATCGCCGGCAATCAGCAGCACATCGGGCTGGTCCAGCTTCAGCTGACGCAGCAGCCAGTCGAGAAAACAGGCGTGCTCGAAATCGCGTTCCTGGCCGTGCAGGTTCTGCCCAAGGTGCCAGTCGGAGGTGTGGAACAGACGCAAGGCGTACTCCGCAACAAAATAAGGTGATGGCCGCGGGGGAACTGATGGCGGCTAAAGAGGGGAGAGTTTACTGGCAAACAGGTGGGATGTGGTCAGGCACTGATTTTGTGGCGAGGGGGCTTGCCCCCGTTGGGGTGCGAAGCGCCCCCCTACAATGCTTCAGTGCCACCGAGTTGCCTGGATTCACGACTGCTTCGCAGCCGAACGGGGCGATGCGGCGTTCCGACAAGCCCCCTCGCCACAACAGCCCCTTCATCCCATTGGTCGGGATTATTTGGGATAAAGCGGCGGCAAACCACTATCGCCGACCACGCCTTGAACCCCTTCGGCCGTCGGGATCGCCCGGATGGCGCGCCACAGTTCTTCGCCTTGCCAATACTGCCCGGTTTCGCTGTAGAGCGCGCCGTTCAGGCCGTCCAGCGCATCGGACAGCGGCACAAAACGGGCGGCCATGTCGGCCAGGGTTTCCGGTTGTTGCCGGGCCCAGGCGTCGAGGGCCTGGCGGGTGGCGTGGGTGTCGTTGGCCTGGCAGGCGCGTTTGAGATCGTCGAGCAGGGTGCGTGGGCTCGGGCCGGTCTGTGCCGCCCGCTGGATCGCCGGTTGCGAGCGGGCGCGCCACCAGAGGCCGAAGCCCAGCAGAGTGGTGCAGGCCAGAATCGCCGTGCTGAGCTTCCACCACCAAAGGGCTTCGTTGCTGGCGCCGGACATCACCTGCGGGCTGCCCGCCGGGGTGTCGACGATCAGGCTCGGATTGCTCGCCACTTGCAGCGTGCGGGCCGGCAGGCTGGTGTGTTCCAGATGATCCTCGAAGGTGTTCCACCAGACCACTTCAACGCTCGGCAAGTCGATGTCACCGGTGCGGGTCGGCACCAGCGCTTCACGGTCCTCGCGACTGCCGACCAAACCGCGTTCGCCGCTCTGGTTGCTCAGCACCGGTTGATCCGGGTAGCGCCGCAGGCCGTTGATCTCGGTGGCGGGCAAAGGTGGCAGTTGGGAACTGGCGAGGCCTTCGGCGCTCAAGGTCAGGCTGCGGGTCAGTGAGTCGCCGACCTGCGCATGATCCGGTTCCGGGCTCCAGCTTTCGCTGAGGTTCAGGCTGCGAGCCGGCAGCCAGGGCACATCGGCTGGGTAAGAACCGGGTTTGGCCTTGACCGTCAACGGGATCTCGGCGGAAGTGACGCGCATCAACTTGCCCGCTTTGGGCCCTTGGGATGTAGCGTCCGGGGAAGGCTGGGTATCGACCAGCGTGGCACTGAACACCTGCGCCGGAATGGTCAATACACCGCTGTGCTGCGGATAGATCGCGTAGCGCATTTCGATCACGCCATGGCGCAGGCCGTTGATGGCTTTCTCGTAGGTGCGCGACTCACCCAGCTGTTCAATGCGTGCATCGGGAATCTGCAACGGGGTCAGGCTGCTGTCGTCGAACAGTGACACTGAATGGTAAATGCGTAAGGTCAGGATCGCCTCAGCCTGCACATAGACGCTGTTCTGGTCGAGGCTGGCTTCGATGAACACCGGTGCCAGGGTGTTGCTGCTGTCCTGGGTTTCGCTCTCGATCACCTGCACCGTAATCGGCTGGCTCTGCGCCTCGCCCAGTTGCAGCGACGGAATCACCACGCTGCCGTTCTGCCGGGGCAGCAGCGTGATGATCCAGCGGGTGGTCGCTTGAGTGTTGCCGTTGAGGGTGTTCAGTTGGTTGACCTGACGAGTGCCGCGCACCTCGAACTGTGGCTCCAGTGGAGTCAGGTCGGGTTTGCCGAACTGGGTCACGTCGCTGGATTCCAGAGTCAGTTCGACCGTCTCCCCGGAACTCAGGCGACTGCGATCGACACTGGCGACCAGCCCTGCAGCCTGAGCCTGAACGGCGCAAAGCAACAGAGCGGACAGCGCTGCGAGCAAGAAGGCGGTGAAGCGGGTCATCGAGTTTTTCCCTGATCCTGATGTTGTTGCTGTTCGTACCAGAATTTGCGTCTGAGCAGTTCGCCGGGGTCATCCGGGATCTTGCGCAGCCATTGCTCCAGCGCTTGTTGCTGTTCGCCTTCGAGCATTTCGCTGGCGGGGTGCCGCGGTGGCGTGGTGCTTTGTTCATCCCCCAACTCGCTGCCAGGGACTTCATTGGCGCCCGGTTGCGGGGGGGACGTGGGTGGCTGCTCGGCGTCCGGCGTGGCCTGTTGGGCGTCGGTTTTTGGCTCACCATCGCTCGGTTGGGTGGCGCTGCCCGGTGGCGGTTCCTGAGGCATGGTTTCGGTTTCGCCCTCGGCGGTTTTGTCCGGTTCGACGGGCGGCGTGGTGGATTTCTGCTTGAGCAGGTTTTCCACCAGTGCCTTGTTGGTCAGGGCTGGGCGCAGGTCCGGTTGACGTTCCAGCGCTTGGTCGTAAGCATCCAGCGCCGCTTCCAGTTCACCGCTTTTGGCCAGGGCGTTACCTCGATTGTAGTGGGCGTGGGCGTCGTTACCTTGGGCAAACCGCTGGGCGGCGCCACTGTAGTCGCCAGCTTCATAGAGCGCCACACCTTGCCATTGCGGATCTTCGAAATGTTGCGCGGCTTCAGCAGGGCGCTTTTGTTTGAGCAAGTGCAAACCCTGCTGATCGGGCCGCAGCCACAGGTCTTCGAAATCGAAGGCGTAGCTCGGTTGCGGCAGCAGGAACAGCAGCGGCAGGCAGAACAACCAGCCGCGGCGCCCGGCACAGGCGGCCAGCAACAATAACGGCAGCAGCAGCCAGTAACCCTGATCAGCCCAGGTGTCGAGGCGCAATGTCTGGCCATCGTTGCGCAAGTCCCGCGGGCTATCGAACAGGCCGAGGCCACGCAGGTCGGCATCATCCAGGCGCGCCTGGCGATAACGTCCGCCCAGGCCGTTGGCGAAGGCTGTCAGGCTGGTGCCGTCCAGATGCGGCACCAGAATCGCGCCCTGATCGTCCTTGAGGAAACTGCCGTCGTCCTGCGCGACCGGCGCACCTTCGGCGGTGCCGATGCCGAGCATCAGAAATTCTGTGGGCTTGGCGTCCAGCGCCTGACGAATCCCTTGGCGTTCGTGCTCCGTCAGCGACGAACCGATCAGCAGGATCCGCCCCTGGCCGAGGGCACCCTGATCCAGCAGCGCCAGGGCCTTGGCCACCGCCAGATCGGCGCGATGACCGGCCTGGGGCATCAGCGACGGCTTGAGTGCATCTAAAAGATTGCGGCTGGTCGACAGGTCATCCGACAGCGGCACCAGCGTGTGGGCGCTGCCGGCGTAGACGACGATGGCGGTCTGCGCATCGCTGCGGTTTTGCAGCAGATCCAGCAGTTTGCGCCGGGCCTGTTCCAGCCGGTTTGGCGCAACGTCGGAGGCGAGCATTTCCGGGGTCAACTCAAGCAATACCACCAGCGGGTCAGCGGGTTTCTGGCCGGTTTGCTCGACGCGTTGCCAGCTCGGCCCCAGCAGGGCCAGCACGGTCAGTACCCAGGCCAGGCCCAGGGCAACCCATGGCAGTTTGCTCTCGCGACCGCTGCCACCACTGAGCAAGGCGGCATGGAAGGCCGGTGGCAAAATCATTTGCCAGCGACCCGCGCGCTTCTGTCGGTGCCAGAGTTGCCAGAGCAACCAGCCCAGCAGCGGCAATAACAACAGCCACCAGGGGCGGAACCAGTGCGGCCAGAAGGTAATCATCGGCGCCTCCGCAGACGCAGGCGTTTGAGACGCTGACGCCAGTCGGGCAGTTGCGTTTGCAGAAACCGCTCTTTGGTAAACAGCTTCTCGGTAAATAGTCGTTGCAACAGGTTATCCGGCCAGCGCACGCGGACAACCAGCAGCATGCTCAACAGCAACGCCATCGCCAGAGGCCAGTGATACAACGCTTGGGCCGGACGGGCCTGCGTAGGTTGCTGGGCCACCGGTTCCAGTTTGTCGAGGGTGGCCTTGATTGCCTGCAGTTCCTGGCCGTCGTGGGCGCGGAAGTACTGCCCTCCGGTGGCTTGAGCGATGGCTTTCAAGGCTGGTTCGTCGAGGTCCAGGCTCGGGTTGATGCCCAGGAAGCCCAGGGTGCCGCTTTGTTCGGGGTCGGCGCCGATGCCGATCGGGTAGATTTTCACACCTTCATTAGCCGCCAGGCGTGCGGCGGTCAATGGATCGATTTCGCCGCCATTATTGGCGCCGTCGGTGACCAGAATCAGTACGCGGCTTTGTGCCGGACGTTGGCGCAGGCGTTTGAGGGCCAGGCCGATGGCATCGCCAATCGCAGTGTTCTTGCCGGCGATGCCGATTCGCGCTTCGTCGAGCCACACCCGCACGGTATGGCGGTCGAAGGTCAGCGGCGCTTGCAGGTAGGCTTTACTGCCGAACAGGATCAACCCGACCCGGTCGCCGTCGCGACTTTCGAGAAAATCACCGAGCAAATGCTGCACCAATGACAGTCGGCTGACGTCTTCGTCCTGCCACTGCATGTCGGGGAAGTCCATCGAACCGGACACGTCCACCGCCACCAGCAAATCGCGGCCACTGGCGGCAATCGGCAGCGGTTCGCCGAGCCATTGCGGGCGCGCCGCGGCGATCAGCAATAACAGCCACAGGAGAATGAACGGGGCCTGCTGGCGCCAGGCCGGCAGGTTGGCCCGGGCGCGGCGACGAGCGAGGCTTTCAAGGTCGCTGAGGAAGCTGACCTTGAGCGCCGGTTCGCCACTGTCGGCCACCGGCAGCAGCACCCGCATCAGCCACGGCAGCGGCAGCAGGGCGAAGATCCACGGCCAGGCGAACTCAAACATGTTTGCGAATCCAGGTGTCGACGGCTTGAGTCAGGCCAGCGATGGCCTTGTCGTCGAGTTTGCATTCGGGCTTGTAGGCACCTTCCACCAGCACCATCCAGCGCGTGAGACCGGCAGCCGGGCAGCGGTTATCAAGGAACGCCAGCCATTGGCGACCGTTGAGGGTGTGGCTCTGGCTGTAAGGGTAATGGTTGCGGCACAGGCGTTTGAGCAAGCCGTTGAGTTGCTGCAGCCAGGCACCGGCCGGGGCGCCGTCGTAGGGTTTGGGCATCAGGGCGAGTTCGGCCAGGGCGGCGAGGCGCACCGGGTCCAGCGGTTGTTCGGCGCGCACGACAGGGCGCTTGTCCGGAATGAAGCGTCGCAACTGCCATACGCCGAAACCGATCAGCGGCAGCAACAACAGCAGCAGCCACCAGCCCGGTGCCGGCGGCCAGAAGCCGATCGGTGGCGGGGAAATCAACGGTTGCAGTTGATCGAGGTTGCTCATCGACCTTTCCCCGGACGTTGTGGGTTCAGGTATTCGCGCAATTGCTCGACCATCTCGCTTTGGGTGCTCAACGGCATCAGCAACACCCGTAGCTTCTGCGCCAGCAATTCCCAGCGGGCGATGCGCGCTTCCGCTTGGGCGCGGTAGGCCTGGCGCAAGTCGAAATTCAAGGTGTCGAGTTCCAGTTGCGCGCCCCGTTCCGCGAAGCGTAATAGCCCGGCGGCGGGCAGGGCGTGATCCAGCGGGTCGGACACCGGCAGCAGCAACAGGTCGCAATGGCGTGACAACAGGCTCAGTTGCTGCTCGGCACTGTCGGACAAGGCGCGTTCGTCGCAGATCACGATCACCAGGCTGCCGGGGCGCAGCACTTCCCGCGCGCGGCGCAGGGCAATGCCGAAGGCATCGCGGTCCGGCTCGCGTTCGGCGTGCAGCGACTGATTGACCCGCACCAGCCGGTTGAGCAGTTGCAGCAGGCTCTGCTTACTGCGTCGTGGCTTGATTTCGTAGTGCTCGTCGTCGCCGAACACCAGCCCGCCGACCCGGTCGTTATGCCCCAGCGCGGCCCAGCCAATCAGGCTCGCGGCCTGGGCAGCCAGCACCGACTTGAACATCAACCCGGAGCCGAAAAACAGCCGACGGCTCTGTTCGACCATGATGAAAATCGGTCGTTCGCGTTCCTCATGGAACAACTTGGTGTGCGGTTCCTGGGTCCGGGCGGTGACACGCCAGTCGATGCTGCGCACGTCATCGCCGGCCTGATAGACCCGCACCTGATCGAAGTCCACCCCGCGCCCGCGCAGTTTCGAGTGGTGCAGGCCGATGAGCGGGCTGCGCTGGCTCGGCGTGGAAAACAGCTGCACTTCGCGCACGCGATGGCGCATCTCGATCAGCTCGGCGAGGCTGATGCGGATGCCCGGCTCGGGCGGCAGAAGGGTGTTCATCGGGGTCAAGCGACGGCTACGACGTCGAGAATCCGCTGGACCACCCGGTCCTGGTCGATGCCTGCGGCTTCGGCTTCAAAGGAAAGAATGATGCGATGGCGCAACACATCGAACAGCACCGCCTGAATGTCTTCCGGGCTGACGAAGTCGCGACCGGCCAGCCAGGCGTGAGCCCGGGCGCAACGGTCGAGGGCGATGGAGCCGCGCGGGCTGGCGCCATAGGCAATCCATTCGGCCATTTCCGGGTCGAACTTGGCCGGGATGCGCGTGGCCATGACCAGTTGCACCAGGTATTCCTCCACGGCGTCGGCCATGTACAACCCGAGGATTTCCTTGCGCGCGGCGAAGATCGCCTGCTGGCTGACCCGACGTTCGGGCTTGGTTTCACCGTGCAGCGCTTCACCACGAGCCTGTTGCAGAATCCGCCGTTCGACGGTGGCGTCGGGGAAGCCGATTTTTACGTGCATCAGGAACCGGTCGAGCTGGGCTTCGGGCAACGGGTAGGTGCCTTCCTGCTCGATGGGGTTTTGCGTGGCCATGACCAGAAACAGCGGCGACAGCTCGTAGGTGCTGCGCCCGACGCTGACCTGGCGTTCGCCCATGGCTTCGAGCAGGGCCGACTGGACCTTGGCCGGGGCACGGTTGATTTCATCCGCCAGCACCAGGTTATGGAAGATCGGACCTTGCTGGAACACGAAGCTGCCGGTTTCCGGGCGATAGATTTCCGTGCCGGTGATGTCGGCCGGCAGCAGGTCGGGGGTGAACTGGATGCGATGGAACTGTGCTTCGATGCCTTCGGCGAGTTCTTTGATGGCCTTGGTCTTGGCCAGTCCTGGGGCGCCCTCGACCAGCATGTGACCGTCGGCGAGCAGGGCGATGAGCAAGCGCTCGATGAGTTTTTCCTGGCCGAGAATCTGCGTTGAAAGAAAGGTTCGCAGCGCGAGCAGCGCTTCACGATGTTCCATCGATGACTGTTCCTGGAAAGGGTGACCGAAGACGTTCGAATAACGCCAGGGCTGGGGGCGTTACTTTAATCCATCGCGGGGGGTGCCGACTAACGGCATTTTGTGCAAAGTGCGGGAATTGATGGGCAAAATTGTTGGATTAATCCAGGGTGGGCCGGACAGTGGCTGTTCTGGCCTCATCGCGGCGATCCGACTTGCCCGCGATGAGGCCCGCTCAAGCACCATTAGCGCTGGCTGATGTAAGTGCCGATGCCTTTAAGGATGTTCTGCAGAGTTTCCTCCACCTCAGCCAGATCGCTGGCATCGGTACTGTGCAGGATTTCCAGCGAATCATTGCCACCCAGCGCATCGGCGTCCACGGCGGCGATTTCGATCAGCAGGCGGTCAGGGCTGAGGGTGACTTTCACGCCATCCAGGGCCGAAGGCTTGTCGTGGAAGATGATTTCCAGCTCGTCCTCGTCCGGAAAGCGGCTCATCAGGAACATTTCGCCCTCGGCACTGGTGCAGCAGAGCATGGCCAGATTGTCTTCTTCGTCATCGCACGGGTTGACGATCAAGAGGTCGGTTGTCATTTGCATGGGAAAAATCCTGGCTCGGCGAGCGTTGTGAACACAACAAACGACAATTCTGCCAGCCCTGGGGAATTTCTGCTCGGCTGAGTGTCAGAGAATGTGTCGTGAACATTCGGGGCCTCCTCGGTCATTTCGGGCACGCGGGTGCCGTAAAACCGGGCATAAAACGCCCATTTTCCTGCACGACTGCTAGTGTTGTTCGAGGCGCATGCCGCGAGTTACGTGCCGATGACCGAATATGTCGCAGCGCTGCAAGCACAGCCCTTGCCGCACTGGTTAAGCTGCGCAACGGATGAGCACCCGTAAAGGCATTGACGATGGCTGCGATGGTAGCCCCGACAGTCGTTTTTGCAGATGCCCATTTAATGGAAGGTGAATGTGACCTGAGTGTCTCGTCCAGCTTCACCCAACTGTCATCCTGTTTCCTCTGCCCGAGAATCAGGAACAGGGTGACGGATTGCCCCGAAAGGGGTTTGCACGCGACGCTTCCATCAATAACAAGCCCAAGCGGAGTACCACAGATGGCGTTCTTCACCGCAGCCAGCAAAGCCGACTTCCAGCACCAACTGCAAGCGGCACTGGCGCAGCACATCAGTGAACAGGCACTGCCACAAGTGGCGCTGTTCGCCGAACAATTTTTCGGCATCATTTCCCTCGACGAACTGACCCAGCGTCGGTTGTCCGATCTCGCCGGCTGTACCCTTTCTGCGTGGCGCCTGCTTGAGCGCTTCGATCACGCGCAACCGCAAGTGCGCGTCTACAACCCCGATTACGAACGTCACGGCTGGCAGTCGACCCACACCGCGGTCGAAGTGCTGCACCACGATCTGCCGTTCCTGGTGGATTCGGTGCGTACCGAGCTGAACCGTCGTGGCTACAGCATTCATACCCTGCAAACCACTGTGCTGAGCGTGCGTCGCGGCAGCAAGGGCGAGCTGTTGGAAATCCTGCCCAAGGGCACTCAGGGCGAAGGCATTCTGCAAGAATCGCTGATGTACCTGGAAATCGATCGTTGTGCCAACACGGCCGAACTCAATGTCCTGGCCAAGGAACTGGAGCAGGTTCTCGGCGAAGTCCGCGTCGCGGTCGCCGATTTCGAACCGATGAAAGCCAAGGTCCAGGAGCTGATCGAAGGCATCGACAATAGCCAGTTCGCCATCGACGCCGACGAAAAATCCGAAATCAAGAGCTTCCTGGAATGGCTGGTGGGCAACCACTTCACGTTCCTGGGCTACGAAGAATTCGTGGTGGGCGAAGATCAGAACGGCGGTCACATCGACTATGACCAGAGCTCGTTCCTCGGCCTGACCAAACTGCTGCGCGCCGGCCTGACCGTCGATGACCTGCGCATCGAAGACTACGCCGTCAACTATCTGCGTGAACCGACGCCGCTGTCGTTCGCCAAGGCGGCACACCCAAGCCGTGTCCACCGTCCGGCCTACCCGGACTATGTATCGATTCGCCAGATCGATGCCAACGGCAACGTCGTCAAGGAATGCCGCTTCATGGGCCTGTACACCTCGTCGGTGTATGGCGAAAGCGTGCGGGTCATTCCTTACATCCGTCGCAAGGTCGAGATCATCGAACAGCGTTCGGGCTTCCAGGCCAAGGCTCACTTGGGCAAGGAACTGGCCCAGGTGCTTGAAGTGTTGCCTCGCGATGACCTGTTCCAGACTCCGGTGGACGAGCTGTTCACCACCGTGATGTCGATCGTGCAGATCCAGGAACGCAACAAGATCCGCGTGTTCCTGCGCAAAGACCCGTACGGTCGTTTCTGCTACTGCCTGGCCTATGTGCCGCGTGACATCTACTCCACCGAAGTGCGCCAGAAGATCCAGCAAGTGCTGATGGATCGCTTGAAAGCCTCTGACTGCGAGTTCTGGACCTTCTTCTCCGAATCCGTGCTGGCCCGTGTGCAGCTGATTCTGCGGGTCGACCCGAAGAACCGTCTGGACATCGACCCGGTTCTCCTGGAAAAAGAAGTGGTGCAGGCCTGCCGCAGCTGGCAGGACGATTACGCGAGCCTGGTGGTCGAGAGCTTCGGTGAAGCCCAGGGCACCAACGTGCTGGCCGACTTCCCGAAAGGCTTCCCGGCCGGTTACCGCGAGCGTTTCGCCGCCCACTCGGCGGTGGTCGACATGCAGCACCTGCTGAGCCTGAACGAAAAAAATCCGCTGGTGATGAGCTTCTATCAGCCGCTGGGTCAGGTATCGGGCCAACGTGAGCTGCACTGCAAGCTGTATCACGCCGACACGCCGCTGGCGTTGTCCGATGTGTTGCCGATCCTGGAAAACCTCGGCCTGCGCGTGCTGGGTGAATTCCCGTATCGCCTGCGCCACAACAGCGGCCGCGAGTTCTGGATTCACGACTTCGCGTTTACGGCTGCCGAAGGCCTGGAACTCGACATCCAGCAACTCAACGACACTTTGCAGGACGCTTTCGTCCACATCGTGCGTGGCGATGCCGAGAACGATGCCTTCAACCGTCTGGTGCTGACCGCCGGTCTGCCATGGCGCGACGTGGCGCTGCTGCGTGCCTACGCCCGTTACATGAAACAGATCCGTCTGGGCTTCGACCTGGGTTACATCGCCAGCACCCTGAACAACCACACCGACATCGCTCGCGAGTTGACCCGGTTGTTCAAGACCCGTTTCTACCTGGCGCGCAAGCTGTCCGGTGACGATCTGGAAGACAAGCAGCAACGTCTGGAACAGGCGATTCTGACGGCGCTGGACGATGTTCAGGTGCTGAACGAAGACCGCATCCTGCGTCGTTACCTGGACCTGATCAAAGCGACCCTGCGGACTAACTTCTACCAGACCGATGCTCACGGTCAGAACAAGTCCTACTTCAGCTTCAAGTTCAACCCGCACCAGATTCCAGAGCTGCCGAAGCCAGTTCCGAAGTTCGAAATCTTCGTTTACTCGCCGCGCGTCGAAGGCGTGCACCTGCGCTTCGGCAACGTGGCTCGCGGCGGTCTGCGCTGGTCTGACCGTGAAGAAGACTTCCGTACCGAAGTCCTGGGCCTGGTAAAAGCCCAGCAAGTGAAGAACTCGGTCATCGTGCCGGTGGGTGCGAAGGGCGGCTTCCTGCCGCGTCGCCTGCCACTGGGCGGCAGCCGTGACGAGATCGCGGCCGAAGGCATCGCCTGCTACCGCATCTTCATCTCGGGCCTGTTGGACATCACCGACAACCTGAAAGACGGCGCGCTGGTACCGCCGGCCAACGTCGTGCGCCATGACGACGATGACCCGTACCTGGTAGTGGCGGCGGACAAGGGTACTGCGACCTTCTCCGACATCGCCAACGGCATCGCCATCGACTACGGCTTCTGGCTGGGTGACGCCTTCGCATCGGGTGGTTCCGCCGGTTACGACCACAAGAAAATGGGCATCACCGCCAAGGGCGCGTGGGTCGGCGTTCAACGCCACTTCCGCGAACGCGGCATCAATGTTCAGGAAGACAGCATCACCGTGGTGGGCGTCGGCGACATGGCCGGTGACGTGTTCGGTAACGGCTTGCTGATGTCCGACAAGCTGCAACTGGTCGCAGCGTTCAACCACCTGCACATCTTCATCGACCCGAACCCGGAGCCTGCCAACAGCTTCGCCGAGCGTCAGCGCCTGTTCGACCTGCCGCGTTCGGCCTGGTCGGATTACGACACCAGCATCATGTCCGAAGGCGGCGGGATCTTCTCCCGTAGCGCGAAGAGCATTGCCATCTCCGAGCAGATGAAAGCGCGCTTCGACATTCAGGCCGACAAGCTGACCCCGACCGAACTGCTCAATGCCTTGCTCAAGGCTCCGGTGGATTTGTTGTGGAACGGCGGTATCGGTACTTACGTCAAAGCCAGCAGCGAAAGCCACGCCGATGTCGGCGACAAGGCCAACGATGCACTGCGCGTGAACGGCAACGAACTGCGCTGCAAAGTGGTGGGCGAGGGCGGTAACCTCGGTATGACTCAGCTGGGTCGCGTCGAGTTCGGCCTCAATGGCGGCGGTTCCAACACCGACTTCATCGATAACGCCGGTGGCGTGGACTGCTCCGACCACGAAGTGAACATCAAGATCCTGCTGAACGAAGTGGTTCAAGCCGGCGACATGACCGACAAGCAACGTAACCAGCTGCTGGCGAGCATGACCGACGAAGTCGGTGGTCTGGTGTTGGGCAACAACTACAAACAGACTCAGGCTCTGTCCCTGGCCGCCCGTCGTGCCTTGCCACGGATCGCTGAATACAAGCGCCTGATGAACGATCTGGAAAGTCGCGGCAAGCTGGATCGCGCCATCGAGTTCCTGCCGGCGGAAGAAGCGATCAACGAGCGCGTCGCGGCAGGCCATGGCCTGACCCGTGCCGAGCTGTCGGTGCTGATCTCCTACAGCAAGATCGACCTCAAGGAGCAACTGCTCAACTCCCTGGTGCCGGACGACGACTACCTGACCCGCGACATGGAAACCGCTTTCCCGCTGACGCTGGTGAGCAAGTTCTCTGCCGCCATGCGCCGTCACCGTCTGAAGCGCGAAATCGTCAGCACCCAGATCGCTAACGATCTGGTCAACCACATGGGTATCACCTTCGTTCAACGGCTCAAAGAGTCGACCGGCATGAGCCCGGCGAACGTGGCCGGTGCGTATGTGATCGTGCGTGACATTTTCCACCTCCCGCACTGGTTCCGTCAGATCGAAGCCCTGGACTACCAGGTGTCGGCCGACGTACAACTGGAGTTGATGGACGAGCTGATGCGCCTGGGCCGTCGCGCTACGCGCTGGTTCCTGCGTGCTCGCCGCAACGAGCAGAACGCTGCCCGTGACGTCGCGCATTTCGGTCCGCACCTGAAGGAGTTGGGCCTCAAGCTTGACGAACTGCTCAGTGGCGAGATTCGCGACACCTGGCAGGCCCGCTATCAGGCGTACGTCGAAGCCGGTGTGCCGGAGTTGCTGGCACGCATGGTGGCTGGCACCACGCACCTGTACACCCTGCTGCCGATCATCGAGGCTTCCGACGTGACCGGTCAGGACCCTGCGGACGTGGCCAAGGCCTACTTCGCCGTGGGCAGTGCGCTGGACATCACCTGGTACCTGCAACAGATCAGCGCTTTGCCGGTTGAAAACAACTGGCAGGCCCTGGCCCGTGAAGCGTTCCGCGATGACGTCGACTGGCAACAGCGCGCGATCACCATCTCGGTCCTGCAACAGGGCGATGGCACCCAGGACGTGGAAACACGCCTGGAGCTGTGGATGGAGCAGAACGAAGGCATGATCGAGCGCTGGCGCGCCATGCTGGTGGAAATCCGTGCCGCCAGCGGCACTGACTACGCCATGTACGCGGTGGCCAACCGTGAATTGCTGGATGTGGCGTTGAGCGGTCAAGCGGTGGTGCCTGCGGCTATCACCGCCACTGCGAGCGCCGAGCTGGAGCCGGCTGCCTGATCAGGCGTTGAATGAAAAAGCCCCGTCTCGAAAGAGGCGGGGCTTTTTTATGTCTGAAAGTTTTGTGGTGGCTGGTCTGGCCTTATCGCGGGCAAGCCCGCTCCCACAGGATTTGTGTGTTGAACACATTACCGTTGAACAACAGGAATCCCTGTGGGAGCGGGCTTGCCCGCGATAAGGCCCTCAGCATCGCCTCAGCGATCAGTTCTGCAAAGGAATCAACACGCGTTCATCCGGGGCCAACACCATGAACACCAGCAGCTTGGCGGGTTGGGTGGTGCTGGCGTTTTTCGACACCAGATGTTCCGATCCGGCTGGCTCGTACCAGAATTCGCCGGCCTTGTAGGTGGTCGCTTTTTCGCCTTTGACTTGAGAAGTGATCTCCCCCGACAGCATGTAGGCCATGGCCGTACCCTGGTGTTTATGGGCGATGGACGATTGTCCCGGCTGGTAATCGACTTCGATCATCAAGGCTTTTTTGCCGGGAGCATTTTTCAGCATCTGGTCCTGCAGAATGGTGACATTTTCCGAAGGGGCGGCAGTTTTGTCGGCGAATGCCGAGGCTGAAACGCTCAGGGCCAGGGCGGTGAGAGAGGCGGCAAAAAAACGAAGTGCATTCATGGTTGATTACCTGCGGTGGTGAGTCGTCAGGGACCACAGTAAGCCGCGCTATCGGCTAATCAAACGGCCAATTTTCCGGAAGGTGAGGGGACCAATCACGAGTGCGAAGAGCTAAAGGGTGATGAACTGTGGCGAGGGAGCTTGCTCCCGTTGGGCTGCGAAGCGGCCCCAAAACCGGTGGGCGCAAAGGGCCAGACAGACCGCGTTCGCTGGGTTTACGTCGGCTGCACAGACGAGCGGGACGGTGCGGCGATCCGACAAGCTCCCTCGCCACAGGTGTTTGTCAGACGATAGGAAAGCTATTGAAGTCGACGGCATTGGCCAGTCGGCTGTCGATCAGGCCGATAAAGCCTTGCACTTCGGGGCAGTTGAAATGCGCTTGCATGGCTGCTTCCGATTGCCAGCGGGCGCTGACCGTCCAGCGGGTGTCGTCCTCGGGGCAGCGGTCGACCATATAGGCGTCACAGCCCGGAAGTTCGCGCAGGGTGTCGACAATCTTTTGCAGTTGTTTGCCCAGTTCGTCCGAGCGACCGGCGGCAGCCCTTATCTGTACGGTGTTGAACACTTGGTTGGACATTACTCACACTCCTGAATCAGGCCGGACGAATCCTGCTCATTGAGGGATAACGCCCATTCAGGATAGGCCTGCCCCCTCGGGCCGCCAATAGCCAATCACCGGATAAAACCGCAGACCAATCCCTCAGCCAACCTGCTGCAAAATGTCCCGCAAACGGTCCAGGGCGATGTCGATGTCCAGGGTTTCGATCGCCCCGAATCCCAGGAAAAGCCCGGCCCGTGGCGCTTGCTGGTAAAAAAATCGTCCAGGGTATAGAGCCCCACTTCGACTTTTTTTGCCAGTTCGATCACCAATGGAATATCGACCGGCACCTTGCACAGTACCGCCATGTGAAACCCGGCCGTGGTCGGCACCGCTTCAAACCAGGGCGAAAGGTCGCCGGCCATGCGCGCCAAAATCCGTTCGCGGCGCCCGGCGTAAATCGTATGACAGCGCCGGATGTGCTTGAGCAGACAGCCTTCGGCGATGAACTTGGCCAGCGCCCATTGGGGCAGGGTAGAGGTGTGCCGGTCGGTGAGCTGCTTGGCACTGATCACCGCTTCGAGAATCGCCGGCGGCAAAATCGCGTACCCCAGCCGCAACTCCGGCAACAGGGTCTTCGAGAAGGTGCCGACGTAGGCAACAATGCCGCGCTCATCCAGGCTTTGCAGCGAGTCGGTGGGCCGGCCTTCATAGCGGAACTCGCTGTCGTAATCGTCCTCGATGATGATCGCCCCCAGTTCGTGGGCCCGTTTCAGCAACGCTACCCGACGCTCGTGGCTCATGGGCATGCCCAAGGGGAACTGGTGCGAGGGGGTGACATAAATCAGCCGGGTGCCGTCGGGAATGTGTTCGACCTGGATGCCTTGCGCATCGACCGGTACGCCGACCACTGTTGCGCCATGCGTCCCGAACAACAGGCGCGCCGGTGGGTAACCGGGGTCTTCCATGGCCACGAGGCTGCCTGGTTGAGTCAACACCCGGGAAATCAGGTCCAGCGCTTGCTGCGCGCCGTTGCACACCACCACGTCTTCGTCCTGACAATTGACCCCGCGGGAAAATGCGATGTGCTGTGCGATGGCATTACGCAGCGCCGGCAGGCCCTCGGGCAGGCTGTAGAAACCCTTGGAGCCGGCGATCTGGCGCAACGCATGAGAGGTGCAACGGCGCCAGTCGTCCTGCGGGAACTGGCCTTTGCTGGTGGCGCCACCGATGAAATCGTAGCGCAGCGAACCTTCCTGCGTCGGGTGGCGCAAGAACGTCGGCAGTTTGCGCCAGCTCTCGATGACCTCGAAACTGGCCAGTTCCAAATGGCTTTGCTTACGGACGACTTTTGCCGCTCGCGCATTGACGTAAGTGCCTTTGCCGATCACCCCGGTGAGGAAGTTTTCGTAGGTCAGTTGCGCATAGGTGTCGTAAATGGTCTTGCGCGAAATCCCCAGTTGTTCGGCCAGCAAACGGCTGGGCGGCAGCTGCGTGCCGGCTGCCAGACGGCCGGACTCGATGGCGCTGCGCAGTTGCCGGTACAACTGGCCCGCTAGGTCCTTGCGGCCGTTGATGACAACATGAAGTTCCATACCGGCGGGGCTCCTGGGGCGATTGTGAGGCGACTGTGCGTCGCGCCAGATTACCCGCATGAACGGCTGCGCAGAAGTTGCGTGGGCGAAAAACCTGCGATTGGCCTGCTGCCGGGCGGTCCATGGTTTTTTCGATTAATTGGCTCTGTAACACGCGTGCATCAGCGCCTACCGTGGAGGCACCGATCCGCTCCACGAGGCCCCGCCATGAACGCTCGTCTGGATTACTACAGCGCATCGCCCAAAGCGATGAAGGCCATGATCGCGATGGAGGCCTTGACCCGCGACTTGAGCATCGAGCAGGCGTTGCTGAACCTGATCAAAATCCGCGCCTCGCAGCTCAATGGCTGCGCCTTCTGCACCGACATGCACTCGGTGGACGCGCGCCGTTTCGGCGAGACCGACCGGCGGCTGTACGCGATCGTGGTCTGGCGCGACAGCGGCTTCTTCACTCCTCGGGAGCGGGCGGCCCTGGCCTGGACCGAAGCAGTGACCCTGCTCGCGCAAAGCCATGTACCGGATGACGTTTACGCACTGGCCCGGGAGCAGTTCAGTGAAGGCGAGCTGGTCGATCTGACGATGGCTGTCAGTACCATCAATAGCTGGAATCGTCTGGCGGTGAGTTTTCGGCAAACGCCCGCTGGCTGAATCAAGCGCGCCTACAGGCATTGGACGTTGATCTGGTTTTTTTCCGGCTGTCACATCAGTTTCATGAACGATCAGCAGGATGAACGCTCAAGGACAGATCGACAGGGAGTCATCAATGTCATTTATGGAATCCGCCGGGCGTCAGGGCGTGGCCGAGTACCGTTCGCCCGTAGAACACAGCAACGCCTTACACTCACGGATAGCCGGAATCGATCCGGTGTTGCTGCAGTCTTTCAGGGTCAGCGCCCGCTGTGGCTGCTTTATGCAAGCGGCCCGCAGCCTCAACATCAAGTCGACCCAGTTGCGTAAACAATTGGTGCAACTTGAAGCACAACTGCAGCGCTCGCTGTTCTGCCATTCGGGCAATGGCTTCGCCCTCAGTCGTGACGGCTTGCAGCTTCAGGCGCAGTTGCTTGCATTAGCCCATGACCGCAACCTGCCGGTGATCGAACAGCCGTTGGTGCGTCTGGCCGTGGCCGAATCGATCCTCCACGACATCCTCGGACGCGACTTGGTTTCGTTGCTGCGGCGCAACGCCAGCGTGCGTTTGGACATCATTTCTCTGGACAGCGAACTGTCCCTGCAAGCCGTCAGTGCCGATGTGGTGGTGTGGCTGGCGGGCACCGACTCGCCGTTGCCAAGCCCCAGCTTCGCTGTCAGCGAGCCCCAGCGGCTTGCGCGGCTGCACTATCTGCCGCACATCGCCAAGCGCTATTCACGAGTCGCGGCCCGCCCGGACAGTCTGGATGACCTGGCCGATTTCATGTTGGTGCAATGGCAGCACGACCGTCAGGTCGCCGCCTTCGGACCGTGGAGTCATCTGGTAGAGCAGCGCCTGGCGGGAGTGGTGCAACTGCATTCCTATGAGTTGATGCTGGAGATGATCCGTTGCAGCGCCTGCATCGGTTTGCTGCCGCACTACATGAGCCGATTCGATCGAGGGCTACTGGCGTTGCCTGGGCTGTTCAACCAACCGATGCAGCGCCAGGTGTGGATGGCGGTCAATGCTGACTCCCGGAACGAGGCCGAGGTGCAGGGGATCGTCGAGTTGATCCACAACACTTTCAATGAGCGGCGGGAGTGGTTCGAGTTGATTGACTAACTTTCTGGCAAAAACACTTTTGCGGCGAGGGGGCAAGCGGCCTCGCCACTAGGGGTTGCACCGTTATAGAGTAAGTGGCCATGTACGCATCAAGGACGAAACATTCATGCCCGCCGACTCCGTCATTTCCCTCGAACGCTTCAACGAATCTCACATCGAGGGCATGACTGCCCTCTATAACGACCCGGCTGTGGCCCGTCAGATGCTACAGATGCCGTTTCAGTCCACCGAGGTCTGGCGCCAACGCCTGATGGCGGACAACGAACGGGCGGTGAAACTGGTGGCGCTGCACCAGGGATCGGTCATCGGCAACATCGGTCTGGAACAGTTTTCGCGAATTCGCCGCAGCCACGCCGGCAGCCTCGGCATGGGTGTCGCCGTGGCTTGGCAGGGCAAGGGTGTCGGTTCGACACTGCTGGCGGCGGCGCTCGATGTCGCCGACAACTGGATGAACCTGCAACGGGTCGAGCTCTCGGTGTACGCCGACAACGAAGCGGCCATCGGCCTGTACCGAAAATTCGGCTTCGAGACCGAAGGCCTGTTTCGCGACTATGCCGTGCGTGACGGTCGCTTGGTCGATACCCTGAGCATGGCGCGCCTGCGTCGTACGCCCAAGGCCGATTGAGTCAGTCGCCCAACGCAAACGCCACCGCCGCCTGCGCATGCAGTTCGGTGGTGTCGAGCAAGGGCAGGGCGCTGTGCTCGGGTTTGATCAGCAGGCCGATTTCGGTACAGCCGAGGATGATCGCCTGGGCGCCGCGTTCGGTCAGCGCTTCGATCACCCGTTGATAGACTTGGCGCGATACCTCGCTGATTACCCCGACGCACAACTCGTCATAGATGATCCGGTGCACGGCCTGACGCTCTTCAGCCTCCGGCACCAGCACCGTCAGGCCCTTGGCCGTCAGACGTGCCTTGAGAAAGTCCTGCTCCATGGTGAATGCAGTACCGAGCAGGCCCACCCGCAGCGCACCAGCGTCCAGCGCCGCCTGAGCGGCCGGGTCGGCAATGTGCAGGAACGGAATATCGATCGCCGCCTGAATTTGCCCGGCCACCTTGTGCATGGTGTTGGTACACAGCACCACGCAGTCAGCGCCGCCAGCCTCCAGACGTTGCGCTGCATCCACCAGAATCGCCGCCGCATCGTCCCAGCGCCCGGCATGCTGGGCCTGTTCGACAGGGCCGAAGTCGACGCTGTACATTAGCAATTTTGCCGAACGCAACGGCCCGAGGCGATCGCGTACCTGCTGGTTGATAAGGCGGTAATACTCGGCGCTGGACTCCCAGCTCATGCCGCCGATAAGGCCGATGGTGCGCATGTCGTGCTCCTGTGAATGGCAAACCCTTGCACGAGAGTGCCAG
Source organism: Pseudomonas sp. GGS8 (assembly GCF_024168645.1). Classification (NCBI taxonomy): domain Bacteria; kingdom Pseudomonadati; phylum Pseudomonadota; class Gammaproteobacteria; order Pseudomonadales; family Pseudomonadaceae; genus Pseudomonas; species Pseudomonas sp. GGS8. Next base: position 5,561,796 of record NZ_JALJWF010000001.1, on the reverse strand, counting down.
TGGATCCTTGTTCTGATCTATCAGGAAATTTCACATGCCCAATGTGCTGAGCCAGAACCTGTCGGGCGGCAAACTCTGCTTGCAGCTCTTGCCCCGTGCGCCGTACAGCGTGCAGGATCCGGCACAGTCGCAAACCCTCGGGGTGACGCTGGAACGTCAGCAAGGTGTGCACGCGATCGATTCTGATCGACGGACGGATTTCGATACCTGGCCGGGCGTATTGGCGCACACGCCGGTCGGCGTAGAGGTGTTTTCCGAATCGGCCACCGGTGGTGAGTATCTGCTGATGCGGCTGGATGAGCCGTTCGCCAGCGAACTGTTACCGGCCGCCACTCACCGCATGCAATCTTGCGGCAATCGGCGTGCGCTGACCCTGGCGCGAGATATACGGCGTCAGTTGCTCGCCACGCAATCTGATCTGCTGGCGCTTGAGCAATGTGCCGTGGCGCTGGTTGGCGTAGCGAGTTCGATAACCAATACAACGCAGCGTGCCACGCCTAAGGTGTTCGCCCGAGTCATGGAACAGATCGCCGAGCAGTTCCAGCAAGCTCTGACGCTGGAGCAATTGGCTGCCACTTATGGGCACAACGAACTGCGCTTTCTGCGCGATTTCACCCGGGCGATTGGCCTGACACCCCACGCTTACCTCATTGAGGTGCGGCTTCAGGCCGCACGCAGGCTGATCGAGCGCACATCGCTACCCTTGGCCAGCATCGCTCTGGATGTCGGCTTCGCTCATCAGTCCCACATGGGCAGTGCCTTTCGCAAATACCTGGCCGTGACCCCCAGCCAGTACCGTTCACGCTTTTAGTCGCACGCCGGCAGCGCGCATCTGCCATGCTCAAAGTCCGCAGCACCGCTTCAACCAAAGGAACACCGCAATGGACGACGTACAGCAACTGGGCGAGATGCTTCGTCACTACGCAGAAAGCGAAGCGCACAATAAGCAACTGTTTGAAGCGCAATCGGCCGTGTGGGCGACGCGCATTGGTGAGTTGTTCGATCAGATCCAGCAGTGGCTGGCACCGGTCCTGGCGCCGAATCTGTTGGAGGTTAGCCGCGAGGCGTATGTTGCGTCCGGGCCGAGCGTGCCGGTCGAGACTTCGACGTTCAAGACCGAGAAACTGAGCATCGTTATCGCCGGCAAACCGGTGGAGTTTGTGCCGGACGTGATGGGCGTTGGTGGGCAGATTTCCCTGGCCGTGATGGGATTGACCGCGGCGCGCTATGGCAGTATTTCGCTGGTGTGCCTGCCGCCGTCCAGCGACTGGCAATGGCGTAAGACCAATGGGCTGAAAGACCCGGACGTCTTTGCTTTTGATGCGAATTTCCTGGCGCAACAGCTACAGAGCCTGATTCCCCGCGAGCGGAGTTAACGTCCATGTGATCGACACTCAACCCTGTGGGAGCGGGCCTGTGGCGAGGGGGCTTGCCCCCGTTGGGCCGCGCAGCGGACCCAGAACCTGCGAGCGCTGCGCACTCGAACGGGGCGGTGCGGCGGTCCGACAAGCCCCCTCGCCACAAGCCCGCTTCCACAATGGATAAGGTGTGTCAGATTTCGAGGTTACCCCAGCCAGGCTTCAGCTCCTCCGGCGCCACCGCTTTCACGGTCTTGCCGGTAGCCAGTTCAACCCGCCGCGCCACTTCGGGATCATCGGCAAACGGAATCAGGCTGGCATCGTCCAGGCTCTCGGCCGTCTGCTGTTTCAGGCAGTACTCGATCGCCAGCCAAAGCCCCAGCACACCCAATAGATTCAACGCCATCTCGATCATTTCAGGCTCCTTGCCTCAGGCAAACTGCGCTTCAAGTTCGGCCATCTTCATGTCCGCAACTCGCACCGTACGCCATACGTTGTAAGCCATCAGCAGCATGCCGCTGAGGAAGAACAGCCCGCCGACAAACCGCACGATGAAGCCTGGATGACTGGCCTGCAGTGCCTCGACGAACGAGTAGGTCAACGTGCCGTCGTCGTTGATTGCGCGCCACATCAGGCCCTGGGTGATGCCGTTGACCCACATCGAGGCGATGTACAGCACGGTGCCGATGGTCGCGAGCCAGAAGTGCAGGTTGATCAGCGGCACGCTGTGCATTTGCGTGCGCCCAAAAACTTTCGGGACCATGTGGTAGATGGCGCCGAAGGTGATCATCGCCACCCAGCCGAGGGCGCCGGCGTGAACGTGGCCGATGGTCCAGTCGGTGTAGTGGGAGAGGGCGTTGACCGTCTTGATCGCCATCATCGGCCCTTCGAAGGTCGACATGCCATAGAAGGCCAGGGACAGCACCAGAAACCGCAGGATCGGGTCGGTGCGCAGCTTATGCCAGGCCCCCGACAGCGTCATCATGCCGTTGATCATCCCGCCCCAGCTTGGCGCCAGCAGAATCAGCGACATCGCCATGCCCAGCGACTGCGCCCAGTCCGGCAGTGCGGTGTAGTGCAAGTGATGCGGGCCAGCCCAGATGTACAGGGTGATCAGCGCCCAGAAGTGCACGATCGACAAGCGATAGGAATACACCGGTCGACCCACCTGTTTCGGCACGAAGTAATACATCATCCCGAGAAACCCGGTGGTGAGGAAAAAGCCCACCGCGTTGTGCCCGTACCACCACTGCACCATCGCGTCGGTGGCCCCGGAATACACCGGATACGACTTGAACCAGTCCACCGGAATCGACAGGTGATTGACCACATGCAACATGGCGATCACCACGATGAACGCACCGAAAAACCAGTTGCCGACATAGATTTGTTTGGTCTTGCGTCGCACCACGGTGGTGAAGAACACAATGGCATAGGCGAGCCACACTACCGTCATCCACACCGCGCCGGAGAACTCGATCTCGGCGTATTCCTTGGTGGTGGTGTAGCCCAGCGGCAGGCTGATCAGCATCACCACGATCACCGATTGCCAGCCCCAGAAGGTGAACGCGGCCAGTTTGTCCGAGAACAGTCGCACCTGACAGGTACGCTGCACGGCGTAGTAACTGGCGGCGAATTGCGCGCTGCCGGCAAAGCCGAAAATCACCAGGCTGGTGTGCAGCGGACGCAAGCGACCGAAGGTGGTCCACGGCAGGTCGAGGTTCATCTCGGGCCATACCAGTTGCGAGGCGATCCATACCCCCATCGCCATCCCGACGACACCCCATATCACGGTTGCCACGACGAATTGGCGGACCACCTTGTAGTTATAGGCCAGTCCGATTGTTGCTGTGCTCATGGTCAGTTCTTCCACGGTTGCAAAGTCTTGCCAGGCCACTCGGTCTGGCATGCCATGAACTGTAGAAACCCTGCCGGAAACAAAACAGTCTCAGGAAACTTTCATTTATACGGATCAGATGCGGGGCACGCCTGCGGCCATAAGTCGCGTCCTGATACGGTTTTTTAGTGTTTAGCTGAATCTGTAACACGCTGCGCTGCTGCCGCATAGTTGCACCCCAAGAACGAGCCGCAGAGTTCGATCCACCGCAACTCCTGTGGGAGCTCCTGTGGCGAGGGGGCTTGCCCCCGTTGGGTTGCGAAGCAGCCCCAAAATCTCTGATACACCGAAGATCTTGTGAGTGCTACGCACTCAAACGGGGGCAAGCCCCCTCGCCACAGGAGCTCCCACAGGTTCTGCGCAAAATTCCTGATGAGGTGGCAGCCACATGTATCAGTACGATGACTATGACCGGACCCTGGTGTTCGAGCGTGTTGCGCAGTTTCGCGATCAGGTCGAACGTTTCATAGCCGGCGAGTTGAGCGAAGAAGAATTCCTGCCCCTGCGTTTGCAGAACGGCCTGTACATGCAAAAGCATGCCTACATGCTGCGCGTAGCGATTCCCTATGGCACGCTGAGCGCCAGGCAAATGCGCATGCTGGCGAGCATTGCCCGGGACTACGATCGTGGTTACGGCCACTTCACCACCCGGCAGAACATGCAGTTCAACTGGATTGAACTGGCCCAAGTGCCGGACATCCTCGAGCGCCTGGCCCAAGTGGAAATGCATGCGATCCAGACCTCCGGCAACTGCGTGCGCAACATCACCACCGAAGCCTTCGCCGGCGTCGCGGCGGACGAGTTGATGGACCCGCGTCCGCTGGCGGAAATCCTGCGGCAATGGTCGACTATCAACCCGGAATTCCTGTTTCTGCCGCGCAAGTTCAAGATTGCCATCTGCTCGGCCAGGCAAGACCGCGCGGCGATCATGATGCATGACATCGGCCTTTATCTTTATCGCGATGATCGTGGGCAAATGCTCTTGCGGGTGATCGTTGGCGGTGGGTTGGGCCGTACGCCGATTCTCGGTTTGCAGATTCGCGAAGGCTTGCCGTGGCAGCACTTGCTGTCTTACGTCGAGGCAGTATTGCGGGTCTACAACCGCCACGGGCGGCGCGATAACAAGTACAAGGCGCGGATCAAGATTCTGGTCAAGGCCCTGGGTATTGAAGCCTTCGCCAAAGAAGTGGAGGAGGAGTGGCAACACCTCAAGGACGGTCCGGCGCAGTTGACCGACGTCGAGTATGAGCGTGTTGCCAGCGCCTTTGTGCCGCCCGATTACCGTTCACTGGCCGGCACCGACCTGGACTTCGGCACGCGCCTGGCCGAGCACTCGGCGTTCGCCCGTTGGGTGGCGCGCAACGTTCAGCCGCACAAGGTGCCGGGTTATGCCAGCGTGGTGCTGTCGACCAAGCCGGGCATCGCCTCGCCGCCAGGGGATGTCACGGCCGAGCAAATGGACGCGGTGGCGCAGTGGTCCGAGCAGTTCGGTTTCGGCGAAATCCGCATCGCCCATGAACAGAACATCGTCCTGCCCGACGTGCCCAAGGCCGACCTTTTCGCGCTGTGGTGCGTGGCCTGCGAGCAAGGCCTGGGGAGTGCCAATATCGGCTTGCTGACCGACATCATCGCCTGCCCCGGTGGCGACTTCTGCGCCCTGGCCAACGCGAAGTCGATCCCCATCGCGCAAGCGATTCAGGCGCGTTTCGAGGATCTGGATTACCTGCATGACCTGGGCGACATCAGCCTGAACATCTCCGGCTGCATGAACGCCTGCGGCCACCATCACATTGGCAACATCGGCATTCTTGGCGTCGACAAGAACGGCAGCGAGTGGTACCAGATCACCCTCGGCGGTGCCCAGGGCAAGGACAGTGCGTTGGGCAAGGTCATCGGCCCGTCCTTCAGCGCCGCCGAAGTGCCCGATGTGATTGAGCGGATTATCGGCACGTTCGTGCGCTACCGCGAGAGCGAGGAGCTGTTCGTCGATACCTTGGCGCGCATCGGTCTGGAGCCCTTCAAGGAGCGCGTCTACCCGAAAGTCCTGGAGGTGTCGGCATGATCAATCTGCTGCGTTTGCGAGAGGGCGGTGCCGAGTGGGTGCGCGATGACCCGTGGCAGTTGATTCGTGAAACGGCCGGTGAGCTGCCGGCCGGGCCGCTGATCCTGCCGTTACCCCAGTGGCTGGCTCTGAATGCCGACCGGTCATCCGCGCTCGAAGGCGTTTGGCTGGGCCCTGACGATGAAGTGACTAACCTGACCCCATGGTTTCCCAGCCTGCCGCTGATTGCCCTGGACTTCCCGAGTTTTCGCGACGGACGTGCCTACAGTCAGGCTTATCTGTTGCGCACGCGATTCGGTTGGCAAGGTGAACTGCGCGCGATTGGCGATGTGCTGCGTGATCAACTCAGCCACATGCGCCAATGCGGCTTCGACAGCTTTGCCGTGCGCGAAGACAAGTCTGCCGAAGATGCGCTCAAGGGATTGGCGGGGATGAGTGTGTTGTATGGGCGTTCGGTGATTGAGCCCAGGCCTTTGTTTCGGCGACGCGGCCCACAGAACCCGTAGGAGCGAGGCTTGCCCGCGAAGGGGCCTTTGAATATTGCCGCATTGTGATTTTCGATAAAAAAACACCGGGCATTGGCTATACCTGTAACTCTCGTAGGCAATACCGTTGCCGTCTTTCTGACAGGAGTTACAGCATGAAGCTTGCGTTAATGACGAGCGCACTGTGCATCGTCTCGATCGGGGTGGTGGGTTGCGCCAGCAAAGTCGTCGAGCCAGACCAGTACTCCGGCTTTCTCAAGGACTACAGCCAGCTCAAGGAGGCCAAGTCGCCATCGGGCGCGGTGGTGATGCGCTGGTTCGATCCCAAGCTCGACGTCAACAAATACACCAGTGCCTACATCGAGCCGACTCAGCTCTATCCCAAACCGCAACCGACAGTGAAAATCCCTCAGACCACGCTGAACGGCATCATCAGTTACTACGATCAGGCACTCAAACGTGAGCTGGGTAAATCCCTGCCACTGGCCAGCGCCCCCGGCCCAGGCGTGATTGTGGTACGTGCGGCGATCACCGCCGTCAGCAGCAAGACCGAAAGCCTCAAGCCGTATGAAGTGATCCCGATCGCCCTGGTAGCGGCGGCCGTCACCACCGCCAGCGGTGCTCGCGATCAGCAAACCGATCTGGCTACCGAAGCGGTGTTTCTCGATGGCCGCACCCACAAAGTCATCGCCCAAGTGGTGCGCAAGGGCACCGGCAAACCGCTGGAAAACGAAGCTCAGGTGATGAAGGTCGATGACGTGAAAAACGTGATCGATGGCTGGGCTTCGGACATGAGTCAGTCGTTTGTAAAGTTCAAGTCCAAGTAACGCGGGATGACTGTTCGCGCAAGATCGTTCCCAGGTATGGGAACGATCAATGTCTTTGGCTATCCTCCCTGGATATCGGCCGGTGTGACGGTGAGCGCAATCGGCGCCGCATGACTTTGCATTGTCTGAGCACCGACACCACAACTTGCGAAAAGCGCCATCAGGCTGAATGCCGCAGCGCGAAGCAAACCATTCATAGACGTTCCTCATTTCCGAAGATGATATTCAGTTCGGCCTACATGAAGTCTTTTTTACTCTAGCAGGTGGTTGTCGCGTCAACTGTCTAACCACGCCGCTTTTTTATTGAAGCAATCCCTTTGAACGAAAGGCCCTTCGACCCCTGCGATCTACCACTCGGTTCCGGACCACCTGGGCGACATGTTGCGTTACGACAGGCTGCTCTGAAAACGCCGACCTTCGATATAGATCCCATCCGATAACTATGTACCGCACCTGACCACTGCTCCATCGACATGCTGTGCCCTACAGACAAGGAGTGACTGTATGGCACAACAAATACATAACGATGGATCGTCAGGAAGTGTCGTCATCAGATCCGGGCCGCCTGCTTCGGGTGGTGGTTCGAGCGGTGGCTTCGGTAGTGGTGGCGGGGTTTCCGGCGGGTTTGGTGGAACCAGCAAGAAGAAGCAAAGAGCCCGTAAACGAGCCTTGGCAGCTCACCGTCAGGCGCAGGAAAAAGAGCGGGCTCAGGCTGCAGCCAACGCTCAAGCCGAAGCGGCGCGAGCACAAGCGGCCGCTGCGCAAGCGCAGGAGCAGGCGCAGCATCAAGCGCATTTGCAATTTCTGGCAGGCCTGACGCAGCGCCATGACGCCATCCGAGCCGAGGTGGATCGCCGTTTTGCCGAGAAGGCCAGACAACTCGCCCCAGCGCTCGAACAGGAAGTTCTCGCAACAAGGAGGCCCCCTGACGCCAACCAGACCGAGCGTTGGCAGCTCTACACCATCACCAAAGAAAAAAAACGAAATCGACGGGCTGCTCGCCCGCAAGACCGCTGAGCTCAATGCAAAAAACGCGCTTGCTCGGTCCTTCGATGGGCACGATCCATTTACCCGCACTTCGAATGATTACCTGACGCGATTGGGGGCGTTCGGCCAGGCGCCCAATGACGGCCACCAAATTTGGGAAAACGCCTACAACGCGGCCCATGAAGCGCAGTTGCTGACATCGCAAATCAATGCGCTTACGGAAAAATCCAACGCGCTGGCAATGCATCACGCTGACCAGACCGTGGTCTGGCGCGAAAGGGAAGCCGTCTGGGAGGCCCAGCGTCAGTACGCCGAACAACGCGATGCGCGCATTCGCTTCAAGCAGCAGGCCGATGAAGATGCGCGCATAGAACGGGTCCGGCAGGCCAATACGCTGACGGTCCCGGTGTCTTCGGTGACCAACGCTGGCGGGATGGTTCTGACGCGTGACGGCGCATTCGTGGCGCGGCAAGCGGCGGCAGTGCTTGAAGCGGCAGTCCAGTCTGCGGTCAGAACGCTCACTGATTTCGGACGCAATGCCGCAAAAACGGGGCCGGTGTTCGTCACCGCGATGGTGTATTCGCCCACCCTCGGCCATGGCGAGCTGAGCCCTGAGCAACGTCGGCGTTTGTTCCAGGCTGTCGGGGTGCCGGCGCAAGCGTTGGGCCTTACTGACCACCAGTCGTTGCAATCGATTGCCGATGCGGGCGGTTCCGTGGAGGTCGCGTACCGACTCAAACCTGAGACCGTGCCGGAAGGCACCGCGATCGTCATTGCCAGCACCGATAAGGAGACAGGTGCCCATGTGCCGGTCGTCAACGCAGTGCTTGACCCGTTGACCGGCCTCTACAGCGCCGAAATTCCCGGATCACCGACGCGGCACCTGCAGTTTACTCCCGACGTCACGGCTCAGGCTGCCGCGTCGGATCCGCCCGGGCTGAGGGTGATGTCTCCACAGGTTGAGACAATCCCGACGGGCGTCGATCTGCGTATCAGCGATTGCATTGTGTGCGTGCCTGGACAGCCGCCGATCTACTTCACCTTCAATTTGTTGCCGATGGGTTCGGGCATCGTTGTGGGCAGCGGCAAGCCGGCTGCCAATGGCTGGTGGAAAACCGCGAGCCAGGCCCAGGGCGCAGCCATCCCGGTGCAGATTGGCGACCAGTTCCGAGGCCGGGAAATCAGCTCGTTTGGTGCTTTCGACCAAGCGCTGTGGCGAACACTGGGCGAGCATTCGGCGCTCATTACCCAGTTCGATGAGGTGAACAAAAAACGCATCGAACAAGGCTTCGCGCCCTATGCGCCGAAAAGTACCTGGGTCGGTGAGCGACGCGAGTTCGAACTGCGTTATCAGGAACGGGCGGAACTGGGCGCCAATCCTTTCAACCTCGACAAAATCAGCATCACCACGCCGCAAAGCGCCCAAGGACGGTTGGGGATCACCCCTGCGGTTTTGCCTTGGCCAATTCGCCCCGTTGGCGTCGGAACCTGGACACCTCTGGTTCCGCCGGGTATCGAACACCTTGGTCCTACAACCTTACCGGTAACACCGTCGATTCCAGCGGTATATCCCGGCACCCCGGCCATCCCGGTCCTACCGCAAAACGAGACGTTTCCGGCTGTTGACGAAGGGCAGATCGGTGCCAGTATTCCTGGGTATCCGGCGGATATGGAGTTGCCTTCGTCGGATGTTCTGTTTCTGGATCGGCGTGATGATCCAGGAACTGCGACAGGTTGGGGATCCGATGCCTCGGAGGTTTGGCTAGGGGAAAACGCGAGGGGAGAGGGTGCACCGATTCCTTCGCCCATTGCGGATCAATTGCGGTGGCAGGAGTTCAGGAATTTTCATGGGTTCAGGCGGGCGTTTTGGAAGGCTGTTGCGGCGGATGCAGAGTTGAGCAACCAATTTAAAACCATTGATTTGATCTTGATGCGAAAAGGCAAAGCGCCTTTCGCCTCGCCTAACGATCGGAATGGAGGCCGAGTTAAGTTTGAGATTCATCATATTTTTGAAGTTGCACAAGGAGGAAGTGTTTACGACATGGATAACTTGTTAGTCATGACGCCTAAGCGGCATATTCTTCTACATGGCAAAGGAACTGACTGATGGAGTTTAAAGAGCATTTTGAGGACTACACAGAGTCTGAATTTCTGGAATTTCTTCGAGGCCTTTTTGAAGGTGGGCGAGATTTATCCGATGATGATTTCGACGCATACATAATCAAAGGTGTATTGCACTTCGAGGCGGTGACTGAGCATCCGGATGGGTCGGATGTCATCCTCCATCCTAAGGAAGGCCAGGAAGATAGCCCCGAACGCATCCTGAAAGAAGTCAAAGAATGGCGCGCACTCAATAACAAACCCGGCTTCAAGCCAGAGTAACTGCACTGACGTAAGCGCAAACAATTCACACGCATCTGCTCATCACCCTATGAGCAGATGTTGTTATCTGGCTGCAGTTGTGTGCCAGAACAAGGAAGAACCAAAGATGGAACTTAAAACTACACTCAAAGATTACACCGCCCCCGAATTCCAGGCGCTGGTCGACAGGATCTGGGCCGTCGATTTGTCAAAAGCGGACCATGATCGGCTAATCAATCATTTCGACCGCATCGTCGATCATCCCAAAGGGGCGGACCTGCTGTTTTATCCAGAGGACAATACGAACACTAATTCATCGGTCGCGGTCGTGTACTACGTCAAAGACTGGCATCACAAACAGGGCCGTGCGGCATTCAAAGGGGAAAATGTCCCTGTCCCCAAACCTGTTGCGCCAAGGCCGCAAGCGCGGTTGACCTTGGCGCAGATGACGCAGCAACGTATTGCGCAAAATCTGGCTGACGTACAAAAAATCGCCGTCGATCTGGCGGCTTCAGAGCGCGCGGCAGAAGTCGCACTCAGTCTTTTCGAGCAACGCATCAAACACCTGCGTCACCAGCAAGGTGCACATGTGGACATCCGTGAGCGTGAAGCGGACATCCGTGCTCTGGAGGCTTCTGAACTTGAAGCGCGCCTGGCAGCCCGCCGGTACGAATTCTGGAAAATGCGCATCGAGTTCAAAAAGGACAGCGCCCGGCGCGACCTGTCCTACGCCGGGTCCGAGCAGGCGCAGTGGCAAAGCATCGCCCAGCAGATCAACGCCACTTACGACGGTTATCTGACGAATTTGAATGAGATCAATCAACGCCTCCACCGCTTTCAAGTGGACGCTGAAGTGTCGCTGGTGGCCGCGCAAACACAACTCGTCGATCAGCGTTATCAGCAGGGAACAGGGCCGACTCAGGCGTCCGGGCTGCTGTTTGCACCGCTTGCCTTTGCCAATGCGCGACCAGGTATTTTCCTCGATGGTGGTCTTTCGCAACCCTTGGAGACCCATCGGGTCGCGCTGCAAAAAGCCATACGCTCGGCGGTGGCGGAGTTTACGTGGCAGATCACCTCGGGCGCCCAAGACCATCAAGGTCAATACGCAGCCGTGCTGCAATTCGATTTTTCCAGTCGCGCCGAAGTGGGGAGGTATGGGCTCAGCGTTCCTTTGCATGAGTTGCTGCCGATCGAGGGCCAGGATTGGCAAGGCCTGGCCGCGTCGGGGGCTGACGTCGATCTTCCGTTCAGGATGAGTAGCGGCACCTACGCTGTTCCGCCAGGGACGATGTCCCGAGGCCTGAGAGAAATAAAGACGTTGTTCCAGGTTGCCATTACACCAACGAATGGCAGCGTATTGCCGTCCAGGGTGAGGACGCGAGCCGCCATCTGGAATGAGCAACTGAAAACCTACTGCTTCACCGCTGACGGGACGGCCCCGATGATCGTGAGTTGGAGCGCGCCAGCGACCTTTGAAACTACCTCGACCCTGGCCCCAGCCCCCGAGTATCGGCTGGGATTCCTCCGGTCTTCACCCGTGCCAGTATTGGAGTCCTTCAGCGACTTGGCTGCGATTGGTTTCGATGACTATGTCGTCGTCTTTCCGCCAGCATCTGGCCTGGACCCGCTTTACATCCTGTTCAGAGACCGGCGCGAATATCCCGAAATGGCCCTTGCTGAAGCGAAGTCCTAAGGCGACTTTGTCCTAACGCACTCTCGCCAAACAAAGGAATGTTTCTCGTCTATGCGTGTTCTGGAGCTCACCACCTTCCGGGCTTGCTCGTGAAGACGTGTGCGTAGGAGCTGCCGAAGGCTGCTCCTACGGTGTAATGGGTGTATCAGATATGCTTCAGTGCTTCTTCGCCTGTGCCCGCACGCGCTCTTCCTGCTCACGCAGTTCCGGGGTGAACTCGGCACCGAAATCTTCGGCCTCGAACACCTGGCGAATCTCGATCTCGGCCTCTGTACCCGGCATCGGGTTGGGGCAGCGCTTGACCCACTCGATCGCTTCCTCTTTCGACTTCACCTGCCACAGCCAGTAGCCGGCGATCAGTTCCTTGGTTTCAATAAACGGGCCGTCGATTACCGTGCGTTTGTCACCCGAGAAACGCACACGGGCGCCTTTACTGCTGGGTTGCAGGCCGTCGCAATCGATGAGGATGCCGGCCTTGGCCAGTTCCTCGTTGTAATTGCCCATTGCGGTCATCAGTTCTTCGCTGGGCATCACACCGGCCTCGGAATCGGGGCTGGCTTTTACAATGATCATGAATCGCATGGTTTTGCCTCCACTGGTTTTGAGTGACTCACTGTCTAGTCGAATGGCCGTGCGCTAAATCGACAGCGCGGCCAAAGAAAGATCGCCGCAAACCTTCTGATCCCCCTAGCAGGCGTTGCCCATGCTGCGATCTCTTTCTATTGACCTCTTGGGGGGCGCTGAAGATCAAAAAATCGCAGCCTTCGCGCGATAGGTTGCAGTTGCCGGGTTGACGCCTGTCTGTAGGAGCGAGGCTGGTCTCTCTCGGGCTCATGACAATTTGTGTTTTTGCATAGGTCGTCAGTCAATTTCGTGGTTAACTTCGGCCTCGTCAAAATTCTCTACATCAACGTTCAGAAGGACTCCGTTCATGGCTCAAGTCACTCTTAAAGGCAACCCGGTTCAAGTCAACGGCCAATTGCCACAAGCCGGTTCCAAGGCGCCAGCCTTTTCCCTGGTTGCCGGCAATCTGTCCGACGTGACCCTGGCGAGCTTCGCCGGCAAGCGCAAAGTGTTGAACATCTTCCCAAGCATCGACACCCCGACCTGCGCCACCTCCGTGCGCAAGTTCAACGCCCAGGCCAATGACGTGGCCAATGACGTGGCCAACACCGTGGTGCTGTGCATCTCCGCTGACCTGCCGTTCGCTCAAGCCCGCTTCTGCGGCGCCGAAGGCCTGGAAAACGTGCAGAACCTGTCGACCCTGCGCGGTGCCGAGTTCATCGAGAACTACGGCGTGGCGATTGCCGATGGTCCACTCAAAGGCCTGACCGCCCGCGCCGTCGTGGTTCTGGACGAAAACGACAAGGTCCTGCACAGCGAACTGGTCAAGGAAATTGCTGAAGAACCGAATTACGAAGCAGCACTCGCCGTTCTGAAATAAGCAAAGTTTTACAATTGTTAACGGCCTGGCCCTGTCCAGGCCGTTTTCATTTGTGCTTCAGTGTCTTAAAGGGCGTTCTCAATCTGTTTTGCCGCTGTGCCGAGGAAAACTGGATTGAGAACAGCCCCTAACTTCCTGTTAGGTAAGCCAAAGGTAAATTGCCGGTAAAGGCGCTTTGCTAAATACCCGCCAGTGCTTATCGTTCAGCCTCCCGTAGAAAAAAGCGCACGCGCCCAATGGTTGATCATTCCATGCAATCCTCCGCTTCCCGTAATCCTCGTCGCTGGCTGTTCGGCCTGCTTGTCCTGTTGGTCATCGCCGGCCTGTGCTGGAAGTTCTGGCCCGCAGGCAGCAGCACGAAGGAGGGCGCAGGGCAGAAAGCCGTCGCCGGGCATACCGGTCGGTCGGGGGCTATGCGTCCGGGGTTCGGCGGGGCGACAGGGCCGGTTCCGGTGCGCGTGGCGCCGGTGGTCAAAGGTGATTTCCCGCTGTATTACAAGGCTCTGGGCACGGTCACGGCACTCAATACCATCAATGTGCGCAGCCGCGTCGGTGGCGAACTGGTCAAGGTCTATTTCGAAGAAGGGCAAATGGTCAAGGCGGGTGATCTGCTGGCCGAGATCGACCCGCGTCCATACCAGAATGCCTTGCTCCAGGCCGAAGGCACCTTGCTGCAGAATCAGGCGCAACTGAAAAACGCCCAGGTCGACGTCGAGCGCTATCGTGGCCTGTACCGCGAAGACAGTATCGCCAAGCAAACCCTGGACACCGCCGAAGCCTTGGTGGGCCAGTATCAGGGCACGGTCAAGACCAATCAGGCGGCGGTCAACGACGCCAAGCTCAATCTCGAATTCACCAAGATCCGCGCCCCAATTGCCGGGCGCCTGGGCTTGCGTCAACTGGACGTCGGCAACCTCGTGGCGGCCAACGACACCACGGCGCTGGTGATCATCACCCAGACCCAACCGATCAGCGTGGCGTTCACCTTGCCGGAAAATAGCCTGGACACCGTGCTGGCCCGTTATCGCACCGGCGCCAAATTGCCCGCCGAAGCCTGGGACCGCGGTGACACCCAGTTGCAGGCCACCGGCGTGCTGCAGAGCCTCGATAACCAGATTGACGTCACCACCGGCACCCTGAAATTCAAGGCTCGCTACGAGAACCGCGATCAAGCGTTGTTCCCGAATCAGTTCGTCAACGTGCACCTGTTGGCCGACACGCTTAAAAACGTGCTGCTGGCGCCCTCGGCGGCGATTCAGTTCGGCACCAACGGTACGTTCGTGTATGCGCTGGATGGCGACAAAAAGGTCGTGATCCGTCCGTTGAAAGTCGGCGCCAGTGACGGTGAAAACACCGTGATTACCGAAGGCCTGGCCGTCGGCGATCGGGTGGTGCTGGAGGGCACCGACCGCCTGAAGGACGGCAGCGAAGTGGAAGTGGTCAACGACAGCAAGGATGTACCGACCACCCCGACCGAACACCTGCAAGGCAAATCGGCGGCGACCCCGGTTGAGCCGGCGGCCACCGACAAGGCGAAAAAGGGCGGCGCATGAACATCTCGCGGCTGTTCATTCTTCGCCCGGTCGCCACGACACTGAGCATGTTGGCCATTATTCTGGCCGGCGTGATCGCTTATCGGCTGCTGCCGGTGTCGGCATTGCCCCAAGTCGATTACCCGACCATCCGCGTCATGACGCTCTATCCCGGCGCCAGCCCGGATGTCATGACCAGCGCCGTGACTGCGCCGCTGGAGCGTCAGTTCGGGCAGATGCCCGGCCTGACCCAGATGGCGTCGACCAGTTCCGGCGGCGCTTCGGTGCTGACCCTGCGGTTCAGCCTCGATATCAACATGGACGTCGCCGAGCAGCAAGTGCAGGCGGCGATCAACGCCGCGACCAATTTGCTGCCCAAGGATTTGCCGGCGCCGCCGGTGTACAACAAGGTCAACCCGGCAGATACCCCGGTGCTGACCCTGGCCATCACCTCTAAAACCATGCTGTTGCCCAAGCTCAATGACTTGGTCGACACGCGCATGGCGCAGAAAATTGCGCAGATCAGCGGTGTCGGTATGGTCAGCATTGCCGGCGGTCAGCGTCAGGCGGTGCGGATCAAGGTCAACCCCGAGGCCCTGGCGGCTAACGGCCTGAACCTGTCGGACGTGCGCACTTTGATCGGTGCCTCCAACGTCAATCAGCCCAAGGGCAACTTCGACGGCCCGACCCGGGTGTCGATGCTCGACGCCAACGACCAGCTGACGTCACCCCAGGACTACGCCAACCTGATTCTGGCCTACAGCAAAGGCGCGCCGTTGCGGCTCAAGGACGTGGCGGAAATTGTCGACGGCGCCGAGAACGAACGCCTCGCCGCCTGGGCCAATGAAAACCAGGCCGTGCTGTTGAACATCCAGCGTCAGCCTGGCGCCAACGTCATCGAGGTGGTCGACCGGATCAAGGCCTTGCTGCCAAGTATCACCGACAACTTGCCGGCCGGCCTCGACGTCACGGTGCTCACTGACCGCACCCAGACCATCCGCGCCTCCGTCACCGACGTGCAACACGAACTGCTGATCGCCATCGCCCTGGTGGTGATGGTCACGTTCCTGTTCTTGCGGCGGGCCAGCGCCACGATCATTCCGTCGGTGGCGGTGCCGCTGTCGTTGATCGGCACCTTCGGCGTGATGTACCTCGCCGGGTTTTCGGTCAACAACCTGACCCTGATGGCGCTGACCATCGCCACCGGTTTCGTGGTGGACGATGCGATCGTCATGCTGGAGAACATTTCCCGCTTCATCGAGGAGGGTGACAGCCCGCTGCAAGCGGCACTCAAGGGCGCCAAGCAGATCGGCTTCACCCTGATTTCCCTGACGCTGTCGTTGATCGCGGTGCTGATCCCGTTGCTGTTCATGGCCGACGTGGTGGGGCGCTTGTTCCGCGAGTTCGCGATCACGTTGGCGGTGGCGATCCTGATTTCGCTGGTGGTGTCCCTGACCCTGACGCCGATGATGTGCGCGCGGCTGCTCAAACGTGAGCCCAAGGAAAAAGATCAGGGCTGGTTCTACCGCTCCAGTGGCGCGACCATCGACTGGATGATCGCCGCCTACGGGCGCAAGTTGCACTGGGTGCTCAAGCATCAACCGCTGACTTTACTGGTGGCCATCGGCACCTTGGCATTGACCGTATTCCTGTACATGGTGGTGCCCAAGGGGTTCTTCCCGGTACAGGACACCGGCGTGATCCAGGGCATTTCCGAGGCGCCGCAGTCGATTTCCTTCGCTGCGATGAGCGAGCGCCAGCAGCAACTGGCCAAGGTGATTCTGGCTGACCCTGCGGTCGAGAGCCTGTCGTCCTACATCGGGGTCGACGGTGATAACTCGACGCTCAATAGCGGTCGCCTGCTGATCAACCTCAAAGCCCACAGCAATCGCAACCTGAGTGCCACCCAAGTCATTGCCCGCTTGCAACCGGAGCTGAACAAGCTGGTCGGCATTCGCCTGTTCATGCAGCCGGTGCAGGACCTGACCATCGAAGATCGGGTCAGCCGTACGCAGTACCAGTTCAGCATGTCGTCGCCAGATGCCGAATTGCTCAGCCTGTGGAGCGGGCGTCTGGTCGAAGCCCTGGCGCAACGCCCGGAGCTGACCGACGTCGCCAGCGATTTGCAGGACAAGGGTTTGCAGGTTTATCTGGTGATCGACCGCGATGCGGCGTTGCGGGTCGGCGTGTCCGTGTCGAACATCACCGACGCGCTGTATGACGCCTTCGGTCAGCGGCAGATTTCCACCATTTACACCCAGGCCAGCCAATACCGCGTGGTGCTGCAATCGCAGTCCGGCGAGAAGATCGGCCCCGAAGCGCTGAACCAGATTCACGTCAAGACCACCGCTGGCGGCCAGGTCCGTTTGTCCAGTCTGGCGCATGTCGAGGAGCGTCAGGCGCAACTGGCAATCACCCACATTGGCCAGTTCCCGGCGGTGATGATGTCGTTCAACCTGGCGCCCGGCGTGGCGTTGGGGCAGGCGGTGCAGATCATCGATCAGGTTCAGAAAGACATCGGCATGCCGATTGGCGTGCAGACCCAGTTCCAGGGCGCGGCCGAAGCGTTCCAGGCGTCGCTGTCGAGCACCTTGCTGCTGATTCTGGCGGCGGTGGTGACCATGTACATCGTGCTCGGCGTGCTCTACGAGAGCTACATTCACCCGATCACCATTCTCTCGACCTTGCCCTCGGCGGCGGTCGGCGCCTTGCTGGCGTTGCTGTTGAGCGGCAATGACCTGGGCATGATTGCGATCATCGGCATCATCTTGCTGATCGGTATCGTGAAAAAGAACGCGATCATGATGATCGACTTCGCCCTTGAAGCTGAACGTCATCAGGGCATGGACCCGCAAGCCGCGATCTATCAGGCGGCGCTGTTGCGC
This sequence comes from Pseudomonas sp. GGS8, assembly GCF_024168645.1. Lineage (NCBI taxonomy): Bacteria > Pseudomonadati > Pseudomonadota > Gammaproteobacteria > Pseudomonadales > Pseudomonadaceae > Pseudomonas > Pseudomonas sp. GGS8. The sequence continues at coordinate 5,544,265 of NZ_JALJWF010000001.1, read as the reverse complement.
TTCCGGCCGATTCTGATGACTACCCTGGCGGCGTTGTTCGGCGCGGTGCCACTGATGCTCGCCACCGGTTCCGGCGCGGAATTGCGCCAGCCTTTGGGTCTGGTGATGGTCGGCGGCTTGCTGGTGAGTCAGGTGCTGACGCTGTTCACCACGCCCGTTATCTACTTGTACTTCGATCGCCTCGGGCGGCGCTGGGGCCGTAAGTCCGAGTCAGTGGACCCGGTAGAGCAGCCATGAACCTGTCCGGACCTTTCATCAAGCGCCCGGTCGCGACGATGTTGCTGAGCCTGGCGATCATGTTGCTGGGCGGCGTGAGCTTTGGCCTGTTGCCGGTATCACCATTGCCGCAGATGGATTTCCCGGTGATCGTGGTTCAGGCCAGTCTGCCCGGCGCGAGCCCGGAGGTCATGGCCTCAACCGTGGCCACGCCGCTGGAGCGTTCCTTCGGTACCATCGCCGGGGTCAACACCATGAGCAGCCGTTCCAGCCAAGGCTCGACCCGGGTGATTCTGCAGTTCGACCTGGACCGCGACATCAACGGCGCGGCGCGGGAAGTCCAGGCGGCAATCAACGCCTCACGCAATTTGCTGCCCAGCGGGATGCGCAGCATGCCGACCTACAAGAAGGTCAACCCGTCCCAGGCGCCGATCATGGTGCTGTCGCTGACCTCGGATGTGCTGGAAAAGGGCCAGCTCTACGATTTGGCCTCGACCATTCTGTCCCAGAGCCTGTCCCAGGTGCAGGGGGTGGGTGAGGTGCAGATCGGCGGCAGCTCGTTGCCGGCAGTGCGCATCGAGCTCGAACCCCAGGCACTTAACCAGTACGGCGTGGCACTGGACGATGTGCGCACCACCATCGCCAACGCCAACGTGCGTCGACCCAAAGGTTCGGTCGAAGACAGCCAGCGGCTGTGGCAGGTGCAGGCCAACGACCAACTGGAAAAAGCCAAGGATTACGAATCGCTGATCATTCACTACGCAGACGGCGCGGCCCTGCGCCTGAAGGATGTGGCCAAGGTCAGCGACGGCGTCGAGGACCGCTACAACAGCGGGTTCTTTAACAACGACGCGGCGGTATTGCTGGTAATCAACCGCCAGGCTGGCGCCAACATCATCGAGACGGTCAACGAGATCAAGGCGCAGTTGCCGGCATTGCAGGCGGTGCTGCCGGCCAGCGTCAAGCTGAACCTGGCGATGGACCGTTCGCCGGTGATCAAAGCCACCCTGCACGAAGCGGAAATGACCCTGTTGATCGCCGTGGCGCTGGTGATTCTGGTGGTGTTCCTGTTCCTCGGTAACTTGCGCGCCTCGCTGATTCCGACCCTGGCGGTGCCGGTGTCGCTGGTGGGCACGTTTGCGGTGATGTACGTCTACGGGTTTTCCCTGAACAACCTGTCGCTGATGGCGCTGATCCTGGCCACCGGGCTGGTGGTGGACGACGCCATCGTGGTGCTGGAGAACATTTCCCGGCACATCGACAAGGGCGTGCCGCCGATGAAGGCCGCGTACCTCGGGGCGCAGGAAGTTGGCTTCACGCTGCTGTCGATGAACGTCTCGCTGGTGGCGGTGTTTCTGTCGATCCTGTTCATGGGCGGGATCATCGAAAGCCTGTTTCGCGAGTTTTCCATCACCCTGGCGGCGGCCATCGTGGTGTCGTTGCTGGTGTCCCTGACGCTGACGCCGATGCTCTGCGCGCGCTGGCTCAAACCGCATACGCCAGGGCAGGAAAACCGCCTGCAACGCTGGAGCCAGCGGGCCAACGAGTGGATGGTCGGCAAATACGCCACCAGCCTCGACTGGGTGCTGCGTCATCGCCGACTGACCTTGCTCAGTCTGTTTTTGACAATTGGCGTGAATATCGCGCTGTATGTTGTTGTTCCTAAAACCTTTCTTCCTCAGCAAGACACCGGCCAGCTGATCGGTTTCGTGCGTGGCGATAATGGCCTGTCGTTCAGCGTGATGCAGCCGAAGATGGAAACCTTCCGCCGCGCGGTGCTCAAGGACGAGGCGGTGCAAAGCGTCGCCGGGTTCATCGGTGGCAACAACGGCACCAATAACGCGTTCATGCTGGTGCGGCTCAAGCCGATCAAGGAGCGCAACCTGTCCGCGCAGAAAGTCATTGAGCGTTTGCGCAAGGAAATGCCCAAGGTGCCTGGTGCGCAATTGATGCTGATGGCCGACCAGGACCTGCAATTCGGCGGCGGTCGCGAGCAAACCACCTCGCAGTTTTCCTACATCCTGCAAAGTGGCGATCTCGGCGCGTTACGCGAGTGGTATCCGAAAGTCGTGGCCGCCTTCAAGGCCCTGCCGGAGCTGACGGCGATTGACGCCCGCGAAGGCCGTGGCGCCCAGCAAGTGACGCTGATCGTCGATCGCGACCAGGCCAAGCGACTGGGCGTGGACATGAACATGGTCACGGCGGTGCTGAACAACGCCTATAGCCAGCGGCAGATTTCGACGATCTACGACAGCCTCAACCAATATCAGGTGGTGATGGAGGTCAATCCGAAATACGCCCAAGACCCGGTCACCCTGAACCAGGTCAAAGTGATCACTGCCGACGGCGCGCGAATTCCGTTGTCGACCATCGCCCACTATGAGAGCAGCCTGGAAAACGACCGGGTCAGCCACGAAGGCCAGTTCGCTTCGGAAAGCATCGCCTTCGACATGGCCGAAGGGGTGACGGTGGAGCAGGGCTCGGCAGCCATCGAACGGGCGATTGCCAAGGTTGGCCTGCCGGAAGACGTGATCGCGAAAATGGCCGGCACCGCTGACGCCTTTGCCGCCGCACAGAAGAGCCAGCCGTGGATGATTCTCGGCGCGCTGGTGGCGGTGTACCTGGTGCTGGGCGTGCTGTATGAAAGCTACATTCATCCGCTGACCATTCTTTCGACCTTGCCATCGGCCGGGGTCGGCGCGTTGTTGTCGATCTATGTGCTGGGCGGTGAGTTCAGCCTGATCTCCTTGCTGGGGCTGTTCCTGCTGATCGGCGTGGTGAAGAAAAACGCCATTCTGATGATCGACCTGGCGCTGCAACTGGAACGGCACCAGGGCCTGGAGCCGCTGGCATCGATCCGCAGCGCCTGCTTGCAACGGCTGCGGCCGATTCTGATGACCACCCTGGCGGCGATCCTCGGTGCCTTGCCGTTGCTGCTGAGCCGGGCCGAAGGGGCGGAAATGCGTCAGCCGCTGGGCCTGACCATCATCGGCGGGCTGGTCTTCAGCCAGGTGCTGACCCTTTACACCACCCCGGTGGTTTACCTCTATCTCGACAAACTGCGCCATCGTTTCAACCACTGGCGTGGGGTGCGTACCGATGCTGCTCTGGAAACTCCGCTATGACTGACCGTTCGCTTCTCAACCTGACTGCACCGCTGATCACGGCCCGGGGCTCGCGTTTGCTGAGCCTGTCGCTGTGCGTGGCGATGCTGAGCGCCTGCGCCATCGGCCCGGATTACCAGCGTCCGCAAGCCGCCGTACCGGCACAGTACAAAGAGGCGGCCGGCTGGCGTCAGGCCAACCCCAGCGATTCGTTGGCGCGCGGTGCCTGGTGGGAGCTGTATGGCGATCAGCAGCTCAATGGCCTGATCGAAAAGCTCAACAGCGCCAACCAGACCGTCGCTCAGTCCGAAGCCCAGTACCGTCAGGCCCAAGCCTTGGCGCGCAGTGCCCGGGGGGCGTTTTTCCCGACGGTGGACCTGACCGTCAGCAAGAACCGCTCCAGCCAGGGCACCGGCAGCAGCAGTTCGAGCCTGAGCAGTTCGTCCAGCGGCATCCGTGACACTTACTCGGCCCAGGCCGGGGTCAGTTGGGAAGCCGACATCTGGGGCAAATTGCGCCGCGGCCTGGAAGCCGACACGGCAAACGCACAAGCGAGCTTTGCCGATTTGGCGGCGATGCGCCTGAGCCAGCAATCGGAACTGGTGCAGAACTACCTGCAATTGCGAGTGATCGACGAACAGAAACGCCTGCTGGAAGCGACAGTCGAGGCCTATCAGCGCTCGTTGAAAATGACCGAAAACCAGTACCGCGCCGGCGTCTCCGGCAAGGACGCGGTGGCGCAGGCCACCACGCAGCTCAAAACCACCCAGGCGGAGATGGTCGACCTGATCTGGCAGCGCGCGCAGTTCGAGAACGCCATCGCTGTGCTGATCGGCCTGCCGCCCGCCGAATTCAGCCTGGCCGAAACTCCAGACATCCCGGCGTTGCCCCAGGTGCCGCTGAGCCTGCCTTCGCAACTGCTGGAGCGCCGCCCGGACATCGCCGCCGCCGAGCGTTCGGTGATGGCCGCCAACGCCAACATCGGCGTGGCCAAGGCTGCTTACTACCCGGACCTGACCCTGAGCATGAACGGCGGCTATAGCAGCAGCACTTATGCCAACTGGATCAGCCTGCCGAATCGTTTCTGGTCGGTCGGCCCGCAACTGGCCATGACCCTGTTCGACGGCGGTCAGCGCTCGGCGGAAGTCGATCGCAGTGAAGCGTCCTACGACGAGACGGTCGCCAAATACCGCCAGACTGTGCTCGATGGCTTTCGCGAAGTGGAAAACTATCTGGTACAGCTCAAGGTGCTGGAAGACGAGGCCAAGGTGCGCCAGGAAGCACTGGATGCGGCGCGCGAGTCTCTTCGCTTGACCCAGAATCAGTACAAGGCCGGGTTGATTGCCTATCTGGATGTGGTGGTGGTTCAGGCCACGGCGTTGAGTAACGAGCGCAACGTGTTGAGCTTGCTGCAGAGCCGGCTGATTGCCAGCGTGCAATTGATTGCCGCGCTGGGCGGCGGGTGGGACGGGCAGCTTCAGGTGAGCGACAAGCAATAGCACCACCCTGTGGCGAGGGGGCTTGCCTCCGTTGGGCCGCGAAGCGGCCCCCTCAATGCTTCAGAGATTCCGAGTCGCCAGCATTTACGACCGCTTCGCGCTCGAACGGGGGCAAGCCCCCTCACCACCGAGCAGCGATCATACAAACGTTTCATCATCTTGATGGCCTTTTGATAATTTTGTGAGTGCGTTCATCCGCGGAATCAGTACAATCGCCGGCTTTGCTCCCCGAGAACAAATACAGTACGGCGGGGGGCGGTTGCGAGAAATCCAATGCTCATCGGTAGTTATTCCCTTTCGCTGGTTTTCATATCGCTTTGTGTGGCGATACTGGCCTCTTATACCGCGTTAGACCTCACCGGACGCATCGCCACGGCCAAGGGTCGAGCGGTGCACTTATGGACGGCGGGTGGCGCTTTTGCGATGGGCATTGGCGTGTGGTCGATGCATTTCATCGGCATGCTCGCGTTCACATTGCCGATCGACCTGGGCTACGACACCACCCTCACGGTGCTGTCACTGTTGATTGCGATCCTGTCTTGCGGCTTTGCCCTGTGGCTGGTCAGTCAGCCACGGCTGCCGGCCTGGCAACTGGCGTTCGGCGCGCTGGTCATGGGCGCCGGCATCAGCGCCATGCATTACACCGGCATGGCCGCCATGCGCATGCAGCCGGGCATCGATTACGACCCGACTCTGTTTGGCGCGTCGCTGCTGATTGCCGTCGGCGCGTCGGGCGCGGCGTTATGGATCGCTTTCCGCCTGCGCCAGCACACGCCGTATGTTCGCCTGTTCCGTGCGGGGGCTGCAGTCATCATGGGCATTGCCATCGTCGGCATGCACTACACCGGCATGGCCGCGGCGCGCTTTGCCGACGGCAGTTTCTGTGGCGCGGCGGTCAGCGGCTTGAACGGCAAGGGGCTGGACAGCCTGGTGCTGATCACCACCTTGGCGATATTGAGCATCGCCTTGCTGACGTCAATCCTCGATGCCCGCCTGGAGGCTCGCACTGCGGACCTCGCCCACTCGCTGACCGTGGCCAATCGTGAACTCACTCAACTGGCCCTGCACGACACCCTCACCGGTTTGCCCAACCGCATGTTGCTGGCCGACCGTATCGATCAGGCCATGTCGAAAGTGCAGGAGCTGGGCGGCTGTTTTGCGCTGATGTTCATTGATCTGGACGGCTTCAAACCGGTCAACGATGCGTTCGGCCATCACATGGGCGACCAGCTGCTGCGTGAAGTTGCATCGCGCCTGCGCGAAGACCTGCGTAGCCAGGACACCCTGGCGCGGATCGGCGGCGACGAATTCGTATTGCTGGTGCGCCTGAACGAGCCGAACGATGCGCTGAACCTGGCGGTACGCCAGGTCGGGCTGATCGCACGCTCGTTCCGGGTTGCCGAACATGACTTGCAGATTTCCGCCAGTGTCGGCATTGCGCTCTATCCGGGCAACGGTCAGACCGCCGAAGAGTTGCTGATGAACGCCGACGCGGCGATGTACCACGCCAAAGGCGCGGGGAAAAACGGCCACCGCTTCTTCGACGCCTCGATGAACAACAACGCGCGCAAACAACTGCAATTGCTACAAGACTTGCGCCATGCTGTCGATCAACGGCAGTTCAAACTTTATTACCAACCCAAATTTGACGCCGGCCATGGCCGACCGGTGGGCGCCGAGGCGTTGCTGCGCTGGGACCACCCGACTCTGGGCCTGCTGCAGCCCGACACGTTCATTGATCTTGCGGAGAAGACCGGGCTGATCATTCCGATTGGCGAGTGGGTGCTCAACGAAGCCTGCCGGCAGATGCGCGAGTGGTACGTGCTCGGTTACACCGATTGGCGCGTCGCAGTGAACCTCTCGGCGTTGCAATTCTGCCATGCGGGGCTGGTGCAGAGCGTTGCCAAGGCCCTGGCCGCCCATCATCTGCCGGCCAACAGCCTGACCCTGGAAATCACCGAAACCACCGCCATGAGCGACGCCGATGCGAGCATGACGGTGTTGCAGGAGCTTTCGGAAATGGGCGTCGACCTGTCCATCGATGACTTTGGCACCGGCTATTCGAGCTTGATGTACCTCAAGCGTCTGCCGGCCAATGAACTGAAGATCGACCGAGGTTTCGTCCGCGATCTGGAGCGCGACAGCGACGACGCGGCCATTGTCTCGGCCATTGTCGCCCTCGGCCAGGCACTGGGCTTGCGGATCGTGGCCGAAGGGGTGGAAACCGATGTTCAGCAAGACTTCCTGACCCAGCTGGGCTGCGACTCGTTGCAGGGTTACCTGCTCGGGCATCCGCTGCCGGCGGATCGCTTCATGGCCGACATTCACCGTGGAGAACAATCGGCAACGGGCTGATTTGCCCCCTGTGGCGAGGGAGTTTGTCCGTGGCGAGGGGGCTTGCCCCCGTTGGGCCGCAAAGCGGCCCCCCTTCAATTTTTCATTCTCACCGAGTTGCCTGGGTTTACGACTGCTGCGCAACCAAACGGGGGCAAGCCCCCTCGCCACAGGTTTGTCATCACCGGATTGATGCAGCTCCATGCAAAACCCGCCGATGGCGGTTATTCTTGGCCCCGACTGCTTACGCTTGGAACGGGGGAAAGCCAGCATGGACAAAGTCATCGTCATCACCGGCGGCAGCCGCGGAATCGGCGCCGCCACGGCCCTGTTGGCCGCCGAGCAAGGTTATCGGATCTGCATCAACTATCAGTCCGACGAACAAGCGGCGCTCAGTGTGCTGGAACAAGTCCGCGCACGCGGCGCCCAAGCCATCGCCGTGCGCGCCGACGTCAGCATCGAAGACGAAGTGATCGCACTGTTTCACCGCGTGGACACCGAACTGGGTCGGGTCACGGCGCTGGTGAACAACGCCGGCACCGTCGGGCAAAAGTCGCGGATCGACGAAATGTCGGAATTCCGCATTCTGAAAATCCTCAAGACCAACGTCCTGGCGCCGATCCTCTGCGCCAAACACGCGATTTTGCGCATGTCGCCCAAACACGGTGGGCAGGGTGGCAGCATCGTCAACGTCTCCTCGGTCGCCTCGCGTTTGGGCTCACCCAACGAGTACGTGGATTACGCCGCATCGAAAGGCGCGCTGGACACTTTCACCATCGGCCTGTCCAAGGAAGTGGCGGGTGAGGGGATTCGCGTCAATGCGGTGCGGCCGGGTTACATCTACACCGATTTCCATGCATTGAGCGGTGATCCTGATCGGGTCAGCAAGCTGGAATCGGCGATCCCGATGGCGCGCGGTGGGCGGCCTGATGAAGTGGCGGAGGCGATTGTCTGGTTGTTGTCGGATAAGGCGTCGTATGCGACGGGGACGTTTGTCGACTTGGGCGGCGGGCGTTAACCCTTGGATTTGCTTTGTCTGTTCTGGCCTCTTCGCGGGCAAGCCACGCTCCCACAGGATTTGTGTCGTTCACAAGCTTTGTGACCCACACCGTTCATTGTGGGAGCGGGCTTGCCCGCGAAGAGGCCGGTACTGGCAACATCAAACCCTCAGAACGACCGCACAATCCGCCCCAACGTCTCCATCGCCTTCTCCGAATCCTCGGTCCACGGGCTGCCATAATTCAGCCGAATACAATTCCTGAACCGCTGGGTCGGTGAAAAAATCGGCCCCGGGGCAATGCTGATCCCCTGCGCCAGTGCCATCTGGAACAATTTCAACGAATCCATCCGCGGTGGCAGTTCCAGCCACAGGAAGTAACCGCCGGCCGGTTGGCTGACGCGGGTCTGGGCCGGGAAGTAGCGGGCGATGGCGGCGAGCATGGCGCTTTGCTGTTCCTCCAGCGCGTAACGCAACTTGCGCAGGTGTCGGTCGTAGCCGCCGTGTTGCAGGTAATCGGCGATAGCAGCCTGGGCGGGCATCGAGGCGCACAACGAGGTCATGAGTTTCAGCCGTTCGATTTTCTGCGCATACCGCCCGGCGGCGACCCAGCCGATGCGGTAGCCGGGGGCCAGGCTCTTGGCAAACGAACCGCAGTGCATCACCAGCCCTTCAGTGTCGAAGGCCTTGGCCGGTTTCGGCGCCTGTTGGCCGTAATAGAGCTCGGCGTAGACGTCGTCTTCGATCAGCGGCACCTGATGCCTGCGCAACAACTCCACCAGTTTCTGTTTCTTCGCCTCGGGCATGGTCGCGCCCATGGGGTTCTGGAAACTGGTCATGCACCAGCAGGCCTTGATGGGGTGTCGCTCCAGGGTTTGGGCGAGCACGCCGAGGTCAATGCCGTCTCGCGGGTGGACGGGAATCTCCACCGCTTTGAGCTTCAGCCGTTCCAGCACTTGCAGGCTGGCGTAAAACGCCGGGGCTTCGATGGCCACCAGATCGCCAGGCTCGGTGACGGCTTGCAGGCACAGGTTCAGCGCTTCCAGTGCGCCGTTGGTGATCAGCAGTTCTTCCATCGGCAGCATCAGCCCGCCGACCATGTAGCGCAGGGCGATTTGCCGACGCAGTTGCGGGTTGCCCGGCGACATGTCGGTGACCACCATGCGCGGGTCCATCTCCCGGGCGGCACTGGACAGCGAGCGGGACAACCGCTGCAGCGGGAACAGCGTGGGGCTGGGGAAGGCCGAGCCGAAGGGCACGGTGGTCGGGTCCTTGATCGAGTCCAGCACCGAGAACACCAGTTCGCTGACGTCGACTTCGGTGGACTCGTTGACCTGGCTGCTGATCACCGGCTCCGAGAACGGGCTCGGTGCATGGGCGTTGACGAAGTAGCCGGAACGCGGCCGGGCGCGGATCAGGCCTCGACGTTCGAGCAGGTAATAGGCCTGGAACACCGTGGACGGGCTGACGCCGTAAGTCTGGCTGGCGTAGCGCACCGACGGCACCCGATGGCCGGGGCCCAGGACGCCGGAGTGGATCAGTTCAGCGATGTCTTCGGCGAATTTTTCGTAGCGTTTCATCGAGTGCCCGGTTAGTGAATTGTGCATTTTGTGGCGAGGGGGCTTGTCGGAACGCCGCATCGCCCCGTTCGGCTGCGCAGCAGTCGTAAAACCAGACTGCTCGACATATCTGAATAATGTAGGGGGCCGCTTCGCGACCCAACGGGGGCAAGCCCCCTCGCCACAGGACAAAGGACAAAGGCCTGCATCTTAAAGGCTCAACGGTTCATCGGTGCGACAAACCGGCTCTTGGCCACGCTATAGACGCTCGGCTCATCGCTGTCGACAATCTTGAAACTGATCGTCTGTGAGCTGCTGGCAGGCCGCTCGGTGGTCATCGCCACCGACACCGGTACATCGACAATCTCCCCAGGGGCCAGGCTCAGTTCGGTCTTGCCTTGCAATTGGAAACCGTCGCCCTCGACCAGCGTCAGACGGTAATCCTGGCGTTGCTGGGTCTTGTTGATGACCTTCAGGCTGTAGATGTTTTCGATCTGACCTTCACTGTTCTCGCGGAACAGGCCGCGGTCCTTTCTCACGTCCAGCGACACCATCGGCCGCTCCATCAGCGCCAGGGCGAGGGCGCCGATCATCACCAGCAGCACGGCGGTGTAACCGATCAAGCGCGGGCGCAGCAGGTGGGTCTTGCCACCCTGCAATTGATGCTCCGAGGTGTAGCTGATCAGCCCGCGGGCATAGCCCATTTTGTCCATGATCGAATCGCAGGCGTCGATGCACGCGGCGCAACCGATGCATTCCATTTGCAAGCCATCGCGGATGTCGATGCCGGTCGGGCAGACCTGCACGCACAACTGGCAGTCAATGCAATCACCCAGCCCGACCTCGGCAGGTTTCACCTCACGCTTGCGCGGGCCACGGTTTTCGCCACGGGCCACGTCGTAGGAAATGGTCAGGGTGTCCTTGTCGAACATCACGCTCTGGAACCGCGCATACGGGCACATGTGCATGCACACGGCTTCACGCAGCCAGCCGGCGTTGATGTAAGTGGCGCCGGTGAAAAACAGCACCCAGAACAGGCTGACACCGCCGATTTGCAGGGTCAGCAGTTCTTCGGCCAGGGGCCGGATCGGTGTGAAGTAGCCGACGAAGGTCAGGCCGGTGAGCAGGCTGATCGCCAGCCACAGCGTGTGTTTGGCCGAACGCCGGAGCAGTTTGTTCAGGCCCCAGGGCGCGGCTTGCAACTTGATCCGCTGGTTGCGCTCGCCTTCAGTGATCTTCTCGCACCACATGAAGATCCAGGTCCAGGAGCTCTGCGGGCAGGTGTACCCGCACCAGACCCGGCCTGCGAACACGGTGATCGCAAACAGGCCGAACGCAGCGATGATCAGCAGCGCCGATAGCAGAATGAAATCCTGGGGCCAGAAGGTCGCGCCGAAGATGTGGAATTTGCTTTCGGACAGGTCCCAGAGCACCGCCTGGCGACCGCCCCAGTTCAGCCATACCGTGCCGAAGAACAGCAGAAACAGAAACCCCGCGCCACTCATGCGCAGGGTGCGGAACAAACCGGTGAAGCTGCGGGTGTGGATCAGGTTATCGCTGGACTTGGCCTTTATCTTTGGACGCGAAGGCTCATTGCCTTTTATAAATGAGGCAGGTTCAACGGTTCGGACGGGGATTCTATCGCTCATGGTCTTTCGCTCATCAGCCTCCATCAGGCCTGAGCACTATGACCAGCGATCTGTTTGCATAACAGACTCAGCTAGAGCAATAAAAAGCGGATCAGATGGGGTGCCCATACCCGCCTGCGAAAACTTGATGCACCCGCAAGGGCGGGGCTGCAAGTGCCTATGTCAGGCGCTGGTGGGGTGTGTTGATGCCGGTCAGTCAAATCACCGAATCACTGTTCGTGGCCTTCAAATGCCGGCGACCGTCCACGGCACCTGCTACGGTCAATGTATCGGCTTCTGCTTCGGTGATGTAGAAGCGCTGGCCGTCGAGGTCGACTGCCGACATGGATTTTTCCTCGTCGGTGATGATGGTGATATCGGGGCAAAGGCGAATTTCTTCGCTGTCCTCGGTGATGAAGAAGCAGGTCTGGTTTTCGATGCGCACGGTCATGAAGGAGGCCTTTTTTACGGATTCATTAAGCGTTAGGGCGCATTTGTCGGTGATTGTTCTGTGCAACCGATAGATGGCGTGAGTCGTGCTTAAGTGGGTTGACCCGTGCCCGGGGGATTTGATTCCCCGAAAGACTTGGTAGATCCCTCTGAACTTTGCCGGCGCCTGTCGCTCGGAACTTATGTGAGTTCATGCCGGTGAGTTCATTCAGGAGCAGACTGCTTCGTGTGAATGATGACCAGGCACAAGAGCGTCCTTGGGGCGTAAGGAGAGATGCTCGATGACTGCAGAGAAACCCACAGAACTGAGCTACAACCCGCATATCCCGCTGTCCCAGGCGTTACTGCTGCCGCGGATCGTGATCGAAAACACCATGCCGACCCTCGATGGCGGGCAATTCGCCGTTAAAGCCGTGGTCGATCAGGACGTGGTGGTGACCAGCAAAGTGTTTGCCGACGGTCACGACCAACTGGCCGTGCGCATCCGCTGGCGCGCCGAAGGCGACGACACCTGGCAGAGCGAGGTGATGGCCGAGCTGGGCAATAACGGCTGGCAGGGCCAGTTCCGCGTCAAGAAGCAGGGCCGCCATGTGTTCTGTATCGAAGCCTGGATCGATCAGTACGCCAGTTTTTGTTACGAACTGAAAAAAAAGCACGGGGCGTGCATGTCGGTCAGCCTGGAGTTGCAGGAAGGGCGTACGCACGTTCAGCAGGCAGCGGAACGCAGCGAAGGCCAACTGAGCGAAGAACTGGCGGCGTTGCACCATGAGCTGTCCGGTCTGCTCGAAACCGAGCAGGTCGCTTTGTTTCTGCACCAACGCAGCGCGGACTTGATGGCCCGGGCCGACCATCGTCCGTTCCTCAGCCTGAGTCCTGAATGCCCGGTGGACGTGGAGCGGGAGTTGGCGCAGTTCGCCAGTTGGTATGAATTGTTCCCGCGCTCGATCACCGATGACCCGGCCCGCCACGGCACCTTCAACGATGTGCATACGCGGCTGGCGATGATCCAGGACATGGGCTTTGACGTGCTGTACTTCACGCCGATCCATCCGATCGGCCGCAGCTTCCGCAAAGGCCCGAACAACTCGCTGACCGCCGGCCCCGACGATCCGGGCAGCCCTTATGCCATTGGCAGCGAAGAAGGCGGGCATGAGGCGATTCACTCAGAACTGGGCAGTCGCGAAGACTTTCGCCGGCTTGTCGCGGCGGCGGCCGAGCATGGGCTGGAAGTGGCCCTCGACTTTGCGATTCAGTGTTCCCAGGATCACCCGTGGCTCAAACAGCATCCGGGATGGTTCAACTGGCGGCCGGACGGCACGATCAAATACGCCGAGAACCCGCCGAAGAAGTACCAGGACATCGTCAACGTCGACTTCTATGCCGTGGAAGCGGTCCCCAGTCTGTGGATCGAGTTGCGAGACATCGTGGTGGGCTGGGTCGAGGAGGGCGTGAAGCTGTTTCGTGTCGATAACCCTCACACCAAACCGTTGCCGTTCTGGCAGTGGCTGATCGCCGATGTGCGGGCGCTGTACCCCGAAGTGATTTTCCTCGCCGAAGCCTTTACCACGCCGGCGATGATGGCGCGTCTGGGCAAGGTCGGTTACTCCCAGAGCTACACCTATTTCACCTGGCGCAACACCAAGACCGAGCTGGCGACTTATTTCACCGAACTCAACGAATCGCCGTGGCGTGAATGCTACCGGCCGAATTTTTTCGTCAATACACCGGACATCAACCCGGCGTTCCTGCATGAATCCGGGCGCGCGGGTTTTCTGATCCGGGCCGCGCTGGCGACCATGGGCTCTGGCCTGTGGGGCATGTATTCAGGTTTTGAACTGTGTGAAGCGGCACCGGTGCCGGGCAAGGAGGAATACCTCAATTCCGAGAAGTACGAGATCCGCCCACGGGACTTCACCGCGCCGGGCAACATCATTGCCGAAATCGCCCAGCTCAACCGTATTCGCCGGCAGAACCCGGCGCTGCACACGCACCTGGGCCTGAAGGTCTACAACGCCTGGAACGACAACATTCTGTACTTCGGCAAACGCAGCGTGGATGGCAGCAATTTCATTCTGGTGGCCGTCAGCCTCGATCCGCATAACGCCCAGGAAGCGAATTTTGAATTGCCGCTGTGGGAAATGGGCCTGCCCGACGATGCCAGCACCCAGGGCGAAGACTTGATGAGCGGCCATCGCTGGACCTGGCATGGCAAGTACCAGTTCATGCGGTTCGAACCCTGGCATCTACCGTTCGGGATTTGGCGGATCACCGCTTCTTGACTGTGGCGAGGGGGCTTTTGTGGCGAGGGGGCTTGCCCCCGTTGGGTCGCGCAGCGGCCCCAGACAATATGTCAGTCACACCTCATTTGCAGGTTTTACGACTGCTTCGCAGCCGAGCGGGACGGTGCGGCGATCCGACAAGCTCCCTCGCCACAGGTCCGGCGGTTTTATTCGAATTCAACAGGAGTTACAAATGGCGAAGAAACCCAGGTCAGCCACCTTCATCAAGGACCCGCTCTGGTACAAGGATGCAGTGATCTACCAGGTTCACGTTAAGTCTTTTTTCGACTCCAACAATGACGGGATCGGCGACTTTCCCGGCCTTATTGCCAAACTCGATTACATTGCCGATCTGGGCGTCAACACCATCTGGCTGTTGCCGTTCTACCCCTCGCCACGACGCGACGATGGCTACGACATCGCCGAATACCGTGGCGTGCACACCGATTACGGCACCTTGGCCGATGCCAAACGCTTCATTTCCGAAGCCCATAAACGCGGTCTGCGGGTGATCACCGAACTGGTCATCAACCACACTTCGGACCAGCACCCGTGGTTCCAGCGCGCGCGTAAGGCCAAGCCCGGCTCGGCGGCCCGTGACTTCTACGTCTGGTCTGATGACGATCAGAAATACGACGGCACCCGCATCATTTTTCTCGACACTGAAAAGTCCAACTGGACCTGGGACCCGGTGGCCGGTCAGTACTTCTGGCACCGTTTCTATTCCCACCAGCCGGACTTGAATTTCGACAACCCGCAAGTGACGAAAGCGGTGCTGTCGGTGATGCGTTACTGGCTCGACATGGGCATCGACGGCCTGCGGCTGGACGCGATCCCGTACCTGATCGAGCGCGACGGCACCAATAACGAAAACCTCCCCGAGACCCACGACGTCCTCAAGCAGATCCGCGCCGAGATCGACGCCAATTACCCCGACCGCATGCTGCTGGCCGAAGCCAATCAGTGGCCGGAAGACACTCAACTGTACTTCGGCAATACCGACGCCAGCGGCCAGAACGGCGATGAATGCCACATGGCGTTTCACTTCCCGTTGATGCCGCGCATGTACATGGCGCTGGCCCAGGAAGATCGTTTCCCGATTACCGACATTCTGCGCCAGACCCCGGAAATCCCCGCCAACTGCCAGTGGGCGATTTTCCTGCGCAACCACGATGAACTGACCCTGGAAATGGTCACCGACAGGGAGCGCGATTACCTGTGGAATTACTACGCGGCCGACCGTCGGGCGCGGATCAACCTGGGGATTCGTCGGCGTCTGGCGCCGTTGATGGAACGTGATCGTCGCCGCGTGGAACTACTCAACAGCCTGTTGCTGTCGATGCCCGGTACACCGACCCTGTATTACGGCGATGAAATCGGCATGGGTGACAACATCTACCTCGGCGACCGCGACGGTGTGCGTACACCGATGCAATGGTCGATCGACCGTAACGGCGGCTTTTCCCGCGCCGACCCGGCCAGCCTGGTGTTGCCGCCGATCATGGACCCGCAATACGGCTACCTGTCGGTCAACGTCGAAACCCAGGCTGGCGACCCTCATTCATTGTTGAACTGGACCCGGCGCATGCTCGCGATACGCAAGCAGTCCAAGGCCTTCGGTCGCGGCACGCTGAAGATGCTCTCACCGAGCAATCGACGGATTCTGGCCTATACCCGCGAGTTCACCGGCGCGGACGGCAAGCACGAGATCATTCTGTGCGTGGCTAACGTGTCCCGTAGCGCGCAAGCGGCGGAGCTGGATTTGTCGGCGTATGTCGGCATGGTTCCGGTGGAGATGCTCGGCGGCAATGCTTTCCCGCCCATCGGTCAGTTGAATTTCCTGCTGACGCTGGCGCCTTACGGCTTCTATTGGTTCGGCCTGGCGGCGGAAAATCAGATGCCAAGCTGGCACGTGGAGCCGGCGCAAAGCCTGCCGGACTTCACCACGCTGGTGCTGAAGCAGCGCATGGAAGAGCTGCTCGAAGCGCCGTCTCGGCAGTCACTGGAGCAGGGCATTTTGCCGAGCTGGTTGCAGAATCGCCGCTGGTTCGCCGGCAAGGACGGCACCATCGACAGCGTCAACCTCGCTTACGGCGTGCGCTTCGGCGACCCGCAGCATCCGGTGCTGGTGAGTGAAATCGACGTCACCAGCGCCGGCCAGACCAGCCGCTATCAATTGCCGTTTGGCTTTATTTCCGAGGAACAGGTTGGCGCCGCGTTGCCACAGCAATTGGCGCTGGCCAGGGTCCGGCGCGGTCGTCAGGTCGGCCTGATTACCGACGCCTTCAGCCTCGACAGTTTTGTTCATGCGGTATTGCAGGGGCTGCAGGCCAGCACGGTGCTGCCGTCGGACGGTGGCGAGATCCGTTTCGAGCCAACTGACGAACTGGTCAAGCTGGGGTTGAGCGCCGAGTCGGAGGTGCGTTACCTGTCTGCCGAACAATCCAACAGTTCGGTGGTAATCGGCGCCAGTCTGGTGTTGAAGTTGATCCGCAAGGTCGCGTCAGGGGTGCACCCGGAACTGGAAATGAGCGCGTATCTGACCCATGCCGGTTTCAAAAATATTTCGCCACTGTTGGGGGCGGTGATTCGTCGCGATGCGGCGGGCGAGGACACGCTGTTGATGATCGCCCAAGGTTACTTGAGTAATCAGGGCGACGCGTGGGAATGGACCCAGAACAACCTCGAACGGGCGCTTCGCGACGAACTCGCCGATGCCGTATCCGAACAGGAGCAGCATTACAACGCCCTCGGTGAGCTGAAGGATTTTGCCGGCATGCTCGGTCAGCGCCTGGGGGAAATGCATCAGGTGTTGGCGACCCCAAGCGCTAACCCGGACTTCGCTCCACACATCACCAGCCAGAAAGATGCCCTGGCCTCGGCCAAGGATGTGGCGGCGCAACTGGAGCACGCGCTGAAGCTGCTCAAGCAGCATCAAACCGAACTGAGCGCGGCGGACCAGGCATTGGTCAGCCGATTGCTGGACAACAAAAAACCCATCCTCAGCCATATCCAGGAACTGGGCAAAAAGGCGGTGGGCGGCTTGCGCATTCGCGTCCACGGTGACTTGCACCTGGGGCAAGTGCTGGTGATCAAGGGCGATGCCTATCTGATCGATTTTGAGGGTGAGCCGGCGAGACCACTGCATGAGCGCCGGGGCAAACACAGCCCTTATAAAGACGTCAGCGGCGTGTTGCGCTCCTTCGATTACGCCGCGGCGATGGCGATCAACGTGCATAACGTCGACAACACCGCCGACGCCCAGGCGGCGCGTCAACGAGTCGCCGATCGTTATTTGAAAGAGGCGCGACAATCATTTGTCGACGCTTATCGGCTGGCGGCAGCTAGTCTTGCTCATGCATGGCAAGATCCCGAAGGCGAGGACGCTGCGCTGGCGTTGTTCGGGCTGGAGAAGGCGGCTTATGAAGTGGCCTATGAGGCTGAAAATCGCCCCACCTGGCTGCCCGTGCCGTTGCACGGTTTATATGGATTATTGAGTGGGCTTAAACCCTTTTCCGATCTTGGTGGAGAGTAGTCATGAGTTTCTCGAACAAGGAACAGGGGCAGGTTAAAGAGGCACTGCTGCCCAGGGCGCGGGACATCGACGCATTGGTACGCGCCGAACATCAGGATCCTTTTGCAATTCTCGGCCCGCACAGCGATGGCGCTGGCGGGCAATTCATTCGGGCTTATCTGCCGGATGCCTTGAGCGTGCAGGTGTTGGCCAAGGATTCCGGGGACGAGCTCGGCCATCTTGAGGCGAGCCAGACACCGGGGCTGTTTGTCGGCCACTTCGACTGGGCGCAACCCTATCTGCTGCGTACCTGTTGGGCCGGCGGCGAGCAACTCGCCGAAGACCCTTACAGCTTTGGTCCGTTGCTCGGCGAGATGGACTTGTACCTGTTTGCCGAAGGCAATCACCGTGATCTGAGCAGTTGTCTCGGCGCGCAGCTGAAGACGGTCGACGGTGTCGACGGCGTGCGGTTCGCCGTATGGGCGCCGAACGCCAAACGGGTGTCGGTGGTCGGCGACTTCAATAACTGGGACGGTCGCCGGCACCCGATGCGGCTGCGCCATCCTACCGGTGTCTGGGAGCTGTTCATCCCGCGCCTGCAAGCGGGGGAGGCCTACAAATACGAAATCCTCGGTGCCCACGGCATTCTGCCGCTCAAGGCCGACCCGATGGCCCTGGCCACCACGCTGCCGCCGGACACCGCATCAAAAGTCGCCTCACCGCTGAAAGTCGACTGGCAGGACCAGGACTGGATGCTGTCGCGGGGCGAACGTCAGCGAACCAGTGCGCCGCTGTCGATCTACGAGTTGCACGCCGGTTCCTGGCAATGCGAGCTGGATGACCTGGGCGAAGTCGCCCGTCAGTACACCTGGCCTGAGTTGGCCGAACGGCTGATTCCTTATGTGAAGGAGCTGGGTTTTACTCATATTGAATTGATGCCGATCATGGAGCATCCGTTCGGTGGCTCGTGGGGTTATCAACTGCTGTCGCAATTCGCCCCGAGCGCCCGTTACGGCTCGCCGGATGACTTCGCTGCTTTCATCAACGCCTGCCACCAGGCGGAAATCGGCGTGATCCTCGATTGGGTGCCGGCGCATTTCCCCACCGACACCCATGGCCTGGCGCAGTTCGACGGCACGGCGTTGTATGAATACGGCAACCCGATGGAGGGCTTTCACCAGGATTGGGACACGCTGATCTACAACCTGGGCCGCACCGAGGTGCATGGCTACATGCTGGCGTCGGCGCTGCACTGGCTTAAGCATTTCCATGTCGATGGGCTGCGGGTCGACGCAGTGGCGTCGATGCTGTATCGCGATTACTCGCGCAAGGCCGGCGAATGGGTGCCCAACCGTCATGGCGGTCGGGAAAACCTGGAAGCCATCGATTTTCTGCGCCATCTCAACGACGTAGTGGCTCTGGAAGCACCGGGTGCACTGGTGATTGCCGAAGAATCCACGGCGTGGCCGGGTGTCAGCCAGAGCACGCAACAGGGCGGGCTGGGGTTTGCCTATAAGTGGAACATGGGCTGGATGCACGATTCGCTGCATTACATTCAGCAGGATCCGGTGTACCGCGCCCATCATCACAACGAACTGAGTTTCGGCCTGGTGTATGCCTGGTCCGAGCGTTTCATCCTGCCGATTTCCCACGACGAAGTGGTGCACGGCAAGCATTCGCTGATCGACAAGATGCCCGGCGACCGTTGGCAGAAGTTTGCCAACCTGCGGGCTTACCTGAGTTTCATGTGGACCCATCCCGGCAAGAAGCTGTTGTTCATGGGCTGCGAATTCGGCCAGTGGCGCGAATGGAATCACGATCAGCAGCTGGACTGGTACTTGCTGCAATACCCGGAACACCAGGGGGTGCGCAAGCTGGTCGGCGACTTGAATCGGTTGTATCGCGAAGAGCCGGCGCTGCACGATCAGGACGATGTCCCGCAGGGCTTCCAGTGGTTGATCGGCGACGACGCGATCAACAGCGTCTACGCCTGGTTGCGCTGGAGCAAGGAGGGCAGGCCAGTGTTGGTGGTGGCCAACTTCACCCCGGTGCCGCGTCAGTCCTATCGTATCGGTGTGCCGTTTGCCGGGCGCTGGGTCGAGTTGATCAACAGTGATGCCGACACTTATGCCGGGTCCAATTACGGTAACGGTGGCGGGGTGTTCACCGAGGAAGAACCGAGCCATGGGCAGGCACTTTCACTGGTGTTGAATTTGCCGCCGCTGGCGGTGTTGATTCTGCGGCCGGAGGGTTGATCTAAAACCGCGTCGCTCCTATCGCGAGCAGGCTCGCTCCCACAGAGGAATGCATTTCAAATGCGGGAGCGAGCCTGCTCGCGATAAGGCCGGTCCGAACAAAGCACTTTTTGAACATACTCTTACCAACGCATCCGCACTCCGAGGCTGCCAATCAACCCGTTCAAATCATTTTCAACCACATTGCTGCTGTAGTCGGCGCTGACATACAGGCTGACCGTAGGCGTCACTCTGGCCACCAGCCCCAGACCTACGTCTACTGTCGATGAATTGCGACTGCTGCTGATTTTGTCGACCTGATCCAGGCTCACTGTGTTGCCCGTGTACACCGTGTGCCACAAATTGGTCCGCACATAGGGTTCGACCGGCAGGCCCTTGATGTCGTAATTGCCTTTCAAGCGTGCACCGACCCGACCGCTCCAGGACGTCAGGTCGCTGGACGAGGCGTTGCCTGACCCGGCATACGGCGTATCCAGCGTGATGCGTTGATTGATCAACTGCGCCTGGGGTTCAACCACCCAGTTTTCGCTCAGACCAATCGGGTAGCCACCTTCCACCGACAATGTCACCGCGCTGCCTTCGGTGGTTTGTCGCACGCCCTGGTCGTTGCGGCTAAAACCGCTGACACGGCCACCGCTGGCCATCAAGTCGACGTGCCAGCCTTGCGGCCCGGTCAGGCTCCAGTAGGCTCCCAGGCTTTGGCCTTGAAGGTTGAGCGTGTCATGGCTGGGGTCGGCGAGGGCGCGGCTGGTCAGCAGGCCGTTATCGTTGCCCTGGAATTGAACGGTGCCGCCGATCAGTCCGACCTGTTGGGTACTGCCGCTGTTGCTTTGCACGGTCAGGAGCGCCGGGCCTTTGAATTCGCTGGCGCCGGGGATCGTGCCCTGGGCCAGATAATCGGTTTGGGCCTGCCGCGACGTCAGCCCATAGGCGTGGTCCCAGGCCAGGGGCGCGGCGTCTTCGATCGTCAGGCGCGAGCTTGATAAGTCGGGGGCGCCGAAGGGCAAGGTAGTTGTCGGCAGTTGCTGGCTGTACCAGGGCGTGGTTCCGTTCTCGACAGATGACGCTCGCACCTCCATGGATGAGCACAGCAGGAGTGAACCGGAGACAACGCAGAAAGTGAATTTTATCTCTTGTGGGGTGAATGAAGTTCTCATGGAGGTCTACCTTGCAATCGCATGTGTATCTCGCTGTGGCGTCTCTCCTACCCCGAATGAGGGGCGACCGAATGGATTGAGGCAAGGTCAGACCCGCCCGTTTTACGGGTGTCTGGAGGCTTGCCCCTGATGGACTTTCGGGGGTAGTAAGGACTAGCTAAGAAGACCGATGGCGTCGCGTCAAGAAAATGGCCGATAAGTGGTACGGCTATTTTATTGTCTGTAAGTGACTGATTTTTGGCGATGATCTAAGTTGTTGTTTGTGCGAAAAATCATGCTGAAAGGTGCAGCCCAGACGTGTTGGATAGTGGGCTATCGGTTGCGGGACGGATGAGCAGTGCAAAATTCTTGAGCATGCCCTGGAGGTGATTACTGTCATTTTTTCTGCTGCAGAAAGCAGTTCTTGGCGCCTGTCGTTTGACGGTGTTACAGGCGTACCTCCACCGCCAGCGGTAAATGATCCGACAGGTGCGTCCAGGGCTTGTAACCGAGTATGCGCGGCTCATGACTGCTGGCATTGCGCAGGTAGATGCGGTCCAGGCGCAGCAGGGGAAACCGCGCCGGGTACGTTTTCGCCGGTCGGCCGTGGTGGCGTTCGAATGCTTCATGCAGATAGTCGCGTCGGGCGAGGGCGGCGTTGCCTTGCAATTGCCAGTCGTTGAAGTCGCCGGCAATGATTACCGGGGCGTCGTCTGGCAGCGATTCGAGCAACAGGCAGAGCAACTGCAGTTGGAGTTGTCGATGGCTTTCCAGCAGGCTCAAGTGCACGCAAATGGCATGCACTTCGGCATGGCCTGGCACATCCAGCACACAGTGCAGCAAGCCGCGCCGCTCGGGGCCGGTGATCGAGACATCGAGGTTACGGAATTCGCGGATCGGGTATTTCGACAGCAGGGCATTACCGTGGTGGCCGTCGGGGTAGACCGCGTTACGACCGTAAGCGAAATCGCTCCACATGCTGTCGGCCAGGAACTCGTACTGTGAGGTCTGTGGCCAGTCGTTGTAACGGGAAGAATGCCGGTCGTGTTCACCGACCACTTCCTGCAGAAACACCAGGTCCGCCGACGTACTGCGTACCGCTTCGCGCAGTTCCGGGAGGATGAAACGTCGGTTGAGGGCGGTGAAACCCTTGTGAGTATTGACCGTCAGCACTCTGAGTCGGTGAATCGCCGGGGGCGTGTTCGACGGCGCTGATTCGACGGTTTGGCGTTCGGCATCGCGGGTCACGTTCACTCCTCTGAATCAGGGCTGCTGTATGTATGCGACTGATGCGTGGGCGAGCAGTTCAAACACATTCATCTCAACCCCGTAGGCATCAGACAAACACAATTTCATACGGCAACCGCATACGCTCCAGAAGCACCCGGGGCAGCAATGGGGCGATGCCGATCGCGGGTTCGCCGTCGAGCTGGCTGGCGTAGGCATAAGTGGCGTGGCTTTTGCGCGCGACGGTCCAGGTGTCGAGCCGTAGCTTGCGCGCGCGATGCCAGGGGATCAGCCCGTGATCGCGCATCGGCCAGTGCCAGGCCCAGACCGGTATTTCGTTGAGCGTCGCCCCGACCAGGGCGGCGGCCCTGGCGCTGGCGCGGCCGACGGCATCGTGGTCGATGTTGCCGTCTTCGCGCCAGGTGGTGAACACCACATCGCCGGGGCGCAGGTAGCGGACGATGAATTGGGTCAATTCCGACTCCCGCTCGGCCAGAGCGTTGTCGGTGAAGCCGCCGCGAATCCACTTCAGGCTGTGCATCGGCAAGCCAAGCCGGCGTAAGGCTTCGACACTTTCCTGGGGGCGGAACACGCTAAGGCGTTTTTCCGACCACTGTCGCGACCCCGGATGGCTGGCGCTGCCGTCGGTGATCGAGATCAGTTGCAGAGGATGACCAAGAGAGCACAACAGTTGCAGCAGGCCACCGCAAGTGACCACTTCATCGCCGGGATGCGGGGCGATCACCACCGCCCGAGCGCCAGCCGGGACCAGTGTTTCGGTGTTGATGACGGGGATGTTGTCCAGTTGTGGGGCGCTGTTCCAGATCTGCGCAGGCAAGCTGTTTTCGCTGATGGAAACCGATTTCATAGGCGCTACGTCCTTGTTCTGTCTGGCCCTCAGTCGTGCGCAATGCTTACAAGGGAGCAAGCCCGGCAGACCCGTGAAGGCGGGTAGATAGCAATGTGCAGCGCTCCGAACCCTGGATTGCCGCGGACAGAGTATTGCTCATGAAACGCTATTCGTCGCCTCAGCCTTTGGTCTGATGCGGTTTTTCTAACCGGACCTGTGTCAGGTTTCGCAAATAATTCCCGAAACCTTCGAAGGTAAGCACCATCCCTGTGGGAGCGAGGCTTGCCCCTGATCACTCTTCTTCCTCATGCTGCAATTCGAACAGCAGCAGCGAACGGCCGGTGACTGAATATTGGCGACCAAACTCAAAGCGTTCCTGGCCCCGAATCGACGGTTGATTGGTATCGATCATGCAAGTCCAGAAACCGCCGTCAGGCACTTCCGGTAGCAGGAAGTTGACGATGTCATGGTGCGCGTTGACCACCAGCAGCAGGGTTGCGTCGGCACCTTTGCGGCGTATGCCGGTTTCCTGGGCGCGACCGTCGAGCAGCATGCCCAGGCAACGACCGTGGCCTTCTTCCCATTGTTCTATGGACATTTCGCTGCCGTCCGGGGCCAGCCAGGTCACGTCCTTGACGCCGATGTCCTCGTTGTAATTGCCCACCAGAAAGCGCCCACGTCGCAGGATCGGATAGGCCAGGCGCAACTTGATCAGGCGTTTGACGAACTTGAGCAACGCCTTGCCGTCTTCGCTCAGGTCCCAATTGACCCAACCGATCTCGCTGTCCTGGCAATAGGCATTGTTGTTGCCTGCCTGGGTGCGAGCGAACTCGTCGCCAGCTACCAGCATCGGCGTGCCCTGGGACAGTAGCAACGTGGCGAAGAAGTTACGTATCTGCCGCTGGCGCAGGGCATTGATCTCGGGATCGTCGGTGGGGCCTTCGACGCCGTGGTTCCAGGACAGGTTGTTGTTGCTGCCGTCCTGATTGTTCTCGTCGTTAGCCTCGTTGTGTTTGTCGTTGTACGACACCAGATCGTTGAGGGTGAAGCCGTCATGGGCGGTGATGAAGTTCAGCGAAGCATATGGGCGACGGCCGCGCTGGTTGAACATCTCACCGGAGGCGGTCATGCGGCTGGCGAAGTCGGCGAGCTGGCCGTCGTCACCCTTCCAGAACGCACGTGTGGTGTCGCGGAATTTGTCGTTCCATTCGACCCAGCCCGGCGGGAAGTTTCCGACCTGATAACCGCCAGGGCCACAGTCCCACGATTCGGAAATCAATTTCACCTGACGCAGTACCGGGTCCTGACGACAGGCGACGAGAAAGCTGTGCCGTTCGTCGAAGCCGTCGTGGTAGCGGCCGAGGATGGTTGCCAGGTCAAAACGGAAACCGTCCACGTGCATTTCCGTGGCCCAGTAGCGCAGCGAGTCAGTGACCATTTGCAGTACGCACGGGTGACTCAGGTCCAGGGTGTTGCCGGTGCCGGAATCGTTGATGTAGTAGCGTTTGTCGTCGGACCTCAACCGGTAGTAAGAGGCGTTGTCGATGCCGCGCATGGACAGGGTCGGGCCTTGTTCATTGCCCTCGGCGGTGTGGTTGTAGACCACGTCGAGAATCACTTCCAGATTGGCGTCGTGCAGGTGCGCGACCATCTCCTTGAACTCGGCGATCTTGCCGCTGGCCAGGTAGCGCGGGTCTGGGGCAAAGAATGCGATGCTGTTGTAACCCCAGTAATTGGTCATGCCTTTGTGCAGCAGATGCTGGTCATTGACGAAGGCATGGATCGGCAGCAACTCCACGGTCGACACGCCGAGCTTGCGGATATGTTCCAGCACGTCATCGACCATCAACCCGGCGAAGGTGCCGCGCAGGTTCTCGGGGACGGCGGGGTGAAGCATGCTGAAACCGCGTACGTGAGTCTCATAAATGATGGTCTTTTCCCACGGTACGCTGACTCGATGGTCGTGGCCCCAGGTGTGGGCCGGGTCGATCACTTTGCATTTTGGCACGAAGGGCGCGCTGTCCCGTTCATCGAAACTGAGGTCGGCGTCGGGGTGGCCGATGGTGAAGCCGAACAACGCTTCGGACCATTTCAATTGGCCGACCAACTGTTTGGCATAGGGATCGATCAGCAATTTGTTCGGGTTGAAGCGATGACCGTTGGCCGGGTCGTACGGCCCGTAGACGCGATAGCCGTAGATCAACCCCGGGTGGGCATCGGGCAAGTAGCCGTGGTAGATCTCGTCGGTGTATTCCGGCAGCTCGATACGTTCGAGTTCTACCTCGCCGGCATCGTCGAAGATGCACAGTTCGACCTTGGTCGCGTTAGCCGAAAACAGCGCGAAATTGACTCCCAGGCCATCCCAGGTCGCGCCTAGCGGGAAGGGCAGGCCTTCACGGATTCGCGAGGCCTCGTGAGGTTCGGGCGCGGTTTTCTTTGGACTGGTCATAGCTGCTCCTGCAACGGTATTTTTCGAGGGCGCTCTGTGGCGAGGGGGCTTGCCCCCGTTGGGTCGCAAAGCGACCCTTAAACCAGTCACTGCGATTCTTTAATCAGCAACGTGGCGTCCGGTTTACGACTGCTTCGCAGCCGAACGGGGCGATGCGTCGTTCCGACAAGCCCCCTCGCCACAAATCAGGACAAGACTGTGAAGCGTCAGACCTCGGGTGGTTTACGCGTGGCGCGAGGCTTTTTCACAGTGTTTTTTTCGCCTGGCGGGATTACCGCCGAAGCGGCGGCGGGTTTGGCTTTGGGCTTGGCACGGGGTTTGGCTTCGATGCCCTTGGCATTGACCAGCTTACCGTCGGGCTTGCCGACCGCGGGCTTGGCGCTGGCGGTTTTGCTGCCGCTCGCTTTGGCTGATTTGCCGGGCGCCAGCGCTTCGGCCTCGGCCAGTTTGCAGGCCATCTCCCAATGGCGGGTTTCCTGGCCCTCGGGTTTTCCTTCGGATTCCCAGATTTGATAGGCAAATTCGCGAATGCGTTTTTCGTCGGTACTCATCGCAATGCTCCTGAACTGAACTCAAGTTTGGGTAGTTTGGATAAAGAGATTGACCGGGAAATGCCCCAGCGCGGCGCCGACCATCAGCTCCCTGTGTTTTGTGACTGCGACGCTGGTAAAAAGTCCCTTCAGATTTTCTTCGGTGGCCGCGAATGGCAATTTGATTCGGGTGTCGCCCCATAGCAACGCGTCAACCTGGGGGGCGGCACTGTTTTCCAGCAGTCCGGCACAGCGTATCGGTACTGTCACGATTGCCCGTTGTCCCTGCCATTCTCGAGCAAACGCCAGCACCCGGTGAGCCTGGCTACCAATCACTTCAAGGGCTTGATAAGTGCCTTTTTGAAACAACCCGGCATGCTCGGCACGTTGGTTTAATGCCCGGGCGATCAGGGTTTGCTTGATGCGCCCGTCACGCCAGTTCGCCAACAGATCGGGCAGGTCAAACGGTAGGTGCATGGCCTGCTGACGACTGACGTAATCCACCGGCCGGCGGTTATCGGGATCGACCAGTGTGAAGTCCCAGAACTCGTTGCCCTGATAGAGATCCGGCACCCCCGGCACGGTCATTCGCAGCAAGGTTTGCGCCAATCCATTCAGCGCACCCGGAACGGCAATGCTCTGTGCCGCAGCACTTATAGATGCACGCAGGGGCTGACCTTCAGGGCTCAGCAGCAGGCGTTCGAGAAAACCATGGGTGGCCTGTTCATAGGCCTCGTGCGGCGCACTCCAGCTGCTTTGTAACTTGGCTTCGCGCAGGGCTTTCTGTTGCCACTGCCAGAGGCGTTTAGTGTAGTCCTCAAGCGCAGGCTGATCGTCGCTGCGCAACTCCAGCGACCAACTGCCGAGGATTGCTTGATAGAGAATCAGCTCGTCGCCCGCCGAGGGCGCGCCGGGGTCGGTGCGCAGTTCGCTGGCCAGGGTTCGCCAGTGTTCCACCTGTTCGGCGTACCAGGTGCTGCGCTCACTCAACACCGCCAGCCGCGCGCGGCTGTCTTCGCCACGTTTGTGGTCGTGAGTCGCGGTGGCCAGCAGGTTGTCGGGGAACTCGGCGAGGCGATTGGCGCAGGCGGCATGGAAGTCGGCAACCGGGGCGCTGAACTGCTCGGTGTTGTAGCCGACATCGTTGCGCGACAGCAGCACCGCCGAGCGATAAAGCGCGGTGTCTTCCACCGCTTTGGCCGCCGCCGGAGAGGTCAGTTGCTGGAAGCGCACGCACGCATGCTTGAGCAGTTTGCGTGGACGGCCCACCGGGCGCTGGCGCCAGGGCTGGCCGCCGAGCCAGCCGGCCAGGCAATCAAGCACTGGCCAGTCGGCCTCGCCAAGGGTTTGCCTTGCACCGGCCATGGCCTGCTGGAAAAACACCTCGTCTTGGGCCGCGCGACCCAGCGGGCTGATGTAAGTGCGGTACACCGGGAAGTGCACAATCAGCTCCTGCAAGGCCCGCCGGATCGCGCCGAGGGTCAGGTCCCGGGTCATCAGGTCGTCCCGGGCCACTTGCAACAGGGCATGGGCAACACTTTCGAAATCCCCGGCGAGGGAACCGTTGAGAATCTGCTGGCGCGCCAGTTGCGCTTCCTGGCGAAAGTCGGCGGGCCGTTCGCTGTGCCGGTTCCAGAGTTCGCCCAAGGCCTGGGCACCTTCGGGATCATGTTGCAGCAACGACAGCTGGTTCATGAATTCGTAACCAGTACTGCCATCGACGCACCAGTCGCGGTGCAGGGTTTCGCCTTCGCCGAGGATCTTCTCGACGTAGATCGGCAGGTGTCGGCCGGGTGCCAGGCGATCAATCCGGCGCCGTAGTTTGCGGCAGTAGCTGCGCGGGTCGGCGAGGCCGTCGATGTGGTCGATACGCAGGCCGTCGACCAGGCCTTCGGCCACCAGCTCGAAGATTTTTGCGTGGGTCGCTTCGAACACCGCCGGGCGCTCGACGCGCAGGCCGCCCAGTTCATTGATGTCGAAAAAACGCCGCCAGTTGATATCGTCCGCCGCGGTGCGCCAACTGGCCAGGCGATAACTCTGGCGTTCCAGCAGCATGTGCAAACGCTGGAAACCTTCGGGGGGAAGCGAGTCGTAAGTGCTGAGGGTGTGCTGGATGGCACGAAGGATGGCCGAATCGCTGGCCAGTTCACTCAGTTCAGTCTTCAGTGGGGCCGCCAGTCTGTAGGCGTCGCTCTGGTAACTCAAGGTGCTGAAACGGTCTGCCAGGGACTTGAGCCGTTCGACTTGCTCGGCATTCAATCGATCGTCGGCCTTGAGCAGTTCGCCGTAGTCCGTGGGGCAAATCGGGAAGTGGT
Source organism: Pseudomonas sp. GGS8 (assembly GCF_024168645.1). Lineage (NCBI taxonomy): Bacteria > Pseudomonadati > Pseudomonadota > Gammaproteobacteria > Pseudomonadales > Pseudomonadaceae > Pseudomonas > Pseudomonas sp. GGS8. The sequence goes on along the minus strand of NZ_JALJWF010000001.1, from coordinate 5,515,923 downwards.
GCTCATAGTGCTCGACATAAAAGGCACCACGCCGGGCATCGAAACGCAAGGGCAGGGTGCCGTCCTGTAATGCAATGCCGTAATCGCTGCCCAAAAAGGGCAACAGCAACTGGCCTTCCATCAACGGGTCGGGCGAGTGCCATTGAATGTCGAAGAACTCACCGTAAGGGCTCAGTCGTCCCCATTCCAGCAAGTCGAGCCACCAGGGATTGTCGCCACCGCCGACGGCCATGTGGTTGGAAACGATATCGAGGATCAGCCCCATGTCGTGTTCGCGCAACGCAGCGACCAAACGGCGCAATGCCGCTTCGCCGCCCAGTTCAGGGTTGACCGTGGTCGGGTCCACCACATCGTAGCCATGCAGGGAGCCCGTGCGGGCGGCGAGCAGCGGTGAGGCGTAGATATGGCTGATGCCCAGGCCGGCGAAATACGGCACCAGCGCAATCGCCTGATCCAGGGTGAAGCCTTTATGAAATTGCAGCCGCAGGGTGGCCCGTAGCGGCGGGATGAGCGATTGATTCATTGGTCACGCTCGGCCGCCTGGAGTCGCGCACAGGCGAGCAGTTCCAGGCGTCGGGCGGCATCCGGATTATCGAGCAGGGCTTCGCTGTCGCCGGGCAGTCGGCGGGACCAGTTAGGGTGGGTGTCGGTGGTGCCGGGCAAGTTGGCCTGCTGTTCAATACCCAAGGCATCTTCCAGCGGCAACAACACCAACGGCGCGCGGGTATGACCGAGAAACCGGATGGCGGCGTCGAGCACCTGATCGGTTTCATGGGACTCTTCACGGAAATTTTGCGGGTCCTGGCTCAGCACCTGGCGCAAGCCTTCGCGCTCGCGTTCACGATGTTGACGCCATTCGATTTCACCCGTGGCGTCGACCAGGTCCAGGCGCGCGCTCCAATCGATATCGCGGCCATGCCACCAGCCATTGAGCGTCGGCAGGTCGTGGGTGCTGGTGGTGGCCAGCGCGTTGTCGGGCCAGTCGAGAATCGGCTTGAAGTGGGTGTTGTCCTGCTCGAACAACAGTACGCGCATACCGAGGATAGAGCGCGCGATGAGTTTTTCGCGCAGGCCCTCGGGCACGGTGCCAAGGTCTTCGCCGAGGACGATGGCCTGATGCCGATGGGATTCGAGGGTCAGCAGGCGCAGCAGATCGTCCACCGGGTAATAGAGGTAGGCCCCGTCGCTGGGCGGCGCATCCTTAGGGATCACCCACAGCCGTTGCAGGCCCATGACGTGATCGATGCGCAGGCCGCCGGCATGGGCGAAATTGGCCCGCAGCATTTCGATGAACGCACGAAAGCCGTTACGCACCAGGCCTTCGGGGGAAAACGCGGAAATCCCCCAGCCCTGGCCGGAGCGGTTGAGAATGTCCGGTGGCGCACCCACGGTCAGCGAGGCGAGCAATTCGTCCTGGCGACTCCAGGCCTGGCTGCCGCCGCCGTCGGCGCCCACCGCCAGGTCGGCGATCAGGCCGATGCCCATGCCGGCTCCACGGGCGGCGGTTTGTGCACGCTCAAGGCTGCGGGCAATCAGCCATTGGCAAAACGCGTAGTAGCCGATGCGGCTCGAGTTCTCTTCGGCAAATTGCGTCAGGGCGGCGCTGCGCGGGTTACGCCATTGTTCGGGCCACTCGCGCCAGTCAAGGTTTTCACCACGCCTGGCACGGGCCTCCTGGATCGCTTCGAAGCGACAATGATTTTCCAGCGCTTCGCCACCGGCATGACGGAAGCTGCTGAAGTCGGCATGCAAGGGATGTGCGCCGTGGGTGAACCCTTCGTACAAGGCTTCCAGCAAGCGATGCTTGGCCTCGGCGGCCGTGGGCCAGTCAATCAGCGGCAATGCTTCCAGGTGTTTGAGTTCGGCGGCAAGGCCGGTGGCGTCGATCGCGGTGCGCAGGGCACGCTCGCCGAGAATCGCCCCGGGCGCTGCGTACAGGCTATTGAGGAACAAACGGCTGGACGGCGAGTAAGGGCTGTAGCGCTGCGTGTCGCCGCTGAACATCGCATGCAGCGGGCTGATCGCTAGGGCTTCGGCGCCCCGTTCGCCGGCCACCCGGGCCAGGTCCTCAAGCGCCTGGGTATCGCCGAAACCGCCATCGCCGGGCCGGCGCAGCGAATATAACTGCACGCTCAGGCCCCAGGCGCGCGGGGTTTGACTGTCAATGGCGTCGCCGACGCTGTAGCAGCGCTCGGGCGCCACTGCCAGGGTGAACGACTGATCGTCGATGCTGACGTGCTGATAACCCACCGGCACCAAACCGGGTAACACAGCGTTGTCATCGAGATTGAGGTTGAGTCGCGAGCCGTCTTCAAGGTGGATCTCACACGGGGTTTGCGGGGCGAAGTAGTGGGCCAGATCAAGCCCGACGCCCACGTCGCAGGTCAGCAATGGTGGTAGGTGCCGGGTTTGTTGCACCTCCTGCAGTTGCAGCAGGCTGGCGGCGATTTCCTGGACGGTGCTGGCGGGATGGCCAAGCCCGGCCAGCACTGAACGCAGCACCGCCGGGGTCACTTTCTGTGGACGGCCATTGGCGTCGATCCAGTCGACGGCCAGGCCAGCTCGGCTGGCCAGTATTTCCAGTTGCGTATCGCTCATGGGCGCTCTCCATCCGGGGGTAGCAAAGGGGCTGCGGCCGTGAGGCTGACTAGCGCGCAATACGGGGCAAGGGTGCCCTGATCCAACAGACCGGCCGAGTGCGGCGGGTATTCGAACAGCAGTGTCGCGTCGGCCTGTGGGGAGTGGACCACGGGCGTGTCGCTGAGGTTCAGGTCAATACGCAGCTGACGGCCATCGCCCAATCGCCAGTGCGCCGTCACCGCGCCTTCGGCCAGTACTTGCGCACCCAACGCCTGGGCGCCGGGCAGGTGCGGGATGATGTGTTGATGGCGGATTTGCAGCAGTCGGCGATACAGCTCATGAGTCGCTGGCTGCCGGGTGGCGGTCAGCTTCGGGCGCGACGCTTCGAAGGTCTGCGTCGCGTTCGGGTCGGGAATCTGCTCGCGTTTGTGCGGGTCGGCAAAGGCGCTGAAGGCCGCGAATTCATTGCGTCGACCTTCGCGCACCAACTCCGCCAGTTCACCGTGGTGGCTGGTGAAGAACAGGAACGGTTGCTCGGCGGCGAACTCATCGCCCATGAACATCAACGGGATCATCGGCGACAACAGCAGCAACACGGTGGCGGCATTAAGGGCTTCGGAACGGGCCAGTTGATGCAGGCGCTCGCCAAAGGCGCGGTTGCCGATCTGGTCGTGGTTCTGCAAGAACAGCACGAAGGCTGTGGGCGGCAAGTGACCGCTCGGCTCCCCGCGCGGCGTACCGTGGCGGGTGATATGGCCTTGAAACACGAAGCCCTGGCTCAAGCAGCGGGCGAGTTGTTCGGTGGGGTTTTGGGCATAGTCGGCGTAATAGGCGTCGGTTTCGCCGGTGAGCAAAACGTGCAGGGCGTTATGGCCGTCGTCGTTCCACTGCGCGTCGAAACCTTGCTCCAGCAGGCTGGCCTGGTTGTGCTCGTTTTCCGCCATGAGCCACACGTGCCGCGGCGGACCGATATGCTGGCGAACCCGTTGCGCCAGTTCTTGCAGGAAGTCCGGGTCTTCGATGGCGTGCACGGCATCCAGGCGCAGACCGTCGAAGCGGTACTCCAGCAACCACATCAGCGCATTGTCGATAAAGAAGTCACGTACCTCGCGCCGCCGGAAGTCGATGGCTGCGCCCCATGGGGTGTGTTTGTCTTCGCGGAAAAAGCCTTTGGCGTAGCGATGCAGGTAATTGCCGTCCGGGCCGAAGTGGTTGTAGACCACGTCGAGAATCACCGCCAGGCCATGGCCGTGGGCCGTGTCGATCAGGTGTTTGAGTTGTTCGGGCGAACCGTAGGAAGCCTGCGGTGCGTAAGGCAGAACCCCGTCATAGCCCCAATTGCGCTCGCCGGGAAACTGCGCCAGCGGCATCAGTTCGATGGCGGTAATCCCCAGTTCCACTAATCGCGCCAGTTGCTGTTCGACCTCGCTGAAGCCGCCGAGCGCACCGACATGCAGTTCGTAGATCACCGCCTCGTTCCATGGCCGACCCTGCCAGGCACTGTGTTGCCAGCGATAGGCGAGGGGATCGACCACTACGCTGTGGCTGCCGATATCGCCCGCCTGGGCGCGGGAGGCCGGGTCCGGCACTTCCAGCTCGCCATCGATGTTATAGCGGTAGCGGGTACCTGCGGGACAGCGGGTCTTGATCACAAACCAGCCATCGGCCTGAGGCCGCAGTGGCAGGGACTGTCCATTTTCCAATTCAAGACTGACGTAAAACGCATCTGGCGCCCACAAGGCAAAACGCGTGTGTTCAGCGTCCAGCATGATTGCGCCGTGGGGCCAGGTTTCAAGGGTCCGTAACGGCATCGTTGAAAACCTCTTACTGTTTGCCCGATTTACCCAGCGCTTTAGCCACCAGTTGTTCGTAGAGTTCGGCGTAGGGTTCGACCGCCTTGCACCAGTTGAAGGGCGCCGCCATGGCCCGGCAACGCATGGCGTTGAGCAGGCCGGGGAAGGCGAACACCTTGAACGCACGGCTCAGGGCTTCGCGATAGCTCTCCACGGTGGATTCGTCGAAAAGGAAACCGGTCACGCCGTTTTCGATGGTGTCGGCCAGGCCGCCGGTATTGCGCGCCACCGGCAATGAACCGAAGCGCTGGGCGTACATCTGGCTCAGGCCGCAAGGTTCGTAACGCGAAGGCATCAGCAGGAAATCACTGCCGGCAAACATCCGGCGGGCGTCGGTTTCATTGAAGCCGATGTGCACGCCGATTTGCCCGGGGAAGCGCAATGCCAGCTCACGCATGGCTTGTTCTTCTTCCGGTTCGCCACGGCCGATGATCGCGATCTGCCCGCCGTTGGCGACGATGTACTCGGCCACCGCTTCGGTCAGGTCCAGGCCTTTCTGGTAGACAAGTCGCGAGACCACGGCGAACAGTGGGCCTGCGGAATCATCCAGGCCAAACAGCCGGCGCACGTGCGCTGCGTTGACTGCCTTGCCGTCCCAGTCACCAATGCCGAACGGGCAGAACAGGTGTGGGTCGGTCGCTGCGTCCCAGCTTTCATCGATGCCATTGGGAATCCCGCTGAGCAGACCTTGCTGGGTCTTGGCGGCGAGAAAACCGTCGAGGCCGCAGCCGAAGGCCGGCGTGGTGATTTCCTGGGCATAGGTGGCGCTGACAGTGGTGATGTGGCTCGAGTAGGCCATGCCGGCCTTGAGGAACGACATCTTGCCGTAAAACTCCATGCCTTCCTGTTGCAAGGCATGCATGGGGATACCGAGCTCCGGGCACGAGCCGAGGCTGGTGACGCCCTGGTACGCCAGGTTGTGGATGGTGAACAGCGTCGGGGTGCGTTGCCCGCGCCAGTGCATGTAGGCGGGCGCCAGGCCGGCGGGCCAGTCGTGGGCGTGCACCAGGTCCGGGCACCAGTGAATTTGTGCGAGGTTGGCGGCAATATCAGCGGCCGCGAGGCCCAGGCGGGCGAAACGAATATGGTTGTCCGGCCAATCGCGACCGTTGTTGGCGCCGTAAGGGGAGCCTTCGCGCTCGTACAGTTCAGGGCAGATCAACACGTAAATGACCAGGCCGTCGGGCATGTCCATGCGCCCGATCTTGCAGGGCGGCAACGCGGCGTGCCCGCCCAGTTCACCAATGATATGAATCGGGTTTTCGCTGTTCAGTACTTGCGGGTAACCGGGGATCAACACCCGGACATCGTGCAGATGCGCCATGGCTCGCGGCAGCGCGGCGGAAACGTCGCCCAGGCCACCGGTCTTCACCAGATCGGCAATCTCCGAGGTGACGAACAACACTTTCTTTTTGTTGGGATTCTGCCGGACTACCGGTGCCAACGCCTTGGTGACCGGGACGCTGACCGATTTGGCGGTAAGGGCTCCCACGGGGTTGGCTTCGCCGACCTGCTGAAGAGCACGTTCTCCCTGAACATCTAACGCCGTATTGATCATATGCATCTCCCCGTGTTGTTGATCTGATTCCAGGCCTGGCACAAACGGTGTTGGCCAATTCCTGTGGCCGGGCGCAAACGCGCTACGCATCGGTGAGCAATTGCTGCCCATGCGCTGAAGCTCAATGGGTGAAGTGGCTGTTGCAAGGAATGCACCAGTCGCTGTGGCCCTACCTCTCAGCTGACCTGAGGCCAGCCTCAAAAGTTTCTATTTTTTTACCGAATGACCAATCGGTTTTATTCCCCGAAAACAGTCTAGGCCAGAACCTGGAGGGGGGTGGTCATCCGGACAAATTGTTCGACAATCGGTTGGGAGAGGGTACAAAACACGCGAGTTTTATGGGGCGGCGCACCGACGAAGGGCAGGTTTGTTTTCTTGGGTGGGTCAAATCGGGACCGGGAGGTCACGATAGTTGGGCACTATGAAGTGTGGGCGCACCATTGCGGTGCGTAGGATTTAGGGGAATAGAGTGGATTTGAAGGCCTCTTCGCGGGTAAGCCTGCTCCCACAGTGGATTGGTTGTGGTCACCTGTTTTGTGTACACCCAAACCAAGATCAATGCGGGAGCGGGCTTGCTCCGGGTGGCGACCCGACGATGAACGATAACGCGGTCTCAGCCCAGCAACCGGATCGGCGCCCCGGCCGCCCAAGCCTGAATGTCCTCGATCATCTGCGAAAAAAACAGCTGGTAATTCTGTCGGCTGACGTACCCGACATGAGGCGTGGCCAACACATTGTCCAGCGTTCTGAAGGGATGATGGCGAGGCAACGGCTCGTGCTCGAACACGTCCAGGGCCGCGCCCGCCAGGCGCTGTTTCTGCAATGCCTTGATCAGCGCCGACTCATCGACAATCGGCCCCCGTGCGGTATTGACCAGCCATGCCGTGGGCTTCATCCAGTCCAGCGCCTGAGCGTCCACCAGCCCGCGACTGCGCTCGCTGAGTACCAGATGGACCGACAGCACATCGGCCTGCTCGAACAGTTCCTGCTTGCTGACATAGGTCACGTCGACTTCGGCCGCTCGTTCGGCGGTGAGGTTTTCGCTCCACGCGATGACGCGCATGCCGAACACCTGGCCGAACCGGGCGACCCGTTGACCGATGCTGCCCAGGCCGAGGATCGCCAGCGTCTTGCCTTGCAAGTCGCCACCCAGGCCTTGCTGCCAAAAGCCCGCGCGCAAGGCGTTGGCTTCGGTCACCAGGTTGCGGGTCGCGGCCATGATCAGCGCCCAGGTCAGTTCCGGTGCGGCATGTTTGTAGCTGTCGGTGCCGCAGACCTGGATGCCCAGCGCGGCGGCTGCTTTCAAGTCCAGGGCGGCGTTGCGCATGCCGCCGGTAACCAGTAGTTTGAGGGTGGGCAAGCGGCGCAGCAGGTCTTCGTCGAAGCGGGTGCGCTCGCGCATCACGCAGATCACCTCGAATGCGCCCAGGCGCTCGGCCAGAGTTTGATTGTCGGCCGGGTAGTCATGGATAAAACTCACCTGGCCGATGCTGTCCAGCACTGACCAGTCCACCACGTCGTGCGCCACGTCCTGCCAGTCATCGATCACCGCAATCTGCACCACCATCATCCTTACCTCATCAACGAACGGGATTGGTTTTGTAGAAATTCTTGCCATGCATCAACACAACGCTGCGGCCAGGGCCGCTTCGCTGCCCAACGGGGCGGTGCGGCGTTCCGACAAGCCCCCTCGCCACAGCGTTCAACCCATCCAGCCCAGTGTGGCCAATGCCAGCACACTGTAGCGGGCGCCTTTGGCCAGGGTCACGATCATCAGGAAACGCCCCAGCGGTTCGCGCAGGACGCCGGCCACCAGTGTCAGCGGATCGCCGATGATCGGCACCCAGCTCAGCAGCAAGGACCAATGACCGTAGCGCTGATAGTGTTTTTGGGCTTGTTGAAGATGATGAGGGCTGACCGGAAACCAGCGCCGCTCGCGAAATCGCTCAATGCCGCGCCCCAGCCACCAGTTCAGCAGCGACCCCAGCACGTTGCCCAGTGTTGCCACTGCCAACAGTGACCAGAGCCAATACGGGTCGCTGAGCAACAGCCCCACCAGCACCGCTTCGGACTGCAAGGGCAGCAGGCTCGCGGCGCCGAACGCCGCGAGAAACAGCCCGATGTAGGCGCCGAACATCAATGGGCGGGGTAGTCCGCCACCACCACGTCAGTGCCATCCTTTTGCAGACCAATCACCTGATAGGCATCGCTCATGCCGTCCATTTCCATCCCCGGCGAGCCCATCGGCATGCCGGGGGCGGCAACCCCCAGCAGATCGTCACGCTTGTTCAAGGCCAGCACTTGATCGGCCGGCACATGGCCTTCGACGAATTTGCCGTTGATCAAGGCGGTGTGGCACGACGCCAGGCGAGGCGGCACGCCGTGTTGTTGCTTGAACTGGCTCATGTCGGCTTCAACGTGGTCTTCGACCTTGAAACCGTTGGCCTCCAGATGGCTGACCCATTTTTTGCAGCAGCCGCAATTGGCGTCGCGGTGAACTTCGATCGGGATCAGATCGGCGGCCTGGGCCAGGGAGGAGATGAAGAGGGCGCTCAGGGCGGCCAGACGCAGGTGGGTTCGCATGGGAGTTTCGTCTCGGGTTGCGGCCAAAAAGATACATTTTGACTCTTTTATCCGACTGGGCATTGCGCGAGTGTTTCGAAGTTATACAAGATCATCGCAGATCAATGCTGTCAGCTGTATGAGCGCGCAATGACAAAATTGTCAGGTTTGCCCCCTGAGCGTCGAAAATCGGCCTTCAGGGGGCACAGTCAACGAACCTTGAACCGCCCCATGATCGCGCTCACCCGGTTGTTGGCCTCCAGCAATTGCCGGGTGTTGAGTTCGCTGGCCTGGCCGCTTTGCACCAGTTGGTCGACCATGTGGCGGATCTGCACCATGCTGCGATTGATCTCTTCGGTCAAGGCGCTTTGCTGCTCGGCAGCGGTGGCGATCTGGGTGCTCAGGCTATTAATGTGGCTGACGGAACCGGCCATTTCATCCAGGCCGGCGTTGACCCGGGCCGTGGCATCGGCGGCTGACTGGCAGCTGGCCTGGGTGTTTTCCATGGCACTGACCGAGGAACTCACGCCTTGGGTCAGGCGAGACAGCATTTCGTTGATTTCCGAAGTGCTCGCCTGTGTGCGGGCGGCGAGGGCGCGGACTTCATCGGCGACCACCGCGAACCCACGACCTTGCTCCCCGGCTCGGGCCGCTTCGATGGCCGCGTTGAGCGCGAGCAAGTTGGTTTGCCCGGCAATGTCGCCAATCACCCCGAGAATCTCGGTGATGCGTTGGGCATCCTGTTGCATGCTTTCAACTTTATGGGTGGCACTCGCCACTTCGTCAATCAACGCCACCACACTGCTGGACGCTTCGCCGACGACCACGCGGGAGCGATCCGCGTGTTCGTTGGCGCGTTGGGTGAAGGCGGCGGTTTCGGCGGCGTTTTGCGCAACGCTATCGGCGGTCGAACTCATCTCGGTGATGGCGGTGACGGTCTGATCGGTTTCCGAGGCGTGACGCACCAGAATCTGGCTGGTATGCGCGGAAGTCCGTTGCAGGTTCTCCAGGCTCGACGCCATCGCGCCGGTGGCCTGGGTGACTTCGCCGATCATGTTCTGCAAGTAGGCAATGAAGGCGTTGACCGAATGGCCGATGGCGCCCAGTTCGTCTTCGACACGGATGGTGATGCGTCGGGTCAGGTCGGCATCACCCGTGGACAAAGCGTCGATGTTGGCTTTCAGGGCTTTCATGCGCTGGATCAGTTGGCGGATGGCGTACACCTGCAGCAACACCAGCAGGATCACCATCGGAATCTGCAACAGGCTCAACGTGTTCAGCACATCGTCACGCTGGGCGGTGATCAGCCGGGTCGGCAGGGCGGTGGCGAGGAACCACGGCGTGCCTTCGATCGGACGCATGAAGAAGGTGCTGGCTTCGCCGTTGTTATCGAACTCGACCCGTTGCAGGGGTTGGTCACGCTGCGTCAGGCCAGCCTTGATCTGAGCGGCAAACGGCGAGCTGGCAGCCAGCTCGCTAATGTTTTTCAACACGATCGGCCCGCTGATCCGCGAGCTGTTGCTGATGATCTTGCCGTCGCCCTCGACAATCAGCATCTCGGCACCCAGGTCTCTTTCCTTGCGCGCCACCAGGTCGTTGAAGAAGCCCAGGGTCACGTCGATGGTCGAGACGCCGTATGCCGCGCCGTTTTTCTGAATGGCCATGGCGCAGTTGGTGCGCGGTTCGGCACTGGCGTCATCTTTATAGGCGGCGGCCCAGGCGCATTGGCCACGCGGGGTCTGCATGCCGCCCTTGTACCAGGTCTGGTCGTAATAATTGGGCGCGGCGTCGCTGTTCCAGAACGTGTTGACCGCCAGTTTGCCCGAGGCATCGCGGTGCCAGAAGGTGCTGAACTTGTTGCGCCCGGCTTCGCGCTGACCGGGCAACGGCCAGATCCCGCCACCAAAGACTTTCAATTCACCGTACTGATCGACCAGGCCTGGCAGCACCGTGTCGATGGTGGCGCTGTCGAGCAGGGGAATGGTCTGGGTAATGCTGCGCTGCTGGGCTTGTACCTTGTTCAGCTCACCCTGGATTTGCTCGGCCACTTCGGCGATGCGATTGAGGGCGACCTGTTCTTCGGTGTGACGCAGCTTCGGCGCGACCAACTGGCTGATGCCAGCCACAGTCAACACGGATAGCAGCAGGATGAACAGGACCAGAAACAGCGTGTAGCGAGCCTGAATGGTACGGAATGCGGGCATGGGACCGGTCCTTGTGCAGCGTTTTTATTATTGGTTAGGGGGTGAAAATCGGTGGCGTTAAAGGGCTATCGGCGCGCGAAGGCTGAGCTTTAGGTACGATCGTGCAGGATTTTGCCGGGGTGACGGGGGGTGTAAGGCGGGAAGTGTCGAACTTGATAAAAACGAACTAACCAACGCGTACATAAAGTTGTTTTTAGTTGCCTGAACCTCTATCGAAAAGATGAGGGCGGCCAATGAAACAAGGTGCTTTTTTGATATGTGTCGTAAATGTACAAGAATTGTAAAAAACAGAAATATTTGTTGGTGGCACTAGTGCGTGCGTCGATACTCGCCCGCACTAACTCGGTTAAACAAGGAACTTATTATGGTCGCCTCACAAGGACGTCTGCGTGTTCTGGATGATGGGCATCCAGCCATGCAGTCGGGAGCCCGGTCATGACAATCGGTTACACAGGTAGCTGGACGAGCAAGGCAGGATTGCTGGTCAGGGACGCGGGCAGCAGCAAGCCTGCCACCCATAGCGCCAGGGTCAAGCAGATGCTGGCAATGGTGGGAAACAATCCAAATGCGCTGAACACGGCGAAAATGGATGAACAGAAACTGCACCGGAACATCAAGGGCTTCGACCCGGAAAATGTCTCCGCCAAACAACTGGGTAATCTCAGTGCGTTCTTGAGAAGCAAAGGCCTGATTTCCGATATTACTTCGATGACCTTGCTCAATGCCGGCGACAAGTTCGACCGGTTTGGCGTACAGAAAGACCCGGATGCGAAATTCAATGCACTGGAGTATTTCGCCACACAACTGGACGCCATCCAGAACAACAGCATCAAGGGTGACAAGTACGCCGCTGGCTTGATTCCGGAATACAAGACGGCGATCTACGTATTGCAGAACCTGCAAACTTACGGCAAGGGCAACGGGACAACGGTCCCCAATGACAAGGGCGTCAAAGCCAGGGCCTGATGTTTGGCAGCGTAGGCCCGCTCGAACTGTCGAGCGGGCCAGGCAACGGCTACCGGTCGAGCAACTTCATGACCTCTTCTGGGTAGCGCAAGCCAGCGGTGGCATTGGCCGGGAATATCGCTTCCAGGGCCTGCAACTCTTCGCGACTCAGCTTCACCTCCAGCGCGGCCACATTTTCTTCCAGGTATTTACGCTGTTTGGTGCCCGGAATCGGGATCAGGTATTCCCCTTGAGCCAAGACCCAGGCTAACGCCAGTTGGCCGGCCGTCACGCCCTTGTCGGCGGCCAACGTTTGTACCTGCTGCACCAGCAACAGGTTTTTGGCGAAGTTTTCCCCTTGGAAACGCGGGCTGAAGCGACGGTAGTCGTCGGCGGCGAAGTCATCCGGGCTATTCAGTGCCCCGGTCAAAAAGCCCCGACCCAGCGGGCTGTAAGGTACAAAGGCCACGCCCAGGCGCCGGCACGCGGCGAGGCAACCGTTCTCTTCCTGATCGCGGCTCCACAGCGAATATTCGCTTTGCAGGGCGCTGATCGGATGAACCTTGTGCGCTCGCTCCAGTGTGGCCACCGAGGCTTCACTCAATCCCAGGTAACGCACTTTGCCGGCCTTCACCAGTTCGGCCATGGCGCCGACGGTTTCCTCGATGGCCACCTGCGGATCGATGCGGTGCTGGTAGTACAAATCCAGGGTTTCCACGCCCAGGCGCTTGAGGGTGCCGTCGATCGCTTCGCGAATGTATTCCGGGCGACCGTTGACGCCCCGCGCGCCGGGGTTGGACGGGTCGCGGACAATGCCGAACTTGCTGGCCAGGAACACTTGGTCACGCTTGCCGACAATGGCCTTGCCGATCAGCTCTTCATTGGTGTGTGGGCCGTACATGTCTGCCGTGTCGAGCAGGCTGATCCCCAACTCCAGCGCGCGATGCAACGTTGCCGTGGCTTCGCGGGTGTCCACGCCGGTGGTGTAGAAATCGGTCATGCCCATGCAGCCCAGACCGATGGCTGATACCTGTGGTCCGTTCTTGCCCAGTTGACGTGTTTGCATGAAATGAACTCCCTGTGGATGTAGGCGCTTAGTGTCGGTCTCGACAGAATGAAGATAAACCGGCTAAAAGTGCTATCACTGTTCGTAATTTCTAAATAATCATCGAGTCCTGACCATGGATCGTTTAAACGCCATGCGTGTATTCACGCGAATTGTCGAGCTGGGCGGCTTCGCCAAGGCGGCGGACAGCCTGCAATTGCCGCGTGCTTCCGTGACCACTCTGATCAAGCAACTTGAGGCCCACCTGGGTGTGCAACTGCTGCAACGCACCACCCGGCAGATCAGCCTGACGCTCGATGGCGCAGCCTATTACCCGCGTTGCGTGCGGTTGCTGGCGGATCTGGAGGAAACCGAAGCCGTATTCTCTGCTGCTCGCCACAACCCCAAGGGGTTGCTGCGAGTGGACATGCCGGCGGGAGTGGGGCGTTTGATCGTGATTCCGGCATTGCCGCAATTCACTGCCCGGTATCCTTTGATCGAGTTGGAAATCGGTTTGAATGACCGGCCTGTGGATCTGATCCGCGAAGGTGTCGATTGCGTGTTGCGGGGCGGCTCGGCCCTGGACGACTCCCTGGTGGCGCGACCGCTGGCCACACTGGATCAAGTCACGTGTGCCAGTCCCGAATACTTGCAGCGTTGCGGGACTCCGCGGTGTCTGGAGGACCTGAAGGGGCATCGGATGGTGGAATACTTTTCCAATAGCACAGGCAAACGCTACGGACTGGAGTTTGTCGTCGATGGGCAGTTGCGGTTGATCGACCTGCCCAAGCAAGTCGCGGTCAACAGCTCCGATGGCTATCTGGCGGCGTGTGAGGCGGGATATGGCTTGGTCCAGGCTCCGTATTATCACGTTGCCCGTCAATTGAAGGAGGGACGTTTGATCGAGGTCCTGGGGGATGTGCCGCCACCGGGTATGCCGCTGACGGCGCTCTATCCTCCTCACCGTCAGTTGTCCCGGCGGGTGCGGGTATTCGTCGACTGGCTGGTGGAGCTTTGCGCTCATTCGGATAATGGTTTTTACAGAGAAGACTCACGCGGCTGAGCGGGCACCGATGGGGGCGTCGGCGCGGCGGTGACCTATCGTGGCGTTGGCGTTCTGCTGTAGATCGTCATGCAACTGTTGCATATGTGGGCAGTTCAGGTTGAGGGGGCGAGACTGGACACCTCGATGAAACAGGGCGAACCAGCCATTGCCACCCGGCGTGGGCATCAGGCCGGTGAAGGCGAAGCCCAGCGCCGAAAAGCTTCGCAAGTCTCGTGTGAAGTGCCGGGACAGTTCGAGTCTGGCGCAGATCGTCCACTGCCTGGGCAGTTGCCAGAGTTGTTGGAGCAAGTGTCTGTTCAAGCGCTGAATGACAATATCGAACCGATGCTGGTGTTGCTTTATTTGCAAAGGCATCTCTGACCGCGACGCTATATCCTGCCGGGTTCCGAACACCGAGCACAGGTGCTTCATGAGCGCCCGATAGCGTTCGGGCCAGGGGATGTCGGGGAGCGGGCGCTCGCGTCCTTCGACCATGCGACACCCCATCACGATGGTTTCCGGCAGTGGTTCAGCGAATGGCGAAGGGACATAGTCGGGAAGCAATCCAGTGCTGTGAAAACCGATCTTTTCTGCCATGCGTTGAGTGTAGGGATGGTGGGTCACTTGCTTGATCGAGACGCTCGTGAGCCCCAGAGAACCTGACTGCCTCAATAACTCGCGGCCCAGGTGAGTTGCGATACTTTGTCCCTGTGCGACGGGATGCACCACGCTGAGGGCCAGTTCTGCGGTATTCGAAAGCGTGTCTCGACACAATGCGGCATGCCCCAGAACGCGTACGTTGTCCACGGCCAGCATCGATTGCCAGCGGCCCTCGGCGTGGTGCTGATTGATCATGTTCGGCAGGTACACATCCGGCTGAACGTAATGATCGCCGTAGACCTCTCGAAACAATTGGCTAACGGCACCTGCGTCAGAGGGGTGGTAGGCGCGAAATATCAACTGGGTCATCACACCGGCTCCGGCGAGGGAGCATCATAGACTCGCAAATCCACTACCCTGAGTTGTTTGCCCGAGCGAGGGTGAAGCTTCAGCTCTGTGGTTGTGCAGGTCAGCACCCGCAATTCCAGCTGACCCTCGCGGCTCAGGTCGTCGATGGCGGGGTAGTGGGCAAGCAGCGCTTCAAGCACTGCGCGGCGATCTGCTTCGACGGTTTGCAAGTGAGGTTCGGGCACCCACTTCACGCTCAACAGATCCTTGTGGCCGGCCTGCTCGATCAGCAATTGCCATTGCTCAGTGCCTGCTGCACGCTGAACAATCTCGTGTATTTCTTCGGTAAACAGCGACAGCACACCGACTCGTATACGTTGACTATGGGCGCTGCGCCCCTTGAGGGCGAATTTACGCATCGGGGTTGCGGTCGGTTCACGCCAACACGCACGGTCTCCTACCGGGTAACGCAGCAGCGGCATGAGCTGGCGTGTCAGGTTGGTCAGTACCAACAACCCGATGCGATCGCATTCTTCAATCACTTCACCGGTATGTTCATCGACGATTTCCAGCAGGGTTTGTGGTTCGAATGCCCGATGCTCGCCCAATGCACAGTCGCGATCACTGGCGCCGATGAGTCCGGCGTCTACGCTGGCATAGCCAATAGAGGCGATGCGGGCGTTGGGGAACACTTCTGCGAGCATTGCCAACTGCGCGGCAAACAGGCTTTCGCCACCGTACAGCAGCGTCTCGACCCCGCACAACACAAGCTGATGCTGTGCCAGGTAGGCCGCGAATCGCAGTAATTGGGCCGGCACGCCGGCCAGAACATTGATCCGATGTCGTGCGATGGCATCCGCCAGCACGTCGAGCTCGACGTTGCCGGTAAACGGAAACTCACAGATGGAGCGCCCGACATGAGTCAGAGAGTCGTGGATAAACAGAAAGCTGGCGTAGAGATCCCCTGAAAAAAACAGGTTGGCAACCCGGTCGCCGTTGTTCAGTTGATCTGAGAGACTGGCGCCGAACGTGCTGACCAACACTTGCCATTCCTCGGAGGAGTAAACCGCAAGTTTGCCCTGGCTGGTCGAGCCTCCGGTTTTAAATACCAGTGCGTCATTGACAACTCCGGTCAGCACTGGCCAATGACTCAAGTCGTTACTACCGGACCAATAGTCGGCCACATTGGTTAATGGCAAATCTTTTAAAGTAAGCCCGTTCGTGGGCAAGTGTTCCAGATGTTTACGGTAGAAGCTGGAGTGTTGTCTTATATAAGGTACTAGTTGTTCAAGCGAATAAGTTGGCTTCACGGGATTCTCTTTTATAGTGAGCGTCTTGCGTCGACTTTTTTATTTTCGTTGATCGATAATTAAGGGGGTTTTGCCACTGTGTCTGTTTCGGGTGAATGCTTGTTCTGCGCATGTCGTCACCTCCACAGTTAAAAGTTCAGCGCGCACCGCATTCACCAAGGCTTCGTGGGTCAGCAGTTTTTCGTGGACCCAAGTGGCGTCTGCATCAGCGAGAACCCGCATTCGCTCGATCCCGTCGGCGGTGTGGTCCAGGACCACTTGAATGGGGGATCCCACGCTGAGTTCCAGCGCCGCGGGTGAAATGAATTCCGTGCCAACCCGCACCAGCTTGCCGTGACGCTTCAGCAGCTCGAATCGCGGCGACTCCAGTCCGCAAGGGCAAATCCCTGGTATCCAGCGGCCAGTGTCGCCGATGTCATATCGGTGGATGCGCTGACCTTGTCGGGCGCGAGAGGTGAACAACAGACGGCCGATCTCGTCAGCCTGCACCGGAACATCCTGTTCGAGATGAACGATTTCCAGGTGCTGGGTTTCACACATCAAGTGAAACACACCGTCCGCCGTCGCCGGGCAGGCATGCCCCAGAGGGCCTGCATCAACGGAGCCATAGATGGCGGAGCGAATCGTCGACACCCCACAGCTTTCTATCAGGCGCCGACTGGCCTCTCCCGGATGCTCGCCGCCAAGGAACACTTTGCTGATACCAGCGTAGGCGCGAAGCTGGGCCTGCTCTTTGAGAAACAGGCGATGTAGCGTACTGGGCATGCCGATCAGCACGGTGACACGCTGCTCCACGATCAGTCGGGCGATTTCGCTGAAGTCATCGTCTTGGGGAGCGCCCATGGGCAAATGTGCAACACCCATCTGTTCGAGAATGTTCGAAAAGCTGAAAAACCCCCCGTACAGGTTGCCGCCGTAGAACAGATTCATTACCCGGTCCCTTGTCGGATCGAGCCCGACGCAGAGCATGCCGTCTGCCGCAGCGCGCATTTGTCGTTGAAAGTCTCGATAGCTAAAACCGGCCAGTACCGGGATCCCGCTGCTTCCGCCGGAGCGGAAGTACAACTGTGCTGCGGAGCCGATCGGCTGAGCGAGGAACGTGTCTTTGTCCATGATCGGGTCATGGGACACATCGGGGGCAGACGGAACCGGGTCGAGCGTTGCACGACCTGTCGAGACCTGTGGAGGCAAACTCACCGAGAGGCGGCGACTCAGACGCGATAGCGCGTAGACGCCATCGTGGGGCTCACCGGTGTATCCGTCATGGATCGATTCGCAAGGCGCTATGCGGCTGACGCCGGCATTGACTAACGTTCGAACGAGCTTGGGCGTTTCTGCCGAGGGACACATCAATGCGCAGCTTTGCAGGAAGTTGCGCCAGGGCTGCAGCGTCTCGGCGAGCAGATGCTGCGCAACCGGTTTGAGCATAATCGTACGAAACAGCGGCGACGGCGCGAGCGTTTGATGGTGCTCCCAGATGACACGCCATCCGAGGCCGGTCCACACCTGGCCGGTCTGATTGGCAAAGCACTGGTCGAGCTGCGCCATGGCGGTTCGGGTAGTGATTTCCGATGCTTCCTGATCTGTCGGCGTTAACGCCGGCCAGTGTGGGGCGCGACGGGTGAAGGCTTCGGCCAGTCGATCTCCGAGGTTCTGCAAGACGGCCGGATCGTTGCTGTCCACCAGCACTCATTGAGGGCTGGAACACGCTTGCTGATCCAGTCGACAGACCTCATCCACCAACGCATCGAGCGCCGAAGGGGACGCCGCGTCAGGTGACAGATAGGCGAAGCTGATTTTGTGTCCCCAATCGATCCAGCGACAGCCGGACGGGATCTGCTGGCGAATAGATTTAAGCGCCGTCTCCCCGCCCCAGGCGGACACTCCATCGGCCTTGGCGCAGAGTTGAGCAATGCAAGAGGTGTTCACCGGCAGAACCGCTACGAATTCTGCCAGTCTGCCGCTGGTGTCGCACTGCACAAGGGCGGCGAGCAACCGGGCGGTCAACCCCTGATCGCTGGAGCTGGGGCGAAGCCAGTTGATGTTGCCGGCCAACAGGCTTTCGAGCACCGCGCAGAACGCCAGCATCGGTGCATTGCCCGGGGTGATATGCACCACCAGCCCCAACGGGTGCCAGCTTTCGAAGTTCGGCTGCCGGTAATCGATACGTCGCAGCGAACGCGGTCGCTGGCCCAGTTCCCGCTCAAGCTTGGTGCTCAGGTTGCCGTGTTGGCAGAAATCGATAAGCCCTTGATATTGATCGTCGTCGAGGGACAGATCCAGGCTACGAGTTTGCAACTGCGCCGCAAAGCGAGCGGCGGACTCGATGACGGTCTCGCTATCGATCGGTGCAGAAAGCAGCCGAGGCAATGATTCTTGAAGGAGTTGCAGGGCGTTTTCCGGGGTGACGTCGTCACATAACTGGCCATTGATCAGGTACATATCAAGCCCCCCCGATCAGTTCTGAAGCAGCCATGGCACAGCTGCGACTGGCGCTGGTGCCGGCACGTCCATGCAGCTCGAACCAATCTGTCGTCAGGCCGCATTCGCAACTGGCGCCAGGGTGCAATGTCGCCAGATCGCCCATCACCACGGCATGAGCAGGACTGGATGAAATGTACGGGGAGACGAATTCCAGCAAGCCGCGTTGGCCGTAGGGCTGGACAGTGAAATCGGATGGGTTGCGCACGAAAACCTTCGAGTAAATCGGAACATGAAAATGATGGTGGGCACACTGGATATAGGGCACGGCATGCTCTACGGCGCCGTAACCGTCCCGACAGCGGGACAGGTCGATACCCAATTGCCGGTTGATTCGGGCATACAACTTATGCAGGGGAATCTCTTGCGCCACCTGGGTTTTCCAGCCACCCCCCAGAAATACCAGTGACTGGGCAGGCAACTGCAAATCGGCCACGCCGGTGTCTTCCATGCACTGAAGTGCATGCGAAAGGAACGCGGGAAATCCGAGAATTCGAACGGGCAATCCTTCCTCGGCAAACGCCTGCAAGGCACGAATCACACCAAAAAGATCGAACTCGTGGCCTTTTCCGGTCAGGCGCAAGCCGTAAACGACTCGGTTGACGGGGGCATAGCGGCACAGAAACTGATCGGTGTAGGCCGTGCCCAACGTGATGGCAGCCTCGGGTTCATAGCTCAGGAGCAGGTAATTGCAGGGGGTGTCCGGAGTATCCCAGCCGTAATGCCGGAAAATGTGGCTCACCATGCCTTGTGCCGCGGTCATGCTGCGATGGTCATAGCGCATGCGACTCTTCTGGCCGCTGGTGCCGGACGATGTCAGCTCCAGCGCGCCTTCGCCTGTGGGGCCGAATACCAGATGACGTTTGAAGTAATTGGCGAAAATCGGCGGCAGCCTTGACCAATCGTCCAGTGTCTCCAGGGCGTTGGCATCAAGCCCGTTGGCGTTCAGCCAGCGTTCGTATCCGGGCGTGTGATGGCAATGAAACAGACTGATTTCACCCATGGCCTGATCGAACAGGCCTTCTGGCATGGACTCCAGGCAATAGGGTTGCGTCAACGCGCAAAGCGCATCGGTGTGAGGTAGATGGATCATCAAAAGACCTATGGTGTGGGGTCAGACCGCAAGTTCGATGTGAGAGCGGCGTAGAAACAGTCGCAGGGGCACCAGGCACAAGAGTCCCGTGAGACCGGCCATCAGGGCAAAGGCTTCAAGGCTGTCACCGGCACCCAGCGCGGCGATAATCGAGCCGCCGCCCCCCATGACGGCGATGGAGATCATGCCGATCATGGCCGAGACCAGGCCTTTGCTGTCGTCGCTGGAAAACAGTGCGAGCCGGTACAGCACCGCGTTGCTCATGCCAAGCCCGATGGCGTAAAGCGACAGGCAACTAACCGTCAGAACGGTTGAAGCGCCAATGAACGTGACGGTGATTAATGCGATGAGCCCGCCACAAAACGGCCAGAGCGCGTATCGAATCAATTGGGCCAGTCCAGTGGTGGCAATCAGTTGGTTGAGTATCAGATTGCCGAGAATGACCGCCGCAAATACCGGGATCTGCCACAGGCCGTAGTGCAAGGGGGAGAGTCCCTGGTTCTGGATCAACAGGAGTGGCGCCAACCCGATCCAGGCAATCAACGGCAGGCTCATCAGACCCAAGGCGACGGTAGCGCTCAGAAAGTGCGTGTTGGTGAGCAAAGCGGCGTAGCGGCGCACCGTACCGGCCCATTCAAAAGGCACCGCGGCCAGTCGCTGACCATCCTGGCGCAAGGTGCCCACGGTTTCCGGCATGAACAGGTAAAGCCCGAACCAGACCATCACGCCGCCAACACCCAGTAGTAAAAACAGCTGCCGCCAGGAGAGCCATTCCAGCGCCAGGCTGCCGAGCAGGGGGCCGAGCAGCGGGGAGAGCAGCGCAACGTTCCCCAGCAACGCCATGATTTTTACCGCATCGGCTTCGCAGAAGACTTCCTGCAGGGCTGGATAGCTGACGGCGATGACGAATCCCAATCCCATGCCCTGAATCAGGCGCAAGCCATTGAAGGCAACGATACTGTGCACATGGAACGCCGCGGCACAGGCCAGAGCGAACACCGCACACCCGATGAGCAATAATCTGCGGCGACCGAAGTGATCGGACAGCGGCCCTATAAGCCATTGCAAAAGAATTCCGCCAATCAAGTACAGATTGAAGGCATAAGGAACGTGGCTCGAACTGGCATTCAGTTGATGCGTTACAGTCAACATGGCGGGCATGATCATGTCGCTGCCCATATAAGTCAGCAGTTCGAAAAGAGTGATTGCAAGGCAAAAGCCAAGCACTTGATGGGGGCTGATATGTATTAAAGGCTTGAGCATGAAATCCCTGTATGACTCGAAGTTCGAGAGTTGATTCTTTTGTGATGTCTCGAGAATAGAGATCAAGTACGAACAGCTCAATTGCACGATTGAGACTTAAAGCTTCAATGGTTTTCGCTATATTTCGAGGTGTGGGAATACACAAAAAGTGATGGATTTAGCTGACAGCCCGATAAGAACAATCGTGTACGAAAAATGCCCGCCAGGGTGCGGGCATTTGTTCAATGGGCAAAAGAATGATTTTTTTTCTTACGAAGGATCGGCTGAATAATCGTTCATGTCAGCCATTTCAAATTATCGACGGTGATAATAGCCCGGTCCGCCACGGTCGTAATGGTGGCCGCCATGCCAGCCGTTATCGGGAAAAATGATGCAGCCACTCAGGGTCAGGAGCGCGAGCAGTGGAATCAGCCGTGTGATTCGACGGAACATTTCAAAATCCTCATGGTTATCGCCGCAATGAAGTCAAAACTCTTCATCGGCTGTAACATGAGACCCCGTTTGCAGCCCCCCATTCGCGCCGAACTGTAGGGGTTTGGTATGCAATCGGATACAAACCGGATACATTTTTTGTTCAGGAACCCGTAATGACCCAGTCGCAACGTTTGAAATACTCGATTCTGATTTCCCTGGTGGTACTGGGGATTATGTTCGGCCTTTCCTGGCTGCAGAACGCAGGGTTCATCAGCGAGAAATTATTCCAGTACATCGCCATTGGCGTGGCGGTGGTCGTGGTGGTCATCAATGGCGTGATGCGTCGCAAGGTCAAGCCTTGAGCGACGCCTTCGGGCCTGATTGCTCACCATGAAGGACGGCGACAGCCTGTGGATGCAGGCTGTAGCTTTTGTCCGGATTGAGTGTAATTACCCCTTCACTGCACAAGCGTTTCAACACTTCGCGGACGCTGAGAAAGGACAGGGGAATGTCCAGGTCCAGCAAATGGCTGTGCACACCGCGCACACCCAGGCTGCGATTGCCTTCGGCGGCGCTCAGCAAGGCGTCGATGACTTTCAGGCGAATCAGGCTGGTCCGCAGGCCAAAGCACTTGAGCAGAAACCTGATCCGTTCGTTGCCCTGGCGTTCGGTCTGTTGATTGAAGGCGCCGGAGCTCATGGCGCTGCCCTTTGATGCATGGCTACCATCCGTTGGCAGTTGCGGGTTGTACATGCAAAAACTCCTTTTCAGAGCCTGATCATGAAAATGCGATGGGTGCTCTTAATCAATAAGACGAACGAGCCCGGAAATAATGAAGACCAGCATGTAGAAAATTTGTCGCCGCGACGTCAGCGCTCTGTGAGATGGGCGTGGGGATGCCCTCAAAGGCTTAAATTTTTTGTCATGTGCTTCGTTTTTCTGGAAGGCGCGTTGCGTGTCATACGTCTTTTCGATCAGGAGCGAGCGTGATTATTTCCAGGCAGTTAACCAGGTTGAGCCTTACGGGTGTGTTTCTGGGGCTGAGCCTTGCGGCAAGCGCGCGCAGCCAGCCAGAGCAGGCGACGGCGGACATTCGTCGTACCAGTTTTGGCATACCGCATATCCGTGCCGAAAACGAGCGTGGGCTGGGCTATGGCATTGGCTATGCCTACGCGAAAGACAACGTGTGCTTGCTGGCCAATGAGATCGTCACCGTCAATGGCGAGCGTTCGCGGTATTTTGGCCCGGACCAGGTAACGATCGAAGAGCGCGGCAACCTGGCCAGCGATGTATTTTTCAACTGGCTGAATACCCCCCAGGCCGTCGCCAGTTTCTGGCAGGCGCAAACGCCTGAAGTCCGTGAGCTCATTGAAGGTTATGTGGCGGGTTACAACCGTTCGCTGACAGAGCGTCGGGCGCAGGGGTTACCGCCGCAATGCCAGGGTGAATGGGTGCGTGCGATGACTGCCCAGGATCTGGTCAAGTTGACTCGTCGTTTGCTGGTCGAAGGCGGTGTGGGCCAGTTTGCCGAAGCTCTGGCCGGCGCGACTCCGCCTAAAGCCGTCGCTCATGTAGCAGACGACCCGGTGTCGTTCCAGTTGGCGGCTTCGCGCATGCAACGGTTCGCTCTGGATCGCGGTAGCAACGCCGTTGCGGTCGGCAGTGAACGTTCGTTCAACGGTCGCGGGATGTTGCTGGCCAACCCGCATTTTCCTTGGGCGGGCGGGATGCGTTTCTATCAGATGCACCTGACCATTCCGGGCAAACTGGACGTCATGGGTGCCGCGTTGCCCGGTCTGCCGATGATCAACATCGGGTTCAACCAGCACCTGGCATGGACCCACACTGTGGATTCGTCCAAGCACTTCACCCTGTATCGCCTGCAACTCGATCCGAAGGATCCGACCCGCTACTTGCTGGATGGCAAGTCCTTGCCAATGAAAAAACAGACGCTGGCAGTCAGTGTGAAGCAACCCGATGGCCAGACCCGACAGATTTCTCATGTGGTCTATAGCTCGGAGTTCGGGCCGATTGTGCAATGGCCCGGAAAACTGGACTGGAACAACCAGTTTGCCTACAGCTTGCGCGATGCCAACCTGGATAATGACCGGGTCTTGCAGCAGTGGTACGCGATGAACCGTGCCGCCAGCCTCAAGGATTTACAGGCTTCGGTGCACAAGATTCAGGGTATCCCGTGGGTCAACACCCTGGCGGTGGACGATCAGGGGCAGACGCTTTACATGAACCTGTCGGTGGTGCCGAACGTCAGCGCCGACAAGTTGGCCAAGTGCAGCGATCCACGAGCCGGCTTGCAGATGATCCTGCTTGACGGCTCCAACAGTGCTTGCGCCTGGGACATCGACCCGCACGCCGCGCAAAAAGGTATTTATGCGGCAGACAAGTTGCCGCAACTGCTGCGCAAGGATTTTGTGCAGCACTCCAACGATTCGGCCTGGATGGCCAACCCGGCACAACCGCTCACCGGTTTCTCACCGTTGATCAGTCAGGACCGCCAGCCCTTGGGGCTGCGTTCGCGGTTCGCACTGGAGCGTCTGGGCGTCTTGAGCAAGGCGGGTCCTATCGCTGCGGCGGATCTACAGCGGATGGTGATGGATGATCAGGTATATCAGGCGGCCCTGGTCATGCCGGACTTGCTGCAATTCTGTGCCGCGGCCCTTGGCTCTGATGCGCCGACATTGACGCCGCTGTGTGCCAGCCTCAAGGCTTGGGATCACCGAGTGAATCTGGACAGTGGGCTGGGCTTTGTGCATTTTCAGCATGTCATGCTGGCGTTGCAGCAAGTCCCTGACCTCTGGCGCGTGGCGTTCGATCCGAAGGATCCGCAACACACCCCGAGTGGCTTGGCAATCGAACGGCCGGAAGTCGCCAAAGCAGTTCGAACGGCAATGCTCGCCTCGGTAGAAAAAGTCAAAACCCTTGGTTTGAAGGCCGATAGCCGCTGGGGCGATATCCAGGTGGCCAGTAGTGGCGGGCAGCAAACGCCGATCCATGGCGGGCCGGGCGCGTTGGGTGTGTATAACGCCATTCAAAGCGTGCCGAGAACCGACGGCAAACGCGAAGTCGTCAGTGGCACCAGCTATTTGCAGGTGGTGACGTTCGATGACAAGGGGCCGCAGGCTCAGGGTTTGTTGGCATTCTCGTTGTCCAGTGACCCGGCGTCGAAGTATTCCCGGGACCAGACACAAGCCTTTTCGAAGAAACAGTTGAGCGTGCTGCCGTTTACCGAGCAGCAGATCACGGCTGATCCACAGTACCAGGCTCAGACGATCCGCGAGCAGGATGAAAAAGCGGGGAAGATCGCTGCGCAGTAACAGCAATAGCGCTTAAATGAAAAAGTGAAGGCCGCACTCCGCAAGGGTGGCGGCCTTCAGCTTTTTGGGGCTTGTTGTGGCATCGAATTGAGGACCGGATTGCCGTCCTGATTGCGGGTCAGGTAGACCGGCAGCACCTTGGGCAGCGAGGCCACCAGGTTATTGAGCTCTTTGATGTTGTAGATGCCGCCGAGGCGAATCGAACCGGCGCTGTGGTCTGCAAGCATCACCGGTTTGTTTAGATAACGATTGATCAAGGGCAGGGCGTCGGTCAGCGCCAGATTATCAAGCACCAGTTTGCCGCTGCGCCAAGCCAGCGACTGGTCGTTGGCATCGCTCTGGCTGATTTGCGGCGTCAAGTCGCCGTGCCGGTAACGTGCCTGCATCGCAGGTTCCAGACGTAGACCATCGCCGGGTAGAGCATTGTTGCTGGTTACCAGCACGGAGCCCTCGATCAGGTTCACGCGTACCTGGTCTTCATACATCCAGACGTTGAATTGTGTACCGGTGACGCGAATCCTGCCATCGCCCGCCCTGACGATGAACGGGTGCCGAAGGTCGTGGCTGACGCTGAAGAAGGCTTCGCCTTTTTTCAGCGTGACCCGACGCTGATCCTTGTAATTGCTGAACGTCAGTTCACTGCCCAGGTTCAGCTCCACCTGGCTGCCGTCACCCAGCGTCACTTGACGAACATTATCGGTCGCCTCGAAATGCTGGTAGGCATTGGGCAGCCATCCAAGGTTCCATCCGGTATAGGCCGCCAGTGGCAGCGCCAGGGCGCAGACAGCGGCTGCGATGCCGAAAGTGCGCCAGGGTGTTGTCGGTTTGACCTGAACAACCGGCGCAGCGGATTCGGGACGAGGTAAATCTCCCGCCACATCCCAGATCTCCAGCATGGCTTCGTACTCGAAGGCGTGCAGCGGATGAGCATCACGCCATTGCTCGAACGCCAGGCGTTCTTCGGCGGTGCAATCGATGGCGTGCAGACGCATGCACCAGTGCGCAGCGGCATCGGTGATGGCGTCGTATTGGGCTTGCGAGAGAGAGTGGTCGGTCATTGACTCATCCTGGTTTCCTGCATTCTAACCTTGAGGGGAAGTCTGCGAGAACAACCGTCATGGCATTTCCCCATCAAAGTGGCACTTATTTTTAGGGATCAAGGAGTGCTGGTATGCAATTCACGCCCTAACTGAGCAATTAACCAGGACACGCTATCGGCGTTGCCGAGTTGCACGGCCAGTCTGGCGTTTGAGTCCCTCATGAAGCGTTTGCGGGCACCGTCCAAAGTCTGTTCACCCGTCAATTTCAAAACATGTTCCAGCTCCCGATCAGTATTCTGGTAAGTGGTACTGCCAAAATCTTCCCATAGCCCGGAATCAGCATTCTCGAGCTTGAACAGTTGATTCAAGGGGGACTTGCTCGATAAAACGGTCCGCTGAACATCAGTCAATGCTTTTCTAAGCTCCTTGGCCCGGGAGCTCGACGTTTCTATCAAGTCGGCAAAAGGTCTGAAAGCGTCGAGATAACCAAGGTCTTCTGTGTCGCACGCAATGTGCGACAGTTCGTGGATCAAGGTGGAGGCGCGGGCATGAGGCCGGATGGGGAAGGATGCATCAGACAGATAATTGCGGTAATGGTCTAAATACGGGAGAAAGAATTTCTCTGCCAGGTAGACTTTTCGATGGCGGTCGGAAGGAATCGTGAACGCGAAAGTACTTTCCCTATCTTTATGGGTTCTCCCGACCACAAACCGCCTGGACTTGGCTTCCCTGAGTGTGGGGTCCAACAAAGCGCCAAAAATATCGCCGACGACTTTTTCGAGCATCTTCACATGCTCAGGCAGCACTGTCGGTACATCGAGAAAATCCATAATGAGCTGATGTACAGGAGTGACCTTGTTACCCGAGGTGTTGAGTAGCTGCAGATTGCGAAAAGCGTTCCAGGCATACGTGGTCGCCAGGTCGAGACTTTCTTCGATCACTCGAGCCCTGACGGGAAACAGCAAGCGGATTTGAGCCATCCCATCGGCTTCGACGTTCATGCCTCCCCTTACTGCAAAAGCTGTCTCCAATCGGTTGAGCATGCTGTAGCGCGGAGCCAGCGCTTTCAAATCCAGCACCCATTGTCTGGAGGCGTTCTGGCGTAGATAGGGACCATGGGCATCGTCGCCGCCGATGCGCCAACGCGCCCCCCGTTTTGCGAGCGGGTATACTTTGCCTTCAACCGGCCCATAGTGTTTTTTTGTCGTCGGATGGGTGTAGAGCCCAAGCGTCGGGTTCAGCGTCAACGAGCCCAGATCGACATCGGGACTCTCATAACGCTGCAAATGAGTGCGTTCGGGAGCGGTGATGTCGACATCTTTCCATTTGAACCGGGTGTCGGGTGTTGCGGGTGTCGACTCGTTCACGGCCGAAGACGGGGGCGTCTGGTTTTCCATCGATTGACGCAAGGTGGCAAGTTGCGCAATGCCGCTGATGAACGCCTTTATCGCGGCGCCCCACTTGTGCGTTTGCAGGTCTTCGGCGGACTGTTTGATGTCCCGGTAACTGCGCCATACCGTGATCGGATAAGCGAGTTTTCCCATGAAAAACGTAAACGCCTGATGCAAGTCCTCACCCAATACATGCTTGATGGTTGCCCATTCGCCCTGAGCATAGTTGTCCGACTGACACCCCAGTAAACGGGCAAGTAACGCAGCATTGTCGTCGAACAAATGCCTGAACAGGTTTCCCTTGACCGGACTGGACGCCAGGGTGACTTCGCTGAGGCGATTATTGGTGTGCGCCATCCGGGTTTCCACCAGGATCCGATCAGGCTGGGGCAGATTCATGAGTACCCAGTTGTGCAGCGCACCCCGGGTCTTCATTTCTGTCACCAGTTGTTGTTCATTTTCATATTCTTTCACCCCATGCCGAGGACTATAGGGCGCTATAAGGACCTGTGATCCTGCACTGTCCGGTGCTGAACCGATCAAATAGAGGCCTGGCACTTTGATTGTCTGCCCGCTCCTGATACCTATGAACTCAAGTGGGCGGATGATCGCCTTCGCACCGTCGACTGCGGCACGGGCGATGGCGTCGGGCATGTCCATGACTTGCCGGATCAGATCAAACCCGGTCTCGCTCAGGCGCTCCTGCAGTTTTTCCGAATGGGCGTAGTGCATCAATTGCCAGGGCAATTGCGTGGCGAACCGCTTTCTGCGATCCGCCGAGCCGACGTGCGTATCGGCAAACGCTGTGCTCAATATCGCTTGCTGATGCTCACCCAGTTTCAGGTTACGTATCAGGTCTTTGATGTAGCTTTGGTCCATGTCTTCAGGAATAGCGGTGGCGTTAAGCGACACCAGTTTGAAGAAGATTTGCTCCAGATCCTTAATGTGGGTCAACGCAAACTCGGTCAGTGTTTGTATCACTGCCCCAGACGTCGGGCGAGGGCTGATGTGTATCTCCACATAGTCTGGATCAATGTCGAAGGCGTCTGCCTTGAGTTGCTTCTGCAATTCATGGTGCGCGGTGCGCGCCAGGGTGCGAATGCCGCTCAGGTAGTCCTTGTCATCGGTGGCGTTATTCAGATATTGCTGAAGCAGTTCGCCGTGCAACATCTGATCTGCGATAGAGGCCTTGGCCAGCCATGCCGGAAGCATTTGCTGGGTTGTCAGGGACCGGGCGATGTCCGTTGCACGTTGTAACCCTGTTTTCGGTTCGCGCAGTGCCACCAGGTTCAGCAGTCTGGATACGTTCGCGACGCGAAGCGGTGTCTTCAGTGCATGCTCGATGGACGTCAGGTCCAGATGGACATAGGGCTTTTGTACATGATCGAAAAAATTGCCGTGCACCCGTTGCAGCGGCGCGAGGTTCACTATCTGCCTGGGCAGTCGCTGGCGGCGTCCGAGGTTTTCCAGCAGCGTGGTGCGTTCATCTTCGTCTTGCAGGCGTCTTTCAAGTTCGCTCAGCAAGGGTTTGAGTGACGGGAATGCTTCGAAGCCAAGCGCCGGTGTCCATACAATAGCCTTGCCCGAATGTGTCGGGTCCAGTCCGCCTCGTTCAGTCAACACAAAACAACTGGCCAGTTTCAATAAGTCGGCGGAGTCGCCCATCTTCAGTGCCAGAGAAAACACGTCGGGCAGAAAGCCGTTCAGTGCGGCGCGCTGCAGGCGCACAGGGGTATCGAGCACCGTTTTGATGATCGCCTGTTCCGTTGCACCTAACGTATGGGCGACTGTTCGCAGTTTGAGTTCACTGCGCAGTGCCGTTGACAGGGTATGGGTGAAACTCGATTGCAAGGCTTCCAGCGACGAACCAACGATACGTTGGGCCTCAGCCACCGTGCGGGTTGCGGCGGGAATGGCAGGGTGGTTTTCAAGGCGTTGTTCGAGCGCCTGTTCGACCGTGGAGAGCAGGCTCAGCTGTTCTTTGGCCGATTCGGCGCGCACGGTGGCCGGTTGCGTGCTCCAGCGCTGGTCCGCTTGTGTGCTCCAGCGCCCTGCGGCGTCGTGAGCCAACAGTCGATCATCGATCAGGCCTCGAACATCCAGTGCTTTGTCGAACAGGGCGTGGGGGTTGAGCGTGCCTTCGCTCTCACGGTAGCGGCTCAAGGCGTAGGTCAGGTTTTGCAATTGCTTGGCAAGCACGTCTGCCATCAGTTGTTCAAACACCGGACCGACAATCGGTTCTCCGATAATCACTGGATCATGGGGGGCCAGGTCAAGAAACGCGCCGCGTTCATCCTGCGACATGAAATTGAGCAGTGTGTCTTCATGGCCTTCGCTTTTCAGCATGCGCAACACGATGCTCTTGATGGCGGGCAGGTCGCTTGTGGCCTCGATGCCTCGGGATTGGGTGTACAGAAAACCGAGGGTATCATCACCGCCGATCATCAAGGTGGAGGCCAGTTCCGCGTAATGCTTGTAGGGAGCGGTGACGCGCACTTTTTCGATACGCAGGGAGGCGCCCGGGGTGGGCGTGAGGCTGACGCTCATCAAGCGCTGGTGTTGCTGCGCGGACAAAATACCTTGCTGGCGTTTGAGCAACAGATTCACATGATAAGTGTCGCGCATGCACTCGGTTAAAAACTCCGAGCGTGATCGTCCGCCGTTCATGGGCGTGTGCCAGAACGTCTTGAGCAGGCTTTGCAGGTGTGGTGTAAAACTTTGCGCGATTTCTGTGATCGCACTTTCCCATATCTGGTTATCGGCGTCGCTGCTCACACCGTGTCGGGGGTGGGAAAAAATCCGGTAGTCGCCAACGGGCCATTGATTGGTCAGGTAATACTGCAGCAGGGCGGCGCCCAGCGGTAGCGCGGACATCTTGTGGCTATATTCGGTATTGTCGAAGGCGGAAGCGGTGCTGATAAAACTCTCCAGTCGCGTATGGCGCTGGTCCAATCCAGGGAAGGACCTGGCCAAGGCAATCTTGAGGGTTTCATCGAGCATCGACTGCAGGGTCGGGGTCTTTATCAGCTCGCCCATCATCGCCTGGATGTTGTGTGCCCCATTGCGTTCGAGGATGGCCTCCTGATCCTGAAATACCGGCCCTTCGATGGCCTGCATCGTGATGTCTGGTGTGGCGGCTGCCCGCACAGCGGTGCGTTGTTCGATTGAGAGGTAGCGCAGTAATTCTCGCTTTCCGGTGTACTGCGCCAGCCACTCCTTGAGTTTGCTTTTCACGTCGTCCATGTCGGCGAATTTGATCAGACCTTTCCAGGGGGTGTAGAGCGTTACCTCGCCACCATTGGGCCGGCTTATGGCAAAGGCACCGGCCAATGGAATGTCGGCCGCGCCGGTCTGGCTTAGAAGCAATCGGTCGACGTGCATAGGTTTGCTGTGTGTCGTGCGCGCTACCTGGGTAGGGAGGTAAACGCCCCTCAACCATTTCAGGTCATCAAGGGTGAAGTTCAGCGCTTTCTCGCGATCACCGGGTTGTCTGGCATTGGATGCACGTTCTGCTTCGTCGAAAAAATACGGCAGTGGTGGAGCAGTCATGATTTTTCCTCGATGGGCCGCGATCGATGGCGATCGCAGGTCGTTGGGTCGAGGGAAAACAGTAGGGCCAATGGAGAGCCCGGGGGCGGTACATATTGCTTGAGCTTATCCTTTGTCGCAGGCTTGACAGGACGCCGGTAAAACAGCGCTTAATCGACGACTTTTTTCGGTTGCCCTGCAACCTCGCTTGACCTGTTGCCCATACCCAATAATAAAACCGGAGCTTCAGATGACCGCATCGCCTGATATGGCCGTCAACTCGAACACCCCAAACCTCGATTTCGACGCGCTCGTTCAATTGCTCGAACAGATTTTCCTGCGCCATGGCACCTCCGCCGATGTCGCCAGAACCTTGGCCCTCAACTGTGCCGGCGCCGAGCGCGACGGGGCGCACAGTCATGGTGTTTTCCGAATTCCCGGCTATGTGTCGACGCTGCGCAGCGGCTGGGTCAATGGTCAGGCCGTGCCAGTGGTCGAGGACGTGGCCTCGGGTTTTGTCCGGGTGGATGCTGGCAATGGATTTGCCCAGCCGGCCCTCGCGGCGGCGCGGCCCTTGCTGGTGGAAAAAGCTCGCAGTGCCGGCATTGCGGTGTTGGCGATCCGCAATTCCCATCACTTCGCTGCCTTGTGGCCGGATGTCGAGCCGTTTGCCGATGAAGGATTGGTGGCGCTGAGCGTGGTCAACAGCATGACCTGCGTGGTGCCGCACGGTGCCGATCGTCCGCTGTTCGGGACCAACCCGATTGCCTTCGCCGCGCCCAGGGCTGACGGTGCGCCGATTGTCTTCGATTTGGCGACCAGCGCCATCGCCCATGGCGACGTGCAGATCGCCGCACGCAAAGGCGAGCGCTTGCCTGCGGGCATGGGGGTGGACAGCTTGGGCCAGCCGACTCAGGACCCGAAAGCCATTCTCGAAGGTGGCGCGTTGCTGCCGTTTGGCGGGCACAAGGGCTCGGCGCTGTCGATGATGGTGGAATTGTTGGCGGCGGCGTTGACCGGCGGCAATTTTTCTTTCGAGTTCGACTGGTCGAACCATCCGGGGGCCAAAACCCCCTGGACCGGGCAACTGCTAATCGTGATCGACCCGAGCAAAGCGGCGGGGCAGAGCTTTGCCGAACGCAGTCAGGAACTGGTCCGGCAGATGCACAGTGTCGGGCTCAAGCGTTTACCGGGTGATCGGCGTCACCTGCAACGCGCCAAAGCCAATGTCGAAGGCATTGCGCTCGATGCCCAGACCCTGGCGGATCTGCGGGAGCTGGCGGGGCTTTGAGACGACACGCGTCTTTTTTGTAGGCGCCAGACTTGCCGGCGAAGGCGGACTTGAGATCGCTTTCGCCGGCAAGCCTGGCGCCTACAGGTAGAGGTCAGATCCCATGTTTCCCGTTCAGCGCCGACCCAACAACAGACCGACCACCAGACCGAAACCCGCAGAGATGGCCACGGTTTGCCATGGATGACCGCCGATATAGGTTTCGGTGGCGTCGACCGCGGGTCTGGTCCGGTCACGAACACTGGTGACCGAGTCCCGGGCCTGCTGGAGTTTCTGGGCGATTTGTCCACGAAGGGTGTCCGCTTCCTCACCGACCAGTGAAGCACTGCTCTTCAGCAGTTTTTCCGACTCTTCGATCAGGGCCTGAAGTTCGCTGAAGACCTGATCCTTGATTTGATCTTCGGCGACTTGATCGATGATTTTGCGGGCCATTGGAGTACTCCTTGCAGGTGAATGGACAGTGAACAATGGAGTCTGCCGCCGTGGCAAAAGTTGCAGCCATTTTGCGCGGTGACTCACCCCTGACGAAAAATCCAGCGCAGGACATTTCTTCCTACAGTGTAAGATGTCGCCTATTTTACGCAGCAGGTAATTCCCCATGAGCTTCAATCTGGCCGACAAACCCCTTGCCGAGCGCGCGGCGCTTGAAGATGAGAAATCCCGTCTGTTCGAACTCTGGCAAAACAACCTGGGCAAAGCCAAGGGCGAAGCCGCACGGTTGTTCGGTGAGCGCGCCAAGCGCAAAGGCAAATGGGCGGAATGGGTTCGCGCCGAACTCGACGGCATGTCGCCCCCGGAATTCGCGAACATGGTTCGCAGTGAAGTCAATCGGCTGATGGCCGCTAAATAAACGCCCCGGAAAAGATCGCGGCAATCGCTTCGCGCACTTTCAACACCACCAGATCGAGCTGCGTACTGGTGCGCCAACCCAATTCGATCGGGTAACGCGGCAGCGCCAGAGGGCAGGGCAGCAACGCCAGTCCACTGAGGGCGGCGATACTTTGCGCCGCATGGGCCGGAATGGTCGCCACCGCCTGACTGCCCTTGAGCAGATACGGCAACGCGGCAAAGTGGGTGGTCGACGCGCAGACCCGTCGACTCAATCCCAACGCGGCGAGGCCTTCATCGGTAATCCCGATAAAACCGCCCGAGGACACCAGGATGTGTTCGCGGGTGACGAATTCCTCAAGGTTGAGGGTCTGCTGCCCCTCGGCCAGGCTGAGGGGGTCCACCAGGCATAGATAATCCCCTTCACCCAGCACCTGACGGCTGAGCAAACGCTCGGCAAACCCGCCTGCGGTGATCGCCAGATCAATGCTGCGTTCCATCAAGGCCCGGGCGACGATCTGGCTGTGGGTCTGGCGAAAGATCAGCCGCAGCTTCGGCGCACGGTGAGAGATTTCTTCGATCAATCGTCGCCCGTAGGCGATTTCGAAATCATCCGACAAACCCACGGTCACCGAGCGCCCGTCGTAATGATGGGCCGCCGGATCGACCATCGCCAGGCTCTGCCGGCATTTGTTCAGTGCATCGCTGACCACTGGTTTCAACTGATTGGCCTTGAGCGTCGGCGCCAGACCTCGGCCGGTGCGCACGAGCAACTGATCGCCATACACCTCGCGCAACCGACGCAATGCCGCACTGACCGCCGATTGCGTCACGCCAAGACGCAGTGCGGCACGGCTTGCGCTGGACTCCTCATGCAAGGCTTCGAAGACTTTGAGCAGGTTGAGATCGACGGTGGCGATATTCATTTGGTTCATATCATTCAGCAGTGACTCGGGCTTTATTCATGATCCGGTGGCGCCGGAGAATGAGCAACCTCTCATTACTGACGGAGCCACCGTAATGCCCAAGTCCATTGTTGCTGCCCTGCAAATCGGCGCCTTGCCCGGAGGCAAGGCTGACACCCTCGAACAAATCCTCGCCTGGGAAACCGCCATAATCGAATCCGGTGCAAAGTTGGTGGTCATGCCCGAGGCGTTGCTCGGTGGCTACCCCAAAGGCGAAAGCTTCGGCACGCAACTCGGCTATCGACTGCCGGAAGGTCGAGAAGCGTTTGCCCGGTATTTCGCCAACGCCATCGACGTGCCCGGTGCCGAGACCGACGCCCTGGCCGGGTTGTCTTCACGCACCGGCGCCAATCTGGTCATCGGCGTGATTGAGCGCGCGGGCAGCACCTTGTACTGCACCGCGCTGTATTTCGACCCGCAGGAGGGGCTGATCGCCAAGCACCGAAAATTGATGCCCACCGGCACCGAGCGACTGATCTGGGGCAAGGGTGACGGCTCGACCTTGCCGGTGCTCGACAGCCAGGTCGGGCGGATCGGCGCAGTGGTGTGTTGGGAAAACATGATGCCGTTGCTGCGTACCGCGATGTACGCCAAAGGCGTGGAGGTCTGGTGTGCGCCGACCGTGGACGAGCGCGAAATGTGGCAGGTCAGCATGCGCCACATCGCCCATGAAGGGCGCTGCTTCGTGGTCAGCGCCTGTCAGGTTCAGGACTCACCGCAAGCCTTGGGTGTGAACATCGCCAACTGGCCGGCGGAGCGCCCGTTGATTGCCGGCGGCAGCGTGATTGTCGGGCCGATGGGCGACATTCTCGCCGGGCCGCTGCGTGGCGAGGCGGGATTGCTGACTGCGGAAATCGACACCGATGACCTGATCCGCGCCCGATACGACTACGACGTGGTCGGGCACTACGCGCGCCCGGACGTGTTTGAGTTGAGCGTTGATGAGCGGGCCAAACCGGGTGTGCGGTTCAACGCATAAACCGTAGGGGGGGTGTGATTGTCGTCTAGTCTGTAGGCGTTCACACCCCCGTCAACGGATGGACCTCCCATGAGTTTGTTATTAGGCCCGATTCTGCAGTTCCGCGGCATCCACAATAATGTCTATAACGTGTCCGCCCTGGTGGTTTTACCCTTGGGCGCGCCATCGCCCACGGTGCAAATACCCAAAGGGGTCACTGCCGACACCCCGTTGGCCATCGCCGATATCCCGTTGCTCAGCCCTCAGTCCCGCGTCTGGCGCATCGATTTCAAAGCGGTGCAGGATCAGGCCGTTGCTACTACTTACACGGTCACGATAGAGGGTGCGCAGGCCAACTTCGTCGTTCCGGCCGAGGGCCAGTCGCCGCGCATTGCCTATGTGTCGTGCAACGGCTTCTCCGACCCCAAGGAGATGGAGAAGGTAGACCGCAACAACGAGCGTTGGGAGCACATGTGGGGCGCTCACCAGGGCAAGCCCTATCATCTGCTGTTGATGGGCGGCGATCAGGTTTACAGCGATGACATGCGCAGCAGTGTGGCGTCCATGAAAACATGGTTCGCCAAACCTTTCGCCGATCGACAAAAGGCTGCTTACAGCAAGGTGATCGAAGCCGATCTGGACAAGTTTTTCGCCAGGCTCTACCTGGAATGCTGGAAACAGCCCGAGATGGCCAGGGTGTTCGGCGCCATTCCAACGGTGATGATGTGGGATGACCATGACATCATCGATGGCTGGGGTTCCTACGATGAGATATTGCATTCCAGCCCGGTGTTCCAGGGGCTGTTTGCCACGGCCAAACGCTACTTCAGGATTTTCCAGCAGCAACTGATCCAGACGCATCCTCATCTCAAACCCTCCGCTGATACCCATCCCTGCGCGATTCCCGGAACCGCTGACGGCTTTCACCTGGGGTTCACCGGCCTGGGCGAATTGGCATTGCTGGTCCCCGACCTGCGCAGCGAACGCACGCCGGATTTGACCACCCCGCAGGCCCAACAAACCCGGGTCATTTCCCCGGTCAGTTGGGATGCGATTTATGCCTGGCTGGACAAGGTCCCTGCGCACAAGCACCTGTTGCTGATGTCGAGTATTCCAGTGGGTTACCTTGATTTACAGGCAGCCGAAAAGGCGCTGGACCTGATGTCGGGGCAACAGGAACTCGAGGACGATTTGCGCGACCACTGGCGAAGCCTGCCGCACCGCAACGAACGCAAGCGCTTGATCATGCGGCTGCTGGATTTCGCCAAAGCTCAATCATGCAAGGTCACGCTGGTGTCCGGCGATGTTCATGTGGCCGGGGCCTGTGTGATCGAATCGAAGTTGCCTCGGCATGGCATTGATGGCGCAGGGAAAATCTACCAATTGATTTCCACCGGCGTCGTGCATCCTGCGCCTGCGGTGCTGGCAGTGCACTTTCTGGAGTCCATCGGTGCGAACCAGGAACAGATCGACTACGGCATCACCGGAACCATGCTGCCCGTCAGCGCAAGAGGGCGTTACCTGATCGCTGCTCGAAACTGGCTGGCGATAGAGCCGGATGAAGGCGGCACCGGCAAGACCCGACTGTGGGCCAACTGGCATATAGAAGGCCTGAAGCATTGTGTGACGCAGGTTATCGACCCCGTGACGTAGTGGGGCATTACCAGGTGGCGTTGGTCGAGCCCGGCAGGCTGAGCTTGCCGCTATCGACAAAACGCAGGGTGCCGAACACGCCGCCCGCCAGTTTGCCCCGAAGCACATACGGCAGATTGTCCAATGCCTGCGTCTGACTCAGCCCGAGGGTCTGACGTAGCACCGAGAAGGCCGAAACGCTCACCGGCACCACGATCACTGCTTCGGAGAATCGTGGGATCGAGCCCGACTGGTCGCTGACGCCGGAGGCGAGTGGTCGGCCGTTGACTTCCAGGTCCAGCGCTACGCCGTTGTAGGCGATCGCGGTTTCGTTGGGATTTTGCACGCGCAGTTTTACCGCGAAACGCACTTCCAGTTCCTGGCTTTGCAGCGGCTCGATACCGACCACATTGATGTGCAGCGGGTCGCGACTGGGGAACAGGGCGCAGGCGCTCAGGGAGAGCAATAGAAGGGATAGGGACAGGGCTAGCAATCTGCGCATGAACATATTCTCGTAAAGAAAAAGGCCGAACCGCTCAAAGCTCGACCTTCGAGCATCACGGACGGTTCAACTGTGCGACAGCCACAGGCGACGCGGGTTCACCGTTGGCCGGAACATCCGGGTTCTGCATCACTTGAAGCACCGAGGCTTGCGGGTCGAACTCGTCCTCTTCCAGCTCGATGAACGCTTGGGGCAGGAAGATATTCAGCACGATAGCGCACAACGCACCGACAGTGATCGGCGATTCGAAGATGTGTCTCGGCGGTGCCTGAAGTCTTGCGCGAGCTGCCGAAGGCGACCGCTCCCACAGGTACGGCGATTATCGGGTGATTTGCGTGCGACTCGTCGCCATGTGATTTGGGCGCGACACAGAACCTGTAGGAGGGAGGCTTGTCTGCGGAGCTTTTCAGGCTGGCATCGCTACTGTCAGTTTCTGACAGCAGCCTCTGCTAAGCTCCCTGACTTCCAGAAAGGAGCCTGCCGACCGTGTCGCGAACCACCCGTTTACTGACCTTGTTACAAGTGCTGCGGGGCAAAAGTCGTCCAGTGACTGCCGCGACATTGGCCAGCGAGCTGGAGATTTCCGAGCGCACGCTGTACCGCGACATCGCTGAACTCACCGCACTCGGTGCGCCGATTTTTGGCGAGGCGGGGATCGGCTATGTGTTGCGCAGCGGTCTGTTTCTACCGCCCCTGATGCTCAATGCCGATGAAACCGAAGCCATCGTGCTCGGTTTGCGCTACGTGGATCAGCGTGGCGATGAAGTCTTGAGCAAAGCCGCGGCCGATGCCCTGGCAAAGATCGCCGCCGTGCTCGACCCTAAGGCCCAGGACGCCTTACGCAACCCGACGGTGCTGCCGGGCCCGCCGGGTTGTGGCTATCCGAAAAATGCCGTGCCGTTGAATGTGTTTCGTCAGGCCATCCGCGATCAGGCCAAGCTGCACATCGATTACGCGGACGCCAACCAGGTACCCAGTCAACGGCTGATCTGGCCCCTGGCCCTGGGGTTTCTCAATGAGGTGCGGATTATCGTCGCCTGGTGTGAGTTGCGCAGTGCTTATCGCACGTTCCGTACCGACCGGATCTCGGCCGCCAGTGAACAAGGTGAGCGCTATCCAGGGCGGCGCAGCGACCTGTTGCGCACCTGGCGCAAGCAGATGCAACTGGATGAAACAGGGCGTTTCACTCCTGACAAGAACTGACACTGGCTTGTTTTAGCATCGCTCCAGAATCAACTCACAAGGAGCCGTAAACATGTCCCATCCAGCCCCTTCACTGGCCCCCGCCATTGCCGCCTACATTGCTGCAGCCAATGCTCGCGACACCTCGAGGGTCGCCAGTTTTTTCGCTGAGGATGCCAACGTGTTCGATGAGGGGCAGCATCAGGTCGGCACCCAAGCCATCGCCCAATGGATGCAAGACACGGCGCAACGTTATCAGCCGCGGGTCGAGGTGCTCGACGTTCAACTGCGCACCGGCAAAGTGCTGGTGCACAACCTGATTTCCGGCACCTTTCCCGGTAGCCCGCTGGAACTGCGTTACATGTTCCGACTCAATGAGCAGGGCAAGATCGCCCGTCTGGACATCTCGCTGTAACCCGCCGCTGCGTAACGGCGCTGAACCTGTGGGAACGAGCCATTGTGGCGAGGGGGCTTGCCCCCGTTGGGGTGCGAAGCGCCCCCAGCATTTCAAAGTTAACCGCATGTAAAGGATTTACGACTGCTTCGCAGCCGAACGGGGCGGTGCGGTGTTCCGACAAGCACCCTCGCCACACAAGCCCGCTTGTGTCTTGCGCAGGAATTAGACTGACGGGTATCGGGCTTCGCCAGCCGCCCCGGAGACGTATACTGCCGCGCATGAATGTCGACTCTCCCTTAAGCGCCTGGCAACACGCCATCGAACAGAAGGGCTTCGTCCAGGACGAAGCCCAGGAACAGGCCGTGTGGGCGCTGCAAAAATGCCACGAAGCCTTGCAGGAAGGCCGCGCGCCCATTACCGGCGTGTACCTCTGGGGTCCGGTCGGGCGGGGCAAGACTTGGTTGATGGATCAGTTCTATCAAAACCTGCGCGTCCCGGCCCGGCGGCAGCACTTTCACCACTTCATGGGCTGGGTGCATCAGCGCTCCTTCCAATTGACCGGCACCGCCGACCCGCTGAAGGCCCTGGCCCGCGAGCTGAGCCAGGAAGTGCGGGTGTTGTGTTTCGATGAACTGTTCGTCAACGATATCGGTGACGCGATCATTCTCGGGCGTTTGTTTCAGGTGATGTTCGAGCAAGGGGTGGTAGTGGTCTGCACCTCCAACCAACCGCCGGATCAGCTGTACGCCGATGGTTTCAACCGCGACCGCTTCGTGCCGGCGATTACCGCGATCAAGCAACACATGCAGGTGATCGCGGTGGATGGCGGGGAAGATCATCGTCTGCATCCCGGCGCCGGTCTGCAGCGTTACTGGGTGAACGTTCCGGGTCAGCCCGGTGCCCTCGGCGACGTATTCAAGGCCTTGACCATCGGCCAGTCGCTGTCCAGTGATCCGGTGAACATCGGTTACCGTTCGGTCACTGTCATGCAGGCCAGTCGAACTGTGCTCTGGTGCCGTTACGCCGAGGTTTGCGAGCAGCCTTTTGCCGCCATGGACTTCATGGCGCTGTGCGACACCTTCAGCGCGATTCTGTTGAGTGACGTGCCCAATCTCAGCGCGCAAAAACGCGAAGGGCGCATCGCCCGCGGCACTGAAGACGGTGTCGAGCGGGTGGCGGCGGGGGATCGTGAGTTGCCGCAATTGTCGGTGCATGACGACGGCGTGCGGCGGTTCATTGCCCTGGTGGACGAATGCTATGACCGCAAGGTGCCGCTGTACCTCGAAGCGCAGGTGCCCATGGAAGCGTTGTACACCGAGGGCTATCTGGAATTCCCGTTTCGCCGCACCCTCAGCCGTTTGCAGGAGATGCAGCTAAAACGCTTTGCCGAGGCTTGATGTTCGGGAGAAGGTGCAACGGGGCGAGAGGATCCGGTTGTCGGCACCCCGGCGCTCGCGATATGGTCGCAGGACCTTTCAGTGCGCAAGAAGCGAACTGGGGCAACTTCATGTGTGATCGAGGGTGGAAATGGAATCCGCAGAAATTCTTGTGCTTCAGGCCAGCTACACCAACCCGGTGCATGCCGAGGCGATTGGTCTTGTATTGAATCACTACGCCGAAGATCCGATGGGTGGCGGTCAGCCATTGCGCGCTGCCGTGTTGCAACAACTGCCGGGGGAACTGGCCAAACGGCCGCATGCTTTCAGTGTCTTGGCGTTTGTCGGCGGCGAGCCGGCAGGGCTGGTCAATTGCTTCGAAGGCTTTTCGACCTTTGCCTGTCGGCCGTTGGTCAACGTGCACGATGTGGTTGTGGTGTCGAAGTTTCGCGGGTTGGGGTTGAGCCAGAAGATGCTGCACAAAGTCGAGGACATCGCACGTCAGCGCGGCTGCTGCAAAATCACCCTGGAAGTATTGGAAGGCAATCCAGTGGCCCAGGCGTCTTATGGCAAATTCGGTTTTTCGCCAGGTATGTTCGACCCGGCGCACGGCCGGATGCTGTTCTGGACCAAAGCGCTTTAGTCCGCCACCCGCAATCTCTGTGGGAGCGGCGGTGCGGCGATCCGACTTGCCCGCGAAAGCGGTATGTCAGGCAACATCAATGTTGATTTTGCCGACGCCTTCGCGGGCAAGCCCGCTCCCACAGATTCCGCGCCTGGCATTAGTCCAGGACGCCCCTCAAAGATTTACTGCTGAACAACCGCCGGGGCGACAGGCGCGACTTTGGGTTTCATCAGGCTGAAGTCGATCAACGGCCGCTGCTCACGTTCGTAAGGGTTGCCGATCATCAATGGCCGAGGCTTGAAGCTGTCGCTGACCAGGCTTTTACTGCGGTCCAGTTCATCGAAACTCAGGCCGGCCAGGTCCGCCCAGGTGTGAATCAGCTGGGAACTGCTGTACGGCCGACCCAGATCAGCGGCAAAACTCCAGTCATGGGTTTCGCGCCATTTCGGCGAAGCCCAAGCCATGAATGGAATGGTGTACATCGGCGCGGTCGGCTTGTTCTCGTTGCGGCCCAGGGTGTTGTGGCCAGCGGAGTCGAAGACGTCTTCACCGTGGTCGGAGAGGTACAGCAGGAAGCCGTTCGGGTCAGTCTTGGCGTAGTCCTTGATCAGGCTCGAGACCACGAAGTCGTTGTACAGCACCGCGTTGTCATAGCTGTTGTACGTCGGCACCTGATCGTCACGCAGGCCGTCCGGCACGCCTTTGCGGTCGGTGAACTTGTCAAACGTCGGCGGGTAACGGTACTGATAGCTCATGTGCGTGCCGAGCAAATGCACGACGATCAGCTTGCGTGGCGCCGCATCGGCCAGCGCCTTGTTGAACGGCTCGATCACATCGCCAT
Organism: Pseudomonas sp. GGS8; assembly: GCF_024168645.1. Lineage (NCBI taxonomy): Bacteria > Pseudomonadati > Pseudomonadota > Gammaproteobacteria > Pseudomonadales > Pseudomonadaceae > Pseudomonas > Pseudomonas sp. GGS8. Next base: position 5,474,734 of record NZ_JALJWF010000001.1, on the reverse strand, counting down.
CGTACTGAGCGGCGTTCTGGTTGCGGTTGTTGTTCAGGTACACCTGCTCGTTGGCCTGTTCGGAGAAGGTCGTGAGCATGGTGTTGCGCTTGGTCATGGTCTGCTGGTTGGTGATCCAGAAGGTTTTGTAACCCGCCTGTTTCATCATGCTGACCAATGACGGCGTCGTCAGGTAGAGGTCCGGGTTTTCCTCGTCGGCGAACGTCAGCACCTGCTGTAGCGCTTCGATGGTGTAGGGGCGTGGGGTAATGACGTTATCGAAAACCGCCAGTTGGTCCTTGAGCTTATCCAGTTCCGGGGTGGTTTCCCGCGGGTAGCCGTACAGGCTCATGCGCTGACGGTTGGTGGACTCGCCGATCACCAGCACCAGGGTCGCCGGCTGATTGGCCATCGAATCGGTGAAGTTCTTCAGCGGCGGGATCTTGCTGGCGCTGTCGAGCATGCCTTGCATGCTGGCCAGGGTATCGAGGTAGCGGTGATAGGCCACGGCCATCTGCCACGGCACCGCGGGCTCGATGCGGGTTTCGAATTTCTCGAAACCTTCCGCCAGGCTGCCGGTGTGTGCGGTCTGCTTGATCAGCGGGTAACCGATCACGGCCAACAGAATAGCCGTCGCCGCAATCAGCGCCTGGGCGCGAGGCAGGTACACCGGGCGCACGCGGGTCCAAAGGAAATACGCGAACGCGGTGTGGGCGAGGAACGCCAGCACCATCCACCAGGCAAAATATTGCGTCATGTACTCGCCGGCTTCAGACACGTTCGATTCGAACATGATGAAGATGACGCTCTGGGAAAATTCCTGCTGATAGATGAAGAAATAACCCAGGCTGGCCATCGAACAAACCCACAGCACCACGCCGATCAGCGCGGCCATCACACGAGTTTGTTTGGGGAACAACAGCATCGGCGCGAGCCAGAGGGCGCTCATCACAAAAGCCTGGCGGAACCCGGTAAAACCGGAAGTGCCCGTCAGTTGAATCAGAAGTTGGGTGATGCCGGAGAAATACCAGAAGAACAGAAATAACCAGAGAAATCCTGCCCAATCGAAACCATTCGCAGACGTATTGCTGCGTTTAAGCAAAGCCATTCAAAACTCCAGCCTGATGATCGGCCGTCGGCACTCTCCTTGTCGCAGACGAACAAACGCCGCTCGGATACCGAGCGGCCACAATGAACCGAAGTATCAACAAGCAGGTGTGAAAACTTTGTGAGTGTGCCGCAGCGGGCAGGATTGCAACGAGTCAGAAACAGCGGTGGCTGCTTCCGACTCACGCGAGGAGATCAGGCGTGGGGAGCACGTAGGGTGATAGGCAAGGGCTGAGCCTGATTGCCTTGGGTCAGCAGGCGCAATTGCGCGACTTCCCGTTTCAACTGATCGCGCTCGTCTTTCAACTGGCGCAGTTCATCGCGACGGATCGTGACGTACAGGGTTTGTGCAGGCAGTGCTGTGTGTACGGTGCCCATTGCTCACCTCGCAAATGGCGGTATCAACTGTAAGTCGGCTCCCGAGACCGGGTGCTCTCTTACTATCGGCGCCAATCTTGATTTCTTTTGCCCTTGAAGGGAACTTTTTTATTTTTCATGGTCGTTGTGTCTTCGGCACGATTCCCGACGTTATCAGTCTGGATCGGGCACAATGTCCGGAAACTTCATCCCGCCGCTCTGGACTAACCTTCACTAGTCGCGTTGGGCTATAACCTTAGACACACTTTATTTGTAGTAGGGAGCATCAGTACATGCAACTCGGGATTATTGGACTGGGCCGCATGGGCGGTAATATTGCGCGGCGCCTGATGCTCAACGGGCACACCACCGTGGTTTACGACCGCAATACCGCCTTTATCGAGACCCTGGCCGAAGAAGGCGCCACCGGTGTTGCTGAATTGCCGGCGCTGGTCGCTGGCCTGGCCAAGCCTCGCGCGGTGTGGGTCATGCTGCCCGCTGGCGCACCGACCGAAGACACCATCGACACCCTGAGCACCTTGCTTGAAGCGGGCGATACCATCATCGATGGCGGCAACACCTTCTATAAGGACGATATTCGTCGGGCCAAAACCCTGTCGGAAAAAGGCCTGCATTACATCGACGTCGGCACCTCCGGCGGCGTCTGGGGCCTGGAGCGTGGTTACTGCATGATGATCGGCGGCGATGCCGAGACGGTTAAGCGTCTTGACCCGTTGTTCGAATCCTTGGCCCCGGGCCTGGGCGACATCCCGCGCACCAAGGATCGCAAGTCCGATGACGATCGCGCCGAGCGCGGTTACATCCACGCAGGCCCCGCCGGCGCCGGCCACTTCGTCAAAATGATCCATAACGGTATCGAGTACGGCATGATGCAGGCCTTCGCCGAAGGCTTCGACATCCTCAAGACCAAGTCCAGCGAAAGCCTGCCAGAAGATCAGCGCTTCGACCTGAACGTCGCCGACATCGCCGAAGTCTGGCGTCGTGGCAGCGTGGTCTCGTCCTGGCTACTCGACCTGACTGCCGATGCCCTGGCCAGCGACCCCAAACTTGACGGTTATTCCGGCTCGGTGGCTGACAGCGGTGAAGGTCGCTGGACCATCGAAGCCGCCATGGAGCAATCGGTGCCCGTGCCGGTGCTGTCGAACTCGCTGTTCTCCCGTTACCGTTCGCGCGGGCAAGGCACCTTTGGCGACAAGATTCTCTCGGCCCAGCGCTTCGGCTTCGGCGGCCATGTGGAGACTCCGAAAAAATGACCCATGTGATCCGCAGGAAATCCAAGGCAGAACCCGCGCCGCCCACCACGCTGTTTCTGTTCGGCGCCCATGGCGATCTGGTCAAGCGTCTGCTGATGCCGGCGCTGTACAACCTGAGTCGCGACGGTTTGCTGGGGAATGGACTGCGGATCGTCGGCGTTGATCACAACGCCATCAGTGACGAAGCCTTTGCCAAAAAACTCGAAGACTTCATTCGGGCAGAAGTGGCGGCCAAGGTCGGCAAGGGCGATCACGCCCTTGATCCGGCGTTGTGGGCCAAACTGGCCAAACACATCAGCTACGTCCAGGGCGACTTTCTGGATGAGCGCACCTATGACGCCCTGGCGGCGAAAATCGACGCCAGCGGCACCGGTAACGCCGTCTTCTACCTGGCCACCGCCCCGCGCTTTTTCAGCGAAGTGGTGCGGCGTCTCGGCGCTGCCGGATTGTTGCAAGAAGCCCCCGATGCGTTCAGAAGGGTGGTGATCGAAAAGCCTTTCGGCTCGGATCTGTACACCGCCGAAGCCTTGAACGCGTGCTTGCTCAAAGTGATGACGGAAAAGCAGATCTACCGGATCGATCACTATCTGGGCAAGGAAACCGTGCAGAACATTCTGGTCAGCCGGTTCTCCAACAGCCTGTTCGAAGCCTTCTGGAACAACCATTACATCGACCACGTACAAATCACCGCCGCCGAAACCGTCGGTGTGGAAACCCGTGGCAGTTTTTATGAGGTCACCGGCGCTCTTCGGGACATGGTGCCCAATCACCTGTTCCAATTGTTGGCGATGGTGGCCATGGAACCACCGGCGGCGTTTGGCGCCGATGCGGTACGCGGCGAGAAGGCCAAAGTCATCGGCGCGATTCGCCCCTGGTCGACCGAGGAAGCGCGAGCCAACTCAGTGCGCGGCCAATATACCGCCGGCGAGATCGATGGCAATCGGTTGCCCGGTTATCGTCAGGAAACCAACGTCGCGCCCGACAGCACCACTGAAACCTATGTCGCGCTCAAAGTGATGATCGACAACTGGCGCTGGGTCGGTGTGCCGTTCTACCTGCGTACCGGCAAGCGCATGAGCGTACGCGACACCGAGATCGTCATTTGCTTCAAGCCGGCGCCGTATGCGCAGTTCCGCGACACCGAGGTCGAAGAGTTGCAGCCGACCTACCTGCGGATCCAGATCCAGCCCAACGAAGGCATGTGGTTCGACCTGCTGGCCAAGCGGCCGGGGCCGGCGTTGAACATGGCCAATATCGAGCTGGGCTTTGCCTACAAGGATTTCTTTGAAATGCAGCCCTCCACCGGCTACGAAACCTTGATCTACGATTGCCTCACCGGCGATCAGACGCTGTTCCAGCGTGCCGACAACATCGAGAACGGCTGGCGCGTCGTGCAGCCGTTCCTCGACGCCTGGCAGCAGGATGCAACCGTGGAGAGCTATGCGGCCGGCGAAGACGGACCCAAGACCGCTGACGAGCTGCTGACCCGCGACGGTCGCGTCTGGCACAGCCTCGGATGAGGGACGTCACGCAACAACCCATCCGTTTTCTGCTCAGTGACATGGACGGCACGTTGTTGCTGCCCGATCACAGCCTCAGCCGGCGCACCATCGATGCCGTCCGCGCCTTGCGTGACGCCGGCGTGCTGTTCAGCCTGGCCACCGGACGTCCGCCCAAAGCCATGTTGCAGCAGATCGAAGCCCTGGGCGTTGATTTGCCAACGGCGGCGTTCAATGGCGGCACAATCGTCAACCCGGACGGCAGTTTGCTGGTTGCGCATTATTTGCCGGCAACGGCGGCGCTGACGGCTTTGGCGCTATTTGCCGATCAGCCGGACATTGAAGTCTGGGTGTTCAGTGGTGGCGACTGGCTGTTGAAGGACCCGTATGGCCCGATGGTCCCGCGAGAACAACATGGCCTGGGTTATCCGCCGGTGGTGGTCGAGACTTTCGAGCCTTGTCTGACACGGATCGACAAGATCGTCGCTGCCAGCAATAACACCGAATTGTTGATGGAGCTGGAAGCGCGGTTGCTGCCCAAGGTCGAAGGGCAGGCGCAGGTGTCGCGTTCGCAACCGGTCTATCTGGACGTGACCGCGATGCAGGCCAACAAGGGCGCAGCATTGGCGACGCTGGCTGAGTTTCTCGGGGTGTCGCTGGAACAGACCGCCGCCATGGGTGACGGCGGCAATGACCCGGCGATGTTTCATCGGGCCGGGTTGTCGATCGCCATGGGGCAGGCGGAAGAGGCAGTGAAGCGTCAGGCCGACGTGGTGACCGGAGCCAACACCGAAGACGGCGCGGCCCAGGCGATCGAGCGATACATCCTCCCTCGATAAGCACGCAAAACCAATGTGGGAGCGAGCAGGCTCGCTCCCACATTTAGTCGGTGTTACAACCAATAACTCACCGCATACCAGCCCAGCACACCCATCACTACGGTGTAAGGCAATGCCATCCACACCATTCGCCCGTACGACAGACGAATCAGCGGTGCAATCGCCGAGGTCAGCAGGAACAGGAACGCTGCCTGACCATTGGGTGTCGCCACGCTCGGCAGATTCGTGCCGGTGTTGATCGCAATCGCCAGGGTTTCAAAGTGCTCGCGGCTCATATGGCCGGAGATGAATGCCTGTTTCACTTCGGTGATGTAAATGGTCGCGACGAACACGTTGTCACTGATGGCCGACAGCAAGCCGTTGGCAATAAACAGCATGCCCGGCTGTTGATCCGCCGGCAGCGTTAACACCCACTGGATCAGCGGCGCGAACAGTTGCTGATCGTGAATCACCGCCACCACGGCGAAAAACACCACCAGCAGTGAGGTGAACGGCATGGCGTCCTTGAAGGCGTTGCCCAGGCGGTGCTCGTCGGTGATACCGGTGAACGCGGTGATCAGCACGATCACCGTCAAACCGATCAAGCCGACTTCGGCCACGTGAAACGCCAACCCGGCAATCAGAATCAGCGCCGCCGCCCCTTGAACCAGCAACGCAGCACGCTGACGCGAAGTACGCTCGGCGTTGTCTTCGGCGGCGTAATTGGCCAGCACCGTACGCACGTTATCCGGCAGTAGCGTGCCATAACCGAACCAGCACAGTTTTTCCAGCAGCACACAGGTCACCAGGCCCGCCGCCAGCACCGGCAACGACACCGGGGCGATCTTCAGAAAGAACTCGGCGAAGTGCCAGCCCATCTCATGGCCGATCAGCAGGTTTTGCGGCTCGCCGACCAGCGTGCAAACACCCCCCAACGCTGTGCCGACCGCCCCGTGCATCAGCAGGCTGCGCAGGAAGGCGCGGAATTGTTCGAGGTCGGCATGGTGGAGGGTGGGCAAATGCTGGTCATCGGCGAACTCGCTTTCTTGACGCGGATCGTTGCCCGAGGCGACGCGGTGATACACCGAATAGAACCCCACGGCCGCGCTGATGATGACCGCGGTCACGGTCAATGCATCGAGAAACGCTGAGAGAAATGCGGACAGGAAACAGAACATCAACGCCAGCAGCGCCTTGGAGCGAACCCCCAGCAGCAGACGCGAGAACAGAAACAGCAGCAGGTCTTTCATGAAATAGATGCCCGCCACCATGAACATCAGCAGCAGGATCACCGGAAAATTGTGCACCAGTTCGTCATAGAGCGCCTGGGGTGTGGTCATTTTCAGCAGCAGTGCTTCGATCAGCAGCAACCCGCCGGGCATCAGCGGGTAACACTTGAGCGCCATGGCCAGGGTGAAGATGAACTCCAGCACCAACAACCAGCCGGCCGCCACCGGACCGATCGTCCACAACACCAGAGCGTTGAGAATCAGGAATCCGATAATGCTTGCTTTGTACCAGCGGGGTGAATGCCCAAGAAAATTGTGTGCGAAGGCCTGGGCCATTGAGCCGGACATCGGCTACTCCTTGTATGAAGAAGCGCGCAACTTGCCGTAAGCGGAAGGGAAGATCAAGTGCAGGACACTAGGGTTGATAGCGGGCAACGACAGCGCGGTAGTTGCCATCCAGTGAATAGCCGCCGACGACGATGCAACCGTCGGCCTGCACGGCCAAAGAAGTGGCGGTGTCCGGACCATGACTCAGGCGTGTGCGGACCCAGCCCTGGCCATTGGCGAAGCTGCAATCCAGTGCCCCGTTGGGTAAATACCGGGCGAGGATAAAATCACCTTCGAGCCCCCCGACGGTCGCTCCGACAGTCAGCACGCGGCCGTCCGGTTGTACCTGGGCGGCGGTCCATTGGCAGCCGCTGTGACCGATTTCCAACAGTTGGGGCCGACCGCCATTGCAGTGAATGTCTGGCCGGCCATTGCTGTGAAGGTTCAGTGCGAGGCAGTGCGTTGGGTCGCGACTGTTGCCAAAACAATGTAAATCACCATTTTCGTGCTGGACGGTCTGGCAGACCTGGGCGCTGTGCCCCCAAGCCTTGAAGGTCATGAAACCATCCACGGCGAAGCCGTCATCCAGCCGGCCATCGGTGTGATAACGCGCCAGCAAACCTTCCTCGGGAAAATTGATCGATCCGCCCACCAGGACTCGCCCATCGCGTTGCACCATCAGGCTGTTGAGCCAGGTGTTCATCAGCAAGTGCCGGACCATGACAAAGCCGCGACCGTTGAAGGTGTTGTCCAGCGACCCGTCGGCGTTGAGCCTTATCAACATGCCGACGTGATCGGCCAGTTCGAAGTGATGATTGGCCAGCAGCAGGATTCGACCGTCGTCCTGCACGCAGACATCACAGGCTTCGGTCCCCGATACACCGGGTGGTAGCCAGGCATCGCGAGCGCCTTGGGAAAGATTCCCAGGCAGGCGCACTACGCAGCGGCCATGGTCGCCAAAATCCTGGATCGGGCAGCCTCGTTGATCAAACATCGCCAGGGCGGGCAGCGTACAGTGAGCGTTTTCATAGTGCAGGCCGGCCACCAGAATGTGCCCGTCGGCCAGCACCCGTACCGTGCCTGCCATGGCCTCGTAGCCGTGGGCGAATTGCCCGATGATGCTGCCTTGTTTGCCGAAGGCCAGATCCGCCGAACCGTCCTCAAGCAGGCGGGCCAGGCCAAAGCGGCTGCCACCCGGCGTGCCGACCTTGGCTGCCACCAGTATTCGGCCGGCAGGGTCAATCGCGACACCATTGACCCTGCTGGAGGTGCTGCCGGCGAAATACACTTGAGTCTTGCCGCTGCCGGCGAAATGGCTATCGAGTTGCCCGGCGTCATTCACCGTCATCGGTATGGCAACAGCAGTCCGGAGTGACATGCACGCATCTCCTTGCCAGTCGTCCTTGTCCGGGCCCCGGAGGGTGACGGTCTGAGCAGAACATTCAATCCCTGAATGCGATGATGCACAACTGCCATTACTCTCAGGAGGCAGGGCGTTTTGTGCCAGAACAGTGTCTTTTCGAACCACTGACAAGCCTGCCAAGTAATCTGACGCGTTAGAAGATGAAACAGGTGGGGGGCTGACTATAGAAAACCGTCAACTAAGGGGGGGCGAGGGACGCGGATTACCGGGCGGTAATCCGCGAAAAAGATTATTGCGGCATGGACCACGATTGCAATGTGTAACCTTCCTCGCTCAACTCGGCGCGAGCTTGTTCCAGCAGGTGTTCGAGTTGTTCTGGATCGGAATAGGCGCTGCTGGGGATTTGTTTGCGGCTAATGCGAGTGTTGGTGCGATCGATGACGGTCAGGCTGATCTCGCCATTACCGTCTTGTGGCGCCCAGGCCACGCATTGAAAGGGTTGGAATGCGCGGTCGGCAATCAAAAGAGCTTCGTTGATACGGAGCGGGGCGTTCATGGGGTCTTCTCTCTGTATGCCCAATCAAGTGATGTGCCGTCGGTTGGGCTTACCGTTCGGCTGGTTACTTGTACTGATGTCCGCAACCGGGGGTTGGGTCACACACAATCAAAAGAAATTTCAACTTTCTTTGATTGGCCGGCGATTCAGGCCGTTGCTGAAAGCTGAACGAAAGGTTCAACGCGTTAGACAACTCATCAAGTGTTTTCTTATAACTAATAAGCCAACGCCCCTATAAGCAATTGATACAAGCTCGCGTCAATATTTTGCTAGTGTTACACCGAAGCCCGCCAAATGACTGTTTTTAATAATATTTCCTAAAATTTGGCGCCAAGGAACAGTCATGATCGAAGCGCCTGCTTTACGACGTCTTTTAGTAGTGGATCCTTGCGACGACTGCCACCGTTTGCTGCCGGGTTTACGCGCCGTGGGTTGGGATGTCGACAGCTGTACCCTGGAAAACGCCGCCGAACGAACCTGCGACGTCGGCCTGTTACGCTTGCAGCCCTTCCATCTGGAACGTCCCGAAGCCGTCAAGGAACTGATTACCCGCAGCGGTACCGAGTGGATCGCCGTGCTCAATCAGGAAGTCCTGCGCTTGCAGAACGTCGGGGATTTCGTCTGCGAATGGTTTTTTGACTTCCATACCTTGCCGTTCGATGTCTCACGGGTTCAGGTCACTCTGGGCCGAGCGTTCGGCATGGCACGCCTGCGCGGGCAGGGCACGATTCATATCGATCAGCCTGAACACGAACTGCTCGGCGACAGCAAACCGATTCGTGAGCTGCGAAAATTACTGAGCAAACTGGCGCCCACCGAATCGCCGGTGCTGATCCGCGGCGAAAGCGGCACCGGTAAAGAACTGGTCGCCCGCACCCTGCATCAACAATCCCAGCGCCACAGCAAGCCGTTCGTGGCGATCAACTGCGGCGCGATTCCCGAACACTTGATCCAGTCCGAATTGTTTGGGCATGAGAAGGGGGCCTTTACCGGCGCCCATCAGCGCAAGGTCGGGCGGATAGAGGCGGCCAACGGCGGAACCCTGTTTCTTGATGAAATAGGCGATCTCCCCCTGGAGCTGCAAGCCAATCTGCTGCGCTTCCTGCAGGAAAAACACATCGAGCGGGTAGGCGGCCATCAGCCTGTTCCGGTGGATGTGCGGGTATTGGCGGCGACACACGTCGACCTTGAAGAGGCCATAGAGAAGAAACGCTTTCGCGAAGATTTGTACTACCGTTTGAACGTCCTGCAAGTGGTCACTGTGCCGCTGCGTGAACGCCATGGCGATCTATTGATGCTGGCCAACCACTTTTCCCATTTCTACAGCAGTGAAACCGGCCGTCGTCCTCGCAGCTTCAGCGAAGATGCGTTGGTTGCCATGGGCAAGCACGACTGGCCGGGCAATGTCCGCGAGCTGGCCAACCGGGTACGTCGTGGATTGGTACTGGCCGAAGGACGGCAGATCGAGGCGCGAGACTTGGGGCTGCTCAGTCAACACGCCTTCGCCACGCCGATGGGCACCCTTGAAGACTACAAGACCCGCGCCGAGCGCCAGGCGCTGTGCGATGTATTGAACCGGCACAGCGACAACCTGAGTGTTGCCGCCCGAGTCCTGGGCGTGTCGCGGCCGACGTTTTACCGATTGCTGCACAAGCACCAGATCCGCTAGGGCGGTGCAACAAAAAAGGCCCGCTACGACAACTATCGTAGTGGGCCTTTTCTATTGCGGGGTGCGGTTTAGAAGTAGTACGGGAATTTCAGGCTGAAGGAAAAGTCCGGCGCATCGTCGGTCATACCGATGGACAAGTTGGGAACGATGGTCAGGTTGTCGGAGGCCGCGATGGTCATGCCGACGTTGAAGTAGCCGGCGTTGGCGTCACTGGACACCACAGACTCCCAATCCCCTCCATCCTGCTTGAGCTTGCTTTTACGTTGCACCAAGTCAGACACCGAGAACGACATACTCATTTTTTCGTTCAGCGCGAAGGCGATGCCCGCGCCAATCTGGAAGCTGTCGCCGATCCGCACCTTGCCCGGGATTTTCTGATTGACGGTGGCACTGATGTCGTCGAAGGACTCTTCCAGGTTGTGGGTGTAGGACAGGCTACCGAACAGAACCGCTGGATCGTAGGTCTTGACCAGCGAGATACCGGGGCTGATCGACCAGACGCCGTTGCCGGTTGGCAGGGTGTCAGGCACGAACAGGTTGGTATTGGCGTTGCTCTGGCGCAGCTTGATCCCGAATGGGTCCTTGCCGGTGGGCGCCTTGACGCGCAAGGTAACTACCGCATCCGGGGTGTTGACCGATTCGTCCATGAATTTGTAGGCAATACCGAAGTTGACATCGCCCAGCGTTGGGTCGCGGGTGACGGTTTCTTCGCTGGTCACTCCCGCCGCACCGTTGTTGGCGCCGCCGGACTGATACGTCGATTCGCGGTACACCACCGGCACGTTCAGGTCGAACTGCCAGCGATTGTCAAAGTTGTAGCGCCCGGTGAGGTCCAGTGTCCAGGTGTCGGCCTTGATCCGGTCCAGGTTGATGTTGCCCAGAAAGATCGAGTCCAGGGCGAGAAAGCCGTTGAGAATCAACTGACGAGTGTCGTAACGCGAGTAGGTCAACCCGGTTTCGAGGCTGAACTTGCCGCCGCCGAAGAATCCGCTGGCCTCGTCATACAGGTTGGAAACGCTCTGTGCCGGTTGAGAGTCATCAGCCAGCGATTGTCCATAGGAACTGCCACTGCCCGCAGCGCCTCCTGAAGCCGCCGCCGCTCCCGTCCTCGTGGCCACTTGCGGGTTGCCTTTCATGTCGGCTGGCGACTTGGCCAGGCGTTTAGGCGGTGCCGCCGCCGGTTGGTCCTCCACCTGGCGGACCCGTTGTTCGAGCACCGCCAGGGCCTTTTGTTGTACTTCGTACCGTTGTTTGAGCTCCATGAGTTGTTGCTTCAAAGCTTCCACGTCCGCGTCGGGCGCTGCTTGCAGCAGCGCCGACGGGAACAGGGTACTCAGACAAACGACCGCGCGCAGTGATACTGATCGATACATGATAAGCCATCCCCCATGAAGCCCAATGATCGAACATCAGCGTAGTTCAATATCCCAGGCTGCGAAGTGCATTGAGTTGACTCAGATTGCAGTTGACTGCTCCGGCATTTCGGCCGTTGTTGTTAAGCACCACATTAAGTTGCGTCAGGTTATTGACCCTGTTGCTGTTGCCCAGAAGCCGGGTGTTCTGCACCAGCCCCCCCTGAGCCACCTGTTGCAGGGTCGTGCCTTGGTTGTTGCTGGCCTGGATGGCCATTTGCACGCCACCACCGGTGGCCGCCACCGCGACGTTGCCGGCGGCATTGCTGTCGGTAATGGTTTGCCCGCTTGTCAGCGCCTGCCCCTGGACGGGATTCGGCGTCGGCGCCTGGTTGGCCTCTGCGACGTTGATGGCGACATTGTTGTAGGCGGTATTGCCGTCACCGGCGGCGCGCACAGTTTGAGTGACACCCTGGGTGGTGGTCAGTCCTGCGCCACCGATCACATTCCCGGTGCCCAATGACGGCGTACTGCCGTTACCGGACTCTTTAATGGTCGACACGTAAAGCTGGGGTTTTACGGTAGCGGCCTGGATCTGCATGGACGTCTCCACCCCGATCAGGTCGCCACTGGCATTGCGCCAGGTGCTGCTCATGATAATGCCGAAGCTGATTATCCGCCCCGGCATGACATAACGACCGCGTAGCTCGGCGAGCTCCTGGTCCTTGAGTTCGATGGGTTTGAATCCTGCATTGGCATAGCCCGATGCGCTTGCTGCCAGGCAAGCGGCAGCCAGCCAGTATGAGGTTTTCATCTGCTGCTCCCGGGGCATCCGGCCCCCTCTATCATCAGTGGGCGATTAGAAGAAGTCGCTCTGTATGAAGCCAAAGTCCATCAATTCGGCATCTTTGACCGGGTTGAACGTATCCATCTTGTTCTTGGCCGTCAGTGGTTCCGGTGGACTGCGCAATGCGTTGGTTTTGTCGTAACCGGGACCCACGATTGCGAAGACAATGCCGTTCCAGCCTTTTACAAAGTCATCATGGGAATAGCGTTTGTGCCCTAGCACCGGGTCGCCGATATAGACCCAGTTCTTGTCCGCCCGCTGCATCACCACGAAATGCTTGTAGCCACGAATTTCCATCAGCACCACCACCGGAATGGTCACCGCTTCGAGTTTCTCGGACGGTATCCGGTAGCCACGCGCACGCATGCCGATTGCTTCGACGTAGCGCTTCATGTCCAGCATGGAGAAACCTTGCGTACGGACAAGGTTCTGATCAGCGTTGATCAGCATGCCTTTGATGATGTGTTCCTCATCGACATCGAGCCAGTAAGCCTGGCGTAGCACCGTGGCCAGTGCGGCAGCGCCGCAGCTGAAGTCGGTTTTTTGTTCGACGATGTCGCTGAACTTGCGCTCACGCACGCTTTGCACCTGCTTGTAAATCAGCATGCCGCCAGGCAAGGCGGCGACTGGCATCTGTGCTGCCTGAGTCAGGCCACACAGGCACAGCAGTGCAAAAAAGGCTGTCGTACGCATGATCGATACGCCTTTGAGGAGCCGTGGAAAGAAAGCCCCGTTGCCGGGGCTTTCATTTCGATCGCGATTACATGCAGGCTCTGCAGCCAGCAGCGATGGACAGCGAATTGCTTTGTTGGTTGCCCGCACCCGCCGATACGTTGGCGCCGCCGTTGCCGGAGAAGCCATTCATCGAGTTGGACATGGTGGCGTTGTTTACAACCGGGTTTTTCCAGCCGTCTGGAGTCAGCACTTGATGGGTGGTGACGCCAGCCAGATCGAAGGTGCCCACAGCGCTGAATTTGAACTTGTCATCGCCTCTGTGACCCCAGCCACTGTCGTCGATCGTTCCGGTGCCTTTGGCCTTGAAGGAGCCCGAGGAGGTCGTGATGTCGGTGAGGGTGGTGGTGACGTGGGTCCGGTCGGCTTTGTTGTCGACATTCAGACCGGTGGTGGATTGGTAAGCGTCAGCCGAGGCTGTTGCTACCCGTCCGCCAGACACGGCAATCGCCAGGTTGTTTTTCTGTTGGTTGAAGTTGCCGGCAGTCACGTTGATGCCAATGTTGCCGGAGCCGTTGTTGCCAGCATTGTTGAGCGTGGCGTTATTTTGAGTAGAGCGGTTTTTGACGTAGTTATTGGTGTTGTATTGATACGCGGTGGAGGTTGCCTCGGCGGAACCGAAGATGAAACTTTCATCGGCGGTCGCCAGCGCGGCGGCGTTGTCTTGCTGGTTGCCATCGCCACCCGCGACGTTGGCGCCCATGTTGCCGTTGGAGCCGTTGAGTGAGTTATTCGCGTCGGCGGTGTTGTTGGTGCCTTGGTTGAGTACCGAGTTGCCGCTGCTGTCCTGTGTATCCCCTACATAGGCGCTGGCGGCGGAGTCGATTGACAGTTGCTGTTCCCAGGTAGGACCTGTTGGGCCGTGATGGTGGTGACCGTGGCCGCGATCATTGTTACCGGCTTGCGCTGCCATCGCCATGACGGCTGCCAGGGCGAAGACGAGAGGTTTGAGAGCCATTGTGGGTTTCATGGTGATTCTCCGTGCTTATTAGTTGGTTAAGTGTTGGTTACTTTCTAATCGCACTGCGTTCGGGTCAGTCAGCGACCCGTATGCTCAGGGTGTTAGCCATTCGGTTCCCCACCCCGGCACTCTGGTTCACCTGAATCACTCCTCGGCTGCCGGTGAAGGCCTGGTCGCTTGTCACGACCTGGCGACTGCCTTTTGAAGCGTCAGTTGCCCCTGAGCTTGGTAGCAACGCCACGTTCTGTTGAGAAAGGGCGCTATCGTCGACGCTTTGCGGCGCAGCACTGATGCTGATGCGCATTGCGTTGGCCATCTGGTTATTGGCCCCGGCGCCCTGGTTGACACCCAGTGCACCGTTGCCTTGACTGAAAGAGGTACCGCCGATGGTGGCCGTCGCGTTCATCGACGAGTTGGCGGGCGTGTCGAGTTTCTGGATGACGCGGGTGGTCGCAGAGGCATCGGTGCCAATGGCGATGGCACGGGTGTTGGCCTGTTGCTGTTGATCGCCGGATGCCTGGTTGACGTTGAAGTTGCCGTTGTACCGGGCGCCGGAATCCAGGATGTTGGCGGTGTTGACCACCGGAACGCTGGAGTCGGCCATGGCGCTTGTACTGACACTGGCTAACAGGGCGAGCAGGATCAGGGAGCGGCTCATGTCATTGACCTCCCGCCAGTCTGCTCAAGGGCGCGAGGCCGGAAGTCATGGCATGGTTGATCGTTCCCGAAATCGCACCACCGCTGCCGCCGCCGTGACCGGCGCTCATGCCGGGCATGCCATTGGGGTTGGTCACGACATTGAGGCTGCCGGGTATGTTGCCGTTCTGGTTGATGCTGTTGCTGATGGACGAACCGCTGGCCACGCTGGCGAACTCACCATCGCTCAACTCGGTGTTGCTGAGTGTCGTGTTGACACGATCCGAAGGGTTGGCGTTGACCGTGGTCGGGTAGGGGTCCTTCTGGAAGGGGGGCCTGCCGACGGTATGGGGTTGTACATCACGAGTGAGCACGATGACGCCATTGCCTTCAGCCTGAACGTCAAGGCTGAGTAGCGAGACGGTGGCACATCCGAGCAGCATCAAGCACGTAAAGCCTTTACGAAAAGTCCCCACGACGGTGTTCCTTCTGTTGTGCGCTGGCCCTAATCAGCGTTATGAAGGAGAGAGCGAAAGCCGTGCCGATTTTTGATTGTTGTTTTAATTCAAGGGGTTATCGATAAAAGTAAACGGATCCTTGATTGAGCTGTTTCAGGCCTGAGACAAAACCTGGGGCTGTAACGGGGAAAAAGCGGCATGAAGCTCTGGATCCATGCTTTGCACTGTGATGTATCAGCGCTTTAACACATGCGATGACAGAACGACGAATGGCGTTGAAACGGGCTGTTCAAGCGCGAAGGTATGTTTCACAAACGGACGCATTTGAAAAAATACCGCAACAAATGCTGGGTGTTGGCAAGTACCTGCAGCTCAACGCAATACCTGTGGGAGCGGGCTTGCCCGCGAAGACGGCGGCACAGTCAACATTGACTTTGCCTGATGTACCGCTATCGCGGGCAAGCCCGCTCCCACAGGTTCTGCACCTTAATTGGAGAGAAGGAAGGTCAGCATCCAAGCAGCAGGGTGACGGTTTGCAACGCCTGGGCACGGCGTTCCGCCCAGTCGCCCTGGATCACTTGAACAGGTAGCTGATGTTGCTCCAGCCACGCCCGAGTCGCGTTGAAAAAAGCCCGGCGTTGATTCAGTTCTGGCTGACACCGCTGGCCATCGTCGGTCCAGTCGACAAGTTCAGGCGACAACAGCAAGTGCAAGTCGTAATGCCGGGCCAGCAGCGCCTGTTCGAGCCAGGCCGGGCAGTCGCTGAACAGGGCTTGGCTCCACAACATGTTGCTCAACAAGTGCGTGTCGAGAATCAACAACTGTGGCGCAAGGGCGCGGGCGTCATCTTCCCATTGCAGTTGACCGCGGGCGATCTCGGGGATATCGGCCAGGCAAGTGTCCCGTGCCTGCTGTTCAATGAACCAGCGCACGTATTCGCCCACCAGAACACCGCCGAATTGCCGTTGAAGTTCGGCGGCGAGCCAACTCTTGCCGCTTGATTCGGGCCCCGTGAGCACCAGCACTTTCATGTGCGCAACGCCGGGTCGGCACGCCACGTCCGCCAGCCTTGCACCGCCAGCAGGGCGAAAACCCCATAGAGGCCTGCGGTCAGGTACAGCTCCTTGTAGATGAACAGGCCGACGAAGATCACGTCCAGCGCGATCCACAGCGGCCAGCATTGCAGGCGCTTTTGCGCCATCCATAACTGCGCGACCAGGCTGAAGCCGGTTAACGCGGCATCGAGCCAGGGCTGGGCGGCGTCGGTCCAGTGAGCCATCGCGGCCCCCAGCAACAGGCTGCCGAACGCGCCCACGGCCAGACCGAGCGCGATGGATCTGCCATCGAGCAGGTTGACCTGCCGCCCGTCATGCGTCTCGCCGGCGCGAGTCCACTGCCACCAGCCGTAGAGCTGCAACGCGGCGTAGATCACTTGCAGCAGCATGTCCGAATACAGCTTCACCTCAAAAAAGATCCAGCTATACAGCAGCACCATGACCAGACCGATCGGCCAGCACCAGGGATTCTGTTTGACCGTCAACCAGACGGCAATCACACCGAGGGCGGCGGCAAACAGTTCAAGCCCGGACATGGAGGTTCCTTGGTTCGTAGAAAATGAGGGGGGCGAATTGTACCCGGATTGTGGGGCAATGGGCTTGTTGTGGGGAATGGGGTTTGCCAATGGCAGTCAGGTCAAACGCTATCCCTGTGGGTGCAGGGACGGAGTTACACCCGAAACTGCTTGAGCAATCCGTTCAGCTGTTCGCTCAATTCCTTGAGGTGAACGCTGGCCACGCTCGACTGCTCGGCCGCCAGTGCCGTGCTGTGGGACAACCCGGCGGCCTGGGTGACGTTCTGATTGATGTCTTCCACCACATGGGCCTGCTGCAACGTTGCGCTGGCAATTGAGGCGTTCAACCCGTTGAGGTTGCGCAAGGCCTGGCCGATGGCATTCAGGCTGGCACCGGCCAGACCGGCCTGTTCGATGGTGATTTGCGAGGCACGGCTGCTGTCGCCAATCACCTTGACCGCCGCTCCGGAATGGCTTTGCAGGCGTTCGATCATCGACTGGATTTCTGCCGTCGACTTCTGGGTGCGCTGGGCCAGCAGGCGTACTTCATCGGCGACCACCGCAAACCCTCGACCTTGCTCACCGGCCCGGGCGGCTTCGATGGCTGCGTTGAGGGCCAGCAGGTTGGTTTGCTCGGCGATGGAGCGGATCACCTCCAGGACACTGCCGATTTGTGTGCTTTCGTCGGCCAGTGTACGAATCACTTCGACCGCTTGATCGATGGTCGAAGACAGCTTGTCGATCTGCTGCAGGCTGCCATCGATATTGATCTGCCCCTGCTGCGCCTGAGATTCGGCATCGCGCATTTCGCTGGCCGCGTGCTCGGCGTTTTTCGCCACGTCCTGCACACCGTAGGTCACTTCATTGATCGCGGTCGCCACCAGCTCCATTTGCTGGGATTGTTGCTGGCTGCGTTGCTGGGCTTGCGCGGCATCGTTGCCCAAGTCGCTGGAAGACTGTCCCAACGCGCTGGCAGACGCCTGCAACTGACCGATCACCCGGCGCAGTTTGGCGGTGAAGGCGTTGAAGTGCCGGGCCAGTTGCGTGACTTCGTCCTGGCCGTGGGTATCGAGGCTGCGGGTCAGGTCGCTTTCACCACTGGCGATATTGGCCATGGCGTCCACGGTTTCCTGCAATGGGCGCACGATGCTACGGGCAATCATGATCACCAGCAGCGCCATGATCAGGGCAATCACCAGGCCCACGAAAGACGCCTTCCAGACCTGCGTATAAAACTCGGCCTGCATGTCGTCGATGTACACGCCCGAGCCGATCACCCAACCCCAGGGCTCGAACAGTTTGACGTAGGAGGTTTTTTCCACCGGCGCGCTGGCGCCCGGTTTCGGCCAGCGGTAGTCGACCATGCCGGCGCCCTTGGCCTTGGCGATGGCAACCATCTCGTTGAACAACGCGAAACCGTCCGGATCGCGGATCGTCGAGAGATTCTGACCTTCGAGTTTCGGATTGGTCGGGTGCATGACCATGACCGGCGTCAGATCGTTGATCCAGAAGTAGTCATTCTGGTCGTAGCGCAAACCACGCACGGCGGTCAGTGCCTGCTGTTGCGCGACGGCGCGGGTGAGGGTGCCGGCGGTTTCCAGTCCTTGGTAATAAGTCAGGATGCCACTGGCGGTCTGCACCACATGCTGGGTCTTTTGGACCTTGGCATGATAAAGGTCGTCGTGAATCTGCTTGAGCATCAACACGCCCAACGTCAGTAACATCACCACGGCCACGATCAAGATGAGCCACAAGCGTCGGCTGATCGATACACTGCGCAAGCTGTTCATAACGCTGTTACTCCGGTTTCTTGTTCTTGTAATAAATGATCGCCAGCATCCAACCACACTTTGCCGATCGGGCCTATCCGACTGAGGTCCTATTACGCGGCAGCGAAAACAGGGCATGTCTGATAGGATTTCGGCCCCGCGCGAAAAAAGCTGAGTCCCGGTTTGTTTTTCACAGAATTTTTACCGTTTTGTGGGGATCTTTGTGCGCGCGGAATGTCAGCTACGCTGATCACAGTGAACGCTTAAAAATATTATCGGGGCATGCCTGGGGCATGGCTTCTTGGGGGATTGATGGATCTTTGGACGGCCTTTCAGGCATTGATTTTAGGCGTTGTAGAAGGGCTGACGGAGTTCTTGCCCATTTCCAGTACCGGGCACCAGATCATTGTGGCGGACTTGCTCGATTTCGGCGGCGAGCGGGCCATGGCCTTCAATATCATCATTCAGCTCGGGGCGATCCTGGCGGTGGTCTGGGAGTTTCGCCGCAAAATCCTCGACGTGGTCATTGGTTTGCCGACGCAGCCCAGCGCTCGACGCTTTACCGCGAACCTGTTGATTGCTTTCTTGCCAGCCGTGGTGCTGGGGGTGATTTTCGCCGATTTGATTCACAAGTACCTGTTCAACCCGATAACCGTGGCCACCGCGTTGGTCGTGGGCGGGATCATTATGTTGTGGGCCGAACGCCGTCAACATGTCGTGCATGCTGAAAGCGTCGACGACATCACCTGGAAAGACGCCTTGAAAGTCGGCTTCGCCCAATGCCTGGCGATGATCCCCGGGACTTCGCGTTCCGGCTCGACGATCATTGGCGGTTTGCTGTTCGGCTTGTCGCGCAAGACGGCCACCGAGTTCTCGTTCTTCCTCGCCATGCCAACCATGGTCGGCGCGGCGGTGTACTCCGGCTACAAATACCGCCATCTGTTTGTGCCGGCTGATTTTCCGGTGTTCGCCATTGGTTTTGTCACCGCGTTCATCTTTGCGATGATTGCGGTCCGCGCCTTGCTCAAGTTCATCGCCAGCCACAGCTATGCGGCGTTCGCCTGGTATCGCATTGCTTTCGGTCTGTTGATTCTGGCCACCTGGCAATTCGGCTGGGTCGACTGGACCGCGGCCAAGCCATGAGCGACTCCACCGCACGCGACAACCCCGGACGCAAGTCCGGGGGGGCGATTCAGAACCTGCGGTTGAAATTGCTGGTGTTCGCTGTGCTGTGCGCAGTGCCGTTGTTTGGCTCGGTGTCGCTGTGGCTGCGCGGGGTGTCGGTGATTCCCCTGGCGGCCTACGGCATCGTCAGCGTGCTGGCGTTTTTCCTGTACTGGGGCGACAAGCACAAGGCCCGCGCCGACAGCTGGCGCACGCCGGAGAACGTCTTGCACGCGGTGGAACTGGCGGGCGGTTGGCCGGGTGCCTTGCTGGCCCAGCAAGTGTTTCGGCACAAGACCCGCAAGGTTTCGTTTCAACTGGTGTTCTGGCTCATCGTGCTGATGCATCAGGTGTTCTGGATCGATCAGCTGTTTCTGGGCGCCCATCTGTTTGCGCTGTTTTAAGGCCTAAAGCAGCAAACCGACCTGCGTGCGCTTGGGCAGCTTGCTCACCACCAGTTGGTGGGAACGTAGCAGCAAGCCTTGCAGCTCTTCGGTGCCCAGTGGGTAGGGCGTTTCCATGATGATCCACTGCGCCCGGGCCAGGTACGGCGCCGGGTGAATGCCCGGTCGGTCGCAGTGGCCCAGGAACAGGTCCTTGTCGACTTTGAAGGCCAGGGACTGGCCCCGCAGGTTCTGCAAGGCGAACATCTTGTTCCCGGCAATCGAAAACACCCGCACGCCACCCCACTTGTAGTCCTCCCGCGCGCCGGGCAACGCCAGGCAGAATTGCGCGACATCCTCTTCGCTCATTGGTCTTGCCTTCATAACAGTCGGTCCCCACAGGCATTGAATGATTCGATCAAATGGTCTATCCAGGCGCGCACCGCTGGCATCACCCCGCGTCGATGGGGGTAGACCGCTTGCAGCCAGCCGCCCGGCAATGACCAGTCGGGCAGCAATTGCACCAGCGAGCCGTTTTCCAGTTCCTGCTCGCAATACATCATCGGCAGCACGGTGAAACCCAGCCCGGACAGGGTACACGCCTTGCGCACGAGAAAATCGTCGATGCCCAATCGGGCTTCGAATGTCATTTCACAGGCCTTGCCGTTCTGATCGAGCATCCGCAGATGCACCAGCCGATCGGCTTCCAGTGCGCCCAATATCGGTACGTTTTTCAAGTCATCCGGGGTCTTGATCTGCCGCTCGCGAAGAAACGCCGGGCTGGCGACCATGACTGTCTGCGCCTGACGTAAGCGGCGGGTGACCAGCAGGGGGTCTTCATCACCCAGTTCCCGCACTCTCAAGGCGACATCGACGCCCTCGGTCACCAGATCTACCCGACGGTTGAGCAGCATGACCTCCAACTGAACCTGAGGGAATTTCTCCAGAAAGTCACTGATCACCCCCGGCAGCATTTGGTGGGCCAATCCCACCGGGCAGGAAACCCGCAGTCGGCCCCGGGGTTCGCTGGACATGCTGGCCACCGCTTCATCGGCCATCTCGGCTTCCAGCAGCATCGCCTGACAGTGCCGCAGGTAGCGCTCGCCCACGGCGGTCAGGTTGAGTTGACGGGTGGTGCGTTGCAGCAGGCGCGCGCCCAGGCGTTCTTCCAGTTCGGCGATGCGTCGCGACAACCGGGACTTGGGAATCCCCAGCAAACGCCCGGCCGCTGCGAAGCCGCCGGCGTCGACCACCTTGGCGAAGTAGTAGAGATCGTTGAGATCTTGCATGATTTAAATCCGACTGTTCTATCAGTAGAACGAAGTATCACATTATTGCCGTCTAATCAGCTATTGGTTTCGTGAGTAGGATTGTTTCCATCAGATCGCCGGGTGGCGATCCTCACCTTGGAGATCCCACATGAAATTACTGCATATCGATTCGAGCATTCTGGGTGACAACTCGGCTTCCCGTCAGTTGAGTGGCGAAGTCGTCAAGGCCTGGCAGGCCGCCGAGCCTGGCGTTGTGGTGACTTATCGCGACTTGGCCGCCGATGCCATCAGCCATTTTTCCGCCGCCACCTTGGTCGCCGCCGGCACCGCCGCGGAACTGCGCAACGCCGCGCAACAGCATGAAGCCGATTTGAGCGCGCAGGCCTTGGCCGAATTCCTCGCCGCCGATGCCGTCGTGATTGCCGCACCGATGTACAACTTCACCATCCCGACCCAACTCAAGGCCTGGATCGACCGCATCGCCGTGGCCGGCCAGACGTTCCGCTACACCGAAGCCGGCCCTGAAGGCCTGTGCGGTGGCAAGAAAGTGGTGATCGTTTCGACGTCTGGCGGTTTGCATGCGGGTCAACCGACCGGTACGGCTCATGAAGACTACCTGAAGGTTATGTTTGGCTTTCTTGGCATCACCGACATCGAGTTCGTCCGTGCCCATGGCCTGGCCTACGGTGATGAAGTGCGCACCAAAGCCATGACCGATGCTCAGGCGCACATCAGCGAGCAACTGTTCGCTGCCGCGTAAGGCTTGCGTAAAAGTCGTAAACAGCTCGGGCAATACCCCTGAAACTCTGTATTCTGGTCATCGTGATGGCCAGGTACGGAGTTTTTTGTTTCTGGCGGTGATCAGTTTCTGGCCCAGGTTATGCAGTCGAGGGTTAATATCTGCGGTCAGGTAATAAGGTGGGGCATTCCATGGTGCGTCTTTGTGCAACGCTACTGATTTGCCTGTTCGGCAGCCTGAATTCAGTGCACGCCGCGCCTGCGCCGCATCCTCACTGGAGCGTCGGTTTCCATGAAATGACGTTCCTCGATCCGCTGGACTTGCAGCCAATGCGCGCCATCGCCTTTTACCCGTCCAGCGAGCGGGAACATTCCAGCAAAGTCGAGGGTTACACGGTCGAAGCCGGTGAAGACACCAAAGTCGCCATCGGACGCTTCCCGATGCTGATGCTGTCTCATGGCAACACCGGAACCCCGCTGGCCCTGCACGACCTGGCCACATCACTGGCACGCAAGGGGTTTGTGGTGGTGGCGGTGTTCCAT